>CAYXTO010000009.1:0-130305 GCA_964468045.1 uncultured Caenibius sp. | reverse complement strand
TTTGTAGGGCTATAGCGTAGGTGTAGTTCTCTGTTTCGTCGGCTTCGGCCCGCCAACATCTCATCGCGAATCCATGAGATGGGCCTCACGAGGCCAAAAAATCCCCAGCTTCCGCGCGGTTTTGCCGATCGCGACCGAACCCCAGAGACTGCCGAAAACGCCAAAATCGGTCTCTGATCGGCTTTTGTCTCTTTTCACCCGAACCCCTGCTGAAAAGGTTCGGGTTCAGAAAACGTCGGATTCCCGAGGTTTTTCCAATCAACATCAACCGTACCTTTTGGGGCCAATCTCGGCATTCGGGCATCGAGAGAAAACCCGAGGTGAGCGCTCCAAATAGGCGAAGGATCGAGTGGGGTCGGTCAACAGCCCGATTGATTGGAGGGTCACTGCGTTGGTCGGGGCCTATGGTGCAAAATGCTTTCCTTACCGATTCCTTGCTGCGCTGGCAGCAGCATGGTTAGATATCCGCTCAATGATTGGACAGTCTGGGCGCTCGTCACCATGGCAGCACTCAGCGAGTTCGAGCAATGTACTGCGCAGTGCCTGTAGTGACCTGGCTTTACGCCCCAGTTCTTCTGCACGAGCGAGCGCGAGTGCTTTCACTTCGGCACTGGCGCGCTGGTTGTTACTCCATAGCCCAAGGAGTTCGCGGATATCCTCGATGGGAAAGCCCAGGTCACGCGCATTGGCGATAAATTGAAGGCGATGAACATCGGCATCGGAATAATCGCGATACCCACTCCCGCGGCGCGGCGGCGCGGGGATCAGGCCGATCTTTTCGTAGTGCCGGATCATCCTCTGCGAGACGCCGCTTGCCTGCGAGGCTGCACCGATGTTCACAGCTTCACCCGGTTGAGACGCAGTGAGTTGGCGACAACGCTGAACGAGGACAAGGCCATCGCCGCCGCAGCGATCATCGGCGAAAGCAGGATGCCGAAGAACGGATAGAGCAGCCCTGCCGCGACCGGCACACCGGCTGCGTTGTAAATGAAAGCGAAAAACAGATTCTGGCGGATGTTGGACATCGTCGCCTCGCTGAGCTGCCGGGCGCGAACGATGCCGACAAGATCGCCTTTCAACAGCGTCATCCCCGCGCTTTCCATGGCGACATCGGTGCCATGACCCATTGCTATGCCGACGTCCGCAGCCGCGAGCGCGGGCGCATCGTTCACTCCATCCCCGGCCATGGCGACGACGCGGCCTTCCTGCTTCAGCCGCGCGACGACATCGGCTTTCTGATCGGGCAGGACGTCGGCTTCGACGGCATCGATGCCGAGCCGGCGCGCGACGGCGGCGGCTGTCGTGCGGTTGTCACCGGTCAGCATCACCACGCGAATGCCATCAGCGCGCAAGGCGGCCAACGCCTCTGGCGTTGTTGGCTTGATCGGATCGGCAATAGCGAACACGCCTGCCACCTGCTGGTCCAGCCCCATGAAGATTGCCGTTGCGCCATCCTCGCGAAGCGCATCGGCTTCGGCAGCAAGAGGCGCGGTATCGATCCCCGATTCCGTCATGAAGCGCGCGTTGCCCAACGTGATGCGCTTGTTCTCAACTACGCCAACGGCGCCCTTGCCGGTCGGGGAATCGAAACCGCTGACGGGAGGGATTTCGATGAACCGGCTGAGCGCCGCATCGACGATCGCAAGCGCCAGCGGGTGTTCCGACGCCCGTTCCACGCCGGCCGCCAGCCGCAACAATTCCGCTTCCTCAAATCCCGCCGCTGCGATGATCCGGGTGACGGCGGGCTTGCCTTCGGTCAGCGTGCCGGTCTTGTCGACCACCAGCGTGTCGACCTTTTCCATATGCTCCAGCGCCTCGGCATTCTTGATTAGCACACCAAGTCCCGCGCCGCGCCCGACGCCCACCATGATCGACATCGGCGTGGCAAGGCCCAGCGCGCAGGGGCAGGCGATGATCAGCACGGATACCGCCGCAATCAGCCCGTGGGCAAAGCGCGGCTCCGGCCCCCATATGCCCCAGAGCGCGAAGGCAAGAATGGCAATGCCGATAACCAGCGGCACGAACCACCCGGAAACCTGATCCGCCATGCGCTGGATCGGCGCGCGTGAACGTTGCGCTTCGGCAACCATCTGCACGATGCGGGACAGCATGGTGTCCCGTCCGACCTTGTCTGCGCGGATGATCAGGGCACCGCTCTGGTTCATGGTGCCGCCGATCACCGTGTCGTCAACCGACTTCGTAACCGGCATGGATTCGCCCGTGACCATGGATTCGTCGAGCGCCGAACGGCCTTCTTCGACCACGCCATCAACCGGAACCTTTTCACCCGGCCGCACCCGCAGCCGATCACCCACCGCGACCTCTTCCAGCGGAATTTCCGCCTCGCTGCCGTCAACAGCGATGCGCCGCGCAGTTTTCGGCGCCAGATTGAGCAACGCCTTGATCGCACCCGAAGTGCGTTCGCGGGCGCGCAATTCCAGCACCTGGCCCAATAGTACCAGCACGGTGATGACCGCTGCTGCCTCGAAATAGACCGCGACCGTTCCATCTGCAGCGCGGAAGGCATCAGGAAAGATACCCGGCGCCAATGCCGCGACCACGCTGTAGAGCCAAGCGACGCCGGTTCCCATGGCGATCAGCGTGAACATGTTGAGATTGCGCGTTTTGAGCGAAGCCCAGCCTCGCTGGAAAAAGGGCCATCCCGCCCACAAAACGACCGGCGTCGCCAAAAGAAACTGGATCCAGATCGAAGCCTTCATCGGGATCAGATGATGCAGCGCCGGGAAAAGATGTCCCCCCATTTCCAGAACGAGGACAGGCAGGGAGAGCACAAGACCGATCCAGAAGCGCCGGGTCATGTCGATCAGTTCGGCACTTGGCCCTTCATCGGCCGTGACCATCGCCGGTTCGAGCGCCATACCACAGATCGGGCACGCCCCCGGATGATCCTGCCGGACTTCCGGATGCATCGGGCAGGTCCAGATCACTCCCGGTTGATCATCAGCGACCGGGACAGCGACGGCGCCAAGATACCGATCGGGGTCAGCGACGAACTTGTCACGGCATCCGGCGCTGCAGAAATGGTAGTCGCTGCCCGCGTGCGTTGCGTGATGCGCGGTCTTTTGTGGATCTACGGACATGCCGCAAACCGGGTCGATAACCTGTCCGACGAGATGGTCGCCGTGATTGCCGCAACAACCCTGGCTCCCCGAACGCGTGCTATGTTTCGACTCGGCCATCACGGTTTCCTTCGATTGGAACTCAATGATGCACCTTGACACTATGTCAGAGTCAATAAGCTCTTGACCCTGACATAGTGTCAAGTGCGATAGTAATCACGACTCGAAGGATACGAACCAGAGTGAACCTGAGACCAATCAACGTCTGGCCAAACAAATCTGCTTTCCACGAGGAGAGCGGGGGGCGGTGCGATTGCGATTGATCCTTGCCCTGCTCGTTATCCTGGCCTTGTCTGTCATGCCCGTCTCGATGGCGGACAGGACGACGGCTGCCCATGCGACCACTGCCCATGCGACCACTGCCACACCGATGGCCATGGATGATTGCACCGGCCATCACGAGACGGCACCCGACAAGCATCAGAGCGGCACGCAAGACTGCGCCATGGCCTGCGCGGTGGTTGAGCCAGTGGCGCCTCAGCTGGCGGTGGAGACAAATCCGGTTCGATCTGTCTTATCGCCTCAGCCACCCCCTCGTCTGTACGGGATAGCGTCTGAGGCCACTAGCCCGCCTCCACGCCTGTTTCCGGAAATTTGAAATCCTTTCAAATCTTCTGGAGAATGAACAATGATCACACTTTTGAGCGCAGTCGCAATGGCGGCTGCAGCACCTGTGGCAACGCAGCCCACAACGCCTGACCATGCCGGCCACAATGCTCCTCAGACCGAGCAGAGGGGCAAGGGATGCTGTTGCTGCAAGGACAAGGCGGGCGATACGCAGGCCAACGAGCAAAAGATGGAGTGCTGCGAGAACAAGCAGCGCGATGCGGCTCCGGCGGAGCATTCGCAGCACAACCATTAGGAACCAGCCGGGCGGATGGCGGTTCGCTGTCCGCCCGGATTCCAGTTTATTTTTTGGGTTTCTTCCAGACAGGAAACCCCAGGACATATGGATATGACAGCACTTTTAGAACGCCGCTCGTTTCTGCGCGCCGGCGCTGCGGGCCTTGTCGGCTTCGGCATGAGCGGGCTTTTTCCCGCCTGGGCGCAATCCGGTTCGGCGGGCCTCGCACCCAGTTCCCCCATGCTCGCCGGCGACGATATTCACCTCAGGATCGCCAACAGCACCTTCACGGTTGGCGGGCGCACCGGTCATGCCGTCACCATGAACGGCGTCCTGCCCGCACCGCTTATCCGGCTGCGCGAAGGTCAGAACGTGCGCCTCCACGTTGAAAATACGCTGGATGAGGACAGCTCGATCCACTGGCACGGGCTGATCGTCCCGTTTCAGATGGACGGAGTTCCTGGTGTGAGCTTCCCCGGCATCAAGCCGCGCACCACGTTCACCTATGAATTTCCGATCGTCCAGAGCGGCACCTACTGGTACCACAGCCACTCAGGGCTGCAGGAGCAGCAGGGGCATTATGGGCCGATCGTTATCGATCCGGCAGAGCCAGATCCGGTTGCCTATGACCGAGAGCATGTCATCGTGCTCAGTGACTGGACATTCCTCCATCCGCACCACCTCGTCACCAAGCTCAAGGCGGAGGGCGGCTACTTCAATCGCCAGAAGCAGACCCTGATTGGCATGATCGAGGGCGGGCCGGAGGAGAAAATGTCGGCCTCCGACAGGGCCATGTGGGGCCGGATGCGAATGGACCCGACCGACATCGCCGATGTGACGGCTGCCACTTACACCTATCTCGTCAACGGCCACGGACCGCGGGAGAACTGGACCGGTCTGTTCCGGCCCGGCGAGCGGGTGCGGCTGCGCTTCATTAACGCGGCGACCATGACGATCTTCAACATCCGCATTCCCGGCCTGCCAATGACCGTGGTCAGCGCCGACGGATTGAATGTCCGGCCCGTGACGGTGGACGAGTTCCAGATCGGCAATGCCGAGACCTATGACGTCATTATCCAGCCGGCCGAGGACAAAGCGTTCACGCTCGTTGCGGAATCGATCGACCGTTCCGGCATGGCGCGCGCCACGTTCGCGCCGCGCTTGGGCATGGAAGCACCCGTGCCACCGCTTCGCCCGCGCCCCACGCTCACCATAAAGGATATGGGCATGGGCGGCATGGACCATGGTTCAATGGCTGGAATGGACCATGGCGCCATGGCCAGCCCGGCAGCAGCGGGCAACGGCAGTTCCCATTCAATGGGCGGCATGAACATGCGCGACAAATCGAAGGTGCCCGACAGCGTCAAGGTCGGCGTCGGCGTAGATGCCATCGCCATGTCTCCGGTCGACCGCACCGGTGACCCGGGCGTCGGACTGGAAGATGTCGGCCACAAGGTGCTGACCTACCGCGACCTGATGTCGCTCACGCCCAATCCAGACACGCGCCCGCCGCAGCGCACGATCGAGGTTCACCTCACCGGCAACATGGAGCGCTTCATGTGGTCGTTCGACGGCGAAAAGTTCAGCGAAGGCGTCGAGCCGATCCGTTTCGAACGCAACGAACGCGCGCGCGTGGTCCTCATCAACGACACGATGATGACGCATCCGATCCACCTGCACGGCCATTTCTTCGAGGTGGTGAACGGCCATACAGGCAGCTACCCCCGCAAGCACACCGTCAATGTGCTGCCGGGCGGCAAGGTCAGCTTCGACCTGACGGCGGATGCGCCCGGGGACTGGGCATTTCATTGCCATCTGCTGCTACACATGCATGCGGGCATGTTCCGTGTCGTCACTGTCCGTCCGCTCGAGGGGGATGCGTGATGAGATATCTTGCAGCAATCCTCCTTGCCGCGACGGCATCGCCCGCTGTTGCGCAGCACCAAGATCATGCTGACCCGGTTGAGGTTCCGACCGACGCCCACGCCCATCACGCGACAGAGGTAGAATCCCCCACTCCGCACACCACACATGATCAACCGGATGGACCTCCATCCCCTTCGTCGGATGCGCATGGAGGCCACGCGATGCCACCAGCGCCGGCTCAAGAGGCCCATGCCGCATATGCCGGGCATGCCCCTGGCGTTCCCGATCCGCCGGTAAGTCCACCATCCGCTGCCGCATCGAGCGGCCCAGTCCATGCCGCAGATGCCATCTTCGGTGCCTCGGCTATGGCTCCTGCCCGCGAAATCGTCCGCAAGGAACATGGCGACATTAAAAGTGGCATGATCCTGATCGATCAACTGGAAGCAACCATCGGCGAGGGCAAAGACGGTTTCGCCTGGAAGGCTGAGGGCTGGTACGGCGGTGATATCAACCGGCTCTGGGTCAAAACCGAGGGTGAAAGCAGATTCGGCGAGAACCCGGAACACGTCGAGGTCCAGGCACTCTGGAACCGCGCGCTTGATCCGTGGTGGAATCTCCAGGCGGGCCTCCGGCAGGACTTCGGTACCGGTCCGGACCGCACCTATGCTGTTTTGGGCGTGAAGGGTCTGGCGCCTTACTGGTTCGAAATCGACGGTGCGCTGTTTGTGTCAAACAAGGGCGATGTCACCGCGCGGATCGAAGCGGAATATGATCAGCGCCTAACCCGGAGGCTCGTCCTCCAGCCACGAGCCGAACTGAACTTTGCTGCGCAGGATGTGGCCGAACTTGGGATAGGCTCAGGTCTTTCCACCGCCGAACTTGGTCTTCGCCTGCGCTATCAGTTCGTGCCCGAGTTCGCTCCCTACGTCGGAGTCGAGTATGAACGAGCTTTAGGCGGCACTGCGGATTTTCGGCGTACACAGGGTGAAAAGCTGGGTGGATGGAATTTCCTCATCGGAATTCGGTCCTGGTTTTAATCAATGATCGCATTTCGGGACCGGTCTGTTTCACTGAAGCGGACCGGTCCTGTTTTTCGTTTGACGAATTACGGTAGATATTACCGCTGGTGGCGGATTGGTGCTGGGACAAGGCTGACAATGTTCACGCCCAAAGGTTACCGCCGCCTGCTCTGGCCAAGGAAACTCAGCCGCCACTGCCAAATCCTTGATCGACACCGCCGGCGACACGCGCCCTATCAGCAGTTTGTCCAGCACAGCCGGCGCCAGATAGGCCAGCCGCAACATTCGTCCGACATAGCGGTCCGAGACGCCCTCGGCATCGGCTATGTCCTGGATCGTCGCTGCTGCACCGCTTTCGAGCTTCCGCCGCCAGCTCCACGCCTTGGCAATCGCCTTCAGCACATGCGGGTCCACCCCGCCGGTGTCCGGCACGATGCCCGCGGGTGGCACGATCTTCGGCCGCCCGTTGCGCTTGCGGATGGCGAGCGGGATGAACACCCGCATAGTGGTGGGTGCGCTCATGCTGCTTGTCTCCGTTCTGGCGTGACCATTTCCCGAATGACCGAACCGAGGCCCTCGGTCCGCAGGTCGACCGCAAGACCCTCGGCGCTGACCGTGAGCCGCTCGATCAGCAGTCGGGCGATGCGGGCCTGTTCGGCCGGGAACAGAGACTCCCACAGCCCATCAAAGCCCGTCAGCGCGGTGACCACATCCTGCTCGTCGATGTCCTGATCGGTCCGGCGCGCGGCCTCCATGGCCCGTGCTGCGATCTCTGGCGTGCGCAGCAGCGACCGGATGTGCTGAACGACAGCGCCCTCGACCATGCCGGCATTGAGCCGCACGAAGCTGTCGCGGCCTTCGCAGCCTCGGTTCCGGATCGCGTCCATCGAGGTGTAGTAGCGGTAGTGGCGGCTGCCCTTTTTCGTCACCGTCGGGGTCATGGCGATGCCGCGATCCGTGAAGATGAGCCCCTTGAGCAACGCTGGCGTCTGGGTGCGGGTGTTGGCCGCGCGTTGCCGGGGGCTTTCCTGCAGGATAGCATGGACCTGATCCCACAGCTCAGGCGTGATGATGGCCTGATGCTCGCCGGGATAGCTGGTGCCCTTGTGGACGGCTTCTCCCAGATACAGCCGGTTGCGGAACAGCTTGTAGAGGAACCCCTTGTCGATCGGCTTGCCCCGCTTGTTGACGATGCCATTCGCCACCAGTTCCCGGGTCAGCAGGGTCGCCGATCCCAGATCGACAAACCGCTGAAAGATGTGGCGGACCGTAGCGGCTTCGGCCTCGTTGATCACCAGCTTGCGATCGACGACATCGTAGCCCATCGGCACGAACCCGCCCATCCACATGCCTTTTGCGCGGCTGGCAGCGAACTTGTCGCGGATGCGCTCGCCCGTGACCTCGCGCTCGAACTGGGCGAAGGAGAGCAGGATATTCAGCGTCAGGCGGCCCATCGAGGTCGTGGTGTTGAACGCCTGCGTCACCGACACGAAGGTCACGTTGTTCCGGTCGAAGGCCTCGACCAGCTTGGCGAAGTCCATCAGTGAGCGCGACAGGCGATCGATCTTGTAGACGACGATGACGTCGACGAGTCCCGCCTCCACGTCTTCCAGCAGGGCCTTGAGCCCCGGCCGGTCGAGTGTGCCGCCAGAGAACCCGCCATCGTCATAGCGTTCGCGCATGCAGACCCAGCCTTCGGCACGCTGGCTGGCGACATAGGCCTCGCAGGACTCGCGCTGGGCGTCGAGGCTGTTGAACTCCATGTCCAACCCTTCCTCGCTGGATTTGCGGGTGTAGATGGCGCAGCGCAGGCGACGCCGGGGTGCCGTATCGGTCATGCCGCGTCCTTTCGTTCCCGCAGGCCAAAGAAGCGGTAGCCGTTCCACTGCGTGCCGGTGATCTTGCGGGCGATCGCCGAGAGCGTCTTGTAGCGCTGACCCTGCCAGTCGAACCCGTCGCGCAGCACGGTGATCACGTGCTCCACCCCGTTCCATTCGCGCACGAGGCGCGTGCCGATCACCGGGTTGCGCGGGTCGCTGATCACCGACTTCCTGACCTTCTTGCCCTCGACCTCGTCGGCGAGGGCATCGAGCAGCTGGCGCGCCGGCTTCGACAGGCCGCCGAAGGTCAGTTCCTGGATCCGGTAGGCCAGACGCTGTTCCAGGAACGGGCGGCTGTTGTTCGGCGCCTCGGTGCCGAACAGCTTTGCCCAGTCGGCCTTCAGTTCCCTGACCGACATGGCCTTCAGCGCGGCCAGCCTTGCCAGCACCTGCGCATTGTCATCGTCTCGCATCAATCATCCTTTCGTATCCGGGCTCGTGCCCGGGGACGACTGACGCTCTTGGTGGTCGGTGATCCAAGTGAACTATCTCGGCTAGCACCAGATAAAGAACTGGACTGTTCGCGCATGCGCAGCACGCCGGCAGCGAGGATGCGCCCCAACTCGGAGAGCCTGGCATCGGTCGGCATCTGGTGGGGCAAGGCCGCGTTCGGCCCGGAAAAAGAGGATTGCATAGAGGCTTTCCGCATGAAGGTCTGGGACTGCGGGACGCCGCCCATGCGGATCGTTCCCGTAATCTGTTCAGCGAAAGCTATTGTGGGATATATCCCTCGTCAACCGGTCGAGAGGCTCCTGCTTCCCGCAAAATGCATCGCGCCTCAGCGGCGGCTTCGGAAAAGGTTCTGGTGCGAGCGAAGCACAATGCCGATGATGGCGATGCCGTCGTCGCTGAAGTGATCCTCGTCCGGGCGGCCAATCACGATCGGCTCCTGGAACTCGGCGCGGGTCGACTCCGCGCGCAGGATGAAGTTGGTCCCGTCATGGTCGAGCCGCTTGCAGGTTAGCTCGTGCAGGTCGTGCCGATCGCGCTGGACGATGACGATGTCACCCGGCTGGGGATCGACCACGCCGTAGGACACCCGCAGGCATTCGAGGTCTGAGCCGGGCGGGATGATCTTGTCCATCGAGTGGCCTTCCATCCGAAGGGCAAAGCGCTCGCCGCCGGCGACGGGATTAGGCCCAACCTCAATGGAATAGCGGTCTTCCTCGGCCCAGTCGGTCTGTTCGCGCCAGACGCCGGCGGCAACCGCACCCACGACCTCGAGGCGTTCGACGCCGCCCGTCATTCCGACTCGCGGCATCAGGGTGGCGGTCGAAGGGATCAACTGGGCGATGTCCATGCCGAGCGCTTTCGCCAGGCCGAGGATCGTCTCCAGCTGGGGGTTGGAGCTCTTGCCGCGGATGATGTCGCGCACGAGGTGCGGGCTCTTTCCCGCCGAGGCAGCGAGCGAGAGCGAGCGCGCATTCCACTTGGAGCTCGGGCCGGTGGCCTCTTCCAGGACCCGGCGCAGATGCGCGACATCGAAGAGCGGTTTCTCTGTCATGGTGTGGGATTAGCATTGCGGGACATTTCCCGCAATATGCATTCATTCCGCAGGATGCAGATTGAAATGCAGGATATGTCCCGTAATAATCGGCGGCATGATACCGCACCCGATCCTCTCCGAAATCGACGCCTTCCTCCGGATACACAAGCTCAGCGAGAGCGCCTTTGGCAGGCTCTCGGTCAATGACTGGAAGCTGATTCGCCAGATCAAGGCCGGCCGCCGACTCTGGCCGGACACCGAGGCGCGCATCCGCAATTTCATGGTCACCTACCAGCCGCGTCCGCGCCGGCGGAAGGGCGGCCAGTGACCAGCGCCTTCGAACGCCACGGCCTCGACCACCTCTCGGCCTCCTCGATCAACCTGTTCGTGGCGCAGCCAGCGATGTGGGCAATGCAGAAGCTGATGGGCCGCAAGTCCATGGTCGGACCTGCCGCCCACCGAGGCACGGCCATCGAGGCCGGTGTCGAGATGGGGCTGTTCGATCCCGCGGCACCGGTCGAGACCTGCCAGGAGGCGGCTATCGCTCGGTTCAACCAGCTGACAGCGCTTTCTGCCGACCCGGCGGTCGAGAAGGAGCGCGCCAACATCGCCCCGGCCGTCGCCATCGCGCTCGCTGAACTGCGGCAGTATGGTGTGCCCGCAGCGGCGGAAGAGACGCGGCAGCACCGGATCGAGGTCCAGCTGCCCGGCGTGCCGGTGCCGTTCATCGGCTGGCTCGACTTCTGGTTTCCCGAGCACGGGATCATCGTGGATCTCAAGACCCAGGCGCGCCTGTCCTCGAAGATCTCCGATCCCCATGCCCGCCAGGGCGCGATCTACCATGCTGCCCACGGCAATGCCGAGATCCGCTTCGCCTATGTCACGCCCCAGAAGATGGGCGTCTACCGGCTCGAGGATCCACGCACGCATCTCGATCGCGTCGTGAACATTGCGCAGTCGATCGAGCGGTTCCTGTCGCTGTCGGACGATGGCGCAGCGCTGACCCGGTCGCTCTCCCCCGACTTCGACAGCTTTTACTGGAACGACCCCGCTGCCCGAGCGGCGGCTGAAGAGATCTGGGGTCAATCCCTCGAGGCCGCGCCGCAGGCCTGACACGCGGCACCCCCAAGCAACAAGGAAACAGGACAATGGGTTGCTTGTCTCTGAAAGCTGAAGCTGGCGGTGAGGCATCCTTCTCATGCGGGCCCAAGGCCGAAGCGAGCGGTGTCCAGGCAACGGCCATCGGCACCAGGAGCGCGGCCTCCGGCAATGACGCCACTGCAGTCGGCTACCAGGCAAGCAGTGCGGCAAATGCTGCCGTCGCGATTGGCGCAAATGCCAAAGCCATGACTGAAAATGGAGTCGCATTGGGAAGCAATTCGACCACCGAACGCAAGGCTGAGAAATATGTCGGCTTTGCTCTGGAGGAGGTGGAAGTTTCCTCCGGAGAGGTGTCGGTAGGCAATGCGAGCGAGCAGATCCGCCGTCAGATCACCAATGTGGCGTCAGGATCGGACACTTACGATGCGGTGAATGTCGGTCAACTGGCCGTCGCCATCGATGCAGCTGCGCATGCGCAGGAAACGGCGGATTCCGCTCAAGCGACAGCCGCCGACGCCTTTGCGGCCGCTGGACAAGCCGTTGCCGTTTCGGACAGCGCCAGCGAGGCGGCTCTCAATGCCCAGAAAATGGCGCAAGCGTCGAGCGAGCGTGCCGACGCGGCCCAATCCTCGGCAGATGCGGCACAATCGATGGCCAGCGCAGCACAGGATACTGCCAGCCAATCGCTTGAAGTAGCCGAAGCGGCAAGCACCGCGGCCGAGAAGGCCCGGGAACTGGCAGTGGATGCCGGCGCGCGCGCTGATATCGCCGGCGCAGCCGCAGCTACTGCACAAACCACTGCGGAAACGGCTTTGGAGACAGGGGCAAGCGCGCAATTGGCTGCCGGTGCAGCACAGTTGAGCGCGCAGGATGCGCAAGCCGCTGCGGGTGCCGCCCAGAAGACAGCCCAGCAGGCGAACAGCACAGCTATCGCGCTTGGGCAACGTCAGGATGCGGCGGATATCCGGCTTGAGGAAGTCGATCAGACGGCCCAATCGGCCCATTCGACCGCGGGACAAGCGATTACTGAAATCGGCAAGCTCCGTTATGATCTCGACGGCTTGATGACCGATGTGGCTCTACTTTCCACTCCGTCCGAAAGTGACGCCATCGCGATCGGGCAAGGTGCCATTGCCGGAAGCCCGGCAGCGGTTGCCATCGGCAAGGGAGCGCTTGCGGACTACGGCATGGCCGTGTCGATCGGTTCGAGGAATCACGCATCGGGAGACGGCGCGGTGGCCATAGGCGATCCCAATATCGCCAATGGCCGGGGAGCGGTTGCCATCGGCGCGGACAATCAGGCCCATGGCGACGGAGCGGTTGCCTTGGGCAACCGGAGCATCGCGAATGGCCAGAGCGCCATCGCTCTGGGGAATGGCGCTCTGGCGAGCGCCAGCCGGGCAATAGCCATCGGGGAAAATGCCCAAGCGCTGGCTGAGAACAGCATAGCGCTGGGACAAGGCAGCGTGGCGACGCGGCAAGGCCAGATCGCCCTCGGTTCCACTGCGGCGACCGTATCCATCCCCGGTCTGGTATCGGCGGAAAGCACCGCCGCGCAAAGCGGGGTTACCCGTTATGTGACGGCAGACCTCGATGGGAACCTTGCCTTGTCGGACCTTGGCCCCGGCGCCATCGATGCGCTGAATCGCCGCACGAGCCTGATCGAAGAGAGGGTGGTTGATCTTCAGGTGGACATCAAGCGTGCCTATGCAGGCACGGCCGTCGCCATTGCAATGGGTGGCACCATGATGCCGCCCGACAAGACGCTCGCCGTTTCGTTCAATGTCGCGACTTTCCGGGGGCAGCAGGGTTACTCAGGCGCTGTCGTCGCGAAAATATCGGACAATGTCTGGGTGAATGCCGGCATGGCGGGAAGCAATATGAAGGGATCTACCGGCGGCCGGGCGGGAGTCACGTTCGGCTGGTAGCGCATGGCGGGCACCAGATGATCTTCCTCGAATATCAACAGGCGCAGCTCACGCGGAATTCCTGATTGCCCCTAGCGA
Source organism: uncultured Caenibius sp. (assembly GCA_964468045.1). GTDB lineage: Bacteria > Pseudomonadota > Alphaproteobacteria > Sphingomonadales > Sphingomonadaceae > JAWKXU01. The sequence continues at coordinate 116,963 of CAYXTO010000009.1, read as the reverse complement.
CTGCCAATCGTGAACTGCGGCGCAGTTGCGTTCCAGCAGGGCCAGCAGCAATTCATTGACCTTGGGGATATCAGGCAACAATGCGACGGCTGCTGCCGTGGTCATCAGCCCGCTGACGAGTTGTACGCGATAGTCGTCTTCGATCTGGCCGCGCGTATACTCGCCAGGCCTGCCGAATTCTTCCGCATACAGGTCAAGCAGGTCATGCTCGCACTTGCGCCGGTCCGCTATCGATACGCTACCCGAAAGGAAGTAACCGACATCGTGCATCGGGTTCCTGACGCCGGTCACCTGCCAGTCGATCAGAATGGCTTCACCGCCGCGCGCATCATCGAACAGAACGTTGTCAACGCGGGGATCGCCATGGGTGATGGTCATCGCGGAATGCCTGAGGTCGTGCCAGGCGCGGCTCAGCGTGGCAGCCTCGCTGACGAGTTCGATATGCTGCGGGGGAAGGTCCTCCGCGAAGCGTTCCGCAACAATGGGCGCGGCGGTCTGCAGCACTTCCACCCAGTAATTGCCGGCAATCGGCATGCGAATTGCCCAGGAAGGCGCGTTATCCTCTGAGGTCGGCCAGAAAGTGCGATGCAACCTGGCGAGTTGCAGCACCGTCGCCTCTGCATCCTTGATGCTGCAGCCAGCGACCTGGTTGCCTGGCCGCGTGACGAAGCTGAGATCTTCCATCACGAGATTGATATTGTCGTCGGTCGCATTCAGCGAGAATACGACGGGTGTCCGGCAACCATCGGAAACTTCCTGGAACAGCTGATATGTTCCGGCCTCTATGGAATATGCCTTGCTCCCCATTCCATGCGTATGGGCTTCTTCGCTTGCCGGCCGGAACTTGGCCACGACCGAGGGAGGCGCGTTTCCTTCCGCCTCGATCACGATGCGAGCAGTATCACTGACATTGCCGGCGCCGATCGGCTCCAGCCTGAAGGCTTTTATGCTGGCTTCGTAGCCCGCGCCGCGCAGAACCTGTTCGAGCCAGGGCTCGTCAATCTCCTTCAATGAATCCAGCAGGCGGGCCGTCCCCGTCATTGCATCACTCCTTCACGGACAGGTTGTCGCTGGGCTGATGGCCCCGGCAGTGCAGCGTCAGTCAAATCAGGGGATCGTCTGTTGGCAGGCCGAGATGGAGGCAGCCGGTGGTCTCGGCGGCTGTGTCGATGTCCAGGAAGGCGTGGACCGCCAGGACATTGATATCCCGAAAATAGCGCTGCAAGGGCGAATGATCGCGAAAGCCATCACCCCCGATCCCCTTCGCGATGTCATTCACGCCATTGCGGCAAAGATCCGTGATGTAAGCGCCCTTCATCTTCATCGCATTGCGATACAACCGGTCCCTCTGGCCGGGATGCGGCTTGAGCGAGCCCATCAGGTCTACCAACAGCGTCTCCGCCGCGTCGGCGGTTGCAAGCGCCCTTCCCAGGCGCATCTGCGTGGCCTGCTTGGCAATGGCCTTGGCGCCGCTGATCGTGCCATGCCGTTCCCGCACGCGCGCCTCGAAGGCGGTCGTCGCACCCCTCATGATCCCGGTAACGACTGGTATCACTTCCACCATGAGAAACGGAATGAACGGGAATTGATACATGGGATTGGCATGGACCGCCTGCCCGGCCGTGGTTCCTTCGAGCACGTCAAGAAAAGGGGAAGCGCGATGATGCGGGACGAACACGTCCTCGACCTTGATGTCGTTGCTGCCCGTCCCACGCATGCCCGCGATGTGCCAGGTATCCAGCACTTCGGTCTCCGCTCGGGGAACCACGAATGTCATCGGCGCGGGTTCTTCGTCGCCACCTTTCGCGATGCCCATGAAGACGATCCATTCGGCATGGACCGAGCCGGAACCCCAGGGTGTCTGGCCACTGATGCGATAGCCGCCGGGCACGCGGATGACCTCTCGCAGCGGGGCGGCTTGTCCGGCGCTCAGGACAAAGGGCTTGTCCGCGAAGATCTCGCGCTGGGCTTCTTCGGGAAACAGGTTCACCCGCCATGCCGCGCCGATGTAGAATGCCGCGACCCAACCTGCCGACGGGTTGGCGGCGCTCAATATCTGTATGATCCTGGCGGCGGTGGCGAAGTCCTGTTCGTGTCCGCCATAGATGGCGGGCGCGAGCGTTGCCAGGATACCGCTGTCGATCATGTCCTGAATGGTCTCGTCCAGGGGAGCGCGGCGCTCATCCTCTAATCCCGCTCTTTGTGCGAAGACTGTCGCGAGATCATGGGCCTTCTCGACGAGCGTCTGGGAAATTGTCATGCGTTTGGCCTTCTGGTCCCTGCTTTTCTCCGGGAATGCCGATCGGTCATGTCGCCGCGCCGGACGATTCCTTGTGGCTGAGCTCCTTGATCTCGTCGAAGAAGGCCAGGAGCGACGGGGTCTTTTCGAAGGCTTCGAGCATGAAGCCCATTGTGTCGCGCGTGTCGATGAATCCGAACCGATAGCCCGAGAAAACACCATTGAGGACCAGCGGCCTGCCTTCCTTGGCATGTTTCTCGACAAACAGGTCATAGTCGGATGCGATCATGCCGACGTGATGCAGGCCTTCCTCGGGAAAGCCGTCCGGGAAGCTGTCATGATAGATCGAGGGAGCTTCCGAGAGCGGTTGCATGAGTTCGATCTGGACGCCATCGAACTGGCCGAGCGCCAGATGCAGCTTCACCACGGCAGGCTGACCGCGATAGGTGAGCTCGACCTCGATATCCCGGAAGACCCGGAACGGCCCCGCGCCACGCGCGACCCATCGGTCGATTGCCCTGTCGATATCGCTCACCACGAAACCGGTTTGAACGATTCCTTCCACACCATTGAACATCCGCGCATCCCATCCCTTATCATTGACCATTCGCACTGACTTGCGATGGCATCGGGCACCCTACCCTCCGGGCCGCAGCTTTTACAAACGATAAGAACGTCTCGCGGAAAACTGCTCGGGCCGGTTCATTCTTCACGGACTTGTCGCCACCATGCGGAAGCAGGTAAGCATCGTCGTCTTGAGCAGAATATCTGAAGCGATCCCGGCTGAGAGGAGTGACATGTCCACCAACGCAGAAACCCCCGCGCTGTCCTTCGACACATTGCAGGTCCATGCAGGGTGGGATGGCGATCCGGCGACGGGCGCGAGGCAGGTGCCGATCTACCAGAATACGGCCTATCTCTTCCGGGATGCGGATCATGCGGCGCGCCTCTTCAATCTGGAGGAAGTGGGCTACATCTATTCCCGGCTGACCAATCCCACCGTAAATGCCTTGCAGGCGCGGCTTGCGGCGCTTGAAGGAGGTGCTGGGGCGACTTGCTGTTCATCCGGCCATGCCGCGCAGATCATGGCGCTGTTCCCCCTGATGATGCCCGGCGACAACGTTGTCGTCTCCAATCGGCTCTATGGTGGTTCGGTCACGCAGTTTTCGCACACGATCAAACGGTTCGGATGGCAGAGCCGCTTTGTGGATCTCGAAAATCCCGGTGAAGTGGCGCGGGCCTGCAACAAGCGGACCAAGGCGATCTTCTGCGAAAGCGTCTCCAATCCCGGCGGGCATGTCACCGACCTGCCGAAGATCGCGGCCATCGCAGACCGCAAGGGCGTGCCGCTGATCGTCGATAACACCAGCGCCACGCCCTATCTCTGCAAGCCGATCGACCAAGGGGCGACCCTCGTGCTCCATTCCACGACGAAATATCTATCAGGCAACGGGACCTCGATGGGCGGCGCGATTATCGATTCCGGAAAGTTCGACTGGTCGGCATCCGACAAGTTCCCGTCGCTTTCCCAACCGGAACCCGCCTATCATGGATTGACGTTTCACCAGGCGTTCGGAGCGTTGGCCTATACCTTGCACAGCCATGCGGTGGGCTTGCGGGACTTGGGGATGACCATGGCCCCGATGAATGCCTTTCAGACCATTCTTGGTATCGAAACCTTGAGTCTGAGGATGCAGAAGCATGTTGCCAACGCCAGGAAAGTCGCCGAGTGGCTGGAAGCGGATGACCGGGTGAGCTTCGTATCCTATGCGGGGCTCAAATCATCGCCTTATTACAAGCGCGCGAAAAAGCTTTACCCCAAGGGCGCCGGGGCGCTGTTCACATTCGGTGTAAAAGGCGGTTACGAGGCCTGCATCAAGCTGGTCGATGCGCTGCAGCTGTTCAGCCACCTGGCCAATCTCGGGGATGCGCGTTCGCTGGTGATCCATTCTGCATCGACCACCCACCGCCAGCTGACGCCGGAACAACGAGAGGCGGCGGGCGCGGGGGACGATGTGGTGCGCCTCTCGATTGGTATCGAAGATGCGGATGACCTTATCGCCGATCTCGATCAGGCGCTGGGCAAGGCGACTAGAGCGTGATGACATTGGATTGACTCGATTGGGGATTCCCAAGCGCTGCGAGATGTGATTCACGATGTCTGCTGGAGATGGAGGCCAGCATGGCATGGTACGAGCCTTCAGGATTTCGGAGAGCAGCGCGATCAAGTGGGTGAAGCGGCACCGGCAGACCGGGACTGTCGCGCCTGCACAGATCGGCGGCCACAAGGCCCGGCTGCTGACAGGCGACCTGCGCGACTGGCTGCTGGAACGGACGGGCAGCGACTTCACCTTGCGCGGGTTGGTTGCCGAGCTGGCTGAGCGCGGGGTGAAGGTCGATTACGTGCAAGTCTGGCGCTTCGCCCATGCCGAGGGGTTGAGCTTCAAAAAAAAGCGTTCTCCCCGCCGAGCAACTGAGGCTGAAGATCGCCCGGCGGTGCGCGCAGTGGATGAAGTTTCAAGCCCGGCCTGATCCGGCACGCCTCGTCTTCGTTGACGAGACCTGGGCCAAGACCAACATGGCGCCGCTGCGGGGCTGGGCTCCGGTCGGCCAGCGCCTCCATGCCAAGGCGCCCTATGGCCATTGGAAGACGATGACCTTCATCGCCGCGCTGCGCTGCGACCGAATCGATGCGCCCTTCGTCTTCGGTCAGCCGATCAACGCGGCCAGCTTCACCGCATGGGTCGAGGAGCAACTGTGCCCCACGCTCGGACCCGGCGACATCGTCATCATGGACAACCTCTCCAGCCACAAGCGGCCTGCCGTCAGAGCCGCCATCAGGGCCAAGGGTGCACGCCTCCTGTTCCTGCCGCCTTACAGCCCGGACCTTAACCCGATCGAGCAGGTCTTCGCCAAGCTCAAGCACCTCCTGCGCAAAGCCGCAGAGCGATCCGTCGAGGCCACATGGCGCCGGATAGGCGCGTTGCTCGATCACTTCCCACCCGATGAATGCGCCAACTACCTCAAAAACTCAGGCTATGCGTCAATGTAATGTCATCAGTGTCTAAATGAGGGAAGTCAGTAGCAGGCTTCTTCTTCAGGAATGGCGAGCGCCCGGGGGCCCCTGCCATTCCTGAGGTCCCTTCGGTCCGCAGCGATCTTGGCGCGCCGCAGCGGATTTACGGGAGTATCATTATCGAGGCTGGGATTGTTGGTTATCGGATCCAACGGTTGAAAATCGATTTCATATTCCATCGCTCGTCTCCGTAGCCCTTCAACGCCGGAAACCTCTGAAGGCTCCCGCGCGGGAGACGAAACGTGCAGGATGGGATGGGAGGCGCGACGATTGTCAGAAGTGCAAGGCGCGTCCGTATGCGGCGAGCACGCTTTCGTGCATCATCTCGGATAAGGTCGGGTGCGGGAATATGGCCTGCATGAGCTCGGATTCCGTCGTTTCGAGCTGCTTGCCGACCACATAGCCCTGGATCAGCTCGGTCACTTCCGCGCCGATCATGTGAGCCCCCAGCAATTCGCCGGTCTTTGCATCGAACACCGTCTTGATGAAGCCTTCCGCTTCACCCAGCGCGATAGCCTTGCCGTTGCCGATGAACGGAAAATTGCCGACCTTGATCTCGTGACCGGCTTCCTTGGCTTTGGCCTCGGTCAGGCCGACGCTGGCGATTTGCGGATGGCAGTAGGTGCAGCCGGGAATGTTGCGCCGATCCAATGGATGCGGATGAACATCCTTGTTGCCGAGCTCCTTTGCGACAGCCTCCGCAGCCGTCACCCCTTCATGGCTGGCCTTGTGCGCCAGCCACGGCCCCGGCGTGCAATCGCCGATCGCCCACACGCCCTTCACGCCTGTACGGCCATAATCGTCGATCTGGATGAAACCGCGATCCGTCTTCACGCCTAGCTTATCGAGACCGATATTCTCGGTGTTGGGCTGGATGCCGATGGCGACGATCACATGGCTGTATTCGCTGGAAGTGACCTTGCCGTCCTTGCCTTTGATCTTGGCAGAAACCTTGTCTGCACCGGGCTTCAGTTCCTCCAGCGCGGCGCTAGTCATGACCTTGATACCCTGCTTCGTCAGCGCCTTTTCGAGGAAGGCGGAGATCTCGGCATCTTCGACCGGCACGATCCGGTCGAGCATTTCGACCACCGTCACATCCGCGCCCATATCGTTGTAGAAGCTGGCGAATTCGATCCCGATCGCGCCGGAGCCGATCACCAGTAGCTTGCTGGGCATTTCCGGCGGGGTCATCGCATGGCGATAGGTCCACACCCGCTTGCCGTCAGCCGGAGCAAAGGGAAGATCGCGCGCCCTCGCCCCCGTCGCGACGATGATATGCTTGGCCGTGAGAGTTTCCGTGCCTTTCTCGCCCTTCACTTCCAGCGTATTGGCGGACTTGAAGGCGCCCTCGCCCATATGCACCGTGATCTTGTTCTTCTTCATCAGATGCGTGACGCCCTGATTGAGCTGCTTCGCCACGCCCCGGCTGCGCTTGACCACCGCCTCCAGATCCGCGCTGATCTTCTCCGCGGCGAGGCCGTAATCCTTGGCATGTTGCATGTAGTGATAGATCTCGGCCGAGCGCAGCAGCGCCTTGGTCGGGATGCAGCCCCAGTTGAGGCAGATCCCGCCCAGGCTTTCCCGCTCCACGATCGCGGTCTTCAGCCCGAGTTGGACCGCGCGGATCGCCGCGACATAGCCGCCGGGGCCAGACCCGAGAACGATAAGATCATACGTGCCGGACATTATTCCTCCGCCGCCGCTTTGACTGCGAGCTTTCCGATGGTGCGAGGCCGCCCTTCCCCGTCGAGCACGACGAATTTGAAGGTTCCGCGCGCCACCACTTGTGTGACCTCGCCATTGCGTTCGCGCGCGATGGCTTCGGCTGCGATAGTCAACGATGTATTCCCGACCGCCGCGACTTCGGCATAGACGGACAGTTCATCCCCCACCGCCATGGCCCCGGGAAAGGTGAAATCCGTTGCATGCACCACCACTGCGGTGCCATTGGCCTGGCGCGATGCGAGCGAGCCGGCGCCGAGCGCCATCTGGCTCATCAGCCATCCGCCGAACACGCCCCCATAGGGATTGGTATCCTTGGGCATGGCCGTGACGCGGATCAGCGGATCCCGGAAGCTGTTGTCGATTGCCATTTCCTATCCTGCCACCAGATCGAGATATTTGGCGAGGACCCAGCCATGCCGGCAAGGGCCGCCATAGGGTTCAGGCACGGCAACCGGGCTGCTCACCCGGCAATCGCCCAAATCCTGATAGGCGCCATGCGGATAGACGATGCCCTGCCACTCGCCGTCCTTGTCGCACAGCCAGACCAGCGTGGCTGGGTCGAGGCGATCGTTCTCGTGCCCGGAAAGATGGGGCGCGGCGCGAACCGCAAGATAATTGTCCCCTTCCGGATCGAGGCCGGTAACGCGACCGACCGCAACGCATGCATCCAGTTCCGGCCCCTCGCTGCCCACCATCACGGGATGGCCATCCTTCGGATGTTCCGCCCTGAGAGGGGCCACAAAGGCCAGGCAGGCCACCATTCCCGGCAGCCAGGCCCGGATCGATCTCACGCGATGATTCCCAGCGGACTTTCCACCAGCTGCTGGAAGGCCTGCATCAACAATGCCGCATCGGCGCCATCGATCGCCCGATGGTCGAAGCTGCCGGTCACGCTCATCACCGTGGCGATGGACACCGCGTCATCGACGATGAACGGCCGTTTCTCCCCGGCGCCGACGGCAAGGATCATGCCCTGGGGCGGATTGATCACCGCCTCGAACTGCTTGATGCCGTACATGCCGAGATTGGACAGGCTGGCAGTGCCGCCCTGATATTCATGCGGCTGCAGCTTCCCCTCGTGCGCCTTTTCGATCAGGCCCTTCATCTCCCTCGCAATGGCCGAGACGGATTTCTTCGCCGCATCGGTGACAATGGGGGTGATCAGCCCGCTCGGTGCGGCCACGGCAACCGAGATGTCGACGCGGGTATATCTGCGCAGTTCCTCGCCGGCAAAGCTGACATTGCATTGCGGCACGCGGTCGAGCGCCTTGGCCAGGGCCTTGATCAGCAGGTCGTTGATGGAGAGCTTGCGGCCCTCCCCTTCCAGCGAAGCATTGAGTTCGCTCCGCAGCTTCAGCAAGGCGTCGAGCCGCACATCGACGGTGAGATAGATATGCGGAATCTGCTGCTTCGCTTCGGTGAGCCGGCGGGCAATCACCTTGCGGACATTGTTGAGCTTTTCCGCCTCGTAAGGAATGCCGAAATCCGGAATTTCCGTTGGCGCAACCGGAACGGGGCGGGCTTGCGGAGCCGAGGGAGCCGCTGCCGCGCCGTGCAGGCCGTCCACATCGGCCTTCACGATCCGCCCGTTCGGCCCGCTGCCCCTGATGGTCGAAAGGTCGATGCCTTGTTGCGCGGCAATCCTTCGCGCCAGCGGCGATGCAAGGATGCGCTGGCCGGAATTGCCCGCCGCTGTGGCAGTGGGGGCCGGCTTCGCTTCCGGCGCGGGAGCCTTTTCCACGGTCTTGGGCTTTTCCGGCTCCGCCTTTGCGGCAGGCGCGGCTTCCTCAGTCTTTGCCGGCTTGACAGACTCTGTGGGTTTCGCTGCGCCGGGATCTTCGTCTTCCGCGGCGATCGTCGCGATCACCGTGCCCACCTTCACGCCTTCGGTTCCTTCGGGGACGGCAATGTCAACGATGGTGCCTTCATCGACTGCCTCGAACTCCATCGTGGCCTTGTCGGTTTCAATTTCCGCCATGATATCGCCGGCGGATACTGTATCACCGACCTTTACCAACCAGCGCGCCAGTGTACCTTCTTCCATCGTGGGCGAGAGTGCAGGCATCTTGATCGAAGTGGGCATGGCAGTTCAACTCTTCCCATTGCTGAATATTTGTACCTATCTGGCCGATAAGTGCGATGGCGGCAAGAGGGTTGGTGTATCAATAGAGATAACCATATAGGTGTTTCTGGGAGCGGTGGATGCGTGTATATCTGGTTATAATGGACGAAACCGACGAGGCCCGGGTAGCCTTGCGCTTTGCCGCCAGGCGTGCGGCCAAGACCGATGGCGCGGTGCATATCCTTGCACTGGTTCCTCCGCAAAGCTTCAATGCGTTTGGCGGCGTGCAGGCAACGATCGAGGCCGAAGCCCGTGATCGCGCCGAAGTGATCGCGACGGGCGCCGCAGGCAATATCCTCAGCGAGAGTGGCAGGATGCCAAGCATTTCCGTTCGGGTTGGCGATGGAAAGGACGTGGTGCATGAATATCTCGCCGAGCATCCCGAGGTAGCCGCATTGGTACTTGGCGCGGCGGCGGAAGGTAATCCAGGCCCGCTGGTAACAGACTTTTCCCAGAATGCGGGAACGCTTTCCTGCCCCCTATTCGTGATTCCCGGCGCGTTGAGCGAAGAGGATATCGACCGCTTGAGTTGAGCCTGGTTGTTCCAGGATGTGGGGATATTTGAGGAATTCCCATTGGGCTTGAGTCAATGGCAAGGCGTCGACTCTGCGATCTGCAAAGTCCAAAGCAATAGATTTTCTACGATGAAGGATGGTTTTGGAATGCGCAACAAGGCGCGCATTTATGGAAGCTCCTTTCTCTCCGGGTCGCATGCCCGGCATCAACGACTGTCGATTTAAGAGCGGACCTCGCGCCGGTCATGCAGCGGGCGCAGGCGTTGCGGCCACGGTAAAGCTCTCCGACGAATTGATTGCTGCGATCGCGGTCATCAGCATGGCGACGCTGGCCGCAAATTCCAGCGCCTCCTCCAATATGCCGATCTTATGATAAGGCAGAAGGTCCAGTATTACAGCGCACGCCAGCAGGAGGATGGTGACTGCGAAGCGAAAGCGGACCGGATGATCCAGAAGCAACCATATCGCTCTGCCATGATGTATTCGCCGTTGCCACGCCCATGCGATGGCGACAGCCATGCTCAGGCCGCTGCAGACAGCCAGCGCCATCTGGGTCGACGGCTCGGCAACAGCAATCTTGCGCATGGTCCAGATCACGACGTCATGACCGCCGTCGAATTCGCCGCCCCCCTTCATCGCCGGCATCTCAACTCCGAAAAGGCGTGCACCGAAGCTTAGCTCGCTGAGGGAGAGCAGCAACGCGAAGGCAGCAACCCCTGCCATTGCGATGCGATCCCGGCTTTTATGCAAAAGGCCCGATTTCACGGCAAGATAGCTGGCAATCGCCGCAGTGGTGAGAAAGGTCAGCGCCGTAGTCCATTCCACCACGCCATCCTCCCGCGTAATACTTGGTCGGAAAAGGCCAATTATGAACACGAACATCGCCACGCCTATGATGGCCTTGGCAAACATCGCATTGCATATGACTGGCAATATGGCCCCCTCTTAGGAAAGAGGATAGCACCCCTATTGTAATTAAGATGTCATGTGTTTCTGCCTCAAGCGCCAACGACTCGATGTGCTAGGAGAGATCCTCGGACTTCCTCGGATTCATTGCACTCCCCTCCGCGTCATTCTGTGGCTCAACCAAGTAGAATGTCCCCACAATCTGCCAGCAGCCGGTCTACCGCTTTTTTCTGCCTTGATGCCTGATGTTGGAAGGCCGGCCCCGCTGGCCGACGATGTATTTCCCCTTCTTGCGGGGCGGCGGCTTGCCGCCGCGCGGTTCGATGGGGGCGCCGGCGCCTTCCACCGGTTCGAACTTCAACGCGCCCGTGAGTGGATTCGCCTCGGCCAGGCGGAGCGGCAGGCGATCGCCGATGGCATAGCGCGTGCCGGTTTGCTCACCTGTCAGTGTATGGGCGCCTTCATCGTAATGGAAGCGTTCGGGGCCGAGCACTGAGACGGGAACCAGCCCATCGCCGCCCAGTCCCATGATGGTGGCGAACAGGCCGAAACGCTGGACGCCGGTAATGCGGGTCTCGAAGACCTCTCCCACCTTGGCGGAAAGCCAGGCCGCGACATAACGGTCGATCGTTTCCCGCTCAGCCTCCATTGCCCGGCGCTCGGCGGCGCTGATCGCTTCGCTGACTCGCGACAGATCGCTACGGTCGCGATCCGAGAGACCGGTGGCGGCGGGGATGGATCCTTCGGCCGGCCGGGGCTGCTCGAGCCCGAAGGCGTCGACCAGCGCGCGGTGGACCAGCAAGTCCGCATAGCGGCGGATCGGCGAGGTGAAATGCGCGTAGCTGCCCAATGCCAAGCCGAAATGCCCGGCGTTGCGCGGGCCGTAATAGGCCTGCGTCTGGCTGCGCAGGACGGCTTCCATAATCAGCGCCTTCTCGCTTTCATCCGCGACGTCCTTCAGCATGCGATTGAACAGGCCCGGCGTGATGACTTGCCCCAGCGCGAGCTTGCGCCCGAATGTGTCAAGATACTCCCGCAGCGCGACCAGCTTTTCCCGGCCCGGCGGCTCATGGATGCGGTAGACCACTGGCGAGACCTTGCTCTCCAGCGCCTTGGCCGCCGCGACATTGGCGGCGATCATGAAATCTTCCACCACGCGATGCGCATCGAGCCGCTCGCGAATGGCGATTTCGGCTATCTTGCCCTGATCGTCCAGCATGACCCGGCGTTCCGGCAGTTCCAGTTCCAGCGGATCGCGCTGCTTGCGCGCCGCTTCCAGCAATCGCCAGCAGGCCCAGAGATTGGTCAGGCTTGCATCAGCCTCACCCTCGTCGATCCTTGCGTGCGCGGCCTCATAGGCGACATTCTCCGCGATGCGCACGAGGGCGCGCGAGAACCGCCACGCCTTGAGCTTGCCCTGCGCATCGATTTCCAGATGGCAGGCCATTGCTGCGCGGTCCTCTCCTGCCCGCAGCGAGCAGACATCTGCGCTCAGAACTTCCGGCAGCATGGGAACGACGCGGTCCGGGAAATAGACCGAATTGCCGCGTTTGCGCGCCTCCCGGTCCAGCTTCCCGCCCGGACGGACGTAGAAGCTGACATCCGCAATCGCCACGATCGCCCGGAAGCCCCCAGCCCCGTCCGGCTCCGCCCAGATCGCATCATCATGATCGCGCGCGTCAGCCGGATCGATCGCCACGATGGGGAGATGGCGAAGATCCTCGCGCCGGTCCTCGCTCAGCGGCAGCTTGGCGGATGCCTCCGCCTCGGCCAGCACTTCCGATCCGAACACATTCGGAATGCCGTATTTATGGATCGCGATCAGGCTGAATGCGCGCGGGGCCAGCGGATCGCCCAGCACCTGGATGACCTTCACGCCCGCGCGAGGGCTGCGGCCCGCAGCTTCGGCCAGCACGAGATTGCCCGGCTCCGCGCCGCCCAGATCGGCAATCGGGGCGGCGTTGCGGACGCGCTTGTCGACCGGCGCGAGCCAGCCCTTGCCCGCGCCGTCGAGCTCGACCACGCCGAGCATCGCTTCGCCTTGAGCCGGCAGCTTCTTCATCGGATAGGCGCGCCAGCCTTCCCCCGCTTCCTCGGTGCGGGCCAGCACGCGATCCCCCACCCGCAAGGCAGGCCCCTTCCGGCTTTCCACCAGCCGCAGACGCGGCGGCGGAGTGGCGTCGTCCGGCTGCCAGCTGTCCGGTATCGCGATCGCCTCGCCATCGTCGGTATCGACAACGCGCAACACGGTCACCTTCGGCAAACCGCCCATCCGGTGAAAGGCGGTTCGCTTGCCGTCGATCAGCCCTTCGTCCGCCATGTCGCGCAGCAAGGCCTTGAGCGCGATCTTCTCCTGCCCTTTCAGGCCGAAGGCGCGTGCGATCTCCCGCTTCCCGGCGGGGGTGTCGCTGCTCTGGATGAAGTCGAGTATCTGCTGCCTGCTGGGCAGGCCGGGAGCGGGTTTGGGCTTGCGCGCCAATTCAATAGGCCCGGGCGATGAAGATGCGTTCGACTGCCAGGGCGCCGGTGAAGATACAGGCGCCGTCGGCGGGGGCCGCATCCATCGGCACATTGCGGATGGTGAGCTTCAGGGCTTTCAGTTGCTCGACCACCTGGTCGAGGGCTGCCCCGGTCGGCTTCGACCATTGCACCTCGACCCAGCCGGGATGGCGTTGATCTTCCGCGTAGAAGGCGGACAGCGCATCGAGGCTGTCCACGCCGCGCGTGATATTGGCGTCGCGGCGTTGCCGCGCCTCGGCGAACAACCCGCCCTGGATTTCTTCGAGCAGGGCGCCGATCCCGGTCGCGCATTCCTCGGCGGAGGGGCTGGCGAAATCACTCTTGCCCGCGGCGTTCCACAAGCGGTCACGGCGCAGCAGGCTGACCTTCCCGGCTTCCATGTCGCGCCCGCCGATCTCGAGGATCACCGGGGCGCCCTTGCGCACCCAGTCCCAGCGTTTGGCCGTAGCCTTGCCGGGCTTCCTGTCGAGCAGGACCCTGACTGGCTCGCTCAAGGCGGTTTGCGTTGCGATCCTGCTGCGCAGGGCTTCGCAATATTCGAGCAGCGCGGCATCCCCCGCATCGTCGCGCAGCATCGGCAGGATCACGACTTGCTGCGGCGCAATAGCGGGGGGCACGCGCAGCCCGTCATCGTCGCCATGCGTCATGATCACGCCGCCGATCAACCGCGTGGAAACGCCCCAGCTCGTGGTGTGGCAAAGCTGCTGCCCGCCTTCGCGATCCTGGTAACGGATGCCCGCCGCCTCGGCGAAGCTGGTGCCGAGATAATGCGATGTGCCCGCCTGCAGCGCTTTGCCGTCCTGCATCATCGCCTCGATGCTGTAGGTAGCTTCCGCGCCGGGGAAGCGCTCATTCTCCGGCTTTTCGCCGGCGATCACCGGCATCGCCAGCACATCCTCGGCGAAGGACCGGTACATTTCCAGCGCGCGGAGCGTTTCGCTCATCGCATCCGCGCGATCCTCATGCGCGGTATGCCCTTCCTGCCAGAGGAATTCCGACGTGCGCAGGAACATCCGGGTCCGCATTTCCCAGCGCACCACATTGGCCCACTGATTGGTCAGCATCGGCAGGTCGCGCCAGCTTTGTATCCAGCGCGCCATGGCGGCGCCGATCACGGTCTCGGAGGTCGGGCGGACCACCAGCGGCTCTTCCAGCTTCGCTTCGGGATCTGGGACCAGCCCCCCGCCCTCGCCGGCGATCAGGCGGTGATGGGTGACCACCGCCATTTCCTTGGCGAAGCCTTCCACATGCTCCGCCTCCTTGGCGAAGTAGGAGAGCGGGATGAACAATGGAAAGTAGCAGTTCTGAACGCCGGCGGCCTTGATCCGATCATCCATCAGGCGCTGGATCCGCTCCCAGATGCCATAGCCCCAGGGCTTGATCACCATGCAGCCGCGCACGCCGGATTCCTCCGCCATGTCGGCTTGCGCGATCACCGCTTGATACCATTGGGCGAAATCCTCGGCGCGCGTGATCGAGAGGGCATGGCGAATGGCGGACACGAAAATGCTTCCTGTTGATGGGTGAATTCTGCCGCGCCTCATTACGGCAATTGCCGCTTATGTCGAGCGGCTTGCCTTGGCGCTGCGCCAAAATGTGGATGGCGCGCGAACCCGCCGCCCTGATGGTCTCGCCAGCTATTTGCTCAGCGCATCGAGACGCTTCTGCATCTCCGCCATCTGCTTGCGCAGGGCATCTAGTTCGTTGCCTTCGGAGGGTGCTGCTGGCTCTTCCACAGGCTGGGCGCCCTTGGGCATCAGGGCCGCGGCGGCGGCCTTGAACATTGCCATGTTGGTCTGCGCGATCTTCGCCAGCGGATTGTCGCCCACACCATCGGTAAAGGCTTGCTGGAGCTTCTTCTGGTTCGCGTAGAAGTTTTCCATCGAGGCTTCGAGATAATGCGGCATGAGCGCCTGCATCGAATTGCCATACATGGAGATCAACTGGCGCAGGAAGCTGACCGGGAGCAGCTGTTCCCCGTTCGCTTCCTCATCCATGATGATCTGGGTCAGGATGGAATGGGTGATGTCATTGCCCGTCTTGGCGTCCAGCACCTGGAAATCGATGCCTTCACGCGTCATCTTCGCAAGATCGTCAAGCGTGATGTAGCTGGAAGAACTGGTATTGTAGAGACGCCTGTTGGCGTATTTCTTGATAATGACAGGCCCTTTTTTGGCCTCGTCAGGCGCTGCCATCGCCGGACTCCTCTTGCTGCCCCACTTGTTGCATTTAGCACGTGCATTATGTGCAGTGCAATAAATTTGCCGTTAACGATTACCCGCGCCTGAATCTCCGCCCCAGGATAGTGAGCAACTCGTACTGCGACAAACCGGAGACGGCTGCCGCATCCGGCAGGTGATACGGAACTTCCAGCCAATCCCCTTCCGCCAGATCGGGTGCTTCGGTCAGGTCCACGACCACCATGTCCATCGAGACCCGTCCGAGCAGAGGCAGTTCCCTTCCATTGCTGCGCAGCAAACCCTTTTCCGACCAGCACCGCAGGAAGCCGTCGGCATATCCCAGGGAAACGACGCCTGCTCGCATGGTGCGGGTGGCGGTGAAAGTGGCGTTGTAACCGACGCTATCGCCGGCCGACAGGTCGCGCCGCTGGATGATCGCTGCCTCCAGCCTTGCCACCTGGCCGATCTCGGCAAGGAGCTCGTTGCGGGGAATGCCGCCATAGAGCGAAAGCCCGGGCCTAGTGAGCTCGAACGCATAATCCTTGCCCAGGGTAATTCCCGCGCTGTTGGCAAGGCTGCGGCGGCGGGCTGGTATCGCCCGGCACGCTTCGCCGAAGCGGCGAAGTTGCTCCGCATTCTGCGCCACGTCTTCATCCGCCGAGGCGAGATGAGACATGAGGACGTCAATGTCAAGCCGGGCGATCAATGGATCGGACAGGGAAGCAAGTGGCAAGCCGAGCCGGTTGATCCCGGTATCGACCATGAGGTCGCAAGGTCCTCCTCCGCTGTCCAGCCACAGCCGCGCCTGGAACAGGCTGTTGATGACTGGCCGCACACCGAGCGCGCGAGCATAGGTGCAATCGTCTGTGTGCACCGGTCCATGCAGCACGGAGAGCTGGCTGGCCGGAATGTGCTCGATGACCTCGGGGACTTCGCTCCAGTGTGCGACGAAGAAATCCCGCGCCCCGGCATCACGCAAAAGGGGCACGGCCTTTGCGACGCCGAGGCCATAGGCATCGGCCTTGACCGCGGCTCCCGCACGCGCGCCGCCGGACAGCCGATCCAGCGCCCGCCAGTTCCTGGCAAGCGCATCGTGGTCCAGCTTCAGGCGTAATGTAGGAGGAGGCGGAACAGGGTGATCAGGCATTATCTTCGGCAAAATCCCGCGGTGGCCCGGAAGGAATGCCCCACAGGCCGACCACCAGCGCCATCAGCACCACCCCCCAGGTGTACCATAGGCCAGAATAGGGATCGCCCGTGCTGGCCGCGATATAGCTGGCGATGAACGGCAGGAACCCGCCGAAATAGCCCGTGCCGAAATGGTAGGGAATCGACATGGAGCTGTACCGGATCTTCGGTGGAAACATCTCCGACAGCAAGGCGGCGACCGGGCCGTAGGTCATGCCGGACAGCACGCTCAGCGCCAAGAGGCAAAGGATGATGATGGCAATGTCGCGGGTCGAAGGGGTCACCGGATTGAAGTCGTAGCCTGCCTGCATCAGGGCGGATTCGACAGCGGCGGGGTCCATCTGCTCGACAATGGTGTCCCCGACGGCGACCGAGACACCGTTTCCAGGTTTGAGCGCGTAGGGAACGCCCTTCGCCGTCAGCAGCGCCAGCACCTTGCCGCAATCGCTTGCCTGTTCCTTGGCGAAGGGATCGAAATGGCAATCTGCGCCGGAAACCACCACCGGCGCGCTTTTCGCCGCTTGCTCGAGCGAGGGGTTGGCGGCGTTGCCCATGGCCCAGAACAGGGGAAACAGGGCAAGCAGCGTCAGAATGTAGCCGATGATGATCGGCTTCTTTCGACCCACCTTGTCGGACCATTTGCCGAACACCACGAACATTATGCTGCCCAGCAGCGCTCCACCGCACACGATCAGTTCCGCGGCCGTATCCTGCACATTCGCCGGTCCCTTGAGGAACTCCAGGCTGTAGACCATCGCGGTGTACCATATTGTCGTCAGCCCGGCGGCGACACCGAAGAGCGCAACGAAGATCCGCTTGGCATTGCCCGGATAGGTGAAGCTCTCGACAAAGGGATTGTGGCTGATCTCGCCTTCTGCCTGCATCGCGCGGAATACCGGACTTTCCGACAGCATCAGCCGCATCCACAGCGATGCCGCCAGCAGCAGCAGCGAGAAAAGGAATGGCAGACGCCAGCCCCAGTCGATGAACACGTCCTCACTCATCATCGCCTTTGTCAGCAGCACGATCGCCAGGCTCAATACGAAGCCGCCGATCACGCTGGCCTGGATGAAGCTGGTGTAGAAGCCGCGCTTGCCGGGGGGCGAATGTTCGGAAACATAGATTGCCGCCCCGCCATATTCGCCGCCCAGCGCGAGCCCCTGCCCTATCCGGCACAGGATCAGCAGCAGTGGCGCTGCGGCACCGATCGCGGCGGTGGAGGGGATCAGGCCGATCCCGGCCGTGGCCACGCCCATCAGCGTGATGGTGACGAGGAAGGTATATTTGCGCCCCAGCCTGTCACCGAGATAGCCGAACAGGATGGCGCCCAACGGCCGGAAGCCGAAACCCACCGCGAACCCGGCCCAGGCGAGCAAGGTCTGCAATGCGGGGTTGCCCGAAGGGAAGAATGTGCTGCCGATGATCCCGCTTGTCGTCAGGGTTGCATAAATGAAGAAATCATACCATTCGAAGACCGTACCTGCGGACGATGCCGTGACGACCATGCGGATTTCCCGCCGGTTTGGTTCGCCTTCCACGCTTGCCGATACTGTCCCCATCTGGATGCCTTCCCTCCCGCTTCGGGCAACGCTCTAGCCGTTGTCATCCTGCTTGGAAAGCGCATGAATGGCGGCCTTCCACGGTAGCAGGATGGCTCCATGCCGGCCCGGAAATGTCCGCGCGCACTCTATCGCCGCGAGGCCCGGCCAGCCTGGCAGCGAAGCATCTCCGGCGAGCCATCTTTCCAGATCGGACAGTGTGCCCAGCAAGTCGCCGATGCCCCGGCCGTGCGCGGCATCGGCAAATATGGTGCAGGCGGCCTGGCCCACCGCGCAGGCCTGAACGCGCAGGCCCCGGCTTTCTATCGTTCCATCTTGTCCCAGAGACAGTCCCATCTCAACTTGGCTGCCGCAGGTCGGGGACCGCGCGAAGCCTGTCAGCGGCCAATCCGGATCGAGCGGGTATTCGGCTAGACGCAAGGCAAGCGCGAGCATTTCCGGCGTATAAAGCCGGGACGCCGGATCGTTCATAGTGCCGCTTTACGATCGGATTGGGCCTGTGCCTCCACGCTGCGGCGATGTTCGGCGATCATCTCGACCAGCTCGTCTGCCGCTGCATTGACGAAGGGGTAGGACCGCGATGTCGTAATCCAGGCGGGCCGCCCCGCCACGCCCCACACCGTGTCATAACCGAGCGCGAGCACCGAGAAGGCCAGCACCGCGATGATCAGGCCTTTGAGGGTGCCGAACCCCAGGCCGAGGATGCGATCCAGCGGGCCAAGCAAGGATGCGCGGGTCGTCCGCCCCGCATGGGAGGCGATCAGCTTCATCCCCGCATAGGGAATCAGAAGAAGCAGGGCGAAGGACAGAATCGCCGCACCGCTGGCGGAATCGAGCTTCGGGATGAACCAGTTGGTAAGCGGCGTATGCATCGACCGGATCGCGAACAGCGCGAGTATCCAGGCCAAAAGCGAAAGGACTTCCTGAACGAAGCCGCGCATGAAACCGCCAATGGCCGCAACCGCCACCAGGATCAGGACGATAATATCGAAACCGGTCATCGCGCGGAGGATTATGCGCTCCCCATTATCCGGTCAACGAGGTTCGGCAGCATCTTCAGGCCTGTGAACTTCCGGCTTTCCAGGGGCGGGGAAATCTCGGCAGGGCCATAGCCCTGATCGAAGCCGAGCTTGACCGCTTCGCGCATCCTCAAGCCGGCATGGGCGACCGGACGGATTTCGCCGGCAAGGGACACTTCGCCGAACCACACCGATCGTATGGCTAAGGGGCGATCCGCCAGCGCGGAAACCAGTGCCGCGGCGATGGCGAGATCGGCCGCAGGGTCTGACAGGCGGTATCCGCCGGCAACATTGAGGTAGACTTCGGCGGAGGAGAAATTCAGCCCGCAGCGCGCCTCCAGCACGGCAAGCAGCATGGCGAGCCGGCCCGAATCCCATCCCACCACCGCACGGCGCGGAGTCGCGCCGCTTTGCAGGCGCACGATCAATGCCTGCACTTCCACCAGCACCGGACGGGTTCCTTCCAGTGCCGGGAATACCGCGCTTCCCGCGATCGGATCGTCCCGGCCCGAAAGGAACAGCATGGAGGGGTTGGACACTTCTTCGAGGCCTTGTCCGGCCATGGCGAAGACACCGATCTCGTCCACGGCGCCGAACCGGTTCTTGAGCGCGCGGAGAATGCGATACTGGTGGCTGCGCTCCCCTTCGAAGCTCATCACCACATCGACCATATGTTCCAGCACCCGCGGGCCGGCGATCGTGCCGTCCTTGGTCACATGGCCAACCATCACCAGCGCGACGCCGTTCTCCTTGGCATAGCGGATCAGCTCGAAGGCGCAGCCGCGCACCTGGCTCACCGTCCCCGGCGCTCCTTCGATCATGTCGGAATGCATGGTCTGTATCGAATCGATCACCAGCAGGGCGGGCGGTTCCATGCCGCCCAGGGTCGTCAGGATGTCCCGGACGGACGTGGCGGCGGCAAGGCGGATCGGTGCATCGCCGAGGCCGAGCCGCATCGCCCTGAGGCGGACCTGCCCGGTTGCCTCCTCTCCGCTGATATAGACCACGCGCGCGCCATCCTGCGCGACTTTGGCGGCCGCCTGCAATAGCAAGGTGGACTTGCCGATCCCCGGATCGCCACCCATCAGGATCGCCGAGCCCGGCACCAGACCTCCGCCCAGCGCGCGATCCAGCTCCGCAATGCCCGTGGCCCGCCGGACGGGCAATTCGCCCGGCGCATCGAGCGAGACGAATTCGACCATTCGGCCACCGCCGGAAAGGTCATGCTTCTGGGAGAACACAGTGGCTGGCGCATCCTCGGCAAGAGTGTTCCATTCCGCGCAATCGGGGCATTGCCCCTGCCAGCGGTGGGACACGCTGCCACAGGCCTGGCAGATGTAACGGCGTTTGGTTTTGGCCATACGGTTATCTAGGTGGAACACAAGAGGAACACAAGCGCGGTTCAACTCATCCACAGCCATTTCTTGAGATTGGCGCAGTGTGCTGCCATCAGGACGCAATGCGCCAGAAGGAACTCAGGATAGCGCTTGTCTGTTATGGGGGTGTCAGCCTTGCCGTCTATATGCATGGCGTCACCAAGGAGATCTGGAAGCTCGCGCGTGCGAGCCGGGAATTCCATTCCGCGCGCAGTTGCGCCGGCGGCAGCGAGGAAGTTTATTGCCGGCTGCTGGAGACTATCTCGCGCAAGCATGAAGTGCGCCTGAGGGTGCTGCCGGACATATTGAGCGGAGCGAGCGCTGGCGGGATCAATGCGGTTTTCCTGGCCGAGGCGATCCATTCCGGGCGCTCGCTG
Organism: uncultured Caenibius sp.; assembly: GCA_964468045.1. Lineage (GTDB taxonomy): Bacteria > Pseudomonadota > Alphaproteobacteria > Sphingomonadales > Sphingomonadaceae > JAWKXU01. The sequence continues at coordinate 96,161 of CAYXTO010000009.1, read as the reverse complement.
GAACCGTTGACCGAGCTCTGGCTTTCGACCGCCGATGTCGACCGGCTGCTGGATCCGGAAGCCAGGCCCTGGTCGCGCGCCGCCAAGCAATGGGCCTGGCCGCTGGTCCAGTTCATGCTGACGAGGCCCGGCAACGCGGTGACCGAAAGCGTCGCGCCCGAGACCCGCCATGAGGTGCGCACCAAGCTGTCGCGCTTCATCCGCAGCCGCTGGTTCGCTCCGCCCTTTTCCGGAATCGGCTTTTCCCGCCTGCTGTCCGAAGCGCTCGCCGCGATGGCCGGCGTGCCGCCTGAAGAGCCGCTCCTGCCCGCCGGGCATCCGGTCGACCTGTTCGTCACCGCGACCGATTTCCGGGGTTATCGCGAATTGCTCCGGCTCAACAGCCCACCGGTGGTGGAGGAAAGCGAACACCGGCTTACCCTGGGCTTTCATTCCCGTACTCCGCTGGAAGGAGGGACGGAGCTTGCCGATCCGCTGGAGCTCGTTTTCGCCGCGCGCTCGACCGCGAGTTTTCCGGGCGCGTTCCCGCCGCTCCAGCTTTCGGAGATCGACCAGCTTGCGCGGGAAGGAAAGCGGGAATGGACCAATCGCGGCGACTTCCTCAAGCGAGTGATGCCGGCCCATGTCCGCCAGGGCGATCTCGAAACCGTCTCGCTGATAGATGGTTCGGTTCTCGTGAACGCACCCTTCGCGGAAGCCGCCGCCGTGCTGGGCAAGCGCCCCGCCCAACGCGAAGTCGACCGACGCTTCGTCTATATCGACCCCCGCCCCGACCGGGTTGGCAGCGTCAGCGGCGATCCGACGCGCCCGGTCGGTTTCTTTTCCGCGATCTTCGGCTCGCTTTCCACCATTCCGCGCGAGCAGCCGATCCGGGACAATCTGGAGATGCTGGAAGAACAGTCCCGGGAAGCGGAGCGTTTGCGGCATATCCTGGCCGCGTTGCGGCCCGAGGTCGAGCTGGCGGTCGATCAGCTCTTCGGCCGGACGCTGTTCTTCGACAAGCCGACTCCGAAGCGCCTGCGGACATGGCGGGCCAAGGCGCAGCAGACCGCGGCGGAACAGGCCGGTTTTGCCTTTCAGGGATATGCCCAGGCAAAGTTCACCGGGATCATCGACCATCTGGCCCGCAGCATATTCGATGCCGCGCCGGGCCTGCTGCTTCCCGATCCGGCGCCGATCGCCATAAGGCTGCGGCAGGAACTCGCGAAGCGCGGCCTGGAGCGGCTTTCCTCGCCCAAGGGAGGAGCCAGCGAAGCCGCCATTGCCTTCTTCCGCGCCCATGACATCGCATTCCGCATCCGTCGCTTGCGGCTGCTCGCCCGGCGTCTGGCCAGGGATTGGGAATTCGATCCGGATATTCCGGAGGCTGACAGCGAAGCGGCCCGCAAGCTGGTCTATGACGCGCTGTCCTTCTACTTCGAGCGGGAATCGGTGGATTGGCTGGGCGAAAATTTCGGTTCGATCGCCGAACGCGTGCTCGAAGATCCCGGCGGTGCGCTGGATGCCCTGGCCCGGATCAGGGATCTGCCGGGCGTGGACGAGCAGGTGGAAACACATTTCGCCGAGGGGCTCGCCGCCATGCCCTCGTTGCTGAGGCGGCGGATGCTGCTCGCCTATCTCGGCTTCCCCTTCTACGATGTCGCGACGCTACCCTTGCTGCACAACGAAGGCTTCACGGAATTCAATCCGATCAAGGTCGATCGGATCTCGCCCGATGATGCCAAGTCGATCCGGCCCGGCGGCACGCGGGTCACGCTGCGCGGCACGGAGTTCTATAATTTCGGCGCATTCTTCAGCCGTGCCTACCGCGAAAACGATTATTTGTGGGGACGCCTGCATGGCGCGGAAAGAATGGTTGACCTGGTAGTGTCGACCATAACCGACCCGATGGACAAGGACGAAATCGCGCGGTTCAAGCGAGAGCTTTTCCTGGCCATCCTGGATGAAGAGGAATCCCGCCTCGGAGCCGATCCCGCCCTGGTGCCGGGTCTGCGGAACGAAGTGCGTTCCCGGCTGCCGGAGTGATATCAATCCTCTGGCCCTATTCGGTCAGGTCGTTCCAGGCATCTTTCAGCTTATCGAAGAAACCGCGCGATTCCGGGCATTCTTCCCCGGTTTCGGTTTCCTGGAACTCCTGGAGCAGTTCCTTCTGCCTCGGGCTGAGCCGGGTCGGTGTCTCGACCATGATCTCGACCACCAGATCGCCGCGCCCTCTCGATTGCAGCACGGGCATCCCGGCGCCCCGCTTGCGAAGTTGCTTCCCGGACTGAATGCCTGCGGGGATTTCGATGGAGATGGCTTCTCCATCGAGTCCGGGGATTTCTATCTGTCCGCCGAGCGCGGCCGTGGTGAAGCTGATCGGAACCCGCGTCGCCAGAGTGGTTCCGTCGCGCTGGAATACCTTGTGCGGCCGGACATGCATGAAAATGTACAGGTCGCCCGGCGGGGCACCGCGCGGCCCGGCCTCACCCTTGCCCGACAGGCGGATGCGGGTGCCGTGATCGACGCCGGGGGGAATCGAGATATCCAGGGTCTGGCTCTTGTCGACCCGCCCTTCCCCTCCGCAATTGCGGCAGGGCCGCTCGATCACCTCGCCCCGGCCATGGCATTGCGGGCAAGGGCGATCGACCACGAAGAAACCTTGCTGGGTGCGGACCTTGCCGTGCCCGTGGCAAGTGCCGCAGGCGCGTGCGCCGGTGCCCGGTTCGGCGCCGGTGCCATTGCATGGCTCGCAACTCACGGAGATCTCGACTTCGATCTTCGCTTCCTTGCCATGAAAAGCCTCCTCGAGGCCTATTTCCATGTCATAGCGCAAATCCGCGCCGCGCCGGGTCTGCTGGCGGCCGCCGCCGAACGCGCTGCCGAAGATCGTTTCGAATATATCCCCGATGTCGCTGAAATCGGCCCCTGGACCGCGTCCGCCGCCATTGCCCATGCCCTGCTGGAACGCGGCGTGGCCGAAGCGGTCGTAAGCGGCGCGCTTCTGCGGGTCTTTCAGGCAATCGTAAGCCTCACTGATGGCCTTAAATTTCGCCTCGGATTCTCCGCAGCCCGGATTCTTGTCCGGATGATAGCGCATGGCGAGCCGGCGATAAGCCGATTTGATCGACTTGTCGTCCGCGGTTCGCTCTACCTCGAGCAGCTCGTAGTAATCGACGCCAGTTGTCATTGCCCCTCGCCCAACTCAGCCACTGCCGATGTTTGTCCTACCGGCAGTGGCTTGCGTTCCAATCAGGCGATCAGCCCTTGTTCTCTTCGTCGACTTCGGAGAACTCGGCATCGACAACATCCTCGCTGCCTGCTGCGTCGCCGGTAGTGGCGCTTGCACCAGCTGCCTGCTCCTTCTCGTAAATCGCCTGGCCCATCTTCATGGCCAGTTCGGTAAGGGCCTGGGTCTTGGCGTTCATTTCCGTGGCGTCGCCGCTTTCGATGGCGGTCTTCGCCTCGGCGATGGCAGCCTCGATCTGGGACTTGAGATCGGCATCGATCTTGTCCCCATGTTCCTCGAGCTGCTTCTCGGTCGCATGGACAAGGCTGTCGGCGTTGTTGCGGGCTTCGGCCGCCTCGCGCCGCTTCTTGTCCTCTTCCGCGAACTTTTCGGCATCCCGGACCATCTGGTCGATGTCGGAATCCGAAAGACCGCCGGACGCCTGGATCTTGATCTGCTGTTCCTTGCCCGTGCCCTTGTCCTTGGCGGACACGTTGACGATGCCGTTGGCGTCGATATCGAAAGTAACCTCGATCTGGGGCACGCCACGCGGCGCCGGCGGAATGCCGAGCAAGTCGAACTGGCCGAGCAGCTTGTTGTCCGCCGCCATTTCGCGTTCGCCCTGGAAGACCCGGATCGTCACCGCCTGCTGATTATCCTCGGCAGTGGAATAGACCTGCGTCTTCTTGGTGGGGATCGTGGTGTTGCGGTCGATCATGCGGGTGAACACGCCGCCCAGCGTTTCGATGCCCAGCGAAAGCGGGGTCACGTCGAGCAGGAGAACGTCCTTCACATCGCCCTGCAGCACGCCTGCCTGGATCGCAGCGCCCATCGCCACCACTTCGTCGGGATTGACGCCGGTGTGCGGTTCCTTGCCGAAGAATTCCTTCACCGCCTCGCGGACCTTGGGCATGCGGGTCATGCCGCCGACCAGCACGACTTCATCGATTTCCGACGCGGAGATGCCGGCATCGGCCAGCGCCTTCTTCATCGGTTCCTTGGTCCGCTCGATCAGCTTGCCGACAAGCTTTTCGAGATCGGAACGGGTGATGGTTTCGACCAGGTGCAGCGGGGTTGTGCTGCCGCCTTCCATGCGGGCGGTGATGAACGGCAGGTTGATTTCCGTGGTCTGGGCGCTCGACAGCTCGATCTTGGCCTTTTCGGCGGCTTCCTTCAGCCGCTGAAGGGCGAGCTTGTCGTTCTTGAGGTCCATGTTCTCCTTGGCCTTGAACTTGTCGGCCAGGTATTCGACGATCGCGCTGTCGAAGTCTTCGCCGCCAAGGAAGGTGTCGCCATTGGTGGACTTCACTTCGAACACGCCGTCACCGATTTCGAGAATGGAAACGTCGAACGTGCCGCCGCCAAGGTCATAGACAGCGATGGTCTTGCCGTCTTCCTTGTCGAGGCCATAAGCGAGCGCGGCCGCGGTCGGCTCGTTGATGATGCGCAGCACTTCGAGGCCCGCGATCTGGCCAGCGTCCTTGGTCGCCTGGCGCTGGGCGTCGTTGAAATAGGCCGGGACGGTGATCACTGCCTGCGTGACGGTTTCGCCGAGATAGCCCTCGGCGGTTTCCTTCATCTTCTGCAGGATGAAAGCGGAAATCTGCGACGGTGAATAATCCTCACCACCGGCATTGACCCAGGCATCGCCGTTCTTGCCCTTGACGATGGTGTAGGGGACGAGCTCCGTGTCCTTCTTGGTGACAGGGTCGTCAAACCGGCGGCCGATCAGGCGCTTCACTGCGAAAATCGTGTTGTCGGGGTTGGTCACGGCCTGGCGCTTGGCCGGCTGGCCGATCAGGCGTTCACCATCTTTAGTGAAGGCCACGATGGACGGCGTCGTGCGCGCACCTTCGGAATTTTCTATGACCTTGGGCTTTCCCCCATCCATCACCGCGACGCAGCTATTGGTCGTGCCCAGGTCGATACCGATAACTTTTGCCATTCTTTCACCATCCTAAAACAAGAGTTGGACACCGCTCGTTTCACTTCCCGGATGTGGCAAAGCGCTTCGGCGGCTCATGTAAACCTGCTGGTTCGACGGCGATATAGGTGCCGTTTTTCCTTGCACAAGGGATCGGGGAGCTTAGTTTCCCGCAATCGGAAGCAGGAGGGAGAAAAGCTATGAGATATTCGAGCGTCGCACCCGTTTTGCTGGTGCTTTGCGCAGGGGCACTTGCCAGTTGTCAGAAAGAGAGCCCGCCGGCGGAAGCGGCACCGGATGGAATTCCCGGGGTAAGCGCATCCAATGCGCGCCTTGTCCTGCCTGCGGTAAACGGCAATCCGGGTGTAATCTATTTCGATATCATCAATGCCGGCGATGAATTCGTGGCCATGCGCACGGTTGAGGTCGCGGGCGCCAAGCAAACCATGATGCATGAAACCGTCACCCAGAACGGCCAGACGACCATGGCCGCGATGGCCCCGCTGACACTGAACAAGGGTGAGCCGGTGAAGTTCGAGCCGGGCGGCAAGCATGTCATGGCGATGGATCTCGATCCTGCGCTCAAGGCGGGCGACACCACCGAAGTGACCGTTACCTTCGCCGGCGGCGACAAGATGAGCTTCCCGGCCAAGGTCGAGGCACCGGGAGCCGCGAACTGACCATGGCAGTCGCCCCCGCCAAGCAATTCTGTCCGGCCGGGGGCGAGCGCCCGCTCAGCAAGGGGGAGGTCGCCCTCGCCCGGTCGATCTTCGGAGATGAGGTCGATTACGGACGCGTCTCGATCCGGCGGCGCAAATGGTTCTTATTTCAGTCACGCAAAGTGGCGATGGCGCCTTGCGGCCATATCCATTTCCATCCGGATGGAAGCCTTTATTGCGAGGATTTTGCCAGTTCCCCGCTGGAGCGCCAGGGCCTGTTCATCCATGAAATGACGCATATCTGGCAGACCCAGCAGCGCGGCGCCTGGTATCTGCCGCTCATGCGCCACCCGTTCTGCCGCTATCGCTACGTGCTTTCACCCGGGAAGCCTTTGGGCGCCTATGGCATCGAGCAACAGGCGGAAATCGTACGCCATGCCTTTCTCTTGCGACAGGGGGCACGGATTGCAGGAGCAAGCGATGCCCGCGTTTATGATAATCTCGTGAATTTCCGAAACGCGGGCAGAACCGGTTGAACTCTGCTGCTGTCAGCAGCGCACGCGATATTCGTCGCCATAGCGGTCGCGGCGGTAGCACTTGCCGTCCTTCTTGATCAAAGCACCACCCACTGCGCCCACGCCAGCGCCGATCGCGGCGCTTTCACCAATATCTCCACCTCTGACCGCGCCGACACCCGCACCCACGGCTGCCCCTGCAAGAGCGCCCTCACCGGCGTAATTGCTGGAGCAGGCGCCCAAGGCAAGCAAGCCGGCAGCCGCGGCGGGAACAATCCACATGCGCATGATCAAATCTCCGTTGCGTTCTTTATGGAACACCAACGGCAGGTACTGGGCCATGTTCCTGAGAAAGCGACATTTCGCCGCTTCTCAGGGCCTTTCCAGCCTGTCTGCCGGTGTAGAGCTCAGCCCGGCTTTCGCGCCACGCCGACCATGGCCGGGCGCAGCAGGCGATCCTTGATCATGTAGCCTGCCTGCATTTCCTGGACGACCGTGCCCGGCTCGGCCTGATCGGTGGGAATTTCCATCATGGCTTGGTGCTGGTTCGGGTCGAGCGGAAGGCCGACCGCCGCAATCCGGCTGATGCCGTGCAAGCCGAACACCTTCTCGATTTCGCGCGCGGTCGCCTCGATGCCTGCAACCAGGCCCTTCAGCTTCTCGTCTTCCCGCAGCTCCGCCGGGATCGAATCGAGCGCACGCGAGAGATTGTCGGATACCGACAGGATATCGCGGGCAAAGCCGGTCGCGGCATAGGCGCGCGCATCGGCGATATCCTTCTCCATGCGGCGGCGCACATTCTGCGTTTCGGCCTTGGCGTAAAGCACGTCCTGCCTGGCCGCTTCCAGCTGATCGCGCAGGGCCGCAACCTCTCCCTCTGCGGAAGCTTGCTTCGCATCCGCATTCCGATCCAGCATTTCTTCGGGAACGCCCTTGAGTTCCTCGGCCATGGCCCGATCCTCTTCAACGGCCCCCTGCGGTTCCGGTTTGTCATCCATCATGTCGTATCTTTTTCCAGCTATCCGATGAGCTTGCCCAGGCTCTGGGCGGTGAAATCCACCATGGGGACTACGCGCGCGTAATTCAACCGGGTCGGTCCGATAACCCCCACCACTCCGACGACCTTGCCGCCCCTGTCGCGATAGGGCGACGCGATGACGGCGGACCCCGACAGGGCAAACAGGCGATTTTCGGAACCGATGAATATCCGGGTCGCATCGGCTTCGCGCGCGCTGTCCAGCAGCTCCGCCACCGATTGCTTGTTCTCGAGATCGTCGAGCAGCGAACGGACCCGTTCGAGGTCGCCGATGGCCGTTTCGTCCAGGAGATTGGCTTGCCCGCGCACGATCAGCACCGGGCGCTTGGCGGCGTCTTCGCTCCACACGGCCAGCCCGCGTTCCACCAGATCCCTGCTTGCCTCATCGAGAGCGGACCGACCCGACGCGATCTGCGCCCGCATCGCCCGCGCCGCTTCGCCCAATGTCCGGCCCGCAAGATGCGCCGATATGTAATTGCTGGCCTCCTCCAGGGCGGAGGGTGGAATTTCCGCAGGCAGCTTGAGCAGGCGATTCTCGACCTGCCCATCCTCTCCCACCAGAACCGCCAATGCCTCTCGCGGCGAAAGCGGGATCATGCTGAACTGGCGCAGACTCGGTTCGCGTCGCGGCACCATCACCACCCCGGCGGCGGCCGAGATGTCGGAAAGCACCGCGCTGGTCGCTTCAAGCGCCTGCTCGATCGGGCCCGGTTCGCCAAGCCGGCGCTCGATCGCCGCGCGTTCCTCCGCCGTGGGTTCCGCTACCTGCATCATGCCGTCGATGAACAGGCGCAGCCCGGATTCGGTCGGCATCCGGCCCGCGCTGGTATGCGGCGCTGCCAGCAGGCCCAGGGTTTCAAGGTCCGCGAGGACCGAACGGATCGACGCCGGCGAAAGGTTCAGCGCCCCGCCGCCTGCCAGGGTTTTCGAGCCCACCGGCTGACCGGACGCGAGATAGCCTTCCACCACCAGGCGGAATATCTCGCGAGCGCGCGTGGTCAGTTCTGTGATCGGCGGATCGGACATCTTTCCTCAGGGCTGATCTGGGCTTTCGATGATGTAGGGTTCCGCATCGATCGTTGCCATCGTGTCGATCACATCCTGCACGGTCTTGATCTGATCCGCAACGGCATCGGCCTCGGGAGAACGGCATCCCGCATCGAAGCGATAGGTTTGCTGCGCATCCGGAAAATCCCAGGTTACGGCACCATAGGGCATGTCCGTGATCTGGCGGGTGCAGGGAACCTCCCTGCTGGTCGATTCGCGCAGTTTCTCGGAAAGCCCGGTGAACTTGCGCATCGTCGCTTCGTCCATGCGGAGGCGATATTTGCGGACCGTGCCGTTCCCCTTGCGGAACGCTTCCCCACGCCAGATCTCGCCCGAGCCATCCGGGTTGATCCGCCAATGCGTCAGCAGGCGCCCCCAGCTGGAGACATCGTAGGACACAGGTCCTGCCAGGCGACTATCTGCCGTCCTTCCGTCAGCAGGCTGCGTTCCGGCGGCCGTGCATGCGGAAAGCAGGAGGATCGGGGGAAGGAGAAGATCTCTTGTCACGGCACGCTCATAGTCCGATTGCCAGTTGCCAGGCTAAAGGATAGGGCGCCGCAACCTCAAGTGAAAGGATTGCCATGCGACCTTCCGGCCGGGCGCCCGACGAAATGCGGCCCATTACGATCGAAACCGGATTTACCAGGCACGCCGAAGGGTCCTGCCTGATCTCCTTCGGCGACACCAAGGTGCTGTGCACCGCCAGCGTGGAGGAACGGCTGCCTGGCTGGCTGCGCGGCAAGGGTGAAGGCTGGGTGACTGGCGAATATTCCATGCTGCCACGCGCCACCCATACACGCGGCAGCCGCGAGGCGGCCAAGGGCAGGCAAAGCGGGCGCACGCAGGAGATCCAGCGGTTGATCGGCCGCTCGCTGCGCGCCGTCACCGACCTGAGGAAGCTGGGAGAACGGCAGATCACGCTCGATTGCGATGTGATCCAGGCCGACGGCGGCACGCGCACGGCGGCGATCTCCGGCGCATGGGTAGCCTTGCGCCTTGCGGTCAACAAGCTGATGGCGGAAGGCGCGATCGCGTCCGATCCGATGCTTGCGAAGGTCGCGGCGGTCAGCTGCGGAATCTGCGGCAGCACGCCGGTCCTCGATCTCGATTATGTGGAGGATTCATCGGCGGATGCGGACGCCAATTTCGTGCTGATCGAAGGCGGCCAGATTGCCGAAGTGCAGGCGACCGCGGAAGGGGCGACCTATGATGAGGAAGGCCTGCTTCGGCTGCTTCGCCTCGCCCGGATCGGCTGCGACCGGATCTTCGCGGCACAGGATGCGGCAGTGAAATGACCCGGCGGATCGGTTCCGGCAAGCTGGTGATCGCCACCCATAACGCAGGCAAGCTGAAGGAGATTTCCGCATTGCTCGCGCCCTATGGGCTGGATTGCATTTCCGCCGGCGCGCTCGGCCTGCCGGAGCCGCCCGAGACGGGAAAGACCTTTGTCGAGAATGCCTTGATCAAGGCGCAGGCGGCCGCACGAGATTCAGGCCTTCCCGCATTGGCGGACGACAGCGGGCTGTCTGTTGCCGCGTTGGACGGGATGCCCGGCGTCTACACGGCGGATTGGGCCGAACGGCAATGGTTCGAAGGCCCTGCCGGGCGCGACTGGTACATGGCCATGGGCAAGGTCGAAGGCCGGCTTCAGGCGATAGGGCCGGATGCCGACCGGTCCTGCTGGTTTTCCTGCGTTCTCGCCCTTGCCTGGCCGGACGGGGAAAGCGTCACCTATGAAGGGCGGGTGGACGGGGTGTTCACCTGGCCGCCGCGCGGGGACAAGGGTTTCGGCTACGACCCGGTGTTCGTGCCCAACGGGCAGCATGAAACCTTTGCCGAGATCGATCCGGACGAAAAGCACCGGATAAGCCATCGCGCGAATGCCTTCGCAAAGCTGGTGGCGGATCAATTCGGCTGAGGGACGTGCGGGTCAGCCGACCTTCCGGCCCAGCCAGTTGCCGCCCGGACGATAGCGGCACACCAGGAAATCGTTGACCTTCCCGCGCGCGACCGCGCAGCCGACCTCGCGAGTATCGGCCCAGATGATCTGGGTATAATGGCCGACGTCCTGCCAGCGGCCGGTGCGCGACACGTCGGGAAATTCTCCCGCGCGAAAATGCTTCCTTTCCTCGAGGAAAGTCTCGACCATGCCGCGCGGCGTGAAATATCCAGCCTGGCCCATCCAGAGATTCTCCCCGGTGCTCTTGCGCTGTGCCTGCGTGGTGTGCTGCATCCGGCCGAGCCCGGCGAGATGTCCCGCCCATTGCTGCGCTTCCCGTGCAAGGTCCTGGCTCCACTTGAGGCGCGGGACCTTCATGCGATCCCGTTCCAGATTATGCGCGGCGAGCAGTTCCCAGGCGAAATTGCGCGCCGGATCTTCAGGCGCGGCCGTCGAGGGTGCCGCGAAACCGGCGATAACAGCCACGATGCCACTGCCCAGCAGGGCTGCGATCCGTCCCTTACCCATGCCATCAGCATTGACAGGGAAGCGTTAACCGGCACTGAAAGCCGGCATGGCCCGCGCGCTCTATATCCATTGGCCCTTCTGCCTCGCGAAATGCCCCTATTGCGACTTCAACAGCCATGTCCGCAGTGCGGTGGACATGGCGTGCTGGGAAAGGAGCCTGCTGGCCGATATGCGGTTCGAGGCCGAGCGGGCCGGCGGCGAGGAACTGCAATCGATCTTCTTCGGCGGCGGGACCCCTTCCCTGATGCCGCCCGCGCTGGTGAGCGCATTGCTCGATGAAGCCGAGCGGCTCTGGGGTTTCGCCCCGGAGATCGAGATCACGCTGGAAGCAAATCCTTCCTCGGTGGAAGCAGCCAATTTCGCTTCGCTTGCCCAGGCCGGGATCAATCGGGTTTCATTGGGCCTGCAGGCGCTGGACGATGACACCCTGCGCTTCCTCGGCAGGCTGCACGATGTGGCCGAGGGGCTGGCCGCGCTGGAGGTGGCCCAGCGCCATTTCGCCCGCGTCAGTTTCGACCTGATCTATGCCCGGCCCAATCAATCGCCCGAGCAATGGGAGCGCGAATTGTCGCGTGCCTTGTCGTTCGGAACCGAGCATCTCTCGCTCTACCAACTCACGATCGAACCCGGCACGCGTTTCGCCACCCTGTTTCGCGAAGGCAAGCTGGCTCCTTTGGACGATGATGCGGCGGCGGATCTGTTCGCCCTGACGCGCGAACTTACGGCTGCGGCCGGCTTGCCCGCCTATGAAATCAGCAACCACGCCCGACCGGGTGCGGAAAGCCGCCATAACCTCACCTATTGGCGTTATCAGGATTATTGCGGGATCGGCCCCGGTGCGCATGGCCGGCGCAAGGGTGCCGCGACGGTCCGCCATCGCAAGCCGGAGAACTGGCTGGAAGCGGTGGCGCAGCACGAACATGGAATTGCGGAACAGCGCGAGCTGGGAATTGCCGAGCAGGCTTCCGAAGCCTTGCTGATGGGCTTGCGGCTTGCGGAGGGTATCGATCTGGATGCCCTGTCCCGGCGCTTCGGCCTGACGGCGGACGATCTGCTCGATGCCCCCAAGCTGCGGTTTCATGCTGCCAACGCGCTGCTGTGGCAGGACGGATCGCGCATCGGCGTGAGCGAGGCCGGGATGCCGGTGCTGGACGCCCTGCTGGGCGAACTCGTACCCGGCGATCTGGTGCGGACGTGAGCAACGCCGATCTTCTGGAAGAATGGGGGGCGCATCTCGCACGCAATCGCAGGCGCTCGCCGCATACCGTGCGCGCCTATGTCGCCTGCGCGGCCCGGCTTCTCGACAATCTGCCGGAAAGCGACTGGGCGGCTCTGGCGCGGCTCGACGTGCAGGCGCTGCGCCGCCAGCTGGCCGCGCGGCGGATGGAGGGCATCGGCAATGCGTCCGCCGCTCGCGAACTTTCCGCTCTCAAGGGTTTCCTTGCTTTTGCTCGCGAAAAGGCGGGAATGGTGGAATCCGAGCCGGTCCGCCTGCGCGGCCCCCGGCTGAAGAAGGGGCTGCCCCGCCCGATCACGCCGGACGATGCGGTCAATCTGGCGGAGATGGTGGCCGAGTCTGCGGAGGAACGCTGGATCGGCGCGCGCGACCGGGCCGTTCTGCTGCTGCTCTATGGCGCGGGGCTACGCATCGCCGAAGCGCTGTCGCTGACCGGAAAGGATATTCCGCTGGGCGAGACGCTGGCAGTCACCGGTAAGGGCGGAAAACAGCGTATCGTCCCCATCCTTCCCATTGTGCGGGAGGGGGTGGCGGCCTATGCGGCGCAGTGCCCCTGGCCGGCGCAGCCGGACCTGCCGCTGTTCCGTGGCGCAAAGGGCGGCCCGCTGTCGCAGGGGATGGTCCAGAAGGCCGTCGCCCGGGCTCGGCTTGTGCTGGGCTTGCCCGCCACCGCCACTCCTCATGCGCTGCGTCACAGCTTCGCCACGCATCTGCTCGGCGCGGGAGCAGACCTGCGCAGCCTGCAGGAACTGCTCGGTCACGCCAGCCTCGATTCGACCCAGATCTATACGAAAGTCGACGCGGCGCGGATTCTCGAAACCTATCGCAGTGCGCATCCCCGGGAACGCGGCTAGAGTGATTTCGAAGCAAGTGGAATCACTTGCTGACTCGGAAATCACGGAAAACAAGCAAATCTAGCGCTCGCGTTCGGCGCGGGGCTTCCAGGTCATCACGCGGCGAATATAGGCAATGATCGCGATCACGATCAGCGCCAGGATCAGCCAACCCATCCACTGCTTGGTTTCGTCGAGATAATAGGCAAGCAGGCGGCCACCCTGGATCAGCATCGTGTTCCAGATCGCCGAGCCTGCGAAGGTGAAGATCAGGAAGCGCCAATGCCCCATTTGCGCCAGCCCGGCGGGCAGGGAAATCATGGTCCGCAGGAATGGGGAGAAGCGCAGGAAGAATACGACCCATGGGCCATGCCGCTTGAAGAAATGGCGCGCCTTCTGGACATCTTCCCATTCCACCGTGAGCCAGCGACCCCACCGCCGGACGAACGGGGCAAGCCGGCGCGCACCCCAGCGATCGCCTGCCAGATACCAGGCATAATTGCCGATCGTGGAGCCGATCGTCCCGGCCAGCAGCAGCGGCCAGAACTCCATGTTTCCGCGCGCCACGCTGATGCCGCCGATGCCCATGATGACTTCGGAAGGGATCGGCGGGAAGATGTTCTCGATCGCCATCAGCAGCGCGATGCCGACATAGCCGCCCTGCTCGATCGCTTCGATGATGAAGTCCTGCATTGAACGGATAATGCTTCAGCGTGCCGAAAGTCTTTGTTCGATCGCGTCCCAGATACGGCCCGCCGTATCGGTGCCGTTGAAGCGGTCGATCGCGACGATCCCGGTCGGCGAGGTGACGTTGATCTCGGTCAGCCATTTGCCGCCGATCACGTCGATCCCGACGAAGATCAGGCCGAGCCGCTTCAGTTCGGGGCCGAGCGCGGCACAGATTTCCTCTTCGCGCGGGGTCAGCGCCGTTGCCTCGGCGGAACCGCCCACGGCAAGGTTCGAGCGGAACTCTCCCGCGCCCGGCTTGCGGTTGATCGCTCCCGCCAACTCGCCGTCGACCAGGACGATGCGCTTGTCCCCTTCGGCCACTTCCGGGAGGAAAGGCTGGATCATGTGCGGTTCCGGCCAGGTCTGGTTGAACACTTCGAACAGCGCCGCGAGATTCTCTCCATTCTCCGGCACGCGAAAGATCGCCTTGCCGCCATTGCCATGGATCGGCTTCACGACCACCGAGCCGTGCCGGGCCATGAACTCACGCACATCTTCCGTGCTGCGCGTGACCAGCGTGGGCGGCATGAATTGCCGGTAGTCTAGAACGAAGACCTTCTCCGGAGCATTGCGCACGCTGACCGGGTTGTTGACTACCAGCGTCTCGCGCTCGATCCGCTCCAGCAGATGGGTGGCGGTGATATAGCCGGTATCGAAGGGCGGGTCCTGACGCATCAGCACCACGTCCACGTCGCGCCCGAGATCGATCCGCCGGGCCTCGCCCTTGCTGAAATGATCGCCTTCGACACGCTGGACCCGCACGGGATGCGCCCGCGCGAGCAGGCGGTCGTTCTCATCCAGCGTCAGGCTTCCCACATCGTAATGGAGCAGCTCGTGCCCGCGACCCTGCGCCGCCAGCATCAGCGCGAAGGTCGAATCCCCTGCTATCCGGATATTTTCCAGCGGATCCATCTGGACCGCGACACGTAGCGGCATCTACCTATCTCCGTTCGCCTTGGGCCTGTCGAAGGGCTGCACTATCTTTTCAGCACATTGATTGAAGAAAAACCGTGCTTCGACAAGCTCAGCACGAACGGATTGCGCATGACTATGGCTGCCAAGCGTGGGTGATGTGGCGTGGCAAGCGCCAGGGTGCAAGCAGCAGCACATCGATCCGCACATTATCGGCGCCGCGAAGAAAGCGATGGGCCACCGCCTGGGCCGCCTCCGCGACCCTGCGCAGGCGATAGCCGTCTATCGCAAGATCGAGATCGTGCGGCCCCTTGCGCCATTTCACCTCGACAAAGGCAATGGTCCGGCCGCGTCGGGCGATCAGGTCGATCTCGCCGCGCGGGGTTTTCAGGCGGCGGGCCAGGATTCGCCAGCCCAACAGCCGCAGATAGAACGCGGCCCATGCCTCGGCTCGCCGGCCGCGCTGCTCGGCCGCTTTCCGGCTCACGATTTTCTCAGTTCCAGCGCCCGCGCATAAAGCGTCTTGCGATCCATCCCGGTCGCCTTGGCGACCTGGGCCGCCGCCTGGGAGGGCTTCTCCTGCTCCATGGCGGCCAGCAGCAACGTGTCCACGTCGATTTCAGCTTCGCTGTTTTCGGAAGGCGGACCGACGAGCAGCACGATCTCACCCTTGGGAGGATGATCCACATAATGCGCGGCAAGCGCCGTTGCCGTGCCCCGTCTGCATTCCTCGAACGTCTTGGTGAGCTCGCGCGCCACCGCCACTTCGCGGCCCGGAAGGCGTGCGGCGATCGCTTCCAGCGCCTTGCCCAGGCGCTGCGCGCTTTCATAGAACACCAGCGTGGCGGGAATCCGCGCCAGCTCGGCGAGAACATCGTCCCTTGCCTTGTCCCTGGCCGGAAGGAACCCGGAGAACAGGAAGCGGTCGCTCGGCAGGCCCGAGAGCGTCAGTGCGACGATCGCCGCGCTCGGACCCGGCAGGCTGGTCACGGGGATTCCCTGTTCCTGCGCCGCCCTGACCAGGCGATAGCCCGGATCCGAAATCAGCGGCGTGCCGGCATCGCTGACCAGCGCAACCGCCTTGTCGCGCATGGCGGAAACGAGATACTCGCGCTGGTGGTCGCTGCTATGGTCGTCATAGCGCCATAATGGCTTGCGAATGCCGAGATGGTTCAGAAGCTTCGCGGTGACGCGCGAATCCTCGCAAGCCACAGCGTCGCACCGTGCCAAAATATCGGCGGCCCGTTTGGTGATATCCCCGAGATTGCCAATCGGGGTTGCCACTATATAGAGCCCGGGGTCTAAAGGATCCTCATTCACGAAAACCCTCTTGGACCAGAGACGCAGGGAGCGGCAAGCATGATGGGCAAACCAATCAATCGGCGCAAGCTGATGGCAATCGCGTTGACGGCACTTCTCGCCGCTTGCCAGGTTGTTCCGAAATCGACTGGTCCCAGCACACCCGCCCCCCCGCCGCCCGAAGACAGCCTGCCCGCCGACGAAGGAAGGCACCGCGTTGCGCTGCTCGTGCCGCTTTCGGGGAAGAATGCGGCGGTGGGGCAATCGATCGCCAATGCCACCACCATGGCCTTGCTCGATACCAATGCGAGCAACCTGCGGATCACCACCTATGATACCGCCGCCGGCGCCGCAGCCGCCGCCTCGCGCGCGATGGCCGATGGAAACAAGCTGGTGCTCGGCCCCCTGATGGGCGACGACACCGGGGCGATCGTCAAGATCACCCGGCAGCGCCAGGTGCCGCTGATCAGTTTTTCGAACGACATCACCACGGCATCGCGCGATGTCTTCGTGATGGGTCATATTCCCGGCCAGTCGATCAAGCGGACAGTGTCCTACGCTAAGGGAAAGGGCTTCAACCGCTTTGGCGCCATCATTCCGAACGGGGAATATGGCGATCGTGCCCAGTCGGCCCTGACCGATGCGGTGAAGGACGCAGGCGGCACCCTGGTGGGCATAGAGAAATATGATCGTGGCAACACGTCGATTTCGGCGGCGGCGCATCGCCTTCAGGAAAAGGGAGGGATCGATTCGATCCTGATCGCCGATGGCGCGCGTCTCTCCGGCCTGGCTGCAGCGCAGTTCGCCAAGGCGACGCAAAAGCCCAAATTCCTCGGCACCGAGCTGTGGAGCGGGGAAGCCACCATTGCGACGACGCCTGCACTGCGCGGATCCTGGTTCTCGGCCGTTTCGGATGCTCGCTTCAAGCAGTTCGTCGATAGCTACAAGTCTCGCTTCGGCGCGCAGCCGCACCGCATCGCCACGCTGGGTTATGATGCGGTTCTGCTCACCCTGCGCGTCGCGCGGGAGTGGAAGCCCGGCGGGAATTTCCCGACCGCGAGGCTGATCGACAGCGGAGGCTTCCTCGGTCTCGATGGTCCGCTGCGCTTTTCCTCCAACGGGGTGGTTGAGCGCGCCATGGAAGTGCGCGAAGTCGGGAATAACACCGTCAGCGTGGTCTCCCAGGCGCCAACGCGTTTCCAGGATTGACGATAACCTCAAGCCGCCGCTTGTAAGGCCGTGAATCCGCGGGTTATGGCGCGCTCATGGCCGATGATCTTTTTGACAAGCTGCCCCAGGGCGGCGGCGATTACGACAGCTCCGCGATCGAGGTGCTGGAAGGGCTGGAGCCGGTTCGTCATCGGCCCGGCATGTACATCGGCGGCACGGATGAGCGCGCCCTCCATCACCTCGCGGCCGAAGTGCTCGATAACGCCATGGACGAAGCCGTGGCGGGCCATGCCTCGCGGATCGAGGTCCTGCTGGAGGAGGGCCGGGAAGGCACCGCCGGCCGGCTCACCATCTCGGATAACGGGCGCGGCATCCCGGTCGACGAACATCCGAAATTCCCGGGCAAATCGTCGCTCGAGGTGATTCTCACGACGCTCCATTCGGGCGGCAAGTTTTCCGGCAAGGCTTATGCCACCAGCGGCGGCCTGCACGGCGTCGGGGTCAGCGTGGTCAATGCGCTTTCCGAGCATACCCGGGTGGAGGTCGCCCGGAACCGGGAGCTCTATGCCCAGGAATTCGCCAAGGGACAGGTGCTCGGCCCGCTTCAGAAGCTCGGCGCGACGCCCAACCGGCGGGGCACCACCGTCAGCTTCACGCCCGATCCCGAGATATTCGGAAGCCAGCGCTTCAAGCCAGGACGATTGTTCAGGCTGGTCCGATCCAAGGCCTATCTCTTCGCCGGGGTGGAAATCCGCTGGAAATGCGCGGCGTCGCTCACGTCCGACGATGTTCCCGCCGAGGCTGTCTTCCAGTTTCCGGGAGGGCTGTCCGATCATCTCAGGGAGCAGGTGGGCGAGCGCGAATGCATCACCGCCGATTTCTTCGCGGGTTCGCAGGAATTCCCCGCCAACGAGGCCGGATCGTCCCAGGGCCGGGTGGAATGGGCCGTAGCCTGGCCGCTGTGGTCGGACGGTTCGTTCAGCTGGTATTGCAATACGATTCCCACCCCTGACGGCGGCACGCATGAGCAGGGTCTCCGCGCAGCCCTGACCAAGGGCATCCGCGCCTTCGGGGAACTGGTCGGCCAGAAGAAGGCGAAGGACATCTCCTCCGATGACATCGTCACGGGAAGCGAGGTGATGCTTTCGGTGTTCGTCCGCGATCCCCAGTTCCAGAGCCAGACCAAGGACCGGCTGACCTCGCCGGAAGCCGCGCGCCTGGTCGAGAACGCCGTCCGGGATCATTTCGACCATTTCCTCTCCGACAACATGGAGCGCGGCAAGGCCCTGCTGGGCGCGGTGATGGAGCGGATGGACGAGCGCCTGCGCCGCAAGCAGGAGCGCGAGATCAAGCGCAAGACCGCGACCAACGCCAAAAAACTGCGCCTGCCGGGCAAGCTCACCGACTGTTCGGGCGAAGGGGACGGCGACACCGAATTGTTCATCGTCGAGGGGGATTCGGCCGGCGGCAGCGCCAAGCAGGCGCGAGACCGCAAGATCCAGGCCATCCTGCCGATCCGGGGCAAGATCCTCAACGTCGCCAGCGCCACGACGGACAAGATCCGCGCCAATCAGGAAATCGCCGATCTGGGCCTCGCTCTGGGCTGCGGCACGAGGAAGGATTGCGAACCGGAAAATCTCCGTTACGACCGCATCATCATCATGACGGATGCCGATGTCGACGGCGCCCATATCGCGACGCTGCTGATGACCTTCTTCTTCCAGGAAATGCCGGAATTGGTGCGGCGCGGCCATCTCTTCCTGGCCCAGCCCCCGCTCTATCGCCTGACCGCCGGCAAGGAGAGCCGCTACGCCAGGGACGACGCCCATCGCGCCGAGCTGGAAGAGACGGTATTCAAGGGCAGGAAGGTCGAGGTGTCGCGCTTCAAGGGCCTGGGGGAAATGAACCCGCAGCAATTGCGGGAAACCACGATGAATCCCGAAACCCGCAGCCTGATCCGGATCACCCTGCCGCCGGAGTATGAGCAGCGCGCCGCGGTGAAGGAACTGGTCGATCAGCTGATGGGTCGCAATCCGGAGCACCGGTTCAATTTCATCCAGAACCGCGCGTCCGACCTCGATCGGGATCTGATCGACGCGTAGCCTTCTGCCCGGCCCAACCCGGCTTGTCTATCGCGCGATCAGCAACTGGTCGGCTCCGGCAGGAAGGCGCTTGCCAGCGCGGCCTCGTCCGCCACGTCATATCGGCAACCGGCCCTTTCCAGCGCTTCGAGCAGTTCGGGCGCGCAGTTTTCGCGAACGGCGGTCAGCACGATGCGTTCGCAATTGGGCGCGATCAGCTCGAATATCTGGGCGATGAAGCCCGCATGCGATTTCCCTGCCATCCTTTGCGGCAGCGGGATCGCTTCGCCGCTGAGCGCGAGGATATCGATCCGGGGCAACGGCAATCCGGTGCGCAGCGCCGACCCGTCCCAGATGCCGAGCACCATGGCATCCAGGCTGCGCTGGCTGGCGAGGAACCGCCCCGCCTCGAGGATCGGCACCCTGCCCTTGAGCATCCGGTTTTCGCCCAGCCACACGCCATCAGGCCCGTGCCTGCCGACTGTCCCGCCGCGCGAGAAGCTCCCGGCAAGGCTGGCGGAAAGGCGTTCCGCCCCGGCGGTTCCCATCACCGCCAGCGCCGGAACCCTGCCGCTTCCGCCGACCAGCTCCTTCAGGATCTGCGGATAGAGATGGCCCGAGGTGACACCGCCCAGCTGCGGCTGCGCGTTTGCTTCGCAGATCGCGCCGCCGCTCTCCTGCCAGGAAACCGCGATATCCGGCAGGAGCAGATCGATGCCCGCAAGATCGAGGCGGAACGCTTCGGCCGCCTGTATCGCCAGCGCTGCATTATCGGGATGAACCTTGTCGAACACCGCCACCGGCCGCCCGCCAGTCGCCACATTGGCCGCGCGTCTTATCCGCACGAACCGGTTCGCGGGAAGCACGGAGGTTTCATCCAGCCCGGCGCGGGAAAGCATGTGCCGCGCCTCGTCATCCAGCGCCAGTAGCTTCATAGGCTGCAGCGGGCCATCGCCGCGGTTGGGATCGCGATTGGCAGCCTCCACCAGCTCTGCGATCGTGGAAGTCCCGTCGCCGGTGACGCCGCCCGGCTCGCGCTCCACCGCCCAGACAAGGCGTCCATGGAACACCACCAGCCGATAGTCGCGGCCCGGTATGAAGCGCTCCACCAGCACGCTTGCCGAAATCTTGCGCGCGGCGACATAGGCCGCGCTCACTTCTTCCGGAGTGCGCAGGTCGGCCGCCACGCCCAGCCCGCCATCCTTATCGCTCGGCTTGACCACCACCGGATAGCCCAGCTCGCCGGCGATCTTCAATGCGTCCTGCTCATTTGCGGCATCCCGGCCCGGCGCGACGGGAAGTCCCATGCGCCGCAGCACTTTGCCGCCGGAAAGCTTGTTCTTCGCCAGAACCGCGCCGATCGCGGAGGTCCGGTCGGTACAGGTGCTGTCCATCAGGACCGAGCGCTTGCCGATTCCGTACTGGGTCAGCGTATTGGAGATCTCGAGAAACGGAATACCCAGGTCCAGGGCGGCCTGCAGCAATCGCGCCGGATTGGTCTGCCGCAACCCGCCATCGCTCAACTCGCGAAACGCATGCCTGCCCACCTTCACCAGCTGGGGCCGCTTCGGATCGCCCTTGGGCAATACGAGATATTGGACCAGCAGCTCGATGATCAGGCTAAGCGGGGCAAGGCTGCGCAGAAGCGTCGGGACGATGCATTCCGCGACATCTCCCCTGCGCGCGATCGCCTTGGCGCGGGACAGCGGCGGTATGCTGGCGAGCGACTGGATATGATCGATCAGGCCAAGAAAGAATGTGACGAGATCGCCGTCGGACCCTTGGAATTGGGCGAGAGAGGCCCCTTTTTTCCCGGTCAGCCCACTGATGAAATGATGAACCAGAAAATCGCGCCGTTCGACCGGCAGTTCGGCCGTTCCCAGCTTGAACATAAGGACCGGAAGCCGTTCCCCGAAGGCGAAGCCTTCAAGATATTTCGGCGGCGATGCCAGCATGGCAGGCTTTTCTCGGCTTTGCCCGGTCGGCATTTCAGGCGGACTTGGAAACGACGGTCATCAAGGACCAGCGCATCCCGATCCCGCCATCGGGCAAGGCTTCGGTGCCGAGCATCGTTTCGATTGCCTCGATGATCCCTTCCGGCCCGATACGTCCGATATCGAATAATTTCCCGCAGAATGCCGCCATGTCCCGCCGGTTCGCGAAACGCCACAGGAAATCATTGATTCCCGAGGCTTCCACCTGCCAGCCGGCATTCGCCAATTCCCGCAAGGTCGCCGCGCCCAGATAGACCCCTTCATGGCCGGTGCTGTTCCAGCGCCCCACGAAATCGTCGAGGAAGCGGGATACCTTGCTGCCCTCGGCCACATCGGAAAGGGCAAAGCGGCCCTCCGGACGGGTGACGCGATGGATCTCGCGGAACAGAGCGGTCTTGTCCTCCAGATGATGCACTCCGGCCAGGCTATAGACCACGTCCAGAGATCGGTCGGGCCAGGGCAGCGGCAGGAGCGGCTTGCTGGGCGTATCGGTCTCGACCTCGCCATGGTTGGTGAAGCTGGCGCAGGGCTCGTGCCCCAGCCATTCCACGCCTTCGGGAAGGAAATCGCGCATATATCCGCCGCCCGCCGGCACATCGCCCGCCTTCATGCCCGGCCTGGCCGGAGCGGCGGCAAGCACTTGCTCGAATTCCTGGCGCCGCGCTTCCGGAAAGGCGAGCATCGCCTGGTCATAGGATGAGCCGCGTTGCTCGAATAATTCGGAATAGGATCGCATGGCGCCCGTCTCGCAACTCGATCCCGAAAAAGCAAGGCGTGGGACGCTTGCGCGAGCGGCTTTCCCAACCTATCGCTTTTCGCAAACGCGAAATGGCAGGAATTTGACGAGAATGACCCAGCGCTTTGAAGGCACGCAGAATTATATCGCCACGGACGATCTCAAGGTCGCGGTCAATGCAGCCGTGCTGCTGCGCCGCCCGCTGCTGGTCAAGGGCGAACCGGGCACCGGCAAGACCGTGCTGGCGCATGAGATCGCCAAGGCGATCGCCGCGCCGCTGATCGAATGGAACGTGAAATCCACCACCAAGGCGCAGCAGGGCCTTTACGAATATGACGCGGTCGCCCGGCTGCGCGACGGCCAGTTGGGCGAGGAGCGCGTCCACGACATCCGCAACTACATCAAGAAGGGCAAGCTGTGGGAGGCTTTCACCGCCCCGCAGCTTCCCGTTCTCCTGATCGACGAGATCGACAAGGCCGATATCGAGTTCCCCAACGACCTGTTGCAGGAACTCGACCGGATGAGCTTCGACGTTTACGAAACGCAGGAGCGGATCGAGGCGAAGGAACGGCCGATCGTGGTCATCACCTCGAACAATGAAAAGGAGCTGCCCGACGCCTTCCTGCGCCGCTGCTTCTTCCACTACATCAAGTTCCCGGACCCGGAGACCATGCGGGAAATCGTGGAGGTCCACTTCCCCGGCATCCAGAAGCAGCTGGTCACCAAGGCGATGGAGACATTCTACGAGGTTCGCGAGGTGCCGGGGCTCAAGAAGAAGCCCAGCACATCGGAATTGCTGGATTGGCTCAAGCTGCTCCTCAACGAGGACATGCCGCTGGAGGTGCTGCAGGATCGCGATCCGACCAAGGCGATTCCACCCCTGCATGGGGCACTGCTCAAGAACGAGCAGGATATCATGCTGTTCGAACGCCTGGCCTTCATGGCGCGGAGGAAAGGGTGACGGCCCTGTGGCGCCGCCGCTTTCCTACACCGGCACCCATGGATTAAGCTCGCGCAGATGACTTGTCCCGCCGCCACGCCTTGCTTGCTCCCGCCCCCTCAGGGGGCGATGGATGATCGCGCATCGCGAAAGGTCACACATCCCAGCGCGGCAAAAACGAGGGATAGCCAGGGTTTCGGGCGCGTTGCCCTCTCTCGAGCAAAGCCACATTTTCACCGTTCTGTGTCAACCTCGGCGGGAAGGCGGTAAGCGATGTTCTTCAACTTCCTCGACGAGCTGCGCGCCGCCGGAATTCCCGCGAGCCTGAAGGAGCACCTCGTACTGCTGGAGGCGCTGGACCGCGACGTGATCGAGCAGACGCCTGAGGCCTTCTACTACCTTGCCCGCGCGACCTTCGTGAAGGACGAAGGCCTGCTGGACCGGTTCGACCAGGTCTTCTCCAAGGTCTTCAAGGGCGTCCTGACCGAATATGGCGAGCAGCAGGTCGACCTGCCGGAGGAATGGCTGAAGGCGATCGCCGAGAAGTTCCTGACGCCCGAGGAGATGGAGCAGATCAAGTCGCTCGGATCGTGGGAAGAGATCATGGAGACGCTCAGGAAGCGGCTCGAGGAGCAGGAAGGGCGGCACCAGGGCGGCAACAAGTGGATCGGCACCGGCGGCACCAGCCCCTTCGGCAATTCCGGCTACAATCCGGAAGGCGTGCGGATCGGCGGGGAAAGCCGGCACCGGCGCGCGATCAAGGTCTGGGAAAAGCGGGAATTCCAGAATCTCGACAGCACGCGGGAGCTGGGCACCCGCAACATCAAGGTCGCGCTGCGGCGGTTGCGGCGCTTCGCGCGGGAAGGCGCGGCGGACGAGCTCGACCTGGAAGGCACCATCCAGGGCACGGCGCGACAGGGCTGGCTCGATATCCGCATGCGGCCGGAGCGACACAACGCAGTGAAGCTGCTGCTGTTCCTGGATGTGGGCGGCTCGATGGACCCCTATATCCGGCTGTGCGAGGAATTGTTCAGCGCGGCCAACAGCGAGTTCAAGAACCTCGAATTTTTCTATTTCCACAATTGCCTCTACGACAATGTGTGGAAGGACAACCGGCGGCGCTGGACGGAACGGACCAAAACCTGGGACGTGCTCCACAAATATGGGCATGATTACAAGGTAATATTCGTCGGAGATGCAGCGATGAGCCCATATGAGATCACCCATGTGGGCGGCGCGGTGGAGTTCATGAACGACGAACCGGGCTCCGTCTGGATGCAGCGGGTGGTGAACACCTATCCCGCGACGGTCTGGCTCAATCCGGTGCCGGAGAACCAGTGGAAATATACGCAGTCGACCCAGATCATGCGGCAGATCATGAACGACCGGATGTATGGTCTCACCCTGGAAGGACTGGATGACGCCATGCGGGAATTGAGCCGCAAGCAGGGCTGACGGCGCGCAAAGAATTCCTTCCCTTGCGAAGGGCATCGCCACGCCCAATCTGGGCGGTATGCAGAAGACCGCCCACCAACCCGCCCTGTTTCTCGGCCACGGATCGCCGATGACCGTGATCACCGACAATGCGGAACGGCACGTACTGGAGGAACTGGGGCGGCGCCTGCCTAGGCCGGATGCCGTCCTTCTGGTCACGGCGCATTGGGAAACGCAGGGTGAGACAAGGCTGACCGCTGCGGCGCATCCGCATACGATCCACGATTTCCGGGGATTTCCGCAGGAGCTTTACGAAATCTCCTATGCCGCGCCGGGCGATCCCGCGCTTGCCCGGCGTGCCGCCGCCCTCCTTGGAGAGCGTGCCGTGCTGGATGAGGAAATGGGTTTCGACCACGGGGTGTGGGGCGTGCTGCGGCCGATGTTCCCGGCGGCTGACATTCCCGTCGTGGCGATGAGCGTCGATATGTCGCTCCCTCCCGAGGGACACCTTGCGCTCGGCGCGGCGCTTGCGCCCTTGCGTGACGAAAACGTGCTGATCGCAGGCAGCGGCAATATCATTCACAATCTGGCGCTGTGGCGGCAGTCGGTCGGCACGGTTCCGGCCTGGGCGGACTCGTTCCGTAACCGCATGAACGCCGCGCTGAGAGGCGGCAACGAAACCTCGCTCACCCAATTCGCCGCGCAGGATGAGGAAGCGCGAGCGGCCATCAACAGCGGCGAGCATTACCTCCCGCTGCTCTATCCCTTGGGCGCGAGGGGCGAGGAGGACGCTGTCGCCATCTTCAACGACAGCATCGACGGCTCCCTTTCCATGACCTCCGTCTTGTGGGGTGACGCCCGGCTTGCCGAAGCATTTCAGTAAAGGAGCAGCGAAGCGATCTCGTCCTGCCATCGAGCCTCGTCGGCGCCGGCGATCCTGTCCAGGTCTCCGGGCTGGGCGGCGGGATCGTCCACCCATTCTCGCAAGGCGGGGCCGCCGTTGATCACATCGATGGCCAGCCGCTCGAACTCATACTCGTAAGGAAAGTCGCGCCAGATCTCATAGTCCGGATAAAGCTGCCGGATCGCCTTGAAGGCCAAGGCCTGGAGACGCCAGGGACGGAACGCGGAGTGATTGTAGAATGCACCTTCGGCATGGATCATCAACCCGCTGCACAGGCTCTTGGCGTGCTTGTGGAAGGTAGGCTCGAACCAGCATTCGCGGATTGCGCAGCCTGCCAGCCATTCGGGCGACAGGCGCTTCATTTCCGCCAGCACCGCCCGGGCGTTCACGTCCGGCGCGCCGAACAGCACTTCGAGCGGGCGGGTGGTTCCCCTGCCCTCGCTCAGGGTCGTGCCCTCGAGCATGACCGTACCGGCATAGGCGCGCGCCATGTTGAGATTGGCGGCATTGGGGCTGGGATTGATCCAGATCCGGCTTTCCGGCCAGCCGAAGCCGGGCGCCGCCTCCGGTCGCCAGCCTTCCATCCCGATCACGCGATAGTCGACGTCGAGCCCGAAATGCCGGACGAACCAATGCCCCATCTCGCCGAGCGTCAGCCCATGGCGCATCGGCATCGGCCCGGCCCCGACGAAGCTCTCTTGCCCCGGCAGCAGCAGCGTGCCTTCCACCGGCCTTCCCGCCGGATTGGGCCGGTCCAGCACCCAGACCGCCTTGCCGGTCCCCGAAGCGGCTTCCAGCAGATACAGCAGCGTGGTGACGAAGGTATAAATCCGGCAGCCGAGATCCTGCAGGTCGAACAGGAAGATATCGGCCGCATCGATCATGGCCGGGGCCGGCCGGCGGACTTCGCCATAAAGGCTGAAAATGGGGATGCCGTATTGCGGATCGATCTCGTCCGCGGTCTCCACCATATTGTCCTGCTTGTCCCCTTTCAGCCCGTGCTGCGGCCCGAATGCGGCCGTGAGCTTTATCTCCGGGCAGGCGGCCAGTGCGTCCAGCGAATGGACCAGCCCCTCGGTGACGGAAGCGGGGTGTGCGACCAGGGCAACCCTGCGACCCTCAAGAGGCAGGCGCAGCGACGGTTCGGCGAGGAGACGATCGATCCCGAATTTCATGGCGCTTCGGTTACAGCGGCTTTGCGGCAAAGCAAGCAGGATGATGGAAATCGGGGCGACCTTCCGGATGGGCCAGGGCCCAATAGGACAGCCGTTCGCCCTCCTCCTCGACTATTGCGCTGACCCCCAGGCGAGTCGCCCCGCGCACATCCTCGCTTGCGAGACAGGCAGTGAGCAGGAATATCTCGGTGCCTTGCTCGGTCCTGATTTCCGGCTGCATGGACAATTCGGATTGGATTGGGGCGCTTCGGTAACTTTCGAAGCCGTAGCTGGCCCATCGACCCGAGGGAGAGAAGTTGAACTCGAAATAGGCGGACGACCCATTGCTCAGGAACAATTCGAAGCAGGTGGTCTTCCAGAGTTCATCGGCACGGCCGCTTCCCGAATAGGCCGGCGTGATCAGGCTGCCGCATCCGTCGAGCCGATAACGCAGCATGGTGCGACCATCATCGAGATTTACCCACCGCAGCGACACGCCTTTCACAGCCAGCGGCGGATGATCGGGATGGGCAACCAGGCGATGCGTTTGCAACTGCTTTCCCCCGTGCTAGGCGCCCTGCGCGAAAGAAGGGCACCATGAGTCAATATCGATCCGACCTGCTGCGCCTGCTCGATGAGCGGGGCTATATCCACCAACTGACCGATGCGGCCGGGCTGGACGCCCTGGCAAGCAGGCAGGTCGTGCCCGGCTATATCGGCTTCGATCCCACCGCGCCATCGCTCCATGTGGGGCATCTGGTATCGATCATGATGCTGCGCCAGTTGCAGCGCGCGGGCCACAAGCCCATCGTTCTGATGGGCGGCGGAACCGGCAAGATCGGCGACCCCAGCTTCAAGGATGAAGCGCGCCAATTGCTGACCGAAGATACGATCGCGCAGAATGTCGTCTCGATCCGCCGGGTGTTCGAAAACTTCCTGACCTTCGGGGACGGTCCCACCGATGCGATCATGGTCGACAATGCCCAGTGGCTGGACAGGCTGGAATATATCCCTTTCCTGCGGGACATCGGCCGGCATTTCTCGGTCAACCGCATGCTCAGCTTCGATTCGGTCAAGATGCGGCTGGATCGCGAACAGTCCCTGAGCTTCCTCGAATTCAACTATATGATCCTCCAAGCCTATGATTTTCTGGAGTTGTCCCGGAAGGCGGCCTGCCGCCTGCAGATGGGCGGTTCCGACCAGTGGGGCAATATCGTGAATGGCGTGGAGCTTGCGCGCCGGGTGGATGGCACCCAGGTCTTCGGGCTTACCACTCCCCTCCTGACGAATGCTGACGGCACCAAGATGGGCAAGACCGTGGGTGGAGCGGTATGGCTCAACTCCGACCAGCTCAGCCATTTCGATTATTGGCAGTTCTGGCGCAACACGGATGACCGCGATGTCGGCTCGCGGCTTCGCCTGTTCACCGATCTGCCGCTCGACGAGATCGCCCGGCTCGAGGCGCTGGAAGGAAGCGAGATCAACGCGGCCAAGATCGTTCTGGCCAACGAGGCGACCAGGCTTTGCCGAGGCGAGGAAGCGGCGCGGAATTGCGAAGCCACGGCGGCGGAAACCTTTTCGGGCGGGATCGGCGCGGATTTGCCGAAACTGGACGTTCCGGCGGAAGGTATCGGGTTGGCGGCCGCCTGCACGGCGATCGGGTTCACCCAATCCAATGGCGAGGCCAAGCGCAAGATTGCGGAGGGTGCGGTGCGCCTGGACGATGCAGCCATCAAGGACCCCGCATATCTTATCCGCCTGGAATCCGGCCAGAACGCGCGCCTGAGCCTGGGCAAGAAGAAGCACGCAATCCTGCACCGCGCCTGATTTTTGCCGCCCACCCGGCAAAATCTTGCAGGTTTTACCGTTTGTCAGCCATTTGATGGAATAAGCGGGCTTCCTATTAACCATCGGGAGGCTGAGCATCGTGGCTGGTGGAGCACAATTGTCGGTGACGGACCTGCGTCGCGCGGCACGGCATCCTGTGGATTATCCCGTCATCGGCGAGCATCGCGAACGGGGCGACATGGGGTTGCACATCGTCAATATCTCCGCCCATGGCTTCATGATCCATCGTTCTCCGGATTTGCAGCGCGGCGATCGGGTGACCATTCGACTGCCAGCAATTGGCCGGATCGAAGCCCATGTTATCTGGATGATGGACGAACGCGCCGGCTTCCAGTTCGAGCGGATCATCCGCTTCGAAGACTTCGTGAAGATGATCGATCAGATGCAGCCCAACCCCAAGCTGCGCCGGAGCCGCTGAAATAGCGCATCAGACGCGCCCATAGATTATTCCCTCTCTTGGCAAGAGCCCGCCATCCTGCCATGCGCAATGTGTGCTAGAGCCCAATTCGCCGCTCCAGATCCGCGACTATCGCTTCTTCTGGCTTGCCCGGTTTCTTTCGGTCTTCGCCACCCTCTCGATGGTGGTGCTGATCGGCTACCAGACATATGACATAGCCCGCACGGACTACGGCATGGACAAGCCGGAGGCCGCGTTCCAGCTCGGCTTGCTTGGCCTGGTCCAGTTCATTCCGCTCTTTCTGCTGACCCCGGTCGCCGGCCTGGCGGCGGACCGTTTCGATCGGCGGAAAGTGGCCGCGCTGGCCAATCTGGTCGATAGCGGGCTCGGCGCCACCCTCGCCCTGCTGACCTGGTACGATGCGCTCAACCTGCCGATCCTGTTCGGCCTGGCCGCGACTCACGGGGCGGCGCGGATTTTCACGAACCCGGCGATGAGCGCGATCGCGCCCAACATCGTGCCGCCTCGCCTGCTGCCCCAGGCGATAGCTTTGAGCTCCATCGCCTGGCAAAGCGCCAGCGTGGCCGGCCCTGCCATCGGTGGGCTGCTTTTCGCGCTTTCTCCTTCGGTTCCCTATTTCCTTTCAGCGGTGCTGATGATCGCGGCGGCGATCCTGGTCATCGCGGTGCGGCCGCTGCCGCCCGCCACGTCGGACAGGAAAGATCCGCCCCTTCGCCTGATCGCGGAGGGCCTTCAGTTCACGTGGAAGGAACGTTTCCTGCTCGGCTGCATCACGCTGGACTTGTTCGCCGTGCTGCTGGGTGGAGCGACGGCGATGCTGCCGGTCTTCGCCCGCGACATTCTTGCGGTGGGTTCGGAAGGCCTTGGCTTCATGCGCGGCGCGCCCGCCGTGGGCGCGGCCCTCGTCGCGCTGTGGCTCTCGTTCAAGCCCATAGAGAACAATGTCGGCGTGAAGATGCTCTGGGCCGTGGTCCTGTTCGGTGCGGCAACCATAGGCTTCGGCCTGTCTCGCAATCTGGTGCTGTCGCTGGGTTTGCTGGCCGTGCTTGGAGCTGCCGACATGGTCTCCGTGTTCATTCGCAACTCGCTCATCCAGCTCAACACGCCGGATGCGATGAGGGGACGGGTCTCATCGATCTCCGGCCTCGCGATCTCGGCATCGAACGAACTGGGCGAAATGCGATCAGGAATGGCTGCGGCGCTGATCGGCGCTACGGGAGCGGTTGTATTTGGCGGCGCTGGTGCGATAGTCATCACTGCTATCTGGGCATGGATCTTTCCGGAGTTACGCCACGCCAAGACCTTTTCCGCGCAATATCGCAATGATGAGAGAGACAATCCGCCATGAAAGCAGACAACATCCTCGCGACGATCGGAAACACCCCTCATATCCGCCTTGCCTGGCTTTTTCCGGATCACGAGGTCTGGGTAAAGTCGGAGCGCGCCAATCCCGGCGGTTCGATCAAGGATCGCATCGCGCTGTCCATGGTCGAGGCGGCGGAAGCCGACGGCAGCCTCAAGCCGGGCGGCACGATCATCGAACCCACGTCAGGCAATACCGGCATCGGTCTTGCAATGGTTGCGGCTGTGAAGGGCTACAAGCTGGTCCTCGTCATGCCTGAATCGATGTCGCTGGAACGCCGTCGGCTGATGCTGGCCTATGGCGCGACCTTTGATCTCACTCCTCGGGAAAAGGGCATGAAAGGCGCGCTGGAGCGGGCGCAACAACTGGTGGACGAAACGCCTGGCGCGTGGATGCCGCAGCAGTTCGAGAATCCCGCCAACGTGACGGTGCATGCGAACACGACCGCGCAGGAAATATTGCGCGATTTTTCCGACTCTCCGGTTGATGTGCTGATTTCTGGCGTGGGCACGGGCGGGCATCTGACCGGATGTGCCGAAGTGTTGAAGAAGGCCTGGCCCGAATTGAAAGCGTTTGCGGTCGAGCCGGCTCTTTCGCCGGTGATTTCGGGCGGGCAGCCCGGCCCTCACCCGATCCAGGGAATAGGCGCCGGGTTCATTCCCGGGAACCTTCACACGCAGGCGATAGATGGAGCGATCCAGGTCGACGCGGATGAAGCCAAGACCATGGCTCGCCGCGCCGCTTTGGAGGAGGGGATGCTGGTGGGCATCAGCTCGGGCGCAACCCTTGCCGCAATCGCCCAGAAATTGCCCGAACTGGACAAGGGCGCCTGCGTGCTCGGTTTCAACTACGATACGGGTGAACGCTATCTCTCGGTGCCGGATTTCCTGCCCGAATGATCGAGTTGAAACCCCATCCGTATCGTGACGGGGAAACGCCGCTGTCCGGGTGGCTGGCGATGCCGGAAGCAAAGCCTCGCGCTTCGGTTCTGGTGTTCCCAACCATTGCCAATCTGACGCCGCGAGTGGCGGAAAAGGCGGCGCTGCTGGCGCGGATGGGATGTATCGCCCTCGTCGCCGATTATTACGGGGATGCGTTGAGCGGCTGCGATGTGCAGGGCTTGGCCGCCTCGCTACGGAAGGATAGCGCCGTCTATCGCCAGCGGCTCGGCGCGGCGCTCGATGCCTTGCGGGCCCTGCCCCAATCCCGCCAGCTTCCCTGTGCCGCGATCGGCTTCTGTATGGGCGGACAGGCCGCTCTCGAAATGGCGCGGGCGGGCCATGATCTGGCCGCCGTCGTGAGCTTTCACGGATTGCTGGAAACCGCTTGTCCGGCCCGGGCCGGCGACCGGATTATTCCGAAGATTCTCGTTTGCCATGGAGACAAGGATCCCCTGGTTCCGCGCACCCATGTCCAGGCGTTCATGCAGGAAATGGATGGCGCGAACGCCCGATGGCATCTGCATGTCTACAGCACGGCGCTGCATGGCTTTACCGACCCCGCCAATGACGACCGGCCACTCGATGCCGTGGCCTATGACGCCAGTGCCGACCGGCAGAGCTGGGCCGCGATGACCAGTCTGTTCGACGAGATATTTGATTAGAACGCGTTTCACGTATTTGCATTCCGCAAAGATTTCATCCAGAATGAATGCAAAGAGAAGCATATTTTCTGGAGAGAGCGCATGTCCACAGCCGCCACGGCCGACAGCGTCAAGACGCACCGCCGCATCTGCCCCTTTTGCGAGCAGAATTGCGCCACCATCGTCACGGTCGATCATTCCAGCCAGCAGGTGCTTGAGGTTCGAGGCGACAAGGAAGACCCACTGAGCAAGGGCTATATCTGCCCCAAGGCCTATGCCGTGAAGGATCTGCATCACGATCCAGATGTGCTCACTGGCCCCGTCATCAAGCGGAACGGAAAGTTCGAGCCGGTAAGCTGGGACGAGGCGCTGGATTTCGCGGCCGGGCGTATCCAGGCCATTCAGGGCAAATATGGCCGCAATGCGCTGGGCTTCTTCTTCGGGACCACGATCGCCCATGTTCCGGGGCTGGCGCTTTACACGGGCCCCTTGCTCAATGTCCTCCAGACCCAGCAGATCTATTCGACTTCCAGCATCGACTGCCATCCCCATTTCCTGGCCGCAGCAACCATGTTCGGCGGGCTGGCTTCACTTCCGGTGCCGGATATCGACCGCAGCGACTATCTTGTCCTGATCGGCGCCAACCCGTTGCAATCGAACGGCAGCTTCATGACCGCGCCCAATGTCCCTGGGCGGTTGCGTGCCATCCGCGCACGCGGAGGCAAGGTTGTCGTGATCGATCCGCGTCGCACGGAAACGGCCAAGGCTTCCGACTGGCATCTTTCAATCGAGCCTGGCGGAGATGCCGCGTTCCTGCTCGCCGTGGCCCGCACCCTGTTCGAGGAAGACCTGGTCGATCTCGGACATCTGGAAGAGCGCGCCTCGAACCTCGACGAACTGCGGCGTCTTGCCCAACCCTTTACCCCGGAAAGGGTTGGTCCGGCGATCGGCATCGAGGCGGAGGATATTCGCACGCTTGCCCGCGAACTGGCGTCGGCCGAGCGTGCCTGCATTTATGGGCGCATCGGCTCCTGCATGCAGCAATTCGGCTCGGTGACGAACTGGCTTATTACCGCCGTCAACGCGATGACCGGCAATCTGGACCGGGAAGGCGGGGCAATGTTCCCGGGCGGCGTGTTCCAGCCCGTGATCATGTCGGACACTTATCGCGACGGGCAAATTCCTTACGATCGCTATCGGTCCCGGGTGAGCGGCTTTCCCGAACTCGCCGGCCAGTTTCCATCGGCATTGATGATCGAGGAAATGACGGTTCCGGGCGAAGGCCAGATCAAGGCGCTGGTGACCATGGGCGCGAATCCCGCCCTGTCGAGCCCCAATGGCGGCGGTCGCCTGACCGAAGCGCTGGAAGATCTCGAATTCATGATGGCATTCGACATCTATATCAACGAGACCACCCGCCACGCGGATGTGATCCTTCCTTCGCCGCCGCATCTGTCCCATTCGGATTTCATGATCTTCTTCACCTTCCTGACGGTGAGGGATTATATCAAATATGCCCCGGCCATCTTCGAGAAGCAGCCCGGCCAACGGCACGACAGCGAAATCTTCTGCGGGCTGATCGCCCGCCTTGCCGGCATGACTGTGCAGGAAGCCGATGATTCCGCGTTCCGGATGCTGTTCGACCAGCTTCGCGACCAGGGGAACGAGGTGTTGCAGGGCATGACCTTCGATCAGGTCATCCAGCATGTCGGCACGGAGGCGGGCGAAGAACGCATGTTCGACATGTTGCTGCGCTCAGGCCCCTATGGAGATCATTTTGGCGAACGCCCGGACGGGCTTACACTCCGGAAACTCAAGGAGCATGGAGAGGGTCTCGATTTTGGCCCGATGAAGCCGCGCATCGAGAAGGTGCTTCATTTCCCCGACAAGCATGTCGATCTCGCCCCTTCGGCGATAGTCGGAGATGTATCACGCGTTGCCGAGTGGGTGGATGGTGAGCGCGTGAAAGGCCTTCATCTGGTCGGCCGCCGCCAGATCCGCACCTGCAACACCTGGATGCATAACTTCCCTTCCCTCGCGAAGGGGCCGGAGCTTTGCGTCCTGCTCATTCATCCGGAGGATGCGAAGGAGCGAAGCATCACGGATGGCGACCGGGTAACGGTGCGGTCGCGCACCGGGGAAGTGAATGTGCCGGTCAAGCTATCGGACGAGATGCGGCGGGGAGTGGTCAGCCTCCCGCATGGCTGGGGACACGCGGATGACGAGGTTCCGGGGATGCCGCAGGCCAAGGCACGACCAGGGGTGAACTACAATCACCTTGCCGATGAAACCCTGCTCGACCTGCCTTCCGGCATCATCAACCTGAATCATATCCCGGTGGAGGTGGTCGCCGATCCGGTGCCCTGAGCGCCTCGTTATCGCTCGCAAGCGTAACAGGCAGTCAGTGTTTCGGCTGCGCCATGCGGTCCACGACAGCAATGCCGAGGGCGGACAGGATGAAGACGCTGTGGATGATCGTCTGCCACATCACTCCTTCCCACGTCACATTGGCGGTCGGCATTCCGATCCTGCTCGCCTCGATAAAGGTGCGCAGCAGGTGGATGGAGGATATCCCGATGATAGCCATGGCCAGCTTGACCTTGAGGACCCCGGCATTGACATGGCTGAGCCATTCGGGCTGATCCGGATGGCCCTGCAGCCCGAGCCGGGAAACGAAGGTCTCATATCCGCCGACGATCACCATCACGAGCAGGTTGGAGATCATCACCACGTCGATCAGGCCCAGCACCACCAGCATGATTTCCTGCTCGCCGAAGTCATTGGCGTGCGTCACCAGGTGAACCAGTTCCTTGATGAACAGGAAGACATAGACGCACTGGGCCACGATCAGCCCGAGATAGAGCGGGAGCTGCAGCCAGCGTGAGCTGAAGATCAGAAGCGGGAGCGGGCGAAGCGGAGAGTATGATTCTTGGTCCATGGCGCGGATTTATACGGAAGGCCGGATATCCGCCAGCCTTGGACCGACGATCCTTCCGCGCAGCCTTGGAAGGTGGCGTCAAGCCGCCTGAAATGCGTTGGTCTTGCGGATATTGACCGGAATTCCGGAAAATCTCGGCATGAAGTTGATCGGTTCGAGATTGTCATCGAGCGACACCAGCTTGGCGGTCAGGGAACTGGTGTCATCATCCGGCAGCACGCTTCCCCAGCCATGCGGCATGGAGACGACACCTGCCCGCAATCCATTGTCCGCCTTCAATTCTCCGCAGACGCGGCCTGTTGACGAGGCGACTTCCACGATCTCCCCTTCCACAAAGCCCGCCGAGAGGATTTCCTCGGGATTCATGTAGAGCGGTGCCATCGCGTGGCGCTGCTTCACTTTCCCGGCATGCTGATAGGAACTGTTGATTACATGAACCGCCCTGCGGCTGATCAGAAGGTGCGAGAAGCCCTCATCATCATCGGCATTCTGCCTGATGGCCCTGATCTCCGCATGCAAATCAGGCGGGCAAACATCCAATCTGTTGCCGTCGTCGATCTCCGGAGCGGAAACGACCGTTCCATTCGAGATGATCATCCCGCTGGGATTCTGCGCCATCACATCGAGATCGACCCGCGACCCCTCGCAGGTCAGCTTGAGCATATCGAGCGATGATGGGCGAGGTTTCGATGTATCGAGGCGCCCCCTGGGCAAGCTCACGCCAAAAGGCCCGATCCGAAAATCCATAGGCGCGTTCATCAAGCGCCCAAGCTCCCAGAACACTTCCCAATCATCGAGCAGGCCCTCAGGCGCTTCCAGCGCAGGGCCCGCCATCTGGGCAAAGTCCCAGGCATACCAATTGTCCTGGGAGATGGTCAGGTCATACCGTTCGAACGGCAGCTTGGTGGGAATGACATAATCGGCCAACCGTGCCGTCTCGCTCATTCGCGGATCCATCACGAGCAGCAGCTCGAGTGCTTCAAAGGCCTGAACCGTTCTTCCCGCATCGCCGATCGCCGAGGCGGGATTGCCTCCGCAAACCACCAACGCACGGACACGATCCTCGCCCTCATGGAGGATCTCGTCCGGCAAGCGCGATGTGGGAAATTCGGCGTTCAATTGGCCGGCATCGATGGCCCGCAACCGAGGCCCGCCTTCCCAATCCCTGTGCGGAGGCACCACGGTTTCAACGCTCGGCGTGCAGTCGAATATCGCGCCAGTCGCCCTGATAGGGTCGCCTGCCCGGCGATATCCGCCGCACAGCGCATTGAGGCATTCGAGCAGATGCTCGCTTGTATTGGAATGCAGCGCCATGTTGGGGCCGGTGCCGCTCCATGCCGTGCTTCTGCGGGTGGTGCCGAACATTTGCGTGGCTTCCAGGATAAGCTCGGCCGGAATCCCGGTGCGGGCACTGGCATGATCGAGCGTGAAGTCCTGCACAGCATCCCGCAATGTTTCGAGCGAGGTGACATAACGCTGGCAGAACGCCGCATCGATCCAGCTTCGCTCGAAGAGCAGGCGGATCATTGCCGCATAGAGCGTGGCATCCTCGCCCGGCCTGATCTGCAGGAAAAGATCGGCCTGCCGGGCCGTCTCGGTGTGACGGGGATCGATCACGATGAGCTTCGCGCCTTTCGCGCGCGCGTGCTTGAGCCACTTCATGGAGTCGGTCATCGGGACGGGAGCAAGCGGATAGCCGAGATGGCTAACCACGGGGTTGATGCCCGACAGCAGCATGACATCGACATCTTCATGCATCGGCTTGCCGGTCGCAAACAAGCCCATCCGGCCAAGGCACACCCACTTGGCCGATTGATCGATGGTGAAGCTGGTATAATGTTCGGGCGAACCGATGCCGGCGAGCCATGTGCGGGCCATCCCATAAGACAGCCCGTTCATGCAGCTCCCGGTGCCGTAATAGAGCGCGATGGAGCGAGGGCCATGGCGCGCCATGATCTCATTCAGGCGCCCTGCGGCTTCTTCGATGGCCGCCATGCTGTCGACAGGCTCGAATGCTCCGTCCTGCCCGCGCCGGTATGCGGTAAGCAGCCGGTCCTCGCCATTGTGGAGTTCCCGGCAATACTTCCCCTTGATGCACATGTAGCCGCGGGAAACGGGGTGATCCTTGTCGCCCGTGATATCAAGGATGCGATTATCCTCGACTGTCAGTTCGACCCCGCAACCGGCCGAGCAATTCCGGCAGAAGCTCTTGAAGCGCTCCATCTCACACTCTCCCGAAACCGGCCTGGTTTCCAGGTCCGGTTCCGGGAGTGTATGTCAGAAACTCCGAATGACCAAAACTCTTCCGGAATCTTTCGAGAGTCCGACCGGCTCGTCTAGCGATGGACAAAGGCCTCAGGCGGCAGTTCCATCATGCTGCCGGACCCTGCTTCGATCCGGCGACGCAATGCCCCGCAATCAGGTGTGAAGCGCTCCGCGAAATAGCGGGCAGTGGTCAGCTTGGCCTGATAGAACGCGACATCGTCGGTGCCTGCGGCCAGTTTACGCGCGGCGATCCTTGCCATGCGCAGCCACATCAGCCCAAGCGCCACGATCCCTGCGATATGCATGTAGTGGTATGCCCCGGCGCCCAGATTGTTCGGATTGGCCATGGCGTTCTGCATGAACCACATGGTGGCAGCCTTCAGTTCACCATTGGCCTTGCCGAGCCGGGCGGCGATGTCCCCGCAAGCGGCGTCTTGTCCGGCATCGGCGCATTCATCGTCCACCAGCCGGAAGAAGGCCTGGATCGCCCGCCCCCCGTTCAATGCGAGCTTGCGGCCGCAAAGATCCATCGCCTGTACGCCATTCGCACCTTCATAGATCATGGCGATCCGCGCATCCCGCACGAACTGCTCCATGCCCCATTCGCGGATATAGCCATGGCCGCCGAGGACCTGCTGCATGCTGGTGGCGACTTCATAGCCCTTGTCGGTGCCGTACCCCTTGATCACCGGAGTGAGCAGGCCGATCAATTCATCCGCCTGCTGGCGCTCCTGCTCGCCGGAGGCCTTGTGGGAAAGGTCGACCTGCAAGGCTCCCCAGAGGACGAGCGCCCGCATTCCCTCGGTGAATGCCTTGGCATCCATCAGCATCCGCCGCACATCCGGGTGGACGATGATCGGATCGGCAGGCTGATCCGGCTCGGCAGGCCCGGTGAGCGCGCGTCCCTGGCGCCGTTCCAGGGCATAGGCGGCTGCATTCTGATAGGCCGCATCCGCCTGCCCCAGCCCCTGTATGCCGACCCCAAGACGGGCAGCGTTCATCATGATAAACATCGCGGCGAGGCCCTTGTTCTCCTCCCCGACCAGCCAGCCCGTGGCTCCGTCGTAATTCATCGCACAGGTGGCATTGCCATGAATGCCCATTTTTTCCTCGATCGAGCCGCAGGAGACGGCATTGCGCTCGCCGAGCGACCCATCATCGTTCACCAGCACCTTCGGAACGAGAAACAGGGAAATCCCTTTCGAACCCTCCGGTGCGCCCGGCGTCCTTGCCAACACCAGATGGATGATGTTCTCGGTCAGATCGTGCTCGCCGGCGGAAATGAAGATCTTGGAGCCGGTTATTGCATATGACCCATCCCCCTTGGGTTCCGCCTTGGTGCGGATGAGGCCTAGGTCCGTCCCGCATTGAGGTTCGGTCAGGTTCATTGTGCCCAGCCATTCCCCCGCGATCATTCTGGGCAGATAGGTCTGCTTCTGGCTTTCGCTCCCTTTCGCCATGATGGCCGTCACAGCGCCGGTGGCCAACCCCGGATACATCGCAAAAGCTTGATTCGCCCCGTTCATGAACTCCTCGACCGCAAAATTGAGGACATGCGGCAAACCTTGCCCGCCGAATTCCGGGTCTTGCGCCAGAGTGGCCCAGCCGGCCTCGCGAAGCTGGGCATAAGCATCGCGAAAGCCTGTGGGAGTGGCAACACTGCCGTCGGGATGGCGCGTGCAACCTTCCGCATCTCCGATCTGGTTGAGCGGCGCCAGCACCTCCGAGCAGAATTTTCCGGCTTCCTCGATCAGGGTGGAAACGAGATCGTCTCCCGCCGATTCAAACCCCGGAAGGGAAGAGTATTGCTGCAGCCCTATCACTTCGTTGATGACGAAAATGGTATCGCGCACGGGCGCATTGTATTCGGCCATAGGTCTCCCCTCGATCACCAATCAAAGGCTGCACAAATATCGGATGTCATATCGTTATTTGACGGCCCGGTTCCAATCCTGTTTCAACGGATATTCAACCGCCGGCCTCGGCCAGCCTATCGCCGTCCAGCCGGCGATAGAAGCAGGTGGGTGCTCCGGTATGGCAGGCGGGCCCGGCCGGCATTGCCTTAATGACCAGAGCATCCTGATCGCAATCCACGAGAATCTCCTGCACCTGCAAGACATGGCCGGATGTTTCCCCTTTCATCCAGAGGCGGCCACGGGACCGGGAATGAAAATGCGCCAGACCCGTCTCTCGCGTTTTCTCCAGTGCTTCGGCATCCATGAAGGCAACCATCAGCACCTCGCCCGTGCTGGCGTGCGTGACGACAGCGGTGAGCAGCCCGTTCTGATCGAACTTGGGCAGGAACCGGGTGCCCTGTTCACGCTCGGTGGTAGCTTTATCGTCAGTAGAGATGGCGCCAGTCCTCCGGAAATATATGCGCTTTGGCTGAAATGCAGTTGTTGCACGATAACCACATCTCCCCGCCAAAATCCATCAATGGGATGAATGAAGCTTCCGTGAACCCAGCTTTAATGGGAAAAGCTCAGGTGCTCACCAAGGGCATTCCGCCAATCCGGCGGCGCTTCGATGAACAGCGCCAAGGGGCAGGGGTTTTCGGCAGCAGCCTATCAAGGGCGCGTCGATGAAATATGAGGGACAAGGCACTGTCGGCACAGGGGCCGGCCAAGCCTTGAAGAATTCGTCACGCTGGCGCCCGGATCTTTGGTCCGGGCGCCTTGCATTTATGCAAGATCGATCTTGAGTGAGGGATTCAGCACCTCATCGAGCACCCGGGCGAAACACGCGACGATCACCTTGCTCGCTCCCGCGTTCTTGAGCGTGGAGACGCAGGCATTGCTGGTCGCGCCGCTGGTGAGAACATCGTCCACCAGGATAATCTGCCGCCCGCATATTCGATCGGCTTTTCCGCTTCGAATGCGGATCGCGCCGGAAAGGGCGCGCGCCCTTGCGCTTCTTCCCAGGCCGCGCAGCGGGGCGGTATGCTTTCTGCGCACCAGCGTATCGATTTCGACCGGATCGCGTCGAATCCTTGCAATCTGCCTGGCAAGCAGGGCGGATTGATTGAAGCCCCTGCTCCACAACCTGCGCGGATGAAGCGGGACTGGAACGATCAACCATTCGCCCTGTAGGTGGGAAAGCCGGGCTGCCATCATGCGCCCCAATGCGCTGGCAAGGCCGATCCGGCGACCGTGCTTGAAGGCGAGGACGAGACGCCGGGACGCATCGTTGTAAAGCGTTGCTGCCGCTATGCCGTCGTGCCTGGGCGGAGCTGCAAGGCAAGGTGCGCAGAGGGAGCCGGCCTGGGCTTCACTGTCGCGGAACGGGCGCTGGCAGGCCATGCAAGCTGGTTCGCCGGGGATGTCCAGCGTCAGCCAGCAAGAACTGCAAACACCTGTCTGGTCCGCCATCCCCTCGCCGCAAAGTGGGCAACGCGGCGGATAGATCAAGTCGATGACCGGGCTCAGAGCTGTGCCAATGGTTCCGAGCATATATTCCCCGATCGATCCATTCCACCGCCTGCCCGGGCAATGCTTGCGCTTGGCCCGGCGGCAAGGCAGGGAGCCCCCATGTCCCCGGCGGCTCCACCAACCATATTCTCCCGCAAGCGCAGTGATACCGCGCGGCGCAGGGCGCTTGCCCTCCAGAAGCAATCGACCCCAGCGCGCTATATCATCGACGACATGGTCGAGGATGTGCTGAATCGCCTCGATTTCATCCGTTTTGAACCAAAATCCGCGCTGATCGTCGGGGACTGGACGGGAAGCCTGGCGAAAGCCCTGGAGGCACACGGCTGCGCCGTAACCCAGGCTGATCCCGCGGGGCTGGAGCAGGCGATCCCGTTCGATCAGGAGCAGCCCTACCCGTTCGGCCCATTCGATTTCATCGCCAGCCTGGGGACGCTTGACACCGTCAACGACCTGCCGGGGGCCTTGATCCATATCCGCAACGCACTGAGTCCCAACGGAATGGCCATCGCCAGCTTCGTGGCATCGGGCAGCCTGCCCAGACTCAGAACCGCCATGCTCGCCGCCGATGGAGACCGCCCCGCACCGCGGCTTCACCCGATGGTCGACGTGCGGGCCGGCGGCCAGCTGCTCCAGCGCGCGGGCTTCGCGAAGCAGGTCGCCGATGGGCGCGGTCTGGACGTTCGCTTCGGTTCGCTCGCCTCGCTGGTTGCCGACCTGCGGGCGCAGGGATTGGGCAATGTCCTGGCCGATCCCGCCCCGCCGCTGACCCGCCGCATGCTGGCCCGCGCCGAAGATTCATTTCTCGAAGCGGCCGATCCCGACGGACGCGTAACGGAACGCTTCGAGATCCTGACCCTGAGCGGTTGGAAAAGCTAACCGTCCTTTGCCCGCAAGGCCGCCTGCGCCGTCGCCAATCGCGCAATCGGCACGCGATAGGGCGATGCGCTGACATAATCCAGGCGCTGCTCCTCGCAAAAGGCGATGCTGGCCGGATCGCCGCCATGTTCGCCGCAGATGCCCAGCTTCAGCGCCGGCCGGGTAGCGCGCCCGCGCTCCGCGCCCAGTGCGACCAGCTGCCCGACGCCCTCGATGTCGAGGCTGACGAAGGGATCGCGCGGGAAAATGCCCTTTTCGACATATTGAACCAGGAACCGGCCCGCATCGTCCCGGCTGACGCCCAGCGTGGTCTGCGTCAAATCGTTGGTGCCGAAGGAGAAGAACGCCGCTTCCTCCGCGATCTCGCCAGCCATCAGCGCGGCACGCGGAAGCTCGATCATCGTGCCGACCAGATATTCGAGCGTGCGGTCCTTCTCCCGGAAGATCTCCGCGGCAACCCGGTCCACCAATTGCTTGAGGATCGCCAGCTCGCGCCGGGTCGCGACCAGCGGGATCATCACCTCGGGAATGGGTGAATTGCCGGAGGCGGCGGCCACGTCGCAGGCCGCCTCGAAGATCGCGCGGACCTGCATCTCGTAGATCTCGGGATAGGTGATGCCGAGACGGCAACCGCGATGGCCCAGCATCGGGTTGAACTCGTGCAGTTCCCCTGCCCGGCGCTTGAGGTGATCCACGCCAAGGCCGGTCACATCGGCCAGTTCCTCGAATTCCGCATCGCCATGCGGCAGGAATTCGTGGAGCGGCGGATCCAGCAGGCGGATCGTCACCGGCAGCCCGGTCATGACTTCGAAGATCGCATGGAAATCCGCGCGCTGCTCCGGCAGCAGCTTGGCCAGGGCGGCCCGGCGGCCCTGCTCGTCATCGGCCAGGATCATCTGCCGCACGGAGGTGATCCGGCTTTCATCGAAGAACATGTGCTCGGTGCGGCACAATCCGATGCCTTCCGCGCCGAATTGCCGTGCCTTGCGGCAATCCTCCGGCGTTTCGGCATTGGTCCGGACCTTCATCCGCCGGTAGCGGTCGGCCCATTCCATCAGATGGGCGAAATCGCCGGCCAGTTCCGGTTCCACCACCGGCACCTCACCGGCCATCACCTCGCCCTTGGAGCCGTCCAGGGTGATGAGATCGCCTTCCTTCAGCTGACGCTGCCCCACGCGCAAGGTGCGGGCCTTGAGGTCTATCGAGACTTGCGAAGCGCCGGAAACGCAGGGGCGGCCCATGCCCCGCGCCACCACGGCCGCGTGGCTGGTCATGCCGCCGCGCGCGGTGAGAACGCCCTTGGCGGCATGCATCCCGTGAATGTCCTCCGGGCTGGTCTCGACCCGCACCAGAATGACGTTTTCGCCCCGTGCGGCGCGCTGCTCGGCAATATCCGCCTCCAGCACGATCGCGCCCGAGGCCGCGCCCGGCGAGGCGGGCAAACCTCTGGTCAGCACATCGCGCGGCGCATGGGGATCGAGCGTGGGGTGGAGCAACTGGTCCAGCGCCATCGGATCGACGCGCAGAATGGCGGTTTCCTCATCGATCAAGCCTTCGGCCACCATGTCCACCGCCATCTTGAGCGCGGCCTTGGCCGTCCGCTTGCCGCTGCGGGTCTGAAGCATCCACAGCTTGCCGCGTTCGACCGTGAATTCGATATCCTGCATGTCGCGGTAATGCCGCTCCAGCAATTCGAACACGTCGGCTAGCTCGGCATAGGCTTCCGGCATGGCTTCTTCCATGCTCGGCTGCTTGGCGCCGGCAGCCTCCTTCGCCGCCCTGGTGAGATATTGCGGCGTGCGGATCCCGGCGACCACATCCTCGCCCTGTGCATTGACCAGCCATTCACCGAAATAGGCCTTCTCGCCATTGGCCGGGTCGCGGGTGAAGGCCACGCCGGTGGCGCTGGTATCGCCCATGTTGCCGAACACCATCGCCTGCACATTGACCGCCGTGCCCCAGTCGCCCGGAATGTCGTTCAAGCGGCGGTAGACCTTGGCCCGGTCGGAATCCCAGCTGTCGAACACCGCGCCGATCGCGCCCCAAAGCTGCTCATGCACATCCTGCGGGAACGGCTTGCCCAGTTCCTGCTGGGCAATGGATTTGTATTCCGCCACCAGCGCCTTCCAATGCTCTGCGCCCATTTCGACATCGGCGAGAAAGCCATTGTCTTCCTTGGCGATTTCCAGCGCTTCCTCGAACAGGCCGTGATCGAGGCCCAGCACGACATCGGAATACATCTGGATGAAGCGGCGATAGGAATCCCAGGCGAAGCGTTCATCGCCCGATGTCGCCGCCAAGCCCTGCACCGTCTCATCATTGAGGCCCAGATTGAGCACCGTATCCATCATGCCGGGCATGGAAACCCGGGCGCCGGAGCGGACCGAAACCAGCAGCGGATCGGCCGGATTGCCGAAACGCTTGCCGACCACGCCTTCGATATGGGTCAGCGCGGCGGCGACCGCATCGCGCAGCCCGTCGTCAAAGCCGCCATCGGCCAGATAGCTGGTGCATACCTCGGTGGTGATGGTGAAGCCGGGCGGCACGGGCAGGCCGATGGAAGCCATCTCCGCAAGATTGGCGCCCTTGCCGCCGACCACGGTCTTGTCGCGGGCACGGGGATCCTGCTGGGATGCTCCGCCGCCGAACGTATAGACCGTCTTGCTCATTCTCGCAGTCCTTCTAGTTGACGCAAAAGGCGGCAAAAGTGAATTGGTGCCAACCCTGCGAACGTGACACAACCATTTGAATATATGTATTTATTGATCCGTCAGATGGTGTGAGATTCTGTGACCTTCTAACCTTCGATCCTCGAGAAGTCAGCAACATTGTGCACTGCAGCACGGAACTGATCAAGCAGCGCGAGGCGCGCTTCACGTTTTGCGGGATCGGGATCATTCACCGTGACCTGGTCGAAGAAAGCATCGATCGGGACGCGCAGGGACGCCAGCGCCGCCATCGCGCCTGCGAAATCCTCCGCATCAATTGCCGCGCTCGCCCTGGGCCGGGCAGATTCGAGCGCGTTGATCAATGACTTTTCCGCAGCTTCGGGCGTGTAGGACAGCGTTTTCTTCGCTTCGAGCCGCGCCGCGACGACTTCCTTCATGTCGGGATCATCGACCAGCGCCAGCGGGTCTTCCTCGCCGGTATGGGGCTCGAGCAGGCCCTTGCCCTCCCAGCCTTCCTTCTTGAGGATATTGGCCGCCCGCTTGTATCCCGCGAGCAGGTTCGCCCCGTCCTCGGTGCCGACAAAGGCCTGGAGCGCATGAACGCGCGCCAGCAGGCGGACCAGATCGTCCTCCCCGCCGCCATTCTTGTTCTTGGCAGCGAACACCGCGTCGATCAGATCGTGACGGACGCCCGCCTCGCGCTGTTGGATCTTGAGGCGGTCGACCAGAAATGCAGCGACTGCCGCTTCGACTTCAAACAGGCGATCGCATATATTCTTGTAATCGGGATGTTCAGGTGCATTAACGATCCGCTCGCGGTTCAGTGGCTTCGTTTGTAATGCAACGAGATCAAGAGGTTCTTCAATCCACGATCGAACTCCCCGCATCACCAATGTTATGAGGTCGAGGCGCAGTTTGTTGGTCAACAGGAGGGCGATGATTGAAATCGCCGCCCGCCTCAAGGCAAACGGATCCTTCGAACCTGTGGGTCGCTCGTCAATCCAGAAGAAATTGGTGAGGGTGTCGATTTTGTCTGCAAGGCTGACAGCCACCGTCACCGGCGCGGTCGGCACTTCATCGCCCTGTCCGACCGGCTTGTAGTGATCGCGGATCGCATCGGCCACCGCATCCGGCAGGCCTTCTGCGCGGGCGTAATAGCTGCCCATCAGCCCTTGCAGTTCGGGGAATTCCCCAACCATC
The DNA here is from genome assembly GCA_964468045.1 of uncultured Caenibius sp. GTDB lineage: Bacteria > Pseudomonadota > Alphaproteobacteria > Sphingomonadales > Sphingomonadaceae > JAWKXU01. The sequence goes on along the minus strand of CAYXTO010000009.1, from coordinate 51,295 downwards.
TCGGTCACGAGATCGGCCTTGCACAGACGCGCGGCCAGTTCGGCCTGATCGGCCAAAACCTCCCTCTCCCCTTCAGGGGAGAGGGTCGGGGTGAGGGGGCTTTCGGGAAGGTTACGCGATGGCCCCTCTCCCAACCCTCTCCCCTGAAGGGGAGAGGGCTTTACGATCCCTTCCTCCACCAGCCATCTCGCCAGCTTCGCCACGCGCTCCACCTTGTCGGCCACGGTGCCGAGCTTCTCGTGGAAGGTGATCCGCTCCAGCTTCTTCGCCTGCTCGGCCAGCGGGGTCTTGCGGTCCTGCTCCCAGAAGAAGCGCGCGTCGGAAAGCCGCGCGGCCAGCACCTTGCGATTGCCCGCGATAATGGCCGCGCCACCGTCCGCCGCAACGATATTGGCGGTGCAGATGAAGGCATCCGCGAGTTTCCCACCACTATCGCGACAGATGAAATATTTCTGGTTGGTTCGCGCGGTTAACTGGATGACTTCAGGCGGTACCTCAAGAAATTCGGGATCGAAGCGGCCCAGCAGCGGCACCGGCCATTCGGTCAGGCCGGCGTTTTCCACCACGAGGCCTTCATCCTCGACCAGTTGCAGCCCGGCGGCCCGTGCGGCCTCCGCCGCGCCGGAGCGGATCAGCCCTTCCCGTTCCGCATGGTCGACGATCACATGGCAGGCGCGCAGCTTTTCCCGGTAGTCGTCCGCTCCGCCGATGGTGATTTCACCCGGATGATGGAAGCGGTGGCCCAGCGTGGCGTAGCCGGAAGCGACGCCTCCCGCTTCGCATTCGACCAGCTCTTCCCCGAAAATGGCGACGATGCCGGACAGCGGGCGCACCCAGCGCAGGCTTTCCGTGCTGATCGAGGCCGTGCCCCAGCGCATCGACTTGGGCCAGGGGAAGGCGCGAATGATGGCCGGAATGGCTTCGGCCAGCACGTCCTTCACCGCGCGGCCCGGCTTTTCGACAATCGCGTAATAAACGCCGTCGCGTTCCTCAAGCCGATCCTGCGTCAGCCCGGTCTTGCGCAGGAAACCTTCCAGCGCCTGCGGCGGGGCGGAGCTGCGGGGACCCTTGGTCTCCTCGCGCACCGCTTCTGTCTCCTGCGGCAGGCCGCGTGCGATCAGCGCAAGGCGGCGTGGCGTGGACCACACGGTGATTTCGCCGGGCGCAACGCCGGCGGCGGTCAATTGCTCGCGGAACAGCCGCTCCAGATCGGCGCGCGCGCCGGCCTGCATCCGCGCCGGGATTTCCTCGCTGCGCAGCTCAAGGAGAAAATCAGTCATGATTTTCTCCGTAGTCCCAGCGAAGGCTGGGACCTTGTGCCCCGCAGCATGAGATCCCAGCCTTCGCTGGGATGACGAGATTGGCATTAATGCTCATACCGTCCATCCTGGGAATTTCTCGCCCCACTGGGCTTCGTTCTTTTCGATCCAGGCCTGGCACGATCCCTTGGCGAGGTCCCGCACGCGGCCGATATAGCTCGCCCGTTCCTGCACGCTGATCACACCGCGGGCCTGCAGCAGGTTGAACAGATGGCTCGCCTCGATCGCCTGGTCGTAGGCGGCCAGCGGGACGCAGGCATCGATGCAGCGCCTGCATTCCGCCTCGGCATGCTGGAAGCCCCTGAATAGCTGGTCGGTGTCGGCGATCTCGAAATTGTACTTCGAATGCTCCCGCTCGTTCTCCAGGAACACATCGCCATAGGTGACGCCCCCCAAGGGGCCATCCGGATCGTTGAAGGCCAGGTCATAGACCCGGTCCTTGCCCTGGATATACATGGCGAGCCGCTCCAGCCCATAGGTCAGTTCGCCTGCAACCGGCTTGCAGTCAAACCCGCCGACCTGCTGGAAATAGGTGAACTGGGTGACTTCCATCCCGTCGCACCAGACTTCCCAGCCCAGCCCCCAGGCGCCCAGCGTGGGCGATTCCCAGTCATCCTCCACGAAGCGGATGTCATGCGCCAGCGGATCGACCCCGATCGCGGCGAGGCTTTCGAGATAGAGCTCCTGCAGGTTCGGCGGGTTCGGCTTCAGGATCACCTGATACTGGTAATAATGCTGCAGCCGGTTGGGGTTTTCCCCATAGCGGCCGTCGGTCGGGCGGCGCGAGGGCTGGACATAGGCGGCGTTCCACGGCTCCGGCCCCAGCGCGCGCAGCGTGGTCGCCGGATGGAATGTGCCCGCCCCCATCCGCATGTCGTAGGGTTGCAGGATCAGGCAGCCCTTCCCGCTCCAGTAATCGTGGAGCGTGAGGATCATGTCCTGGAAGCTTCGCGTCGGGCCCTGGTTCATGGCGGGGGCAATGGCCAAATCCCGCCATCCGGTCAATGCCGCACTGCACCGCCATGCGCATCGGCACCTATTCCCTTCCCGCCCCGCAGCCCCCATAGATGCACCGATTCATCCTCACGCAAGCATTACGCGGCAAGAAGGGCGCGCATGAACTGGCTGAAACAGATACTTCGTCGCGCGGCAGCCATCGGCGCGGCGTTGAGCCTCGGCAGCGCGATGCCGGGGCTCGCGATTTCGGAAGCGCTTCCCCCCGCCGCATCGGAAGAACGGGCAGGCCCGGCCCTGTGGAAGGTGGCGGACGACGATACCACGATCTACATCTTCGGCACGGTCCATGCCCTTCCCGAAACGATCGAGTGGATGGACGAGACGATCGCGGATGCGCTCGACAAATCCGACGAACTGGTGACCGAGATCGACATTGCGGGCACCGCCGACGCCGGTTCGGCGGTCGCCAGCCTCGCCATGCTGCCGGAAGGGCAGAACTTGCGGGACATGCTCGGCCCCGACGACCGCAACGCGTATGAAGCCGCGCTGGCGCAGCTCGGCATGCCGCTTTCATCCTTCGACCGGTTCGAGCCCTGGTTCGCCTCGCTGACGCTGTCCACGCTGCCCCTGATCCAGCAGGGCTATTCGCCTAAATCCGGGGTCGAAAGCACGCTGGACGTCAAGTTCGCGCAAGGTCGCCAGCGGGCCGCGCTGGAAACCATGCAATATCAGCTTGGCCTGTTCGACAGCCTGCCGATGGAAACGCAGCTCTTCTATCTGCGCCAGGTCGTTCAGGGCGTGCCGGACATGAAGGCCAAGCTGGACGAGATGATCGCGCGATGGCTCGAAGGCGACGCCGACGCGCTGGCGCGGCTGATCAACGAGGACGAAACCGATCCCGTTCTGATGGACAGGCTGCTGACCCAGCGCAACGTGAACTGGGCGGAGTGGATCGGCCAGCGGCTCGACAAGCCAGGCACCGTATTCATGGCGGTGGGCGCGGGGCACCTCGCCGGCGATGAAAGCGTGCAATCCATGCTCACCCGGCGCGGCATTACCGTAACCCGGGTCCAATGATCCGCCGCCTGGCGATTGCTTTCGCCACCCTGCTCTGCCTTGCGCTCGCGGCCTGCGGACAGGGCGATCGTGCCGATCTACCGCCCGCGACCCCCGCGCTATGGGAAGTGCGCGGCGCCAATGGCGAAACCGGTTGGCTGTTCGGCACGGTCCATCGATTGCCGGAGGAACGCGAATGGCGCACGCCGCGCCTGCGTGCGCTTCTTTCCGGGGCCGATCTGCTGGTGCTCGAGACGAGGGACGTCGGCGATCAGGCGAAACTGCGCGCGATGTTCGAGCGACTGGCGAAAACCCCCGGCCAACTCCCCCTCACCCGGCGCGTTCCCCCGGAAAAGCGAGTGGCGCTCGAAACCTTGATGAAGAAAGCCGGCCTTTCGGATGGCGATTTCGCCGGCATCAAGACCTGGGCGGGCGCCCTGACACTGGCCCGGGCGGCCCGCGAGCAGGATTCCGGGGAAGGCGTGGATGCGGGCCTGATCGCGCTGCGCAAATCCATCCCCGTCGAGGAACTGGAAGGCACCGCCGTGCAGCTTGGGGTATTCGACAGCCTGCCGGAGCAGGACCAGCGAGACCTCCTCGCGGCAGTGGTCGATGAAGCCGGCGAAGCTTCCGCCAGATTCCGCGAACTTGCGGATTTCTGGGCCAGGGGAGATATGGAATCGATCGCGCGGGAAACCCGGCAGGGAATGCTGGCCGACCCGGAGCTGCGCGAAGCCTTGCTGGTCGGCCGTAACCGTGCCTGGGTTGACAAGGTGGAAGCCCTGCTCCGCTCCGGAAGGCGGCCCTTCGTCGCGGCGGGCGCCGCTCATATGGCGGGGGAGGAAGGCCTGCCCGCGCTGCTGGCGGCGCGAGGCTGGCAGGTAACCCGTGTCCAATAGGCTTTCCCGCGCGATTCGCTTGCATTGCAGGGTAGTTCTGTATAGGGGCGCGCCTTCCGTCATGGTCATCCCTGGAGGCGTGGCGGAAGACCATCAAGCAATTCGAAAGGTATAGGACCATGAGCGACGCTCTCACCCTGCCGGCCGAAGCGCGCGAACGGGCTGGCAAGGGAGCCTCCCGTGCATTGCGCCGCGAAGGCCGTGTTCCCGCCGTCATCTACGGCGGCAAGGAAGAACCGCAGGCAATCCATGTGGAAGAAAGGGAGCTGGTGCGCCAGCTCAACACCGGGCACTTCTCGAACTCGATCGTAATGATCGAGCTCGGCGGGAAGACTGTCCGCACCCTGCCCAAGGATGTTGCCTTCCACCCGGTCAACGATCGCCCGGTCCATGTCGATTTCCTTCGCCTGGCCAAGGACGCCAAGGTCGAGGTGCAGGTTCCCGTCGTGTTCACGAACGAAGAAGCCTCGCCGGGCCTCAAGCGCGGCGGCGTGCTCAACATCGTTCGCCACGAGCTGGACCTGATCTGCGATGCCGACAGGATTCCGTCGGAAATCGAAATCGACGTCACCGGCAAGGAAGTCGGCGATTCGATCCATATCAGCCATGTCACGCTGCCGGCCGGCGCGGAAAGCGCGATCACCGATCGCGACTTCACCATCGCCACCATCGTGGCTCCGTCCGCGCTCAAGCGCGCTGACGCGGAAGCCAGCGCCGAAGGCGGCGAGGCTTCGGAAGGCGGCTCGGAAGGCTGATCTTCCAACCTCCGACCCGGAACAGACGGTGCCGGCCCGCTTCCATCGCGTGGCCGGCACTTTTGTTTTGCGTCCCATGCGCAAGGGATTAGGGCGAAGCGATGCAACTCTGGGTCGGACTTGGAAATCCCGGGCCGCAATATGCGATGAACCGGCACAATGTGGGCTTCATGGCGCTCGACGTGATCGCGGAGCTCCACGATTTCGGCCCGGTGCAGAAGAAATTCGCCGGTTGGGTGCAAGACGGCAGGATCGGCGGCAAGCGCGTGATCCTGCTTAAGCCCGCGACTTTCATGAACGAGAGCGGCCGTTCCGTTGCGGAAGCCATGCGCTTCTACAAGCTGGAGATGGACGCGCTGACGGTCTTTCACGACGAGTTGGATCTTGCCCCGTTCAAGGTGAAGGTGAAGATCGGCGGCGGCACGGCGGGCCACAATGGCCTGCGCTCGATCGACCAGCACCTGGGACAGGATTTTCGCAGGGTGCGGATCGGCATCGGTCATCCGGGGCACAAGGATCGGGTTTCCCCTTATGTGCTCGGCAATTACGCCAAGGCCGAACAGGATGATCTGGCCGATATGCTGGCCGCCATCAGCGCGGAGGCGGGGTGGCTGGCACAAGGCGACAATGCCCGCTTCATGAGCGACGTAGCCCTGCGCCTGCAGGACTGATGCGGAACCTATCACATTATCCGTGAGAGTGTCGCGATAGCTGGTCAGCCGAGCCTCATATTGGGCCGCTGGCGCATCCGTTTTTGTCGGATCTTTTTACAAATTCGATCCGCGCAGAAATTCATTAACCATCGAATCCCAAGGAAACCCTGCGTTGGCATGGTGCTTGCGTTGAATGGCGTAAACTATTCAAGGCAACAGAGGAATTACGCCAATGCTTCGCAAAGCTTTCATTGCAACCGCGGTTCTGACCGGTCTCGCGCTCACCACTCCGGCATCTGCCGGTGGATGGGGCGGCAGCACCTCCGGCGGTTGGTGCGGTAAGAAGTGCGGCGGTTCCTCCTCGAGCAGTTCCAGCTCGTCCTCCTCGTCCAGCTCTTCGTCCTCGTCGTCGAGCAGCTCGGGCGGTTCGACCACTTCGGGCGGCACGCAGGTGCCTGAGCCCGGGATGCTGGGCATGGCCGGCGCGGGCCTGATCGGCCTTGGCTTGATGCGCCGTCGCCGCGCCAACAAGGCCTGAACTCTCCGCACGGCAACCGGCGTTGTCCGGTTGAATCCGTGAGATGCGCCCTCCCCGCCCGGGAGGGCGCTTTCACATGGGCGCGCCCGCTTCTGCCACCCCCATTGCGGTTTCGCCATTCAGGCCGTAAGGCCCGCCGCCTGTCATTCATGCGGAGTTTTCGATGGGTTTCCGTTGCGGGATCGTGGGCCTGCCCAATGTGGGCAAATCGACGTTGTTCAATGCTCTCACCGAGACGCAGGCAGCGCAGGCCGCGAATTATCCCTTCTGCACGATCGAACCCAATGTGGGGCAGGTCGCCGTGCCGGACTCCCGCCTGGAAAAGCTGGCTGGCATTGCCGGCTCGGCCAAGGTCATCCCCACCCAGCTGGCCTTTGTCGATATTGCGGGGCTGGTCAAAGGCGCTTCCAAGGGCGAAGGGCTGGGCAACCAGTTCCTCGGCAACATCCGGGAAGTGGACGCCATCGTCCATGTCCTGCGCTGCTTCGAGGATGACGACATCCAGCATGTCGCCAACAAGGTCGATCCCATCGCGGATGCCGAGGTGGTCGAGACCGAGCTAATGCTGGCCGATCTCGAAAGCCTGGAGAAGCGCGTCCCGGCGGCGGCAAAGCGCGCGACAGGGGGAGACAAGGAAGCCAGGCTCACGGCCAGCGTGCTGGGCCAGGCCCTGGAACTGCTCCGCGAAGGCAAGCCCGCCCGCCTGACCGAGCCGAAGGACGACGAGGAAGCGCGGATATTCGCGCAGGCCCAACTGCTCACCGCGAAGCCGATCCTCTATGTCTGCAACGTGGCCGAGGAAGATGCCGCCACCGGCAATGAACTCTCGGTCAAGGTGTTCGATAAGGCCAGGGCGGAAGGGGCGCAGGCCGTTGTCGTGTCCGCCGCGATCGAGGCCGAGCTCGTCGGCATGGATCCGGATGAGCGCACCGAATATCTCAAGGAGCTGGGCCTGGCGGAAACCGGCCTCGCCCGCGTGATCCGCGCCGGATACGAACTGCTTGGATTGCAGACCTTCTTCACCGTCGGCCCCAAGGAAGCCCGCGCCTGGACATTCCATACCGGGGCGAAGGCGCCGCAGGCGGCCGGGGAGATTCATACCGATTTCGAGAAGGGCTTCATCCGCGCCGAAACCATCGCCTATGACGATTATGTAACCCTTGGCGGAGAAGCCGCCGCGCGTGAAGCGGGCAAGCTGCGCCAGGAAGGCAAGGAATATCTGGTACAGGACGGCGATGTCCTGCATTTCAAGTTCAATGTCTGAACAAGGGTTTCGGCCGATGCGCTATTTCGAGGACATGGTGGTCGGGGAGATCAGGCGTTTCGGCAATTACCACGTGACGCGCGAGGAAGTGCTTGATTTTGCCTCGCGCTACGATCCCCAGCCCTTTCACCTTTCGGATGAAGCCGCGGCCAAGACCCATTTCGGCAAGCTCGCGGCAAGCGGGTGGCACACCTGCGCCATGACGATGTCGATGATGGTCGCCGATTTCAAGGATGACGAGCAGGCCGGGCTCGGTTCGCCCGGGGTCGATGAACTGCGCTTCCTCAAGCCGGTATTCCCGGGAGATACGCTGCGCTGCGAGTCCGAATTGCTGACCAAGCAGCTCAGCCGCTCGCGCCCGAACCGCGGAAGCCTGTGGACCCAGATCAGGACCTTCAACCAGTATGACGAGATGGTGCTGCGCTTCATCGGAATCTCGATGATCCAGGCGCGGGGCGAATAGGCAGGTTTACTCGAACGCCTCGATGATCGGGCAAGGCCCTGCCCCGCCCTTCGAACATTCCCGCGCCAGCCTGTCGAGAGATTGCCGGGCCTGCTGAAGCTCCGCGATCTGCTTGTCGAGAGAGGCGATGCGCTGCCGCGCCAGTTCCCGCGCTCGTTCGCGCTCGCTCGTGGCATCGAGCTCCAGCAGTTCGGCGATTTCCCTGAGCGTGAAGCCCGCTTTCTGGGCCGATCGGATGAAGCGCAGTCGCCGGATGTCTTCCTGCCCATAGTGCCGGGTGCCGGGCGAGCGCCCTTGCCGGGAAGGGTGTGGATCGAATAGCAACCCCTTTCGTTGGTAGAACCGTATCGTTTCCACGCCCACTCCGGCCGTGCGGGCCAGTTCGGAAATTGTCACTGCCACAGCTTGACTCCGTACTATGATACGGAAGCTATCTAGTCAGTCATTATGGACAACCAAGCACAAAAGCCTACGGCCGAGCTCTATCGCATGGTGATGGACAAGCATGTCTGCCCATACGGCCTGAAGTCCAGATATCTGCTCGAGCGGCAGGGCTATCGCGTGGAGGATCATCACCTGACCACGCGGGAACAGACCGACGCCTTCAAGCAGGAGCACGGCGTGCCCACCACGCCACAGACCTTCATCGATGGCAAGCGGATCGGGGGCTACGATGCCCTGCGCGAATTCTTCGGCGGCAAGGCGAAGGACCCGGACACCACCAGCTACAAGCCTGTCATGGCTATATTCGCCGTGGCTGCGGGCCTTGCCGTGGCGGTCAGCACCTTCGTATTCGGAACGCCATTCACGGTGCGGGCGGCGGAATGGTTCCTCGCCTTCTCCATGGCGATGCTGGCCATACTCAAACTGCAAGATGTCGAGCAGTTCTCGACTATGTTCCTGGGCTACGATCTGCTGGCCCAACGTTGGGTGCCCTACGCCAGCATCTATCCCTTTGCGGAGGGTCTGGCGGGCATCCTGATGGCGGGTCATATCGCGACCTGGCTATCCGCGCCGATTTCCCTGTTCATCGGCACGGTGGGCGCTGTCAGCGTATTCTACGCGGTGTACATCCAGAAGCGGGAGCTGAAATGCGCCTGCGTGGGAGGATCGGCCAAAGTGCCGCTCGGTTTCGTCTCCCTGACCGAGAACCTGGCCATGATCGGCATGGGCCTGTGGATGGGTGGCAATTTCCTGGCTCAGCTGCCGCACTGAAAGGTGCCGAAGGATTCGTAGATCGACCGGTCATAGGGATCCAGCAAGGTCATCCTTCCGGACCATTGGGTCGCTTCGGAGCCCAATGGCTTGCCATCGCTGCCGTCCCTGGCGAATTTCAGGACATATTTCTTGCCGTCATATTTCGCCCAGGTGCCGAATGGCATCTGCTCGCCCCCCTTGTCGGCGGCCAATCGCTCCATCTTCGCATTCAGCTTGATGAAGGCCGCGCCGGGCAGGCCCACCGCCACCGGACTGCGTTGCCCTGTGGGTGTGAAGTTGCAGCTGACGCCCAGCAGATCGCGATCCTCGAAATCAGGGTCAGTGATCTCTTCAGGAGTTACGGGCTCGCGGGGCGGATCGATCTTCTGGGCAGCATTGACCATCGCGATGTCGCGCAAATCCTGCGCTTCCTTTTCCTGGGCATTCGGGCGTTCGGCACCGCATGCCGCGGTCAAAAGCAGGAAAGAAAGAACCACTCGCTTCATCAGTGCCGCCCAAACAGCTTTTCCACATCCGCCATCGACAGCTTGATCCAGGTCGGGCGGCCATGATTGCACTGCCCCGAACGCGGGGTTCGCTCCATTTCCCGCAGCAGTGCGTTCATCTCGGCAACGGACAGCACCCTGCCCGCGCGTACGGAACCGTGACAAGCCATCGTGGCAAGTACATGCTCGATCTTCTCGCCCAGCAAGAGCGGCGCGCCATTCTGTGCCAGATCGTCGGCAATATCCCGCAGCAGCGCCTCCGGATCGGCCGTTTTCAGGACGGAAGGCATGGCCCGGACCAGCATGGCATCGGGGCCGAAGCGCTCTATCGCCAGGCCCAGTCCGGCAAAGCTTGCCGCATTTTCCTCGAGCCGGTCGCACGACGGCTCATCCAGTTCGACCACTTCCGGGGAAAGCAAGGCCTGGCTGGCGGCGAGCGTTTCGCCGGTTCCGGCCGCGCGCAGGCGTTCCAGCACTAGGCGTTCATGGGCGGCATGCTGGTCGACGATCACGAGACCATCTGCTGCTTCCGCCACGATATAGGTCTGGGCGACCTGTCCGCGCGCGATGCCGAGCGGGAACTCCGCCTCCGGCGAAGCCGGTTCCTCCGCCACTTCCGCCCGTCCCTGAGGATCGGCCATGACCGCCTGCTCATAGCCCTTCCAGACCCTTCCCGCTTCGCTCACCCGATTGGCCGGTGGCGACCAGTCCCGCCCCGAGAAGAGCGAAGCCAGCGCCGGAGCGGGTTTCTCGGCAGGGGATTGCGGCTCGACCTGCCAGCGGCTCATCGCATCGGCGGCGGGCGCCTGCGTGCTGCGCCGGTCCCCGGTGGACAAGGCGTGGCGCAAGCCCGACACGATGAAGCCGCGAACCGCCACTGCATCGCGGAACCGAACCTCGGTCTTGGCGGGATGGACATTGATGTCGACGTCCTCCGCCGGAAGATCGAGAAACAGGGCGAGCACGGCGTGGCGATCCCGCGCCAGCATATCGGCATAGGCCCCGCGCACCGCCCCGGCGAGCAAACGGTCCTTCACCGGCCGGCCATTGACGAAGAGGTACTGGTGATCGGCGACGCCGCGATTGTAGGTCGGCAGGCCCGCGATCCCGCGCAATTGCATCGCGTCCCGTTCCAGCGAAATCGAAACGCCGTTGTCGGCGAGCTCGCGCGCGACGATCTGGGCAACCCGGGATTCCAGCCGGTCTTCGCCCTGGAGCCGGAATATCTGCCGGCCATCATGTTCGAGGCTGAACCCGATATCGGGCCGCGCCATGGCAAGCCTGCGCATGATGTCCAGGCACGCTGCATATTCCGCGCGCGGCGAGCGCAGAAACTTGCGCCGCGCCGGGATGTTCGCGAACAGGCGCTCCACCCGCACCCTGGTGCCGGGGGGCAGCGCGGCGGGCCCTTCTTCCGTCAGGACGCCGTGATCGACAACCCGCTTCCAGCCCTGCTCCGCCCCGCGAACCCGGCTTTCGAGGCTGAGCCTTGCAACGCTGGCGATGGAGGGCAGCGCTTCGCCGCGAAAGCCCAGCGTGACGACGCGTTCGATCGCGCCTTCCTGCCCGACCAGGCTTTCGGGCAGCTTCGAGGTGGCGTGACGTTCCAGGGCCAGGGCCATTTCCTGCGGATCCATGCCGCAGCCGTCATCCGTCACTTCGATCCGTCCCAGGCCCCCTTCCGCCAGCGATACCGCTATGCGAGTCGCGTCGGCATCCATCGCGTTTTCGAGGATTTCCTTGAGCGCCGAGGCTGGCCGCTCGACCACTTCGCCCGCCGCGATTCGGTTTATGAGGTTCTCTGGCAGGCGCCGGATCGTAGGCATGGCCGGATCGTAACGGCGAAAGACGGACAATTCGAGATGAGTAGTGCAAAAGCTGTGGTTTACTGGCACAATTTTTTGGCCTTTACGCAAGCCTTGAGTTAAGGAGCCGCCCTTGTCCTCTCCCCATTTCCGCACCGTGCCCTGCGGCGGCGGTCATCACACGGAATGCTAGATGAGTTGGTTCCTGTCCAATTTCTTCAAGTTCGGGTCGCAGAACATGGCGATCGACCTGGGTACTGCCAATACGCTGGTTTATGTCCAGGATCGCGGCATTGTATTGAATGAACCGTCGGTCGTCGCGATCGAGACCATCAACGGCATCAAGAAGGTGAAGGCCGTTGGCGACGATGCCAAGATGATGATGGGCAAGACTCCGGACAGCATCGAAGCCATTCGCCCGCTGCGCGACGGGGTGATCGCCGACATCGAGATCGCGGAAGAGATGATCAAGCACTTCATCCGTAAGGTGCATGGCAAGCGCAGCCTGTTCCGGTATCCTGAAATCGTGATCTGCGTGCCTTCAGGCTCGACTTCGGTGGAACGCCGCGCGATCCGCGACGCCGCCTCCAACGCCGGCGCAAGCCAGGTGTTTCTCATTCTCGAACCCATGGCCGCCGCGATCGGCGCCGATATGCCAGTGACCGAGCCGGTGGGCTCCATGGTGGTCGATATCGGCGGCGGCACGACCGAAGTCGCCGTGCTTTCCCTGCGCGGCCTCGCCTATACGACCAGCGTCCGGACTGGCGGGGACAAGATGGACGAAGCCATCGTAAGCTATGTGCGTCGGCACCATAACCTGCTGATCGGGGATTCCACCGCGGAACGGATCAAGAAGGATTACGGCACCGCGATCCGGCCGGCCGACGACATCGGTGAACTGATCACCATCAAGGGGCGCGACCTCGTCAATGGCGTGCCCAAGGAGATCACGATCAACCAGGCCCATGTGGCCGAAGCCTTGTCGGAACCGATCGGCGCCATCGTCGAAGGCGTTCGCATCGCCCTTGAAAACACCGCGCCGGAACTGGCGGCCGACATCGTCGACCAGGGTATCGTGCTGACCGGCGGCGGCGCTCTGATCCAGGGGCTGGACGAACATCTGCGCGAGGAAACCGGCCTGCCGGTGAGCGTGGCGGAAGATCCGCTTTCCTGCGTTGCGCTGGGCACCGGCCGGGCGATGGAAGATCCGATTTTCCGCGGCGTGTTGATGACCGCCTGAACGGCAACTTCCGGCGCGATGGCCGCGCCGGCCAGGAAGGGAGCAGGCGCGGATGGCGCCGCCGGCAAACCGACGCCCTGGCTTTTCGCGAAGGGCGCAATACAGCCTCTTTACCGGCTATGTCGTGGCCGCCCTTGGCGCCGTGCTCGGCGCAGCCTTGCTCATCCTTTCGCTGATCAAGCCCGATGCGTTTGCCGGGTTGCGAGGCGCGGCAAGCGACGTGGCCGCTCCGGTCGGGGAGACCGGCGCCGTAGGCCGTACGGAAAGCCACGGGATATTCGATTATCTGGCCGGCTATATCCGCGCGGGCAGCAAGAATGCGCAATTGCGCGAAGAGATGGAGCTCGCGCGTGTCCGCCTGGCGGAAGCTCAGGCGGTAGAGCAGGAAAACAAGCGATTGAAGGCCTTGCTCGCACTCGATGATGGCGAGACCCGCCCCGTGGCCAGGGCAAGGCTGATCGGCTCGACATCGTCCAGCACTCGCCGCATGGCTTATATTTCCGTCGGGGCGAAGGATGGGATCGCGGTCGGCATGCCGGTCCGCTCGCCGCGCGGCCTGATCGGCCGGGTGCTCGAAACGGGTGCCGAAAGCGCTCGGGTGCTGCTGCTGACGGATGGTGAAAGCATTGTGCCGGTGCGCCGGGCGAAGGACAATGTCGTCGCCTTCGCCGAAGGGCGCTCGGACGGAATGTTGCGGCTGCGCCTGGTCAATCTCGGGATCAACCCGCTCCAGCGCGGCGACGTATTCGTCACCTCCGGCGCGGGCGGCCTGTTTCAGCCTGGCGTTGCGGTTGCCGTTGTCAGCGATATCACCAAGGATGGCGCGATCGGCCGCTTGCTGAGCGATCCGGCAGCTACCGATTTCGTGGTGATCGATCCGATCTGGCAGCCTCAGGCGATCGCTGTCGCGAGCACGCCGCCCAAAGACCCTGCCCAATGATCGACGAATACAACCCGCGCGCGCGCCGCGATCCTTTCGGCTCGAAGATCAATCGTGACCATTCGCCGGTCATCGCCAGCTCGCTGCCATGGGTCACCATCATGCTCGGCTCCCTGTGTCCGATGCTTCCGATAATCCCGTCGGCACCCTTGCTCCCGCCCGCGGGGTTTCTGATGCTGCTGGGGTGGCGTCTGGTTCGCCCGGGCTTGCTCCCTCCCTGGGCCGGGGGTCTGCTCGGCGCCTTCGACGATCTGTTCAGCGGTCAGCCGTTCGGTTGTGCGATCCTTCTGTGGTCGCTTTCGCTGCTGGCCATCGAAGCGCTTGAAGCACGCTTCCCGTGGCGCGGCTTCATGCAGGACTGGCTGGTAGCCGCCATGCTGATCGCAGCCTATCTGGTGTCCGGCGCTATCCTGGCCGGCAACGGGAATGCAGCCGAGCGTATTGTCGCCCTGCCTCCGCAACTCTTGCTGTCCGTGCTGCTTTTCCCCATCTTCGGCCGGATGGTTTCCACGCTCGATCGCTTCCGCCTGAGACGCTTCAGGACAGTGCGCTGATGCGTGGCGGGTTCAAGCCGCAAATGACTGAAACCATGCTTCGGTACAGCTTCGACCGGCGCGCGGTGGTGATTGGTGCCATACAGGGCGGCGTAGGCGTGCTGTTGGCTGCGCGAATGACGTATCTCGCGGTGGCCGAGAACGAAAAATACAAGATGGAGGCGGAGAGCAACCGGGTGAACCTGACCCTGATTCCGCCTCGCCGGGGCTGGATCCTCGATCGCAACGGCGCCCCTCTTGCATCCAATCGCGCGGATTTCCGTGTGGACGTTATCCCCGACCGGATGGTCGACCCGGAAAAGACGATCGACGAGCTGGGCAAGCTGCTCAACCTCACCCCGATCCAGATCCAGGATCTGAAGGACAAGATCGAGGATGCGCGCGGCTTCCAGCCCGTGGAAGTGGCGACCCGGCTCGACTGGGACAAATTCGCCGCCGTGAGCGTTCGTCTGCCCGACCTGCATGGCGTGGTGCCCCAGCGCGGCTATTCGCGCTATTATCCCACCGGCCCGGCGGTGGGCCATCTGATCGGATATGTCGGAACGGCTTCGGCCGAGGAATATGAGAAGGATCGCAACCCGCTGCTGATCACTCCCGGATACAAGATCGGCAAGGACGGTGTCGAAAAGCAGTTCGAACAGCGTTTGCGCGGCATCCCGGGGGCCCGGCGGGTCGAAGTCACGGCTTCCGGCCGCATCGTGCGAGACCTTGAGACGCGCGAGGATGTTCAGGGCAAGGCCGTCAAGCTCACCATCGACGGCCCTTTGCAGGATTATGCCGCTCGCAGGCTCGGCCTGGAATCCGGTTCCGTCGTCGTGATGGACTGCAAGACCGGCGACCTCCTCTGCATGGCATCCATGCCCAGTTTCGACCCAAACAGCTTTTCCGATGGCATTGGCCGTATCGAATGGAAGATGCTGTCGGACGACGATCATGTTCCCTTGCGGAACAAGGTGCTCAAGGGCCTGTATCCACCCGGTTCGACCGTAAAGCCGATGGTGGCGATGTCCTTTCTCGAGGCGGGTCTGGATCCGGAGGAAACCACAGTCTGCGGCGGCGGCCTGCGCGTCGGCAATCGCGTGTTTCATTGCTGGAACCGTCGCGGGCATGGCCAGGTCAACATGGCCAAGGCGATCTACCAGAGCTGCGACGTCTATTTCTATCACTTCGCGCAGCGGCTCGGGATGGATGTCATCGCGCCGATGGCGAAGCGGTTGGGCATGGGGCAGGAATTCCCCCTGCCGGTGTTGAGCCAGTTCTATGGCACGGTGCCCGATCCGGCCTGGAAGCTGAAGAAATATGGCAGCGCATGGCAAACTTTCGACACGGTCAATGCAACGATCGGTCAGGGATATATGCTGTCCAACCCGCTTCAGCTTGCCGTGATGGCGGCGAGGTTGGCGACCGGCAACAAGATCATGCCGCGACTGTTGTTCGATCCCGCCTCTCCCCGGATGGAATCGATGAACTTCCATGGCGATCACACGCTGATCATTCGTCAGGCGATGAGCGATGTGGTGAACGGGCCGGGAACGGCAAGGCGGGCAAAACTCCCCTTGGACGATGTCCTGATGGCCGGGAAGACCGGGACGGCGCAGGTCGTTTCGCTGAGCGTCGCCAGCGGCAAGAGCGGGCCATGGAAGTACCGCGATCACGGGCTTTTCATTTTCTTCGCGCCCTTCGACAATCCGCGATACGCTGGAGCGGTCGTGATCGAGCATGGGGGTGGTTCGGGCGCGGCCTATCCGATTGCGAGAGACGTCGCGACGTTCATGTTCGATCCCGTGAAGGGCATGGAAGCGCTTACCGTTCTGGAAAAGGGATGGGGCGGCACGCCGACGGAACGCATCGCCAAGAAATACGCCGTTTATGCCGCGACATATGGTTCTGAGGTGCCCAAGCCTCCGGCCGAAGCTGCACCAATCGATGAAAGCACCCAATCGCAATCGGTTGATCGCCCGGTGCCCTTGGTCACTGAAGCGGCCACTCCTGCGCCCGAGCCGATCGCGGTGCCATTACCTCCGGTAGGCGGGTCTCCTGCCGACACCATCCCCTCGACCGGCCGTCCCGGAGATTCGATTGGCCGGATCGTGCAGCCGCCACAGGGGGGAACCGGTCAATGACGCCATCCTTTGTCCCCGCGCCGCTCACCCGCATTCCGTGGCGAGTCATCCTTCCGATAACATTGCTCGTCCTGTTCGGATCGTCGGTCCTCTACTCTGCAGCGAGCGGAAACTTCCAACCCTTCGCCAGTTCGCACCTGATCCGCTTTGCCGTGTTCCTGGCCATGGCCCTGATCATGTCGAGGTTCCCCCAAGATCTCGTGAAATGGTCTGCTTTCCCGGTCTACGCCGGGGTGCTCATCCTCCTGATGCTGGTGGAAGCCCTGGGCGCGATAGGGGGTGGGAGCCAGCGCTGGCTGGATCTCGGATTCATCGTCCTGCAGCCGTCGGAACTGATGAAGCCCGCAATCGTGCTCGTGCTTGCCCGCTTTTACGGCAATCTGCCCGCAGGGCTTGTCTCGAGCTGGAGGGGGCTTCTGCCCGCCTGCCTGCTCATAACCGTTCCTGCCGGTCTGGTGCTGATCCAGCCCGATCTGGGCACTGGCCTGGCAATCAGTTTCGGCGGTCTGGTCGTGATGTTCCTGGCCGGGCTGCCTCTACGCTGGTTCCTGCTCGGCGGCGGCGGGGCCATGGTGACTGCGCCGATCGCCTATTTCTTCGTCCTGCATGATTACCAGCGGCGGCGCGTGACGACTTTCCTCGATCCGGAAAGCGATCCGCTGGGCGCCGGCTATCACATCACCCAGTCCAAGATCGCCATCGGTTCGGGAGGCCTGTTCGGCAAGGGTTTCGGCAATGGTTCGCAGAGCCACCTCAACTATCTACCGGAACCGCATACCGACTTCGTGTTCGCCACCATGGCGGAAGAATGGGGGCTGCTGGGCGGCCTGTTCGTTCTCATCGTATTCGGCATCGTATTGCGCTGGGGAATGCAGGTGGCGCTGCGATCCCGCGATCGTTTCGCGCGGCTGCTCGCCGCGGGGATGACGGCCACGATCTTCTTCTATGTGGCCATCAACCTGATGATGGTGATGGGCCTCGCTCCGGTCGTCGGCATTCCGCTGCCTTTCATGAGCCATGGCGGATCCTCCATGATGACCAACATGATCTGCGTGGGCACATTGATGATGATCGATCGATGGAACCGAAATGCGCCCAGCAACCTGAATTGATCGAAAAATTGCCCAACAGCCCCCTTCCCTCGCGCGCCGCAATCGCTATAGGGAGCGCTCCCGACGATTCGGGATCGCGGCAAGCCGCAGCGTGGACGCATAGCTCAGTTGGTAGAGCAGCTGACTCTTAATCAGCGGGTCCTAGGTTCGAGCCCTAGTGCGTCCACCACAAACCCTTGAAATTGCTGGATAAATCAACCGCCTCTAGGCGGGACGGGAAAGCCGTTTTTGCGCCGTCTAACATTCCGTCTAACAGCAAAATATTTTTCAGATGCCGGTAACCTTGATCCGCCGCATCGTCATGTCCCGCCGCAGGCAGCCATAGCGCACTGCATCCGCGCCATGATCGGGGCCGGTCGAATCCACGTCCTCAACACGCTTCTGATCGCGCGCCAGGTAGGGCACGGTTGACCAGAAATATTCGCAGACACGCGAGATATAGAGGCCCGGCATGTCCGGTTTGCCAGCGTCCGCCAGCATTCTTCGCATCATCGTCCAGCCAGTCAGCCGATCAGCCTTGCGAGCGGGACGAAATAGAACGCCGCATCGGCTGAACTCGTTCGCGATGCTGCCTGCCCCATGACCCGTCTGGGCAAATATGGCATCATCGGCAACGCCATCAGGGCGAATGCCCCAGCGCTTGCACATGGCCACGATCTCTTCGGCCAGGATCGGCACCGTCCAGCCCAGCCCCTCGCTTGGCCTGTCCCGCTTGCAGGTCGCCAGTTCGTCGAGAATGACAAGGCTATCGCGCGGATAGAAGCAGCCATCCGGCCCGAAGCCGCCCGGCGACTGCGCAAAGATGTAGGTTGCGCTTGGCGCGCTGCTTCCGAAGTCATGGGCAAGATAGGTCTTCCAGCCCGGCGGAACCTCCGGCCACGGATCCACAGCGTTGCGGCTCTCGTCCAGCACGCTCGCGAAATAGGCACCACGGGCAATGGCCCAATCCCCATCAACCCAGGCCCTGAGCAATTCCTGATCGTCCGGGCAACTCGACCGTAACTGATCGGCGTATTGCTCCCGATCAATGAACTGATTGCCCGCGAAGGTCGAAGGGGCATAGACCCACTGCCGCCCCGATTTCTCTTCCAGAAAAGCCGCCCAGGGGGCTGATTTGAACACATACCGCTTGGCCAACCAGTAGTGCCCTACCCCTCCCGGATTGGCCGCGACAACCGCCCTGATAGGCACGTCCTTGGGACCGCGAAGGTTGGACCGGAGAATGTCGAGCAAGCCGGGATCGGGATACTGGCCCGCCTCGTCCACCAGCAGCAGCGTGAAGGTGCGGCCCTGATACTTGGCGTAGTCTGCATGGGATTCGAGCTGGCCTAATTCCAGATAGCCGCCGTTGGGGAAGCGCCAGACATGTTCCGCCGAATTGTAACGCGCCGCGCCGCCATAGACCGCACCGAACAAGTCGCGGGCGATCAGTTCAAAATCCGCCAGCCCCTTATAGGTGCGCCGAATATACAGGATGCGTGCGGCGGTGCCGTATTGCTCGACATGGCGAAGCGCCAGCAGTGCCAGGCCATAGGATTTGCCGCCGCCGCGACCGCCGCCGAGAAAGGCGTCAACCTCTTCCGGCAACATCATGACGCGCTCCTGGAACGGGTTGAGTTCGAGCGGATTCATTGCAGTGACTGGTCGAACGCCTCGCCAGCTTCGGTGGCCAGCGCATCAGCACGTTCTATGCGAGCAAGCTCGCCAGGGTCCATGAAGTCGCGCACGAGGCCGGTTGATGTTGTCGCCACGGTGCCAACCGAATCGAAGAGTTCATCGAGCCATGTCTGCTCGGCCAGTTCCTGCGGAGCATGCAGGGAAATAATGGCCCGCTCATAATCCGCCCGTTCCGCATCGCTGATACCGGACAGAATAGAGGGAGCCTTCACGATGGCGGCCAACTCTGGCCCCCTGTTTTCCTTCACGAGCTGGCCGAGCAGTTCCACCTTCGATTTCCGGCTCATTGTGCGAAAAGTCGCGCGGATTTCCTCCGCAAAGGCATTCGGCTTCAGATCGATCTTCTCGTCGATCCGGCGCTGCACGTCGCGCATTCCCTCCCGCCAGATTTCACCGGAGCGATTGATGACCGCCGTGACCTCGTTGTCGAACTTCTTGGCCATCTTGCCCACTTTCAGGGCATGCCCCTCGACCGTATCGAGCGGACTGCGATTGGCGCGCACATTGTCCAGCGCCGCCGCGCCCGCATGAACGCGATTGACCTCAGCCAGAAACCGGCGTGCTGCCGCGTTGTCGCCCTTCTCGCTGACTGATCGCGCCATGCGTTCTGCGATTGCTCCCAGCGCGCGGACCTTGTGGTGGGCAATTCTAGCCATTGTCATTCGCTCCCATTTCCTCACGAAAAGCCAGCAGGGCGTCCGCAAGCTGATCCTGACCGTCGCGGCGCAGGTTCCGAACCTCATGGCCGAGCCGTTCGTCCAAGGGCTGCAACGGTGTCGTGCTGCCAGCACAGGCATGGTTGAAGCTCTCGGCGCATGCTGCACCGATAGTCTTGAGCGATGCCCCGATGCGGCGCATCAATGCGAGCTTATCCTCGGTCATTGAACGATTTCCTTTCCTTCGATTGCGGGGACAGCGACCGGCGCTGCCTTCGCGCCGATCGATGTGAACTGTTGCAGCGTCATCGCACCGGGCAGGGCGATGGTGACGTTGACACGCCCGCCGCTCTGGCTCTGGTCGCCCTCACGATAGCCATGCCGAGCTTTCAGCAAGAACATGGCCGCCGTGGCGTTGCCGTGCTCCATGGCCTGCCGGTAGAGCATGTTGTGCAGCGCATAGCGTTCATTCTCCCGGCCCGCGTCGAAGGCTTCCTGCAACTCCGGGTTCTGATCGAGCCAGCGGGCGAAGGTATCCTTGCTTGTGCCCAGCCGCTTCGCGATACCAAGGATCGCCCAGCCATCGGCGGCAAGGTCGCGGATCAGGTCCGCCGCATTGGCTGGTGGCTGCTTCGGTGCAGGGCCGCGCCGGGTGCGGGGCTTGGGGATGGTCGGCAACGTCATGACCGCTGCATAGCAAATCGGGGTTTTGCGGAACTGAAACGGAACTCGCGGTTAGATAAATGTTAGACAGTACGCTGTTGAACCGCATAAAATGACGGATTTACGTATCATCCCCGCTGATTGTCTATCAGAGATGAAAACGCATCCCGCTCCGCCAGCCACCTCTTGCCGTCGCGATGGAAGCCGTGAAGCCGCCTGCTATGCCCCCGCTCGATTGCCTTGCGCGCGCCGCGTTCCGTCATCCCGAACAGGTCGGCAAGCTGGCGAGCACCCAACAATGGCGCAGGTCGCCGCGAAGGCTGAAAGGTGGCATGGTCCACGGGGTCGCCGTCCAGGAACCGCGCCACGCCTGCCTGGGCGCTCATGGCGTCAAGCCAGCCCTGCAAGTCCCGCTCGGTCTGATAGGGTTGCTGTGAAGCCCTGCGCGCCAGCATCGCGGTTTGGTTGAACAAGCTGCGCGCATCGGCGCTATCCGCCCGACGTGCCCGCTCTTCGCAATCGTCCGCCAGCCGCCGCAGACGGGTCCGAAGCTCGCCCGTCATCGCAGCCACCTTTTTAGCACGCGAAAGAGAGGGATGGGCATCAATCCGCCTCCACGTCGTCTGCACCCCAATCCAGATCGTCGCTTTCATCGGAAGGGGCGGCGGGCCCAAGGGCCGCCCCTGATATATACGTAGTATATAAGGGGTGTATTTTCCGGTCGTTCTCTGTGGGTTTCCGGTCGTTTGCGGAACGTGTTTCCGGTCGGTTTCCGGTTACGTTTCCGGTTTCCCGGAGACCGTAAATATCCTTGCCCTCGGCAGTGTCCCGCCAGAGGAATCCGCGCTCGATTGCACCTATCCGAAACAACCGGTCCATGGCTGCAACAAGCCGATCTTTCTTGATGCCCTTGGCTTCGGGCATCGTGGCGAACAGCTTGGGTGCATAGTTCGCACCGACCTTTTCAGAGACGTGTCGACGCTCTTTCGTACGTTGGGCAAGGCAGCGCAGGAACGCCGCGTTTTCGCCATTGGCCTTGCTGATCTCCGCGATCTCCGCGCGGGTGTCGGCTGGCAGGTCTTCGTCGCGAATAAATGCGCCATTGTGCCAGCGGATTTCGATACTGTTGCCCGCCTGGGCATAGTTGGCCTTGGGATTGGTTAGCTGGCGCAAATCGGGGTCGTGGCCATCCTCCGGTCGCGCCAGCAGCATCCGCGAACGGAACTGGTTATTGTAGGCGACGGAACCAAGGAAGTCCTGACCGGCCTTATTGGTATGGTGTAGCAGTATGACCGCGCCGTTGCGGCGGGTGGCGAGCGTGCCGAGCCAGTGCGCGAAGGGGGCCACCTCGTCCACCGCGTTGTGGTCTATTCCGGCAATCTGCGATGCGTTGTCCAGGATCAGCAGGCCGATGCCGTGACGATCCACCAGCCGTTCGATCTTCCGGCCCAGAGCGGTGACGCGAAGGCCCTTATCGTCGGCAGTCGCGAGAAAGGGATTTTCCTCTTCCGTATAGGACACAAGGTGCAGTCGCCCGTCGAGCGATGCCATGGTGATAGAAAGCACCTCGCAAATGGATTCCTGGCGTCGCCACAATTCGTCCGCGTCGTCTTCCCAGCTAAGATAGGCCGCGCTGGCCTGCCGGGTTTTAAGGCCCATGAAGGGCCGCCCGATGGCGACGCATGTGGCCTGTATCTGTGCGAGAAGCGATTTACCTACGCCGCCGTCACCGGCCAGCAGTGTTGCCTTGTTGGCCGGTGCCCAGCCCTCGATTACCCATTGACGGGGCGGAGCCTTGCGAGCGGCGCAGGCGGCAAGGTCGAGAACTGGCCAGGTGTCGTCACTCTCCGTCGCCAGCGCCTTCACGGTCAGTTCTTCCAATTCGGAAACCGTGCCGCCCCAATCCATGATGTCGCCTTTCGGCGGCAGTCCGGGAAGCTCGACTAGCACCACGCGATCGGCAATGTCATTGAGCGCGGCGCACAATTCGCGCGCGATCTTCGCGCCCTCCGGGTCGTTATCCGGCAAGATCGCCACTGTGCGGCCCTGAAATGCCGACAGGTCTTTCGGCAAATCCTTGCTGGACGTGGCGACAAGCCCCCAACTTGCCAGTTTGTCCGCCTTGCGCTCGCCTTCCGCGAGGTAGATCACGGCATCGGCGGGTGCAGCGATCAGATCCGGCAGGCGATAAAGGATAGCATCCCGTCCACGCCCGGATTTCCAGCCGCCCTTGCCGTCCGGGTGCTGCCAGGTGAACTCCTTGTCGTCCGCCATGTCGGTGCGGACCTTTCGGCAGACTGTCACGCCATCCGCGTCCTGATACTCGAAATACGACACGCCAGGCCGCCGCGCCGCTTTCGCGAACATTGGGCGCTGTTTGGATGAACCCGTCTGGCGCTCGGGCAGGAAGCCGTCCCGGCGAAGCATATCCTTCACTGCGAGCGGATCGCCGCCGTTATGGACATGCACAAGCAGGCCATCGGGCGCGCTAGGATCAACCGTGATTGACGTGCCCCGGTCATGCTTGCCGTGGCCCTCGGTCGGAATATTGACCTGATTGCCGCTTGCCGTGCCCCCGTAGCGTTGGGCAATGGCCTTGGGGTCGAGCATCGCATTCATTGCGCAGCTCTCCCGTCTCCGGTGGACTGCGCCTGGCTATCCCCTGCGCCCATCCCCTCGCGGGGGCTTTCCATATCCGCCACCGTCAAATCTCGTTCTCCGGGTCGCAGCCTCGATCATCCACCGCGCAATCGGGATCGCTGATCGGGCAGCCAGGGCCTTCGTTCCATCGACCGAGAAAATGTGTATTGATTCCGTCCTCGTCGCATTGGCCGGATGGATCGTCTTCTTCCGGCTCGTCGTCGGGTTCAAGGTCGGGATCGCCGTCCATATCATCGAGCGCATCAATGGCTTGCTGGATAAGCCGCTCGACCGATGCGCGCGGGGCCAGCGGTGCGCCGACGATGTAGGCGAGAATCGGCGGGAGCTTGATGGGTGCGGTGTGTAGATCATTGCCCATGACGCTCACCTCCCTGCATTGCGGAGAGGCGACGAACATCCTCCACCACCACGCGGATCATCCGGTTTGAGGCGTCGCCCCCATCGAACGTGCCGTCCGCTAGTCCCCGTTCCAACTTGAACACAACGTCCGCCAGCGTCGGGGCAGGGGTCAGGATCATGGCATCAAGCGCGTCGGCATGGGCGGAGGTGTAGGGCCTCCAACCTTCCTCGGCGTCGCTCAAATGCTGAAACGTCGCCCGCCCCTCAGCACACGCCTTATCGGCGGGGACAAGTATCTCGGCGCGGTATTGTTCCATCGTCGAACGGGCGAACTTCTCCGCCGCAAGGGCGGCTTCCCATGCTGTGTGCATCGTCATGACTCCCCCTCAACCGCCTCTGTTTTCCCAAAAGAGGCGTCCAGGGCGGCCTTTTTCAGCGCCGATGCGGTGTAAGGATGCTTTCCAGCCCTGAACGGCCACAGCGGGCAAATCACGCTCTCACAGCGTGCCACTTCCGATGGCTGATAGCCGGTGCAGTCCAGGCACTTCTCCCGGATCGCCTGCATCGGTGACTTGGGGTTGTGTCCGGCAAGGGCTGCAACGGCAGCGGTCGGGGGCCATGTGCTGGCCAATGCGGCGCGGTCCATCAGGCTTCACCGGCATAAGCAAGGCGGGCGGCAGCGCGCGCCTCAATCCATTCGTTCACTTCGCTTTCAAGATGCCCGACTGCGCGGCCCTTGGGCGGATTCAACTGGAACCGCTTGGGGAAGCGGCCCTGGCGCTCCATGTCGCGCAATTCGCGATCACAAATGCCGACCTTTGCGGCAGTTTCGTTCGGTCGTAGGATTTGCATTTCGGTTGGCTCCGTTTGAGTTCGGAGCCAACCATTTGTCGCGCCAATCCATACCAATCCACCGCAGGAAAATCAGTCTTTGTCACCGATTTTTGCGCGGCGAATTTGATATGCGAGCCGCCGCCGTCGGAATTCTATATAGTCACGACCTGAAACTGCTTTTGGCCGCGCGGACCTTGATCGCTTGAGGTAGTTGAAAAACGCCTCCGTTTCGATACCCCACCGCTCAGCGATTTTTTCCCGCAACCGATCACGTGACCAATAGAATTTCCCCGATCTTTTAAGATGCCATCCCTTCTTTCGGATAAACTCCCAATTAAACATCTCTATTATTGCCGCACTTCCCATTCGGGTGTGGATATTATGACCTTTGTATAGCAGCGGGGTGGGACCAGTTACAGATAGATCAGGGCGGCCTTTAGGCAAGGAAACTGGCTGTAATTTTCCTTCCAACCAGTCAGCTAAAGTATCTCGCTCCCATCGCCGCAACGGCTCTTCGCTTCGGAGCAATGCAATAAGATCGGCGGGTTCGCCCTCGATAGCCTTCCATACCTCAATTGGCTCCTTCAGTTCAGCAAGGTCCTTCACCGCGTCGCGCCCATCTGCACAACATTATCATCATCACGCCGCAGGATGCGTTCCACAAGGCCCGCGACGGCCGCTAACGCCTCGCCCTTCTCATCTCTGTAGGCATGGCGATCATAGACGCCCTCAACGCCCGCTATGACGTGGCCTAGCGCCCTCTCGGCAATGTCAGAACGGACACCCGCGCGGGCCATAAGGGAACGCGCCGTCCTGCGCAGATCGTGGACCACCCAAGGCTCAATTGGCGCCTTGGCGTGCAGTTCCTCCTTGCCATCCGAAAAGCTGTTGAACGCTTTTCTTCCCCGCCCAGCGAATACGAACGGATTGTTTTTCTGCTTCCGCTGCGCATCGATGATTGCGAGAGTAAAATCGGGCAGCTTCAACTCCCCCGCATTGATCTTCTCACGCTCTTCGGAGGGAATAAACCATACGCCATCACGAATATCGCTCCACTCCATGGCCGCGACTTTCGCCCGGCGCTGGCCTGTCAGAAGAGCCACCTTCACGAATGCGCCAAACGTGCCGATCTCGTCGCAGGCTTCCCAGACCATGCGTATTTCATCGTCAGAAAGGATGCGCGTACGGGCTCTCGCCGTATGGCTTCCCGATCGCTTCATCTCGGGGATGACCGGCGAGACGTAATTCTCGTCATACTGGCGATACCAATTGAAGAGCTTGGCCAGCGTGGCCAGCACACGATCGGCCTGCACTGGCCCATTGTTATCGACCATCTCATCCATCAGCGCCGTGACTTGCCCGCGCCGAATGGAGAGGAATGGTTTCGTTCCCCACTTCGGATAGACGTAGGCTTTCAGCTGGCGTTCGATTTCGCGCTTGGAGCGCAGGGGGACGCCATCCTGCTTCTTGCCGCCCTTATCGACCCAGCGGGCGATGAAGCGCTCGGCGACCACCTTGAACGTTTCCGCCGGTGTCTTCGGCACTTCGTCTGGCAGGACTTCCAGTTCGCCCGCCTTAACCCGCGCCACAGCCTGGGCGGCGATCTCCCGCGCCTTCGCGACGGGCATCAGCGACGGATCACCGAGACGCTTCCATATCTGCCGGCCGCCGGGATCACGCGCGACGATCGAAAAGGCTCGCTTCCCTTTTGGCGACACAATCAGCGCGAGGCCGGTTGTCGCCTCGTCGAAAATCACCTGCCGTTTCGGGCCAGCCTTGGCGGTCGCAACAGCTTTCTCGAAGCCCTTCAGGAGCGAGGTTGGCTTGGGCATGTCCGCTTCATCCTGTCTAACATTTGTCTAACTGGATCGCTTCCTGTTGCGTTAGCTAGGCTCCGATCAGTTCCATATAAATGCTAGGTATTCAGCGGCATTGCAAGAGTTTCCCTCCTGATATATCCACTCCCTTCCGGCTATTTTCTCTCACTCTTAATCAGCGGGTCCTAGGTTCGAGCCCTAGTGCGTCCACCATTTTTTCAATGACTTAGATGTGGAAGTGAACCGCCGACTTGCGGCGGGGCACCTGTGGGGCATCAGACATCAAGGGCAACACAAGGCCCGTCTCGCAACTAATTGTATCATTCGAGCCGGGGATGACGCCTTCAGAATCCTCGCTTCGGCAATGTCAGTCGACGAGGACACATCGCACCGATCCCTAGCCGGCTGGCTGGAGGGCACGCAGCACCCTCTTCAGCAATTCTGCACCCGCTTCAGTCCGATCCCATGCCGTTAACACCTCAGCGGATAGCATTGCTTCAGTCGCGCTGCCGCCTGCTGGCTGAAGAACCATGCCGTCAGCTTTGGGCTGGATCCCCAACGCCTTGCAGATTTTCAAGACGCTGGGGTTCAATGTCTTGAACTCGCCTCGACAGATTCGGAAAGCCTGCGCGACATCCACTCCGGCTAAAAGACCAAGTTTTTCAAAGCTTAATGCCTGCTCCTGCCGACGGGCAGCGATCTCCTGCGCCAAGGCAGAAACATGTTCGTAGCGCTTTGCCATTGCAAATTAGCATATCAGTCTATAGATAATTTTCAATACCGCGAAAGGACTGACGTTGTACGCTAGCTTTGAACAATGGACGGGAAAGCGCGAGCTGGTGACCTTCGGCACGAATTCCGGATCGGCGCAGATCCCGTTCCAACGTTGGCGCCACTTCAAAGAGGCGTTTGCCCCTGAAGTTGTATACGAGGCAATACGATCAAGTGCCGTGCCGGTTAAGACATGCCTAGATCCTTTTGGGGGGTCAGGGACAAGTGCGCTTGCCTGTCAGTTCCTTGGGACCGAACCCACCACGATCGAGGTTAATCCTTATCTTGCCGACCTGATCGAAGCTAAACTTGCCACATACGACGCTGAGCGGCTTGTCTCCGACCTGGGGACTGTGCTCCGCTCTGCCGGGCGGATAGATGCATCGAAGCGCATAGACCGTTTGCCCGCAACGTTTGTCGAGCCAGGCAAGGATTCTCGATGGCTATTTGACCACGAAGTGGCCGGTCGCGTTCTCGCAATCAGAGAGGCAATAGAAGGACTGGGCATTATGGCCCACCGCCGGTTGTTCAAAGTGTTGCTTGGCGGTGTTCTGGTGGAACTCAGCAATGCGGTGGTGAACGGTAAGGGTCGGCGCTATCGTCGTGGCTGGGAAAAGCGCCGTCGAGGTGCCGGTGAGGTCGACATGGCCTTTTCAACCGCGGTTTCGGCTGCGATCGGCGAGATCGGCCGTTTTGGTCAGCGTGCCGCTGCGGCTTACACCGTAGTACGGGGAGACAGCCGCCGCGCGATCCCAGGACTGGGTCCCTTCGATCTGGCTGTGTTTTCTCCGCCCTATCCAAATTCTTTCGACTATACAGATGTTTATAACATAGAACTTTGGATGTTGGGCTATCTCGACGGTCCTAATGCCAATCGCGTCCTTCGTCAGAGCACGCTGGCATCCCACGTTCAAATTCACCGCGATTACCTCCCGGCTCCGGCCGGCTCCCAAATACTCGACAATGCGTTCGCCTGCGTTAAGGCCTATGCGGACAGTAACGACGTTACGCTCCACCGCAATTTTCTTTACAACGATGCTGAGGCTTGGCGCCAGGCGCGATACGGCACTTAGTCGCGGCGCAGCACTAGCAAGCTTTCCGCGAGTTGGGCCTGTCCGCCTTGCTGTGCCGATGTGCGCATTTCCCGAAGTATCTCGTTACGTTCCACCTGAAACCCGGATTTCACCGCGAGTTCAGCGAGGATATCGGCCACATTCACGGCCACGCCTGCATATCGACTGTCACCAACGACAGCCCAGATTGACGCTCCAGGCCTGAGCACGGCCCCTAGCGATTCCACGATCCCGGACATTTCAGAGAAGTATGCGCCGAGCATCGCAGGGATGTGAGGACTCCACAGTCGATCCCGTTGCTCCCCAAGCAAGCCGAGCGTGTTAGTTTCACCCCGATCACCATCGCGCATATCGAAACAGCAAAGCATGCCGGCCTTGGCCTTGCGGACATCTCGATAAGCTGCCGCCTGACGAATACCGCGCCGCATCCACTTCTCGTTGAAGGCATCAGACCACTTTCGCCCGCGACGGTTTCGTTCGCGCAGCACCTTGATCTCGATTTCGGCGGGAATGATGCTCACCCCGTCGGCGAGCCGCTGAACGACCTCCAGATCGACCCGCCCAGCCTTCATCGGTTGCTCCGGGCGAACATCGCAATTGAAGAGCCTGAGCGAGAGCGCGATCTTGACGTGCGTTTGCGCGATGGCTTCGGCATTGCTGCTGGCGTGGAGTTTCTGGGCATCGCACCACATGGAGTTGCCAGAAATCTGCGCGTCTGGCGTACAGAGGTGTTCTTCGTGCACCTCATCGATCGCGCGTTTGATATCATCGACGGTCATTTCCCGATCGGCCACTTCGACGATATCGAACTCAGTCTCCGCACTCAGCCCTTTGGGGTAGATGCGAACGGTCGGGATCGTGACCATCGGGTTGAAGACGGCGGCGGGAACGCCACCGAGCCCCAAGCTTTCGACATGGTCGAACATGCTGCCGTCGTCCTCGGACGGCGGAGTTAGTTCGCGACCAGACTGTGCCGTCATGGAGACGAACCAGATTTTCCCGCATATCTCCACGCCGCCATCACCCAGCATGGGTTGCCGCATCGTGTCGGCATTCGGAGGGCCGCTTGGCTGGAGCAGGAATACGGCAATCGCGTCGCGACGCATACGCGTCGATCTCAGCGACATTGAGCGTGATGGCATGATGACGATGACTGGGGACATGACTGACGGTCCTATACGCCAGCAGATTGCCATTGAGGGTGTGCCATCATCCCTCGGCGGCTGGCGTTGCTATTTCCTATGCCCCATCACCATGCGACGATGCGAAGTACTCTATTATGCCGGAGGACGGTTCGCATCTCGCGACGCACAGCGGTTGAGCTATGCGGTGCAGAGCATGAATCAGATGTCGCGTGCCCGGCGCAAGGCCGCCAAGCTGCGCAGCTGCCTCAAGGGTTCGCCCACACTGCCCCGCCCGCGCGGACGCAATCGCATAGACATGGTTCGTCGGCTGCGCGACGCGGAGTATCAGGCGAAGACGCTATATCTCGATCGCCTGCGCGACCTTGCCGATCGGTCTGGTGCCCGACGGATGCCCGGCGATGGAAACAGATGACGGTAAGACGCGCATACGGGTCTGCGCATCGCCCCATTGCTTGCGTGTATAGCGGATAACGTCGCGCAGGTCGGCTTCCGCCGCCGACGCCAGGACATAGGTAGCGGTCAAGCGCGGCTATCCCTGCCCAGTTCCTCATCAACGATGACATCAATGCTCTTGGTGGACACGCCGCCCGCCAAGCCCTCGGCAATTC
Source organism: uncultured Caenibius sp. (assembly GCA_964468045.1). GTDB lineage: Bacteria > Pseudomonadota > Alphaproteobacteria > Sphingomonadales > Sphingomonadaceae > JAWKXU01. The sequence goes on along the minus strand of CAYXTO010000009.1, from coordinate 21,670 downwards.
GCTTTCCCAGCAGAGTTTTCAATTCCTGCCATGCGGTATCATCCCCCGCGTCGGCGGAAAACAACCGCTCAATGGCATATTGCTTGATCGTCTTGCCCTGCAACGCCGCCAAGGCTTTTAGGCTTTGGTGCTGCTGGTCGGTAATATCTATGGTCAGGCGACTCATGGGAACCTCGCATATTGCTCGATCCCCACATTACCACAAATGTGGGTTTGTGTTAACCATCGATTTTCGCTCCCAGGTCTCGCCGGGCAGCTATCCAAGCGGGGCATTTTTAGGGCATCAGATGCGTGAAATTGAATCAAGCAGGATGAAATCGATCCGAACGCATTACTACGCCGAAGATTCGTATTGCCAATGCGTTACGCTACAAGATCGAACAGAATAATACAGTATAATCAGATACTTAGCGAAACTCTTAATCAGCGGGTCCTAGGTTCGAGCCCTAGTGCGTCCACCACCTTTTCAATAGCAGAGGCGATCCTTTTCCACCCTATCTGGAGTGGGGTAACGCTGAGTGCGATCAAGAGCCAGTCAGCGTGTCTCAGCGGTGCCACTCTTGGATCAACAGTGCTGTTTACATGTCGCCGTATGGATACCCGGAACCAACCTCTCCCCGGTAGGTTGATCTGACAAGCCGAGGGGACGAAGAATGTTTGGAAAATCTGACAGTTCCAGCACCTCCAATCCGGACATGATCAAGGTCGCTCTAAACACCTTGTATCTGTGTTTGGAGAGCGCCGTTGAACATATAGAGCAGGTCGAAGGTTCCCGGGCGGCCGCTGAGTTCAAGAGCGGCCTGTTGGATAAGGTCAAGGATGGAAGTGTCGATATGGCACTCCTGGAGGATGCCGCGATATATGACTTCGTTGTCCCCAAAATCGAGAAGCTTCTGACAGCGCCCTAGTGCAGCGCCAACCGCACTCGGCGATGGTGCTATCCCCGCCCAGCAGTCCAGTCTCCCCCTCACCAACGCCGGCAGCCTCAAACCGGATAAAATTCGGTTCAATGACTAGGAATCATCGTCCAGTCGGCTAAAGCTTGGATCATTCATCCGGCCGGATGCCGGAGGGAAATTGGGAGATCGTTGTTTATGGCAAGGTTAGCAGGCAAGGTCGCAGTTGTTACCGGCGGCGTCAGCGGTATCGGCCTCGGTACGGTGGAGCTCTTCGTCGAAGAAGGCGCCAAGGTGGCCGTTGGCGACATCCAGGACGATCTCGGCAAGGCGCTGGAGGCGCGCTTCCCCGACAAGGTGGTCTATGTCCACACCAATGTGACGGACGATTCCGCGATCGAGCGCCTGGTGCAGACCGCGGTGGACCGTTTCGGCAAGCTGGACATCATATTCAATAATGCGGGCGCTCCCGGCAATCGCGACTCCCTGGTGGACATCGATCTCGGGGGAATGAACGATACTTCGGCTCTCCTCGTCAATTCCGTGGTTTCGGGCCACAAGCACGCCGCGCGTCAATTCATCAAGCAGGGCACGGGCGGCACCATTATCTCCACTGCCAGCACGGCCGCGATCCAGGGTGGCTGGTCCTCCGCCGCCTATACCATCACCAAGCACGCCGTTCTCGGCGTGGTGCGCCAGGCGGTCATCGAACTGGGGGCGCATGGCATCCGCTCCAACGCTATTTGCCCGGGCATCACGATGACGCCGATCATGGCGCGGGCGTTTGGCGTGTCGGAAGACCAGGCCAGCGAGTTCGAATCCTTCCTTGACGAGCGCCTGGGCACACTGATCCCGTCCGGTCGCGTGGCCTATCCCAAGGATATCGCCGAAGCGGTTCTGTTCCTCGCCAGCGATGCATCGGCCTATGTCAATGGCGTGGTGCTGCCGGTCGACGGCGGCTGCAGTGCAGTGATGATGGCGCCGTTCGCGGAGCGGATGATCCAGGCGGGCGCGGATTTCAACGAGCTCAAGAACGGGAAATAGCCTCATTATCCTGCGGATCGGTGGTCCTCGCCAAGAATCCGGCGTTCGGGTCTCGATCCGCGACAACCACGAGAAAGAAGGCAAGATGTCTGAAATCAACAAGCAGTTTACCGACTTTCCGGTCGAGAACGCGTATCGCCACAAGCTGGCCCCCAATGGTCGGGAATCCCTGGCGCATATCTTCCTGATGCCGGAACACCAGATGGCCGGGTTCATCTATCCCAGCATGCTGGGCACAGGCGAAGCGCGGGCCATGGCCTGCTTCTTCGGGCCAAATTTTCCCGAACAAGTGGTCGAAGCGCATGACGGCACGATCAGTGACGACATGAACTTCGACAACTGGCGGCTTGGCCCGTTACATATGGAAGTGGCCGAGCCCTTCAAGAAGGTCGATCTCGACTGGAGCGGCGAACGCATCAAGGTGAAGGCCAGCTTCGAGGGCACGCACCCCCCTTACCCCTTCAGCACCCACCCGAAGGGCAACCCGCCCTATTTCGGCGACAACCGGACCGAGCAGCACGGGCGGGTGGTGGCCGATATCGAGATCGACGGCCAGAAATATCCCCACAAGGGTTTCCTGGTGCGCGACCATAGCTGGGGCCCGCGCATATGGGGCATCAACCAGCATTACAAATGGGTTCACGCCACCACCGGCGATTCCTCCATGCATTTTTTCGAAATGCAGGCCTTCGGCAAGACCGAGTTGCGCGGCTTCCTCTTCAAGGACGGCGCGATGCGCCACATCGCCGATGTCGATTACGATTTCACCTTCGGCGATGACATGCTGCAGAAAACCTTCCAAGTGACGGTAACCGACACCGAAGGGCGCAAGTCATTCATCGATTACAAGATGTTCGGCATCCTGCAGTCGTCGCACGATCCGAAGACCATCATCAACACCGGCTGCGCGACGCTGGAATTCGACGGAGTGCCGGGCGTCGGCGTGTGCGAATTCAACTGGAACAAGAACTACTTCGATTTTGTGAAGGACTACGTCACCCAATATGGCTGAGTGACGGCCCCGGCGACGCGGTGAGTGTAGTCGGCGAGCTAACTGCAAAAGGAAAGGGGCGGTCCCATGTACCGCCCCTTTTTGGTTCCACCCGGGATCGGGCCCATGATCAGGCCTCGGGTCAGGCGGGCGCGTAACCCAGCACCGCCTTCGCTTCCATGAATTCATGGAAGGCATGCTCACCCCATTCGCGCCCATTGCCGGATTGCTTGTAGCCGCCGAACGGAGCCGCGAGATCGAGCGGCGCATAGTTCAGCGCGACCTGCCCTGCCCGTATCCTCGAAGCCACATCGCGAGCGTGGCCGATGTCCCCTGACTGAACATATCCGGCGAGGCCATAGGGGGTGTCGTTGGCGATCTCGATCGCCTGATCTTCATTGTCATATCCGATGATGACGAGCACCGGCCCGAAGATCTCCTCGCGGGCGATCGTCATCTGGTTGTTCACGCCGCCGAAAACCGTGGGCCGGACATAATATCCCTGGTTGAGACCTTCCGGCTTTCCGGGACCGCCCGCCACCAGATCGGCCCCTTCCTCCAAACCCTTCTCGATCAGAGACTGGATACGGTTCCACTGCACATCGGATACGACCGGGCCAAGATTAACCTCCTCGGTCGGCGCCCCGACCTTCTGCTGGGCGATGGTCCGTTTTGCGATCTCGCCTGCTTCCTGCATTCGCGCGGCCGGGATCAGCATGCGCGACGGGGCATTGCAGCTCTGGCCGCTGTTCACCATCATTGCTTCCACCCCCTGGCGGACGGCGGATTCGAAATCGGCATCATCCAGGATGATATTGGCCGACTTGCCGCCCAGCTCCTGATGGACGCGCTTCACAGTGCTGGCGGCATTGCGCGCCACCTCGACCCCGCCGCGGGTCGATCCCGTGAAGGAAACCATGTCCACCCCGGGATGCGCGGAAATGGCGGCGCCCACGGTGGGGCCATCGCCCTGTACCATGTTGAACACGCCGGCCGGAACGCCGGCAGCATGCATGACTTCCGCGAAGATCTGGCCGCTGAAAGGCGCCACCTCCGAAGGCTTGAGGACCATCGTGCACCCTACCGCCAGGGCAGGTGCGACCTTGCAGGCGATCTGATTGAGCGGCCAGTTCCAGGGCGTGATCATCCCGACCACCCCGATCGGCTCCTTGGTGATCAGCGTCGTGCCGTGATCGACGTCGTAACTGAAATCCGGCAGCAATTTGCGCGCCGTTTCGAAATGCATCAGGGCGAACGGGACATGCGCACCGCTGGCCAGGAACGATGGTGCGCCCATCTCCTCCCGCACGGCATCTGCCAAATCCTTTTCCCGCGCCTTGTAGGCCGCGATGATCGCATCGAGCAGAGCGAGCCGCTCAGCCTTCGAGCTTCGGCCGAAGGATGAAAAGGCACGCCGCGCCGCCGCGACCGCGCGATCGACATCCGCCGCGCTGCCAAGGCTGATCCGCCCCACCGGCTGTTCGGTGGACGGGTCGATAACATCCAGCGTCTTGGGCTGCGCTGGCGAGACCCATGCCCCATCGATATAGAAATCGAGATAATCTCTCATGCCTCTCGCTCCTGTGCTTTATCGCTTCGATCTTTGATAAGTTCTGCAAACCGGCTGAACGTCTGCTGCAAGATCCGGTCGCCGGTAGGCAAGACCTTGCGCATGGTGGCCATCCCATGAATGAGGCCTTCCGCCTCAAGGAAATGCACTTCGCTGCCCGTCAGGGCAATCCTGCCCGCAAGCAATCGCCCTTCATCGCGCAGCGGATCAAGCCCTGCGGTGAGTATCATGGTCGGCGGCAATTTGCCCGCCAATTCACCCAGCAAAGGCGATACGCGCAGGTCCGCACGGGTATCCGGCGCGGGAAGATAATCGCCAATGAAGCGATCCATCAAAGGCTTGTCGAGAAGGTAGCCCTCGCCAAAATCCCTGTAGGAAGCAGTATCCGTCCCGGTGCAATCACCAACCGGATAGATCAGCAATTGGGCAAGCATTCCCTCGCCGTAATGGCTCGAAACGGCAAAGGCGAGATTGGCACCCGCACTGTCGCCGGCCAGAGCAACCCCTGTGACAGGAGCGCCAAGTTCGGCCGGGCTGGAAAGCACATGCCCGACCGCCGCAATGCAATCCTCATGCGCGGCGGGGAATGTCGCTTCCGGTGCGAGCCGGTAATGAACCGCCACCACTCGCAATCCGGTCTGCCCGGCAATCTGGGTACAGAGCGAATGGTGGCTTTCCAGATCACCGATCACCCAACCCCCGCCATGCATATACACGATGACTGGCGCTGCCCTGGGCTCGCCGGGATGATAGACCCGCATGGGAATGCCCGCCCCGATGAAGTCGGCCGTCATTATCCCGGGCACGGGCGGCAGGTCGAACAGCTCGCCCAATTGCCCGTAGACGCTCCGCATTTCGGGGGCCGTCATCTCCGAGAGCGCCGGCCCTTCCTGCGCGGCCAACGCTTCCAGGATCGCCGCCGTTTCCGGCAGGACTACAGCCTTGCTCATTTGCCGCTTCCCTTTTCCGACTGCTTCAGTGTGGCGGCCCGGTCCGAGATATAGGCGCGAATCGCTTCGGCATCGGCATCGGTCATGTATTTCGCAAAGCCGATCATGCCGCGATCCTTGAGTGCGCCGTCAATCACGATCTGCTTCCACATCTGTGCATCGCCGGCCGCGCCGGACCGGCGCAAGTCAGGCGCGACACCGCTCGAAACGCTGCCGGGGCCGTGGCACATCCAGCAATCAGTCGCGAACCGCCCCTTGCCTAGCGCAATCTGCTGCGGCGTGAACTTGTCGGTTGCAGGACTGGGTGGACCGAAAGCCAGCTTCGCAATCTCCGGCATCGCGGCTTTGCCGCCAACCTTGAAAACGTAGAGGCGGCCATTCTGCTGCGGAGAAGGATTGTCGTTGAAGGCACTGGTCAGGGCATAAGCCCCGCCATAGCCCGCCGCGACCGCAACAAATTGCACGCCATCCACCGCGAAGGTGGTTGGCGCGGCCATGATGGGCATGCCGAGCTGGGCCGTCCACACGACCTTGCCGCTATCGGCTGCGAATGCGCGGAAATTGCCCTTCGTGTCGCCCTGGAACACGAGATTTCCGGCTGTGGAGAGAACCCCGCCGTTCCATGGCTCGTCATAGTCGAAGGTCCAGGCTGCCTTCTGCTTGACCGGATCCCATGCGATCAGGCGCCCCCTGAGCATCTTGCGGATAGCCTGGAACTCGTTGGCATCGTCGGGAGCTTCTGCTCCGATGGTGCCAATGCCCGTGTTCCAGCGGCCGGGGCGGTATTTATATTGCTCCGGGTTGTCGTAGCCGAACAATGCGTCCTGCCCCGGGATGTATGCCAGGCCGGTCCTGGGGCTGAAGGCCATCGGTTGCCAGTTATGCCCGCCGAGCGCGCCCGGTATGGCTACGAAGGAGCCTTGATCGTAGCGGGCTTCAGGGTTTTCGATCGGGCGGCCCGTACTCAGATCATAGCCGGTGGCCCAGTTCACCTCGACATAATTCCGGGCCGAGAGCAGCTTGCCGTTGGTCCTGTCGATGACAAAGAAGAAACCGTTCTTGGGCGCTTGCATCAGCACCTTGCGCGGCTTGCCCTCGATGTCGAGCGTGGCGAGAATGATGCTCTGGGTGTTGGTATAGTCCCAGCTTTCCCCGGGTGAGGCCTGATAATGCCAGCGATATTTGCCGGTATCCGGATCAAGCGCCACGATGGAGGACAGGAACAGATTGTCGCCCTTGCCCTGGCTGCGGATCTTGTGGTTCCATGGGCTGCCGTTTCCGACGCCGATGTATAGCTGGTCGAGCTCGGGATCATAAACGATCGAATCCCAGACCGTGCCGCCGCCGCCCGCTTCCCAGAACTTCCCGAACCATGTGGAGGAAGCCTTGCTCGCCAGCACGTCATCGGATGCGGCATTGTCCGGCCCGTCCGCCGGATTGCCCGGCACGGTATAGAAGCGCCAGACCTGCTTGCCCGTTTGCGCATCGTAAGCGCTGACATAGCCGCGAACGCCCAGCTCCGCTCCGCCATTGCCGATAACGACCTTGCCCTTCACGATGCGCGGCGCTCCCGTGATGGTGTAGGGCTTGGATTGATCGACCGTAACGACTGACCAGACCGGCTTTCCGGTCTTGATGTCGAGCGCGATCAGCCGTCCGTCGAAAGTGCCGAAATAAAGCTTGCCGTCATAGATCGCCGCGCCTCGATTGCCGACATCGCAGCATCCCTTGGCTCCTGCCTCACCCGGAACTTCGGGATCGTAGCTCCAGATCAGTTTCCCGGTCTTTGCATCCAGCGCAAAGACCTTGGACCAGGCGGTGGTGGCATAGATCACGCCATCATATTCGAGAGGAGTCGTCTCCTGCGCCCGGTTGGTGTCGAACTCGTAAGACCAGGCGAGGCCCAGCTGGCCGACATTGGCATCGGAGATCTGCGTCAGCCCACTGAACCGCTGCTCATCGAAGGTGCCGCCATAAGTGACCCAGTCGTCGGGATTTTCGGCTGCTGAGAGCAGACGGTCCCAGTTCGGGGATCCGGAGGCCGTACTTGTGCGATCGGCTGAGCCACAGCCCGCAAGCGCCAGGCTGGCAATCAACGAAAACAGCCATTTCGGCCTGACGATTGTTGTCACTATCCCCTCCAGAATCCCATTTCGGAGTAGCCTTACACCAAGCAAATGCCATGTTCGCTGTCGCCAACTTCTTGGCGCAAATTGCCAGCCTGCTTGACGCATATTGTCGGTCTGCCTAGCTTTCGAAAAAACGAAAGGTAAACAGGATGAGGTCAGATACGCTGCTGGCGGCGCTGCCCGATCTGAGCGCCCGGATAATGCATGATGAACTGATCCATCAGTTCAGCATTGGCTGGGATTCCTTCTGCAATTATCATCGGCTAAAACCTCTTTCATTCGAGAGCGGCACGCGCGACTTGCTGGCTGAGGAGGAGCTCCAGCTGCAGCGGGCTTTTGCGGAGGCGACCGGGCAAAGTGCCGATCAATGGCTGCGGATGGGTCTGCGGTATCGTTCCATGAAGTACGGCACCTTTGGGTTGGCGATGATGACGGCCCGGACCTTAGGGGAAGGCCTGAACGTGGCGTGCCGGTATCAGGAGCTTACCTATTCGCTGATCAGCTATCGCCTCGAGAGAGGCCCCAACAATGCTTGCGCGCTGATCGGCGAAGACGGCGGGGTGCCGCTGCAACTGCGCCATTTCTCGCAATATCGGGATCTTGGCGCGATACGGACCTTGATCGCGGACCTGACGGGAGGCCGTCTTCCGCTGGAAGAAGTGTGCGTCGCAGCGCCTCCTCCGCCCGGATGGGAAATCGACAGCAGTCTGTTCCCATGCCGCGTGCAGTTCGATGCCGAACAGACTCAATGGCGCTTCAAGCCTGGCACGGCGAATGCCCCGCTGCCGCTTGCCGATATGGAGCTGATGCTCCTTTACAGCTCGAAATGCGAAGGCCTCCTGAAGGCGGCGCGTTCGAACGCCCGGATATCCCAGCGCCTGAATGCCATGCTGAGCATTGCATTCGACAGGTTTCCTTCAGCGAGCGAGGCTGCGGAAAGACTCGCCCTTTCGGAACGGACGCTGCATCGTCGCCTTGCCGAGGAGGGAACGAGGTTTTCGACCCTGATCGACGAAGCCCGCTATCAGCGCGCCTGCGAATTGCTTGCCGACAAGGCAATGTCCGTCGAAGCCATCGCCGCTGCAGTGGGTTTCGCCGAACCTTCAAGCTTTTCCAGGGCGTTCAAGCGCTGGTCGGGCATGGGTTCGCTGGAATTCCGAAGAACCCTGATCAATTCGGGCAAGGCTAATTAGACGAGGCCGGAGGACCGGCCAAGTTCAGCGATACAGGAATTCAGGCCCGTCCAGGTCGATAGCCGGAATATCTTCGCTTTCTTTCCAATAGTTCTGGGTATGCCGCCACTCGGGGCGATCGCCGAGCCGTTTGGGAAGCCTGTCCACATCGCGCATGAGATAGCCCGGATTGAAGTTTTCCGACTCTATCCATGGCAGGAGCGGATCGTTCTCTCCACCGGAGGGAGGGGTCACATTCACCTGGCTCGCGCCCTTGCGGTCCATATGCTCGAGCAGGCGGCAAACGAAATCGCCCATCAGGTCGACCCGCAGCGTCCATGCCGCGCGGAAATAGCCGAAGACCCAGAGCAGATTCGGCACTCCGGTAAACATCATTCCGCGATAGGTGGCCGTCTCGGACCAATCCACGTCTTTCCCGTCGACCTTGAACGGGATGTTCCCCATCACGGACAGCCGGAATCCGGTGGCGGCGACCACGATATCCGCTTTCAGTTCCTTGCCCGATTTCAAACGGATGCCATCGGGTACGAAGTGATCGATCTCATCGGTAACCGCCGAGACCTTGCCTTCACCGATCGCGCGGAACATGTCGCCATCCGGCACGAAGGCGAGGCGCTGTTGCCATACGCGGTAGCGAGGAGTGAAATCCGGGTCGAACTTGAAGTCGTCGCCCGCATACTGCCTGATCAAGGTTTTCAGTTCCTCGAAAACCACCTCCGGTTCTTCCTGGGAGCGACGATCGAGGGTCTTGAGGTCATGAAGATACTGCAGCCGCACCACCCGGTGGATTGTCGGCTCATCCACGCCAATCAGGCGCAATTGATCGGCAAGGTCGCTGCGGTTGGGATAGCAGAAGAAGTAGGTTGGGGAGCGCTGCAGCATGGTCACATGCCCCGCCTCGCCTGCCATCGCCGGAATGACTGTCGCGGCGGTGGCGCCGGACCCGATCACCACAACCTGCTTGCCGGCATAATCGAGGTTTTCATCCCATTTTTGAGCGTGGATGAGAGTTCCCTTGAAATCGTTCAAACCCTGCCAATCAGGCAGAAATGGATTGTCGTGATCGTAATAGCCCTGGCACATCCAGAGGAAATTGCAGCGATAGGTCTTGCCTGGCTTTCCGCCTTCGCCGCCGACCTCGACCGTCCACTTGCGGTCGCCGCTGGACCACGAGCATCCCGTTATCTTCGAGCCATAGCGAATGAAGCGATCCAGACCGTTCTCGTCGATCACTTCGCCCAGATACTTGCAAATTTCCTCCTTCGTCGCGATCGGCGGACCGACCCAGGGCTTGAAGCGATAACCGAAGGTGTAGAGGTCGGAATCGGAGCGTGTCCCGGGATATTTGTGGGTCCGCCAGGTGCCGCCAAATCCTTCCTGCGCTTCCAGCACCACAAAGCGCTTGTCCGGACACTGGGTAAGCAGGTGATAGGCACTGCCTATGCCGGAAATGCCCGCTCCAACGATAAGGACATCGAATTCCTCGGCTTGCCCGCCGATCTCGGAACGTTCTTGCACTGCGATGCTTGCCATGAAATCCTCTACCTCATTCAACTATGCCCAGGATGCGTCCCGCGCATTGGCTCTATTGCAAACTGCCTGAGGGTCAGAGGACATGCCACGTCGCGGCTTGCCAAGATTTTGGCAGATACCGCCAACCCGGTCTTTCAGCGGGGCAAGATGTTAAATCCGGACCGGCCTTGACCGCCGCAGGCAAATCGACCCGGACAACCCTCCGTTTGATCCGGCGATAGCAGGTGTCTGCAAGATTAGCTGTGGATTATCATGAGATTGCAGCGAGAAATTGAGAATATTTGCCGTTGCCGACTGTAAGAATATTACAAGGCAAGCATCCCGGTATCGAAGCCGAGTGGGACAGGCCGGCCAGGATTTCGCTATTCGCTTTCGCCGAAAGGTGATGTAAACTCCGCTTCGGAAGTGCGGGAGGGGGTCATCCGAGGAGGACACTCCAATGATCGAGTCCGGTTTTCGTTCGATTCATGCAAATTATGGCGTTCGACAGCGCCCGAATCTGGATCCGTCGATAAGGCGTCTGATTTACGGCCCGATCAGGCCCATGAAGGAGCCAGGCCTGCTTTCGAAAATCTTTCACTGGCGCTGAGGAATCGAAAATGCCTTGGCGGCCAGGCAGGCATGGCTTGCACCTTTTCAGGCGAGATCCGGGGCCTGGGAGATATCGATGTAACGCCGGTCGAAATAGGTGAGCGGCTTGGCGTTGTCCCGATGCCGGGCGCCAACCACTTCACCCACGAAGATCGTATGAGAGCCGAACCGGTGGCGATCGGCGGTACGGCAAACCAGGCTGGATTGGGCATCCGCGAGAACCGGAACGCTCATTTCCTCTTCCCAGTTCCCTACGGAGAAACGCTCCTCCCCCTTCTTCATGGCACAAACATCCGCCACATTGCGGTGGGAGTGGCCAAGGACGTTCACACAGAAATGTTCCGCTTTCATCAGCGGAGCATGAATCGACGTATCCTGATTTACACAAATCAGAAGAGAGGGCGGATCGAAGCTGACTGAGCTGAATGCAGTGGCCACGATGACCGAGCGGACCCCTTCATGTTTCGTCGTGATTGCGAAAACGGGGGCCGCAATGTGACGCATCGTGTCACGAAATGCCTCAAAAATATCCTCTTCGAGCATGCTATCTCCTGAACTGGCCGTTGCGTCGGAATGAGACCATCCCGTCCGCATTGCAAGTCCATCGATGCATTGAACAGGCGGATATCGGCCCATTGCGTTCACATTGAAATGTGATATTCACACATTCATGAACACACCGATCATCGAGCGAATCAAGCAGATCGTCAGCGAAGGCGAAATATCGCGCTATGCGCTGGCCCGGGCAGCCGGACTTCATGCGAATACCTTGCGGGATTGCACCGAAGCGAACTGGAACCCCACTTCGGAAACGCTCACGAAGCTTGAACGCTTTCTTTCATCCAACACCGACACGCCGGTAATCGTGCCCATCGAGGAAATCATCGAGGAGGCACGCAATGGCAGAATGTATATTCTGGTGGATGACGAGGATCGAGAGAATGAAGGCGATCTGATCATTCCCGCGCAGATGGCGACGCCTGCCGCGATCAATTTCATGGCCACCTATGGCCGGGGCCTGATCTGCCTCGCCATGGCCAACCAGCGCGTGTCCGAGCTGGGTCTCGAATTGATGAGCCGCAACAACCGCACGCGGCACGCCACCGCCTTCACCACTTCGATCGAAGCCCGCGAAGGCGTCACCACCGGAATAAGCGCCGCCGACCGGGCGCGCACGATCTCAGTGGCGATCGACGGATCGAAAGGCCCGGAGGACATCGTCACGCCAGGACACGTCTTCCCGCTGGTGGCGCGCGACGGCGGGGTCCTTGTCCGTGCCGGCCATACCGAAGCATCGGTCGATATATCCCGCCTTGCCGGCCTGAATCCCTCAGGCGTGATCTGCGAGATCATGAATGACGATGGGTCGATGGCGCGGATGGAGGATCTGGTCCGCTTTGCCCGCCTCCATGATCTGAAGATCGGCACCATTCGCGACCTCATCGCTTATCGCATGGCGCATGATCATCTGGTCCAGAAAACCGCGGAGACTCGTTTTTCGAGCCGTTGGGGCGGTGATTGGACTGCCTATAGCTATTTCAACAAGGCCACCCAGGAAGAAACCATGACTCTGGTGAAGGGTCACATCGATCCGAGCAAGCCCACGCTTGTAAGGATGCATGCGCTTTCGCTGTTTCCCGACGTATTTGGGGATGAGACTCCTCGTTCCGGGCTGCTTGCCAATGCGATGAGGATGATCTCGGAAGAGGGTTCCGGCGTTGTGGTTCTCCTGAACCGCCCCGACCGCAACTTTGCCAGCACCGCGATCCGTTCCCGTAACGAGCATGGCCCTTCGCCAGACCCAGCTCCGGGTGAAATGCAACGTGACTATGGCGTGGGCGCCCAAATTCTTACCGAACTCGGCGTGCGGGATATGATCCTGCTCACCAATACCAGCCATTCCCTGGTCGGCCTGGGTGGCTATGGGCTCGCGATCGTGGGCCAGAAGCCGATCGACGGGTCTGAAGGGGCTGAATGACATGGCGAGTTTCCTGATTGTCGAAGCGCGTTTCTACGATCACCTCAATGATCTGTTGATCGCAGGCGCACGCGCTGCTCTGGAAGAAGCGAGTCACGAGGTCTCCGTCCTGACCGTGCCGGGAGCGCTTGAAATACCAGGCGCTATCGCCCTTGCCGCGGAATCGGGCAATTATGATGGCTTTGTCGCGATCGGTGTGGTGATCAGGGGCGAAACCTATCATTTCGAGATCGTGGCAGGCGAAAGCGCCCGCGGCATCATGGCTCTCACCATGGATGGTATTCCGATCGGCAATGGCATCCTGACCGTGGAGAACGAGGCACAGGCGCTGGTGCGCGCTGACCCCGCACAAAAAGACAAAGGCGGTGAAGCGGCGAAGGCTGCCATTGCCCTTCTCGATCTGCAGGAACGCTTCTCCCGCTGATCGGGAACTCACTGCAGCGCCCGGCATTTTTCCGTCATGAACGGGCCGATGGAGTGGTTTGGCGCAATTGGCGCCATCGTGGCTGCTGGCCTGATTGCTTCCGATCTCGGCAGGCGAATCACGGGTTGGGCCTTCGTATTATTTTTAGTTGTGGCTCTGGCATGGATCGCAGCCGGGTTTCTCGGCGGCAATATGCCGATCGTGATCCAGAATATCGCCATGCTTTTCGTCAATGGCTGGGGGGTGTGGCAGTATCTGCTCAATCCCCGGAAAAAGCGAGAGATCGAGCGGATGGAAGCGCTTGCCGAAGATGCCCACGAAGAAACCGCAGGTAGCGTTTGCGTCAAGTGAGGAAACCGCGTGGCACCGTATCATTCCTGACCGTTGAAATCGCCTTGCGCGCACGGCTGCGATAGAGTCAGAAGCTGTTCATCGATCTCGGCGCTAGATCGCTGCCGGGTTTATCGAGGGAGAGCACAGATGAAGATAATCACCGTGCCCGTTCTGGCAATCGCGGTTGCCATGGTCGGGGCAGTTCCGGCCATGGCGGCATCGGATTACTATCTCAAGATCGAAGGCGTGGAAGGCGAGGCGGCTGCACCCATCGCGATCGAAAGCTGGTCTTGGGGGGAAAGCAATATGTCCACGCATCGCGAAACCAAGCCGCGCGATACAGCCTCGGGCCTGGCGACCGGCAAGCGGGCGCACAAGCCGATGGCGCCAATCGCCTCGGCTCCTTTGGGCGGTGATTGCGATGGAACGCAGTGCAAGGCAGCGCATGGAACGATGACGCATGGAGATCCCCATGTGGACTCCGCCATGCCCAGCTTTGCCGAACTTTCCGGGCAGGATTCCGTGAGCAACTTCTCGCTGGTGCTTCCGTCTGACGCAGTAGCCCAGGCTGAGCTTTGTGCGAAAGGGAAACACTTTCCCAAGGCGATCATCACTGCGCGGGAAGCCGTGTATGAAATGACCGATGTCAGCGTCGTCTCGTGCAGTTCCACCGAAGTCGCAGGCCGGCAAACCCAGGGCGCGACATTCGGTGAACGATCTGCCGCCACGACCACCGTTCAACTCACGGGCAGCATGAAGCACCAGAAAACAGGGCACGTGACCCTGATGAAGTAAGCCGGAACGGAACCCCGGATGGAAACCTCCGGGGTTCCTCTGCGCTCACGCCTTATTGAGCCAGGCGTCCGAAAGCGCTTTCGCCGGCATAGCGCGCAGCCTGGCCAAGCTCTTCCTCGATCCGGATAAGCTGGTTGTATTTTGCCAGCCGGTCCGAACGGGCCAGGCTACCGGTCTTGATCTGTCCGCAATTGGTGGCAACCGCGAGATCGGCGATCGTGGAATCCTCGGTTTCGCCGGAACGATGGCTCATCACCGCGGTGTAGCCATTGCGCTGGGCAATGCTGACGGCCTCGAGCGTCTCAGTGAGCGACCCGATCTGATTGACCTTGACCAGCAGGGAATTGGCCAGTCCCTGCCCGATGCCCATTTCCAGGCGCTTCGGATTGGTGACGAAAAGATCATCGCCGACCAGTTGAACCTTGTCCCCGATCTTGTCGGTAAGCGCCTTCCAACCCTCAAAATCATCCTCGCTCATGCCATCCTCGATCGAGCGGATCGGATAAGCGGCGCAGAGTTCTGCAAGATAATCCGCCATTTCCTCGCCCGAGAGGGACAAGCCCTCGCCCGCAATATCGTAACGGCCGTCAGCGAAGAATTCGGTCGAGGCACAATCCAGCGCCAGCGCGATTTCAGTGCCCGGCTTGAAGCCCGCCCGCTCGATCGATTCCATGATGAAGTCGAGCGCGGCACGAGTACTGGCAAGGTTCGGTGCGAAACCACCCTCATCGCCAACCGCGGTGGAGAGCCCTTTCTCGCCGAGCCCTTTCTTCAGGGTATGGAATATCTCGGCCCCCCAGCGCACGCCTTCGGCAAGGCTTTCCGCGCCTACCGGCATGATCATGAACTCCTGGAAGTCGATCGGATTGTCGGCATGCTCCCCGCCATTGATGATGTTCATCATCGGAACCGGCAACAGGTGCGCGGAGACGCCGCCGATATAGGAATAGAGCGGAAGGCCCCGCGCGTTGGCGGCGGCCTTGGCCACGGCCAGGCTGGTGCCGAGGATCGCGTTGGCGCCGAGCCGGCCCTTGTTTTCCGTCCCATCGAGTTCCAGCATGGCGAAATCTACATCGCGCTGGTCTTCCGCATCGATACCGAGCAGGCGATCCGAAATCTCGCCGTTGACTGCATCGACAGCCTTGCGGACGCCTTTGCCGTTATATCGGCTTGAATCCCCGTCTCGCAGTTCGACCGCTTCGTGAGCGCCAGTGGAAGCGCCCGATGGCACCGCAGCGCGGCCAAAACTGCCATCCTCCAGCAGAATGTCGACCTCAACGGTCGGGTTTCCGCGGCTGTCCAGAACTTCTCGTCCGTGAATGTCGATAATGGCGGTCATCTGAGAAACTCCATGCTGTGGGATCGGTCGCGGTGGGGATATCGCGCGCCTCCTAACTTTCGGAACCGTAGCAGGCAAGCTGCGTTGCGATTTTACGGTCCTTCACCTATCGTGAGGGATGCGGATCGGCGCACTCATCATTGATCGATAAAGGAACCCATCATGCCTGAGACTACTGCCAGCAAAGCCCCGAAGCGCAAGCCCGCCAGCAAGGCCACCGCAGCGTCGTCCAGCAACGCGGCCGAGGCCAAGACCAAATTCGCCAAGGCGATCGAGGAAGCCAAGGCTGGCGCTCAGGCACTTGGCAAGGAAGCTCATGATCGCGCGGACAGCTATCGGGAACAGTTTCGCGGCAAGACCGAGGATTGGCAATCTCAGGCCAAGCAATATGGTGATCAGGCCAAGGTGAAAGCTACTGAGCTTGCGGTGGAAGGCAAGGCGAAGACCACCGAAGCAATCGCCGGCCTCAGCAAGCTCGTTTCGGAAAATGCATCCACGATCGATGAAAGGTTCGGCGTAAAATACGGCGATTACGCGCGCAAGGCCGCTTCCTCGATGCAATCCGCAGCAGATAAACTCGAGGCCAAGGATATCGATCAGCTTGGCGAGGACGCTCGTGAATTCGTCCGTAAGAGCCCGGGCCTTGCCATTGGCATGGCGGCGGTTGCCGGTTTCATGGTTGCCCGCTTGTTTCGCGGCTCGAAAGATTGAGTATCGCGCCAACGGAAACTGCGCGGATCATGCTGGAAGATGAAGGGGGCGCCGATCACGCTGCTGCGCCGGACGGCAGCGAGGATGACGGGCGTTCCCTGTTCGCCGACATCGAAACATTGATCGATGATGGCCGAACCTTCGTGGAGACAGAGATCGCCTTTCAGAAAACCCGGATGGCCTATACGGGACAGAAAGGACGCAATGCCGCGATATTCGGAATATGCGCCGCGATATTCGCCGTTTTTGCGCTATTCGGCCTCATCGTCGGACTTATAATCGCATTATCGCCCCTGTTGACCGCTTGGGGCGCGACAGCGCTGATAGTGGGCATATTGCTGGTGGCGGCGCTCATCTGCGCGATGGTTGCTTTTCGCAATTTCCAGAAGATCCGCGCCGCATTTCGGAAGGACCGGGAATAGTGGGCAAGCTTGACTGGCAACTGGATGAGGATCGAGCCTTGCGGGATGCCGCCAGCGTGGTGCTCAAGGAAGACCTGGCCTTGCTGCGCAGTAAGCTGTCGCCCAACGAATTGGCCAACCGGCTCGGCCACCGGGCTGAGGAAAGCGGTGGTGAGATCGTTGAGAAGGCTTCCCGGGTGTTTAACGAGAACAGGACGGGCGTTCTGGCCGGAGTGGCTGCCGCGGGCGCACTCGCCGCGGTTTTCCTGATTCCTAATCCTATCAGATCGGCAATTGCGCGCCGCTCGCTTACCGGTGGCAAATCTCAGGAACCGGAACGCTCGCAATCACGTTGCCCCGGTGAAACCACCGATATCGAGCGAGAGAGCAACTCATGAATTACGAAGGCAGGCAGGCGATTTGGCGGAAGATCGAAGCGGCTCAGGCGCGCAATGCCAGGCGCCTCGCCGAACAGGCGGCAGGTGCTCGCGATAATGTCATCCGGATCGCGAAGGAGCACCCCCTTCGCGTCATCGGCGGTGCGGTTGCGGTGGGCGTCCTGGCTGCGGTGCTGCTGCCAAAGCGGAATCGCCGCAAGCTCGGGCGCAAGACATCGACCCTTGTCACCCTGGCCACCAAGCTGGGTCTCGACTATGCGCTCAGCACAAAAAGGGCGGCAAGGAAGGCTGGGCAAGCGAGCCAGAAGAGGATCGCTGACCTGGGCGAAACTCTCATGGACAGCACCGAATCTTTGCGCCAAGAAGTCGATCGGATAGCTTCGGAAGCGAGTGGCACCGCGCGTGGGCTTGGCGGAAATCTGGCCAGGCAAGGCACCCGAGTGGCAGAAAAAATGAAAGCCCGCATAGGGCGATAACGATCGCGTAAACCGAAGTGGCTATCCTGGGGAGGTTCGAGTCAATCTAACCGGGGGCCTAACTGCCAATGCAACTTCTCCACCTCGTGATGGGCGGCCGGGTGAAAGATCCCCGTGGCCTTGAGTTTGTCGATCTCAACGATATCGATCTCGTCGGCGTCTTTCCCAGCTATGCGCAGGCCGAGGATGCATGGCGCGCCCAGGCGCAGCGCACGGTGGACGACGCGGAAATGAAATATGTGATCGTTCATCTGCACAAGCTGCTCGAGCCCGACCTGCCCAAGGCAGGAGACTAGGCGAGTCGAAGCGCCGTCAGGTCAGATGAATTCGATCTTCTCGACCAGATAGAAACGGTCGCCCGAGGGAACCGTGACCTCGATCTCGTCTCCAGCCTTGCGACCAATAAGCGCCTTGCCGAGCGGCGAATTATACGAAATCCGCCCCACCTTGGCATCCGCCTCGGTCTGGCCGACAATCTGATACCTGACCGGCTTTTCATCGTCGTCCAGCAAGGTCACGGTGGCGCCGAACACGATCCTGTCGCCCGAGAGCGTGCTGGGATCGATGATCTGTGCGCGACTCACGCGATCCTCGAGATCAGCGATCTGCGCCTCGACCTGGCCCTGCCGCTCCTTCGCGGCGTGATATTCGGCATTTTCCGAAAGATCGCCATGGGCACGCGCTTCCTCGATCGCGTCGACGATCTTCGGCCGTTCCTCGCGCAGGGCCTTGAGGTCGGCGGTCAACCGCTCATACCCTTCAGCCAGCATCGGCACCTTTTCCATAGAAGCTATCCCATTCCTTTTTCAGACTGCCCGGCGAAACCTAGCCCCGCCCTTTCATGCCGCTGGCAAGGAAATGGCGAGGGAACGGTCTCGATGTCGGGAAGACGCTCGTATTCAGCTGTAATAATCCTGAAGGGACCGTACTTCAAGGTCACTGACCTTAACCGACGCCAAGGCGTTGGCAACAGCGACCGAAGCGGCGGCGGTAGTGAAGTAGGGTATCTTGCCCTGAAGGGCCGAAGCCCGGATCGATTGTGAATCCTTGAGGCTTTGCCAGCCTTCGGTGGTATTGAAGATAATGGCTACCTCGCCGTCGATGATCTTGTCGACGATATGCGGCCTCCCTTCCGCAACCTTGTTGATCCGCTCGACCGGGAGTCCGGCCTCCGCAAGGTAGCGCTGGGTTCCGCCGGTGGCGACAACCCGGAAACCGCTGGCAAGCATCTGCTTCACCGCCGACAGGATCTGGGCCTTGTCTCCATCCTTAACCGAGACAAACAGAAGCCCCCCGTCGGGCAGATTCATGCCGGACCCCAGCTGCGCCTTGAAGAAGGCGGTCGGGAAGTCGCGGTCGATCCCCATGACCTCGCCGGTCGACTTCATCTCGGGCGACAGCACCGGGTCCGTGCCGGGAAAGCGGCTGAACGGAAAAACCGCTTCCTTGACGGCCATATAGCTGATTTCGCGCCGGATCGGCGGAAGGTCGGCCAGCTTCTCTCCGGCCATCACTCGCGCGGCTATCTTCGCAACCGGATCACCGATCGCCTTGGCGACAAAAGGCACGGTCCGGCTCGCGCGGGGATTCACTTCGATCAGATAGACCTGGTCTTCCGGCTTTTCATCGGGGCGGCCGTTGGCCTTAACGGCGAACTGCACGTTCATCAGCCCGCGTACCCCCAGCGCAAGCGCAAGCGCTTCGGCCTGCCGCTCCATCTCGGCAATGATGTCCGCGCCGAGGCTGTAAGGCGGCAAGGTGCAGGCGCTATCGCCGGAATGGACGCCAGCTTCCTCGATATGCTGCATCACCCCGGCGACCACCACCTGCTGGCCATCGCACAATGCATCCACATCGCATTCGATCGCATCGCGCAGATACTGGTCGATCAGTACCGGACTGTCTCCGGAAACCTGCACGGCGGTGGCGATGTAATCGTCGAGCTGGGCCACGCTGTCCACGATTTCCATGGCCCGGCCGCCCAGCACGTAGCTCGGGCGGAGCAGCACCGGAAAGCCGATGCGATTGGCGACCGCGACCGCTTCATCCCGGCTGCGCGCAATGCCATTGGCCGGTTGCTTGAGCTTCAGCTTCTCGACCAGGGCCGCGAACCGCTCCCTGTCCTCGGCGAGATCGATCGCGTCCGGGGAGGTGCCGAGGATCGGAATGCCCGCATCCTCGAGCGGTTGGGCAAGCTTGAGCGGCGTCTGGCCGCCAAACTGCACGATCACCCCTACCAGCTCACCCTTCTCCTGCTCGACCCGCAGGATTTCCAGCACATCTTCCGCTGTCAGCGGCTCGAAATAGAGCCGGTCCGAGGTATCGTAGTCGGTGGATACCGTTTCGGGGTTGCAATTGATCATGATTGTTTCGAACCCGGCCTCCTCGAGCGCGTAACAGGCATGGCAGCAGCAATAATCGAATTCGATGCCCTGCCCGATCCGGTTGGGGCCGCCGCCCAGGATCACGATCTTGCGCCGGTCCGAAGGCCAGGCTTCGTCCTCCGGCTCACCAAAGCTGGGGGCTTCGTAAGTCGAATACATATAGGGCGTGACCGCCTCGAACTCCGCCGCGCAGCTGTCTATCCGCTTGAACACCGGAAATACGCCTAGCCTATGGCGCAACTGGCGCACTTCCTCTTCGCTGGTCGCGCCGGCCATTGCCTTCAACGCGTCATGCAGCAGGCCGGACCGTCTCGCTTGAGTCTCGGCCAGGCCGCCCGCCACGCCGATGCCGCGCACCGCCAAGGTGGCGAGACGCTTGTCGGAAAAGCCCATGGCCTTGAGGCGACGCAGCCCGGCGGCATCGGTCGGCAATCCATCTGCGGTAATCCTGGCCTCCTCCGCCACGATTTCCTCGATATGGCGAAGGAACCATGGGTCATAATGCGTGAGCGCGTTCACTTCCTCCACGCTCATCCCTTCGCGAAAAGCCTGCGCGATCTGGAGGATGCGGTTCGGCGTCCGGCGCGAAAGCGCCTCGGTCAGCGCGTCGCGCTCCGCACCTTCCAGCGCGACCACGCGGTTGAAGCCATCCAGCCCCGTTTCCAGGCCGCGCAACGCCTTCTGCATGCTTTCCTTGAAGCTACGGCCGATCGCCATCACCTCGCCGACCGATTTCATCGCGGTGGAAAGCTCTTCCTTCGCGCCCTTGAATTTCTCGAAGGTGAAGCGCGGGATCTTGGTGACGACATAGTCAATCGTCGGCTCGAAGCTGGCAGGCGTCGCCCCGGTGATCTCGTTGGTTATCTCGTCCAGCGTGTAACCCACGGCCAGCTTCGCCGCGACCCGGGCAATCGGAAAGCCGGTCGCCTTCGATGCCAGCGCCGAGGACCGCGAAACGCGCGGGTTCATCTCGATCACGATCAGGCGGCCGTCCTTGGGATTGACGGCAAACTGCACGTTCGAGCCGCCGGTTTCCACGCCGATCTCGCGCAGCACCGCGATGCTGGCGCTGCGCATGATCTGATATTCCTTGTCGGTCAGCGTCAATGCCGGGGCGACCGTGATGGAATCCCCGGTATGGACGCCCATCGGGTCCACATTCTCGATCGAGCAGATGATGATGGCGTTGTCGTTCCTGTCGCGGACAACCTCCATCTCGTATTCCTTCCAACCGAGGAGGCTTTCCTCGATCAGCACCTCGGTGGTGGGTGACGCGTCCAGCCCTTCGTGCACGATCTGCTCGAACTCGGCCTTGTTGTAGGCGATGCCGCCACCGGTTCCTCCCAGCGTGAAGCTCGGGCGAATGATCGCGGGCAGGCCGGTTGTTTCCAGCACCGCCAGCGCCTCGTCCACGGTATGGGCCACGCCGCTACGCGCGCTTTCAAGGCCGATCTTGTCCATCGCCTCGCGGAAGCGCTGGCGGTCCTCGGCCTTGTCGATGGCGTCGGCGTCGGCGCCGATCATCTTGACGCCG
>CAYXTO010000008.1:0-161968 GCA_964468045.1 uncultured Caenibius sp. | reverse complement strand
TCCCACTCGATCGTGCCGGGCGGCTTCGACGTGTAGTCGTACACCACGCGGTTGATGCCCTGCACCTCGTTGATGATCCGCGTCGCGACCCGGCTGAGGAAGGCTGCGTCGAACGGATAGATGTCCGCCGTCATCCCGTCGGTCGAGGTGACCGCGCGCAGCGCACAGACGCTGTCATAGGTGCGCCCGTCGCCCATCACGCCCACGGTCTTGACCGGCAGCAGCACGGCGAAGGCCTGCCAGATCGCATCGTAGAGCCCGGCGTTGCGGATCTCTTCGAGATAGATCGCATCGGCCTTGCGCAGCGTGTCGCAGCGTTCCCTGGTGACTTCGCCCGGGATACGGATGGCGAGGCCCGGGCCGGGGAAGGGGTGGCGGCCGACGAACACGTCCGGCAGGCCCAACTCGCGGCCCAGCACCCGCACTTCGTCCTTGAACAGTTCGCGCAGCGGCTCGACCAGCTTCATGTTCATCCGCTCGGGCAGGCCGCCGACATTGTGGTGGCTCTTGATCGTGACCGAAGGCCCGCCGGTGAAGCTGATACTTTCGATCACATCCGGGTAAAGCGTGCCCTGCGCCAAGAAATCCGCGCCGCCGATCCTGCGCGCTTCTTCCTCGAACAGGTCGATGAAGGCCTTGCCGATGAACTTGCGCTTGGCTTCCGGGTCCGTCACCCCGGCCAGGCCGCCGAGGAACATCTCCTCCGCATCCACATGGACCAGCGGGATATTGTAATGGTCGCGGAACAGGGTGACGACCTGCTGCGCCTCGTTCATCCGCATCAGCCCGTGATCAACGAACACGCAGGTCAGCTGGTCGCCGATCGCCTCATGGATCAGCACCGCCGCCACCGCGCTGTCCACACCGCCGGACAATCCGCAGATGACCTTGCCGTCACCGACCTGGGCGCGGATTTCCTCGATCTTGGTCTTGCGGAACTCGGCCATGGTCCAGTCGCCCGCCAGACCGCAGACATGGCGCACGAAATTGGCCAGCAGCCTGGCTCCGTCCGGCGTATGAAACACTTCGGGATGGAACTGGGTGCCGTAATAGCGCCGCTCGTCGTCGGCGATCAGCGCGAAGGGCGCGCCATCGGAGGTGGCGACGATGCGAAAGCCGGGGGCGATGCGCGTCACCTTGTCGCCATGGCTCATCCACACCTGATGGCGTTCGCCGATATGCCAGAGGCCGTCGAACAGCACGCAATCGTCACTGACGGTGCAATAAGCGCGACCGAACTCGCCACCCTCTCCCGTCTCATGGCCCGGACGGACTTCCCCGCCGAGCTGGTGCGTCATCACCTGCTGGCCATAGCAGATGCCCAGGATCGGCAAGCCGCTGTCGAACAGCACCTGCGGCGCGCGCGGGCTGCCTTCATCCGGCACGCTGGCCGGCCCGCCCGACAGGATGATCCCCTTGGGCTTCAGGCGTTGGAACGCCTCCTCCGCCTTGGAAAAGGGCGCGATCTCCGAATAAACCCCTGCTTCCCGCACCCGGCGGGCGATCAGCTGGGTCACCTGGCTGCCGAAATCGACGATGAGGATGGAATCGGGGAGATGCGCTGGGTCCATCCGCGACCCGTTAGGTCGGGCGGCACGCGCTGTCCAGCGATGGATAGAAGCCATGAATTTCCATGCCTTTGCCCGTTCCAATGACGGCTGACGCATTCGATGGATTGATTTTTGCAACTATCCGCCTTCTACGGCGTCTTCCCGATTCTCCCGCCTGCAACGGGACAGATCGCGCGAAGGCGATTGCGGGGCGATTTCGGGCGGCGATGGAAGGATCTCGGCATGAATGCGGTGAACGGCGCGGAAACGGACAATCGGGCCATGCTGGTCAAGGCCGAAACCCTCATCGAGGCGCTGCCCTATTTCCAGCGCTACGCCGGGCGCACCTTCGTGGTGAAATATGGCGGCCATGCCATGGGTGACCCGGCAGCGGCACAGGATTTCGCGCAGGATATCGTCCTGCTCAAGGCCGTGGGGATCAACCCGGTGGTGGTGCATGGCGGCGGGCCGCAGATCGGCGCGATGCTGAAGAAGCTGGGAGTCGAATCCCGCTTCGTCGACGGCCTGCGCGTGACCGACAAGACCACCGCCGAAGTGGCGGAAATGGTGCTGTCCGGCGCGATCAACAAGGAACTGGTGAGCTGGATCGCCAACGCGGGCGGCCGGGCCATCGGCATTTCGGGCAAGGACGGCGGGCTGGTGACGGCGACCAAGGTCCAGCGCACCAGCAAGGATCCGGACAGCAATATCGAGCAGGCGGTCGATCTGGGCTTCGTCGGAGAGCCGGCGAAGGTGGACGTCACCGTGCTGAACACGCTGATCGGCGCGGGCATGATCCCGATCGTGGCGCCGATCGGCGCGGGCGATGACGGCCATACCTACAACATCAACGCCGACACCATGGCCGGCTCCATTGCCGCCGCGTTGGGCGCGGCGCGGCTGTTCCTGCTGACCGACGTCGCGGGCGTGCTGGACAAGGGCAGTAACCTGCTGACCGACCTGACGCCGGCCGACATCGAACGGTTGCGCCAGGACGGCACGATCAGCGGCGGCATGATCCCGAAGCTGGAAACCTGCGTCCACGCGGTGGAAGCGGGCTGCGAAGCCGCGGTGGTGCTCGACGGCCGGGTGCCGCATGCGATGCTGCTGGAATTCTTCACCTCGCGCGGCGCGGGCACGCTGATCCGCGCCTGAGGGCAGCCGTTCCCCCGCACCCGGCGGGAACGATACGCAGCGCCGCACGTCGGTGGGCATGATCCTGTCACGCTCCCTCACCACCGGCGCTGCCGCCCTCGTCCTGCTGGCGTTGTCCGGCTGCGAGAGGAAGCCCGCTCCGCCGGAACCGCGCGAAACCACCCCCGCCGCTGGCCAGCCGGTGGCGATCGCTTCCCCGCCTGCCTCGCCCACGGACGCGCCGCCGATCCCGACCGACCTGCGCGCAGCGCGGCTGAGCAGCCGGGACTGCGCCACGGTGGCGCTGTTCTATTCCGATGCCCTGTTCACCAGCCAGTATCAGCAGGCGGCCCGGGCCTGGGACAAGGACAACGGAGTGGATGGCGCCATGCTGGCAAGGCGCTTCGGCAACATGGAGGGGCTCAAGCTGGACATCGGGGAGGTTGCCGAAGAAGGCGCCGCAGGGTCGCTCTATTGCACGGTCCAGGTGACGTTGCGCCATGACAATACGGCACAGCCCGGCACGCTGACGCTGCGCCGGGTCAACGACGTGCCCGGCGCCACAATCGACCAGTTGCGCTGGCAGATCGTGCAGAGCACCCTGGGCGAGAACGGGAAACCTGCGAGCTGAGCCACTATCGGTTGAACAAGCGCCATATGCTCGGCTAACAGGCGAGCGGCGATGATGCCGCCAATGAGAAAGGCGTTCAACTCGTGGTAGTCGGAATCCTGATTGATATCGTCGGCTATTTAACAAAAATCGTTATCACGTTAGTGATAGTGCAGTTCGTACTTAGCCTTCTAATTTCATTCAATGTAGTCAATCTTCATAATAATTTAGTTGCGTCACTCTGGAAAGCAGTAAATGCGCTTCTTGATCCGCTATTAAAACCTATTCGTCGTCATATGCCAGATACCGGAATGCTAGACCTCTCGCCCATGGTTCTTATTATCGGGTTAAATATACTTCTAATAATTCTAAATCGTCTACCAGGATCAAGCTTTTGACCGCGCAATTGATCGACGGCAAGGCATTCGCCGAAGGATTGCGGAACAGGGTGGGCCGGCTGGCCGCCGAATTCGAACGAAAGGCAGGGCGCAAGGCGGGCCTCGCCGTGGTGCTGGTGGGCGAGGATCCGGCCAGCGAGGTCTATGTCCGGTCCAAGGGCAAGGCGACTGTCGCCGCCCATATGGCGAGCTTCGAGCACAAGCTGCCGGCTACCGCGACCGAGGAGGAATTGCTGGCGCTGGTCGACCGGCTCAATCAGGATCCGGCGGTGGACGGGATCCTGGTCCAGCTTCCCCTGCCGGCACATCTCGACGAGCAGAAGGTGATTGCCACCATCTCGCCCGACAAGGATGTGGACGGCTTCCACGTCATCAACGCCGGCCGGCTGGCGGTGGGCCAGGAAGGTTTCGTGCCGTGCACGCCGCTGGGCTGCCTGATGCTGCTGAAGGACCGGCTGGGCGATCTTGCCGGCCTCGACGCCGTGGTGATCGGCCGTTCCAACATCGTGGGCAAGCCGATGGCGCAATTGCTGACTCAGGAAAGCTGCACCGTGACCGTGGCGCACAGCCGCACGAAGGATTTGCCCGGTGTCGTGCGCCGGGCCGATATCGTGGTGGCGGCGGTGGGCCGCCCGGAAATGGTGAAGGCGGATTGGATCAAGCCCGGCGCCACCGTGATCGATGTCGGCATCAATCGCGTGCCCGGAGCGGAGGAGGGCAGGACGCGGCTGGTGGGAGACGTCGATTTGGCCGGAGCGAAGGAGGTTGCGGGCGCCATCACCCCGGTCCCCGGCGGGGTCGGCCCGATGACCATCGCGGTGCTGCTGCGCAATACGCTGGTCGCCGCCTATCGCAACGAGGGCCTGCCGCTGGAGGCGGACGCGCTGTGATGCCGCGCCTTCCCCGGGCAGCGCTCGCACTCGCTTTATGCGGCCTGCTGGCCGCCTGCGGCGGGGGCATGAGGCCCAGCCCGGGCGGGGGTCCGGGGGGCGGAGGGCCGCCGGGGTCGGGCGGACCGGGCGGCGGCTATGCCAATCCCAGCAAGGTGATCGCCACCGATCTGGGGTTCGCGCGCGCGGCGAAGGATCGTGGCCAATGGACCGCCTTCACGGAATATGCCGCCAGGGACGCCGTGCTGTTCGAACCGCAGCCGACTCCGGCGCAGGCATGGCTGAAAGGCCGGGCCAATCCGCCCGCGGCCGTGAGCTGGCAACCCTATTCGGTG
Source organism: uncultured Caenibius sp. (assembly GCA_964468045.1). Taxonomy (GTDB): domain Bacteria; phylum Pseudomonadota; class Alphaproteobacteria; order Sphingomonadales; family Sphingomonadaceae; genus JAWKXU01. The sequence goes on along the minus strand of CAYXTO010000008.1, from coordinate 157,051 downwards.
TGGTCGAGCTGCGACGGCTCGCTGGCGATCAGCCAGGGGGCCTGGCAGCAGGCGGACGGGCGGCACGGCCGCTATGTCACGGCCTGGGAACGGCAGGAAGACGGCAGCTACCGCTGGACCGTGACCCAACGCGAAAGCACCGCGGAGGCTCTGCCCGCGCCGGATATGCTGGATGCGCGCGTCGCATCGTGCAAGCCGCTACCCCCTGCGAGCGAAACCGCCGGCCCGGGCGCCGCAGCCGAACGGACCGGCGCCAGCCGGGACCGGTCGCTCGACTGGAGCGTGGGGAACGATCCCCGGTGCGGAAGAGTGTTCGTGGCCACCATGTCGCGCGGACCGAGCGAAAGCCGCGAGGAGGTGTTCCGCTTGCCGATCACGGCGCCGGAAAGCGCCGGAGAACCGGCCGCTGCCGCCTGTCCCGGCTGACATGGCCGATCTTTTCGTCTCGGCATTCGTCACCCTGTTCGTGGTCATCGATCCGATCGGATGCGCGCCGATCTATGCCGGCATGGCGCGCGGCGCGTCGGAAGCGCAGTTCCGCGAGATGGCGATCCGCGCCATCGTGATCTCCACCGGCGTGCTGGTGTTCTTCGCGCTGCTGGGAGAACGCCTGCTTTCCGCCCTGCATATCGAGCTGGACGCATTCCGCATCGCCGGCGGCATCATGCTGTTCGTGATCGCGATGGAGATGGTGTTCGAGAAACGCACCCAGCGCCGGGAACGGCGCGTGGAGCAGCTTCAGGCCACGCCCGAGGTGGAGGATGTCTCGGTCTTCCCCATGGCCATGCCGATGATCGCCGGGCCGGGCTCGATCGCCACCGTGATGCTGCTGATGGGCCGCGCCGAAGGGCTGGGCGGCACGTTCGTAGTGCTGGGCGCGCTCGGCGCTGTGCTGCTCGTCACCGCGCTCGCCCTGCTGCTGGCCCGGCCGCTGCTGCGTCTGGTGGGCAGCCGGGCGGAAGCGGTGATCTCCCGGATGCTGGGGGTTCTGCTCGGCGCGCTGGCCGCGCAATATGTCATCGATGGCGTGCGGGCGGCGCTGCACCTGTAGCCAGACCGGCGCTGCGGATCATTGCAGCGTGACCGAATCGTCCTCGTCGCCATTGCGGCGGCTGAAGAAGCGCATGAGCTGCACCAGCAGTTCGCAGCGCGCCGGCAGGTCGGCGGCTTCGAGAAGCGCTTGTTTCGCCGCCGCGTCGAACGGTGCGATCTGGGACACGCCGTTGATCAGCGACACATCGTCGAGCCGCGCCACCGAATCCCAGTCGACGCTATAGCCCTGCGCATCGGCGAAGGCGCGCGCCTCCCGCTCGAACGAAGCGCGCTCGACCGCGCTCAGGCTCTCGAATTCTTGATCGGGCAGGAATTCGCCTTCGACCTGGCGGAAAGGGGTCGCCACATCCAGTTCGCGCAACAGGCGGAAGCGATGCTCGCCTTCCAGTATGATGTTGTAGCGCTCGTCCTCCAGCGCTTCCACTTCGCCGATCCGCCCGACGCATCCGACGGCGAAAAGCGGCGCCCCTTCCCCCGGGGCCTGCGGCTGGATCATCGCGATCCTGCGATCGCGCGCCAAGGCATCGCGCACCATCGCGCTATAGCGCGGCTCGAAGATATGCAGCGGTAATTGCAGGCCCGGAAACAGAATCACGCCCGACAGCGGGAAGATCGAGAGGCGGCTGCGTTCCATTCGGCCCTTCCCGCAGTTACCCGAACAGGATGGTCGAAAGGCGGCGGCGCGTGCCGGCGACCCAGGGGTCTTCCAGCCCGACCGCCTCGAAGATCTGCAGCAGCTTGGCCTTGGCGGCGCCTTCATTCCATTCATTGTCGGCCTGCACCATTTTCAGCAGCGTATCCGCCGCCTCGTCGCGCGAGCCGGCCGCATAGGCAGCATTGGCGAAGCTGAATTGCGCATCCATGTCCGCGGGCCGTTCGGCGGCGGCGGCGCGCAGGATCTGCAGCTCGCTGTCGTCCGGGGCGTCCTCCGCCAGTTCGAGCGCGGAGCGGGCCTTGGCGATCTGCGGCTCGTCCACCAGCTCTTCGGGAAGCGAATCGAGCAGGGCGCGGGCGTCCTCGATCCGCCTCGCCGCGATCAGCGCGCGCAGGTTTCCGGCCCATGCGATGGCATTGTCCGGCGCCATCTCCACGATCTGGGAAAAGATGCCGACCGCCCTTTCCGCATCGCCGCTCGCCAGCACCTCTTCGCCCATCTCCAGCAGCGGCGCGATATCCTGGCCGGCGGCGCCGTCGTCGTCGCCCGGCTGCACGGGCAGCTTGGCGAGGATCTGGTCCAGCACTTGCCGCAGCTGCGATTCGCTGCGCGCGCCGGTAAGGTCGGCCACCGGCTGCCCCTGGAAAATCGCATAGACCGTGGGGATCGACTTAACCTGGAATTGCGCGGCGATGAAGGCTTCCTCATCGACATTGAGCTTGGCCAGGACCACGCCCCGGTCGGCATATTCGGCCGCGACCTTTTCCAGCACCGGGGCCAGCGCCTTGCACGGCCCGCACCATTCCGCCCAGAAGTCGAGAATGACGAGCTTCGACATGGATGGTTCGACCACATCCCGGCGGAAGCGTTCGACCGCTTTCTGCTCGTCTATATTCAGGCCCATGCTCGCCAAGTCTCAACTCCCCGCACCAATCCGTTCAGTAGCCTTATGTGGGCTTCCGGGTGCATTTGTGAAGGGCCGCAATGCAAGAGCGTTTTTCCCCTTGCCGGGCTGCGAAGCCGATGCTAACCGCGCGCCTCACCCGGCCCGCAGCCTCACGGCGACCTTGCGGGCCCCGGCGCCAGAGCGGGCGTAGCTCAGGGGTAGAGCACAACCTTGCCAAGGTTGGGGTCGAGGGTTCGAATCCCTTCGCCCGCTCCAGATTTCCAACATTCTCGTTGTTTAGGGCCGCAGCCAGCGACCCTCTAGGTTACCGGCTAGGTTACCTCGCGCTCGGTCGTCCGGGGCAGCGCATGAGACGTATTTGGCTGTTGCCAATCCCCGCCAATTCGACAATGAGCGCCCCTCTATCGTCGTGGATTGTCTAGGAGTAATCTAGACTCACGATGAAATCTCTGATTCAAGGCGGTGCATGGGCGAGCTACCCAAAAAACTGACGCGCGATGCCATTATGGAAGCGCTGCTAGAAATACGCTTCGAGACCAGGCAGGTCGGCGAGGTGTTGGTTGGGCGCCTGGCCTCTTCCGCCCTTTTTGAGAATTATGGCGTAAGCAGACTGCCCATTGCGAGCTTCCCGGTTGAGGTCCGTGACTCTGACCCCAATTTGCGCTTCCAGCCCACTCTGCAATTGGCGAGCCCGGCTCCGGGGGAGCTAATCAAGATCGGTCCGCACGTGATCTCTCTTCACGTTGTGACACCCTATCCGGGCTGGGATGCTCTGTCAGAGCGGCTGCGCTTGCTCGTTGAGATGTTATTCGAAACCGTCAATGACATTAGCATCGACCGTCTCGGCTTGCGGTACATCAACGCAATTACCCCAGACCACGGGGTGGGCCGTATCTCGGATTTGCAATTTTCTGTGGAGCTCGGTGGTCAACAGACCAGTTCCGAGATGGTTTTTTCTCATCGCTTCAAAGTCGATACCGAGATCCAAGGGACGCTATCGCTCGCCACTCCGAGCTTCGTAAATGGCCCAAATCTGCCCAACGAGTGCGCTGCGTTCGTTGATATAGATATTTTCACCCCTCGGGCGCTAGGTAAGACCGAACCGAAAGCTGTCCTACATTGGGTTGAACGTGCGCATACTGCTGAGAAGGAGGCCTTCTTTGGCCTCTTCTCTGAAGCCCAGATCGAGAAACTGAAGGAAGAGTGAGCATGGAACCGGCGCTGGTAATCTCTGCGGCATCTGCTCTCGCCTATGCATCTGCGGGTGCGAGTGGCGCTATCCCTCCTTACGGCTACTCCGCGCACATGGATACGGCTCAGGTATTCCGAATTGTAACCCCCACAATTCAGCTGAGCGCAATCCCGGTGGAAGTCGAACCGCAACTGGAGGCGATTATTTATTCGTCCATGTCGCGCGATTTTGAACGGCGCTACGCCCTTTAAGCCAAGTGGACGTAGCGCAGGCACACTCAATCGTATCAGCGGCCGCCCGCGATGACGCTGGGACCTTTTACGGTCCTCCGGCGGGGTTGGCCCTTGGTGCGGGCCTTGTCCTCTCAAACGTCGAGTTTCCTACCTATCAGCCGGACGAAGATAGGTTCGTCGTTTGGGCGGGGCCGGTGTTGGTCCTGTCCCACGAATGCGACCTCGATCAGGACAACCAAAGGCTCCTGAACGACCTTGCTCTTGTCTGCCCGGTCAGGCGATTGGAAGCGCTAGTCGAGATGGCCGCAGAGGCGGGCTACTCTGACACTGATCTCAGCACGTTCTTGGGAAATCTCGCGTCTCGAAGAGTCAGCCGGGCAATGTACTTCCCGCCCCTACCCGATGCTCTTCCATATGGCGGGTTCATCTACTTGAACCAGTTTACGCACACCTCGGTAAAGCGCCTTTCGGCAGATGATGCCGAGCGGATCACAGCACTTTCTGCCTACGCGATGCAGTCAGTCGATTATGTGTTGTTGGAGCACCTTTTCCGCGACAAGGCCGACCAACTTCCACTTTATTCGGCGGCGCTACGGCGAGGTATAAGCATAACGTCCGTACCCAAGTAGCTGGCTCAGACCGCATAGGGGCTCGTCTCCCCCGCTTTGTTGGCGCAGTGCAGGCATAGCCGATGGTGGTTGCCCTCGCTCGAAGGGCTTGCGGCATCGCAGGCAGGGGCGCGTCGTGGTCCAAGGAACTCGGGGCGCACGTCGCGCCGGATGATCCTTCGCGCAGCCCCGGCCCGTCCCGTCTCCGCGTGAGCCCCCAATCCGTTTTCCTACCCGCGCGCGATCTGGCATCACGCAGCCATGCCCCGCATCGCCCGCATTCCATTTTCCGCAGCCGGTCCGGCCGGGCCACGCGTGGAAGGTCACACGCATTCGGGCACAAGTGCTTGTGCCGCAAGCGAAAGCCGAGTCACAAAAACGGCGTTCTGCGTCAACCTGCCTGGGGCACCATCCCGCGCGATGCCGTCCGGTTCAATCGCCAATCTTTCGGCGATGCCCTATGGGCGCGGCACGATACGGGCCGCTATAGTCCACGCCAACGAATCGCTGATCAGGAGAAATCCGCATGTTCATCGCCATGAACCGTTTTCAGGTCATCAAGGGAGAGGAAGACGCCTTCGCGCAGGTATGGCTGTCGCGCGATACGCATCTCGACGGCGTGCCCGGCTTCGTCGAATTCCATCTCCTGCGCGGTGAGACCCAGGACGACCACACGCTGTTCTCGTCCCACACCGTCTGGCGCTCGCGCGAGGATTTCGAAGCCTGGACCCGCTCGGACGCCTTCCGCGCCGCGCACCGCAACGCGGGCGACAACAAGCCGCTTTACCTGGGCCATCCGCGCTTCGAGGGGTTCGAGGTGCTGCAAACCGTCAAGCCCGGATAGGCCTGCCGGCGCGGTTCGGCGAGCGGGGCTGAAATCAGCCTTTTACCGATACCCGCTCCTGTGTTGCTAGTGCTTGATCGTTGAAGCTGGACCGGGCCGCCGGGGGTTTCCATCCATCGCGGTCCAAGAGAGGGATGCCAATAGCCATGTCGGATGCCATCAGACCATTCACCATCGATATCGCCGAGGAGCAGCTCGAGGATCTGCGCCGGCGGCTCGACCTGACGCGATGGCCGGAAGCCGAAACGGTGCAGGACTGGAGCCAGGGCGTTCCCCTGGCCGAAGCGCGCAAGCTGGTCGATCACTGGCGCAACCGATATGACTGGCGCCGCTGCGAGGCCGCGCTGAACCGGTATCCCCAGTTCCTGACCGAGATCGACGGGCTGGATATCCATTTCCTGCATGTCCGCTCGCCCAACCCCGATGCGCTGCCGCTGATCCTGACCCATGGCTGGCCCGGCTCGGTGATCGAGTTCATGAAATGCATCGGGCCGCTCAGCGACCCGGCGGCGCATGGCGGCAATCCGGCCGATGCGTTCCATCTCGTGATTCCTTCGCTGCCCGGTTACGGTTTTTCGGGCAAGCCGAAGGAAACGGGCTGGAAAGTGCAGCGCATCGCCAGGGCCTGGCACACGTTGATGACCCGGCTCGGCTATGACCGCTATGTGGCGCAGGGCGGGGACTGGGGCGCGGCGGTCACCACGGCCATGGGCATGCAGCGACCGGAAGGGCTGGCCGCGATCCATGTCAACATGCCGATCGTCCTCCCCGACGGGCCTTATGACGATGCGAGCCCGGCCGAGCTCGCGATGCTGGAAGCGATGGCCTATTACGCGCGCTGGGATGGCGGCTATTCCGACCAGCAGGCCAGCCGCCCGCAGACGCTGGGCTATGGGCTGGCGGATTCCCCGGCGGGCCAGGCGGCGTGGATCTACGAGAAGTTCTGGAGCTGGGCGGATTGCAGCGGCGACCCGCTCAATGCGCTGAGCTATGACGAGATGCTGGACAATATCATGCTGTACTGGCTGCCCAATACCGGCACCTCGTCCGCGCGACTCTATTGGGAGAGTTTTCATGGCGGCTTCGGCGCCGCCGAATTGCACATCCCCACCGCCTGCAGCGTCTTTCCCAAGGACGTCTACGCCGCGCCGAGAAGCTGGGCGGAGCGCTGCATGCATAATCTCATCTACTGGAACGAACTGGACAAGGGCGGCCATTTCGCGGCCTTCGAACAGCCGGAACTGTTCGTGGACGAGCTGCGCAAGGCCTTCCGGTCCATGCGATAGCGGGCAAGCCGGAAGGGGCGGCCGCGACCTGCGCCGCGACGGCCCGGTTCAGCCCGTCAGTCGAAAAGTCAGCCCTCGCGCTGGACCCCGGTGAAGTGCAGCAGCAGTTGGAACAGGTTCACGAAGTTGAGGTAGAGCGACAGCGCGCTCATCACCGCGAGCTTCTCGGTCTGCTGGCTGGCGCCATGGGCGATGTAATCCGCCTTGGCCCGCTGCGTGTCCCATGCGGTCAGGCCGGTGAACACCACCACGCCGATGATCGACACCACCAGCTGCAGCACGCCGGACTGCAGGAAGAGATTGATCACGCTGGCCAGCACCACGCCGATCAGGCCCATGAACAGGAACGAGCCGAAGCGCGTGAGATCGGCCCTGGTGGTATAGCCCCACAGGCTCATCGACAGGAAGGTCACCGCCGCCACCAGGAAGGTCGTGGCGATGCTCGCGCCCGTGAACACCAGCAGCACGCTGGCCAGCGATACACCCATCAGCGCCGCGAATGCGAACAGCGCGGTGCGCGCGCCCGACAGGGTCATCCTCTCGAAGCGGAAGCTGAAGAAGAACACGAAGGCCAGCGGCGCGAAGATCGCCACCCATTTGAGCGGAGTGCCGAAGATCGGCTGGTAGATCGCCGGAGTGGACGCGACGATCCACGCCACGGCAGCGCTGACCAGCAGGGCCAGGCCCATATTGCGATAGATGCCCAGCATATGCTGGCGAAGACCGGCGTCGAACGCGACCCCGGCGTACCTGGCGGCACCCGCGCCCGGCACGTTGCTCCAACCCTGATCGGCCATCGTAAGAACCACCTTTTCGAAAACACTGCGAATGCGCGTGGATCTATTCCTTTCCGGATTAACGGAGAAGAAAGGCCTGATAGAAAGGGGCAGGTTGTTTCAATAGTTTTTATCTATGGCAGGCTACAGCGCCTTCTGCATGATTGCTCGCGCTTCCTGTGCGATCGCCTCCGCGACCAGCCGATAGCTGTCGGAATAGGCCACGCCTTCGCGCCAGATCGCCGCGATCGAGCGGGTTGCCGACCAGTCGGCGATGGCGAGGCGGCGCACCATGTCTTCGCCGCCCGCTTCGGAGCGAAGATAGAGCTCGGGCAGGATCGCAAGGCCCAGGCCCGATCCCGCCATCTGGCGCAGGCTGTCGAGGCTGGTGCCTTCATAGTCGCGCAGCAGCTCCGCGTTGAGCTCGCCGCAGATTTCCTCGGCCTGGCTGTGGAAATGATGGCGCGGATCGAGGCTGAGCACCTGCCGTCCGGCAAGATCGCCACGGCGCAGCAGCGGCTTGGCGCAAAGCGGATCGTCCGAAGCGGCCACGAGGTGGAGCGGCTCGCGGAACAGGGGTTCGACATGGAGATCGGAGCCGCCCACCGGCAGGGGGATCAGCATCATGTCCAGCGCCCCGCGCCGCAGCTCGGCGATCTGGTCGTCGGGAATGCCTTCGCGGATATAGAGGCGCATGTCGGGATAGGCGCGGTGGAGCTGGGCGATCACCGCGGGGATCAGATAGGGCCCCAGCGTAGGAGTAACCCCGAAGCGGATCGTCCCGGCCAGGCCGGACACGCTCCGCCGCGCGAGCGCGCGGATATCGTCCACCTGCATCAGTACGCGCCGCGCGCGCGAGGCGATCTCTCGCCCGACCGGGGTAAGCTGGACCGGACTTTCCCCGCGCTCGACCAGAACGACACCCAGACGCACCTCAAGGCTCTTCAACTGCTGGCTGAGGGTGGGCTGGGACACATTGACCGAGCCGGCCGCGCGCCCGAAATGTTTGGTGTCCGCGAGCGCTACCAGATATTCAAACTGACGCAGGCTGGGCATTCCGACCTCCCGGTTCACGATAGTTTCCATCTATCGAATTGCCGGACTGTTTTCAATTGGATCACTCGGACGATGAGTCTTATCCTGCCGCTGCATCAGCGAGGAGGCCGGTATGCAGAATTATCTCGAACAACTCCTCGGGCGCCACCGGCGGCTCGACCGCATGATCGACAATTGCAAGGCGGCGCACCGGCAGGAGGACGTGAAGCAGCTCAAGCGGATCCGGCTTCGCCTGCGGGACAGGATAGCCGCGCTCCGGCGACAGGCTCTCCACGCCGGTTGACGCGGCCAGCGGCGCACGGGCCAAACCCCCATCCAACCCGGCTCGTGCGCCGCCCCCGGCTGATCCCCGCCCCCCTTCCGCCCGCGGCATCGGTTTGACCATTTGGTCTTGGCGGCGGCCCTCGGCTGCCGCATAGGCAGAGCGCCTGAACCGGGAGGAGCGCGCAGATGAAAGCCTATCGAATCGTCGAATGGGGCCATCCGGCCGAATTCGTGGACGTGCCGGTGCCTTCCCCGGCCGCCGGGGAAGTGCTGATCCGGATGCGCGGCGCGGGGCTGTGCCGCTCCGATCTCGATATCATGGATTCCCGGCCCGGCGTGCCGCCCTATGCCGATGTGCTGCCGGCGGGCTTCACGCTCGGCCATGAAAACGCCGGCATCGTCGAGATGGTGGGCGATGGCGTGACCGACCTGAAGCCGGGCGATCGCGTGGTGGTGCATCACATGCGCAGTTGCGGCTATTGCGATTTCTGCCACCACGGGCACGAGCAGAGCTGCCGCACCTTCGCGCGCGGCGCGATCGGCATGACCCGCGGCGTGGGTTTCGACGGCGGCCTGGCCGAGTTCCTGGTGGTGCCGCGCCATGAGCTGGTGGCGCTGGGCGCGCTCGACCCGGTGCAGGTCGCGCCGCTGACCGATGCGGGGGTCACCTCCTATCACGCGGTCAAGACCGTGCTGGACCGGCTCTATCCCGGCACCGTCGCCGTGGTGATCGGGCTGGGCGGCCTCGGCGCCTATGCCGTCCAGTTCCTCAAGCTGCTGTCGCCTGCCACCGTGTTCGGGGTCGATCGCACGCCGGGACGGCTGGAGGACGGCAAGCGCTATGGCGCCGATCACTGCATTGCTTCCGACGAGCGGACAGCCGAAACCATCATGGACCTGACCGGCGGGCGCGGAGCCGATGCGATCATCGACATCGTCGGCACCGATGCCACGCTGGCGCTTGCCTCTGCCATCTCCCGCCCGCACGGACGGATCGTGCTGGTCGGCATGGAGGGCGGCTCGCTCCATGTCGGATGGGGCAGCATGGCGACCACCTGCGAATTCGCGGTCTCGCTGGGCAGCACCCGCGCCGACCTGGGCGAAGTCTGCAACCTGGCGGCGCAAGGCAAGCTGATCATCGATCTGGAGCGCTTCGCCTTCGACGATCTCGAAGCGGGCTTCGCCAAATTGCGGGCCGGGCAATTGCGCGGGCGCGCGGTGGTCACCTTCGACTAGCTTCGGCGCGCCAGAATACCTTACCATATGGACAGCTTTTGACCTGCATCAACGAACCCCGCTTCCCGGCGGAATAAAGCCCGTCCCGGCACCTGCCATTCCCGCCCCGTCCAGCGTGCCTGGATCGCCGCGGGCATCGCCGCGTCGCATGGTGCGATCGCGGCCACGCAGGGCGGCACGGGAGATTCGCTATGAAGATGGGTATGTTTCAGACACCGTTCCTTGGTCCGGAGCGGACACCGGCGCAGGTGTTCGACTGGGCGATCCAGCAGGGGATCGCGGCGGAAAGGGCCGGGTTCGAGGAATATTGGGTGGGCGAGCACGCCACCCTCAATTGGGAAGCCATTCCGAACCCGGAGCTGGTGATTTCCGCGCTGGTCCGCGAAACCAGCCGCATCAAGCTGGGGCCGCTCGCGCATTTGCTGCCCTATCATCATCCGGCCACGCTGGCCGTGCAGACCGCATGGCTGAGCCATATCCTGCAGGGCCGCTACCAGCTCGGGGTGGCGGCGGGGGCCTATCCCACCGATGCCGCGATGCGAGGGCTGACCAACCTCGGCGAGAATCACAAGATGATGTTCGAAGCGCTGGAGATCATGGAGAAGGTGTGGGCGGGCAAGCCATTCCAGCACGACGGCGCGTACTGGAAAGCCGGCCTCGCGGATAACGACCCCCAGCACCCGCTGCGCGACCAGCGCCCCTGGGGCGGCACCATGCCGATGGCGATGACGGGGCTGAGCCCCAATTCCCCGTCGATCCGCTTCGCGGCCGAGCGTGGCTGGATTCCGGCATCGGTCTATTCCGGCAATGCCGGGCTGATAGATCATTTCAACATCTATGCCGAGACGGCGGCCAAGCACGGCCACAAGGCGGACCGTTCCGTCCATCGCGTGGTGCGCGACGTGTTCGTGGCCGATACCGATGCCGAAGCGCGCAAGCTGGCGATCGAAGGCGGGATGGGCCGGGCCTGGCGCGAATATCTGCTGCCCGTCTATCATGCCTTCGGGATCTTCGAGGGCCTGCTGGAAAGGACCGGCAAGACCAAGGCGGATGTCGATGGCGATTTCCTGGCCGATCACATGTGGATCGTCGGCTCGCCCGAGACGGTGCGGGAAAAGATCGAGCAATGGTGCGACGAACTGGGCGGCCCGTTCGGCACGCTGATGATCTACAGCTACGATTACATCGACAATCCCACGCCCTGGGAAGAATCGATGCAGCGCCTCGCCCAGGAGATCACGCCGCGAATCGGCGCGCGCCAGCCCGCCTGAGCGGCGCCATCCACCCCGAACCCGACGACGCCGGAACCCGCAACGCTTCCGGCGGCGTTTTCACGCGCCCTGCCCGGCCTTCCGCGCGCCACCGGCAAAAATGAATGCTGAACATCTGGACAAACCGGGGCACAGGCGCGAAGAATTGGGGCAATGGATGAAAGGCCGTCGGCACGGCCTCCCCTACCGAGGAGAGAAGCATGAGTGACCTGGAAGCCAGGCTGGATCGGCTCGAGACGATTCAAGCCCTCACCCGCGTGATCAACAGCTATCATCAGACGGCCGACCGCTTCGACTGGGAAGCCTGGGCCGAGCATTTCACCGACGATGCGACCTTTGTCTTCGAGCATGGCTTCGGCGAGATGACCGGCCGCGCCGGCATTCTCGAAATCTGCAAGTCGAGCATGGATCCCTATTACGACCTGATGCAGCACATCATGGTCAATCTCGACTTCGAGATCACCGGCCCGGCCACCGCCAAGGGGCGCGCCAACCTGATCTTCACCGCCATCTTCGATTCGGAGAAGCGCGACAATTACTATCAGGCCGGCGGCATCTATCGCTGGGAGTTTGCGAAGACCGACCGTGGCTGGCTGATCTCCAAGGCCTATCTCGACTTCGTCTGGAACAATGGCAATGACCAGGGCGGCGTGTTCGAAAGCGAGCACGAAGCCGAACTGACTGTTTCACAGTAACCCGATCCTGTACGGAGCGGCCCTTGCGCCGCTCCCACCATATTTCGGTTTCCCGAAGCTTTATCGGCTTGCGCAATCGCTTGCGCTCGGCAATGTTGCGCGCAAGCTGATCATTTGGACAGAGGAGAGGATAATTGGGTAAACTCGACGGGATGGTCGCGCTGGTCACCGGAGCGGGACGCAAGCGGGGCATCGGCCGGGCAATCGCTGTCAGGCTAGCGGAAGACGGCGCGGATGTCGCGGTTACCGCCATTCACCGCGAGCCTTCGCAAATGCCGGAGCATGAGCAGCAGGAAGGCTGGAAGGGCGCCGAGTCCGTGGCGGAGGAAATCCGCGCCATGGGCCGTAAGGCGATCGCCATCGATCTCGACGTCGCCAATCGCGATCAGGTCACCGCCGCGATCGAGCGGACCCAGAACGAGCTCGGCCCGCTCACCGGGCTGGTCAACAATGCGGGCATTGCCAGCGAGGCGGCCGCCGCGCCGATCACCGAGATGTCCGACGAGCTGTGGCTGCGGACCATCGATATCAATCTCAACGGCGTCTATTACATGTCGAAGGCCGCCGGCCAGGTCATGCTGGCCCATGGCAAGCCGGCCTCCATCGTCAACATCTCCTCGCTCGCCGGCCGGTTCGGCTTCGCCAATTACGGCGGCTATTGCGCCAGCAAGTTCGGCGTGATCGGCCTGACCCAGCAGATGGCGCTGGAGCTTTCGCCCAAGGGCATCCGCGTGAATTGCATCTGCCCCGGCTCGATCGACACCGACATGCTGGACGGCACCATGGGTCGCAAGGCCAAGCTCGCGGGCATGAGCTTCGAGGAATACAAGGCGACCTACAACCAGCACATCATCCCGATGGGCCGGCGCGGCCTGCCTTCGGAACAGGCTTCGGTCGCGGCCTTCCTGCTCGGGCCGGACGCCAGCTACGTCACCGGCCAGACCATCAATGTCGATGGCGGCTACCGGATGGATTGATAGGGGTCGGGCGAGGGAAGCGGGCGGCCTCCGCCGCTCCTTTCTCTCTCGCCCCTGAAAGGCCTCAGTTCCGGGCACGGCGCCAGAATCGCCATGGCCCCGGCGCGGCTGCGCGCCGCCCGTGGCCGGACTGCATCACGCGCCGCCGGAAAAGCTCAGCACCAACCCGGATAAAGAGAGCGACGGCGCCGACCTGCCACACCAGCGCGACGGCATGGGGCCACAATGCCGGATCCTGGGCCGCGCGCGCCAGCATGGCGAAGGGCGAACTCAAGGGGAAGGCGATCGCCGCCAGCTCTACCGAAGTGCCGGGCTGGGCCAGCGCGAAGCTGGCGAAAAAGAACACCAGCAATTGCATCATGGTGACCGGCATGGAGAGGGTCTGCACCTCTCGCACGGTCGCGGCCAGCGAACCGATAGCGAGGAAGATCGAGCCGAGCAGCAGATAGGCCATCGCGAAATAGAGGGTGCCGAGCACGAGGAAAGCGGGCCAGCCCACCGCCGGCGTGGCGATATCTGGCAGGGCCTCGCGCCCCAGCCAGAGCACCGAGCCGCCCAGCCCGCCCCACACCGCGATACCCACCAGCGATATGCCGAGCATCGCCAGCAGCTTGCCCAGGAACACCGCATCCATCGGAATGGCCGCGGCGAGAATCTCGATAATCTTGTTGCCCTTTTCCTCGACCAGATTGGACAGCACCATGCCGGCCAGCAGCATGGTGAGCAGGAACAGCAGCATCTGCGCCATTTGCGCGAGGAGCAGCCGGTTTGAGCGCTCCTTCGCCGCGCTGACCTTCACATTATCGAGGACGACAGGGGGATAGCGGCGCGCTTCCTCGCCCATCGCCCCGGCGGCGATCAGGGAAAGCGGGCCCTGCCATCGTGCGATCGTCTCTGGCGGGCCGGTCAGCACCGGGGCCCGGGGCGAGCCGCTGAGGATAGCAGCGATATTGCCCTGCCTGCCCCTCAATGCCGCCGGCGGGTCGAAATGCTCCCCCGGTTGCAGCCGCTTCATCGCCACGAGATCGGGCAGCGCATTGCCGAGCCGTGGCGCGAGCCGGACATAGGCGGCCAGCATCGCGTCGACATCCCCGGCTTCCATCGCGATGCCGATCTCCGGCCGTCTCGTTTCCTCGGCCACCTTCTGGCCGATACCCCCGGCCATGACCGCGACCGCAACCGGAAACAGCGGGCCGAGCAGGAAGAACAGGAACGCCCGCCCGAACAGCACGGCGGTGAAATCGCGCCGGGCGATGACGAAGGCCGCCTGCCACAGGGAAAGCCGGTCCGCGCTCATCCCGGGTTCTCTCCTGCGGGGCGGTTCATCGCCTGGGCCGCCGCTTCGCCCGCGATCGCCACGAAGGCGTCATGCAACCCGGCCCGCTCGATCGACAATGTCACGATCCCCGCTTCCCCTTCTATCAAGGCGCGCAGCAGCGGCTCCACGCCGCTTTCCGGCAGGGAGAAATGCCAGAAATGCCCTTCCTGCCGGGCATTGGCCGGCAGCGCCTTGCGCCAATCGCCGTCGAGCGCCCGGGTTTCCAGCCTCACCTGCGGCGGAATGCGGCCGCGCGCCTCGTCCACCGGCCCGGCAAAGGGAACCTTGCCGCCAGCGATGATCGCGATGCCCTGGCACAGCCGCTCGGCATGGGCGATGACATGAGTGGAAAAGATCACGGTGGTGCCCGCATCGGCAAGGTTGCGGATCATCTCCTCCAGCTTGCCCTGGTTGAGCGCGTCGAGGCCGGAGAAAGGCTCGTCCAGCACGACCAGCCGGGGGCGGTGGACGAGAGTCCCCAGCAATTGTATGGTCTGGGCCATGCCCTTGGAAAGCTGGCGGATCTGGCGGCCGGCGGCGTGGCCCAGCCCATGCCGCTCCAGCAGTTCCATGCCCCGTCTGCGCCCTTCGGCCAGCGGCAGCCCTCGCAGCGCCCCCATGAAGGCGATCGCCTCGATGGCCTTCATCGCCGGATAAAGTCCGCGCTCCTCCGGCAGATAGCCGATCTGGCGGGCGATCTCGTGCGGGCGTTCATGGCCCAGCACGCGGCGCAGGCCCGCATCCGGATCGATGATGCCCAGCAGCATCCGCAAGGTGGTGGTCTTGCCCGCGCCATTGGGGCCGAGGATGCCGTAGATCGCGCCTTCCGGCACGGCGAGATCGACCCCGTCGACCGCCACCGTGCCGCCGAAGCGCTTCACCAGCCCGCGTGCCTCGATGGCCAGCGGATGACGCGTATTGCCCGAAACTTCGGGATGACCTAGCCCGGCATGCATGGTGGTGGATTAGCCGCCGGGAATGAAGCGGAGCAACAGCAAGTTTGGTTAACGCCGAAGTCATTGACGGCTTGAAGACCCGCCTGACGGAAGAAGCCGCGCGGCTCGGCTTCGTGTCCATCGGGTTCGCGCCCGCGCATGACGATCCGGTGCGCGCGACTCGCCTGCAGGAATGGCTGGCCGCCGGCTTTCACGGCCAGATGGAATGGATGGAAGCCCGCGCCGAAGTGCGTCGGGGGCCGCAATCGATGTGGCCGGAAGCGCGCAGCGTGATCGCGCTGGGGATGAGCTATGCGCCTTCGCACGATCCGCTGACGCTGGCCGATGCGCCCGAACATGCGCGGATCTCGGTCTATGCCCAGGGCACGGATTATCACGACATCCTGAAGAAGGCGCTGAAGCGGCTGGCCCGCTGGCTGGTGGAGGAGGGCGCCGCCGCCGGATTGGGCGAGACCCGGCTGAAGGTCTTCGTCGATACGGCATCCGTGATGGAAAAGCCGCTGGGCGCCGCCGCCGGGATCGGCTGGCAGGGCAAGCACACCAATCTCGTCAGCCGCGAGCATGGCAGCTGGCTGTTCCTCGGCGCGATCTACACCGACATTCCCTTCGCCCCGGACCAGCCGCATGACGACCGCTGCGGTTCGTGCCATGCCTGCCAGGAGGCCTGCCCGACCGCCGCCTTTCCCGGCCCCTATCGCCTCGATGCGCGGCGCTGCATCAGCTATCTCACCATCGAGCACAAGGGCGCGATCCCGCTCGAATTCCGCAAGCCGATGGGCAACCGCATCTATGGGTGCGACGATTGCCTGGCGGTGTGTCCGTGGAACAAGTTCGCGCAAGGGGCCGCCCGCAACAAGGCGTTCCTGCCTCGGGCAGAACTCGTCTCCCCGCGCCTCGCCGAATTGCTGGCGCTGGACGACAAGGCATTCCGGGAATTGTTCTCCGGCTCCCCGATCAAGCGGATCGGGCGCAACCGCTTCATCCGCAACTGCCTGATCGCGGCGGGCAACAGCGGCCAATCAAGCCTGATCGGCCCGGTCCGCGCCTTGCTGGACGATCCCGATGCCGTCGTTGCGGAGACGGCGCGCTGGGCGCTGGACGAGCTGGCCGCGCCCGCGCTGGAGGTCAGGCCATCTCCTTGAGCGGCGTTTCCGCATCCGCCAGCCGCTCGGGCGCGATTTCCGCCTTCGCCTCCACCAGCTTGCGGCCCTGGACGTAATCCTTGACCGCATTGACGCAATCGAGCGCGATGACCTTGCCGTCCTTGAGATAGATGACCGAGAAGCTGCGCGTCGCCGGATCGCCGCGCAGCACGGTGGCGTCATGGCCGATCGAAAGGCCGGCGGTCTGCAGCTTGAGATCGTACTGGTTGGACCAGAACCACGGCAGCGCGTGATACGGCTCCGGCTCGCCCATGATCGCCTTGGCCGCGGTGTTGGCCATGTCATTGGCATTCTGCACCGATTCCAGGCGGATCACCGCGCCCCCGGCAAAGCCGTTGGCATGGGCCGCGCAATCGCCGATCGCGTAGATGTCGGGCAGCGAGGTGCGGCAGAATTCGTCCACGTCGACCCCGTTCGCGCCAGCGGCCCCGGCCGTGATCAGCGGGCCGACCGCGGGAATGATCCCGATGCCCACCACCACCATGTCGGCGGGCAACACCTCGCCATCGGCCAGCTTGACCCCGGTGACCTTGCCGTTCGCGCCTTCCAGGCAATCGACCGCCACGTCCAGCCGCACATCCACGCCATGGGCGCGATGCTCGGCCTGGTAGAAGTCGGACAATTGCTCGCCCGCGACCCGGGCAAGCACCCGCGGCAGCGCTTCCAGCAGCACGACCTCGCACCCCAGCTTGGTGAGCACGGCCGCCGCTTCCAGGCCGATATAGCCGCCGCCGATCACCACGACGCGCTTCGCCCCGGCGTCCAGCTCGCTCATCATGCGGTCCACATCCGCCCGGTCGCGCACCCCATGCACGCCCGCCAGATCCGAGCCGCTGCAGGACAGCCGGCGCGGATCGCCGCCGGTCGCCCAGATCAGCTTGCCATATTCCACGCTCGCGCCATCGGACAGGGCGAGGCTGTGGGCCTGCGGGTCCACCTCCGTCACGCTGGCGCCCAGGCGCAGGGTCACGCCCTTGTCCCCCCAGAATTGCGGCGGGCGGATATAGATGCGCTGGAATTCCTTCTCCCGCGCCAGATATTCCTTCGAAAGCGGCGGCCGCTCATAAGGCGGTTCCGTATCGCGGCCGATCATCAGGATCGACCCTTCGAACCCCCGCTGGCGCAAGGCGATCGCCGCCTGCGCACCGCCATGTCCCGCCCCCACGATCACGATATCTGCTTTTTCCATAGGCGTTGCCTTGGCTGAAATGCGGTTTTCGTCAAGACCCGAAAAGGACGGGATCGATCACCGCGACAGGAGGTTGCGCGCCTGGCCCGCGATCTGGGCGAGCATGGACGGCAGCGCCGGCGCGGCCCGCTGCGCCCGGGCGATCATCGCCCGGAACTGCTCGATCGAGGAATCGCGCGCTTCCGCCCATTTTTCGAGCGCCGCGATCGGATCGGCGCGCGCGGCCTTGCCGTGCAGCAGCCGGCCGAGGAACTCGATCCGCATCTGCTGGAAATCGCGGGCGAGCCCGGCAACGAGGAGTCGTTCCCACGGATCGGAGGGATTCATGATCGCCGCGCTGCCCTGCGCCCAGTCAAGGCCCAGCCGTTCGCCCAAAGCCGTGAACACCGCCGTGAGGCGAGCCGGAGCAATGCCGCAATCCTGCGCCAGGCCGGCCAGCCCGACCGCGCCGTCAAGGTCGAACAGGCACGTGACCATGGCCGCTTCCCGTTCCGGCACGCCGGCCAGCTTCAGCTCCGCCATCAACCCGCTGGACCGCGCGCGCGCATCGGCGCCCAGCAGATCGCCGGCCTGCGCCTTGAGCGCCTTCACGCCGGCCGCGAGCCGCGCTTCCAGCACGGAAGGCGCCAGCGTGCCCGCACCGGCGCGCAGCAGGTCCGCCACCTGGCTGCGGGTGGCGAGCGCCAGCCGGTCCATCGCGAGCAGGCGCGCATCCTCGGGCATGGGCGTTTCATCCAGCCGCGCCCAGATTTCGGGCAGGGCGAACAGCCGGGCGGCGGTGAAGAAGGCGGCGGCGACATGGGCCAGGCTGGCGCTCTCCTCCTCCGCCAGCTCGAAGGGATGCACCGCCCCCAGCCGGTTCACCACCATGTTGGCCAGCTCGGTCGCGATGATTTCACGCCGCAGCCGGTGCTCCAGCAGAAACTTGCGGAAGCCGGTGCGCATCGCGGGCGGAAAAGCCTCCAGCAGGATTTCCTCCAGCCCGGGATCGCCCGGAACCTCGCTTTGTTCGAGCGACGCCTGGATCGCCAGCTTCGCGCTGGAGAGCAGCACGGCCAGCTCGGGCCGGGTCAGGCCCTGCCCATCCGCCGCGCGCCGGGCCAGCGCTTCATTGTCGGCCAGGCCTTCTCCCTGCCGGTCGAGCGCATCGCGTTCCTCCAGCATTTCGATCAGCCGCACCTGCGCCCCGCTGGCCGTGGCCCCGCCGCGCTCCGCCACCGACAAGGCCAGGGTCTGCAGGCGATTGTCCTCCAGAACCAGCCCGGCCACATCCCCGGTCATCTCGGCCAGCAAGGCCCTGCGCCGGCTTTCGGACAGCTTTCCCCCCCGCCGGGCGGCGGCAAGGGCGATCTTGATGTTCACTTCATTGTCGGAGCAGTCGACACCCGCCGAATTGTCGATGAAATCGGTGTTGATCCGGCCGCCGCGCCCTTCGTTGCCGATCTGGGCGAATTCGATCCGGCCTGCCTGGGTCACGCCCAGATTGGCGCCCTCGCCGATCACCTGCGCGCGGATATCGCGGCCGTCCACGCGCAGTGCGTCATTGGCCGGATCGCCCACCGCCACGTTGTTTTCGGCGGAGGACTTCACATAGGTGCCGATTCCGCCGAACCACAGCAGGTCCACCGGGGCCTTCAGCAGGACCGCGATCAGCGCATCGGGCTCCAGCTCCTTCGCATCCGTGCCCAGCACCCGCCGCGCCTCGTTGCTGAGCGGTATGCGCTTCTCGCTGCGCGCAAATACGCCGCCGCCCTTGCTGATCAGCCTGGCATCGTAATCCGCCCAGCTCGAGCGGGGCAGGCCGAACAGCCGCTTGCGTTCCTTCCAGCTGGCGGCCGGGTCGGGATCGGGGTCGATGAAGATGTGGCGATGATCGAACGCGGCGACCAGCCTGATCGCCCTGGACAGCAGCATCCCGTTGCCGAAGACATCGCCCGACATGTCGCCGCAACCCGCCACCCGGACCGGCTCCTTCTGCACGTCCACGCCCATTTCCAGGAAGTGCCGCCTGACGGAGATCCACGCGCCGCGCGCGGTGATGCCCATAGCCTTGTGATCGTAGCCGTTGGACCCGCCGCTGGCGAAGGCATCGTCCAGCCAGAAATCATGCGCTTCCGCGATGGCGTTGGCGACGTCGGAGAACCGGGCGGTGCCCTTGTCGGCCGCCACCACGAAATAGGGGTCGTCGCCATCGCGCACGACCACGTGGGGCGGATGGACGACCTTCCGCCCCACGATATTGTCGGTCAGCGAAAGCAGGCTGCGGATGAAGATCTCGTAGCTGGCCTGCCCTTCGGCCGCCCAGCCGTCCCGGTCGCGAACCGGGTCGGGCAATTGCTTGGGAAAGAAGCCGCCCTTGGCGCCGGTCGGCACGATCACGGCGTTCTTGACCCGCTGCGCCTTCATTAGGCCGAGGATCTCGGTGCGATAGTCGTCCCGCCGGTCCGACCAGCGGATGCCGCCGCGCGCCACCGGCCCGGCGCGCAGGTGGATGCCTTCCACCCGCCGCGAATAGACGAAGATCTCCCGCCACGGCACCGGCCGGGGCAGCTTCGGCACCAGGCCCGAATCGAGTTTGAAGGCCAGCGCCTCCTGCGCGGCCGGGGCGAAGGCATTGGTGCGCAGGATCGCGCCGATCGTGCTGTGATAGAGCCGCAGCAGGCGATCGTCGTTGATGGCGCTCACCCTGGCCAGCGCTTCGCGGATCTGGCTTTCGGCCCTGCTCGCCCCCCGCTCGCGCTCGCCCGCGAAATCGGGATCGTGGCGGGCGACGAACAGATCGATCAGGCCGCGCGCCACCGCCGGCGCCGCCCCTAGCGCCTGGACCGCCGTCAGGACCGCGAAATTGGCGCCCGCCTGGCGCAGGTAGCTGAAGATCGCCCGGAGCCAGTTCGTCTCGCGCGCGGAGAGATCGGCCTCGATGACCAGCCGGTTGAAGGGATCGTTGGTGGCGGCATCGTTCAGCACCGCCGCGATCGCTTCCTCGATCTCGCCGGCCCGCGCCAGCAGCCGGCGCACCTCGTGCCCTTCGGCCAGCGCCAGCGTGAAATCGTGGATCGTGCCGGTGTTGCCTTCCTCCAGCGGGGTCGGCACTTCGGCCAGCACGCGAAAGCCGAAATTCTCCAGCGCGGGCACAGCGTCCGACAGGGGAAGCCCGCCGTGCAGCTGATAGATCTTGAGCCGCAGTCTGTCCGCCGCATCGCTGGCAAGATGATAGAGCCGCGCATCGCGGCTGCGCGCGGCGGCCTGCTCATGCGCCGCGATATTGCGCAGCCGCCGGATATCGACCGCCGCCTCGGCCGGGCCGTAAGCGGTGCGATAGGCGGCGGGGAACGACGGCGCGAAGCGCGCCGCCAGCGCGGCGGCACGCGCGCCATCCTCCCCTTGCGCAACCAGCTCGGCCTCCACCGCCTCGTTCCAGCCGCGCAGCATGATCCGCAGGCGATCTTCCAGCTCTGCCTGACTGGGCACCTGCGCGCAGTCCCGGATATCGATCACGAAGCGCAGCATCGCGAGCGTGCCTTCGTCCACCGTCAGGTTCCAGTCGAGCAGCTCGCCGCCGGAGGCCTCGGTCAGCATGGACTGGATCTGGCGCTGCACCGTCGTGGAGACCATGTCGCGCGGCAACCACACGAAGGCGAAGAGATGCCGCTGCAGGGCGTCCTGCACCAGCGCGAGCTGCGGGCGCGGGCGATCGGTCAGCGCCATGGCGGTCATGGCGATCCGCTCCACATCCCGGGGGGCAAAGCCGGCCAGCAGGTCGTGCGGCAGGGTGGTGAGCGCGTGGAACAGCGCCTTGCCGTCATGCCCGTTCGGGGCAAGCGCGTGCTTCTTCAGCAGCGCGGCCAGCTGGTTGCGCAGGCCGGGAACGCGATCCGGCGGGGTCGCCAGCGCCGCGCTCGTCCAGACCCCGGCATGGATGGAAAGGGCGGCGACCTTCCCGTCCTCCCGCACCGGCACGATGAAAATGTCGAACGGGACGCGGCGATGCACCTTGGCGAGCTGGTTCGCCTTGACGACCAGCAACGCCCGGTTCTCCTCTTCGTCGAACCATTCGAAGGCGTGCCGATAGGTCGTGTCCGACAGCAGGTTGCGCGCGCTCTTGCGGCATACCCCGAGCCGCATGGTCTGGCTGCCGTCGCGCCGCAGCGTGACATGGCCAAGCTGGGTGAGCATCCCGTCATCGAGCCAGCGCAGCAGCGCGGCGCCTTCCGTGTCGCCCAGCGTCTCCGCATCCCTGGCCATCGCCGCGCGCAGCCGGGGCCAATCTTCCACCGCGGCGTGCACATCGCCGAGCGTGCTGGAAATGGCGCTGGCCAGATCCCGGCGCTGGCGGGCGTCGATCCGGGCGGCTTCGATATAGATCATCGATTCCCGCCGATCGCCCGGCTCGGGCTTGCGCGGAAGCTCCAGCAACCGGCCCGCTACATCGCGGCGGACAGGGGAGACCGGATGCACCAGCCGGTCGATGGCCAGGCCCTGCGCCGCAATCGCCGCCGCGACCGAATCGACCAGGAACGGCATGTCGGGATTGATGATCGCGATACGGGTCAGGCGGCGGCCATTGGCGCCGGATTCCAGGCAGATCGCGGCTTCCCCCGGATCGCGCTGGGCTGCGGCCTCCAGCATGAAGCGGGCGGCTGCCTCGCGTTCCGCCGGGGGAAAGGGCCGATCTCCCGGCAGCAGCGATCCCGCCATCTGCCGGGCGAGCCGCGCGACCATTTCCGGCCGGCCGGCCTTGTCCCGCCCGTTTGTCCGTTCCCCAGCCATCCGCACCCCTTCCCTTCGATTTCCCGCACTCTGCACCCGCAATCCGCCCAGGCCAACGCGGGAATGCGGCCCGATGGCGGATAAACGCAACCGAGCCTGGCTAACCTCCGAGCGCTTCCATGGTGAGACGCAGGGAATGCCGGCGCGCGGCAGGCTCGAATGTGGCGCCGGAAAGGATCAGCTCGTCGGCCCGGGTGCGTTCGATGAAGCGGCCCACCGCCTCACGCACGGTTTCCGGGCTGCCGACCGCGCTGGCCTGCCCGACATGGGCCAGCAGGCCCTGGGCGGAGGGTGGCAGGCTGTCCCGATAATCGGGGATGGGCGGCTGCACCCGCGGGGTCAGGCCCGAGCGGATGGCGACGAACATCTGCTCCTGCGAGGAGGCCAGTGTCCGGGCATCCCGGTCGGTCTCGGCGGTGAAGACATTCATGGCGACCATCACATGCGGCCGTTCCAGCGCTGGCGAGGGCTGGAACTGCGCGCGATAGAGCTTGAGCGCCTCGTCGAGATGGTCGGGCGCGAAGTGGGAGGCGAAGGCATAGGGCAGGCCCATCGCCGCCGCCAGCTGCGCGCCGAACAGGCTCGAGCCCAGTATCCACAGCTCCACATCGGCGCCCAGCCCCGGGGTGGGCTTGAGCGGCAGGGCCGGGTCCGCGCTGAAATAGGCGCGCAGCTCGGCCACGTCCTGCGGGAAGAATTCGGCGGCCCGGCCGATATCCTTGCGCAGGGCATTCATCAGCCGCCCGTCCGCGCCCGGCGCGCGGCCCAGGCCGAGATCGACGCGGCCCGGAAACAGCGCGTCCAGCGTGCCGAACTGCTCCGCGATCACGAAGGGGTTGTGATTGGGCAGCATGATCCCGCCCGCGCCGATGCGGATGGTGGAGGTGGCGTGGCCCACATGGGCCAGCACCACCGCGGTCGCCCCGCCGGAAATGCCGTCCATGCCGTGATGCTCGGCAATCCAGAACCGGGCGTATCCCCCTTCCTCCGCCGTCCGGGCCAGCAAGGCGGTGGCCTCCATCGCCTCGCGCACCCCGCTGCCTTCGCTCACCGGCGCCAGATCGAGGACGGACAGCGGGATCATGGCGTTCCCAGCTGCGCGAGATAGCCGCGCGCGGTGCGGGCGCTGGCGCCGGAAGGATCAGCGTCCACCACCGATTGCCAGCTCTTGCGCGCCGCGTCCTCCCGCCCGGAAAGCGCGGCGATCAGCCCCGCTTCCAGCCCGATCTCGGGATCTATCGGGCGCAGGTCGGCCGCCTGCTCAATATAGCGCTGGGCATCCACCAGATTGCCCTGGCGGCGGGCGAGCGCGGCGGACAGCAGCCAGGCGTCGGAGCTTTGCGCAGCGTCGCGCCGGGCATTGGCCAGCGCCTCCTCCGCTTCCTTGAGGCGATCGAGCGGCACCAGGGCACGGGCGCGATCCACCTCGACCTCGCCCAGCAGGGCCGCGTCGCCCGCACGGCCCGCATCGCCTTGCGCGAGATCGAGCGCCTCCAGCCCATCCTCGTTGCGGCCATCCGCCAGCGCGGCGTTGCCCGCCATCGCGGCAAGGCGCGCGCGGCGCACGGCCTGCGCCGCCGGCACGGCCTCGCGGGCATCGAGGAAGGAGCGTTCCGCCAGCACCCAATCCCCTTGCCGGGAATAGACTGCCCCCAGGCATTGGCGCGGCATCGCCTGTTCCGCGCCCTTCGCTTCGGAAAGCCAGCGGTCCGCCGTGGCGATCGCCGCATCGGCAGGGCCGCGCGCTTCGGCCAGGCAGGCGGCAAGCCGCGTCTCGGCGGCGGTTGGCGGCGGGGGTTCGGCGGAAGCCGGGGCGGCCGCCTGGGCGAGAAGGGCAGGGAGAAGTGCGGAGAGCATGACGATCCTTCAGCCCAGCGCCGCGACCGTGCGCAGCAGCAGGGCAATATCCTGATCGCGCGAAAGGCGATGGTCGCCATCCTTGATCAGCACCACCTGCACATCGGCTGAACGCAGCCGGGCCGCGAGCCGCAGCGAGATATCCCAGGGCACGTCGGCATCGGCCTGCCCGTGAATCAGCCGGACCGGGCAGGTCAGGGGAATTTCGGCCTGCAGCATCCGGTTCGCCTCTCCATTCGCCCATAATCCGGGATAGGTCGGCGTCGGCGCCGGGCCATAGGGATTGTCCTGATAGATCACGCGGCCCGCGGCCAGTTCCGCCTTTTCCGCCACATCATAGCCCCAGTCGGTGAAGTCCGGCGCGGGTGCGAGCCCGATCAGCCCGGCGAGCCGCCCGTCTTTTCCGGCACCCAGGGCAAGTCCCGCCAGCAGCATCAGCCAGCCGCCCATGGAGGACCCGATCAGGACGATACGTTTGCCGGGAAGCAGGCTTTCGGCCAGTTCCAGCACCTCGTCGCGCCAGCGGCTGAGCGTGCCATCCGCGAAATCGCCGGAGCTTTCCCCGCAGCCCGAATAATCGAGCAGCAGGCAGGTCCGCCGGTTCGCCACGGCCCACTCGAACACGGCGGTCGCCTTGCCCCCCGCCATGTCGGACATGTAGCCGGGCAGGAACAGCAGCGCCGGTCCTGCCCCCCGGCTGAGACGGTAGGCGATGCGGCGGCCGTCGGGGAGATCGTGAAATCGCGTTTCGGTCATGGCGGGAAGATGGCCGCAATCAGCCGCTAAGCCAAGCCCGGTGACAGGGCTTTCCTATGTTGCTAGGGGCCGCGCATGACGCAGCGCCGTACCACCACTACCGCCACTACCACCCCGGCTCGTCGGGGGCGGATGGCCGCGGCCTGATACGCGGCCCTCGCCGCCCGGCTTCGGGCGGCCTGGCGTCGGCTTCCCGAAACGGTGAATATGGATCGACGCCGGGCCTTTCGGCGCGTCGGCATTTCTGCCATGGCGCGCAGACTGCAGGAAAGACGGTTCGATGAGCGAAGTTTTGAAGATCAGCCTCCCCGATGGTTCGGTGCGCGACATGCCCGCCGGTTCGTCCCCCGCCGATGTGGCGGCGGCGATCGGCCCGGGCCTCGCCAAGGCGGCGCTGGCCGCGCGGGTGAACGGCGAAGTGCGCGATCTCACCCGGCCGTTCGACGGGGATGCGCAACTCGCGCTCATCACCAGCCGGGACGAGGTGGATGCGCTGGAGCTGGTGCGGCACGATTACGCGCATGTGCTGGCGGAAGCGGTGCAATCGCTGTTCCCCGGCACGCAGATCACTTTCGGCCCGGCGACCGATGACGGCTTCTATTACGACTTCGCGCCGAAAGACCGGCCCTTCACCGATGACGACCTTCCCGCGATCGAGGAAGAGATGCGCCGCATCATCGCCGCCGACAAGCCGCTGCGGCGCGAGGAATGGACGCGCGACCGGCTGATCGGCTGGTTCCGCGAGCAGGGCGAGAGCTTCAAGGCCGAATGGGCGGCGGAATTGCCGGAAGGCGAGGCGCTGACGGTGTATCATTCCGGCGAGGACTGGCTCGACCTGTGCCGGGGGCCGCATCTACCCTCCACCGGCAAGCTCGATCCGGCCGCGTTCAAGCTCACCCGCGTCTCGGGCGCCTATTGGCGCGGCGACCAGAAGAACGCGATGCTCAGCCGTATCTACGGCACCGGCTGGCTCAACCGGAAGCAGCTCGACGCGCATCTCCACCGGCTGGAGGAAGCGGCCAAGCGCGACCACCGCAAGCTGGGGCAGGAGATGGACCTGTTCCACCTCCAGCAGGAAGCGCATGGCAGCGTGTTCTGGCATCCCAAGGGCTACCTGATCTGGCGCGAGCTGGAAGCCTATATGCGCCGCGCGATCGACGATGCGGGCTATCGCGAGGTCAAGACCCCGCAGGTGATGGATGCGCACCAGTGGGAGCAGTCCGGCCACTGGGGCAAGTATCGCGAGAACATGTTCGTCATCCCCGACGAGGTGCCGAATGTGGAGGACGAGGGCCCGATCGTCTCGCAGGATGCGGACTGGATGGCGCTCAAGCCCATGAACTGCCCGGCTCATGTGCTGATCTTCCGCCAGGGCATCAAGAGCTATCGCGACCTGCCCCTGCGCATCTACGAGAACGGCTGCTGTCACCGCAACGAGCCGCATGGCGCGCTGCACGGGCTGATGCGCGTGCGCCAGTTCACCCAGGACGACGCGCATATCTTCTGCCGCGAGGACCAGATCGTCGATGAAGTGCAGGCGTTCTGCGAGCTGGCGGACCGGATCTACAAGCACTTCGGCTTCACCTATGCGATCAAGCTCGCCCTGCGCCCGGAGAATCGCTTCGGCACCGAGGAGATGTGGGACCAGGCCGAGGCGGAACTGCGCAACGCGGTGATCGCGGCGGGCCTCGCCACCGAGGAATACGGCTGGGAGGAACTGCCCGGCGAAGGCGCTTTCTATGCGCCCAAGCTGGAATGGCACCTGACCGACGCGATCGGCCGCACCTGGCAGGTCGGCACGATCCAGTCCGACCGGGTGCTGCCGGACCGGCTCGACGCCAGCTATGTCGCCGAGGATGGCGAGCGCCATCGCCCGATCATGCTCCACCGGGCGATCTTCGGTTCCTATGAGCGCTTCATCGGCATCCTGATCGAGCACTTTGCAGGCAGGCTGCCGCTCTGGCTCGCGCCGATGCAGGCGGTGGTCGCGACCATCGTGTCCGATGCCGATGGCTATGCGCTGGACGTGGAGCGCAAGCTGCGCGCCGCGGGAATCCGCGCTGAAAGCGACCTGCGCAACGAGAAGATCAACTATAAGGTGCGCGAACATTCGGTGGCGAAGGTCCCGCATCTGCTGGTGGTCGGCAAACGCGAGGCGGAGGAAGGCACCGTCGCCATCCGCACCCTGGGCGAGCAGCAGCAGAAGGTCATGGGGTTGGGTGAGGCCATCGCCATGCTGAAGGCCGAGGCGACCCCGCCCGATCTGCGCTGAGATGATCCAGCGCGAGTTCATCGGCGCGGCGCAAGTGCCCGGCGGGGAGGAACTGCGCCTCTATCGCCACGACCGCGATTTCATGATCGTGCTGGATCGCAACGAACTGATGAGCACGCGCCGCAGCGGCTCGGAAGAAGCGCTGGCGATCATGGCGTGGGAACGGATCGATGGCACCGGTAAGCCGCACATCCTGATCGGTGGCTATGGTATGGGCTTCACCTTGCGCGCCGCTCTGAAGGTGCTGCCCGCCGATGGCCTGGTCACAGTAGTGGAACTGGTGCCGGAAATCCTCGAATGGGCGTGCGGACCCATGGCCGAAGTGACCGCTGGCTGCCTTGATGATCCGCGCGTGCGCGTGGTCTGCGCCGATGTCGCGCAATATATCGCGGGTGCCGAGGGCGAATATGACGCAATCCTGCTCGATGTCGACAACGGACCGGACGGCCTCGTGCGCGCGGCAAACGACGTGCTGTATTCGTATGACGGCCTGCGCGAGGCGAAACGCGCCCTCGCTCCGAAAGGTATCCTCGCGATCTGGTCCGCCGAACCCGACCCGGCTTTCACCCGTCGCCTTCAGAAGGGGGGCTTCTCGGTGGACGAGGTCCGCGTCAGCGCACGCAGCAACGGCAAGGGCGCCAAGCATACGATCTGGTTCGCCCGGCGCGGATGAACGACGGATGGCGGAACCCCCCCGATCGGCAAGCACCATGCACACATACGAAGCGACCCCGCCCGATCTGCGTTAGTCCCGTCCTTGCCGTTAACCTGTAGCTGAGCAAAGCGCGTTAAGGCCCGCAGGCAGGGGAGATTCGCCGCCGGAGCCGGCAGCTAGACCCGGATATCGCGCAATTTACAGAAGCGGAAACGCCTTGCCGGCGACGATCAGCGCGAGCGCGCAGCCACATACGATCAGCGAGCGCAGGATCGCCAGCGGCCAGGGCGTTTGCACGGCATGGGCAAGAGTAAGGACTCGATCCATGCGGGCATGATGCACCCTGGCGGGTTATCGAAAGGTAAAAATGCACCCCAGGCCGCGGCGACCGGTCTCGAACCCTCCTTCGAGACGCCGCTTCGCTTTCGCTCGACGGCCCCTCAGGATGAGCGACTCCGAGATACCACGACCGTTCACAACAGCATGTAGGCGCCGAAGATCAGGCCGCCCACCACGATGGCCGCGAGTACGGCCAACACCACGAGCGTCCAGGGTTCGAGGCGCAGGGGCCGATATTCAGACACTGCGCCTTCTTCGGTTTGCGTGCGGGGCGGTGCTTCCATCTCTCGCTGGAGATCGAGCGGCGGCGGTGCGAGCGCCGGGCCGCTGATCTCGCCCGCCAGCACCAGCTTTTCAAAGGCGATCGCGGTCTTCAGCGCCTTGAGATGCTCGCTGATCGATTGCCAGTCGGCATCGTCCAGTTCCTGCGGGATGGAAAGATCGGCGACGAAACTCTCCAACTCGGCATCGATGTCGAGCAGGCAATCCATCGCCACCCTGGCCTGGTGCTTGTCCGATCTGGTGAGGGCGAGCTGCAGCCGTGTCAGCGCCATCGTGCTGGCGCGGGTGAGCTGCAGGCTTTTCCTGAAAGCGACGGACGACACGCTCGGGCCGAGCGGCGGGGGCCGGATAGGCGCTTGCGAGGCGGCGTTCTGATGAATGGTGGCCGGCATGGGGATTCGCGGTGCTCCTGCTCGTTCGGGTCCCTGCGTTAACCGGATCGGGAACCGGCGAAACGCACAATTGGCTTGGCCGTGGGAGGAACGGGATGAAGCGGAGCGACGGCGCGCCGGGCGTGAAACCGCTCAGGGTTGCGCCGACGGCATCTGCTGGCTGGCGCAATGGAAGCCGCCGCCGCCCGCCAGCACGGCATCGCCGGGCAGGCCGATGGTGTCGCGGTCCGGGAACAGCGCGGCCACCGCCGCCACCCCATCGGCATCGTGCGGCGAACCGAAGGTCGGCACGACCACCAGGCGGGAGGTGACGGTGAAGTTCATATAGCTGGCGGGTTCCACATGATCCCCGGTCATGATCCGGCCAGGCGAGGGCACGTCGCGGATCGTCACACCGAAATCGGCGGCGCGGGCCCGCGCATCGGCATAAATCGCGGCGCCGGGATCGTCCAGCCCGGTCGCCATTGGCAGGGCGAGCGTGTCCGGCGCCACGAAGCGGGCGAGATTGTCGACATGGCCGTCGGTATGGTCGTTGATCAGCCCGTCGCCGAGCCACAGCACCCGGTCGAACCCGAGGTCGCGGGCCAGCCGCGCCTCGATCTCTTCGCGGGCAAGCTGCGGGTTGCGGTTGGGGTTGAGCAGGCATTGCTCGGTGGTGACGGCCAGCCCGGTGCCGTCGCCATCCACCGCGCCACCTTCCAGCACCCAGTCGCAGCGTTCCACCACCAGTCCGGCCTCGGCGGCCAGCTCTGCGCCGATGGTCTGGTCCCCGTCCATCAGATATTTCCCACCCCAGCCGTTGAAGCCGAAGCGCCGGGCGACGCGCGTGCCGGCGCCATCCGCCACGACCAGCGGGCCGGTGTCGCGCAGCCAGACATCGCCATAGGCGCGACGCTCGAGGATTACCTTCGCGCTGGCCAGTTCCCGCGCGCGCGCCTCGTTCCGCTCGTCGCGCACCAGCAGGCGGACTTCCTGCCCGCTTTCCGCCACCGCGCTGGCAAAGGCCGCGATCTGCTGCTGCGCGCGTTCCAGCACCCCGGGCCATTCCTCGGCATCATGGGGGAAACCGATCCACAGCCAATCCTGTGGCGCCCATTCGGGAGGCATTCGCAATGTCATGGATTTCTCGCCTTCAGCAGCCGCCCGGACCCGCGCAGCTTTCATCGCGGATGTTGCGGAATTCGTCGCCTTCGCGCCAGTTGGGCCAGTCGGTGGTTTCAGCCAGCGTCCGGCCGACCCGGTAATAGAGCTGGAGATCCCGCATCACCCCGCTCCAGTCCCAGTCCGGATCGAATTCGTCGTCCGGCCCGTGATAGCGGTGCTGCGTGTAATCCGCGGCCCAGGCCCTGCCCGCTTTGCGCCCGCCCTTCACCAGATCCTCCCCCCCATCCACATAGAGCATCGGCACGCCGCGCTTGGCGAAGCTGAAATGATCGGAGCGGTAATAGAAGCCCTTTTCCGGGCTCGGGTCCGGCGTGGCGTAGCGCCCGGTCTCGCGCAGCGCCCTGGCGAGATAGGCGTCGAGGCCCGACTTGCCGCCGCCGATCACGGTGACGTCGCGCGCCGGGCCGGCCAGCGAGAGCGCATCGATATTGACCCCGCCCACCGTGCGGTCGAGCGGATAGACCGGATGGGCGGCATAGTAATCCGAGCCGATCAGGCCGGATTCCTCGGCCGTCACCGCCAGGAACACCTGGCTACGCGCGGCGGCGCCCGCGGCGCGATTCGCTTCGGCCAGCGCGACCAGCGCCGCCGTGCCGGTGGCATTGTCGATCGCCCCGTTGCAGATGTCGTCCCCCGCCTCGTTGGCGGTGCAGCGGCCGAGATGGTCCCAATGCGCGGTGTGCAGGACATATTCGTCCGGCCGCTCCCGCCCCGGCAGGATGCCGATCACATTCTTCGACGTCAGCCGCCGGAAGCTGTTGTCGAAGCCAGTCGAAACCGCCACACCGAGCGGGACCGGCCTGAAGCCGGGGCTCTTCGCCGCGGTCGAGAGTTGGGTCAGGTCCTGCCCGGCGGCCGCCAGGATCTGCTGCGCGACCGGCTTCTGCACCCAGCCGTTCATCAGGGACGGCGGTGGGCCATCCGCCTTTCCGCCGGCATAGGCCTGCGGGCCCGACCAGCTCGATTCCACCACATTCCAGCCGTAGGCGGCCGGGAATGTATCGTGCACGATCAGCGCAGCCGCCGCGCCCTGCCGGGCCGCTTCCTCGAACTTGTAGGTCCAGCGCCCGTAATAGGTCATCGCCCGGCCGTTGAAGATGCCCTTCAGGCCCTTCGCGTCATAGTCCGGATCGTTGACGAGAATGAGCGCGGTCTTCCCCTTCATGTCGATGCCGGCGTAATCGTCCCAGCCGCGCTCCGGCGCGACGATGCCGTAGCCGACGAAGACCAGCTCGCTCGCTTTCAGGTCGATCCTCGGCTCCATGCGGTAGGTGACGCCGACCCAGTCGCTGCCATAGTCAAAGCGCTGGATTTCCTCGCCCTTATGCAGGATCAGCGGGCCATATTCCTTGCCCGTGATCTCGACCAGCGGAACGTCCTGGAACCAGCTACCCTTGTTGCCGGGCTGCAACCCGGCGGCCGCGAAGCGCTCGACCAGATAGGCCAGCGTCTTCTCCTCGCCCGGCGTTCCCGGCGCGCGGCCTTCGAACCCGTCGGCGGAAAGGATGCGGGTGACGTCCCGCATGGTCTGCTCGGAGATATCGCCGGGCGGCACGTCCGGAAGGGCGATGGCCCCCGCCTTCGGACCGGAACCTCCCGCGCCGGCACAGGATGCCAGACCGATCAGGACGGCGGCGGCAGCAAGGAAACGAATCATCGAAAAGCGCTCCAGGAGGATCGGGCGAAGCGGTCGGTCGAACCCGTTAACTGGCAGAGCGTCGCCGGATCGGCAAGCCGCGCTTGCCACTGCGCGGCCGGTCGGGCAATCGGGCGGAATATGAGCGCGGATTGGACAGATGGCATCGCCCGGGCGCAGGCTCACGCACCGTTCCTGAGGGAAGGGCTGCAGCGACAGCCGGAACTGGCCGAACTGCTGGCGCGAGGCCAGGCGGACGCGGCGCTGGCATGGGCATCCCGCGCGGGCGACGGCGCGGACCGGGTGGAAACCGCCCTGCGGCGGGAGCGGCTGGCGCTGGCCGTGACGCTAGCCATCGGCGATCTCACCGGCGCCTTCCCGCTCGACATGGTGATGACGCGGCTGAGCGACTTCGCCGACCGCGCACTGGATGTGACGATCGCGGCCGCGATCCGGGAACGCACGCCCGATGAGGAACCGACGGGGTTCGTCGCCCTGGCATTGGGCAAGCACGGCGCGCGCGAGCTCAATTACAGCTCCGACATCGATCCGATCCTGCTCTACGATCCGGCCCGCCTGCCCCGGCGCGAGCGGGACGATCCGGGCGAGGCCGCGCAGCGCGTCGCGCGCCGGGTGGTGGAGATGCTGGGCCGGCAGGATGCGGAAGGATATGTCTTCCGGGTCGATCTGCGCCTGCGCCCGGCATCGGAAGTGTCGCCGCTCGCGGTATCGCTGGACGCGGCGCTCAGCCACTACGAATCCAGCGCGCTGGCCTGGGAACGGGCCGCCTTCATCCGCGCCCGCTCCGCCGCCGGCGACGTGGCGGCGGGGGAAGCCTTTCTCGCCGCGATCCGGCCATTCGTGTGGCGGCGCAGCCTCGATTTCGGGGCGATCCTCGAGATCGGCCGCCTCACCCGGCGGATTCGCGACCATTACGACGGGCCGAAGGCGCCCGGGCCGGGCTTCGACCTCAAGCGGGGGCGGGGCGGGATCCGCGAGGTGGAATTCTTCGCCCAGACCCATCAGCTGATCCATGGCGGCCGCAATCCGACGCTGCGCCACCGCGGCACTCGGCCCGCGCTCGATGCGCTGGCGGAAGCCGGTCTGATTCCGCAGGACGACGCCCGCCTGCTGGGCGAATGCTACGATCGCCTGCGGGTGGTGGAACACCGGCTGCAGATGGTGGACGACCGGCAGACCCACAGCCTGCCCATCGATCCCGCTGCGCTCGACAATGTGGCCCGGCTCGACGGGCTGCCCGACGGGGCGGCGCTGCTGGCGGAGCTGAACGAGGTGACCGACACGGTCGGCACCCGCTTTGACGCCTTGCTGGAGCAGATGTCCGAAGGGGGGGGCGACGACGGCCCCCGGGCGGTCGCATCCCCGGCCCGGCTTGCCGAGTTGGGCTTCGGCGATGCAGAAGCGATGGCGGCCCGCATCGCAAGCTGGTCGGACGGCCGCGTCCGCGCCCTGCGCAGCGATGCCGCGCGCTCCGCCTTCGAGGTGGTGGCGCCGGACCTGTTCAAGGCGCTGGCCGCCGCGCCGGACCCAGATGGCGCGTTCCTGCGCTGGGAAGCCCTATTGGTTAGTTTGTCGAGTGCGGTTAACCTATTTCGCTTGTTGCAGGCGCGTCCCGGCTTGCTGGACCAGCTGGTCCATATCCTCAGCCTGGCGCCCCCGCTCGCCACCGAGCTGGCCCGCCGCGCGGACCTGCTGGACGCGCTGATCGACACCAGCGCGCTCGACCTGCCCGGCGATGTGGCGGAGCTGGCGGAACGCATGGGCCGCCGCGAGGCCGGCGATTGCTATGAAACCGTGCTGGACCAGATCCGCCGCGTGGTGGGGGAGCTCCGCTTCGCGCTCGGGGTCCAGCTGATCGAGGCGGCGCACGATCCGTTGGATATCGCGCGCGCCCTCGCCCGTACGGCGGAAGCGGCGCTGAAAGTGGCGGCGGATGCCACTACCGAGGAATTTGCAAGGGCGCACGGCCACATGCCCGGCGCGGAGCTGATGGTGCTGGGCTTGGGCCGCTTCGGCGGCGGCGCGCTGACCCATGCCTCCGATCTCGACATCATCTACCTCTTCTCCGGCGAGCCGGACGGCGAATCCGACGGGGCGCGGCCGCTGGGCGTCACCCATTATTTCAACCGCCTGGCCCAGAGAGTGACGGCCGCGCTGAGCGTGCCAACCGCTCAGGGAGTGCTTTATCAAGTCGATACGCGCTTGCGCCCGCAAGGCGCGCAGGGGCCGCTCGCGGTCAGCATGGAGAGCTTCGCCCGCTACCAGCGGGAGGACGCCTGGACCTGGGAACACATGGCGCTGGCGCGGGCGAGGCCGCTCTACGGCCCCGAATCGGCGCGCAATGAGCTGGCCGGAATCATCGCCGGCGTGCTGGCCGCGCCCCGCGATCCGGCGAAGCTCAAGCAGGATGTGCTCGGGATGCGCGACGAGATGGCCGCGCACAAGCCCCCGCGCGGCCCGCTGGACGCCAAGCTGGCGCGGGGCGGGCTGGTCGATCTCGAATTCGTCGTGCACTTCCTGCAGCTGCGGGAAGGGGCGGGATTCGATCCCGATCTCGGCAAAGCGGTACGCCTGCTGATCGAACGCGGCTTGCTCCCCGGCGAAGTGGCGCAGGCGCACGACCTGACGACCCGCCTGCTGGTCGCCTCGCGCCTGCTGGCGCCCGATACGGAAATGCCGGCCCCGGCGGCGGCGGCGGTGCTGGCGCGGGCCTGCGGCTGCGGCGATGTGGCCACGCTGCTGGCGGATTTTGGCGATGCCCGCCGCGCGATAGCCGCGGCCTGGCAGGACAGTTTCGGAACAAGGCTGGAGATCGACGATGAGTGACCGACCCGACGTGGGCGACCGCATGCCCGATATCGCGCTGGAAACTCCCGATGGCGGCCCGGTGCGCCCATCGGATTTCAAGGGGCGCAAGCTAGTGCTGTTCTTCTATCCCAAGGACAACACGCCCGGCTGCACCACGGAGAACATCGATTTCGGCGCGCTGGCGGGCGATTTCGGAAAGGCCGGCACGGGGCTGCTGGGGATCAGCAGGGATTCGGCGAAGAAGCACAGCAATTTCATCGCCAAGCACGGGCTGAAGGCGCCGCTCGCGACCGATCCGGAAACGGACGGGCTGGCCGAGGCGCTCGGCATCTGGACCGAAAAAAGCCTGTATGGCCGCAAATACATGGGGATGGAGCGGACCACCTATCTGGTCGACCGGGATGGAACGATCGCGCGGGTGTGGCGCAAGGTGAAGGTGAAGGGCCACGCCGCCGAAGTGCTCGAAGCCGCGCGCGCCCTGGCGTGACTGCACGCTCCTTAGCCCCTCAATCCGCCCCCCAATCCGCCGGCGCGGCGATTCGCGCCGCATTGCTGGCGAGCGAGCCGCGCGACAAGGTGATGGCAGCGCGCGCCGTCGCGCGGGAATGGTGCGGCGGTCGGCTGGCGCCGGTGTTCGACACGGCCATGCCCGAACGGCCGGGGCGGCCGGAACGCCCCGAGCTGCTGCCTCCCGCGCGGATGCCCAAGCGCGGACGCGGCGGGTCGGAACGGGCCCGGATCGCCTTGTGGCACGCGCTGGCCCATATCGAGTTCGTGGCGATCGACCTTGCGCTCGACATGGCCGGCCGGTTTGGCGGCGAGATGGGCGAAGGTTTCGTTTCGGATTTCCTGTCGGTCGCGGCGGACGAAGCCATGCATTTCGCGCTGCTCGAACGCAAGCTGCGCGGCCTGGGCAGCTTCTACGGCGCCTTGCCCGCCCATGACGGCCTGTGGGAAGCGGCGGAGAAGACCCGCCACGATGCCGCCGCCCGACTGGCGATCGTTCCCATGGTGCTGGAGGCGCGCGGGCTGGACGTCACCCCGGCCACGCTGCACCGGGTCCGCGCGGCGGGTGACGAACATGGCGCGCGGATCCTCGAGAGAATCCTTGACGACGAAATTCGCCATGTCCGCATCGGCACAAGTCATTTCGTCGCCCTGTGCGCAAGACGAAGCGAAGCACCCCAATCAACCTGGAAAAGGCTGGTCGAAAGCCACTTCCGGGGCGGTTTGAAGCCGCCATTCAACGACTCAGCGCGTCTTGCAGCCGGTTTATCGCGAGACTTCTACGCAGCCATTGCCTGTTAGGATTCTGCCGGGATAAGCACAGCGCACGAGATGGCGGGGGGGTCCGTTCAATCTCAGAATAGATTTCAGGCTGGTAGCGGCGGAAGCGAATAGCGCTTTTTCCGTGTCAGCCAGCGGGATCGGTTCGGCGCTTTACGGGGTGCCGAAAGATTTAAGGACGAAAAACGCGTGGTCGCATTCCAGTTTACCCGCCGACTCCGGATGGCTCTTTCCGCAGTGACAGGTGCTTTCCTTCTGATCGGTGCCCATCCGGCCCTTGCCGGAACCGCGAATGCCGACACCGCGAACCGTCAATCCCCGCTCGGCGAAGGCGATGCGCAATTCCACAAATTGTTCGCCAGCTGGCAATCCCTCGACAGCCGCCCCGGCCAGGGCGCGGCCGCTACGACCAGCAAGGTCTCCATTCCTTCGCGGATGCCGGTTGAAGGCACTCGCCTCTCCAGCGACTACGGGATGCGGGTGCATCCGGTGATCGGCGGCCGCCGCGCCCATAAGGGCGTGGATCTGGCGGGCCCGACCGGCACGCCGGTCTATGCCACCGCGGATGGCCTCGTTTCGATGGCGCAGTGGTTCAGCAGCTACGGCAAATATGTCCAGATCGAACACGGCGCCTCGCTTCAGACGCGCTATGGCCATCTTTCCAGCTACGTCGTCGAACCGGGCGCTCGCGTGAAGAAGGGCCAGCTGATCGGTTATATCGGTTCCACCGGCCGCTCCACCGGCCCGCATCTGCATTATGAAGTCCGCGTCGCCGGCAATGCGGTCAATCCCATTCCCTACATGGTCGAAACCGACACGAAGCAGGCTCTTGCTCTGGCCCGTGGCGACGGCGGCCAGGGTGGCCCGGAATAATCTGCAGGCGTTGGGAAGTCTTAAAAAGCGCCTCGGTTCCTAACGCCACTTTTTCGGCGTTCGGCGTCAACTGAATCCCCCGGAAAATTGCTGGCAGCACCGGCGCTTCGGTGCGCCATGCCGGCTCAGCCGCGCAGCAGGCGCTCCGCAATCCGGCGGATTTCCGCCCCCATGTCCTCTCGTTCCAGCGCCAGCGCCAGGGTCGCTTCTACGAATCCGGTCTTGCTGCCGCAGTCGTAACGCTTGCCCGCAAAGGTCACAGCGTGGAACGGTTGGGTTCCGATCATGCGCGCCATCGCGTCGGTCAGCTGGATCTCGCCGCCCGTGCCTTTTTCCTGCTTCTCCAGCGTGCGCATCACTTCCGGCTGCAGGATATAGCGGCCCGAGATGATCTTGTTGGAAGGGGCCCGGTCCACCGGCGGCTTTTCGACCAGCCCCCGGACCTCGGTCAGCGACCCGACGGTCTCGCCCGGATCGATGACGCCATAGGACGACACTTCCTCGGGCGGCACTTCCAGCACGCTGATCAGATTGCCGCCCACTTCCTCATAGGCTTCCACCATCTGCCTGATGCAGCCGGGCTGGCCGATCATCAGCTCGTCGGGCAGCAGTATGGCGAACGGATCCTGGCCCACGATCGCGCGGGCGCACCAGATCGCGTGGCCGAGGCCGAGCGGGACCTGCTGGCGCACGGTAATCAGGTTGCCGGGCGTGAAGCGCGTCGCTTCCAGAGCGGACAGATCCTTGCCTCGCTCGGCCATGGTCGTCTCGAGCTCGAACGCGATGTCGAAATTCTCGACGATCGCGGTCTTGCCCCGCCCGGTGACGAAGACCATCTGCTCGATCCCGGCCTCGCGCGCCTCGTCCACCGCATACTGGATCAGGGGGCGGTCGATAATTGGCAGCAATTCCTTGGGGATTGCCTTGGTCGCCGGAAGGAAACGCGTGCCGAGCCCCGCAACGGGGAACACGGCGGTCTTGATGGGTTTGCGCTTGCTCATGCAAGGGAAGGGATAGGGAGTCGGGATGCCGGACGTCAACCACCCTGCCTTGCTCCCGGCGTATTTCCCGCTAAACCGCCGCGATGGACAAGATCATCATCGAGGGCGGCAAGCGCCTTTCCGGCACCATTCCCGTTTCCGGGGCCAAGAACGCGGCGCTCACCCTGCTTCCCTGCGCCCTGCTCACCGACGAGCCGCTGACCCTGCGCAACCTGCCGCGGCTGGCCGATATCGACGGCTTCCAGCACCTGATGAACCAGTTCGGCATCTCGACCACCATCGCCGGCAGCCGGCCGGAGGATTTCGGGCGCGTAATGACGCTGGCGGCGACGCGCATCACCAGCAGCGTCGCCCCCTACGAGCTGGTGCGCAAGATGCGCGCCTCGATCCTGGTGCTGGGCCCGATGCTCGCGCGGATGGGCGAAGCGACCGTTTCCCTGCCCGGCGGCTGCGCCATCGGCAACCGCCCGATCGACCTCCATCTCAAGGCGCTCGAGGCGTTCGGCGCGCATATCGAACTGGCGGCCGGCTATGTGAAGGCGATCGCGCCGGATGGCGGCCTGCCGGGCGGACGCTACAGCTTTCCGGTGGTTTCGGTCGGCGCCACCGAGAACGCGCTGATGGCCGCCGTCACCGCGCGGGGCAAGAGTACGCTGCACAATGCCGCGCGGGAGCCGGAGATCGTCGACCTGTGCAATCTGCTGGTGGCCATGGGCGCCGAGATCGAGGGCATCGGGACGTCCGAACTGACGATCCATGGGGTGTCGCGTCTGCATGGCGCGACCTATCGCGTGATGTCCGACCGGATCGAGGCCGGCAGCTATGCCTGCGCCGCGGCGATCACCGGCGGCGACGTGTTCCTGAAGCATGCGGTGATCGAGGAGATGGAAGCGACCGTGCAGGCGCTGCGGGATGCGGGGGTTCATGTGGAGCCCCGCCCCGGCGGAATCCAGGTCGCGGCGGACGGGCCCTTGCGGGCGGTCACCCTGTCAACGGCGCCCTATCCCGGCTTCGCCACCGACATGCAGGCCCAGCTGATGGCGCTGCTCTGCCGCGCGGAAGGGACAAGCGTGCTGACCGAGACCATCTTCGAGAATCGCTACATGCACGTTCCCGAGTTGAACCGCATGGGCGCACATATCGAAACGTCGGGTCGCACCGCCATCGTGCATGGCGTGCCCCGGCTCACCGGGGCGGAAGTGATGGCCACCGACCTGCGCGCATCGATGAGCCTCGTCATTGCGGGGCTGGCGGCGGAAGGCGAGACCCAGATCCACCGGCTCTATCACCTCGATCGTGGTTACGAACGCCTGGAGGAAAAGCTCGCCTTGCTCGGCGCTCAGATCGAACGGGTGGGCGAAGATTGAATTAGGTCCGGACCTTTCCCGCCCCATATGCGTTGGTGGCCGGAAAGGAGATTAATCGATGAGTCTCTTGCAAATTGCAGCTGTGGGTGCGGCCGGGTATCTCGGGTATCGCTATTGGCAGAAGAACAAGGCCCACGATCAGGGGCACGCCGCCTTCGCGGGCGGACAACCGCACGACAAGAATTTCGCGAAGGTGCGCGACGCCGGGCCGAAGGCCATGCGGGACGAGCCTGCCGGCAAGTGGAGCAAGGCGGACGAGGCAAGCGACCAAAGCTTCCCCGCCAGCGACCCGCCCTCTACCTACTGATGACGGCCCACCGCTACGCGGTATTCGGGCGGGGCAGTTCCCCGCCCTTTTCCTGACCCTTCCCCGGCGGCTCTGTCCGGGCCGGGCGGTTGGCGAACAGCCAGATGCGGATGGCTCCGGCCAAACCCGGCGGGACTGGCGCATCGAGCCGTTCCGCATCGATCCTAGCGACCAGCGCATTGACAGGCACGCCCTTACGCAGGGCGGCTGCTTTCAGCATATCCCAGAACAGCGGCTCCAGGCTGATCGAGGTCTTGTGCCCGGCGATCTCTATCGAGCGCTTGACTGGCGGATGATAGGGAATCTCCACCCGTGCCGCGCTCAATACATGTGCTGGCCGCCGTTGATCGACAGGGTGGACCCGGTGATGAACGCGCCATCTTCCGAGGTCAGGAACGCCACCCCGCGCGCAATTTCATCGGCGTGGCCCAGCCTGCCGACCGGTATCTTGGCGACGATCTTCTCTAGCACCGGCGGCGGAACGGCGGCGACCATGTCCGTATCGACATAGCCGGGCGCGATCGCATTGACCGTAACCCCGAACTTCGCGCCTTCCTGGGCCAGCGCCTTGGTGAAGCCATGGATGCCGGACTTGGCAGCGGCGTAGTTGACCTGGCCATATTGCCCGGCCTGGCCGTTGATCGAACCGATATTGACGATGCGGCCCCAGCCGCGCTCGCGCATTCCCGGAAAGCAGGCTTTGGCCATGTTGAAGCAGCCGCCCAGATTGATCCGCATCACCTCGTTCCAGTCTTCCCAGCTCATCTTGTGCAGGACCGCGTCGCGCGTGATGCCGGCATTGTTCACCACGATATCGACGGGGCCGACTTCCCGCTCCACCACGCCGCATCCGGCAAGGGCGGCCTCGTGGTCCCCGACATCCCATTTGTAGGATGGTATTCCGGTTCGTTCGGTGAATGTTCGGGCCTTCTCTTCATTCCCGCCGTAATTCGCGACCACCGCGCAGCCTTGGTCCCTGAGGGCGAGGCAGATCGCTTCACCGATACCCCGCGTTCCGCCAGTGACGATCGCTACACGTGCCATACAATGCTCCTCTTCAGGTCGGGAATCATTGCAGCGTAAGCAAAGGCCAATAGTACGGCAAGCATACTAAACGACCGCCAGGCAGCGGCCTCGCGATCAGATTCTACAGGTGCAAATCAGAAGCGGAACTGGGTTCCGACATAAACGGCCTGGCTGTCGCGCGTGCCGTCGGTAAGCGGCATCAGGCGGTCACGCTCCTGCGAATAGCGCAGCCCCGCGGTCACATCGAGATTGCGGGTGAGGCGGTAGCTGCCCCCCACATCGACCCGCTGCGAATCAATGGCTTCGAGCGTGCGCGGAGCACGTCCGGCATTGCCGTTCTCCTCAAGCGCGATGCGGGCATTGAAGCGGCTGGGCTTGCCTTCGGCTTCGCCGCTGCCGGGCTTGAAGCTGGAAAGATCGGGCATCTCGATCTTGCGGACATCGGTCGGCAACGTGAAGGATTGAGCAAAGCTGCGATAGCCGCGCGCCATGCCCAGATCGTACCGCGTAGGCGCCATCAGCACCGCGCCCTGACCGGGTTCGCCCTTGGCCGCGGCAAGGGCCGCGCGCACGGAGATGGCGCGCGCGGTCTGATCGTCCACCCTGATCGCGACCGTCACCGCGCGATCGCTGCGGTTGTAGGCGCCGGCCGGGGTGAAGCGCATCATCCGGCCCTTGTCGGAACCATGCGTCGTCACGAGCCGGGCCATGCGCGGGTCGATGGAAGCGGGTGTGAAATAGGCAAAGCTGCCGCGCGCGGAAAGACTGACCGGTGCATCATCGAAACCGCCCAGCGCAAGCCCCGCGCTGGGCAGGGCGAGCAAGGCGACGGCAGCAGCGGCCGATGCCGAAAGTCGGCCCCGAACGATCCTTTTGCACTGCCGCAACATAGCCCCTGAACGCCTCACCTCACCCGATTGCCATGCGCCCTGCGTTTATAACCAATGTCATTTCCGTACGATCCGGCGAAATCGCCCGACCGGCACGAATCGCAGGACGCACCAGCAATCGTTCCACTCGATTGGCCATACTATGGCTCTGTTCGGAAAATTTCCAGCCCATTTGGACCAAACAAAGCGAATCGGAACAATTGCGTAGCACCTGTTGCACCATATCCACACTCACACCGCTTCGCGCCCGGCGCCGCAGCCCGATCTCCGCTCGTCAAGGCCGGTGTCCATGCGCCCTTGCCGCCGCCAACAGTCCGTTTATAGAGAGCGGCGAGGCCTTGCGCACTGCGCGGCCCGGGTCACCGGCGCATCCCGCGCGGCGCGCCACGCAGTACAGGAAACTGACCTTGAAGACAGGCAAAACACTTTCCCGCATATCGATCGGCCGGGTTGCGGTCCGGACCGTCATGGCCGCCGCCGCGATCGCCGCGCTGGGCGCCTGCGGCAAGAAGGAGCGGCCCAAGGCCGACCTCGCCGCCGCGAAGATTAACACGATCGGCGTCAATTCCTATCTGTGGCGCGCCAGCCTGGAAACGCTGTCCTTCATGCCGCTGCTGCAGGCGGACAGCAACGGCGGGGTCATCGTGACCGACTGGTATGCGAATCCGCGCAATCCCGCCGAACGCGTGAAAGTCAGCGTGACCATCCTCGACCAGGATCTGCGCGCTGATGCCCTGCGGGTCATGGTGAGCCGCCAGGCCGCCGTTTCTTCCGGAAACTGGATCGAAGCGCCGGTGCAGGCCGCGACCGTGCAGAAGCTCGAGGACATCATCCTGACCAAGGCGCGCGACCTGCGCCGCAACGCCATTGCCGGCTGACACGCGCCAGGTTGCGCCGCGCTCGGCCTGGCGCCGGCGCCTTTCCCGGGGCCTGCCGGCGCTGCTCGCCGCAAGCCTCCTGTCCGGATGCGGATT
The DNA here is from genome assembly GCA_964468045.1 of uncultured Caenibius sp. Taxonomy (GTDB): domain Bacteria; phylum Pseudomonadota; class Alphaproteobacteria; order Sphingomonadales; family Sphingomonadaceae; genus JAWKXU01. The sequence continues at coordinate 114,695 of CAYXTO010000008.1, read as the reverse complement.
GCAGCCGATGTACGCCGGCGGCGGCAACGGCGCGGTCGCGCAGGGGCTGGCCGCGGTCGAGGTCGCCCCGATCGAGGGGCGGGCCGGCTGGCTGGTGCGCAATGCGCTCCGGGACCGGCTGGAGGAAAGCGGGGCCGCATCCGCCAGCAAGCGCTATCTCCTCCAGATCAGGCTCGACGATCGCGTGGAAGGGCTCGGCCTGCTCAGCGACGATACGATTGGCCGCGAACGCCGCACGCTCCGCGCGCGCTACCAGCTGGTCGACAACTCGACCGGTGATGTCGTGCTGGACGCCACCGCGGGCTCCGATGCCGGCATCGACGTGGTTTCCTCGGAATATGCCACCATAGCCGCGGAACAGACCGCGCTCGAAAATCTCGCCCGCGATGTGGCCGACCGGATCGTGACTCGCCTCACGCTCCAGCTCCGTCACGGCTCGTGAAGGCCACCCAGCGCGATTTTGCCGCCGTTGCTCCGAAGGCGGCGCTGCAATGCCGGCTGTTCTACTTCTGCGGCCAGGACGAAGCCGGCGCCTTCGCCGCCGCCGAACGGATCGCGCACCTGTTGGCCGATTCCGGCGAGAGGGTCGAACTCTCCGGGGCGGAGCTGAAGCGCGATCCGGTCCGCCTCGACGATGAAGCGCGCTCTACCTCGCTGTTCGGCGGCGCACGGCATGTTTTCGTGCGCGCCACCGGGGACGACGTCCACGACGCCGTCGCCAACCTGCTCGAAAGCGACGTGCCGCCTTGCCCGGTGCTGATCGTCGCCGCCGCCGCGACCGACAAGTCGCGCACCGCGAAGCTGCTGGCCTCGCGAGACGACGCGCTCGTCGCGATGTTCTATCCGCCCGACCTGTCCTCCGTCACCTCCGCCGTCCGGCAGATGGCGGATGCCGCCGGGCTGCAGATGGGCGGCGATCTCGCCGAGCGAATCGCCCGGGCCGCGGGCCTGGACGTCCGGCTCGCGCAATCCGAGGTCACCAAGCTGGCGATCTATCTCGATGCCGTTCCGCAGGCGCCGCGCGCGGCCAGGGTGGAGGATCTCGACGCAATCGGGGCCAGCACGGAAGAAGACGGCTTCAGCCCACTGGTCAACGTCGTCCTGTCCGGGGAAGTGGGCCGCCTGTCGGGGGAGCTCAAGCGGATGCGGGATCTGTCGCTCAATCCGGTGGGCCTATTGCTGGCGATGGAGCGGCGCGTGGCGCAACTGGCGCAGCTGTCCGCCAAGCTAGGGCCCAGAGGCGATGTGGCCGGATTGCTGGAGGCGGAAACCAGGGCGCGGCGGGTGTTCTTCAAGGACAAGCGCGATCTCGCAACCCAGCTGCGGCAATGGCAGGGGCGCAAGCTGGAACGGCTGGTGCAACGCCTGGTCGCCCTGCATCAGGCGCTGGTATCGGGGAGCCATTCCGCGGAAGTGGTGCTGGCCCAGGGGCTAACCGACATAGCGCGCGCGGCCGCGCGCCGACGCTGAGTCCTGGAGCCCGTCGGCTCCACAATCTCCTCCACATTGGTTGAACCGCTCAACGACCATAATTGAAAACGACCTTTATTTAACCCAACACATGGGTTTTATGGCTCATCCTTTGCGTCATATTCCAAATTCGGAGTTTCAATGGAAGATGGATCATCAAACCTGAAATAGCTGAAATCTTCTCGGCTAGACCTGCTCCACAATCTGGACGCCAGAAACGCAAGACCCACCACTATCGGCGATAAAAGCAAAGCCACAACCTTCAGCCCGCCAGGCAAGACTGAGTAGAGCAAGACTGCAAGAATGATGCAGCCCAGAAAGCCAAGAAATTTAAGCATCAGCGACATCACTACGACCATAACTGGTTTGGTCAACTGCAATGCACTGCGATCTGTAAGTCTCCAAACTCTAATGATCGCAATGGGAAAGAGGATATTGTGGAGCGGCCACGCGCCGCCCCACGGCCACTTCTGTCACAGGTTTCCGAAGACAAGCTCGGCATACCAGTGGAAGGTGACATTCGCTCCGACATTGGCGCTGGTCTGGACATTGATGGTATTGCCGTCGAAATCCGAGAACCAGGAAAGGTCGGTCGTTCCATTGTGAACCCGGCTGCGTGGCGTGACGAGATGGAACGCGGGTACCCCGGCCAGGCCGTGCAGCACGTCGGCATATTGCGTGCCCGAGGAAATGGTCAGAGTGCCGCTTGCTTCCGTTTTCTTGCCGTTCAAACGGTTCGACCGGGTGAAGCGAGCACTGACCGCGCCCGTGAGGGCAATAGGATTCCAGCTCGACGCGGCAGGGGCGATGAAGCGGTTGCCATCGACAAGGCACTCCACGCTGTCGTTGCCCTGTATCGCGATATGGCTGACCGCGCCGGAATAGCTCGATTCGATCCGGTTGCCGCGAAAGATGTTGGCCCCCGACTGGATATTGGCAATCACGTTGGGTTGGTCCGAATGCAGGCTGTTGGCTTCCACCAGATTGCGACTCGACGGATAGTTGACGCCAAGTTCCAGGGCTTTCACGCCCGTGGTCCGCAACTGGACATTCCGGACCACGCCGTCATTCCAGTTGTCGAGCCGGATATTGGCGGTGACCTGCGGAATCTCCGCCAATATGTCCGAGCCGGTCGAGCCGCACCAGCGCAACCCGTCGATGGCGTTGCCATGCATCGGCTTCGCATTGGTCGCCGCGATCAGGCCGCTGCCCAGCGTATCGTGGCGCACCATCATGTCCCGGATCCGGGTGCGCGAACAGCCGACCATTTCGACGCAAAGGCGATCCACATGATCGAACCAGGGCCGGTCGATCAGGATATCATCCATGTAGCCGGACAGGGAAATGCCCATGCCCTGCGCGTGCCCCGCGCTGGCATTGGCTTGACCGATATGGACGAAGCGCGGGCGGACGATATGGATATTGCCGATCCGCACGGTGGAGCCGGTTCCGTGGTTCTGGAATTCCAGCCCCATGCGGCCGCAGTTCTCGAACACGCAATCGATCAGCCAGATTTCCCGGGCCGAGCCGGTGTCGCACACCCAGCGGATGCCATTGGTGGAGCCGAACCATGCGCCATCGATCCCGTTTTGCGGATCGCTGGCGAACCTGACCCGGTTGAACACAACGTTCTCCACGGTCTGGCCTTGCGGGACATAGAGAGCGCCATAGCCGTTCGCCCCGTGCAGGGTGAGGTCCTGCAGCAGGAGGTTTTCGCAGGAGTGGAGCGTCCGCGCGCTGCCGGACGAGATCGCATGATTGGTCTGCCGCAAAATGGAACGGCTCATGCCCTGCCCGAGGATCGCGCTGTCGGACTGGTCCCATGTCAGCCCGCCGCTTTCGGTAAAGGCATAGGTCTTGCTCTCGAGCCGGAGGGTTCGCTCGCTGGCGGCGGCGAACAGCGCCCTGACAGCCGCGAAGGCCGGATCGTCCGGCGCCAGACCGTCGCCCCTCGCGCCATGCAGGGCTGGTGCCGTCCCTTGCCGGAGCGAATGGGCGAAGGCACTTTTGGCGAGGCCGCGGGCCGCGACGTCCAGCCCGATCATTGCGCCACCCGATAGGCAAGAGCGCCCGAAGTCAGCGTGATATCGAGATGGAAGGTCGCGCCCTGCTCGGTCTCGATCCAGACTTGTTCGCAACCTCGTTCATGAAATGTTCCCCACACCATTCCGCCGACGCGCAAGGGGTGGAGCGTATCGCCTCCATCCATCGAACGCAGCAGGCGCACGGTGCCGGTCCAGTCGCCGGACAGGGTCAGGATGATCGGGATGCCGGGCACGGGCTGGAATGGGCCGGCCAGCGTGGAGGCGGCCGTCTCGCCGGTCAGCGGATCGGAGGATGCGGAAGGCGGGTCCGTGATGGTTACGGGCAGGGGAGCGCTGCTGCTGACGATGGAAAGGCACGATTCGGAATCCGAAAAGCCAAGCGCGAAAGCCGGAGCGAACCCGGCTGGAACGGAGATGGGCGGCGGAGTGGGCATGATGGTCGTCCTCTTGCCGATTGTGAAAAAGGACAGATCCCATAGGCCCGGAAACAGGCTGTAGGAAAATGAAAAATTGCGGTCCGGGCCTTGCGGGATCGTCTGGATCGGCGATCGGCCGCCTCGGTTCCTCTCTGGCTCCTTATGGTGCCTCTGTGTGCCGTTCTGTGCAGATTATTGCGGGACGGAAAATGTCCCGCTGACTCGGCCGCCCTTGCCCGTGCTCCCGCCCCCTCGGCCGTCCACGCTCGATACCCCGCTATCGAGATCTATCACCAGCCGCTGCCCGTTCAGATCGTCCGAGCCCCGGCGCAGAGCGACATTGCCCGCCATGGTGATGATGCGGCGGTTGAAATCATAGATGGCGACATTGCCCCGCGCGGTCTCGTCGGCACGGGTGACCACCACTCCGCCGGTGGCGGTGATGCGCTCGATCTTTAGCGACCCGGCATTGGTGTAATCGACCGTGGTGCGCGCGGCGCGCAGGCGCAGATTGTCCTGCGTGATATCGACATTGCCCGACAGCACCACCCGGTCCTGCCGGTCCTGCAGCTCGATCCGGTCGGCGGCGTAGTTGACCGGAGCCCTGCTGTTGTGATTGCCGATGGTCTGGGCCGAAAGCTGGATGCCGCCCAGCGCGGCCAAGGTCACCACGAAGCCCGCGGCGCCATAGCGGAATGGGGCAGCCAAACGGCGAAGATCGATCATTGCGGCATCCTCAGCTTGCCTGGCTCCATGCGCAGCCTTGCGTCGCCGACCAGAGTGATGGTTCGGGCGGAAAGGTCGGCCTCTATATGGTTGGCCGAGAAAGTGCCAGCGGGCATCGAGCCTTCCACCCGGCCGCTGCCCCCCAACCTGCGATTCTTCAGATCGATCGCGACATTGCGCGTCACCATGCGATAGCCGTCGGCGGCGGTGAACTGCACCGGCCCATCCACATTCACCATCTCCTCGCGGAAATTGTAGCGGCCCTTGCCGGCGCTCAGCGTGGCCGGGCCATCCGACAGCAGGATCCGGGCGACGAGATCGTTCATGACGACCACCGGTTCCCTGACCGAGCGCTGGACCGCCTCGCCTGCCGTCAGGGAGAACGGGCGGCCCTGGCTGTCCTGGCCGCGATACATGGCATTGTCCACGCGCAGCCGGTCCTGCACCACCTGCACTTCGTTGCGATCCAGCAGGAAACTGATCTCGCCGCGCGGCGACAGCGGGCTCAGGATCATCAGCGCCGCAAGCACCCCGATCGCGGCGGGCAAGGCCCGGGAAAGGAAGCGAATCAGCCGGTCATGCGAACCGCCCGGGGCAGCAAAGGCCTGGCGGTGATTGCGGATGGTGTCGGCTTCGGCGCTCATGGTTCTGCTGCTTGTCGTTGCCTGGCTTACTCGTGGCTGAAGATATCCTTCTCGGCCCAGCCGGCAAGGTCCAGCCGCGCCCGGGCGGGCAGGAAATCAAAGCATGCCTGGGCAATCGCCAAACGCCCTTCGCGTTCCAGCCGTTCGACAAGGATAGCGCGCAGCCGATGCAGATAACGGACATCGCTGGCGGCATATTCGCGCTGCGCCTCGTTGATTTCCGGCGCGCCCCAATCGCTCGACTGCTGCTGCTTGGAAATATCGGTGCCCAGCAACTCGCTGACCAGGTTCTTCAGGCCATGCCGATCGGTATAGGTGCGGGTCAGCTTGCTGGCGATCTTGGTGCAGAACACCGGGGCCGCGACCACGCCGAGATAATGCTCGATCGCCGCCAGATCGAAGCGCGCGAAATGATAGAGCTTGAGACGGGTCGGGTCGGCGAGAACCGCCTTCAGGTTCGGCGCGTCGAAGCTGCTTCCGCGCTTGAAGCGGATGAGATGCTCGTCCCCCTGCCCGTCACTGATCTGGACCAGGCACAGCCGGTCGCGCGGAGTGATCAATCCCATCGTTTCGGTGTCGACAGCGATCGGACCGGGCGCGAGCACGCCTGCGGGCAGATCTTCTTCGTGAAAATGAACAGCCATAGGCTTCCGCCCTTAAGCCTATCCGTGGAAGAGCGAAAGCCCCGGCTGGCGATAGTCGCATCCACGCGCTACGAGTTCCCTATGGCGCAGGATAATCTTCCCTCCTCCTGGAAGCCGGTGCTCGAACCGGTGCTGGCGACACAAGAGGCGCGGCGGCTGGGCGGCTGGCTGCGCGCGGAAGAAACGGCGGGAAAGCATATCTATCCGCCCCGGGGGCAGCGGCTGGCCGCGCTGGAGCTTACCCCGCTGGACAAGGTCAAGGTGGTGATCCTCGGGCAGGACCCCTATCACGGGCCGGGGCAGGCGCATGGTCTCGCGTTTTCCGTGCCCCAGGGGGTGCCGTCGCCGCCGTCCCTCGTGAATATCTACAAGGAGCTGAAAAGCGACCTGGGAATCGGGCCTCCCGACCATGGCGATTTGTCGCATTGGGCGAAGCAAGGGGTGCTGCTGCTCAACAACGCGCTGACGGTCGAAGCGGGGCAGGCCGGATCGCACCAGAACCGCGGCTGGGAAGCCATCACTGATGCAGCGGTCGCCGCGGTCGCGACGCGGCCGGAACCGAGCGTGTTCATCCTGTGGGGCAGCCATGCACAGGGCAAGGCGGCGCGTATTCCGGAACTGGTCAATAGCGGCCGGCACCTGATCATCCGGTCGCCGCATCCCAGCCCGCTTTCGGCTCATCGCGGCTTCTTCGGATCGAAACCTTTCAGCCGCGCCAATGCCTTCCTGGAAGCCAATGGCCGGGGCGCGATCGATTGGTGACGCCGGATTTGCCAAACCGGCCCGGCGGCGATAGCTCGGAGCTGATTGGGAACAATTTGATCCGTGGGGAGATGGCATGACAGGAAAACTCGGCAAGCTTGGCGTTTGGGCCAGCCTCGATCTGATGACATCGGCCGAGCTGGCCAGCTTCGCCCAGGCGGTTGAGCGCGCGGGATTTTCCGCCCTGTGGCATCCGGAGGCCGTGGGCCGCAATTCGCTGGTTTCGTCGAGCTGGCTGCTCGCCAACACCACGCGGCTGATCATCGCCACCGGCATCGCCAATATCTACGCGCGCGATGCGCAGGCGATGGTGGCCGCGCGCAATGGCCTGAACGAGCAATCCGGCGGCCGGTTCGTCCTCGGCATGGGGGTTTCCCACGCGCCGCTGGTGGATGATCTGCGCGGGCACGATTACGGCAAGCCGGTGGCCACCATGCGCGCCTATCTCGAAGCAATGGGCAAGGCGGTCTACGAATCGCCGAAGCCCTCGGACAAGCCGGTCACCCTGCTGGCCGCCCTCGGTCCGAAAATGCTCGAGCTTTCGCGCGACCTGGCGGATGGCGCGCATCCCTACAATGTCACGCCGGAATTCACGGCCGAAGCCCGCGCCATTCTCGGGCCGGACAAACTGCTTTGCGTGGAACAGATGGTCGCGCCTGCGCCGGATGCGGAAACCGGCCGCAAGCTCGGCCGGGCGATCCTGGGCATCTACGTCGGCCTGCCGAACTACCGGAATACCTGGCTGCGGCAGGGTTTCGACGAATCAGATTTCGAGAATGGCGGGTCCGACCGGCTGGTGGACGCCATGATCGCCTGGGGCGATGACGAGACGATCCGCGAGAGGGTGCGGGCGCATTGGGATGCGGGGGCGGATCACGTCTGCATCCAGCTGCTTGGCCAGCACGGCATGCCTGACATCGCCGCGCTGGAGCGGATCGCACAGGGCCTCTAACGCTACCTGTATGGCACAGAGGAGGTCCTGACAAAGGGCATTGCGCCTTCCCGGCGGTGCAGAGTCAGCCCCTTGCCCTCCACTTCGATGGTGGCGCCGGTCAGATCGACCTTGCCCAGATCGTTCGGCAGCAGAACGAAGCGCAGGACCCTGGTATGCAGCGGCAAGGCGATCCGCCCTGAGCGGATGGTGTTTACCGGCTCCTCCAGTTCGATCCATTGCGGGTCCGCCGCGAGCGCTTCGGCTGCCTGCCAGCCGTCATGCTGGGTGTAGCCTTCCAGCACTTGCCCATCGGCCAGGCCGATCCGGAAATCGATGCCGGCAATCCCCCTGCCACTGGGCCAGTTCACTTCCAGCCGAAAGCCGGTTCCTTCCGCCGAAGCCCCGACCTGCCGGAATTCCGGCGGGACCGGCCTGGGTTCGGTGACCAGCGAAAGCTGGCCGTCGGCCAAGGTCCAGCGGCCTTCCGAGGCTTCGTCCAGAGCTCCCGCCATCAGCCAATAGGCATAGGTTCCATCCGCGCGCAGGACCAGTTCCGACGCCACGTCCGGACCACCCTGCAGACGGTAACCGCCGGCGAAATCCGGGGCCGAAGCTTGTGCCCATGCCGGGGAAGCGAGGGACAGCAGCAGAATGACAGGTAGAAGAAGGCGCGCGCGCATCGGCGGATGATTGCCCGCAATCACCTGAAAAGGCCAGAGGCAGGAGCTGGAGCGGCTGCTTACGCTAACCGCCCACTCACCTCAGCGCGGCAGTTCGCTCGCCCCCATCAAGGCCTCGTCCACCGCCCGCGCGCATTGGCGGCCCTCGCGGATCGCCCATACCACCAGCGACTGGCCCCGGCGCATGTCGCCGCAAGAGAACACCATGTCCTCGCTCGTCCTGTAGTCGATCAGGTTGGCGTCGACATTGCCGCGATCGGTCATGGCGACGCCGGACTGGTCCAGCATCCCCTGCTTGCGCGGGCCGAGGAAACCCATGGCCAGCAGGATGAGATCGGCCCGCAGGGTGAATTCGCTGCCCTGCACTTCTTCCATCCTGCCGTTGTTCCATTCGACGCGCACGCATTCCAGACCGGTGACCTCGTTGTCGCCGATCACGCGCTTGGTCAGCACCGCCCAGTCGCGGTCCACGCCTTCGTCATGGCTGGTGGATGTCCGCAGCTTGAGCGGCCAGTCCGGCCAGGTCAGCGCCTTGTCTTCCTTTTCCGGGGGCTTGGGCATGATCTCCAGCTGGGTCACGCTCGCCGCGCCCTGCCGGTTGGAGGTGCCGACGCAGTCCGACCCGGTGTCGCCGCCGCCGATCACGATGACATGCTTGCCGGTGGCGCTGAGCGTGCCGTTGGGCGCGGCGCGCGCCTCGTCATCCCCGGCATTGCGCTTGTTCTGCTGGGTCAGGAAGCTCATCGCATAGTGGACGCCGGGCAGTTCCGCGCCGGGGATCTGCAGCGGGCGCGGGTTTTCCGCACCGCCCGACAGCACTACCGCGTCGAAATTCTCCTTCAGCGCCTTGAAGGATACCTCCACGCCGATTTCGGTCGACGGGCGGAAGGTCACCCCTTCGGCCTCCATCTGCTTCATGCGGCGGTCGATGAGGTGCTTTTCCATCTTGAAGTCGGGGATGCCGTAACGCAGCAGCCCGCCGACCCGGTCGTTCTTCTCGAACAGGGTCACCGAATGGCCCGCCCGCGCAAGCTGCTGGGCGCAGGCCATGCCGGCCGGGCCGGAGCCGACCACCGCCACGGACTTGCCGGTGCGCCTGGCGGGCACCTGCGGCTCGATCCAGCCTTCCTTCCAGCCGCGATCGACGATGGCGCATTCGATCGACTTGATGGTGACCGGCTGGTCGATGATGTTCAGCGTGCAGCTCGCCTCGCACGGGGCGGGACAGATGCGGCCGGTGAATTCCGGGAAATTGTTGGTCGAATGCAGGATTTCCAGCGCATCGCGCCAGTCGCCCTCATAGACCAGATGGTTCCAGTCCGGGATGATGTTGTTCACCGGACAGCCATTGTGGCAGTAGGGGATGCCGCAATTCATGCAGCGCGACGCCTGCTCGCGCAGCGCCGGCTCCGCATGCGGGATCACGAACTCCTTGTAGTGCTTCAGCCGTGCCTTGGGGTCCGCATAGGTGCGATCCTTGCGGTCGACTTCGAGAAACCCGGTTTCCTTGCCCATTATTCCGTAACCCTTATCCGACCCGAGTCATTCAGCGGCGACGCTGGCGGCTTCGAGGCGTTCCGCCTCCATCTGCCGCAAGGCGCGCGCGTAATCGCGCGGCATCACCTTGACGAACTTTCCGAGCGTATTGCCCCAATCATCCAGCAGCGCCGCGGCGCGCGCCGATCCCGTGTGCAGCTTGTGCCTTTCCACCAGGATCCTCAGCCGTTCCGCATCGTGGCGCAGCATGTCGCCCATGCCGTAATCGAGCACGCTGGAGCCGCGCTGCTGCGGGCGGCCCATGCCCTCGTCCTTGTCCGGCTCCGCCGAAATCCGTTCCAGATCGACCTGCGCCAGATTGCACAGCTTTTCGAACACGCCGTCTTCGTCATAGACATAGGCCACGCCGCCCGACATGCCCGCGGCGAAATTGCGGCCGGTCCTGCCCAGCACGCACACCACGCCGCCGGTCATGTATTCGCAGCCATGATCGCCGGTGCCTTCCACGACCGCGATCGCGCCGGAATTGCGGACTGCGAAGCGTTCGCCCGCGACCCCGTTGAAGTAGGCCTCGCCCGCGATCGCACCGTACAGCACCGTATTGCCGACGATGATGTTTTCGGTCGGATCGCGGCCCAATCCGGTCGGCTGACGGACGATCACGCGGCCGCCCGACAGCCCCTTGCCGACATAGTCGTTGGCGTCGCCCACCAGATCGAGCGTGACGCCATGCGCCAGCCATGCGCCGAAGCTCTGCCCGGCCACCCCAGTGAAGTTGATCCGGAGCTGTTCGGGCTTCAACCCGGCATGGCCATGCCGCTGCGCGATCCGGCCGGACAGCATCGTGCCCACCGTACGGTTCACGTTGCGGATGGTCCGGTCCAGAACCAGAGTCTCGCCATTCTCGATTGCCGAACACGAGGCCTCGATAAGCTCCACATCCAGCGCGGCTTCGAGGCCATGATCCTGGGTCTGCGACCAGTGCAGGCTCTTGCCTTCCTCCAGCTCGACCACGTGCAGCAGGCGGGACAGGTCGACGCCATTGGCCTTCCAGTGATCGATCGCCTTGCGCGCATCGAGCCGGTCCACCCTGCCGACCATGTCCTGCACCGTGCGGAAGCCCATCTCCGCCATGATCTGGCGCAGCTCCTCGGCCACGAAGAAGAAATAGTTGATTACATGCTCCGGCTGGCCGGTGAACCGGGCGCGCAACACCGGATCCTGGGTGGCGACGCCGACCGGGCAGGTGTTGAGGTGGCACTTGCGCATCATGATGCAGCCGGCCGCGATCAGCGGCGCGGTGGCGAAGCCGAACTCGTCGGCGCCCAGCAGCGCGGCGACGGCGACGTCGCGCCCCGTGCGGATCCCGCCATCGGCCTGCACCGCGATGCGGCTGCGCAAATCGTTCAGCAGCAGCGTCTGCTGGGTTTCGGCAAGGCCGATCTCCCAGGGGCTGCCGGCATGGGTCAGGCTCGTGAGCGGCGATGCGCCGGTGCCGCCTTCATAGCCGGAGATGGTCACATGGTCGGCGCGCGCCTTGGAGACGCCCGCGGCGACCGTGCCCACGCCCACTTCGGACACCAGCTTGACCGAGATGCGCGCCACCGGATTGACGTTCTTCAGGTCGTGGATCAGCTGGGCCAGATCCTCGATCGAGTAGATGTCATGGTGCGGCGGCGGTGAAATCAGGCCCACGCCGGGGGTGGAATGGCGGACCTTGCCGATCACCTTGTCGACCTTGTGGCCGGGCAGCTGGCCGCCCTCGCCGGGCTTGGCGCCCTGGGCCATCTTGATCTGGATATCGTCCGAATTGACGAGATATTCCGTGGTCACGCCGAAGCGGCCCGAAGCGACCTGCTTGATGCGCGAGCGCATCGAATCGCCATTGGGCAGCGGGGTGAAGCGATCCACCTCCTCGCCGCCCTCGCCGGTGTTGGAGCGGCCACCGATGCGGTTCATCGCGATCGCCAGCGTGGTGTGCGCCTCCCGGCTGATCGAGCCGAAGCTCATCGCGCCGGTGGCGAAGCGCTTGACGATCTCGCTGGCCGGCTCGACCTGGTCCAGCGGGAGCGGGCTGTCGGCCTTCTTCAGCTCCATCAGCCCGCGAATGGTCAGCAGCCGTTCCGACTGCTCGTTAATCGAGCGGGCGAATTCCTCGTAGTTCTTCGGATCGTTGCCGCGCACCGCATGCTGGAGACTGGCGATGCTGGTTGGGGTCCAGGCATGGTCTTCGCCGCGGATGCGGTATTGGTAGATCCCGCCCACGTCGAGCATCTTGCGATAGATCGGGTTGTCGCCATAGGCGGCGGCGTGGCGGCGCACCGCTTCTTCCGCCACTTCCTTGAGGCCGACCCCCTCGATCGTCGTCGCGGTGCCCGTGAAATACTGGGCGATGAACGAGCTGTTGAGTCCGACCGCATCGAAGATCTGCGCTCCGCAATAGGACTGATAGGTCGAGATGCCCATCTTCGACATGACCTTCAGGATGCCCTTGCCGATCGCCTTGATATAGTTCTGCTGGACCTGCTCGGTGCTGAGCGGAAGCTCCTTCTCGATCCGGATCTGCTCCAGGGTCTGGAAGGCGACATAGGGATTGATCGCTTCCGCTCCATAGCCGGCCAGCGCGCAGAAGTGATGCACTTCGCGGGCCTCGCCGGTTTCCACCACCAGGCCGGTCTGCATGCGCAGGCCTTGCCGGACGAGGTGATGATGCACCGCCGCGGTCGCCAGCAGGGCGGGCATCGCAATGCGATCCGGGCCCTGGCCGCGGTCGGACAGGATCAGGATGTTCTTGTCGGCCAGCACCGCTTCGGTCGCGGCCACGCACAGGTCGCGCAGCGCCCGCTCCAGCCCGTCGGCGCCGGTGCTGGCATCCCAGCAGATGTCGAGCGTGCCGGTGCGGAATGCCTTGTCGAGCGCCCTTTCCGCTCCACGGATCTTAACCACGTTCTCATTGGTGAGGATGGGCTGCGCCACCTCCAGCCGCTTATGCGCGCCGGCATCGTGCCCCAGCAGGTTGGGGCGCGGGCCGATCATGGACAGCAGGCTCATCACCAGCTCCTCGCGGATCGGGTCGATCGGCGGGTTGGTGACCTGGGCGAAGTTCTGCTTGAAATAATCGTAGAGCAGGCGCGGCCGCTGCGACAGCACCGCGATCGGCGTGTCGGTGCCCATCGATCCGATCGGATCGTCGGCATTCACTGCCATCGGCTCTAGGAACTTGGAAATGTCTTCCTGGGTATAGCCGAAGGCCTGCTGGCGATCGAGCAGGCTGGTCCGGTCCACCGGCAGCTCGGCCGCGTCGGCTTCGACCGTTTCCAGGTCTTCCAGCTTGTACTGCGCCTGCTCCAGCCACTTCGCATAGGGCTCCGCATTGGCGAGCTCGGCCTTGAGCTCCTCATCCTCGATGATGCGCCCCTGCTCCAGGTCGATCAGCAGCATCTTGCCGGGCTGGAGCCGCCACTTGCGGATGATTTCCTCTTCCTTGAAGGGCAGCACGCCGCTTTCCGAGGCCAGGCAGACGATATCGTCCTTGGTCACGCAATAGCGCGCGGGCCGCAGCCCGTTCCGGTCGAGCGTGGCGCCGATCTGGCGCCCGTCGGTGAAGGCGACGGCGGCCGGGCCGTCCCACGGTTCCATCAGCGCGGCGTGATATTCGTAGAAGGCCCTGCGCGCCGGATCCATCAGCGGGTTGCGCGCCCAGGCTTCCGGGATCAGCATCATCATCGCATGGGTCAGGCTGAATCCGCCGGCCACCAGCAGCTCGAACGCATTGTCGAGGCAGGCCGTGTCGGACTGGCCGTGCGGGATCAGCGGCCACATCTTGTCGAGATCCGCGCCCAGCAGCGGCGATTCCATCGTCCGGCGGCGGGCGTTCATCCAGTTCACATTGCCGCGAACCGTGTTGATCTCGCCATTATGGGCGATGAAGCGATAGGGATGCGCCAGCTTCCAGCTGGGGAAGGTATTGGTCGAAAAGCGCTGGTGCACCAGGCCGATCGCGCTGACGCAATCCGGATCGCGCAGATCGTCGTAGAAGCTGCCCACCTGATTGGCGAGCAGCAGCCCCTTGTAGACGATGGTCCGGCTGGAGAAGCTGGGCATGTAGAGCTCCGCCAGCCCCGGCATGTTGAGCTCGACCGCCTGTTCCTCCAGCGGGTTCTGGGTCTGCTTGCGGATCGCCAGCAGCTTGCGCTCGAAAGCGTCCTGGTCGGCGCAGTTCGCGCCGCGCGCGACGAAGCACTGGCGGATCACCGGCATCGAGGCGATCACCGCCTTGCCCAGCCCGTCCAGCGAGGTCGGCACGTCGCGCCAGCCGATCACCTTCTGGCCTTCCTTGGCGATCACCTTCTCGAACAGGCTGACCGCGTAATCGCGCGAATGCTCGTCGCGCGGCAGGAAGCACATGGCGATCGCGTAATCGCCCGGCTGCGGCAGGGTCAGGCCTTCGCCTTGCGCCCACTTGCGATAGAGCGGATCCGGAATCTGCATGAGGATGCCCGCGCCATCGCCCAGCAGCGGGTCCGCCCCGACCGCACCGCGATGGTCGATATTCGCCAGAATCTCCAGTGCCTGTTTAACGATCGCATGACTCTTGCTTCCCTTGATATGGGCGACAAAGCCCACACCACAGGCATCGTGTTCATTACGCGGATCGTATAAGCCCTGGGACGCCGGGTAACCCATCAAAATTCCTATCCTGTCGTTGGCCTGGCCGCTGCACCCCGATGCAGCGCCCCTTCGGCAAAAATGCGCGAATCACAAGAGCCCCGTGCTCGACAAGGCTATGCGATCTTCCCCAATGACGACAGGAAGCGGTTTTTGCAACCGCGAAGCGGATTTCCGTTAAAAAGGCACGCTTTTCCGCCATTCCTGCATGGCGGCGGGGCGCTTGGCCGTTCAGGCGGCGCCGCTGATCCGCTGCAGCCTGGCCAGCGCCTCGCGCAGGGCCTTGTCGGCGTCCTCCGGCTCCGCGGGCGCCGTCCCGGCAGCGGTGGCGCTTTCCTGCGCCGGCGATTCAGCCTCGTCCGAGGCATCCAGCCCTTCCGCATCCTCGCCCGGCGCGGGCCGGCCAGGGCCCATCTTGAGATTCAGCAGCGAACTGTAGCTCTCCTCCGCCAGGGCGCTGTCGTCCTCTTCGTCCGCTTCGCTCTCATTGGCGAAATCCTCGGCCTGATAGGCGGGCAGATCGCCGAACCCGACCGGCTCCCAATGGTCCGGGATGGAATGTTCGTGCAGTCCGAGATCGGAAAGGGCGAGATCGGTTTCGACCCCATCCCCGGCATCTTCCTCCTCGAAGCTGAGCGGGCGCAGCGCCGCAGGCATGGCAGGCCGGGCGGGAGAATCGTCGCTGGCGCCGTCCGGCGCGGGCTCGCGATCCGGAGCCGGCCATTGTCGCGTAGGAGCCTTCTTGGCCAATATGCTTTCGCCCACCGCGACGGGGCCTTCCTGGCGGATCTGAATGGCATAAGCCAGCCGCTCCACCAGATCGGTCACACCCAGTTCCGCCAGCGAAGCTTCGCGGATGGCGGGATTGTGACCCGCCGGGAGGGCGGCATCCTCGCCCAGTTCAAGCGCCCCCTCGGGCGCTTCCGGCATGGAGGAAGCGGCGGGCGGCAGGGCGATGTCAGGCTGTTCGTCCGGCCCTTGCCCGGCGTCGACCTCGATGAATTCCGCATGCGGATCCGCGTCGCCATCAGCAGGCTCGCCCCATTCGGACCACTCGAGCGGCATGTCCTCCGCGGCGGACATCTCTTCGGCAATTTCTTCCGGCGAGTCCTGCTCCACCGGCTCGATTGCATCCGCGGCCGGCTCGACCCAACGCGAGTCGGGCTCATCCAGCGGCCCATCGATTGCGGGCTGCGTCAGGTTGGCAAGCGTGCGGCGGCGGCTTTGCGTTTCCGAAAACTCGTCCTCCCAATCGACGCCCAATTCCTCGGCAAGCTCGTCGTGAAGTTCAGGACGGAATTCGGGCAGGCGATCCTCGCCCAGCTCTTCCAGGGCGGAAATCGGGCGGCGCGCGGGCGCGTCCGGATGGCGGTCGGCATTGCGAAGCCTGGGCTCTGCGGCCACCGCCGACTGGCGGCTGGAGCGCTGCGCGGCGACGATCCGGCGCGCCAGAGCGAGCCCGCCGATGCCGCCGACGAGCGTGGCCATCAGGGCAATCAGCGCCCGTGCCGTGAAACCGAGCGGCGGCGCCATGGCCGGTATCAGCGCGTCGGCCCCCGTGAGCGTGATGAGATGTTCCGGCAGGGCGGAAGGCAGAACGAGGCTGCCCAGGCCGAACAGGGCGGCGAACCAGATCGCGACCATCGCTGGAAAGGCCGGATGAGCGCTGACCGGCGCGGCCTTCCCGGGCCTCGCCTTTCCGGTATTTTGCGTCGAACTGGACACTGTTCGTACAACCCCTGTCGCCTTGCCGGCATCACCCGGATCGTTCGCTACCTGCTCCCGTTGGTCCCGGTGCGGACCTTAGGCCGCCGCACACAGTCCCGATTCGGAACCCCTGCCTAGCAAGGCTTGGTAAACGTCTTGATAACGACCCACATTGCGCGCCCAGTCATGCCGCAAGGCGACATGGGTCTTCGCCGCTTCCCGGATCGCCGCCCAGCGATCCCGGTGCGCGAGCAATCCCGCCAGCGCTTCACCGCAGGCCACCGGATCGTCGGGGGCGAACAGAGACCCTGTCACCCCGTCGCTGATGAGCTCGCGGTGCCCGCCCACGTCGGACGCGGCCACGAGCTTGCCCTGGGCCATGGCCTCCAGCGGCTTGAGCGGGGTGACCAGCTCGGTCAGCCGGCTCGCCTTGCGGGGATAGGCCATGATATCGCACAAGGCGTAATAGCGTTCGACCTGATCGTGCGGGACCCGGCCAACGAAACGGATGGCATGGCGCGCAAGCGATGCCCCGGCCTGGCGTTTCAGCGCCTCCGCGCGCGGTCCCCCACCCACCAGCAGCAAGCGAGCATCAGGCTGGCTTTCGAGCAGCAGCGGCATCGCCTCAATCAGGTCGTCGATGCCTTCGTAGTCGTAGAAACTGCCGATGAAGCCGATCACCGGGCCGCTGCCCAGGCCCAGCTCCTCGGCAAGCGCCGGGTCGGCTGCCGGCGGTGTGCCGAACAGCTCGAGATCGACCCCGTTGGGCATGATGCCGATGCGCCCCGCCGGGAAACCGCGCGCGATCAGATCGTCCCGCAATCCATGGCAGATGGTCATCACGCAGTCGGCCCCGGCAACGACATGGTTTTCCAGGCTCCGGGTCAGCCGGTACTTGACCGAGCCTTCGCGGCCCGTGCCATTGCCGACCGCGGCATCTTCCCAGAAGGCGCGGATTTCATAGACGAATGGGATGCCCAGCCGCCCGGCGGCGCGCATCGCCGCAAACCCGCACAAGGCGGGGGAATGGGCGTGCAGGATATCCGGCCGCCACTGCGCGCACAGCGCTTCGATGGCGCTGGCGAGCTGGCCTGCTTCGCGCCATTCGCGCATTCCGGCCGGGCCGCCGGCCTCGCCCGATGTGCGATGGAAGATCAGCCCGTCGACTTCCTGCATGTCAGGATCGCCCTCGGCGCCGCCATGACGCAGCCCCGTGATTCCGCGCACTTCGAGCCCCGTGGCCTGCTGCGCCTTCAGGATGGCGCGCGTGCGGAAGGTATAGCCGCTATGCAGCGGCAAAGAATGGTCGAGGACGTGCAGGATGCGAGTCATGACCCGACTTGTGCCATGAATAAGCTTAACGTCGCGTCAACCGCCTGCTGCTAGGCGAGGGCAGAGACGAAGCTTCCGGACCTTGCCGCTTGATCGATCTGTTCTCCCTTGCCCTGACCCATGGCCTGATGGTCATCGCAGCCTGGCGGCTGGTGCAGCGCGAGGATCTGGACCTGCCGGGACGCCCGCGCGGCCGGAAGGCGCGCCATGCGGGCAAGGACGAGGGCAGCGATGCTTGACCTCGCCCTGCTCGCGTTCTTCGGCGTCCTGCTGCTGCTGGGGCTGCGCCACCCCTTCATCTGGGTGCTCGCCTATCTCTATGTCGATATCGTGTCGCCGCAGCGCGTGGGGTGGACCTTCCTGCAATCCCTGCCGATCTCGCTGATCGCATTCGCGGCCGCCTTCTCGGGCTGGCTGCTGATCGACCGCAAGGATGGCGCCCGCTTCACCCTGCGCCAGGGGCTGATGGTGGCGCTGCTGGCCTATTGCGCGATGACCACCCTGACGGCCGACTTTCCGGAAGCGGCGCTGGAAAAATGGGGCTGGGTCTGGAAGGCGCTGGTCTTCGCCATCTTCCTGCCGCTCACCCTCACCACCCGCCTGCGGATCGAAGGGGCCATCCTGTTCATGGTTCTCTCGATCGGGGCGATCATCATCAACGGCGGGCTCAAGACCGTCCTCGGCGGCGGCGGCTATGAGACCCTGACCCTGCTGGTGCGCGAGAACAGCGGCCTTTACGAAGGCTCGATCATTTCCTGCGTGGCGATCTCGGTCATCCCGCTGATCCTCTGGCTGGTCCGGCACGGCACCATCTTCCCCCCCGACAACCGGGTCCGCCTGTTCGCCGCAGCGCTGATCTTCGCCTGCCTGCTGATGCCGGTAGGAACCGGCGCGCGCACCGGCCTGCTCTGTGTCGGCGCCCTAGGCGTGCTGATGATGCGCAGTGTGAAGAACCGCTTCCTTTACCTGGGGCTGGCCGGGTTCCTGGCGCTCGCCGCAATCCCGTTCCTGCCGCAGAGCTTCACCGAGCGGATGAGCACGATAGAAAATCACCAGGCCGATCAGTCCGCCTCGACCCGGCTCGCGGTCTGGGCCTGGACGCTCGACTATGTGAAGGAGCATCCCCTGGGCGGCGGCTTCAATGCCTATCTGAGCAACCGGCTGACCTTCGAGACGGTCGATGCGCAGACCGACGGCACCACCACGACCATCAGCACCACGACCATGACTGACGAGGCGCGCGCCTATCATTCCAGTTATTTCGAGATGCTGGGGGAACAGGGTTGGATCGGGCTGGGCCTGTGGCTCTGGCTGCTGCTGTTGGGCATCTGGCAAATGGAAAAGCTGCAGCGCCGCTGGAAAGGCCGGGTTGCGGAGGGCGAAACCTGGCAGGCGCCGCTGGCCATGGCGCTGCAGCAGGGGCTGATCGTCTATATGGTCGGTTCGCTGTTCGTCGGGATCGCCTTCCAGCCCTTCATCTTCATGCTGATCGGCTTGCAATGCGCCTTGTGGAGCTATTGCCGGGAACGGGAGCCCGCGCCACCCTCGAATCGGGCGCGCAGGGCCGCCTCGAAGGCTGCGCCGACCTCCGCCTGAGCACTGAACCACGCGCTTTCTTGCAACCGCGCCCGTAAACGCGCATCTTCGCAACTCCACTGGCCGGAGGAGAAGCTTGGATGGAAGCGGGCGGGACCTTGGGAATCATCGAAATCCTGGGCATAGCCGGCAGCGTCAGCCTGCTGTCCGGCTGGCGGCTTTACCTCTGCGTGCTCGCCACCGGCATCGCTATGCGGCTGGGCGTCCTGCCGCTTCCCGAACATCTGGCCACGCTCCAGGTCCTGGCCAATCCATGGGTGATGGGCGTGGCGGGGATAGCCGCGCTCTGCGAATTCCTTGCCGACAAGATCCTCTGGCTGGATACGGTCTGGGACACGGTGCATACTGCCATCCGCCCGCTGGGCGGGGCGCTGCTGGCCTTGGCCGTGGTCGACCCTTCCGACCCTGCGCTGCAGGTGATCGCATTTATCCTCGGGGGCAGCGGAGCCTTGCTCGCGCATAGCGGCAAGGCGGGGGCACGGGCGCTGGTCAATACCAGCCCGGAACCATTCAGCAATGTGGCCGTGTCCACCACGGAAGATGTGGTGACCGCCGGCCTGCTCTATCTCGCCTACGAATATCCCCTGGCCGCGGCGGCAATCGCGCTGGTGTTGCTGGCCGCCGCCATTGGCCTGCTGCTGCTGGCCCGCAAGGTGCTGCGCCGGATCTTCGGCAACGCCCCGGAAAGGGGCGAGCCCGGCCAGCCCTGACTGCCTTGGAATCCTTCTAGGGTCAGGACCTAGGCCACCGCTTCCAGTCTGGTGCGGGGATGAGCCGCGATCCATTCTTCGACAACGGGCGCGATCCGGTTGCGCCATTTGCTGCCGTTGAAGATGCCGTAATGGCCGACATTCCGGGCCAGCATGTATTTCTTGCGCTGCTCGGGCAGGCCGGTGGCGAGATCCAGCGCGGCGCGGGTCTGGCCGATGCCGGAAATATCGTCGCGCTCGCCTTCGATCGCCATCAGTGCGGTATCGCCGATCGCGCCCAGATCCACGGGCTTGCCGCGATGCACGAGTTCCCCCTTGGGCAGCGAATGGTTCTGGAACACATGCTCCACGGTCTGAAGATAGAATTCGGCGGTCATGTCGCAGACGGAGCGATATTCATCGTAGAAGGCCTTGGTGGCCGCCGCGCTTTCCCCGTCGCCGGTGACGAGATGCTTGAACATCTCGTAATGGCTCATGATGTGGTTGCCGAGATTCATCGCCATGAAGCTGGTGAGCTGCAGGAAGCCCGGATAGACCTTCCGCCCGACGCCCGGATACTGGATCGGCACGGTCGCGATCAGATTGTTGCGAAACCAGGCCAACGGACGCTGCATGGCCATGGTGTTCACGGTGGTCGGCGAGGCGCGGGTGTCGATCGGCCCGCCCATCATCGTCAGGCTTGCCGGACGGCAGCGGTTCCTGTCGGCGCCCATCACCGCAGTGGCGGCCAGCGCGGGCACGGAAGGCTGGCACACGGCCATCATATGGGTGCCCGGACCGATGAATTCGAGAAACTCGATCAGATAGTCGATATAATCGTCCAGATCGAAGGAGCCTGCGGACAGGGGCACCATCCGGGCATCGGCCCAATCGGTGATGTAGACCTCGCACCGCTCCAGCATGCGTTCCACCGTGCCGCGCAGCAGCGTGGCGTAATGGCCGCTCATCGGCGCGACGATCAGCAGCTTCGGCGCATCTGCGGCGAGCCCGCTATGGGTGAAGCGCAGCAACGAGCCGAACGGCTGCGCCAGAACAAGGGCTTCCGTCACATCATGGGTGGCGCCATCGACCTCGACCTGGGCAATGCCGAATTCCGGTTTCCCGCGCGATGCCGCGGCATGGGCAAACACGTCCAGCGCGGATGCGGCGACGGGCCCCAGCCCCGAATAGCCCAACGGATTGCTGGGGTTGGAAAGCATTTGCGCCCCGATCCCGGCCCAGACGCTCGCTCCCTGCAGGAAGGCGCGCTGCCATTCATAGGCATGATAGATCACAGTCGGTTCGTCCCCTGTCCGATCATGCCGGCATTGTGACCCCAAACAGGGGATTGTGCAATGCAGCGCGGCGAGTCTGCGGCGGATCGGCGTGGATATGCTGAAAAAGCGTCGGGAAAAGGCGGGTCTCCAAAAGCGCATATTGGACCGCGACAGGAGGAGATTGCGGTTCGGGCCGCTCCGGCCTAGGGGGACGCGCTATGGAGTCAGCGCCAGAACCAAGCTCGAATCGCCGCGGGTTGTTCGCGCGCCGCAATCGCACCCCGGCGGAGCAAGGCCCGCCCCCCGCGCGCGATTTGGGACCACTGCTGATGATATGGCGCGCCGCCAGCGCCTATCCCGGCAAGCTGGCCTGCGCATTTCTCGCCTTGCTGGTGACGGCCAGCGCGACCCTTGCCATCCCGTCCGGGTTCAAGCTGATCATCGATCGCGGCTTCGGGTCCGGCGGCGACGGGGACGATGTGGCCCGCTGGTTCCAGTATCTGCTGCTGATCGTGGTGGTGCTGGCGATCGCCACCGCTTTCCGCTTCTATTTCGTGTCGTGGCTGGGCGAACGGGTGGTCGCCGACATCAGGCTGCGGGTGCAGGAGAATCTGCTGCGGCTGGCGCCCGGTTTCTTCGAGGAGAACAGCCCCAAGGAAATCTCCTCGCGGATGACGGCGGACACCGCGCTGATCGAGCAGGTGGTGGGCACCACGGTTTCCGTGGCCTTGCGCAATTTCCTGATGGCGGTGGGCGGCACCATCTACCTGTTCGCCCTTGCGCCCCGGCTGGCCGGGGGCCTGCTGATGGCGATCCCGCTGGTGGTGGTGCCGCTGTCGCTGTTCGGACGGCGCTTGCGGCGGATATCGCGCTCCAGCCAGGATCGGGTGGCCGATGTCGGCGCCATGGTGGCGGAAGTTCTCGCCGCGATGAGGATCGTCCAGGCCTTCAATCAGGAGCAGCGCGAAGGGCAGCGCTTTGAAGCCGCGGTGGAGCGGACCTTCGCCACCGCGAAGCGCCGCATCCTCGTCCGCGCGGTCATGACCGGGGCCGTGATCTTCCTGATCTTCGGCGCCATCACCCTGCTGATCTGGCGCGGGGCGGTCGGGGTCGCCAGCGGCGAGATCAGCGGCGGCACGATCGCCGCCTTCGTGCTCACCGGCGGGCTGGTGGCGGGGGCATTCGGCTCCCTGATGGAGGTCTATGGCGATTTGCTGCGCGGCGCGGGCGCGGCCAGCAGGCTGAACGAGCTGCTCAATGAAAAGCCCGAGATCCTGCCGCCGGCGCGGGCGGTGAACCTGCCCGAGCCGCCCCGGGGCGGCATCGCCTTCCAGAATGTCACCTTCCGCTATCCGACCCGGGTGGAAGTCGCGGCGCTCAAGGACTTCTCGCTGGCGGTCGAACCGGGGGAGACGGTGGCCATCGTGGGGCCGTCCGGCGCGGGCAAATCGACGATCTTCCAGCTGGCGGAGCGGTTCTACGATCCGCAGGCGGGCACGATCCGCATGGATGGCGTGCCGCTGACGTCCGCCGATCCGGC
The DNA here is from genome assembly GCA_964468045.1 of uncultured Caenibius sp. Classification (GTDB taxonomy): domain Bacteria; phylum Pseudomonadota; class Alphaproteobacteria; order Sphingomonadales; family Sphingomonadaceae; genus JAWKXU01. The sequence goes on along the minus strand of CAYXTO010000008.1, from coordinate 92,068 downwards.
CGAGATCCGCCGGCGGATCGCCTTTGTCCCGCAGGAGGGCGTCCTGTTTTCCGCCAATGCGCGCGACAATCTGCGCTATGGCAACTGGAACGCCTCCGACGAGGAGATCTGGCAGGCCGCCACCGCTGCCAATGCCGAGCGCTTCCTGCGCGAATTGCCCCAGGGGCTGGATACCTATCTGGGCGAAGGCGGCGCGCGCCTTTCGGGGGGGCAGCGGCAACGCATCGCCATCGCCCGCGCCCTGCTGCGCGACGCCCCGATCCTGCTGCTGGACGAGGCCACCAGCGCGCTGGACGCCCAGAGCGAGCGGCTGGTCCAGGAAGCGCTGGAACGGCTGATGCGCGATCGCACCACTCTCGTCATCGCCCATCGCCTCGCCACCGTTCGCGCGGCGGACCGCATCGTCGTGATGGAGGATGGCCGCATCGTGGAACAGGGCACCCACGCCGATCTGACCGCTGGCGGCGGCCTCTACGCTCGCCTGGCGCGTTTGCAGTTCGAAGACAACGGCATGGAAGCCGCAGCGGGCGCATGAGGTTTCAAGCCAGGTTCAGTTTCGGGTGACCAGAACGCCGCCCGAGAGCGACCAGAACGGAACCGAGAGCGGGGAAAGACGGCCATGAACAAGACCTTCGCGACACTCACCGCATGCATCGTGCTGATGGCGGCGCATACCGCCCATGCGGACGAGGCCACGCCGGCCGAACCGGCAGCCACCGCGCCGCAGATGACCTTCGGCAGCTGGGGCATCGACCTCACCCAGCTCGATCCCCGGATCAGGCCCGGGGACGATTTCTTCGACCATGTGAATGCGAAATGGATCGCCGCCAATCCCATCCCGCCGGAACATTCGCGCTATGGCGCGTTCATCATGCTGCATGAAAAGTCGCAGCAGGATATCCGGGCGCTGATCGACGAATTGCGGGCCGCCCAGCAAGCTCCCGGATCGCTGGATGCCCGCCTCGTCGATGCCTATGAATCCTACCTCGATCAGAAGGCGATCGACGCGGCGGGCCTCGCGCCCGCGCAGCCCTATCTGGATGCGATCCGTTCGGCAAAGACGGCCAAGGACCTCGCCTCGCTGTTCGGCCAGCCGGGCTATCCTTCCCCGTTCAGCGCCGGGGTGATGGTCGACGACAAGCAGCCGGACCGCTATATCGTGGGCGTGGGGGTCGGCGGGCTGGGGTTGCCTGACCGGGACTACTATCTCAAGACCGACGAGAAATCGCGCGACATCCAGGCCAGATATCGCGAGTATCTCGCCTTCCTCCTGGGCAAGGCGGGTTATCCCGATCCGGCCGCGACCGCCGCCACGGTCTATGATCTCGAATACCGCTTTGCCGAACTCGCCTGGGATCGCACCACCGAGCGCAATCGCGACCTGACTTACAACAAGGTCAGCCAGGGCGAACTGCGCAAGCTGGCCGGGCCTTTCCCGGTGGCGCCGATGCTGCAGGCGTCCGGCCTCGGCCAGGCGCAGGAATTCGTCGTCTGGCAATTGCCGCCCGATGCGGCCGAAGCGAAGGCGCTCGGCCTCAGCGCGGAGGATGTGGCCAAGATCGGCGGCGGCCTGCCGGCGATGTTCCAATTGCTGGCGAAAACCCCCGTGGATACCGCCAGGGCCTGGATGGCGGCGCAGTTCCTGTCCGGCAATGCGGATGTCCTGCCGTCCGATATCGATAATGCGCGCTTCGCGTTCTACGGCAAGCTGCTGCGCGGGCAGGAAGAGCAGCGCCCGCGCTGGAAGCGCGCGATCGACACGGTCGAAAGCGAGCTGGGCGAGGCGCTGGGCGAAGCCTATGTCGAACGGCACTTCCCGCCCGCCAGCAAGGCGGCGATGCTGGACCTGATCGGCAATGTCAGGAAAGCGCTGGCCGCCAGCCTGGCCGAGAATGCCTGGATGAGCGCGCCGACCAAGGGCGAAGCGCAGGCCAAGCTGGACCAGTTCACCGCCAAGATCGGCTACCCCGACAAGTTCAAGCACTATGAGGGGCTCGCCATCGAACGGGGCAAGCCGCTGGAAAATTCGATCGCCGCGGCGAAATGGGCATGGCAGGACGACCTGCGCAAGCTCGGCGGGCCGATCGACCGCAGCGAATGGTACATGCTGCCGCAGACGGTGAACGCCTATTACGACCCGTCCAAGAACGAGATCGTGTTCCCCGCCGCCATCCTGCAACCGCCGTTCTTCAGCCCCGATGCCGATCCGGCCGTCAATTACGGCGCGATCGGCGCGGTGATCGGCCACGAGATCGGCCATGGCTTCGACGACCAGGGGGCCAAGTCCGACGGGACCGGCCTGATGCGCGACTGGTGGACGCAGGAGGATCTCGCCGCCTTCACGGCGCTGGGCGACAGGCTGGCGAAGCAGTATGACGCCTTCTGCCCGCTGGACGGCGGCAAGACCTGCGTGAACGGGCGCTTCACGCTCGGCGAGAACATGGGCGACCTCGGCGGTCTCAGCCTGGCCTATCGCGCCTATCGCATGTCCCTGGGTGGCCAGGAGGCCCCGGTCATCGACGGGCTGACCGGCGACCAACGCTTCTTCCTGGCCTGGGCGCAGGTCTGGCGCTCGGCGGACCGGGAGGATACGCTGCGCCAGCGGCTGCTGACCGATCCGCATTCGCCGGAGCGCTACCGCGTCAATGGCGTCGTCCGCAACATGGACGCCTGGTATCGCGCCTTCAACGTCACGCAGGACAATGCGCTCTTCCTGCCGCCGGAGGAGCGCGTGCACATCTGGTAGGGAATTGCTGCATCTGCGAAAAAATTGGCGTCGCGGGGTGGCAAGGCCTTGACTTGCCCCCGCCTTCCGGCATCACCGGGGACATATGGATCTGACGCTCACCGCCATCCTTCTCGGCATCGTTGAAGGATTGACAGAATTCGTGCCGGTTTCATCGACCGGACACCTCATCCTCGCCAGCGAATTGTTCGGCTATGACGCGCATCAGTGGGCGCTGTTCAACGTCGTCATCCAGCTCGGCGCGATCCTGGCGGTGGTGGTGCAATACTGGCCGACATTCTGGCAAGCGGGGATCGGGGTCCTCAGGCTGGAGAAGAGGAGCCTGGCCTTCCTGCGCAACATCCTCCTCGCCTTTCTGCCCTCGGCCATCCTCGGGCTGGCCCTCAAGGACTATATCAACATCCTGCTCGGCAGCCCCGACGTGGTCGCCTGGGCGCTCATCGTCGGCGGCATCGCGATCCTCGGCATCGAGAAGATCGCCAAATCCGGCGCATACACCGATGTAGCGGACCTGCCCGTCAAGCAGGTGATCGGGGTGGGGCTGGCCCAGTGCCTGTCGATGGTTCCGGGGGTGAGCCGTTCCGGGGCGACGATCATGGGCGCCCTCGCCATGGGCATCAACCGCAAGACCGCCGCCGAGTTCTCCTTCTTCCTTGCAGTCCCGACCATGATCGGCGCCTCCACCCTGGAGCTGCTCGACAGGGGCCACACCCTGGGCGGCGAGGGCCTGGTCGGATGGGATGAAATCGCGATCGGCTTCGTCGTGTCGTTCATCGTCGCGCTGATCGTGATCCGCGCCTTCGTCGCCTATGTCAGCCGTTCCGGATTTGCGCCTTTCGCCTGGTACCGAATCGTGCTGGGCACGGCCGTGGTCGTCTGGTTCGCCCTGCGCTAGAGTGATTTCCAGGCAAGTGGGGTCACTTGCTGACTCGCAAATCACGGAAAACAGGCAAATTCCAGACAGGTTCCGGTTCAACCGGAAACGTGCCTGGGATCAGGACCCAGGATCGGCCTCGCGCGGCACGCTGTCGCAAAATCAGGAACCTAAATCCGCCCGGCGCTTTTCCTCCGCATAGGCGAAGAGGAATTTCACCATGGGTATCATCTTGTTAATCGTAGTGGGCGGCCTGCTGGGTTGGCTTGCCTCGATTATTATGCGGACGGATGCGCAGCAAGGCATCCTGCTCAACATCGTCGTCGGTATCATCGGGGCGCTGCTTGCAGGCTTCCTGATCAATCCGTTGATCGGCGGCGGAAATATCCTCGCCGGCGATTACAGTGCGAGCGCGCTGCTCGTGTCTTTCCTGGGATCGGTCGTGTTGCTTGCGATCGTGAATATGTTCCGTCGCGGCGCAATGCGCTGAGCGGGACAGGGCGGTTTGGCCCGAACCGGGGCGGTGCCATTGGGCCCGCCCCTTTTCCTTAGAGGGGAATAAGCAATGAAGAAGATTTTCAAACTTGCGATGGTTGGTCCGATTGCGGCGGCGGGCCTCGCCTTGGCCGCTTGCGACAGCCAGCAGGAAAATGTCGCCGAAGACCAGGCGGAGGCGGTGGACAGCGCCGCCGAAGCGCAGGCGGACGCAATCGATACACAGGCCGACAACATGGCCCCCAGCGCCGCCAAGGAGGCGATGGAAGACAAAGCCGATGCCGTCGAAGCGGCTGGCGATGCCAGGGCGGACGCGATCGAGGACCAGGCGGAGAAGACCGCGCCCTGATAAGCGGCAGCCGGTCCGGTTCAGCGACGGTATCGGAGCGATCCGGCGCCGTTGCTGTTGCCGGAATCGGCCTTATTCCGCCCCGGCCGGATTTTGCGACGGGGCTATCTGCTTCAGCAATTCCGGGGAAGGGCGGCCTTGCTCGATCATCTCGGCCGCCTCGTCGAGCGCGCGCGCTTCCCCGATCGTGACCCCGCCCGGCCCGGGATCGTTATCCTGCGCCCCGCAGGAGGCCACCAGCGGACAAAGAGCGGCTATCGCCAATCGCGCGGCCCGCGTTCTCATCGGAAAACCTGCCCCCGGATCATGAGCTATAGGGCGTCATCAGCATACGGGAGGCCAGGCGCCGCGCCCGCCGATCGAGGCAGGCACGGCGCAAGGCGGGATTATTCGGCCTTCGCAGCGTCGCCAGCGGCGGCGGCGGCATCGGCAGCGGCCGCAGCGGCGGCATCGCCGGCGGCTTCGGCAGTCTGCGCAGCTTCATCCGCCTTCTTTTCGGCGGCGGCGGCGGCATCGCCGGCCGCGGTGGCGGCAGCATCGCCAGCCGCATCGGCGGCAGGCTCACCGACGTCGCCGGCCATGGCTTCGTCTGCCGGCATTTCCACATTGTCGGCTGCAGCATCTTCCGAGGCGTTGTCGGAGCTGCCGCAGGCGGCCAGCGTCAGCGCGGCGGCGGAAACAAAGGCGGCATAGGCAAATTTCTTCATGGTACCCCTCTTCCAAATTTGGACGGAGCGAGAATGCCTTACAGGCCCTCGCGGGACCCCGGTTTACCCAAAGTCCGGCAAAGGAGCAATTGCGATTAAAGGATCATGGGTTGCAAATATAAAGATATCTTTATATGAGCGACGCCGTGCAGGTTGAATCCATCATACGCGCCCTGGCCGATCCTACCCGCCTGCGGATGATCCGCCTGCTCGCGCGCATGGAACTCACGGTCGGTGAACTGGCGCAGGTGTTGGGGCAGAGCCAGCCCCGCGTCTCCCGCCATATCCGCATCCTGTGCGATGCGGGCCTGGCCCAGCGCAGGCGCGAAGGCAGCTGGGTCTTCGTGCACAGCGCCCTGCCCGCCCAGGGGACGGCCGACGGGCGCGACCTGCCCGGCGCGGTGGAGCACCTGCTCGCCACCGCCGAGCGCGAGGACCTTGCCTTCGCGAAGGAATGCGCCGGGGATCGGCGGCGCCTGGCCGCGATCCGGGCGGATCGCGAAACGGCGGCGGCGGAATATTTCGCCACCCATGCGAATCAATGGGACCAGCTTCGCAGCCTGCACAGCAAGGATTCGGTGGTGGAGGCAGCCTTGTCGAAGGCGCTGGGGAAAGGCGGGCTTGGCGACCTGCTCGACATCGGCACCGGCACCGGCCGCATGGCGGAGCTCTTCGCCCCGCGCGCCCGCCATGTGACCGGCTTCGACAAGAGCCTCGACATGCTGCGGGTGGCCCGCGCCCGGCTCCAGGGCCTTTCGGCCGACCGGTTCGACCTCGTGCAGGGGGATTTTTCCATGCTGTCCTTCGCGGATGGCAGCTTCGACACGGTGCTGCTGCATCAGGTGCTGCATTATGCGCAGGCGCCCGAGCGCGTGCTGGCGGAAGCGGCGCGGGTGACGCGCCCCGGCGGACGGATCGCGATCGTCGATTTCGCCGCGCATGACCGGGAGGAACTGCGGCAGGTCCACGCCCATGCCCGCCTCGGCTTCGGGGAGCAGCAGCTCGCCCAGTGGCTGGCCGATGCGGGATTCGCGCCCGACCCCGTCCACTCCCTGCCCGGAGGCGAATTGACCGTAACGATCTGGACCGGCACACGCCGCGGCGCGCGCGCCGCCCAGATCGCCCCCGAAACTGACAAAGATACCGCGAAAGCAATCAGGCAATGACGACCCAATACCCTTCGAGCGAAGCGCATGCGGCGGCGGATGTGCCGCTCTTCGCCGGCCTGCCCGGCGATATCGGCGTCTCCTTCGAATTCTTCCCGCCCAAGACGGAGAAGATGGAGCATTCGCTGTGGGACGCGATCGAAACGCTCGCCCCGCTCGATCCGCGCTTCGTCTCCGTGACCTATGGCGCCGGCGGCTCGACCCGGGAACGGACGCATGCCACGGTCGCCCGGATCGCGCGGGAGACGAAGATTCCTGCGGCGGCGCATCTGACCTGCGTGGAAGCCTCGCGCGAGGAGGTGGATCAGGTCGCCCGTGCCTATTGGGAAGCCGGGGTGCGGCACATCGTGGCACTGCGCGGCGATCCTCCGGCCGGGCCGGGGACGCCGTTCAGGCCCCATCCCCAGGGCTATGCCAATGCGGCGGAGCTGGTTGCGGGGCTGAAGCGCATCGCGCCCTTCGACATCTCGGTTGCCGCCTATCCGGAATCCCATCCGGATTCTTCCGATGTCGCGGCCGATCTCGACAATCTGAAGCGCAAGCTGGATGCGGGCGCGAGCCGCGCCATCACCCAGTTCTTCTTTTCGACCGATGTCTATTTCCGCTTTCTCGACAAGGCGCTCGCGGCCGGGATCGATGCGCCCATCCTGCCCGGGATCATGCCGGTGACGAGCTTCGAGGCGATCCGCCGGATGAGCACGAATACCGAGATCCCGGGATGGATGGAAGCCATGTTCGAAGGGCTGGACGACCGCCCGGGGCCGCGCGCGCTGGTCTCCGCCGTCGCCGCGGCCGACCTGTGCCGCCGGCTCTATGCGGGCGGGGTGCGGGACTTCCACTTCTACACGCTCAACAAGGCCGAGCAGGCCTATGCCATCTGCCATCTTCTCGGACTGAGGCCGAAACAATGACTCCAACCCCCAGCGCGGCCCGCGCCGCCCTCTTTGCCGAAGCCGCCAAGCGCATCCTGATAACCGACGGGGCGCAGGGCACCGAATTCCAGAAGCTCGGCCTGACCGAAGCCGACTATGCCGGCGCGCTCGGCCTGGCGCACGAGCAGAAGGGCAACAACGATATCCTGACGCTGACGCGGCCGGATGTGGTGGAAGCCGTCCACCGATCCTATTTCGCCGCAGGCGCCGACATCAACGAGACCAACACGTTCTCGTCCAACCGGATCAGCCAGGCCGATTACGGCGCGGAGCACCTGGTGCGCGAACTGAACGTCGAGGCGGCGCGGCTCGCCCGACGGATCGCGGACGAATATGCGGCCAACGACGGCCGCCCCCGCTTCATCGCGGGGGGAATCGGGCCGACCAACAAGACCCTGTCCCTGTCGCCCGACGTCAACGATCCCGGCTTCCGCGAGATCGACTGGGATTTCCTCGTCGACGTCTACAAGGAGCAGGCGGCCGCGCTGATGGAGGGCGGGGCGGACTTCATCCTGATCGAGACGGTGTTCGACACGCTCAATGCCAAGGCCGGGATCATGGCCTGCAAGCAGCTGGAGCAGGAGATCGGCCGCGAGGTGCCGATCATGCTGTCCATGACGCTGACCGACCTTTCGGGGCGGAACCTGTCCGGCCACACGGTCGAGGCGTTCTGGTATGCGGTGCGCCATGCGAAGCCGGTGACGATCGGGCTCAACTGCTCGTTCGGCGCGACCCAGCTGCGTCCGCACGTCAAGCTGCTGAGCGAAATCGCCGACACGCTGATCATGGTCTATCCCAACGCCGGCCTGCCCAACGAGCTGGGCGCCTATGACGAGTTGCCCGAAACCACCGCCGGGCTGGTGAAGGAATGGGCCGACGCGGGACAGGTCAACATTCTGGGCGGCTGCTGCGGATCGACCCCGGCCCACATCGCGGCGATGGCGCGGGCGGTGGCCGGGCTGCCGCCGCGCGCGCTGCCTGTGCTGCAAACGGCGACCCGGCTTGCCGGGCTCGAGCCTTTCACGATGGCAGCGTGATGCGCCGGACCGCTTCCCTTCGTTCTTCTCACCAGAGCGGCTTGCCCGCTCGCAGGGTTTCGTAAAGACATGACGACCACCCCCGCCTCCTCTCGTTTCGTCAATATCGGCGAGCGCACCAACGTCACCGGATCGGCCCGATTCAAGAAGCTGGTCATGGCGGGCGATTACGCCGCCGCCGTCGAAGTCGCGCGCCAGCAGGTGGAGAACGGCGCGCAGGTGATCGACGTCAACATGGACGAAGGCCTGCTGGACGCGGTCGAGGCCATGACGACCTTCCTCAAGCTGATCGCCGCCGAGCCCGACATCGCGCGGGTTCCGGTGATGATCGACAGCTCCAAGTGGGACGTGATCGAGGCCGGGCTGAAATGCGTGTCAGGCAAGCCGATCGTCAATTCGATCAGCATGAAGGAAGGGGTCGAGCCGTTCCTCGCCCAGGCGCGCAAATGCATGGCCTATGGTGCGGCCGTGGTGGTCATGGCGTTCGACGAGACCGGCCAGGCCGACACGAAGGAGCGCAAGGTCGAGATCTGCTCGCGCGCCTATGAGCTGCTGACCGGGATCGGCTTCCCGCCCGAGGACATCATCTTCGACCCGAACATCTTCGCGGTGGCGACCGGGATCGAGGAGCATGACCGCTACGGGCTGGACTTCATCGAGGCGGTGCAGGAGATCCGGCAGCGCTGCCCGCATGTTCACTTCTCCGGCGGCCTCAGCAACCTGTCCTTCAGCTTTCGCGGCAATGAGCCGGTGCGCCGCGCGATGCATTCGGTGTTCCTCTATCACGCCATTCCCGCCGGGCTGGACATGGCGATCGTCAATGCCGGCCAGTTGGACATCTACGACCAGATCGACCCCGAGCTGCGCGAGGCTTGCGAGGATGTGATCCTCAATCGCGCGCCCGCGCCCGGATCGGATGCCGGGAAGAACGGGCAGACCCCGACCGAACGGCTGATCGAGCTCGCCGAACGCTACAAGGGACAGGACAAGGCCCAGGACAAGGCGGAGGAAGAATGGCGCGGCTGGGATGTCGTGCGCCGGCTGGAACATGCGCTGGTCAAGGGCATCGACACCTATATCGTCGACGACACCGAAGAAGCCCGGGTCCGGATCACCGGCGCCGGCGGTCGCCCGATCGAAGTGATCGAAGGCCCGCTGATGGGCGGGATGAACACGGTGGGCGACCTGTTCGGCAGCGGCAAGATGTTCCTGCCGCAGGTCGTGAAATCCGCGCGCGTGATGAAGAAGGCGGTCGCCTATCTTTTTCCGTTCATCGAGGCCGAGAAGGTGGAAGGGCAGAAGGCCAAGGGCCGAATCGTGATGGCCACGGTCAAGGGCGACGTCCACGATATCGGCAAGAACATCGTCGGCGTCGTGCTCCAGTGCAATGGCTACGAAGTGATCGATCTTGGCGTCATGGTGCCCTGGGCCAACATCCTGCAGGCCGCCAACGAGAACGATGCCGACATCATCGGCCTGTCCGGCCTGATCACCCCCTCGCTGGACGAGATGGTGACGGTCGCCGAGGAAATGCAGCGGGCCGAAATGGATATTCCGCTGCTGATCGGCGGGGCCACCACCAGCAAGGTCCATACCGCGTTGCGGATCGAGCCGGCCTATACCGGCCCGGTGATCCATGTGCTCGATGCGTCGCGCGCGGTGGGCGTCGCCAGCCAGCTCCTGTCCGATACCCAGCGGGACGGTTTCGTGACCGCCACCGCGCAGGATTATGCGAAAATCCGCGAAGCGCGCGAGGGCAAGGGGCAATCCGCCCTGCTGACGCTGGAGGAAGCGCGCGAAAACGGCTTCCGGGCCGATCTCGCCGCGAAGCCGCCGCCGCCGCTGCAGCCGGGGCAGCATGTGTTCGAAGCCTGGGACCTCAAGGATCTCAGCGAGCATTTCGACTGGACCCCGTTCTTCCGGGCCTGGGAGCTGGCCGGCACCTTCCCGTCCATCCTCGATGACAAGATCGTCGGCGAAAGCGCGCGCAGTCTCTATGAGGATGCGCAGAAGATGCTGCAGACCATCATCGAGGAGAAATGGCTGACCGCGCGCGGCACCTGCGCCTTCTGGCCCTGCCATCGCGATGGCGACGACATAATCCTCGACAGCGAAGGCGCGGCAAAGGGAACCCGCATCCCCTTCCTGCGCCAGCAGGTGAAGAAGAGCCGGGATCGCGCCAATTTCTGCCTGGCCGATTTCGTGGACCCGGCCGGGGACTGGATCGGCGGCTTCGCGGTGGGCATCCATGGCAGCGAGCCGCATCTGGAGCGGTTCAAGGCCGCGCATGACGATTATTCAGACATTCTGCTGAAAGCATTGGCGGATCGCTTCGCCGAAGCCTTCGCGGAGCGGCTGCACCTGCATGTGCGCACCACGCTGTGGGGTTATGCCCCGGGCGAACAGCTCACCAACGAAGCGCTGATTCGCGAGGAATATCGCGGAATCCGCCCCGCTCCGGGCTATCCGGCCTGTCCTGACCACAGCCTCAAGCCGATCCTGTTCGACCTGCTCAAGGCGCAGGACAACGCGGGGATCATCCTGACCGAAAGCCAGGCGATGCTGCCCACGGCCGCCGTCAGCGGGTTCTACTTCGCCCATCCCGAATCCTCCTATTTCGGGGTGGCGCGAATCGGACGCGACCAGCTGGAGGATTATGCCCGGCGGCGCGGGATCGAACTGAAGACGGTGGAGCGGTGGCTGCGGCCCAATCTCGACTAGGCGCCATTTGCGCGCTAGCCTGCATCCGGAACAGCGCTTGAGGAGATTCGCCATGCAGGGAATGGGTGCGGGCGGAGAGAATTGCCCGTTCGAATTCAACTTCGATCCGGCCACGTTCAAGGCCGGAGATACGGTCAGCTATCGAGTGACGGGCGATCTGGCCGACTGGCCTTTCGTCGGCACCTTGCTCGAAGTGCATGACGATCACGTGATCATTGCGGGCGATGCGCTGGACCCGTCGGTGCGCTATCGCGGCACGCGGGAAGCCCGTCCCATTGTGGAGCAGTCCGAAATCGGCTGAAACGGCCTTCGCCCCTCCTTAACCTTGTCGCGCTATAGGGCGCGCATGAAAAACGCTGAAGTCGCCAAGCTCGCCGCTCGCTTCGCGCCGATTGCCCTGCTTGCAATTACCGGGCTTGCGCTCTCGCTCATTCCGGCCGGAGCCCCCTCTGCACAGAGCAGGTCGGGCCCTTACACCGTCACCGAAACCGGCCGCTCCTACGGCAAGCTGCAGGATGCGGTCGATGCGATTGGCGGTAAACGCGGGACCATCGTGATCGCACCGGGGCGCTATGTCGATTGCGCCGTCCAGCAGGCGGGCGATGTCTCCTATTTCGCGAGCCAGCCGGGCGCGGTGATCTTCGACGGCGATATTTGCGAGGACAAGGCGGCCTTGGTGCTCCGGGGATACAACGCCAATGTCTCCGGCATCACCTTCCAGAACATGCATTCGGAATATTCCGGCAATGCGGCGGGCATCCGGCTGGAAAAGGGCAATCTCACGATCACCCAAAGCTGGTTCAAGGACAGCCAGCAAGGCATCCTGACAGCGGACGATCCGAGCGGCCGCCTCGTGATCGACAAGTCGACCTTCACCAATCTCGGCACCTGCGCCTATTCCGGCGGCTGCGCCCATTCGATCTATATCGGCAATTACGGGCTGCTGCGCGTCACGCGCACCCGATTCGAGAAGGGCGCGGGCGGGCATTATGCCAAGTCGCGCGCGATCAGGACCGAGATCGCATCCTGCAGCTTCGACGATTCGGAAGGCTCATGGTCGAATTACATGATCGACCTGCCCAACGGCTCGACCGGCCAGATCACCAACAACTGGTTCGTGCAGGGGCCGGATCACGAGAATCATTCCGCCTTGATCGCGGTCGCGGCGGAGAGGCGCGCCAATCCGTCCGCCGGCCTCCGGATCGAAGGCAACGACGCGCGGCTGGCCCCGACGGTCGAATGGACCACGACCTTCGTGGCGGACTGGTCCGGCGAACCTCTGGCGATCGGGCAGAACAACCTGGGCAAGGGCATCCAGAAATTCGAGCGGCGATGAAATCAGCCGAAGGCGGCCGCATACAGGACAGCGCCGCGAGGGCTGGCATTCCCGAAGGGCAGCGCCATGAAATATTCGGGCGGAGCCTGCGGAAAGGCCATATCCGGCATGCGCGCGAATCCGAAGCGCCGGTAATAGGCCGGATCGCCCAGCACCACACAACCTGACGCGCCAAGCGCCTGCAGCCGCATCAAGCCCTGCCTGACCAGTGCCGCGCCGATTCCCTCTCCTTGCCGATCCGGCAGCACCGCCAGCGGGCCGAGACCGAACCAGCCCTCGCTGCCATCGGTGATACTCACCGGTGAAAAGGCGACATGGCCGATCAGGCCATCGTCTTCGGCGACGAGGGAAAGGGACAGGTCGCCGCTGTCGCGCAATCTTGCGACGATCCCCGATTCATCGCCGCCGGCATGCGCCGCATTCGCGAAGGCCCGGTCGATGATGGCCCGGATGGCATCGGCATCCTCCGGCTGTTCGGGCCGGACAAGAACCCCGTTCATATGAGCAGGTGGCCCGCGCGATCACGCTTGGTGTCCAGATAGCGCGCATTGTGCGGATTGGGCGGAAGCTGGTGCGGTACTCTTTCCGCGATCTCGACCCCTGCGGCGTGGAGCGCCGCGACCTTGGCCGGGTTGTTGGTCATCAGCCGGATCGAGCGCACCCCCAGCAATTCGAGCATCCGCGCCGCGACCGGGAAATCCCGGGCCTCGTCCGGCAGGCCGAGCCGGCGATTGGCGTCCACCGTGTCGAAGCCCTGGTCCTGCAGGCGATAGGCGCGCAGCTTGTTGATCAGGCCGATGCCGCGCCCTTCCTGCCTGAGATAGAGCAGTACGCCCCAGCCGCCCTGCGCCGCCTCCCCGGCCATGGCCCGCAAGGCGGCGTCGAGTTGCGGCCCGCAATCGCATTTGAGGCTGCCCAGGATGTCGCCGGTGAGGCATTCGGAATGCAGGCGGACCAGCGGCGGACGTTCGGCGATCTGCCGCCCGATCACCAGGGCGACATGCTCGCGCAGGTCATCGGCGCTGCGGAATGCCACGATCTCCGCGTCCTCGGCGGCGGCAATCGGCAGATGAGCGCGGGTGGCGATGGCAAGGCGCGCGCTGCCCTGCCATTCCGCCACATCGCCGGCGGACAGCTGCTGCGCTTCTCCGGCCTCGGCCGGGTCGACCATGAAAGCGGGCAGCACTCCCGCGATCCGGGCGATTTCCAGCGCCGCCTCCGCCTGCGCCCGCCAGGGCAGCTCGTCGGCGCGGAACGGCCCCTTCATCGGCGCGGCCAGATCGAGCGCCGGATCGGCGATGGGGCGCGCCGTCTCCAGCGAGAAAGGCTCGGCCCCATGGATCAGGACGGGAGCGTGCGGTTCGGCGGCTTCCCGCTGATTGGCCAGCTTGAGCGTGGCGGCGCGCGCCGCGGAAATCAGCATCCGGCTGGATCGCGCCGCGCGGGCGATGGCGGTTTCCACCGGCAGCAGTACCGGGGCGCCGGCAATGGCGAGCGGCCAGCCGTGGCGCAGCGCATCGATGGCCTGCGCGGCACGCCTGGCCGGACTGCTCAAAGATCGAACTCCGTGACCAGCGGAACATGGTCGGACGGCTGCTGCCAGTCGCGGCAGGGCTCCAGCACCCGATGGGCGGTCGCCTGCGCGGCCAGTTCCGGCGAGGCCCACATGTGGTCGAGCCGCCGCCCCCGGTCGCCCGCCTTCCAGTCCTTCGCGCGATAGCTCCACCAGCTGTAGTAGCGGCCGGGCGCGGCGATATGCTCGCGCCCAATATCGACCCAGCCATGCGCATCCTTGAAGCGCTGCAGCGTGTCCACCTCGACCGGCGTGTGGCTGACGACCTTGAGCAATTGCTTGTGGTTCCACACGTCGCATTCCAGCGGGGCGATATTGAAATCGCCCACGATCAGGGTGGGCCGGTCGAGCCGGTCGGCCCAGCGGGTCATGCGCTCCAGGAAATCCAGCTTCTGGCCGAACTTGGGATTCTCCGCGCGATCCGGGATATCCCCGCCGGCCGGGACATAGACATTCTCGAGAATCACGCCCTGGCCGGGGCCGAGCAGTTCCACCCCGACATGGCGCGCTTCCCCATTGTCTTGCCAGTCATGGCGCGCGAATTCGCGAATCGGGATCCGGCTGATCGTGGCGACGCCGTGATAGCCCTTCTGCCCGTGGACGATCTGATGGGCATAGCCCAGATCCTTCAAGGCCTCGAACGGGAAGGTCTGCTCGATGGTCTTGATCTCCTGCAGGCCCAGCACATCCGGCTGCTCCTCTTGCAGGAAGCGCGCGACACTCGGCAGGCGGAGCCGAACGGAATTGATGTTCCAGGATGCGATAGAAACCATGGCGGTGGCCTTAGAGTGATTTCGAAGCAAGTGGAATCACTTGCTGACTCGGAAATCACGGAAAACAGGCAAATTCCAGACTCGTTGCGGCTCAACCGGAACCGGAACGATTCGGAGGTGGCCGGGGCAAGCGCAGCAAGGGTCCCCTGCACCCGGGATGATCGGTCCGGAAACGAAAAACCCCCGTCCCGGGGGCAACTGGGACGGGGGTTCGTTCGAGCGTTCGTCACGCTTGGCAAGGCGCTCTTGGGGAGAGGCTGGGGCAACAGGGGGGAAACCCGCCTCGTTTCGCCTTGTGAGACAATTTTTAGCGGGCCCTGGCTTTCTATCAAATGAACAACCGGCAGAGTTTCATCGCAACGGCGCCACGGACCGTAGGTGGAGCGTTTTTCCTCAGCGACGACCGGTTGGGCGGGGGTCGCGATACCTGAATGCCGAGTCAGCCACGGGCACGCCATATTGCTGGTTGGAGAGGCGGACGGTGGTGCGGTTGTTCTGCGAATCGAGCGCCACCCAGCTCGAGAGTTCCCACCCTCCGGGCGCGCCGGCATCCTTGATGAAGACCAGAGTGATCATCCCATATTCCGGCTTCTTCGGATCGTGCACTTCCACGCTGATCACATCGGGATTGCCGGTGGGCTTGAGGGTGCCGAAGCGGGCCACGTCGCGCTTGGGATCGAGCAGCGCGCCCAGCGGGCTGTTCTTGATCGGCCAGCGCTGGACCTGGTTGACTTCGTAATCGATCATGGTCAGCGCGTTGCCATCCGCCACGATCAGCAGCGGCACGCCCTTTTCATACTGGAAGCGGATCTTGCCCGGCTGCTTGAGCGTGACCACGCCGGATACCCGCTGGCCCGACCGGTCGGTCTGGATGAAATCGGCCTTGAGGGTCGAAATCGAGCGCAAGGCCGCAACCGCGCTGTCCAGCTCGGTCGCCGCGGCGGCGACAGGCGCGGCGGCCAGGAAGGACGCCGCGGGCATGCCGACCGCAAGAGCGGTGGCAAGCACGGCGCGGATCGGGAACTTGATCGAGGAAATGCGTGTGTTCATGCCCACTCCCTTAATATCGGGGCTTGAACTCACGCTGAACCTATCCGGTTCCTTACTTGATCTTGGCTTCCTTGAACTCGACATGCTTGCGCGCGACCGGGTCATATTTGCGGAAGCTCATCTTTTCCGTGATGTTGCGCGGGTTCTTCTTCGTCACATAGAAGAAGCCGGTATCGGCGGTGGAGACCAGCTTGATCTTGACGGTTGCGGGCTTCGCCATGACGCTTTCCTAAATCTCGATGCGGGCTGCGCGGGGCCAGGGCCGCGCGCGGGCCGAAAATACGAAAGCGGCGCATGGCTGCGCCGCCCTTACAGCGGCCGCCATTGGGCCAGGCGGCAGGAAAAGTCAAGCGGGGCTACCACTCCACCTTGCCGCGCCCGGCCTTGATCGCCCCCCGCTTCTTCTTGGATTGAAGTCGCGATTCCTTGCCGACCCGGTTGAGGCGGGACTTCTTGCGCAAGGCGGGCTCCTGCTGCGCGGCTTCGAGCATTTCCGCCAGCCGGGTGCGGGCGTCCAGCCGATTCGCCTCCTGCGTGCGGTGGCGGCGCGCGGTGATCACGATCTCGCCCTTCGCGCTCATCCGGCTGCCGGCCAGCGCCTTGAGCCGGTGAA
Organism: uncultured Caenibius sp.; assembly: GCA_964468045.1. Taxonomy (GTDB): domain Bacteria; phylum Pseudomonadota; class Alphaproteobacteria; order Sphingomonadales; family Sphingomonadaceae; genus JAWKXU01. The sequence continues at coordinate 75,696 of CAYXTO010000008.1, read as the reverse complement.
ACACCGATTGCTCCAGCCGCAGGGCGAAGACATCCAGCCGCAATTGCACGGCAGTCGCCACCTTGTTGACATTCTGGCCGCCTGGCCCGGCGCCGGTGATGAACCGTTCCTCCACCAGCGCCATCGCGCGGTCGATCAGGCCGGGGTCGGAATCGGCCATGGCTCGGGCTGCTCTATGCCGAAGGCGAGGAAATCCGCCGGCAGCGGCGCAGACGCGGCGGCCGGAGGCTTGCTGCCGCGATCGAGGGACAGGCCGGCGGCATGCAGCATGGTGCGCCGCGCGCGCGGATCGGGCCGGCCATAGACCGGATCGCCGACCAGCGGAAAGCCCAGCCCGGCCAGGGCATGGATCCTGATCTGGTGCGTGCGCCCGGTGACGGGCAGGAAGCGCACCACGGAAAAGCCGTCACCCACCGTCAGCCTGGTCCAGTGGGTGAGCGCGGGCTTGCCCTTCCTCGCGGCGATCATCCGCCAGCCGCCGCTGGCCGAGCTGATCTTGCTCAGCGCCAGCTCGATGGTGCCGTCGACCTCCGCCACCTCGCCCGCCACCAAGCCGATATAGCTCTTGGCCACCCTGCGTTCCTCGAAGGCGGCGGCGAAGCGCTTGAGCGCCTTGGGATTGCGCGCCAGCAGCAGGCAGCCCGAAGTATCGGTATCCAGCCGGTGGACCGGTGCAGGCGGGCGCTGGAAGCCGAGCTTGAGGGCTTCGAGATGATCGCCCAGCGATGCGCCGCCACTGCGCGGGCGGTCGACCGGCAGGCCCGCGGGCTTGTCGATGATCAGCGCTTCCGCGTCCTCGAACAGGATCGGGATGCCGGTCATGCCACCGCCCCGGTAATCCGGCGCAGCGCCTCGCGCAGCGTGTCCTCGCTGGCGGCGAAGCTGATGCGGAACCCGTTGGCGCCGCCGAAGGCGGAAGCCGCCACGATGGCCACGCCATGGTCCAGCAGATGCATGGCCAGTCCTTCGTCATCGCCGAAGCGTTCCATCAGGGGAGTGGCGTCGACGAAGCAATAGAATGCGCCATCCGGCACCGGGCAGGACAGGCCCGGAACGGCATTGATCGCCTCGACCACCAGATCGCGCCGGGCGCGAAAGATTTCCCGCCATTCGGCGAGGAAATCCTGCGGGCCCTCGAACGCGGCCACGGCCGCGGCCTGGCTGATCGAGCAGGGATTGCCGGAACTGTGCGATTGCAGCCGCTCCATGGCCTTGATCAGCCATTCCGGCCCGGCCGCCACCCCAATGCGGAAGCCGGTCATGGCATGGCTCTTGGACACCCCGGACACGGTGAGGATGCGATCGGCCAGATCCGGGCACAGCGCAGCCAGCGAGGCATGGCGCGCGCCGGTATAATCGAGCGGGGCGTATATATCGTCGGACAGCACCATCACGCGCGGATGGCGGCGCAGCACCTCCGCCAGCGACAGCAGCATCTCCGCCGGATAAACCGCGCCGGTCGGATTGCCGGGCGAATTCAGCATCAGCCATTGCGTTTGCGGGCCGATGGCGGATTCGAGCTGCCCGGCGCTGAAACGGAAGCGGTGCGCGGCGCTGGTCACGATCGGCACCACCTTGCCGCCCGCGAAGCGGACGATCTCGGGATAGCTGACCCACCAGGGGGCGGGCACCAGCACTTCCTCGCCCTGGCTGACGGTGGCCATCAAGGCATGGAAGATCGCCTGCTTGCCGCCCGCGCTGACCGTGACCTGCGAGGCGGGCACCGCGATCCCCAGATCGCGCCGGAAATACAGCGCCGCAGCTTCCTTCAACCGGAGCGTGCCGCCCACCGGCGTATATTTCGTCTGCCCGTCGTCGAGCGCGGCCTTCGCCGCATCGAGCACATGCTGCGGGGTGGCGAAGTCCGGTTCGCCGACGGACAGGGAAATGATGTCGCGGCCTTCCGCCCGCAGCCGGGCGGCGCGGTCGGTCATGGCGGTGGTGCGCGAGGGCGCGATCCGCTGGAGCGCTTCGCTGATCATGGCTGGACGAGTTCCGCCTTCATCAATCCGCGCAGCGCGTTGCCGACCAGGAAGCCATCCGCAAGATCGTCTATCGTCAAAGGCACCTCGCGCGCCTTGCCGCTGGCGAGCAGCGAACGGCGCAGCACCCCCGGCAGCAGGCCGAGCGAAACCGGCGGGGTCAGCAGCTCGCCATGCCGTTCCACGAAGATGTTGGTGAAGCTGCCTTCGGTGACCTGGCCATCGTCGCGCGCCAGCAATGCTTCCTGCGCCCCGGTGGTGCGCGCGACCTTCAGCGCCGCCTCGTAAAAGGAGCGGTCGCTCGTCTTGTGGCGCAGCCGCCAGTCGCCGCTGTCGACCGGCAGCGGCAGGATCACGCAGCGCAGCGGCTCGCCGGGCGAGCCGGGCCACTGGTTCGCCTCCAGCGCGGTGGCTCCGCTGCGGGCGAGCACCAGCCGCACCCTGGCCGGCGAATCGAGCTCGAAGCACAGGGCTTGGATCTGGTTGCGCGTGGCATGGCGATCGAAGGAGAAGCCCAGCTCCGCCGCGCTGGCCTTCATCCGTTCGAGGTGCAGCTCGAGCAGAGCGATACCGCTGTCCGGTTCGAAGAGCATGGTTTCGATCAGATCGAAATCCGCTGCCCTGGTTGCCGGCAATGACTGGCGCACGAAACCTCCCTTTACCAGGCACTCGCGCCATTCGGGCATGATCTGGGAATCCGCCACGATCGCCGAACCCACGCCGAGCACCGCGCGCCCCCGCCCATTCTCCCCGGGCGAGAGCCGCAGGGTGCGGATTGCCACATTGAAGGCGGCGCGACTAGTTCCCGATGCGCCGTCCCGCTCGATCCGTCCGATCGCGCCGCAATAGGGACCGCGCGCATCGCGCTCAAGCGCGCCGATCAGTTCCATCGCCCTGATCTTGGGGGCCCCGGTGATGGAGCCGCAGGGGAACAGCGCGCGCAGCATGTCCGCCGCGCTCCGGCCGGGCTGCAGCCGGGCCTGCACCGTGGAGACCATCTGGTGGACCGTGGGATAGGTCTCGACCGTGAACGGGCGCGTCACCTGCACGCTTCCCGCCTCGGCCACGCGGGAGAGATCGTTGCGCATCAGGTCCACGATCATCAGGTTCTCGGCCCGGTCCTTTTCCGAAGCGGCGAGATCGTCCGCCAGGGCGCGATCCTCCGCTGCGCTGCGGCCACGCGGGCGCGTGCCTTTCATCGGCTTCACCTTCGCCTCGCCGCCGGCCAGGGCCAAGAACAATTCCGGGGAGAAGCTCAGCAGCCAATGCGATCCGTCGAAGATCACCCCGCCATAGCCGGCGGCGGCGGTCGGCCGAAGCGCGGCATAAAGCGCCAGCGGATCGCCGTGCCATGATCCGGCCAGCGGAAAGGTGAGATTCGCCTGGTAGATGTCGCCCGCATGGATCGCGTCCTGCAGCCGGGCGAAGGCGCGGCCGTAGCCGCCGGGGGAAAGCTGCGGCTCCAGCGGCCCGATCCCGCATGGCCCGCTGGCCTGTTCCGCCAGCCAGGCCGCGACTTCGCCGGCCGGAATGATCTCGCAGCTTTCGAAATGGCCAAGCCAGACCAGCGGGCCATGAGCGCCCCAGCGCGATCCGGCCAGGGGGGCAAGGCGCGGCTCCAGCGCCAGCCCGGCTTCATAGGCGATATAACCCGCCAGCATGCCGCCCCCCCGCGTCAGCGCGGCATCGGCCCGCTCAAGCGCGTCGCAGACCTCGTCCGGCCGCCGCGCCGCGAATATTTCGCGAGGGCTGCGGTACAGCCGCGCATCGCTGGCGCCATTGGATCGCGCATCGTCGAGCAGGACAAAGGGTTCGCGCGCCACCATTCCAATCGCTCCAGGGTCAGGACCTGTTGATGGCGTGAGCCGTGGTGGCGCTTCGGCGGGATGAGATGCGAGGAAGAGTGCGCAAGGCGGGGCACTCCCCCGGCTTAGCGGTCTGACGAAGCAGCTCGCCCGCCGGGCGCCATCCAAGGGACTTGGCCGGAAGGGCGCAGGGCGGCGTCGATCGGTTGTCAAATAGAACCACTATTCTCCGCCCTCTCTTCTGGCCCTGCGCCCTTCGGGCTCAAGCCACGGCCATGCCATTAACAAGTTCTGACCCTAACGTCTCGCGCGGCCAAGTCGAGCGCTTGACCGGACCGGTGCGCCTGTTCCACACATCGACGCGACCGAATGGCTTGGAGGTAGGTGGATGGGTGAGATCTTCATCGGGCTTGGCGCGAATGGCGAAAGGCAGGTTCTCAATCTTGGCCGGGCCAACCGGCACGGGCTGATCGCCGGCGCGACCGGCACCGGCAAGACGGTTACCCTGCAAGGTATTGCGGAAAGCTTTTCGGCCAATGGCGTGCCGGTGTTCCTGGCCGACGTGAAGGGCGACCTTTCGGGCATCGCGATGGCCGGCTCCCCCGCGTTCAAGAACGCCGACAAGCTGGAGGCGCGGGCGAAGGAGCTGGGCATGACCGACTATGCCTATGCCGACAATCCCGCGATCTTCTGGGATCTCTATGGCGACCAGGGCCATCCGATCCGCACCACGATCAGCGAGATGGGGCCGCTGCTGCTGGCGCGCCTGCTCGATCTCAACGAAACGCAGGAAGGCGTGCTCAACATCGCCTTCCGCTTTGCAGACGAGCAGGGCTTGCTGCTGCTGGACCTGGCCGATCTGCAAGCGATGCTGGCCTATACCGCTGAGCATGCGGCGGAGCTGACCACGAAATACGGCAATGTCACCAGGCAGAGCATCGGCACGATCCAGCGCCAGCTGCTGTCCTTCGAAAGCCAGGGCGCGGACAAGTTCTTCGGCGAGCCGGCGCTGGAGATCGCGGACTTCCTCAAGGTGGACGAGAAAGGCCGGGGCTACATCAACATCCTCGCCGCCGACCGGCTGATGCAGAGCCCCAAGCTCTACGCCACCTTCCTGCTGTGGCTGCTGGCCGAACTGTTCGAAGTGCTGCCCGAGGTGGGCGATCCGGACAAGCCGAAGCTGGTGTTCTTCTTCGACGAAGCCCATCTGCTGTTCGACGATGCGCCCAAGGCGCTGCTGGACAAGGTGGAGCAGGTGGTCCGCCTGATCCGCTCCAAGGGGGTGGGCGTCTATTTCGTCACCCAGAACCCGATCGATATCCCGGAAAATGTCGCCGGGCAGCTCGGCAACCGGGTGCAGCACGCGCTGCGCGCCTTCACCCCGCGCGACAAGAAGGCTATCAGGGCGGCGGCGGAAACCTTCCGCATCAATCCGGACCTGAATGTCGAGACGGCCATCACCGAGCTGAAGGTGGGTGAGGCGCTGGTTTCCACGCTGATGGAAGACGGGGCGCCCTCCATCGTGCAGCGCACGCTGGTGAAGCCGCCGTGTTCCCGCCTCGGCCCGGTCGAGCCCAAGGAGCGGGCGATCATCCAGTCGATCAGCCCGGTCGAGGGGAAATACGACCAGCTCGTCAATCGCGAATCGGCCGAGGAAGTGCTGGCGCAGAAGGCGGCCGACGCCGCCGCGACCGCCGAGGAAGTGGCCGAGAAGGGCACGGAGGAAGTCGCCCGGCAGGAACGCAAGAGCACTGGCATCTGGGATGGGCTGGGCGGCAAGGTGGCCAAGGCGGCCGCGGGCGCGGCGGCAGCCAGCGCGGGCTCGATCCTGGCCAGCACGCTGCAGGGCAAGAAGAGCCGCGCCAATCCCAAGGCGTCTGCGGCCAGCGCGGCGGCAGGCACGGTGGCCACCGAGATCGGCAAGGCATTCGGATTTCCGGGGCTGGGCCGCTTCGCCCGGAATCTCATGGGCGGCCTCATGCGCTAGAGTGGAGGGATCCGGCGCGCCCTCTCGTTCAGAGATCGGCGCGAGGGATGCGGCTCAGGCCGACCGGAACGCTCCGGTCAGGCCAGCGAGGCTTGCGCCCCTGCCGCGACGGGCGGCGCCAGATGCGGCGCCTGCAAACGCGCGACGAGCAGGGCGAGCTGTTCCATGCTGAAGGTCTGGTGGAAGGAGAGGCCATAGTGATCGCCCTTGCGCCAGCGGACCTTGGCATCGAGCTCGGGCAGCAGGCGCGCCGACAGGATGAGCTGCTGCTCGATCGCGAGGCGCTCGTGGCATTCCACCTTGGCGCCATATTGCGAAAGGTCCAGGATCGTCGCGTCGCTGCTCTCGCCGCCGACCCTGAGCCGGGCCGGAAGCTTGAGGATGATCCGCAGCGATCGCTTCGAATAAGGCCCCTCTTCGCGAATGAGGCGGGCAACGTCCTGCTGCTCGCGGAACTGCAGGCCCATCTGCCCGTCCTTGACCCACACCACGGAGACCTCGAAGCGTTCGCCGGTCGCCATCTCCAGATATTCCGGCTCTTCGGCCGGCAGCGCGTGAAAGGTCTTGATGCGCAGGCCGGTGGCGGAGACATCGCGAATCACGCACAGGAATTCGCCGCAAGGGAACACGATCTTTGCGTTGCGGATCAGCAGTGTGAACCGCTGCGCCGCGCGCTGGTCGCCGTGACCGGGCCCGGACTGGCCGTTCTCGGAAAGCTGTGCAGGACTCTGTTCGGACATGCTCGCCTTTCCACAAACCGGCGGACAGGGGCGCAAACCCTCGCCGACGATTTCGCTTCGGTTCAGCCAAGGTGGCAGATTACGGTTAAATTGAGGTTATCGACCCATCGGGGACAGGAATTCAGCATCGCTCTGGCCATCCGGCCCAGGGTCCATTAGGCGAGCGGCAGGAAGGAAGGCTCGATGTGCGGCATTGCCGGATGGTACAGGAGAAGCGGCAGGCCGGTGCCGCCCCATATCCTCGAACAGCAGTGCGAGCGAATCATCCATCGCGGCCCGGACGACAGCGGCATCCTGACCGATGGCGATTTCGGCTTCGGGATGCGGCGGCTCAGCATCATCGACATCGCGGGCGGGCACCAGCCGATCCACACCGCCGACGGGCGCTATGCGATCGTCTTCAACGGCGAGATCTACAACCACCCCGAATTGCGCCGCGAACTGGTGCAGGCGGGCTTCTCCTTCTCCACCCATAGCGATACGGAAACGCTGCTCGCCAGCTTCGTCCATTGGGGCGACGATGCCTGGCTGCGCCTGCAGGGCATGTATGCCGCGGCGATCTGGGACAAGGCGGAGCGGACCCTGACCCTCGCCCGCGATCCGCTGGGCATCAAGCCGCTCTACATCACCCAGCAGCAGGGGGGTCTCGCCTTCGCGTCCGAGATCCGTTCGCTGCTGGTCCTGCCGGAGCATGAATTCGACGCCGACGAGCGCGCGGTCCATGATTTCTTCATGTTCGGCCATGTCCAGCGGCCGCGCTCGATCTACCGGCAGGTGCGCACGCTGGAGCCGGGGCAAGTGCTGCGTATCGGCCCCGCCGGGGAAGCGCGCATCCACACCTTCTGGGAACCCCGCTTCCATGTCCGCCACGATCTCTCGGAAGCGGAATGGATCGAGGAAACCCGCAGCCGCCTGCAGGACACCGTCCGCAAGCATATGCTGTCGGACGTGCCGATCGGCGCCTTCCTCTCGGGCGGCGTCGATTCCAGCGCGATCCTGGCGGCCATGACGCGGGAGACCAGCCAGCCGATCAAGGCCTTCACCGTCGGCTTTCCGGGCACCTCGATCGACGAGACCGCGGCCGCCGCGCGAATCGCGGCGCATCTGGGATGCGAGCATATCGTCCTGCCGCTGGAACCCGCGCTGGCGGGCGACCTGCTGCCGGCCGTTCAATCCGCCTTCGACGAGCCATGCGCGGCAACCGCGGCCGTGCCGATCTGGCATTTGTCGAAGCTGGCCTCCCAGCACGTCAAGGTGGTGCTGGCGGGCGAGGGATCGGACGAGATCTTCGCGGGATACAAGCGGCAGCGCACGGCCCTGCTCGCGGCACGGTGGAAGCCCGCCCTCAAGGCGCTCGCGCCGCTGCTGGCGCTGGCCGAAAAGCTGCCGGCCGGTTCGACCCGCTGGAACTACCTGAAACAGAACGCCCGGCGCTTTTCCGATTCCGCCACGCTCGACAACGGCTTCCAGCGCTTCTTTGCCGCCACCCAGATTTCGACTCCGGGCGTGCGGGCGCGCCTGTATGAGCCGGGCTTCCTCGCCCGGCAGGACGCGCCGGGCCGGTTCAGGCGGCTCGAGCAGGAGTATTTCGGGTCGGTGGATACGCGCAAGCTCAGCCCGCTGGAGCAATTCATGCTGGCGGATATCGCCGTGCACATGCCCGGCTCCCTGCTGCATCGCTCGGATCGCGGCAGCATGGCTCATTCGCTGGAAGCGCGGGTGCCCTTCCTCTCGCACGATTTCGTGGACTGGACCCTGACCATGCCGACACGGATGAAGCTGCGCGGCAAGGTGGGCAAATATGCCCTGCGCAAGGCCATCGAGCCGTGGTTTCCCGAAGGCACCTTCGCCAAGCGCAAGATCGGCTTTCAGCTTCCCTTCGGCGAATGGTTCAGGGGCGACTTCAGCAGCTTCGCCGAAGAAGCGTGGCACGAGAGCGGCGCGGTGCACAGCGGCTATCTGCGGCCGGAAGCGGTGGACGCCCTGTTCGCCGAGCACCGGGCCGGCCTCGGCAATCATGGCCGGATACTCTACGCGATCGCGATGTTCAGCTGCTGGTGGCAGCAGGCGCGGAGCCAGCGGGCGGACACGGCGGACCGGAAGCGGAAAGCTCCCGCGAATTGATCGCTGCTCGCGATGGGCGGTTGGAAGACGCCAGTGCTTTTGCCGCGACCACAGCGTAGTATAGATGGATCATGAGTGAGACGAGCTATCTAGCCGGCCGGTTGCTGCTGGCCATGCCGGGAATGGGCGATCCCCGTTTCCACCAGGCGGTGATCGCGATGTGCCTGCACGATGCCCAGGGCGCGCTGGGCATCGGCATAGGCCATACACGCAACGATATCGGCTTTCACGGCCTACTCGAGCACCTCGGGATAGACCGGGGCCAGGCGCCGGATTGCGCCGTCCATCATGGCGGGCCGGTCGAGCCGGGGCGCGGCTTTATTCTCCATTCACAGGACTGGGACAGCGAGGAAACGATCAAGGTCGGCGCGCTCTGCTCCTTTTCCGCATCGGTGCAGATCCTGGAGGCGATCGCGGCGGGCGAAGGACCCGCGCAATGGCTTATCGCGCTCGGCTATACCGGCTGGGGCCCGGGCCAGCTCGATGGGGAAATGCAGCGCCATGGCTGGTTCGCGGCCGAGGGGCGGCCGGAAATCCTGTTCCGCACGAGGGCGCAGGAGCGCTGGAAGCAGAGCTGGAAGGCGGAAGGGATCGAGCCCGCTCTGCTCGCAAGCACGACCGGCAGCGCGTAAGCCACGCTGCCGGCGCCCTCGTTCACGCCATCGGCTTTATCTCGGGCAGGGTCATCGCCCCCCAAGCGCATCCACGATGGCCTGCCACGAGACCAGCTTGAAGTTCTGGGCCTGCGATCCGTTGAACCCGTCCTGCGCAACGAACAGCCCGCCGGGATAATCCGGGCCGATATCGCCGACCAGCAAGGCGATACCGTCCGTCTCCTCGGTCGAGCCGAAGCGCCCCGCCGCCACGCGGAAGCGGCCGGCGGGCGCCATGTCCGGCAGCCGATAGCGGGCGAAGGCATTGTCGCCCTGGCTGGACGCGACCAGCCAGCCGCCGTCATCCCCATCGGTCACGAGCGCCAGGCCTTCAACATCGGCGACCAGCTGGCGATTGTCGACCGGAGCCACCAGTTCGCCGGTGACGTCCCCGTCGCGGAACCGCCAGATGCCCACATCCTCCTCGCCGACATAGAGCGTGCCGTCGCGCGGATCGGCGACGCAGCCTTCCGCCTGGGTCGCCAGCTTGCGGGCCAGCACCAGGGTGGAACGCGGTTCGGCGCCGAAATCCAGCGCATATTCGTTGACCGTGCCGTCCTTCAGCACGGAAAAGGCATGCAGCCGGTCGCCCTTGCGCCAGAGGCAGATGCCGTAGCCTTCACCCAGACCCCCATCGACAGTGCCCAGCGGCTGCAGGGCGGGCATCGCCGGATCGAGCCGGTAGAGCCGCAATTGCGCATGGGCCGGATCGTTGCGGTCGCTGGCGACGACGATGATGCCCGCAGCCCCCATCTCGGCCAGATCGACATTGTTGAGCCGGCCCGCCGGATCGAAGAAGCGGCTCTTGCCCGACAGGTCATAGACATGGAGCCCGGCCTTCTTGTCCGTCGCCACGATCAGGCTCGCCGCCGGATTGTCGGGATTGCGCCAGATCGCCGGATCGTCCGCCGCATCCGCGTTGCCGGTTCCGACCGGCTCGGTTTCGCCCGTGGCGAAGACCTCGACCGCCGGATCGCCGGTGATCGGAACGGTGGCGCATCCCCCGGCGGCAAGCGCGACAAGCACGGCCAGGGCGAAGAAGGAATTGTGCGGCCGGCGCATCAGAAGTTCACCTTCAGGCCGCCCTTCATGGTCCAGTTATACTCCTCGAACTGATAGAGATTTCTGCGGCCACCGAGATTGTTGTAGGCGAAGTACTTCGCATTGTTGATGTTGATCCACTCGTAGAAGATCTGGACGTTGCGGGTGATCCGGTACTTCGCGCTGAGATCAACCTGGAAGTGATTATCGACGAAGCGGTCTTCCTCGGCATTGTCGCCCAGCTCGTCGAGATAGCGCGAACGATAGGTGCCGGCGACCCGGAGGCTGACCGGCCCCTTCTCATAGCCGAGCGCCACATTGAAGGTGTGCTTGGAGGTCGAGGGCAGCGCGATCTCGCGCAATTCGGACAGGTCGCCGTCGGTGGGCACATCGCCCTTCGCGTCGGTATAGGTGTAGTTCGCCTGGGCGATCAGCCCGTCGAACGGGGCGGGCAGGAAGCGGAACGCCTGCGCATAACTCAGCTCGATGCCCCAGACCTTCGCGCTGTCGCCATTCAGCGGGATCGTCGCCTCGTCATAGGCGATGCCGTTGTAGACGCCCGGATCCTCGTAATTCACATCGACGATGAAGTTCTTGACGTCCTTGTAGAAGAAAGCCGCCGTCAGCGCGCCATTGTGCGGCAGGTAGTATTCGATGGAGGCATCGAAGTTCCACGCCTTGTAGGGCTTCAGCTCGGGATTGCCGAATTCGCCTTCGCGCTCATCATCGTCGTTCTGCTCGATAACGAAGCGCGGCGCCAGCTTGGAAAGCTTGGGCCGGACCAGGCTCTTGTAGCCGGCGAGGCGCAGCACGAGATCGCGCGACGGCTCCCAGCGGAGGTTGAGGCTGGGCAGCCAGTCCTCATATTTGCGCCTGAAGGCATTGGGCGCGACCACGACCGTATCCTCGTCCGCGACCGAACCATCGGGCAGGGTCGCGTCTTCCTCGAACAGGGTCACCGTATTGGCGCGAATGTCGTTCCTGGTGTGCTCATAGCGCACGCCGCCGATCACACGCAGCGTCGCGCTGTCGAAGCGCGCCAGCAGGTAGCCCGCCATGATGTCCTCGCTGACCGAATAATCCTCGACCGCCGAATCGAACGCCGTGTCGATCTCGTTCAGCTCGAAGGCATCGCGATCGCCGAAGAAGATGTCGCGCACGCCGCCCTTGTTGGGCACCGGCGAGATATCGGTGATGCGATAGGTCTGCTCGCCCAGCACGTCGGCCAGCGTCAGATCCTCGTTCTCCCAATACTCGGCCTGCAGATTGTAGCTCTTGTCGCGCCAGCGCGCCTTGACGCCGGCCTGGACGGTGAAGGTGCCGCCGCCGGTCTGGAACTCGCGGCCCAGATCGAATTTCGCCCCATATTCGCGGTCGCGCGAATCCGACAGCGCGGTCAGGGTGATATCGTCCAGCTCATAACCGGCGGGATCGAGGAAATCGGCGGTATTGCCCGAGGCGGAATAGGTCGGCTTGCGCGGATCGGCGAAGTCGACGCCGATATTCAGGCCCTCGCCTTCGAAGCTACGCTCGAAGTTGGCCGGGTCGATCGAGCCGTTCTCGCGCTCGGTCGACTTGGCCCAGCTCAGCGCATATTTCGCGCGCCATCCATCCGAATTGGTTTCGCCGCCGAATACCAGCGAGCGAATGCGCTGGCGCTCGAAGCGGTCCTTGATCGAGCGCTGCAGCTCGATCTCGCCGTCCTCGTCCGAGAATTCGACGTCGGTGGCGCTGCCGGCGCTCGGCGCCTCGTTGAAGGTGAAGGCGGTCTCGCGGCGATATTCCTGGTCGTCGAACTGGCTGTAGACGCCGCGCAGGTAAAGCTGGGTGGTGTCGTCCACCCTGAAGTCGAAGTTCAGATTGGCGCTGATCCGTTCGCGCTCCACGTCGTAATCGCGGTAGTTCAGTTCCTCGGCATAGATCAGGCCGTCTTCCTCGTTCCAGCCGTCGGCCTCGATATTGTCGGTCTCGAACTTGCGCTTGTAATAGGAAAAGCCGCCCGAAACGCCGAAATCGTCGCCCAGCTTCTTCGAGAAATCCAGGCTGCCCTTGGGCGAGAGATGATCGGCATACTCATTGTAGCTGCCCTCCAGCCTGGCGGTGAGCAGATCCTTCTTGCGGTCGAAGGCGCTGGTCGTCTCGATCTCGATCGAGGCGCCGATCGTGTCGGCGTCCATGTCGGGCGTGAGCGACTTCTTGACCTCGATCGATTCGATGTTGTCACTGGAGATCACGTCGAGCGCGACCGAGCGCACATCGCTCTCCGGCGCTGGCAGGCGCACGCCGTTGAGCGAGGTCGCGTTGAGCTCGGGGTCGAGGCCGCGCACCGAGACGAAGCGGCCTTCGCCCTGGTCGTTGAGGATGTTGATGCCCGGCAGGCGGCGCAGCGCTTCGGCCACGTTCTGATCGGGAAACTGGCCGACGGCGTCGCGGGTCAGGGCATCGCCGACCGTATCGGATTCGCGCTTGCGGGTGAGCGAGCTGGCGAGGGTGGCCTGCTGGCCCAGCACCAGGATCTGGCTGGCGGCCGCGCCGCCCAGCGCGAGATTCGCGGTGACGACGCCGCTCACCGGCACCTCGATGGTCTGCCGCACCGTGTCCGCGCCAATATAGCGTGCTTCCAGCGTATAGCTGCCGGCGGGAACATCCACGAAGCGATAGCTGCCGTCGCGAGCGGCCACCGTCACGCGGTTCAGCTCGACGATCCGCAATTGCGCCGAATTGAGCGCCAGGGTGCCGGACGAATCCACGACCGAACCGGCGACTTCTCCGGCCAGGGCTGGGGTCGCCAGCAGGGAGCCGCCGGCCAGTGCGGCAGCAAGCAGGGTGCGGCGGCGGGCACGCGAATAGATCATGTCGATTTCCCTCATTTTGCGATTTCACGCGTATTCGAGGGCGCCCCTGCAGCAGCGATGTGATGGGCTGATGAAAGAGCGGTGACAGTTCGGTTACACTGCCGCCGGCTCACTCGTCCGCCGCGCATGAGCAGCCCGTCCGGCGGTCGGTTGCACTGCCAGGCGGATGAGCCGTTCGAACCCTGCGGCGTCGCACCGATTCGGGGCTTCCCTTCGGCGGAGGTCTCTTCATTATATCCGCGAGCCTCGATGCGGAGAAAGGAATGCGGCCCACGCGGCTGCATCGGTCGCATGGATGTGGCAAGCTGGTGATGATCTGCGGAGGTTGGCTATGACTCGTGCCTCTATTCCCCTCGCTGCATTCCTGATGCTCCTGGGTTCCTGCTCGGACAAAAAGGCCGAGGAGACCGAGGCGGGTTCGAACAACCCCGGCGCCAATCTGGGCGCGGTCCGCCAGGCCGAGCAGGACCAGCTCGCCGCGATGGGGTCAAGGAACGTGGACGAGGCGATCAGCCGGTATGCGCCGGATGCGACGCTGGTGGTTCCGGGCGCGGATCCGCTGGTCGGCCTTGATGCAATCGGCAGCGCCTTCAAGGTCATGCTGAATGACAGCGCCTTCGCTTATGACATGACCCCAAGCCAGGCGTGGGTCTCGGAAAGCGGCGACCTTGCGGTCACGACCGGTGATTTCGCCAACACCTACACCCAGGCAGACGGACAACCGGCCACGATCGTGGGAAAGAACCAGACCGTCTGGCAGAAGGTCGGGACTGCGGATTGGAAAATAGTTTCCGACTTCAACATCCGCACCCGCGGCTCGGATGAGCCCTGAGGCATGATGCATTGCCGGGTTGCGCCACTTATGCGGAAAGCCTGATGGTGCGGGCGGCGGGACTCGAACCCGCACGAGCAAGGCTCAGGGGATTTTAAGTCCCCGGCGTCTACCATTCCGCCACGCCCGCATTGTCCGGCGCCGGATGGGCACCCGATCCCGCGCAGCTAGCGCTTCCGCCAGCGCATCGCAATGGCGCTCCCGATCCTCGGTCGGATCCTCACTCCTGCGGCAGGAGCCGGAACAGGACCATGCCGCCGACCAGACCCGCCAGAAAGATCAGCGCCGGTTGCGGGGCAAGCGCCAGGGCGGCAAAGCCGGGCCCGGGGCACAGCCCGCCGATCCCCCAACCGATGCCGAACAGTGCGGAACCCAGCACCAGCCGGCGATCCACATCCTTGCGCGTGGGCAGGAAAAAGCTTTCCGCGAGGAATGGCCCGATCATCCGGCGCTGCACGGCCCAGGCCAGCGCCATGACCAGCACCGCGCCGCCCATGACGAAGGCCAGCGTCGGGTCCCACGCTCCGAACAGGTCGAGGAAGCCGCGCACCCGCGCCGGATCGGTCATGCCCGAAAGCGCCAGGCCCGCGCCGAAGAGGCTTCCCGCCAGCAGGGCGAACAGGGTGGCGCGCATCAGCCGCCGATCCCGGCCAGGCGCAGCACGGCAACGGTGATCACCCCCGAGCCGACGAAGATCGCGGTCGCGACGATCGAGCGCGCCGACAGCCTGCTCAAGCCGCAAACGCCGTGGCCGCTGGTGCAGCCGGCGCCCATTCGCGTGCCGAACCCGACGAAAACACCCGCCAGCAGCAGCGCGGGCCAGCTTGGAAAGCTTCCGTCCCCCGCGCCCAGCCAATGGCGAATCAACCCCGCGCCCAGCGGCAGCCCCAGGAGGAAGGCCAGCGCCATCGAACGCGGCATTCCCGCTTCGGTCAACCCGAGGGCACGCGCCGCGATGCCCGACACCCCGGCGATCCGGCCCAGCCCCAGCAAGGCCAGCGCAGCCGCCAGGCCGATCAGCGCGCCGCCGGCCAGCCCGGCAAGCGGATCCGCATCCGCGAATCCCGGCAACGCCAGCTCCGGCGGGGTCAGGTGAAACATGGGCACGAGCGGCTGTCTCCTCGGCCAGGCGATCGCGGCCGGCCCTTCAGCCGGCGCCCGGCCCGCTGTCGGACCTCAATCGGAGTTGAGCCGTTCCCGCATTTCCTTGCCGGCCTTGAAATAGGGCGCGAGCTTTTTCGGAACCTCCACCGCTTCCCCGGTGCGCGGGTTGCGCCCCTTCCGGGCATCGCGCTGGCGCGTGGAGAAGGCGCCGAAACCGCGCAGTTCCACTCGCCCGCCCTCGGCGAGCCGGGCCGATATCTCCTCGAAGAAGATATCGACGACCTGTTCCACTTCTTCCGCGCGCAGTTCGGGGTTTTCCCGCGCCAGCGCCTGTACAAGTTCGGACCGTATCATTGTTCTTGCACTCCTGGATGCTTCCGGCCGGCGCGACCCGTTGGATAGCGCATCCCCACGCCCTCATCGATAACCGCCCGCTTATGGCAGCATGGCTTCCGATCTCGAAGCGCAAAGTGCCAGACTGGCGCGCGACTCGCAACGATATGTGCAGAAGAATGCATTTTTCCTGTCGGGCCCGCTTCAAAAGGCTTCACAGGCGAATCCCAGTCGTTACTCTCACCCGGCATCAAGTTTGCCCGAGGGCATGACCGGGCACCGGGCCGCGCCGCGAAAGGAGCCGAATGACCGCAGATCTTGCGCAAGGCGGGGATGCCCGCGGCACCATACTGGGCCACCCCAAGGGGCTGTTCGTCCTCTTCTTCGCGGAAATGTGGGAACGCTTCTCCTATTACGGGATGCGGGCGCTGCTCACGCTCTATCTGGTCAAGCACTGGATGTTTTCGGACGGTGAAGCCGGTCTGATCTACGGGTCCTACACGGCGCTGGTCTATATTACGCCCGTGCTGGGCGGTTATCTGGCGGATCGTTATCTTGGACAGCGCAAGGCCGTCTTGTTCGGTGCTATATTGCTGGCTTTCGGGCACTTTTTCATGGCATTTGAAGGTGATGGGGGAGCGCAAGGCCCCGCTATCAACATCTTTTGGCTGGCGCTGAGCTTCATCATCGTCGGGTCCGGTTTCCTCAAGGCCAATATCTCGGTCATCGTCGGCCAGCTCTATCCGCGCACCGACGTGCGGCGCGACGGCGCCTATACGATCTTCTACATGGGCATCAACCTTGGCGCTGCTATCGGCTCCATCCTGTGCGGCTATCTGGGTGAGACCTATGGCTGGAGCTACGGCTTTGGCCTTGCCGGCATAGGCATGCTGCTGGGGCTGGTCGTCTTTGTCTGGGGCAAGCCCCTCCTGCTTGGACGCGGGGAACCTGCCAACCCCGCCAGGTTGGAGTCGAAGGTAGGGGGTATCAGGCTCGAATGGCTGCTCTATCTCGTAGGGGTGGCCTCAGTTGCCGTGATATGGTGGCTGATTCAGCATCAACAGCTTATAGGCTGGCTGCTGGCATTGTTCGGTGTCGCGCTGGTGGGCGCGGTCATCTATTACTCCATGTATGTCCTGAACGGCGGGCGCTGGGCGATGGACAGTTTCGTCAAGATACTGACGAATGCCTTCTTCGCGACGATCTTCGCAGCCTTCTTGCTGGAAGCAATCGGCAGCCTTTCAGGCAATGCGCTGGCTGATATCATGGAGCGAACCGTGTTCTCCATCGGATCGAACGCGATCCCCCTTTACGGAGCACTAGCCATGCTCGGCGCATTGGGCGCGCTGTTCATGATGTTCCAACAGGGATTGACCGTCAGCGGGCAGGATCGCGACAGGATATTCGCGGCGATGTTTCTTATCTTCGTCTCGATCATCTTCTGGGCGCTGTTCGAGCAGGCGGGATCGAGCCTCAACCTCTATACCGACCGCCACGTGGATCGCGGCGGCGTGCCCGCCTCCGTCTTCCAGTCCATCAACGCCATCTACATTATCCTTTTGGCTCCCGCTTTTGCTGGCCTATGGACATTGCTGGGCCGAAGCGAGCTCGAACCTTCGACTCCGTTCAAATTTGGGCTGGCAGTGATGCAGGTCGGACTGGGTTTCCTCATACTTGTCTGGGGCGCCAAGACGGTCGGACTGGAAAACCCGACTCCTGTGATTTTCATCTTCCTGATCTACCTGTTGCATACCACCGGCGAGCTGTGCCTCTCCCCGGTCGGCCTGTCCGCCATGAACCGCCTGGCCCCCGCCCATATGGCTTCGATCATCATGGGCACCTGGTTCTTCGCTTCGGCCACCGGCAATTTCGCAGCAGGCCTGATCGCTCGGGCCACAAGCTCCGAAGCAGCCTCGAGCGCGGGCGCGGCCAAGGAAACCGTGCTGATGGTGTATGGCAAGATCGGTTGGATCGCGTTGGGCGCAGGCGTGCTGGTGCTGCTCGTCTCGCCGCTGGTCAAGCGGCTGATGCATCTCGATACGCTGGCGGAGGAGGAGGCCGCGCACGGCCTGCTCGGCGAGGAGGAAACCGGCGAACCGCAGGCGGCCGGTATGCATCCGCCGATAAAGGAGTAGGATGGGCGACGGGCCGTCCGGCAATCTCGGGAGGATGTGATGGAACCTGCGCTCGTTTCCCTGCTGGCCGCCTGCGCCGCCTTCGTCGGATCGCATTTCCTGATGTCCCATCCGCTGCGCCGGCCGCTGGTCGGCCTGCTGGGCGAGAAGGGCTTCCTCGGCGTCTATTCGCTGGTCAGCCTGGCCTGCTTCGCCTGGATGGTGCTGGCGTTCCGCGCCGCGCCCGCCAGCGGCGGCACGGGGAGCGGTACCGCCGGATGGATCGCCGCCAGCGTGCTGACGCTGCTTGCGCTGGTGCTGTTCCTCGGCTCGCTCAAGGGCAATCCGGCCCTGCCCGACCCCACTGGCGCGATCAGCATTCCGCGCGAGCCGGCGGGCGTATTCCGCGTCACCCGCCACCCGATGATGTGGGGCTTCGCGCTGTGGGCGATCGCCCATATCATCCTGTTCTGGAGCGCGCGCACCCATGTGCTGGCCGGGGCGATCCTGATCCTGGCCCTGATCGGCGCCCGGCTGCAGGACCGCAAGAAGCTGAAGCTGCTGGGCGAGCGCTGGGCCTATTGGGAAAGCGAGACGAGCTATTGGCCGCGCTTCGAATTCCTGCCGACCGCCGGACTGCGGCTCTGGCTGATCGCGATCGCGGCCTGGCTGGCGATCACCTGGGCGCATCTGCTGCTGGCCGGGATTCCCGCCGGGATCTGGCGCTGGACGGGGTGAGGGCCGATTTTCCGTTCCTTCGTCATTCCCCGCCCTCTTTCGTCATTCCCGCCCTTCGGCTGGCTCAGGATAAACTGCCCTTCGGACAAGCGGGAATCCAGGCCAGATGCAGAACTGGTTCCCCGTTTGCACGGGGATGACGAAGGGGTGGAAAGGCGCTGGGATGACGACAGGACACGCCCCCTCATCCGGCGGCGAGCCCGGACGATGACGCCGAGTGTAGGCGCGGTGATCGCGCGGCCGGCGCGGCGCCATGATGCGCGCGCAGGGAGCATGGGCGGATATTGTGCGTGACGACCGGGAGGCGCCGCCCGCGCCTGGACCCCGGCACAGCCTGATGCGGGACCGGCCGGACAGCGGCTCCGGCCCGCCGGGAGCTGCGCTGTCCGCGCGGCTGATGGCGCCGCGCCAGCGGCGACCCGGTTCCTTTCCCGAGAGCCTGCCTGCGAATGGACAGGTTGGAGGAAGGAGAGCAGGCCGCATCATCCGGTCTTCCGCCGATGGCGTGGACGGACCAGGTCCGGGTCGAGAGCTCCCCGAAACAAGTCGCGCATTTCCGCGCCAGCCGCGTCGCTGGTTCCGGCTGTGAGGTTCAGCCGGAGCGAAGGAAGGAGGCAGCAGTTCCGGTTGCCGCGGCCTCTTTCCCGATCTGCCTGTCCCGGAGGAAGGCCTGCACCACATAACCCATATGGTTATTAAAGTCAAGATGAGGAACCGATTATCGCATCTGCCCTCTGTCATTCCCGCCCTTCGGCTGGCTCAGGATAAACTGCCCTTCGGGCAAGCGGGAACCCAGGGCACTGTAGAACTGGATCCCCGTTTGCACGGGGATGACGAATAGGGCGCGGGGGGGAAGGGAGTGGGCAAGGACGGCTACCCGAACACCTCTTCCAGCAGCGCCGCCATCTGCTTCCACGACCGTGCATCCGCCACCGCATCGTAGCGCAGGAATTCCGGCATCCCGCGCGAATCGGCTTCGGGCGCGGTGAAGCTGTGGAGGACGCCGCCATAGAGATGCATCTGCCAGTCCACCCCGCCTTCGCGCATGAAGGATTCGAACGCCGCGCGCTGTTCCGGCGGGATACCCGGATCGTCGGCGCCGAGCAGGGCGAGGACCTTGCCCTTGATCGCCTTGGCATCCTGCGGCGACGTCACTTCCAGCCCGCTATGAAACCCGATCGCGGCCTTGAGATCGGCGCCGCTCAGGGCCAGCTCGAAGGCCATGGTACCGCCGAAGCAGAAGCCGATGGCGGCGATCCGGCTGGCGTCCACTTCCGGCCGGGCCGCCAGCGCGGCCAGTGGCTGACGCACCCGGTCGCGCACCTTGGCCGCTTCGGTGCGCAGCGGCTGCAGCAGCGGCAGGACCTCTTCCAGCGCATCGATCACGGCGCCATTGCCATGCAGGTCGCAGGCGAGAGCGACATAGCCGAATTCGCTGGCCAGGCGCTCCGCCCGGCCCTTGGCATGGTCGCCCAGACCGAAGGCTTCGGGGAACACCAGCACGCCCGGCTGCGGCCCAGCCCCCTCGTTCCAGGCCAGATGCCCGACCATCGCCAGACCATCCGCCTCGTAATGCAACTGTTCCGTGCGTACCGCCATGCTTTCTCTCCCGCTGATGCCTGATGCGATGTGCGGTGGGTTAACAAGGCGGGCGCAGGTTGAACAGCGGGGAGTGGGAGGAGCGGGCGTCGAACCCGGGGCGAATCTTCGCCCTTTTCCTTCGTCATTCCCGCGAAAGCGGGAACCCAGCCGCGAGGTTTCAAGCCTGGATCCCCGCTTTCGCGGGGATGACGAGGGGTGAAATAATGCCGTTCTGCTCTTCCCGTCATGCCAGCCCTTCGGCGGGCTCAGGACGAGCGGGTCTTGGAATCTGGGTCCCTGGAACGAAGCCCTAGGCCCGCGCTTCTTCCACCCCGGCGCTGTTGTGGCGCAGCGCCTTCAGCACGGTATCGACGATCTGCGGCGCGTTGAGCCCGGCCTCGTCATATTGCCGGTCCGGCGCGTCATGGTCCTGGAACAGGTCCGGCAGGCGCATGGTGCGGATCTTCAGCCCGGCATCGGTCAGGCCCAGATCGCTCGCCATGGTCAGCACATGCGCGCCCAGCCCGCCGATCGCGCCTTCCTCCACCGTCACCACCACTTCATGGCTGGCCAGCAGAGCGCGGATCAGATCCTCGTCCAGCGGCTTGGCGAAGCGCAGGTCGGCCACCGTGGTGGCCAGGCCCCGGGCCTCGAGCTGATCCGCCGCCTTCAAGGCTTCGGCCAGCCGGGTGCCGAGCGACAGCAGCGCGACCTTGCCGCCGCCCTTTTCGTTGCCGCGCACGATCCGACCCTTGCCGATCTCGAGCCGTTGCGGAACCTCGGGCAGCGGCAGCCCGAGGCCATTGCCGCGCGGATAGCGGAAGGCGATCGGGCCATCGTCATGAAGGGCGGCGGTGTGCGTCATATGCACCAGCTCCGCCTCGTCCGCGGCGGCCATCACCACCATGTTGGGCAGGGTCGCCAGATAGGCGATGTCGAAGCTGCCGGCATGGGTCGCGCCATCCGCGCCGACCAGCCCCGCCCGGTCGATGGCGAAGCGGACCGGCAGGTTCTGGATCGCGACGTCGTGGACCACCTGATCGTAAGCGCGCTGGAGGAAGGTCGAATAGATCGCGCAGAACGGCCGCATGCCCTGCGCTGCGAGGCCGGCGGCGAAGGTGACGGCGTGCTGTTCGGCGATGCCCACGTCGAAGGCGCGGTCGGGGAAGGCCTGCTCGAACTTGTCCAGCCCGGTGCCCGAGGGCATCGCCGCGGTGATGGCGCAGATGGTTTCGTCCCGCTCCGCCTCCGCGATCAGGGCCTTGGCGAAGACGCTGGTGTAGCTGGGCGGGCCGGCCGCGCCCTTCACCTGCTCGCCGGTGATGATGTCGAACTTTTGGACGCCGTGATACTTGTCCGCGCTCGCCTCGGCCGGGGCATAGCCCTTGCCCTTCTGGGTCACGACATGGATCAGGCAGGGCCCTTCCTCCGCATCGCGCACATTCTCCAGCACCGGAATCAGCTGGTCGAGATTGTGGCCGTCGATCGGGCCGACATAGTAGAAGCCCAGCTCCTCGAACAGGGTGCCGCCCATCGCCATGCCGCGCGCGAATTCATCCGTCTTCCTGGCGGCGCGGTGCAGCGGTTCCGGCAGCTTGCGCGACAGGCGGCGCGCGAGGCCGCGCAGGCCGAGGAACTGGCGCGAGGACACCAGCCGGGCCAGATAGGCCGAAAGCCCGCCCACCGGCGGCGCGATCGACATGTCGTTGTCGTTGAGGATGACGACCAGCCGGTTGCCCGCCTGCTTGGCATTGTTCATCGCCTCATAGGCCATGCCCGCGCTCATCGCGCCGTCGCCGATCACGGCAATCGCCTTGCCCGGCGCCCCCGCCAGCTTGTTCGCCACCGCGAACCCCAGCGCGGCGGAAATCGAGGTGCTGGAATGGGCCGCGCCGAACGGATCGTACTCGCTTTCGCTGCGCTTGGTGAAGCCCGACAGCCCACCGCCCTGGCGCAAGGTGCGGATCCGGTCGCGCCGGCCGGTGATGATCTTGTGCGGATAGGCCTGATGGCCGACATCCCAGATCAGCCGGTCGTCCGGCGTATCGAACACGTAATGGATCGCCACGGTCAGCTCGACCACGCCCAGCCCCGAGCCGAGATGACCCCCGGTCTGCCCCACCGCGGCGATCATCTCGCCGCGCAATTCATCGGCGAGCTGGCGCAGCTGGGCGGGCTCCAATTGCCGGAGATCGGCCGGAGTCGTTACCTTGTCGAGCAGGGGAGTGGCCGGGTTGGCAGTCATCAGCGGCGCTTACACGGCAATAGGTTTGCTGTCATCAATTGTGGAACGGCGGGTCAAAGCCCGGCAGACGCGGACAACGGCCCGCAGGAATCGCAGATCCCGCGCAGCTCGACCACCGGCCTGACATCGGCGAATCCCACTTTCTGCCCGGCCAGCCGCAAGGCCCCGGTCAGCTGATCGTCATCCAGATGCACGGCCCGCCCGCAGCTGTCGCAGATCAGGTAGATGCAATCGTGCCGACAGCCCGGATGGGTGTTGGCGAGATAGGCGTTGGAGCTTTCGATGCGATTGGCGAGATTCGTGCGCACGAACAGGTCGAGGATGCGATAGACGCTGTTGGCGGCCACCCGCTTGCCGCGCCGTTCGGTGAGCGTTTCGGCGATGTCGTAGGCGGAAGCGGGGCGCGCGCGCTCGGCCAGCGCCTCGAAGATGTCCGCGCGCATGTCCGTCCACTGCTCGCCGGCATGCTCCAGCGCGCTGCGCGCTTCGGAGATCAGCTTCTTTCCCGAATGCTCGTGGTGATGGTGATGGCCGCTCATGCCGCCAACATAGGTGCGGGCAGCGCCCGGAGCAATCAGCCAGTCGCAAATTCGCGCGGCCGATGCCGGGGGCGCTTTCCCGGCCAGCGCCGCTGCATCAGCCGAGCAACCCGCCGGCCTGGCCAATGATCTGCGCGCCGACCATCAGCGCACCGGCGAAGAAGCCGATGGCAAAGGGGCGATAAAGGGCGGGCTCGAAAATGCCCATCGGTTCTCTCCGATCTGTCTCTGCTGGTGGCCGTTTCCTGAAGGGGAGTCGCTGACGGTGCGCTGAACGGCGAGTGGCGCCCGCGTTCAGGCGCGCCCGTCGCTCGCCCAGCCGGATCAGTGGCGGAAGTGGCGCATTCCCGTGAACACCATCGCCAGGCCAGCCTCGTCCGCGGCCCTGATCACTTCCTCGTCGCGGATCGAGCCGCCCGGCTGGATCACCGCCGTCGCCCCGGCCTCCACCGCCGCCAGCAAGCCGTCGGCGAAGGGGAAGAAGGCGTCGGACGCCACCGCGCTGCCCACGGTGCGCGGCTGGGGCCAATCGTATTTCTCCGCCGCTTCGGCCGCCTTGATCGCGGCGATCCGCGCGCTGTCCCGCCGGTTCATCTGGCCCGCGCCGATTCCCGCCGTGATCCCGTCCCGGGCATAGACGATGGCGTTGGACTTCACATGCTTGGCCACCGTCCAGGCGAACAGGCAGTCCTTCAGCTCCTGCTCGGTCGGCGCGCGCTTCGTCACCACCTTCAGCATGTCGCGCGTGACGTGGCCGTTGTCGCGATCCTGCACCAGCAGCCCGCCCGCGATCACGACCTGGCTGACGCCGGCGCGGCGCGGATCGGGCAAGCCGTCGGTCAGCAGCAGGCGCAGGTTCTTCTTGCGGGCGAAGGCCGCACGCGCCGCCTCGTCCGCACCGGGCGCGACCACCACTTCGGTGAAGATCTCGCAGATCGCCTCGGCGGTGGGGCCATCCAGCGGGACATTGGTGGCGACGATGCCGCCGAAGGCCGACACCGAATCGCAGGCCAGCGCGTCGTTCCAGGCCTGCAGCAGGCTGGCGCCCTGGGCCACGCCGCAGGGATTGGCGTGCTTGACGATCACCACCGCCGGATCACCACCCGCGAATTCGGCAGCCAGCTCCAGCGCCGCATTGGCGTCGTTGTAATTGTTGTAGGACAGCTCCTTGCCCTGCACCTGCTCCGCCTGGGCGACGCCGCTGCCGAACGGTGTTTCCGGCACATAAAGCGCGGCCTGCTGATGCGGGTTCTCGCCATAGCGCAGGGTCGAGACCAGGCGGCTGGCCATGGCGCGGCGGGCCGGGAACGTCTCGCCCTGGTCGACCCTCGCGAACCACTGGCTGATCGCCGCATCATAGGCAGCCGTGGCGGCGAAGGCGCGGGCCGCCATCTTCTTGCGGAAATCGAGGCCGGTCGCCCCGCCGCTGCGCTCCAGCTCCGCCAGCAGCCCGGGATAATCCGCCGGGTCGGTGACGATGGTCACGAAGCCGTGGTTCTTTGCCGCCGAACGGACCATGGAAGGCCCGCCGATGTCGATATTCTCGATGATCTCCTCGCGCCCGGCGCCCTTGGCCACGGTCTGCTGGAACGGATAGAGATTGACCACCACCAGATCGATCGCGCCGATGCCGTGCCGCTCCATCGCCGCAGCATGATCGGGATTGTCGCGCACCGCCAGCAGCCCGCCATGCACCATCGGGTGCAGCGTCTTGACCCGGCCGTCCATCATCTCGGGAAAGCCGGTGAGGTCGGACACGTCCTTCACCTGCAGCCCTGCGTCGCGCAGCGCATTGGCGGTGCCGCCGGTGGAAACCAGCTCCACCCCGCGCGCGGCCAGCGCCCGGCCCAGCTCCGCCAAGCCGGTCTTGTCGGACACCGAAAGCAGCGCCCGCCCGATTTTCACATCTGACACCGAAAACTACCCCATTCTTTTCAGCAGCCAGGAGAAATTCCCCCCGCCGCGGGAAACCATCCCGGAAATCACCAATTGCTGGGTCGGATGCGGACGCCCCTCGCCATCGACCCACAGGCTCTCCTCGATCGAAAGCTCCGCACTGTCCATGGCATTCGCCCCGCAGGCGAATTGCCAATAGCTGCCGTCTGGCAGGGCCAGCCCCGCGCCCTTGCCGCTTTCGGCCAGGCCCAGTTCCACCCCGGGGCCGACATGGAAGCGAATCGCGAAACCCACCTTGCCGCGCTTGCCCCGGCGGCCCGCCGGCAGCAATACATCCTCGCCGCGAAGCTCGGAGCCATCGTCGCGCAGGATCAGGATGCGGCGATGGACCAGGCCATAGCGCGCGGCATAGCCGTCATGGCTCGCTTCCAGCCGCGTCGCCCCGCCGCCATCCAGCTGGAGCAGGCGCCGGTCCACCTCGACCTCGCCCACCCCGGAGCCCAGCTTACCCTTGATCAGCACGGCGGTGGAATTGGCATCGTCCAGCACCAGGGTGGAATGCGCGGCGCTCGCCCGCAGCCCCTGCTCGATCCGCACCGGCACCTGCCCGCCGGCAAAGGACGCGCCCCCGCAATTGACGATCAGCCGATGCGGGCCTTGCGACAGCTCGAAGGCCAGGGTCGAGGCGCAGCCGGTCTTGGCATGGCGGGCCAGCGGCGGCGGCGCGGCATCGAACTGCAGCAGGCACTTGCCCGCCGAGACGCGCTGATAGCCCCATTGCCGGACCTCGCGAAGCGGGCGGGTGCGCACCCCGCTGGCTTCGATCACCGCGGCGATCCGGTCGGCGGCGACCGCGCCCGCGCCCTGCCAGGAACCCAGGCCGCCATCGCCGTGCAGCAGGGCCAGCAGCGGCGGGACGAGGAAGGCTTCCATCGCGGTCAGCGCCTGCGGCGGATCGCGGCGGGTCGCGCGGTAGCAGGCGGCCAGGTCGACCAGCAGGGTTATCGCCTCGATCTGGTCGAGCGGGCTGCGCGAAAGCACGCCGCCATCATCGCCCACCAGTTCGCCCAGCGCGCGCACCAGCCCGGCCTCGCCGAACAGGCGGCGCGCCCGGCCATCGGGCAGCAGCAGGCCGGCGGCTGTGATCGCGCACCAGCCGGCCACCTCGTCAAGGCGGTTGTCCGCGCGCGTGACATTGCGGTCAAGCCAGCGGGCGGTGGCGGCCATCGCCGCCAGGCTCCGCCTGCGCAGATCCCGGTCCTTCCCGGACAGCAGCAGCGGCGCATGCACCAGCCAGCTCAGCAGCCGATGGCCGGCATGACCGAGGTTCCACGCTTCCCCCTTGCCGGGCGCGGGGTTGGCATGGAGCCAGGCCGACAGGACCCGTTCCGCCGTGGGCGCGCATTGTTCGCGCGGGCCGCTCGCCGCCAGATCGGCCAGCCAGGTGAAGCCATGCACCGTTCGCGCAAAGGGCGGGGTAAGATAGGCGGCCGGGGAAAAGTCCATCTGCGCGATGGGCGCCTTCAGCCCGTAGATCAGGAAATGCCCGGCCCGGAGCGCCACCCCGGCGACACGGTCGCCGTGAAGCGGGCCCTCCACCGTTGCCAGCAGCCTGGTCCTGGCCGGCTTGCGGAACGGCCCCGCAAGCGCCGAACCCGGCACGCCGAGACGGTAGGCGAAGCGCAGCAGGCGCTCGCCCGGGCCGATGGCCGGAGGAGCAAAATCGGTAAGCGCCAAGGCCCGGCCCGGCTCGATCACGCGCTGCGCGGCGGCATCGCCATCGGGTTCAGGCGCGGCGGCCAGCGGTTCTTCCTTGGGCGCATCCAGCGGAATGGCCATGGCGCTTTCCTCAGCCGCAGTGTCGACACGGCCATCGTCATCGCCGCGCAGCGCCAGATGGCCCTGGGACGCGGCGTCGTTCATCCTGCGGCCCTCTTGAGATCGGCGATATTGGCGGCATATCGCTCAGGCCCGCCCTTGAAGGTCGCCGATCCGGCGACCAGCACATCCGCCCCGGCATCGACGCATTGCCGCGCCGTTTCCGGGTTTATCCCCCCATCCACTTCCAGATGGATGGGCTTGCCGAGCCTGTCGATCATCCCCCGGATCGCCTCGATCTTGCGAAGCTGGCTGGAAATGAAGCTTTGCCCGCCGAAGCCGGGATTGACGCTCATCACCAGCACGAGGTCCACATCTTCGAGCAGGTAATCGAGCGTCTTTTCCGGCGTGGCGGGATTGAGCACCACCCCGGCCTTCTTGCCCAGCGCCTTGATCGCCTGGATCGTGCGATGGGAATGCGGCCCGGCTTCGGGATGGATGGTGATGATATCGGCCCCCGCCTGGGCGAAGTCCTCCAGATAAGGGTCCACCGGGGCAATCATCAGATGCACGTCGAACGGCTTGTCGGAATGGGGGCGCAGCGCCTTGATCACCGCCGGGCCGATGGTGAGGTTGGGCACGAAATGGCCATCCATCACGTCGATATGGATCCAGTCCGCGCCCGCCGCATCCACCGCGCGCACTTCCTCCCCCAGCCGGGCGAAATCGGCGGAAAGGATCGAGGGCGAGATCAGGGGAACGGAGGCCATGGCCGATATGGCCTAATCCACCAGAGCTTGTAGCCACAAGCACGGAATCTCGCTTTTTCCACACAAGATGTCGCAAACGCGCGCGCCATGGCGCAACTTCGAAACACTTTGGCGAAGCCGCCCCGATTCGGGGCAATGGAAGCGCGGCCGGCCCAGGCCGACCCGGAAATCCGGCCGGATCGAAAAAGGGCAGGGCGCGCGCAAGGCCGGAACGCGGCCATTCGCGCAGCGTTCCTTAAGCCTTGCCGGCTGGCCAATTCAGGGCCTATTCAGCGCCTTGCCGGCATTTGAACGCTGAAACAGGGGCGAGTTCCTGTCATGAAAGGGCAGAAACACGGGGCTATTTTCCAGCGCCACGCGTTCCTGAAAGGATGAAGATGAAGAAGGGGACCGCAATGCAGTCCAGATCGATATCCGCCATCGCGATCGCCACCCTCGGGGCCTTGGGAACCATCCTGGCGCCCGTCGCCGCGCCCGCCATGGCGCAGAGCCAGTATCGCCAGCATATCGCCAACGATCTGAGCAAGTGCGGCCCGGGGCAGGGGCCCGCCGTGCGCGTGACGGTGAACGGCATCCGCTCGTCCAGCGGCGTGGTCCGCATCCAGAGCTATCGCGGCACCGCGGCGGACTGGCTGCAGAAGGGCCGCTGGATCAACCGGATCGAAACCCCGGCGCGCAGCGGCACCATGACCTTCTGCATGCCGGTGCCGGCCGCGGGGGTTTACGGCATCGCCGTCCGCCACGACATCAACGGGAATGGCGACACCGATATCCGGAAGGATGGCGGGGGCATGTCCAACAATCCCAGCATCAATATCTTCAACCTCGGCAAGCCGAGCCACAAGAAGACCGCCTTCGAAGTGGGCGACGGGGTGAAGGCCATCCAGATCGACATGAAATACTGGTGAGGCCGGGGCGCGGCTGGCCGCGTTCCGGGCCGGCCGGTGATTCCGCCTGCCTCTGACTCGCTCTAGAGCCCGGCGCCGGCCCGCCGTTCCGCCACCAGCGCACGGATGTCGGCGAGATCCTTCATGGTATCCACATCGACGGCGGCGAGCCCGTCGGCGGCGCTGACCACGGCCGCCGAAATCCCGATCTGCCGCCCGAGCCGGGCGACCGCGCCCTGCATGGTCAGGCGCCCGCGCCAGTAATTCCACAGCGTGCCGTAGCCGAGCCGGGCCGCGATCCGCCAGGGCCGCTTGCGGTCCGCCTCCACCCCGGCCCAGCTCTCGATCGCCGCTTCGGCGCGGCTGGTGGCGAGGTGGAACAGGTTGCATCCCGACCATTCGCCATCGGCAAAGCGCAGCCATGTCCGCCGGCTGCCGGGCATCGCCGCTTCCACCGCGGCCCGGCGCGCAAGCAGGATCGCAACATCCGCATCGGGCGGCGTCTTCTCGATGAACTGGCGGACCCAGCGCGGCCGCAGCAAGGCATGATCCGCCGTGGTCACCACCATGGGCGCGCCCAGGCGGGCAAAGGCGCGGGCCACGCTCCCGCTCGGCCCGTCGGCCGGTTCGATCACGATCGCCCCCAGCCGTTCGGCCAGCGCGACCACTTCCGGGTCGCTCGCGCATACCGCGATCCGCTCCATTTCCGCCGCGGCCAGGGCCGCATGGACCCGGGCGAGCAGCGGCAGCCCTTCCAGCTCGATCAGCGCCTTGTGCGACACGCCTTCCGAGGCGGCGAGCGCATCCGCCTCACCGGCGCGGGAACCGGCGAGAATGAGCGCGCTGCAGGTCATGACGCATTGCGCCGCGCACGCCACACCCGCCACAGCACGCCGGGCGCGGCCAGCACCGGGTGGCGTTCCCGCCAGGGCGTGAGCTTGACCGGCACACCGGTATGCCGCTCCACCTTCCAGGCGGCATAGCAGGCGGCCCCTTCGAACGTGGTCGAGGCGCGCAGCAGGCGGAGAAGGTTATAGGGCTTGCCGAGCCGGCGGCGGCGGCGCCACCAATGCCTGATCTTCTGCCGCTCCGCCCCGTCCAGCCGGGGCGCGAGCACGCCGTCGCTCTCCTCGAAGGGGATCGCCGCCGCGACCAGCGCCAGCGGCAGCAGGCCCTCGAAATGCGCGCGATTGGCGGCCAGGATGGAATCCTCCCGGCCCGGCTTTTCCACCCGGAACTCGGCCCGGTAGGTGGCCTGGAACAGGGCCCGCCAGTAATCCTCCGCCCGGCCGCGCTCCGGCCCGAGAGCGACCGCCAGCCGCGCGGCCGTGACCGCCGCGCCGGCAATCGCCCCGGCAACCTGCCCGCCGGCTTGCGCATCCCGCGACCAGACCAGCGCGCTGGGTTGCACGAAGCGGGCCCAGATCGTGGTATCGAGCAATTCCCCGGCCGCGGCCGCCTGGAATGTCGCCAGGGTCATGGTCGCGACCTTCGCGCGCAGGACAAGCCCCTCATGCGGCCATTCGCGATAGCTCACCCTTGGCCAGATTCGCGTTTCCACACCGCCCGGCAGCAGCAGGTAGAAATCCAGCACGCCATCGAGCGCCCCGGTCCGCAGGTTGGAACCGTAGAACAGCGCCGCCAGCGCCCCGGCCTCCCGCGCGAGCCGCTCCGCGAACAGGCGGACGGGATCGGCCACCTCCCGGGCCAGGCCTGCGGCAACCCGGCTCTGCAAGGTCTCGTTCACGGCGCCACGAAGTTGAGCTTCGGGCCAAGCGTCAGGCGATAGCGGCCTGCGGGGAATGCTTCGCCATCGAGGATGAACTTGTCGCCCACATCGAAGATCGCTTCCTGCGCATGGCCGCGATGGACGCCAAGCCTGCCGAGAAGGGCCCCTTCCCAACCCGCCAGCAGCGCTGGCGCGAGGGCGACGACACGCCGCAACGGATAATCGACCAGCAGATATTTCAGGCCATCGGGCTGCTTGCCGAACGGCTTTATGCCCAACGGAAAATCATTCAGCGTCGAAACAAGGACGGCGTAGCGGGTTTCCGGCGGCCCATATTGGCTATGCCGCACTTCGCGCGCCTCTTCACCAAGAAACAGCTTGATCGGGGTAATCCCGCGCCAACCTCTGCTGCCGGTTCCGAACAGACCCTGGAGTATTCCAGAAACCGCCGTCAATCCTACTGCAAAGCTGTTGAATGCACCGTAACGATGCGCGACCTGGCCTTCGTTGGTCGCCGTGGTGAAGATGCCGGCCCCCAGGAAGAACCCGACAAGACTGCCACCATTTGCGCCAGCACCGTTCACCACCACCGGCCGCCGTTCCACGCCCGGTCCCCGGCGCGCGGCGTCCAGCGCTTCGGCCAGCGACCAGTGGTTGGGCAGGCCGAGATCGACGGCCAGAGCATTGGTCTTGCCCTTGGGCAGCACGATCATGCGCGGCCAGTCGTCGCCGAAGCAGGGCGCGCCACAGGTCAGCACATCGCGCACCGTCCCGTCGCCGCCATCGACGGCCAGCATCGCGATGCCCATCTCCGCCATTTCGACGAGATCCCTGGCCAGCTCCTCGCGCGTGCGGGGGGTGCGGGTGATCACATCGGGCCGTTCCGCCATTTCCGGAGCAAGGCCCTTGTTGCGATGGCTGCGCGGATTGCGGATGACCCCGACAAGGGCGCCCGACGGGCCGCCACCCGCACGCGACGGCCGCGGCGGCGCGCCGGGGCGCTGCGCAGCCATGGGCAACCTCTCGAACTCATAGACCGTACCATCCATCCCGAACGCCTTATCCCCGCATGGGGTGGAAACATATCCTTTTCTTGCAGGGCGTCCCGCACCGGAACCCCCGCCAGACGAACGGCCATTGCGGTTTTTCCCGCAAGATCCTAGTCCACGCCGTCATGACCGTCAGCCAAGCGAAGCCCGGCAGCGAAAGCGTGGGCAGCAATCCCACCAAACTCTGGGGCCTTTCCATGGCCGAACGCACCCGCCGCCTGGCCGAAGCGGCAGGATTGCGCGCGGATCAGGCCGCGCCCGTCGTGCTGAGCAATGCCGCCGTGGCGTTCGATCCCGCCTGGTTCCGCCATGTCGCGGCCGAGCCGGGCCTCGTGCTGACCCTGGGCGGGGTTCCGGCCCTGGCCCATGCGCCGGACGAAGCCGATGCCGCCGCGATCCGCGCGGCCATGGCCGAAAACCGGCCCTTGGCCGCATCCGGGCCGCTCCGCGTGGTCGCTTTCGAAAGCGGGCCGACCATCGAGAACAAGCAGCTCAGGAAACGCGAAACCCCGTTCCTGCTGGAACTGACGCCGCAAACCGTGCGGCGGGCGGAACGGGCCAGCTATTTCGGCGCCTACAAGGGCGTGACCGACATCCTCACCAAATATCTCTGGCCGGAATGGGCGCTGGTGCTGACACGGATCGCCGCCGGCATCGGCATCACCCCCAACATGGTGACGGCGATCGGCGCGATCCTGTGCGTCGCGGCCACCTTCGCCTTCGCTTGGGGCCATTACTGGCTCGGCATGGCGATGGGCCTCGTCTTCATGGTGCTGGACACGGTGGACGGCAAGCTGGCCCGCTGCACCATCACCTCGAGCTGGTGGGGCAATATCTTCGACCATGGCATAGATCTCGTCCATCCGCCGTTCTGGTGGTGGTTCTGGGCGACGGGCCTGGCCGCGTGGGGCCTCGCCTATGACAGCCAGACCTTCTGGCTGGTGCAGGCCGCGATCCAGGGCGGCTATGTCGTTCAGCGCATCATCGAAGGCGCGTTCATGCGGCTCTATGGGGGCATCCATATCCATGTCTGGCGCAGGTTCGACAGCCGGTTCCGCCTGATCACCGCGCGCCGCAATCCCAACATGGTGATATTGTTCGCCTCCATGCTGTTCGCCCGGCCCGACCTGGGCCTGATCGCGGTGGCCTGGTGGACGGTGATCAGCTGCGCCATCCACGCGATCCGGCTGGCTCAGGCGATGATCGTATCGTCTTCCGGGCGTCCCATCACATCCTGGCTGGCGGAGGGCTGATGCCATGAACGCGACGATCGAGAAATTCGGCTGGCCGGCTTCGCTGGTCCACGAGTTCGAGCACTGGGTGGTGCTGACCCGCCCCGCGCAGCCCACGCTGGGCAGCCTGGTGCTGGCGGCGAAATCCGACGCGACCGCATTCGGCGACCTGCCGGAAGCGGCCCATGCGGAACTGAAGCAGGCCAGCGCCGCGATCGAGCGCGCGCTGGGCCAGCTGATCGGCTATGAGAAGCTCAATTACCTGATGCTGATGATGGTGGACCCGCATGTCCATTTCCACGTCATCCCCCGCTACGAAGGGGTCCGGGAATGGCCCAAAGGCGAGGCAGGCGCGCGGGAATTCGTCGACGTGGGCTGGCCAAGGACCCCCGACCTCGGCCATGCCGTCGCGCTCGAACCGGCGGAACTGGAACGGCTGGCCGCCTGGCTCAAGGGCGCCTTCGCTTAGGTCGTGACCCTGGAACGCCGCCCTAGGCCCAACTGTCGGTAAGCTGGGTTGCGAGCTCGATATCGTTGAGGAAGTCGACTTCGGCCCAGCCCAGCCCTTCGATCGACACGGTGCCGACCTTGCCCGTGGGGGCGAGCGTGTCGATCACCTTGAGATACCAGTGCTGCACCCCTTCCGGCGTGCGCATCGCCTTGCGCACCGCCTCGCGGAACATTTCCGCGCCTTCGCCGCGAAAGGCCAGGAATCCGATGGATTCGGCATTGCTCTGCTCGGCGGTCAGGGTCTTGCCGATGTGCAGCAGCCGGCCTTCGTCCTGGCCGACCCCGCGCGAGACCTTCATGTCGTCGCTGTCGTAGCTGTCCTTGATATCCACCGTCACCGCGATCGGCCATT
The DNA here is from genome assembly GCA_964468045.1 of uncultured Caenibius sp. GTDB lineage: Bacteria > Pseudomonadota > Alphaproteobacteria > Sphingomonadales > Sphingomonadaceae > JAWKXU01. The sequence continues at coordinate 42,780 of CAYXTO010000008.1, read as the reverse complement.
CGCTCCCGGCCTGCACCTTCCGCACGATGTCCTCCGACACCAGCGTATCGCCGTTGAGGATCAGGAAGTCCCCGCGCATCGCCTCGCGCGCGATCCAGCAGGACCCGAGATTGTCCGCCACCTTGTAGAATGGGTTGAACCGGGTGGTGATTGCGACCCTGGGGTCGCGGATGGCGGCGATTTCCTCGTCCACCATGTCGGTCATGAAGCCGGTGACCACGTCGATCCGCCGCACCCCGCCACGGGCCAGCATCTCGATCTGCCAGGCGAGCAGCGAGCGGCCGGAAAATTCGATGAGGCATTTGGGGCGCTCGGCGGTCAGCGGCAGCATGCGCGAGCCTTGGCCCGCGCTCAGCAATATGGCGTGTTCGATCATGGCCTGCGCATTAGGCGCTGTTCCGCCGGGCTGCAATGGCGCGCAAGACGCCCCATGGCTTGCAGAAACCCCCCGCCTCGTCCAAATGCGTCGCGATGGCAGCCAAGGCCCGCACGCGACCCATGCCCGAATCCATGCTGGGCCGAATGTTCGCCAACACCGTGTGGCTGTTGGGCGGCAAGGGTTTCGGCGCAGTCTGCAGCCTGGTTTATCTCGCCATCCTCACGCGTTCGCTGGGACTGAAGGACTTCGGCCACTTTTCGCTGATCTTCGGCACCGCGCAAGCGCTGATCGCCATTGCCGGTTTCCAGACCTGGCGAGTGGTGGTCCGGTACGGGGCGGAGCATGTCCATCGGGGCGACTGGAACGCGTTCGGCAGGCTGGGAATGCTGGCCGGCGCGATCGACGCGATCGGCGCGGTGATCGGCTGCCTTGTCGCCTATGTCGTGTTCTTCCATTTCGCCGATACGCTGGACCTCAATCCGGATCTGATCGACACGGCCTTCTGGTTCAATTGCGCCATGCTGTGGGCGCTGGTTTCCGCCCCGACCGGGGTCGTGCGGGCGCTCGATCGCTTCGATATCGCGGTCTATGTGGAAGCGTGCGTTCCACTGGCCCGCCTGTTGGCGGCAGTGGCGATCTGGCTGACCGGGCCGACCCTGCTCAAGTTTCTCGTCGCCTGGGCGATCATCGATATACTCGAAGCCGTCATATACTGGGTCGCAGCGCGCTACCTCTGCCCTCAGGCGGTGCGCCTGCGCCATCTCACGGAGGTCAGGCACGCGCTGCAGGACAATCCGGGGATCATCCGCTTCTTCCTGATCACCTACGCGGCCGCGACGCTCGAAGCGGTCAAGCGCTATGGCCCGCTCCTGGCGGTCGGCTATTTCGCCGGAACCCGGGCGGCCGGCCTTTATCGCCTTGCCCAGCAATTGAGCCAGGGCCTGAGCAAGCTTTCCACCCTGCTCACCCGCTCCGTCTATGCGGAACTGTCCCGCGCGCGGGTCGCGGCGGCGGCGCATGAGTTCCGCAAGCTGGCGGTGCAGACCAGTCTGATCGCGGGTGGCGGCGGCGCGCTGGTGGTGGTGCTGGCCGTGGCCTGCGGGGCCCAGCTGATGAGCCTGATCGGCGGCGACGCATTCCGCGCGGGCTATATCGTGATGATCCCGTTGACCATCGAGGCATCCTTCGAGCTCGCCAGCGTGGCCTTCGAGCCGGTGCTGCATGCGACCGGCCGCGCCCGCCTGGCGCTGGTCGCGCGGTTTACCGCGCTGGGTGCGCTCGGCATCGCCATGCTCGCCCTGGTGCAGGAAGACGACGCCCTCGGCATTGCCTGGGCGGTGGCGATCGGCGGGGCGGTCTATTACGCCGTCATGGGCTTCCTGGCATGGCGGACACTGAACGGGCTGGAGCGCGAGCAGGCGGAAGTGGTACGCGGCGGCTAGGGGGTAGCCTGAGACGATCTGGGCCGGAGCTCGTTCGCGCCGTTATTCCCCGCGAAAGCGCGGTTCGCGCTTTTCGAGGAAGGCATTGACCGCCTCCTCGTGATCCCGGGTGGCATGGCAGGCGGACTGGAACCCGGCGGACATCTCCAGCGTGGCCGGCAGGCTTGCCCGCCATGCCTCCCGCAGCAGGCGCTTGGTCATGCGGACCGCATGCGGCGGATTGGCGGCGATCATGCTTGCGACCGACAGCGCCTCGTCCATCAGGCGCTCCGTGGGCACGACTCTGGACACCAGCCCGCAGGCCAAGGCCGCCCGCGCATCCAGCCGCTCTCCGGTCAGCGCCATTTCGCTGGCCTTGGCGAAACCGACCACCCGCGGCAGCAGCCAGGCCCCGCCATCGCCCGGCACCAGCCCGAGCTTGATGAAGCTTTCGGCAAAGACGGCCCGTTCGCTGGCGATGCGGATGTCGCACATGCAGGCGAGATCGCAGCCCGCGCCGATCGCCGCGCCGTTCACCGCCGCGATGACCGGGACCTCCAGCGCTTCGAACAACAGCGGCAGGCGCTGGATGCCCCTCTTGTAGCCGCGCCGCGTCATCGCCGGCGAGCCCGGGTTGAGCGAACCGCCCGGCTTCATCTCCGCCACATTGCCGCCCGAGGAAAAGGATTTGCCCGCGCCGGTCAGGACAATCACGCGCACTCCCAGGCTGGCGTCGGCCTGCTCCACCGCCGCGACCACCGCATCCAGCATGGGCGGGTCCGAAATCGGATTATGTCGCGCGGGCGCATTCAGCGTCAGGACGAGGATGCCTTCCTCCGTCAGCTCGCTGAGAACCAGATCCGTCACTTCGCCTCTCCCCCCGGAATCATGCAGCCAATGGACTGCCGGTCAGCCCTTGAAATTGTCCTTGGCCGCGCGGATTTCGGCGAAGGCCTCGGCCGGATCCGCCCGATCCGACAGCAAGGGCGCGCGCAGGAAGGGATTGGTGCGCCGCTCCTCTCCGATGGTGGTCGGCACAGTCGGCTCCCCGCGCTCGCGCGCCGCTTCCACCCGCTTCATCCGCTCCGCCAGCGCGGCGGAGGAATCGACCGTCACCGCGAAGCGGCCGTTGGAGAGTGTGTATTCATGCGCGCTGTAGGCAACGGTTTCTTCCGGCAGTGCGGCGAGGCGGGACAGGCTGGCCCACATCTGCCGGGGCGTGCCTTCGAACAGCCGCCCGCAACCGAGCGGGAACAGCGTGTCGCCCACGAAGATCGTCGCGTCGCCGGGCGCATAATAGCAGACATGGCCCGTGGTATGGCCGCCGGTATCCAGCACCTCGAAGCGGGTCTCGCCCAGTTCCACCGTGTCGCCATCCGCCACGATCCGGTCGACCGGGAAATGGGCGCGCACTTCCTCCGGCCCCACCAGCTCGCAGCCGAAACGCGCCTTCACTGCTTCATTCCCGCCCGCGTGATCCGGGTGCCAATGGGTGTTGAACACGTAATCGATGGGCCAGCCCAGGCTTTCCGCCTCGCGGATGATCGCCTCCGCGTCCGGCGTGTCGATCGCGGCGACCTTGCCGCTTGCCTCGTCGCGGATCAGATAGCCGTAATTGTCGGACAGGCACGGAAACTGGTGGACTGTCAGCGCCATGGTGCTTCTCCTGAGGCAAGTTGCCGCCATTATCGGCCGCGCAACCGGAAAAGCCAAGGCCGGCGATTGCGAAAGCGCAACTGAAACCCGGCAAACTTTTGGTGTGATTGACGCTTGCCCGCCCCCTGCCTAGGGGCGGCAGGATGTCGCTCACCCATCTCCAGAGGCTCGAGGCCGAAAGCATCCATATCATGCGCGAAGTCGTCGCGGAGACGGAGCATCCGGTGATGCTCTATTCCGTGGGCAAGGATTCGGCGGTGATGCTGCATCTGGCGAAGAAGGCGTTCCATCCCGCGCCGCCGCCCTTCCCGCTGCTGCATGTCGACACCACCTGGAAATTCCGCGACATGTATGCCCTGCGCGACAAGGCCGCGAAGGACGCGGGGATGGACCTGCTGATCCATCACAATCCCGAAGCGCTGGAAAAAGGGATCAACCCGTTCGACCATGGCCCGCTCCACACCGACATGTGGAAGACGGAAGGGTTGAAGCAGGCGCTGGACAAATACGGTTTCGACGCGGCCTTCGGCGGCGCGCGGCGCGACGAGGAAAAGAGCCGGGCGAAGGAGCGCATCTTCTCCTTCCGCAGCACCAATCACGGCTGGGATCCGAAGAACCAGCGGCCCGAGCTGTGGAAGCTCTACAATGCGCGCAAGAACAAGGGCGAAAGCATCCGGGTGTTCCCGATCTCCAACTGGACCGAGCTGGACATCTGGCAATATATCCATCTCGAAGGGATCGAGATCGTGCCGCTCTATTTCGCGGCGCCGCGCCCCACGGTGGAGCGGGACGGGCTGCTGCTGATGGTGGACGACGATCGCTTCCCGCTCGAGCCCGGCGAAGAGCCGGTGATGCGCTCCATCCGCTTCCGCACGCTGGGCTGCTATCCGCTGACCGGCGCGGTGGAAAGCGAAGCGGCGACCCTGCCCGAAGTGATCCAGGAAACCCTGCTGACCACCACCTCGGAGCGGCAGGGCCGCGCGATCGACAAGGATGCCGGCGGCGCGGGCATGGAGAAGAAGAAGCAGGAGGGCTATTTCTGATGCGCTCGATCCGTTTTTTCGTTCGGGCTGAGCTTGTCGAAGCCCAGTCCTGCCCATTGAAGAAAAAGCGGCCCTTCGACAGGCTCAGGGCGAGCGGAATGCATGACCATGGCTGATCAGGAAGTCATCTACCGGCCCGAGGCGCTGATCGCCGAGGATATCGACGCCTATCTGGAAACCCACCAGCACAAGACGATGCTGCGCTTCATCACCTGCGGCAGCGTCGATGACGGCAAGTCCACCCTGATCGGGCGGCTGCTCTACGATTCCAAGATGATCTTCGAGGATCAGCTGGCCGCGCTGGAAAGCGACAGCAGGAAGGTGGGCACGCAAGGGCAGGGGATTGACTTCGCGCTGCTGGTGGATGGCCTCGCCGCAGAGCGCGAGCAGGGCATCACCATCGATGTCGCCTATCGCTTCTTCTCGACCGAGAAGCGCAAGTTCATCGTCGCCGATACGCCCGGCCATGAGCAATACACCCGCAACATGGTGACCGGCGCGTCCACCGCCGATCTCGCCGTGATCCTGATCGACGCGCGCAAGGGCGTGCTGACCCAGACCCGTCGCCATTCCTATCTCGCCCATCTGGTGGGCATCCGGCATGTGGTGCTGGCGGTGAACAAGATGGATTTGGTCGGCTACGACCGGCAGATCTTCGACGAGATCGTCGCCGACTACCGCGCCTTCGCGCAGAAGATCGGCATCGACGCCTTTACCGCGATCCCGATCTCCGGCCTGGCCGGCGACAATATCGCCAGCAGGAGCGAGAACACGCCCTGGTATGACGGTCCGACCCTGATCGAGCATCTCGAAACGGTCGATCTGGGGCTGGACGAGCGCACCGCCGCGCCGTTCCGCCTGCCGGTGCAGTGGGTCAATCGCCCCAATCTCGATTTCCGGGGCTTTGCCGGGCAGATCGCCGCGGGCACGATCAGGCCGGGCGACACGGTGCGCGTGATCCCTTCGGGCAAGACCAGCACGGTGGCCCGGATCGTGACCTTCGACGGCGATCTCGACCAGGCCGTGGCCGGGCAGTCGATCACCCTGACCCTGGCCGACGAGATCGACTGTTCGCGCGGCGACGTGATCTGCTCGGCGGACGATCCGGCCGAAGCGGCCGACCAGTTCGAGGCGACCGTGGTGTGGATGGCCGAGGAGGAGATGATCCCCGGCCGCAACTACCTGATGAAGATCGGGACGCAGACCGTCTCCGCCGCCGTCCATCATCCGAAATACCGGGTGGACGTCAATACGCTGGAGCATCTGGCCGCCAAGACCCTCGGCCTCAACGACATCGGCATCTGCGAGCTGGCCACCGACAAGCGGATCACCTTCGAGCCCTACACCACCAACAAGGACATGGGCGGCTTCATCCTGATCGACCGGATGACCAATGCCACCGTGGCCGCCGGCACGCTGCACTTCGCGCTGCGCCGCGCCCAGAACGTGCATTGGCAGGCGCTCGACGTCACGCGCCAGGCCCACGCCAAGCTCAAGCACCAGACCCCGATGGTCCTCTGGTTCACCGGCCTGTCGGGCTCCGGCAAGTCGACCATCGCCAATCTGGTCGAGAAGAAGCTGCATGCGCTGGGCAAGCACACCTTCCTGCTCGATGGCGACAATGTCCGGCACGGGCTGAACAAGGATCTCGGTTTCACCGAGGCCGACAGGATCGAGAATATCCGCCGCGTCGGCGAAGTGGCCAGGCTGATGACCGATGCCGGGCTGATCGTGCTGACCGCCTTCATCAGCCCGTTCCGCGCCGAACGCGAGATGGTGCGCAACCTGCTGCCGGAGGGCGAATTCCTCGAAATCTTCATCGACACGCCGCTGGAAGTGGCGGAAAGCCGCGACGTGAAGGGTCTCTACAAGAAGGCGCGCGCCGGTGAACTGAAGAACTTCACCGGGATCGACAGCCCCTATGAACGGCCCGAAGCGCCCGAAATCCATATCGATACGACCCGCATCTCGCCCGAGGATGCGGCGGGGCTGGTGGTGGATCATATCGTCGGCGCCTGGATGCCCGAGATATGACGGACGCCGAGCTGGCAGCGAAGGTGGCCTATGCCGCCGGGCGCATCCTGGTGGATGTGCGCCAGAGCGGGCTGCTGGACGACCAGGCCCTGGGCCGGACCGGGGACGAGACCGCCAACCGCTTCATCATGGACGCGCTGCGCCGGCAGCGGCCGGACGACGGGCTGCTGTCCGAGGAGTGCAGGGATACGCCGGAGCGACTCGGCAAGTCCCGGGTCTGGATCGTCGATCCGCTCGACGGCACCCGGGAATACAGCGAAAAGCGCGCGGACTGGGCGGTCCATGTCGCCCTAGCGATAGACGGCGTGGCGACGGAAGGCGCGGTCGCCCTGCCCGGCCTGGGCGAAGTGCTGCGAACCGACGTGCCCCGCACCCTGCCGCCCGCCGGCCAGCCCCTGCGCATGGTGGTGAGCCGGACCCGGCCGGCCCGCGAAGCGCTGGCCGTCGCGAAGGCGCTCGGCGCCGAGCTGGTGCCGATGGGCTCGGCCGGCGCCAAGGCCATGGCGATCATTCGCGGCGAAGCGGATATCTATCTCCATTCGGGCGGCCAGTATGAATGGGATTCGGCCGCGCCGGTCGCGGTTGCCGCCGCGCATGGCCTGCATTGCTCGCGCATCGACGGCAGCCCGCTGGTCTATAATCAGGCCGACCTGTCGATGCCCGACCTGCTGATCTGCCGAAAGGAGCACGCCGCGCGCGTGCTGGAAGAAGTTACCAAGGCGCACGCCGGCCCGGATTGAAGCCCGCCCGTGGCTTTCGCCGGCCCGTCACGCGTGTATGCGCCGGGCTGCCGCAAAATTGTCATAGCCCGCGCGCATGGGGGCGCCATGAAGGACAGCGCGATGACCGCCTTTTCGCCCGCCACGCGGCGCCATTTCCTGCAGGCCACGGGCACCGCCTTTGCCGCGCTGCTCGCCAGTGGATGCACCGCGCGAACGGCACTGGAAATGCCGTCTTCGCCATCCTCGCCCTACAGCCCGCTGCGGGCGGATCCCGCCGCCCTGCTCGACCTGCCGGACGGTTTCTCCTATCGGATCCTGTCCCACCTGGGCGACGCCATGGACGATGGCGGCGCGGTTCCCGACAATGCCGACGGCATGGGCTGCTTCGCCCTGCCCGGGGGAGAGATCGCGCTGGTGCGCAATCACGAGCTGAAACCGCACCATGGCACGGGCGGCCCCCTGGCCAGCGGCTATGACCGCAAGCCCGGCGGCTCGGTCCTGCCCGGCGGCACCACCACCATCGTGCTCGATCCCGGCACGATGGAGATCAAGCGCCAGTTCCGTTCGCTGGCCGGCACGATCCGCAATTGCGCCGGCGGCACGACCCCCTGGGGAAGCTGGCTCACCTGCGAGGAAGACCTGACCTTGCCGGGAGCCACCGCAATGCGCGACCATGGCTGGGTGTTCGAAGTTCCGGCGGCTGCGGCGGGGCTGGTGGAAGCGCTTCCCCTGAAGGCGTTGGGGCGCTTCAACCACGAAGCGGCGGCGGTCGATCCGGCCACCGGCATCGTCTATATGACCGAGGATCGCGAAGAGGGCCTGCTCTATCGCTTCATCCCCGATATGCCTGGCAGGCTGGCACGGGGCGGACGGCTGCAGGCGCTCGCCGTGCCGGGCAACGGGCTTCCCGACAGCCGCAACTGGTCCGGCAGCCGTATGGCGGTGGGCGAATGGTTCGAAGCGGGCTGGATCGATCTCGACGAGGTGGAAAGCCCGCGGGACGACCTGCGCATGCGGGGGGCGGCCAGAGGCGCGACCCTGTTCGCGCGCGGCGAAGGCATCCATATGGGTGAGGGCGAGCTCTATTTCTGCTGCACCTCCGGCGGGGCGAGGATGCTGGGGCAGGTCTTCCGCCTCCGGCTGCCGCAAACCGGCCCCGCCGGCCTGCAATTGTTCTTCGAATCCACCCGTCCCGACCAGTTCAATTTCGGCGACAACCTGACCGTCGCGCCGAGCGGCCACCTGATCGTCTGCGAGGACCAATATACCGATGTCGTCGACAATTATCTTCGCGGCATCACGCCGGCCGGCGCGGCCTATCCGTTCGCGCGCCTGCGCCGCCAGACCGAACTGGCGGGGGCCTGTTTCTCGCCGGACGGACAGACACTGTTCGTGAACCTCTACAGCCCCGCCACGACCCTGGCCATTCGCGGACCCTGGGCCGCCTGACCCGCTCGGCGTGGGCCAGCGCAGACGATTGATCCGGTGCTCCCCGGCATTGCACCATCGGTATAAGCGTCTATGTTCAGGGGCATCCTGCAGCAATCAGGATTGAGGACCGGAAATGCCTGTGGGCAGCTTGCCGGAACGACAACAACAGCAAGCTATGCCAAAAAAGGGACGGCCGGGTGTGAGCCAAGCGGCGGAAACAGGTGTGAAGAGTGTCCAGCGCGTGGGCAACGCGATCGGTGTCATGGGATATACGCGCGGCCTGCGGCAGCCCTCCCTGATCGCCAGGCTGCAAAAGGGGCCCACCGTACCCGCCAGCATGGTGGAAGCGGTCGAAGGTTTCGTCACGGAGCGCTTCGGGGCGGTCAAGCCGGTGCCCGACACCTCTGGCGCGGATTCCCAGATCGTGCATGTCGTGCAGTGGATCCGGGCGATATTGGAGGCGAGCGGCCATGTCGTCCTCGAAGACAGCCTGATCTTTCAGGAGGAGGGAGACAGCTCCGATATCTGGACGGTTATCCAGCCATGCGGCGACTTCGCCGCCTGTGTCGCATCTATCGATCTTGCGATGCTGCTGCTGTGCACGGCCGCCGAAGCAGGGCCGATGAATCCGGAGGGGCTGGTCGCTTCATTGGCAGGGCCGGCCGCGAAATTCTCCAAGGCGGTCAAGCGCGGCGTGCTCCAGGGTTTCAATACATTCCACTTCCTGGGCGCGGCCCATTCGCTCAACATCCCATGGTTCCGGCTTTCCCCGCGCCATATCCAGCTCGGCCATGGCGCCGCATCGCGCCTGCTCGACAGTTCCTTTACCGATCGCACATCGCAAATCGGGACCAACATCGCCCGCGAGAAGCAATTGGGTTCGCAGGTTCTGCGCGCGGCCGCCCTTCCGGTCGCCATGCATAAATTGGCCAAGTCCGCGGACGAGGCGGCGCAGATCGCCAGTCAGCTGGGATACCCGGTGGTGGTCAAGCCGGCCGATCTCGACGGGGGCGTGGGCGTTGCCGCCTACCTGCTCGACGAAAACGCGGTACGCAAGGCATTCGAACGCGCGAAGGCCCATTCCAGCCTGATCCTGGTCGAAAAGCATTTCATCGGGCGCGATTACCGCATCCAGCTCGTCAATGGCGAAGTGCATGGCATTCTGGAGCGCGAGCCGGGCGGCGTGGTCGGCGACGGAAAGCACACGGTCCGCCAATTGGTGGAGCGCCAGAACGAGGAGCGTGCCACCGCGACGGACGACCGCCGCCACCTTCATCCCATCGAACTGGACGAGGATGCGGAGGCGATGCTGGCCCATGCCGGGCTGGAATTGTCCTCAGTCCCCGCGAAGGACGCGTTCGTCAGGCTGCGGGGGGCGGCGAATGTCGCCAGCGGCGGCATTCCCAAGCCCGTCCCGGTCGAGGCGGCGCATCCGGACAACATCGCGCTCGCCAGGCGGACGGTGCGGACCTTGCGGCTCGATGTGGCGGGAGTGGATCTGCTGATCCCCGATATCGGCGTAAGCTGGCTGTCCTCCGGGGCCATCATCTGCGAGGTGAATGCCCAGCCGCAAATGTTCACGACGATGCACGGGCCCATGCTGCAGAGCCTGTTCAACGGAACGGAAGGACGCATTCCCATGGTCCTCGTTCTCTCCCCCGGGCCTGGCGAGACGGTGAGCGCCGCCTTGCATGAACGGATGCGCGCTGCATGGCCAGGCGCCGGGCTGTCCAACTGGGAAAACGCAAGGATCGGCGGAACGGCGATAAGCAGCGAACCGCTCACCATCTTCCAGGGCGGCCGCGCCTTGATGCAGGACCCCGAGGTTGACGCCATCGTCCTTTCGACCAGTGCCGACGCCGCCGGGAACAGCTGGCCGTTCGACAGGGTGGACCTGATCGTCCTGACCGGGAATGGCGCGGCGGAAACCCCGGATAGCGAAGAGACCATGCTCCAGCTCGCCAGATCGGCGCGATGGCTCCAACCCAGGCAGATCCTGGCCGACGGAAGCTCTCCGGCCTGCCGCGCCGCCGCGCACTATCTCAAGGATCATGCGCCCTGCCGGATCATCGATGAGAACGGCGCAAGCGAGCCGGCCCGGCAGCTGGCCGAAGCGGCTTTCACCTATCTGACCACCGGCTCCCTTCCGGCCGCACCCAGGCAATCGAAGGCGCGCAAGGCCCGCTCGGCCGTGGAGGCAGCGTGACGGGCCCGGCGCCTGCGCGACGCAACCTGCTGATAACCGCCGCTCCGATCGGCTTCGGGCCTGCCTCCAAGGCATGGCTGGTAGCCGAGGAGCTCAGGCGGACGCATTCCGTCACGATCAACATCTCGGGAGATGCCGCCGAGTTTCTGCAAGCCAATGTTTCGCCGGATGTGCCGGTGGCGGACGGCGCTTTCGGCGATGTGTACCGGGACCGCGCCTCGCTGGCCGGCTTCGATGCGTTCATCGCCGTCAACCAGATGGTCGCCATGGCGCGGCTGACGAGACTCGGCCTGGCCAGCCGTTCCATCCTCGTCGACAGCCTGACGCACTGGCGGAGCAAGGTGGACGAGATCCAGGCGCCATCCGGCCTGCTCGCGCATCTGGTGCAGGACTATCCCGCCCTGGAAGGCGCCTTGTCGCGGACATTGTCGCCGGGCGTCACCGCCGTTGCGCCGATCATCCATCGCGGCGCGCGGCAGGGCGAAAAGCGCGGCATCGTCATCCATACCGGCGGGATGGCCGTGCCGACCGATGTCGGCATCCCGTTCCGCGAAGCGGTCATCCGGCTCTTCGGCCTTACGCTCGAGGCGGCGCTGGAAAAGCGCGGCGAGGTTGCGTTCCTGGGCAACCCCTATGCCATTGGCCATATTCCCGGGGCGGAGCGGGCCGAGATCCTCGGTTCGGTCAGCCCGATCCGGGCGGCCGAGGCGATCGGCAAGGCGGAGCTGCTGATCAGCACGCCCGGAATAGGCGCGGTATACGAGGCGATCAGCCAGGACACGCCGGTCATCCTGCTGCCTCCCACCAACAGCACCCAGATTTCCCATTACCGGATCCTGACCGGCCAGGGCATGGCGGGCACGCTGCCAGGCGCAGTCCGCGACAAGCTGGCGCAGGTGATGGAACAGCTCTCGTGGCAGGATCACAAGCCCTATCTCATCGAACAGCTCGCGAAGAACGCGCCCACGGCGCTGGCGGGCCTGAAACCCCTGCTCGGCGCGTTCCTGGACCCGGCGCAAGAAGCCCGGCGCGCCCAGGCGATCGCGGCCGGGCGCAGGATGTTCTCCACGCTGGCGACCCTGCCCGCGGCTCAGGCGATCGAGCAGGCGCTGGCGGGCCTGCCCCCCGCCCTTGCGCCCGTCTCCGCGCCCGCGTCCCCGCGCGCGGTTCCCGATAGCGCGGCGGAACCGTCGCAGCCGCTGGCCGACTTTGTCGCGAGCCTGCCGAAGGTCGAATTGCATCTCCATCTGGAAGGCGCGCTGTCGCCCGAGTTCGCCTTGGGCCTTGCCCAGAAGCACAGGATTCCCTTGCCGTTCAAGGATCTGGCCACCTTCTTCAAGCCCGCATCCTATGCGAATTTCGCCGCTTTCGCGAACCGCATCCTGTTCAATGCCCATTGCCTGCGCAACCCGCGGGATTTCGAGGACGCGGCCTTCGCCGTGGGCGAGCTGATCCACACGTCGCGCGTCCGTTATGCCGAGGTGATGTGGACCCCCCAGCTCTATCTCAACCGTCCGCTCGGGCTGGACGGAATTCTCGCCGCGCTCGATCGCGGGCGGGCGCGGGTACGGGAAGCATTCGGCATCGAGCTGCGCTGGATCACCGATCTGGTGCGCAGCTATCCGGGCCCGGCCGTGCAAATCGCAAAATGGGCCTGCCTGCCGCAATCGCGCGCGCGCGGCGTCGTGGCGCTGGGCCTGGGCGGGCCCGAGGCAAACCATCCCGCGCGGCCCTTCGCCGCCTGCTTCGAACATGCCGCCCGCAACGGGCTCGGCCGCAATCCCCATGCGGGGGAAAACGACGGACCGGCCAGCATCGTGGAGACGCTCGATCTGCTCAAGCCGGATCGCATCGCCCACGGCATCAGGGCAGTGGAAGACCCATCGCTGATGGCGCGTATAGCGGAACAAGGCGTGGTGCTGGATATCTGCCCCAGCAGCAATATCCGGCTGGGCGTGCGCCCCGACTATGCGCAGCTTCGGCTGGACCGGCTGCGCGAAGCGGGCTGCCGGATCACGCTCAACACCGACGATCCCACCCTGTTCGCCACCGATCTCAACCAGGAATACCGGATCGCCATGGAGCATTGCGGGCTGGATGCCGCCGCCGTCGGGGAATGCATCGCGACCGCCGTGGAAGCGGCCCGGCTGGATGGCGACGCCAAGGACCGGCTGCGCGCGGAGATTCTCCCCGAGGTTGCGCGCCTCGTGCAGGCCTATGCCGGGCAATCCGCGCTTCGCCGGGCGTGAGGTAAAGTCCGGCCCGATATCACCGAATGCGATGAAATGGCCCGCACCTACTAACAAAGGCTTTACCATAGTGCGCTAAGGCCGGGCCATGTCCCAGAAGCCCGGCAACGTTGCGCGTCTGCAGGAAGCAGCATTGGAACTTCTGGTGATCCAGAAGGCGATTGCATCCGTCAGCGATGATCGCGACCAGGTGCTGCAAGCGGTCGTGGACGGCGCCCTGCGCCTTTTCCCCTTTGCACGCGGCGCGATCATCGAGATGCGCAGGGGCGACCAGCTCGTCTACACCGCGGTCAGCGGGCGGATCGGCCATCTGCTGGGCGCGTCGATTCCGATAGAGGGCAGCCTGTCGGGCCAGTGCATCCGCACCGGCGAGGGGTTCATCTGCGAGGACAGCGAAGCCGATCCCCGCATCAACCGCGCAATAGGCCGCCGCGTCGGGCTGCGATCGGCCGTGATGGTGCCGTTGCCCTTGCAGAACGAGCAGGTGGGAGTGCTGAAGATCTATTCCGATCGGGTCGGCGCGTTCGATCATGCCGATCTGCTGCTGAGCGAACTGGTCGTCTCGCCCATCGCATTCGGGCTGGCCAGCGCGGCACAGGCTGCCTCCGCGCGGGCGCATGACGAGATTTCCCGGCGCTTCGAAGCAACCTTTCATCAGGCGGCCGTGGGAATCGCGCATGTCGCGGTCGATGGCCGCTTCATGATGGCGAACAACCGGTTCTGCGAGATTGCCGGTCATTCCCGGGAAGCTCTCATTGCCGGAGGCTTCCAACAGATCACGCATCCGGAAGATCTCGACAGCGATCTGGCCAAGGTGGCCTTGCTGATCAATGGCGCGATCGACCACTATTCCATGGAAAAGCGCTATGTTCGCGAGGACGGCGCGATCAGCTGGGTCAATCTGACGGTATCCGCGGTGCGGAACGACGACGGCGAGGCCAGTTTCTTCGTCGCCGTCATCGAGGATATCTCGCGGCGCAAGCGCGCCGAACTGGTGGCGTCGCTGGATCTGCTGACCGGCCTTCCCAATCGCCTGGCCATGCTCGAAGAGCTCAAGCTGATGCTTGCGGATCGGCCGGATGGCAGGATGGTGAGCGTGGCGTTCCTCGATCTGGACGCGTTCAAGCAGGTGAATGACCGGCTGGGCCACACCGCCGGCGACCGCTGCCTCGTCACCATCTCGCGAACGCTGCAGGCCTCGCTCAGAAGTTCGGATATTCTCTACCGGATCGCCGGGGACGAATTCGTCCTGTTTTCGCCGGATATAGGCGGCGAGGAATTGCGCCTGCTGCTGTCGCGCCTGGAACAGGCGATCGGGCGGGTGTCCGATGCGAACGGGTGGGGTGTCGGCGTCAGCATCGGCGCGGTCCTGGTTCCGCCGCGTCGGTCCACCAGCCCGGAAGCCGTGCTGGAAGCGGCCGATCAGCTGATGTATCGCGTCAAGCGCAAGGAATTCGCCGAGCCCGCCATCGCTGTCTTCCCCGGAAAACGGCAGGCCCGGCCGGGCAAGGCGGAGGCCGCCTGAATCAGGCGAAATCGCCGGCATTGCGGGGCAGGTGGACCACGGTTTCGCCCAGCTTCCCGGTGTGCCGCCGGATCGCGAAGCGGCGCGGCTCGGAGGAAACCAGCTCGCCCTCGATCAATTGCCCGCCGGGCGCCCATGGCCGGAACCGCACGTTCGATCCGACCTGCGGACCAACGCCGCCGCAGGAGGGGTGCGGCGTCGCAGGCGTGGCGCCCCGAGCGATATCCAGCGCCCGTTCCCGGGTGATGTCGTGGCGCGTGCCATGGCCGATCGCCGCGACCCGCGCCAGCCAGGCCGTGATGCCAGGATATTCGGACGGAATTCTCTCGTTTCCGTTGCGGCACAGGCTCAGGAAGTCGATCACGTGATAGAGGCTGATGTCCGCGAGATCGGGCACATCGCCCAGCAGGAAGGAGCGGCCATCGGCGAATTGCCGCTCGATCAGGTCGAGATGGCTCCGCAGCTTCGCCACATTGTCCGGCAAGGCCGCCCGCATCTTGTCGAGATCGTAGAAGCCGGGCAGCATCTCCTCCCGATCCCGGTTGAAATCATCGTCCGTGCTGCCTGCGAAATCTGACGCGCAAACCACCTGCACCGCCAGCCAGAACAAGGTTTCGTCGGTCCAATAGGCAATCGCCCGCCCGAGGCCCGGCCCGCTGGCCGAAGTCAGCGACGGTTCTGGAAACAGCCGCTCCAGTTCGTCTGCGATCAATTCCGTGCCGCAATAGATGTCGGCCCCGATCTGCAGCACCGGGATCTGGCGATAGCCGCCGGTCAGCTCGATCAGCTCCGGCTTGGGCATGATGGTGGAATGGATGCAGGAATGCCATTCCGCTCCCTTCAGGCCCAGCATCAGCCTCGCCTTCTCGGAAAAAGGGGAGACATCATATTGGTGCAGGATGAGGTCGCTGGATCCGGCTGGCATCGATACTCTCCGTAAATGGGGGTCAGGGAATGATCAGGATTCGCCCGAACGGCTTTTCCTGCTCGGCATGGCGATGCGCTTCGGTTGCCTGCGAAAGCGGGAACTCCGCCGCGATCGGCATGGTCAGGCCGCCTTCGGCAGCCTTGGCGAAATAGCCTGCGATCATCTCGCGGGCAGTGTCCGAATGCATTTCCAGCCCGAACAGCACGCCATGAACCGCCATATTCTTCAGCGCGATGTCCCAGAAGCTGACCGACGGCGCCTCGCCGCTCGAAAGCCCGACCAGCGCCAGCCGCCCGCGATAGGCGACCGTGGAAACCAGCTCGGCCATTGTGGCGGCGTTTCCGCCGACCATGTCGACCACGAGATCCGCGCCCTTGCCGTCGGTCAGCCGCAAGACTTCACCGGCATAATCCACCTGATCGTAAGGCACGGCATGATCGCAGCCGACTTCGCCCATCCGGTCGCAGGATCGGCTCCCCGCCGTGGCGATCACCCGCGCACCTGCCGCCTTGGCCAGTTGCACCGCGGCGATGCCGACCCCGCCGGTTCCGCCCCGGATGAACACCGTTTCTCCGGATCGGAGACCACCCGCCTGGAACAAGGCCCAGCCCGCAGTGCCGAAGGTCACCGGCATGGTCGCGGCGATCCGCATGTCGAGCGCATCCGGCACCGGGAAAGCGTAGTGGGCAGGCATGCGGAATTTTTCCGCATGCGAGCCGGAGAAGTTGAAGCCGACCACCCGCTGCCCGAGCGACAGGCCAGTGACATTGGCGCCGATCCCGATAACGGTGCCGCCCGCCTGATAGCCAATAATATGCGGGAAGGCCTCTACCGGGAGGATGCTGCGATGGAGGAGGTCCCCTCCCTCAAGGCTGATCGCCTCGACCGCGATGACGACCTCGTCCGGACCGGGAACGGGATCCGCCACATCTTCGCAGGAAAGGACTTCCGGCCCGCCCTGCGCATGAATCACCGCCGCCTTCAAGGCTCGATCGCCTTTCCGCTGGAATAGTCCCAGCCCTTGCCCTCGAAGAAGGCAGCGGTCGGCCCGAACCATGTGCCCGTGTCCATCGCCTCCACCACCGCGACGGCCTCCACCGCCTCGCCTTCGGTTAGGCTCTTCTGCCACAGCGCCCGCAGGCATTCCTTGTGCCATTTGAGCGAAATCGGGGCGCAGCGCCGGAGCCGGTCGAGCACGCGCGCCACATGCGCATTGAGCGCCGGCCGGTCAGGCAAGGAGCGGGTGACCACGCCCCATTCCTCCGCGGTCCTGCCATCGATCTCCTCGCCCAGGAGGAGAAATTCCTGCGCCTTGCGGAAGGGGACCAGGCGACCCACCCACTGGGTGCCGCCCCAGCCCGCCACCAGCCCCAGCGTCACTTCGGGGAAGCTGAAGCGGGCATCGTCGGTGGTATAGACCAGGTCGCAGCGCGCAAGCAGTTCCAGCCCGCCGCCCAGGGCACCGCCGGCCGCGACCCCGATGACCGGAATATCGAGCGCGGCGATGTTGCGTCCCAGGCCGTGGCCCAGATCGATGATCCGGCGGTAATCCTTGCGAGTGAGCGCGGTCCAGTCGTCTCCCATCTCGCCGAGCATCACCGCGCCATTGTGAAAGCCGTCGCCGGCCGCGTCGATCACCACGCAGCGAATGGAGGCATCGTCGCGCGCACGATCCATCGCCGCGCCGAGCTCCTCCAGCACGGATAGGCTGATGCCCTGGCGGGTGTCGGTATTGATCTTGGTCAGCCTGAGGACGCCGTCCTCCCACTGCTGGCGAACGTGATTCTCGCTCACGATCAAAAATTCCTCTCCGGTTGCAACGGGTTTTTCTCGATGGCCTTGTCGCACGGCGGGCCGGCAATGCAAGTAGCGGACTTCCGCAGGCATCGGGCGCGGGATTGCCTGGGCGGCATGGCGTGCTGGCGGGTTGGCGGGCAGGCCGGGACGCGTTAGGGGCCGGTCATGCTGCGCCTTTCCGGACTGACCCTGCCGCTCGACCATGATGCGCACGCCCTGCCCGTGGCCATCTGCGCGCGGCTCGGCATCGACCTAGACAGGCTGCGCGGCCACGAGATCGTCCGGCGCGGCAATGACGCCCGGCGCAAGAACGCGATCGTGCTGGTCTACACCGTGGATGTCGATCTGGCGGACGAGGCGGAAGTCCTGGCCCGGTTTGCAGGCGATCACGAGGTCAGGCCAAGGCCGGACACCGATTACCGTTTCGTGGCGCGGGCCCCGGAAGGATGGTCCGGCCTGCGCCCGGTGGTGATCGGGGCCGGGCCATGCGGATTGTTCGCGGGGCTGATCCTGGCGCAGATGGGCTTTCGTCCGATCATCCTCGACCGGGGCAAGATCGTGCGCGAGCGCACCAGGGATACCTGGGGGCTGTGGCGGCGTTCGCAGCTCAATCCGGATTCCAACGTGCAGTTCGGCGAAGGCGGCGCGGGTACATTTTCCGACGGCAAGCTCTATTGCCGGGTGAAGGATCCCCGCTTCCTCGGCCGCAAGGTGCTGGAGGAATTCGTCAAGGCGGGCGCGCCCGACGACATATTGTTCGAGGCACATCCCCATATCGGCACCTTCCGCCTCGTCACCATGGTCGAAAGCATGCGCCGCACGATCGAGGGGCTGGGCGGTGAATATCGCTGGCAAACCCGGGTGGACGAGCTGGAGCTGGAGCGCGGACCGGATGGCCGCCAGCGGCTGCGCGGCCTGCATCTGCACGACGGCAGCTTCCTGGAAGCCGATCACGTCGTCCTCGCGGTGGGGCACAGCGCCCGGCCCACCTTCGAGATGCTGCACCGGCGCGGCGTGCATATCGAAGCCAAGCCCTTTTCCATCGGGGTGCGGATCGAGCATCCGCAATCCTGGATCGACGAGGCGCGCTACGGCAGGTTCGCCGGCCATCCGATCCTGGGCGCGGCGGCCTACAGCCTGACCCACCATGCCTCGAACGGCCGCGCCGTCTACAGCTTCTGCATGTGCCCCGGGGGGCGGGTGGTGGCCGCGACGTCCGAGGAAGGGCATGTGGTGACCAATGGCATGAGCCAGTATTCCCGCGCCGAATTCAATGCCAATTCCGGCCTTGTCGTGGCGATCGAGCCGGCGCGCGACTATCCCGACGGGCCATTGGCCGGGATCGCCTTCCAGCGGCATTGGGAATCGCTGGCCTATCGCGCGGGCGGATCGTCCTATGCGGCCCCGGCCCAGAAGGTTGGCGATTTCCTGGCGGGCCACCCCTCCACCGGGCTGGGCGCGGTCACTCCGTCCTACAAGCCGGGCGTGACGATGACCGATCTCTCGCAGTGCCTGCCGGGCTTCGCCATCGAAGCCATGCGTGAGGCGCTGCCGGTGTTCGGGCGGCAGATCGTGCGCTACGATCATCCCGACGTGGTGATGACCGGGGTCGAAACGCGCACTTCCTCACCGGTGCGGATCACGCGCGGCAAGGATTTCCAGAGCCTCAATGTCGCGCGGCTGTTCCCGGCGGGTGAAGGCGCGGGATATGCCGGCGGCATCCTCTCCGCCGCGATCGACGGGATCAAGGTGGCGGAAGCCGTCGCCAAGAGCATCCTGGCCGAGTGACCCGCGACATGACGCAGCGCCATTATGACGCCATCGTCCTCGGCGCCGGAGCCGCAGGGATGATGTGCGCGATGACGGCGGGAGCCGGGGGCAAGCGCGTGCTGCTGGCCGACCATGCCGATGCGCCGGGCAAGAAGATCCTGATCTCCGGCGGCGGGCGCTGCAACTTCACCAATATCCACACCGCCGCCGACCGCTATATCTCGGGCAATCCGCATTTCGCCAAATCCGCGCTGGGCCGCTACAGCCCGCAGGATTTCATCGCGCTGGTCGATCGCCACGGCATCGCCTGGCACGAGAAGACGCTGGGCCAGCTGTTCTGCGACGGGTCCGCCCGGCAGATCGTGGAGATGCTGGTGGGCGAATGCACCGCCGCTGGCGTCAAGCTCATGCTCGGCCAGCCGGTGACTGCGATCGACCACGGCGACGGGCAGTTCCGCGTGACCATCGGCGGCACGGAATGGAGCGCGCCCGCGCTGGTGCTGGCCACCGGCGGCCCCTCCATCCCCAAGCTCGGCGCAACCGGCTTCGCCTATGACGTCGCACGCCGCTTCGGCCTGTCCGTCGTTCAGCCCCGCCCCGCGCTGGTGCCGCTCACGCTCGGCGCGGAGGAAGCGCTGTTCCGCTCGCTGTCCGGGGTTTCGGCAGAGGTCGAGGTGCGCTGGAACAAGGTCCGTTTTCGCGAGGCCGCGCTGTTCACCCATCGCGGCCTGTCAGGCCCGGCGATCCTCCAGATCTCGTCCTACTGGCAGCACCGCACCGGGATCGGCGTGGATTTCCTGCCCGATGCCGCGCCCGATTGGCTGCTCACGCAGAAGCGGGAGCGCCCGCGCATGTCGCTGCGCCGCGCACTAGCGGCAAGCCTGCCCGAGCGCCTTGCCGAAGCGCTGCTCGAAAAGCTGGATATGCAGGGCGAACTGGGCCACCTGCCGGACAAGGCGCTGCGCGCGATCCAGGCCCGCCTCGCCGACTGGCGCTTCACTCCCACGGGTACGGAAGGCTTCGCCAAGGCGGAAGTGACGGCGGGCGGCATATCCGTCGCCGGACTGTCCTCCCGCAGCATGATGGCCGATCATCTGCCGGGGCTCTATGCCATCGGCGAGGCGGTGGACGTCACCGGCTGGCTGGGCGGATATAATTTCCAATGGGCCTGGGCGAGCGGATGGGCCGCAGGCCAGGCGATTGCCGAGGGCGGTTGAACCGCCGCAACCGTCGATCAGAAGTCCAGCTCGAACCGCGATCCGAACACATGCGCGCCGTAATCGGTGCGTCCGTCGATCAGCGGAACCGCGCCCTGATAGTCGAGATAGCCGTAATTCAGATTGAAGCGCAGATACTGGATCGGGGTCCAGATCAGCGAGGCGAGATAGCCGTTCTGGATTCCGCCCCTGATGTCCCGGCTGTTCAGATCGAGGTGATCGTAGCGCAGATTGACCTGCAAGGCGCCGATCCCGCCCTTGCCGAGGGGGCTGCGCGGCTTGGTATTGCCGAAGAACCCGTTCCCATAGGCCCGGCTGTCGGCGGTCAGGAAATAGCCGATCTCCGCATAGCCGCCCCGGAAGTTCGGCGTCACGCCGTCGACCCGGTCCGGCCGGAGCCAGTGCATTTCCGCCGCCGCATGCCAACGTCCGCTGATCGCCGCCATTTCGACGCCGTAGGAAAGCTCTTCCCTGACGGCCAGCGCAACCGTTCCGATCAGCCGGCTGTTGGCGGAATGGACAAAGGGCCGCTGCCGATAGCGGACCGGCGCATCGCTCAGCCGCCCGAGCTTGCGCCAATGCGCCGAGACCCCGAAATGGAGCTGGGTGGAACCGAACTTGGGTGCATAGACCACGCGGCCATCAGTGCTGAAGCTGTTGTTCTCGTCGCCGCCTGCCGGCCCGTCGTTCTGGTTCGAAAGCGCTTCGACATCGTCGGTGAATATTCCGAACTGCCCGACGAACGGCCCCTTCTGATATTGCGCGGACAGGCCGAGCCGCCGTTCGAAATTGAACGCATCGGTGAAGGCCGCGCGCTCCATGAAGCTGCCGGTGGTGTCGCTGGTCAATTCATCGAGCGACTGGAACGAATTCTGGTTGCCCAGCGTCAGCAGCCAGCCGCCGGTCTTGTAGCTGAGGAAGGCATCGACCAGATCGACGTTGTTGTCGGAAAATTCCAGCTCCAGCTTGTATCCGAAGCCACTGCCCAGATCGCCTTCGCCGCCCAGCCGGATTCTCCGGAATTCGCTGGAGAAGCCCAGCCCCTTGTCGTCCAGGCCCGATGGCGCGGATACATAATTGACGTCGGCCTGGATACGGCCCTTCGCCTTGAAGGAACGGTCGCCTTCCACGATCCGCGGCGATCCCTTCCATTCGATCCGGGGTTCTTCGCGGGGCTGCTCGGCCGCTTGCGGTGCCGCCGGCTCCGTGCTCTCGACCAGGCGCTTTTCCAGATCCTCGACCCGCGATTTCAGGCGCGCGATCTCTTCGCGCAGGGCTGTCGCCTCTTCTTCCGTGATCGGGCGCGCCTCGGCCTGCGGCGCCCCCGCCAGGCCCAATACGAGCGCGCCGGCGATGCCGGCGGAATATGTCTTCATGGGCTCTCTGAGAAATCTCACGCGTGGAATCGCCTCGCCAACGCAACGCGGATCAGCACCCGGCAGCGCAAACGCCACTAGAACGCCCGGGCCGCCGCGCGCAACAACCTTCTGCTGCAGATGCAGTAACGCCCTTGCCTTGCGGCGCGGACTCCGCGATCTGGCCCTGCTATCGGCAGACGAGGTGCGCAAGCGGTGAGACTTATCCTGGCGATCGCCATTCCGGCCGTGCTGGCGCCGGCGCCGGTCCTCGCGCAGGAGATGATCGGGCTCGAGGCATCCATCCTGACCGATTATCGGGAGCGGGGGCTGAGCTGGAGCGACGGCAAGGCTGCGGCACGCGTGCGCGTGGACGTGCCGCTGGCCGGAACCGGCTTCACGGCAGCCGCGCAAGCGACCTCCACGCGCGGCAGCGTGCGGCATGGCGGCGCGGAGGCCGCGGTCGATCTGTCACTCACCTTCCGGCATGAGGCGGGGCTGACGCGGCTGCACGGCGCTGCCATCGCCCGCCTGTTCCCCGAAGGCGCGGGCAGGCAGGACTATGTCGAGTTCGATCTGGGCGTCGGCATGGCCCTCGGCCCGATCGACCTGGCCGTTCTCGGCAGCTATGCGCCGCCCCAGCAGGCAATCGGCGGAAGCAATCTCCACGGCAAGGCCAGCGCCCGCCTCGCCCTGATCGGCACCCCGGTCACCCTGACGGGGCAGCTCGGCCACACCACCGGTCATGCCGACGATGCGCTGCGCGCCGGGCGGCTCCGACCGGCCGGCAGCTATACCGACTGGAGCCTCGGCGCAGATTACGCGCTGGGCAGGCTGGTGTTCAGCCTGGCCTATTCCGATACCGATATCAGGCGACGGGACATCCGCTTCCCTGGCAATGCGGGGCATCACGGGGCGCGTATCGTGCTGGGCGCTCACCTTATCCTGTGACGCGTCGTAGCGGCGGGGAAAAATGCCGGCGGAGCGGAGCGGGAATGTTCCAGGGCTTGAAGCCCGTGCCGGTTTTTCGGCTATAGGAATGCGATGGATTCCCCCGCCTTTTCCCTGAGCCGCCGCCGCCTGTTGCAATCGGGGGGGGCACTGGCCGCTTCGCTGGCATGGGCGCGGGCTTTCCCAGCCTGGGCACGCAGCGGAACCGCAGAGGCCGGGATGGGCGAGACCCTCTCGGGCGACACGATCGCGCTGGCCATCGCCGACAGTCATTTTTTCACCGGGGGGCGCTCGGCCCACGCCGTCACGGTCAATGGAACGCTGCCTGCCCCGCTCATCCGCCTCAGGGAAGGGGGCAATGTGCGGATTGCGGTGACCAACCGGCTGAAGGAGCAAAGTTCGATCCACTGGCATGGCCTGCTGGTGCCGTTCCAGATGGACGGAGTGCCGGGCGTGAGCTTTCCGGGGATCGATCCCGGCGAGACCTTCATCTACGAGTTCCCGGTGACCCATGCGGGCACATACTGGTATCACAGCCATTCCGGCATGCAGGAGGCGATCGGGCTGTATGGTCCGATCGTGATCGATCCGGCCGGGGCGGACCCGGTGGCCTATGACCGCGAGCATATATTGGTGCTCTCGGACTGGAGCCCGATCCATCCGCATGAGCAGCTCCGTAAGCTCAAGCTGATGGGCGGCTATTTCAATCATCGGAAGCAGACCCTGGCCGGGCTGCTGGCGGGGCAGGACCAGTCCCTGAAGGAACGGCTGGAATGGGCGTCCATGCGCATGGACGCCACCGACATTTCGGATGTGACCGGCGCGACCTACAGCTTCCTGGTCAATGGCCATGGCACCGCCGAGAACTGGACCGGCCTGTTCGGGCCGGGCGAGCGGGTCAGGCTGCGGATCATCAATGCGGCGGCGATGACCAATTTCAATTTCCGCATTCCCGGCTTGGCCATGACCGTGGTCGCCGCCGACGGGCTGGAGGTGAAGCCGGTCGAGATCGACGAATTGCAGATCGCGATCGCCGAAACCTACGACGTCATCGTCCGGCCGCAGGCGGCGATCGCCTATGGCGTCATCGCGGAAGCGCTCGATCGCTCCGGGCTGGTGCGCGCGACGCTCGCTCCACGGCTCGGGATGGCCGGGCCGGTGCCGCCCCTGCGCGAGCGGCCGCTGCTGACCATGCGCGACATGGGGATGGACATGTCCCCCGCCGAGGGGGCGCACGACCATGCCGGGCATGGGGCACAAGCCAGCGCCAGCGCCACCGCCTCACAGGGCCATTCCATGACAATGCGCGACCCCTCGGTCGCCCCGCACGTGAAGCTTGGCCCTGGGGTTGCCTCGCTGTCCCCCATGCCCGCCGACCGGCTGGGCGATCGCCCGACCGGGCTGGAGCAGGTCGAGCATCGGGTGCTGACCTATGCCGATCTGCGATCGCTTCGGCCCAATCCCGATCCGAGGCCGCCCAACCGCGTGATCGACGTGCATCTGACCGCCAATATGGAGCGCTATATGTGGTCCTTCGACGGGGAGACGCTTTCCGATGGCGCGCAGCCGATCCCGTTCCGGCTGAACGAGCGCGTGCGGGTGAACCTGATCAACGACACGATGATGCCGCATCCGATCCACCTGCACGGCCATTTCTTCGAGCTGGTGCATGGCGCGCCGGGCCACCGGCCGCGCAAACACACGGTCAATGTGCTGCCCGGCGGACGGGTGTCGTTCGACCTGACCGCGGACGCGGAAGGCGATTGGGCGTTCCACTGCCACATGCTGCTGCACATGCATGCGGGCATGATGCGGGTCATCACCGTGCGCCGCGCCGAAGGTGACACATGAGGCTGGCCCTGCTTGCTTGCATCCTGCTGTGCTCACCGGCGGCCGCGCAGGATACGGGCTACGGCGCGCATGGCGGGCACGATATGCAGGGCGCCCGGGACAGCGCCGCGCCTGACCA
Source organism: uncultured Caenibius sp. (assembly GCA_964468045.1). Taxonomy (GTDB): domain Bacteria; phylum Pseudomonadota; class Alphaproteobacteria; order Sphingomonadales; family Sphingomonadaceae; genus JAWKXU01. Next base: position 18,127 of record CAYXTO010000008.1, on the reverse strand, counting down.
CTCCGCTCACCGGCCGCCGCAGAGCCTGCCCGCTGCCCCGGACCTGCCGGGCAACGCCCTGCCGCCGATCCCCGAAGACCACGCGGCGGATCGGTATTTCCCGCGGGAAAGGATGGAGCGGGCGCGCGCCGAACTACGCAAGGAAGCGCGCTTCGCCACGGCATCGGTGATGATCGACGAGCTGGAATATCGCCCACGCGGCGGGCAGGACGGCTACGCCTGGGACGGCCGGTTCTGGTACGGCGGGGACATCGACCGGCTGTCGATTGCGACGGAGGGGGAAGGGCGCTTCGGCGCAGCGCCGGAAAGCGCCGAGTTGCAGGCGGTCTGGCGCCATGCGCTGGACCCCTGGTTCAACCTCGAGCTGGGGGTGCGGCATGATTTCCGCCCCGATCCCGAGCGGAGCTATGCCGTGATCGGGATCGAGGGCCTTGCTCCCTACTGGTTCGAGGTGAGCGGGCATGTGTTTGTCTCGGACAAGGGCGATGTCCACCTTCGCACGGAAGCCGAATACGACCAGCGCATCACCCAGCGGTTGATCCTTCAACCCAGGGCGGAGATCAATGCCGCCTTGCAGGATGTGCCGGAGCTAGGGACGGGCGCCGGCTTCGAATCCATCGAGCTCGGCGCGCGGCTGCGCTATGAATTCGTGCGGGAATTCGCGCCCTATGCGGGCATCCACTGGGAGCGCAAGCTGGGCGAAACGGCCGACCTCGCCCGCGCGCGGGGAGAAGGCGCGTCCAGCCTTTCGGCGGTGGTCGGAATTCGCGCCTGGTTCTGATCCTCAGTGCTGCTGCGGAGAACACAGCGCGGAGCATTGGCTTGTCTTCCCGCGCCGGCAAAGGCTTCACGCGGCCCGCGAGCGCCGACCCTGGGCGGGGCTGCTCGCAAAAGTGGAATGGAGCGCGCAGATCTCGTCGGGCGATACCGGGCGGGACAGGAGGTATCCCTGCAATTCCTCGCAACCGGCCGCTACCAGAAATTCCTTCTGCCGCGGCGTTTCGACCCCTTCGGCCGTCAGTTGAAGACCGCTGGCATGGGCCAGGGTGATGATGGCCTGGACCAGCGCCGCGCCCCGGCCGGTGTCGATGGCGGTGATGAAGGAACGGTCGATCTTGATCCGGTCGACCGCCAGATCGCGAATGTAGCTGAGGGACGAATAACCGGTGCCGAAATCGTCCAGCGCGATGCTCACCCCGCATGAGCGCAAGGCGGCCAGCGCTGCCGACACTTCGGAACCGGGTTCCATGAGCACGCTTTCGGTGATCTCGAGCTGCAGCCGTTGCGGCTTGAGCCTCGCTTCGGTCAGGAAGCCGAGGACCTTGTCCACGAAGAAGCGGCTGCGAACCTGGATCGGGGACACATTGATCGAGACGCGCAGGCCCGGCCATTGCACCGCCTGGCGGATGGCGGTCCGCAAGACCCAGTCGCCGAGTTCCTCGATCAGGCCGGTCTGTTCGGCCAGGCTGATGAAGGCCACCGGCGATATCAGGCCGCGTTCGGGATGGCGCCAGCGCAGCAGCGCCTCGACCGCGGTCATCGCGCCAGTGGTGCTGGAGAAGACCGGCTGATACAGGAGCTTGAGCTGGTTGTCCTGATCGGCCAGCGCCTTGCGCAATTCCCGGTCGGTCGCCTCGCGGGAGCGGACCGCGTCGTCCATATCGGAACTGAACAGGGCGTAGCGGCTCCGCCCATCCATCTTGGCCTTGTATAAGGCGATATCCGCCTTGCGGGTCAATTCCGTCGCGTCGCGGCCGTCCCACGGAGCGAACGCCACGCCGATGCTCGCCCCGACATAGGACTGGGTTCCCATCAGTTCGAACGGACGGCGCAGATCGGCGATGATGCGGGCGCAGATGGCTTCCACCGCGCCTCGGTCGGACGGATTGGCGATGATCATCGCGAATTCGTCGCCGCCGAGGCGCGCCACCGTGTCGTAGCACCGCAACTCGGTGGTCAGGCGGCGGGCCACTTCGCGGATCAGCGCGTCGCCCGCCGGATGGCCGAGCGTATCGTTGATCTGCTTGAAACGGTCGAGATCCAGATAGAGCAAGGCCAGGTTCGAGCTCTCGCGCTGGCTGCGCGACAAGGCCGCTTCCAGGCAATGCTCGAACATCGCGCGATTGGGCAGGCCGGTCAGCACATCGTGCATCGCCAGGTGCTGGGCCTGGGCCTTGCTCAACTCGAGGTCGATCGTGCGGCGATACAGGCGCTGCGTCAGCAGGAGCACGGCCAGGCCGAACACCAGCAGGCCCGCGACCAGCAGGGGCGCGACATTGCTCATCACGATCTCGCCCGGGGCGAAAGGCTCCCAGATCAGATAGCCGATCACCCGCCCGTCATGGGTCCGCATCGGCAGCGCCGCTTCGCTGCGATCATGCGATCGCGTGACGGAGAAGCGCGCATTGGCGAGGCCATATTGCTGGCTGAGTTGGGCCAGGAATTCGCTGTTCAGGTAGACGATGCTGAGATGCGCCGCCTCGGTGCCTCTCGTCTGCGGAATGCGGCCGCTGTCGGTGACGACCGGCTTGGCGCTGATGATCGCCGCGCGGCCATGGACGATGGCCAGACCCACCGCGCCGGGGCTGAGCATCACCAGCTCGCCCAGGCCCCTCTCGGGCACCGGCTTGTCCTGCCGCAGACGCTCGATCAGCGGGTCCGCGACCTTGCGGACGGCGTCATATTGCGCCGGATCGACCCGCTGCCCTTTGCGCATGGCGTAGATCGGCTCGTTCCGGGGGCTCAATATGTAGACTTCGTCGTGATTGGCGTAGCTGCTGAACCAGGTCCCCATGTTGATGTCCAGCCAGGCGAGATCGAGCGGGCGCTCGCGCAGCTTGAGCACGGCGGCATCCCATACGGTCGAGGATTCCTGGATGTGGGCGACGCGGTCCATGCTCTGGGACAGCACCAGCGAGACGATCCCTTGGTCGCGGCTGCGCGAGATGCGATCGACCTCATGGGCCGACCAGTACAGCAGGCCGCAGATCGCCGCGATCACGGCCAGGGAGATGGCCGCAGCCGGCAACAGCCATTTCATCGATGGCGATTTCGCGAACCTGTGCAGCAACAGCATAACTCCGCGGCAGTGATGCACGGGAGATGGTTAAGGATTGGTGAGAATGCTCCTCCGCTCGCCGCAAAGCCCCGTTCCGGCAGGAAGCGCGATCAGCCCGGCGCCGCCTGCCGGATGCTCTCGCGGATGATGTCGCGCAGCTCGAACTTCTTGATCTTGGTGCCGGACATCGGCCATTCCCGCACGAAGCGGACATATTTCGGGATCTTGAAATTGGCGATCGCGCCCTTGCAGAAGTCGATCACGTCCTGCTCCGACAATCGCGCGCCGGGCACGGTTTCGATGAACGCGGCCGGCACCTCGCCATAGTAGTCGTCCGGGGCTGAGACCACCGCCACCAGATGGACCTCGGGATGGGTCAGGATATGGCCCTCGATCTCCGCCGCCGCGACATTCTCCCCGCCCACCTTCAGCATGTCCTTGATCCGGCTGACGAAGACGAACTCGTTGTCGTCGGTCCGGCTCAGCAGGTCCCCGGTATGGAACCAGCCGTCCTCCTCGATGGCGGCGCGGGTCGCCTCGGGATCGCGGTAATATTCCGACAGGCAGGCCGGCCCGCGCACCAGCAGCTCCCCCGCCTCGCCGTTGGGCAGTTCTTTCCCGGTCGTTGGATCGACGATCTTCGCCTCCATCCCGCCCAGCGGCGGGCCCGCGGTGTGGCAGCGCGATTCCAGCGAATCCTCCGCCCGTCCGATGCAGAGGAAGCCGCCGACCTCGGTGCAGCCGGTGTTGGAGACTTGCGGCACATGCGGCAGCATGGCCTGCATCAGCGCCAGCCGTTCCGGCACCCCCACATTCAACACCAGCCGCGCGCGGTCGAAATCCTCCGCCCTGAAATCGGGATGGGTCAGCACCTGCATCCAGATCGTCTCGAAGCTGGGGAACAGGATGGTGCATTTCTCGTCCACCATCTGTCGCAGGCTCTCCCCCGCCTCGAAGAACCCGGCGTGATGCAGCGCTGCCCCGGCCGCCTGCGCGGCAAGGAAGGGCGTCCACCCGCCGGTGTGGAACAGCGGCAGCGGGGTCCAGAAGCGGTCGTCCTCGCGCAGCTCCAGCCGCTCGGCCACGGAAAAGCCCTGATGCAGCATCGCCCCATGCGTGTGCAGGCAGGCCTTGGGCATGGCGGTGGTGCCGGAGGTGTAGATGATCCGCGCGGGCGCATCCGGCCCGAACGGCGCAGCGGCGGGTTCCCGGCCCGAGCGGTCGGCGCCCCCCGCCCGCCACTCCTCGCGCACATCCTCCAGCCGCAGCGCCACCGTCCGTTCATGGGCGGTGCTGGCGTCCACCACGTCCTGCAGCATGGCGCCGTAGAACAGCAGCTTGCAGGCGGAATTGTCGATGGCGTGGTTCAGCTCGCGGGTCTTGAAGCGCGCGTTGAGGCAGGCGGCGATGGCCCCCAGCCGCATCGCGCCCAGCGCCAGGGCGAGGTAATCGGCCGAGGCAACCGGCACGAAGATGGCGATCCGGTCCCCTGCCCCGACCCCCAGCGAATGGAGATAGTCGGCCGCATCCCTGCTCAGCCGCGCCAGCCCGGCATGGGTCACGATCTCGCCCTTGCAGGACATCGCCACGCCGGAAGGCCGCAATCGGGCATTCCAGTCGATCAGCTCATTGACGGTTCGGGGGCGATCTGCGGAATTGCTCATCGGAAGACTCCAGCCGCTCAGAAGGAACGCGGCAGGCCGAAACGCTCGGCCACCAGGTTGCGCGCCATTTCGTTGTTGATCGGGCTGAACCGCATCAGCCGCGCATCGCGCCAGTAACGCTGCATGTCGTTGTCGGCCGAATAACCCATCCCGCCGAAGATCTGGATGCCGAGATCGGCCGCGTTCACCGCATGCTCGGACGCGATGACCTTGCCCATCGTCACCTCCAGAAAAGTGTCCGCCCCCGCATCGGCCAGGCGCGCCGCATTGTAGGCGACCAGCTCGGTCTGGTGCAGGGCCATCTGGATATTGGCGAAATGATGCTGGACCGCCTGGAACGCGCCGATCGGCTTGCCGAAGGCTTCGCGCGCCTTCATGTAGGCCAGCGTTTCCTCGGCCACGCCGTCCATGATGCCCAGGCAGGTGCCCATCAGCAGCATCCGCTCGTTGGCGAGCGTGGGCAGCAGCATGTACCAGGCATTGTTGGGCTCGCCCAGCACCCGCTCGTCCGGCACGAAGACATTCTCCATCGTCATGTCGAAGGTGCCGAGGCCGCGCATGCCCAGCGTGTTGAGCGGTTCGAGCGTGACCCCCTCGGACCTGGGCGAGAGCAGGAACAGGCTCACCCCGTGATGCTTGCGCGCGACCTTGTCGTCGGTGCGGACCAGCAGCAGGACATAGTCCGAGACATGGGCCGAGGTGCACCACTTCTTGACGCCGTTGACGATCCAGCCGCCGTCGGTTCTGGTGGCGGTGGTCCTGAGCGCGCCCAGCACGTCGGTGCCGCCGCCCGGTTCGGTGAAGCCGATGGTGACCTTCAATTGCCCTTTGGCAATCTTCGGCAGCAATTCCCGCTTCTGGGCGTCGGAGCCGTAGAGGCCGATGGAATTCGCCCCGGCGAAGGAGGTGGAGCCCCAGATCCAGATCATTCCCGCCAGCGAGCGTGACAGTTCCCGCGACTGGATCAGCTGGGTGGTGAGATCGGCACCCATGCCGCCATATTCCCTGGGCACGCCGGTGGCGTGATAGCCGCCCTCGGCCAGCCGGTCGAACAGATGGTGGGGATAGTTCCCGTCGATCCGTTCCGCCTCGCGCGCGGCTTCCTTGGGAATGTTCTCATCCACCCAGGCCCGCAGCCTGTCGCGAAACTCGATCTGCGCGGGGGTGAGCATCCAGTCCATCTCGTTTCCTTCTTCCATCTTCGATCCGGCGCGAGCCGGGTTATTGCGGCGGCAGGCGCCTGAGCAATGTCTCCTGCGCGGCGCTGGCGACCAGCGCGCCATCCTCCGCAAAGAACTGGCCGCGCGTGAGCGCCCGGGCGCCGGCATAGACCGTGCTTTCCTGGACGAAGAGCAGCCAGCGATCCGCCTGCGGCGGGCGGTGGAACCACAGCGTGTGGTCCAGGGAGGCGCCTGCCCGCCTGCCGTGGCTTCCATCATAGGCGAGGTCGGTGGTCCAGGGCATGCTGAGATCGGCGAACCATGTCAGGGCGGCGCAATGCAGCGCCGGATCGGCCCCCAGCTCCCCGCGATGGCGCAGCCAGCAGGTCTGGCGCGGATAACTGCCAGCGGAGGTGGAAGCGATGCTCTCCACGCTCCGGATGTCGAAGCACCGGCGCACAGCGGGATCGGTGTTGGGCGGAATGAAATCGCAGGCCGGATACTCATCGGGCGGTGCCACGGACGGCATCGGCGCCTGATGCTCCGGCGCGCTTTCCCCGCCGTGAAAGGAGATCACCGAGCTGAGGCAATGGCGGCCTTCCTCCCGGGTTTCGACCCGCAGCAGCGAGAAGGAGCGCCCGGATCGCAGGACCCGGACCTCATGGTCGATCCGCCGGTCGGGCTGTGCTGCGGCTAGAAAGAAGGAATGGATCGATTCCGGCGGTCGGGCCGGCTCCACCGCCCGCGCAGCCATCAGCGCCTGCGCCGCCATCTGCCCGCCGAAGGCCACTCCGTCGCCGCCCAGTATCGCGGTCCCGCTCCAGACCGAATCCGGGCCGGGCGCGACCCGGAGAGCATCCCGCAAGTTCACACCGTAAAGCTGACCGGCCATCAGAACATCATTCTCACCCAGATTATCGCTATCGAAGCCGCAACAAGGGCGCGCGGCCGGACGGAGCTCTTCCGCCAGGCCGCGCGTTTTCGCTTGCGCTGCGAACCCGGCGACCCTAACTTTGGAGGCAGATCAAGTCAAATGGACTAACCATTTTACATTTTATCGGAATAATTGCTTGTAATGCTTGAGAGAATTCATACCGAAAAAGGATGCGAGGCCCTTGCCGGAGCTATTCGCGAACAGATCCTGAGCGGCAAGCTGCAATCGGGCGACATGCTGCCGAACGAGCGCGAGCTGGTCGACCAGTCCGGCCTGAGCCGCGGATCGGTCCGCGAGGCGATGCGCATTCTCGAGACCCAAGGCCTAATCGCCACTTCGGTGGGCCGGAACCAAGGGCGCCGGGCGATCTCCCCGAGCCAGAGCGTGGTCCGCAATTCGATCGACCTGTTCATTCGCGGCAGGCGCGTTCCCTTTGCGTCGCTGATGGAAACCTTCGAGACGCTCGCCCCCAGCATCTGCGCGCTAGCCGCCGCCAACCGCACCGACGCGGATATGGCGATGCTGCGGGAATGCCAAGAAAATCTCAAGATCACCCTGGGGGCCAAGCGCTTCGTTCAGGCCAATCTGGAATGGCACCTCGCCGTGGGCAGGGCCAGCCACAATCCGCTGCTCAGCGCCATCTACGAGGGCCTCGGCCCGAACCTGACCGACCCGCATGTCGCCGGCTTCACCTCGAAGGAAGTCCGGATCACGGCGCGGGGCGCGGTGGACCGTATCCAGGAATCCATCCTGGCGGGCGATGCCGACGCTGCCCGCCGCAAGATGCTGTCGCATGTGCAGGCCTATCGCCGGATGGTGGAGCCGATCGCGCCGAGGACCGTGGTGCTCAAGCCGGTCGATCTGGGCTGAGCGGGCGACGCAAACCCGCGGACGAAAATGCAATTCCCCGGCATTCCGAATATATTTTCCTAAAAAAACAGCATTTAATTTCATAGGCTAGTAAAAACATCAAACCATTTGACTCGTTTCGGGGGTGCAATTAAGGCATGAGGCCATGCCAGGCGCTCGACCCGGCAGCTGAACGCGGAGGCGGGGTGATCCAGATCAATCGGCCGGATGATCGCCCCATAATCGCAACGTCCATGGCTGGGAGAATTGCCGCATGACTCGACCAAGACTTCGCTTCGGGGCGTTCGTTCCGCCGCATCATATCCCCGAAGAGCATCCCGCGATCGCGCTGGAGAACGACATGGAACTGGTCGAATGGCTCGACCGCCTCCATTACGACGAGGTCTGGGTGGGGGAGCATCATTCCGGCGGCTGGGAAATCACCGGCAGCCCGGAATTGTTCATCGCCGCGGTCGCGCACCGCACCCGCACGATCAGGTTCGGCACCGGCGTATCCTCCTTGCCCTATCACAATATCTACACGCTGGCGGATCGCATTCGGCAGCTGGAATATCACACGCGCGGGCGGATCATGTTCGGCGTGGGGCCGGGCTCGCTGCCGTCCGACGCCTATATGCAGGGCGTTCCCACGGCCCGGGCGCGGGACCGGATGGAAGAGGCGATCGGCCCGCTCGTCCAGCTGCTCGCCAGCCAGAACGTCACCGAGAAATCGGACTGGTTCAATCTCCAGAACGCGCATCTCCAGCTCCTGCCCTACAAGGAAGCGGGCGTGGAAATCGCCGTTGCCAGCCAGGTCTCCCCCACCGGCGCGCTCGCCGCCGGGCGGTTCGGCCTCAGTATGCTCTCGATCGGCGCGACCTCGACCGGCGGCTTCAACGCGCTTGCCTCGAACTGGGCGATCGCCGAGGAAGCTGCGCAGGAGAACGGCCACGCCCTCGACCGCTCGGGCTGGAGATTGATCGGCCCGGTCCATGTCGCGGAAACGCGGGAGAAGGCGCGCGAGAACGTCCGCTTCGGGCTGCACCGCTGGCTGGAATACATGAACGAGGCGGCCGCCCTGCCGCTCGCGCCGCCGCCGGGGGTGGACCCGGTGGATCACATGATAAGCACCGGCTTCGCGGTGATCGGGACGCCGGACGATTTCGTGGCCCAGATCGAGCGGCTGGAAGCGCAGTCCGGCGGGTTCGGCTGCTTCCTGGTGATGGACCATCACTGGGCGGATCGGCTGGAAACCATGCGCTCCTACGAACTGATCGCCCGCTATGCCATTCCGAAGATCAACCGGCTCAACGACAACCGCTTCTCGTCGGAGAAGTGGCTCAAGGAAAACCACGCGCTGTTCCGGGGGGAAATGGCGGCCGCCGTGCGGGACAAGATGTCGCAATATGCCGCCAGCAAAAGCGACAGGCATCTCTCGCCCGAGATGGTGGCCCATTTCAACGCGCAGGACAAATCCTGAAGCAAGCCTTCCCAGCCCTGGACCGGCCTGGCCGCCGCCCCCTTCCTCCCGGCCGCGGCGAGTGCACAAGGGATCGGGAGCCATGTCCGATGCTTCGACAAGTCCGGCCACCGCGCAAGGATTTGCCGAAGCCGGACATGCTCCCCGGCAATGCCGCCTTTCACAACGTGCTGAATCGATTATGGGATGCGGAAGTTCAATGGCGTTCTTGAGGCCCGATCATCCATGAAGGCATGGCTGTGTGAACGGTTCGCCGATCCGTTCGAACTGGTGCAGAAAGAGATTCCGCTTCCGCAGCCGGGCGCGGGAGAAGTCAGGATCCGCGTGCGCGCGGCGGGCCTCGCCTTCGGGGAAACGCTGGTGCTGGAAGGCGGCTATCAGAAGCTGCCGCCCTTGCCCTACATCCCCAGCAGCGAGATGTCGGGGATTGTCGACGCCTGCGGCCCCGGCGTCACGCGTCTGCGGCCGGGCGACCGGGTGGCGGCCTTTTCCGTGTCGCTCGCCGGCGGCGGGCTGGCGGAATATTGCGTGCTGCCGGAACGGTTCGTGCACCCCGTCGGCGACGAGATCGACCTGGTGGACGCGGCCGGCTTCCTGATGAACCACTGGACCGCGTTCAACGCGCTCGTCCGCCGCGCGCAGCTACAGGAGGGCGAGACCCTGGTGGTGTTCGGCGCGACCGGCGGGGTCGGCTGCGCGGCGATGGATGTCGGGCGGGCGCTGGGCGCGCGGGTGATCGCGGTGGGCAGCGACGCCGGCTATCTCAAGGCCATGGGGGCGGATCTCGCGATTGACTACCGCCAGGCCAGCGTGTCCGGGCAGGTGCGCGAATTCACCGGCGGGCGCGGGGCGGATGTCTATTTCGACCCGGTGGGCGGCGATCTGTTCGACCAGGCGATGAAGGCGATCGCGCCGGGCGGGCGGATTCTGGTCGTCGGGTTCACCTCGGGCCGGCCGGCCACGCTGCGCACCAATGTCGCGCTGGTCAAGATGATCTCGGTCATCGGGGTCGAGGCGCGGCTCGCCATCGAGCAGACCGGGGAGCAGGGCTGGGCCGATTTTGCGACGATGCTCGCATGGGCGAAGATGGGAAGGATCCGCCCGCAGAAAGCCAACCGCTTCCCCTTTGACGATGCGCTTCAGGCCTTCAGGGATCTGCGCAGCCGCAAGGTTCGCGGCAAATGCGTGGTGCTGATCGGCACCGACTGACGCCACCGGCAGAAAACTGCACCACTGACGGGAATCTTTCCCGAGAACGCCGCCCGTGGCGTGATAGCCGCGATGGGGAGGGGGCCCATCGGCGGCGCAATTTTTGAGGCCATCCCGACCACTCTGGCGGAATAAGCCCGGATCATCGCAAATGTCGCCGGATCAGGGGAGGCGCCGGAACATCCAGCCCATCCTGGCGTCGTTGAAGAGCGAGGGCCAGATCCAGAGGAGATACCAGCGATGGACGACAGGCGAAGCGAAGGGAACGATTCCCGGGTTCATAAGGATTTCAATGATCCCGATACCCAGAATTCCGAGCAGAATGAAGACGGCACCCAGGCCCAGGACGTGGCCCAGGATGCCTTGGCAAGATCCGGTGATCCGAGCGAGGACAGTGAGCCGGGTGGAAAGGGAAATCCAGCGGATCTGGTGCCTCGCGATGTTCCTGATCTCGTCGACAAGATGAAGGATATGAAACGGTCCGGCAAAATCGACATGGACGCCTATGCGGGCGAAGAGAAAATGGATGACAAGGCTAAACCGAGGTAGAAAGAGGGTCGCCTTTACCGCCGCCCGCGTCGGTCGATCTCTTACGGCTTGGGAACCGTCCAGAGATAGATCATCCTGCCATCGATATCCTGCTGGGCCTCGGGTTCCCAGTCGCCCATCCCGAACGCATGACTCACGATGCGGGTGCCGGGCTTGAGCTCTGCAAGCAGCTTGGGCTGGAGCTTCTGATTGAGCGAGTCGAGCAGATAGAGCGTCACCACGCTCGCCTCGCTGATGTCGCTGGTGAAGAGATCGGCCTGACGGAAGGTCACCAGATTCTGCACCTTGGCCGCTTTGGCATTGGCGCGGGCCTCGGCGATGCGCTGGGGATCGATGTCGATGCCGACCGCGCGGATTCCATGCCGCTGGGCGGCAGTGATCGGAATGCGCCCGTCGCCCGAACCCAGATCGTAGAGCACGTCCCCTGGTCCTACCTTCGCCAGCGCAAGCATGCCGGCCACTACCGGCTCCGGCGTGGGCACATAGATCACGTCGGGCGCGCTGCTTTCGGATTGGGCATGCGATGGCTCCTCGGCACAAGCCGGAGTGGCTAGACTGAGCAGGACGATGACTGGAAACAGGATCTTCATTCTCGTTTCTCCTGGGCTGGTGGCTTGCTTAGGAAATCGAGCAGCAAGGCGCCGACGCCGAGCACCGCCACCCCGACCAGCGCGCTCGGCCCCGTATAGGCAATGCTCGAATAGAGAAGGTATCCGCTCGTCGCGCAGAAGAGCGCCGGCACGAGCGGATAAAGCGGTGTGCGGAAGCCGCCCGCGGGTTTCGGCGCGCGGCGAAGCACGAACAGCGCAATGCCAACGAGCAACAGGAAGAACCAGAAGACCGGGGCGGTATATTCGACGACCGAACTGAATTCGTCGCGGCCGAATGCCGCGCCGATCACCAGCAACAGGGCGATCCCGCCCTGGACCAGCAGCGCACGCCCGGGAGTCTCGCGCCCGGCGTCCCATTGCCCGAGCCAGCGCAGCCGTGGGAAATCGCGGCCGAGGGCATAGGTGGTCCGCGCACCGGTGAGCGCGGTGGCGTTGGCCGAGGTGAGCGCGGCGATCGCCACCATCAGGCTGATCGCGGCGGTGCCAGCCGGCCCGAAGGCGCGCGCCATCACATCCGCTGCCACCGCCTGCGATCCGGCAATGCCATCGAGGCCAAGCGCCCGGAGATAGGCCCAGTTGACCAGCATGTAGAGCAGGGTGACGATCGAAAGGCTGGCGATCAGCACCGGTGCGATGCGTCGCCGCGCGTCCCTGAGCTCGGCCGAGACATAGACCACCTCGCTCCAGCCGCCGTAGGTAAGCAGCACGAAGACAAGGACGAGACCGAGCGCACCCTCGCGCTCGCCCGGCGCCAGCGGTTCCGCTGCGGGTGCGATCAACAGGCCCGCGACAATCACCAGCGCGATTCCCAGCACCTCGACGCAGGTCAGCCAGAACTGGGCGCCGGCGCCATGGCGGATGCCGAGCCAGTTGAGCGCGGTTAGCGCGGCAACTAGCGCTCCGGCATAGATCGGGCTGCCATAAGCCCCGAGCGGCCACAGCGCGGCGAGATAATCCCCGAAGATATAGGCCAGCAGTGCGAGCGATCCGGTCTGGATCACCGTGAGACGGGCCCAGCCATAGAGGAAGGCGACACGCCGCCCATAGGCGCGTTCGAGGAAATGATAATCGCCGCCGGCGCTCGGATAGGCCGAGGCCAACTCGGCATAGCACAGCGCCCCGAGAATCGAGAGCAGCCCGCCCACCAGCCAGATCGTCAGGAACATCGCCTCGCTCGGCGAAGCCCCGGCAACCATCGCGGGGGCCCGGAAGATACCCGCACCGATCACCACCCCCACGCACAGGGCCACGGCATGCCGTGCGCCGATCGTCGGCTTCGGGCCTTCCGGCGCGGCGACTTGGGGGTCCCGGGCTCGGTGCATCAAATGGTCCGATGCGCGCCGGATTGCGAGAGGCGAGCCGCGATCAGGCTCGGCCGTATTGGCTGCATGGCTGCCTCCGTAAGCCTTGGTAAAATGCAGACTCCCGGTTGCGGGGATCGTTCCGTCAGAGTGCAGAAGGAACGGCAGATGACCGGCTCGGCGGACCCGCCTCTGGCCAGGGCGGGGGTTCACGGAAGGGACGGATGAATGCCGGCCCCCTGTCGCTTCGGGACGCACCGCGAACCCTCCTGGTCATAGAGGGCCCTCAATTTATGGGGTGCCAGCGTTATCCGAACCTGCATCCGGATATTCGCTTGCGATCTGGCGGACGTTCGCTTCCGGGTGGACCTCAAGCCATTTGCGCGCCTTGGCGAGGAAGGTGGGCGTGGCGCAATGGGGCAAACGGCGCAACCAATCCAAAGCCTGATCCAGGTTGCCGGCGTCGATCAGCATGCGGGCATGGTTGAACATCCCACGGAAATCGCCGCCTTCGGCCGCGCGGCGATAATGATCCTTCGCCACTTCCATATCGCGCTCGACACCCCAGCCATCTTCGCAGAAGCCGCCGATCATGTTGATCGATTTGACGTGGCCGAGCGCCGCAGCCTTGCGGAACAGTTCCAGGGTGGCTTCGTGATCGGTCTCCCTGCCTCCCCCAGCGCCAGCAAGGTCGCGAGGTTGTACATCCCCCAGTCGAGGTCCCTGTCCCCCGCAGCGCGATACCATTGCGCGGCGCGCGCGCTGTCCGCAGCGATGCCCCAGCCATTCTCATAGCACCGGCCCACCATGTTGATCGCCATGGCGTGGTCCTGCTTCGACGCTTCGAGGAACCATTGCAGGGCTTCGACGGGATCACGTTCCACCCCGTGGCCATCGAGCAGCATCTGGCCCAGCACGAGTTGCGCTTCGGCAACGCCCGCCCGAGCCGTGGACCGAACGAAGGAGGCCTGCTGCGAGGGCGGCCCGGACAGGGCCGCCTCGATCGTCTCCCGGTCGAGCGCATTCAATTCCGCGATGCTGGTCATGCCGTTCGTTCAGCGAAGCCGCCGGCCCCTTGGAACAGGCGGCTCTCTGTCAGTCAATATTTGACGTTAAGGGTCAGAATCGCCGTCCTGCCCGGTGCCTGGCTGGCATAATGCACGGTATAGGCCTTGTCGTAGTACAGCTTGTTGAAAACGTTCTGAACATTGGCCTGGATCTGCACGGCATCATTGATCTTGAAGGATGCGTTGGCATCGAACCGCCAGTAGCTCGGCACCATGCGGCCAAGCGCGGGTGGAATGACCAGAACGCCGTTGGACACGGTACGGGCACCCTTGTCCTGGAAGCCGCCATAGACCTTGCTCATGTAGATCGCGCCGCCGCCGATCGTGAGTTCCGGTGTCACGGCGTAGTTGGTGAAAGCCGTGAAGCTGTGCTTCGGCGTGTTGGGGAACGGCTTGCCCGTGTTCACCGGCGGACCGTAATAGGCGACACCGCTGATGGTCGTGGTGGTGATGCCGCCAGCAACGATCTTGGCAGCCATGTAGGTATAGCCGCCGAAGACGTTCCATTCCGGCGTGATATTGCCGTTGAAGCCGAATTCGAAACCCCGGATGCGCCGTTCGCCGATAAAGGCGACAACCCCGTTCTCCGCCCTGGCGCGGGCGTTCTTGGTCTTCGTTTCGAAGGCCGCGAAGGTCAGCGTCAGGCTGTCGTCGAACAGGTTCGCCTTGGCCCCGATTTCTTAGGACCTGGTCTTCTCGATCTTGAGCGCCTCGGTCAGGGCCTGGGACGAGGTGTTCAGGCCATTGCCTTCGGAACCCTGCGCCAGGAACGAGCCGGGCGGCGTGGCGGAACTGGAGGTCGAGACATAGATGCTGCTGGCACGCGTGGGCTTGAAGATGATGCCGGCCTGGTAGTTCCACAAATCGTCCTTGCGCGAGATCCAGCTGCGCTCGGCGGTGGAGGTCGCCGCCAGGCCCGGGCTGACCTTCGTCTCGTAGCGATCGTAACGCCCGCCGAGGTTGATCAGCAGATTGTCGGTGATGGTGATCGTGTCGAAGAACGAGAAACCGATGCTGTCCACCTTCGAACGCGTCCATGTCTTGGGAAGGCCGCGTTCGATCGTGGCAAGCACGGTCGACGTATCGCTGGCATAGCTGACCCACGGATCGTTCGGATCGGGGTTGGCGACCGTCGTGCAGTTGTACCGTGCCAGCATGACGGTGCTGCAGCGTGGGTTTTGCGAAGAACCCGCGGCAATCCCGGTACCCGTGGCGGCGTTGGAGACATAGGAGCCGTTTGCGGCCTTTTCCCAGGCCAATTCGATGCTGGCGGCGAAACTGTGCTTCAGCACCAGGAAGGATGTCTCGCCGAACAGGTCGGTCTGGTTGATGATCCCCTCGGCATAGCTGTAGCGCGTATTCGTGCGCCGCCAGACATAGCCGCCGGCCCTCGCCGGATCGGCGGCGTTGGTGCCATAGACATTGCCTTGCTGATCGTCAGGCTGGGTCCGGACATAGCCCTGGGTGCTGTGGCCATAGCGGGTCGTATTGCGGATCGTGACTCCGCCCTCGAACTCGTGCTGTGCCCGCAGTGTGACGTTATCGACATTGGTCTTGCGGAAGTCGCGGGCCTTGAGGCCATAATAGGCTCCGAGCAGGCGGCTGATATCTGTGCCCGCGATCATGGTGAAATCCCTCGCAGGAGCTGTCTCGATGCCCCCGGCCGGGGGCATTGGCGCTGGTGTAGAGATAGGGAATGCCGGAATCCGGCAGTTCGTCGGTCTCCAGATGGTAGTAGCTGAGCGTCAGGCTGGTCGGGCCGTCGAGGCCCAGCTTGATCGAAGGCGCAACGCCCCAGCGCTCGGACCAGATGGCATCCCGGCCCGCCACGTCCTGATCGTGCCACATGGCGGCGACCCGGACCCCGACGTGCTCGCCGAGCGGCTGGTTGATGTCGATGGTCGCGCGCTTGTAGTCATCGGTGCCGAGGCTGCCGCTGGCGGCGATGAAACGATCCGATAAAGAAACCTTGGAAACGAGGTTCAACGAGCCGCCCGCGCTGCCGCGCCCGCCCATCGAGCTGTCCGAACCCTTGACGACTTCGATCTGCTCCACCGCGAAGATCTCGCGGCTTTGCGCCCCAATATCGCGCACGCCGTCCAGATAGGTGCTGGCCTGGCTGTCGAAGCCACGGATGAACGGACGGTCACCCAGCGGATTGCCGCCCTCGCCCGCACCCAGCGTGATGCCCGGAACGGTGCGCAATGCTTCGGTCAGCGAAGCGGACGCCGTATCCCGGATGACCTGCGCCGGGATCACGGTCGCGGATCGGGGTGTATCCACCAAGGGCGCGGTGAACTTCGGCGAATCCGCCTTGTCCGTCTTGTAGCTGTCTTCATCGATGGCAGTATCGGTGACCGTCACATCGCCAAGCCGCGTGGACTGAGCGTCGTCGTGTTCCTTTGGCCCTTCCGATTGGGCGAAAGCCGGGGCGGCGGTGGCCAGCAACCCGACGCAACCGAGCGCGAGAAAGCTGGAAGCGGCCGCCAGGCAAGATATGACGAGACAATGGAGTTCCCCCATTTTTTCAAAAGATATGGATGACAGCGGCGCCGCGGGCGGGTTGCCTCGGGCTACAGCAACCCCACGACAGGGCCCGACGCCCAGGTCGGCGGGCAACCGGCGGAGGGAGGACCGTACCGGTCCTCCCGGAAACGGGAACCGGCGTCGCAAGGGATTGCCGGAGACGACGGCTCCCCGGCTGCGAGCGCCACGGGCGGAGCTTCGTAATAGCCATGCCGCACACGGATCACGGCGCCCTGGAGACGCAGGATGCAGAGATATTGACGCGAGACCCCGATCGCGCCCAGTGCCAATCGAACCAAGCCCAACCGGCCTCACGATCAGGATCATGCTTCCGCTGATATGATCGAAGGAGTATCGCCCATGACGAAAGACAATGAGGAGTGGCGGCCCGAGACGGTAAGCCTTTGCGGGGACTGCGCCAAACATCCCGAGTTGAAGGCTTTGGTCGAAAGCGACCTCACCGATGGTGTTTGCGGGGTCTGCGGTTCGAGCATCTCCAAGGTCTACAATCCCGAACGCTTCGCGGAGGTGCGCAACCTCATCAGGGCGCTGATCGGTTCCACTTCAGCGAGGAGGACTATAATCCTGCCTGGGGCGGCACATCAATTGATACCATACTCCTCGACGAGCCGAATCCGATCATCGAGATGGTAAAGTCCGATCATTATGCCGACGCCTTCATCCACCGGATCACATGGGAAGGCGGGATGTACCCCGATACCGATAAGGGCATTCGGCTCTACGCCGGAGATGAGCTCAATATGGATCAGCTACAGCAATTCTCGATTCCCGAGACGGTCTCGCCGTTGAGGAAGCTCGAGGACAGGCTAAAGCGGGAAAACTTCCACACTGTCGAAGATGCGATGGCAAAACTCGTCACCAGGATCGAGGCCGACATCGAATCTGAGGTGCCAAAAGACTCACTCTGGTATCGAGGGCGGATCGGCGTCGCCCGGAGCGGCCTCGGGATGCCACATGGAGAAGTCGTCCGGATCGCTACACCCTATAGGGGAACAGCGATCGGCGCACGCCTGCCGCCCGAGGCAACGGCGGGCCGCACGAACCGGGAAGGCGTATCCGTTCTGTATCTGGCATCCGAGGTCGAGACCGCGCTGGCGGAAATTCGGCCGCATCCGGAACATCTGATCTCCGTCGGCGGCTTCCGCGCCGAGAAGAACCTCCGGGTCGCGCGCTTCGATCTCCCGATCAGGAACTTCTCGTCATCGGACGACCGCCTCGATCTGTTCACCCTCATCTATCACATCGATTGGCTGCTCGGCTTTCCGGTCATTCCGGAGGAACGGCACCGTTATGCCATCACGCAGCTTCTCTCGGACGTGCTCATCCGCCGCGGGTTCGAAGGTGTGACATATCGAAGCTCGGTCGGAACAGGGAGAAATCTCTGCGTATTCGATCCTTCGGCGTTCGCGTTCGACGAAACCGCCTCGGCCGTGAAACAGGTCGAACAATTGCACTACACATTCTCGGACGTGGACATGCCCATACCCGGCCTGACTTAAAAGCGGATTTGCCATCCCGACCTCCTCCAGTCGCTGCCTGCCGCAAAGCCACCAGTCTCTTGACGGTCTCCAAATCAGCCGAAGTTCTTTCTTTCAGGAATGGTCGAAGTCAGAATCGCCGCATTTTTCCGTGCTTTCGGCGAGATGGCGCGCTGTGCCGGGTGAAGATGACAGCTACATTTACGCTATAGCCCTCTAA
>CAYXTO010000007.1:0-165241 GCA_964468045.1 uncultured Caenibius sp. | reverse complement strand
AGTCTGGGCCGTGTCTCAGTCCCAGTGTGGCTGGTCATCCTCTCAGACCAGCTAAGGATCGTTGCCTTGGTGAGCCTTTACCTCACCAACTAGCTAATCCTACGCGGGCTCATCCAAAGGCGATAAATCTTTGGTCTTTCGACATCATCCGGTATTAGCACACCTTTCGGTGAGTTATTCCGAACCTAAGGGTAGATTCCCACGCGTTACGCACCCGTGCGCCACTAGACCCGAAGGTCTCGTTCGACTTGCATGTGTTAGGCATGCCGCCAGCGTTCGTTCTGAGCCAGGATCAAACTCTCAAGTTTGTGTCACAACCAACCAGGCACGGGGCAAGCCCCGCCGACCTGCAAGGTTGAGCTTCAAGGAGCCGATACCTGCACTTGTCAAACGTAATGGATACGAAGGACATGTATAAGGTAACGGCATAATTAAACCGGTATCCGGAGCCTTGAGCTCCCCGGACCGGGCGCCGTCGCCCACATGTCCCTTCATCAAAAATCGACAATGTCAAAGAGCCACCGACAAAACGAGGCGGACAACAATCGTTCCCCGTTTTTTACTCCGGGGGACATGCTGTCCGTCTATGTTGGCGACCGGGTCAGTTGCGAGCCGTTGAAGCGTCGTTCCCGTCCGGTGAGGCGGCATATATGGAGGGGATTTGAGTCGGTCAACGCCTTTTTGCATTTTTCTTTCATTCACCGGAAAACATACGAATTTCCGAGGGTTTCGAGGCCAATCCCTGCCTCCCGCTTCTCCTGGACCCGATTCCGCCCCGATTCTTCGACCTCATTCGAACCGTAATCTGCAGCCCAACCCATCACCGTTTGTTTACCCTGTCGGTATATGGGCGATACAGCATGGCTAACAACGCACAAACCACGAAAAACCGGGGATTTCACAGGGAATGACCGCCCCCACCCTCTCTGTTGCGATGAGCGTCTACAATGGCGAGCGCTTCCTCGCGGAGGCGATCGAGAGCGTCCTTTCGCAAAGCTTTACGGATTTCGAATTCCTGATTCTGGATGACGGCTCGTCCGACGGCACTCGCGCGCTCATAGAGCGCTATGCGTCCGCGGATTCCCGAATCCGGCCCATCATCCGCGAGAATCGCGGCCTGATCGCCAGCCTCAACCAGCTGATCGAAGAAGCACGCGGGACACTCGTGGCGCGCATGGACGCGGACGACGTCTGCAAGCCCGAACGTTTTGCGAGGCAGGTCGCCTTCCTGGCGGCTAACCCCGAGTGCGGCGTTGTGGGCAGCTGGACCGAGGATATCGACGAGTTCGGCGACCGATACCGGCTTGAAGGCCGGGACCACCCCCTGAATCACGAGGACTTCCTGCGCGCGATCGAACAGGGCGCGCCTCTGCTGTGCCATCCGGCGGTGATATTCCGCCGCGATATAGTGCGGGCGGTCGGCGGCTATCATGCGGCCTTCCGTCATTGCGAGGACATGGATCTCTGGTTGCGGCTGGCCAGCACGACCAGAATCGCCAATCTGCCGGAACGCCTGCTGAGATACCGCCATTACGGCGACCAGGTCTCCAGCCGGTATGCGACCGAGCAGCAGATCGGCGCGGCCGTGGCGCTGCTGGCGTTCAGGGAACGGCAGGCGGGCAGGCCCGACCCGACCGAACACCTGCACAAGCTGCCGCCGCTCGAGGAGCTGGACCGGCTGTTCGGCCGCGAAGGCGTGTCGCGATGGGTGCGCGCCCGCGTGGCTCCCGGCATCCTCTATTCGTACAGCGGCTTGCGCGATGAAGGTTTCGACATCGTGATCCAGCATATCCGGGAAGGCGGAACGCGCGATGGAATGTGGCGCACCGTTGCCCGCCTCCTGCGCTTCGGCGAACCCGCCAGAGCGATTACGCTGGCAACCGCTCTGGCGACGAGTTGAGATTCGCGTGACCCGCGCAACCCGCAGCGAAACGCCTGAGCCGGTCGAGCGGGAACCGGCGGTGATGAGCGTGCGCGGGGCGGCCGTGTGGGCGATGGCCGGGCAATACATATCCTTCGCGATCCAGTTCGCGGCTTCCGTCATCATCTCGCGCTATTTCCTGACACCCGCCGAGGTCGGCCTGTTCTCGATCAGCCTTGCCGCAGCGCTGCTGGTGGCCGTGCTGCAGGACTTCGGCCTGTCGCGCTATATCTCCGGCCTGCCGGTGCTGAACCGCGAGGAAATCGCGCGATGCAGTTCGGTTGCCTTCATCTTTTCACTGATCATCGCCTCGGTCATCGCCATGACCAGCTGGCCGATGGCAAAGCTCTATGGCCAGCCGGCGCTCGCGCCGATTCTCCTCGTGGTGGCGTCCAGCTATCTGTTCGTGCCCTTCGCCGTGGTTCCGCTGGCGCTGATGGCCCGCACCATGCAGTTCCGCGGCCACTTCGCCGTGAATGTCGGCGGCGCGGTCGCGCAAGGCGGGGTGGCCGTTGCCCTGGCGGCGGCGGGCTATTCTTCCTTCGCGCTGGCCTGGGCGATGATCGCCGCCTCCTTCACGCGAGGCTTGATCGCCCAGGCACTGCGCCCGTGCCTGCCCTGGCCCTTGCGGCTCGACGGCCTGGGGCAAGTGATCAATTTCGGCGCGCGGTCCAGCATGCTGTATGTGACCGGGGCGCTCGGCACTCGCACCCCGGACCTCATCGTCGGCAAGCTGCTCGGCCTGTTCGCGGTGGGCCTCTACAGCCGGGCGGTCAGCCTGTCGGATCAATTCCGCACCTTGATCTCCGGTGCGATCGGAAGCGTCTTCTTTCCCGCCTTTGCCCGTATTCGGGACCGGGGGGATCCGCTTGGCCCGGCCTATCTGCGGGTATGCGCCGGTTACTCGGCGGTGATCTGGCCAGGCATGGCCGGCCTCGCCCTGGCATCCGAACCCATTATCCGCATTCTCTACGGCGAGGTCTGGATCGAGACCGCGCCGCTGCTCGCTATGATCGCCCTCACCGAAATCATGCTGATCTCCCTGCCGCTGGTCAGCGAATTGCCGATCATTGCCGGCAAGCTCAACCGGCTGATCGCGTTCAACCTGCTCGATACCGCCCTCTCGATCATCCTGCTGGCGATCGGCTGCCTGTGGGGCGTGCAGGGAGCGGCCGCTTCCCGGCTGGTCTACGGCGTGCTGTGGCTGTGCATCTATCTCCGCTTCATGCACAGCGTGGTGCAGTTCGATACGCGCGCCCTGCTGCGAATCTATGCGAAAAGCGGGCTGGCGACAGCGAGCGCGCTGATCCCGCTCGCGCTGACCTATCTGTTGTGGGCATCCCCGTCGCAGATCGGCTTCGGCGCGCTGGCCGCCTCGGTCCTGGCCGGGGGACTATGCTGGTTCGGTGCCCTGATCCTGGTCCGCCATCCGGCGCTGGACGATTTCCTGGCCATCGCCGCCACCCTGCCGCTCGGCCGCTTCCTGCGCTTCCCCGCCACCGCGCCCCGTTGAAAGACACCGGAACAGATGACCGCGACCGCAGCCCTTTCATCCTGCACCATCGCCCCCGAAGCGCAGGTCCGGCGCGATTCCCCGCGCCCGCCCGAACAGCGCAATGCGACCTATGCCGAGCAGTATGATTGGGACACGCTGTTCTATGACGTCTATCGCGTGGGCCGGCACATCGTGTTCCAGGGCCCGCCCCTCTTCAACCTGCTCGATCCGCTGAAGCAAAGCCCGGCGCTGCGCGGCAAGTTCCGGTGGCCATGGCGCAAGGCCGAACATGTCGGGCGCGACAAGCGCGGCGAGATCTGGCTTCGCGAGGAAAGCGACCGGATCCTGCTCGACGGCCCGCTCGGCCGTTTCGATATCGAGGTCCAGCCCAATCTCTCGCACCTGTTCGCGGGGCGCCGGGTGATCCACACCCTTTCGAAGAACAACGCGGTCCGCTGGATCGTGGACTGGATCAGCTTCTACGTCACCGAGCACCAGGCCGACGGGGTGCTGATCTACGACAACGCCTCCACCGATTACTCCGCGGAGGAATTGCAGGGCCAATTGCGCGCGGCATTTCCGGGCCTGGCAATTCATGTCGTCCACTGGCCGTTCAAATACGGGCCGCAGGGCGGGCTGGCCGGCGCGGTCGACGGGCAGGAAACACCGTGGGATTCCGATTTCTGCCAGACCGGTTCGCTCCAGCATGCCCGGTTTCGCTTCCTGCTGGAGGCGCGCAGCGTGCTGAACGCCGACATCGACGAACTGGTGCTGTCGAGCTGCGGCAGGTCGATCTTTGCGGCGACCGAAGAATCGCGCGCGCGCTTCATCAAGTTTCCGGGGGCCTGGATCTGCACGGCCGGGCCAAGGCCGGTTTCCACTGTCGATTGTCGCCATGCGGACTTCACTTTCCGCGACCGGCAGGAACGGGAAATATGCCCGCCCAAATGGTGCATCGTGCCCGATCCGCGCCGGGCGAAACGCGAGAGCTGGTCCGTCCACAACCTGTTCGGCTCGAAATACAATCGCACCTTGTCCGGAGAATTCGAATATCGCCACCTCAAGGGCATTTCGAACAACTGGAAATACGACCGCTGGGAAGAAGCCGCCTTCAACAATGATCGCTTCCAGGAGGACAAGGCGCTGTCGGACAGTTTTGCAAGGGCCGGTCTTATCGCGGCCTGACCGGGCAATGACCGGCGCGGGCCGCTGCCGTCTTTCCGTTTCCCCGCCGCATCCCTAAATGGCAGCAATGCCGAACGAAAAAACAGAGGGAAGGATCAGGCGCCAGGACGGCTGGCACACTCTTCACCGCTTCCTTCCCTATCTCTGGCCCCACGGCCAATCCGCATTGAAGCGCCGTATCCTCCTGGCGATCCTGCTGGTCCTGGCCGGCAAGGCGGTTACGCTCGCCCTGCCCTTCGCATACAAGCAGGCGGTCGACACCATGACCACCGCCAGCAACGAGGCGATGATGGTCGCACTGGCGCTGGTGATCGCCTACACGCTTGGCCGGTTCACCTCCGTCGCTTTCGACAATCTGCGCAACATCGCATTCGAGCGGGTGGGCCAGGATGCCACGCGCGCGCTGGCCGAAGACGTGTTCGCCCGGCTGCACAGCCTCAGCCTGCGCTTCCATCTGGCCCGGCGCACCGGCGAGGTGACCAAGGTGATCGAACGCGGAACCAAGAGCATCGATGTCATGCTCTATTTCCTGCTGTTCAACATTGCCCCGACCGCCATCGAGCTGATTGCGGTCGCGGTCATCTTCTACCTGCAGTTCGGATGGGGTCTGGTCACCGCAACGGCGGTGGCGGTGGTTGCCTACGGCCTAGCCACCCGCTGGATCACCGAATGGCGCACCGCGCTGCGGGTCAGGATGAATGAACTGGACGGCGAGGCGCTGTCCCGGGCGGTCGACTCCCTGTTGAATTACGAGACGGTCAAATATTTCGGGGCGGAACGGCGCGAGGAAGAACGCTATGGGCAGGCGACGCGCGCCTACGCCGATGCCGCGGTCAAGAGCGAGAACAGCCTCGGCCTGCTCAACATCACGCAGGCGCTGATCGTCAACCTGCTGATGGCGGGCGCGATGGGCTATACCGTTTGGGGATGGGCGCAGGGCAGGCTGACGGTGGGCGATCTCGTCTTCGTCAACACCTACCTCACCCAGCTGTTCCGTCCGCTCGACATGCTCGGCATGGTCTATCGCACAGTCCGGCAGGGCTTGATCGACATGGCGGAAATGTTCCGGCTGATCGACACCCGGGTCGAGGTGGCGGACGCGCCGCATGCCCCCGCCCTGATCGTGCGCCATCCCACCCTCGCCTTCGACGATGTGGTGTTCGGCTATGAGCCGGACCGGACGATATTGCACGGGCTGAGCTTCGAGGTCCCGGCCGGCACGCATGTCGCCATCGTCGGCCCTTCGGGCGCGGGCAAGTCCACCATCGGCCGGCTCCTGTTCCGCTTCTACGATCCGTGGTCGGGCCACATCCTGATCGATGGGCAGGATATATCCCGGGTCACCCAGGCCAGCTTGCGAGCGGCGATCGGCATCGTCCCGCAGGACAGCGTGCTGTTCAACGACACGATCGGCTACAACATCGCCTACGGCCGGGACGGTGCGAGCGAGGAAGACGTCATCGCCGCCGCCCGGGGTGCCGCGATCCTGCCTTTCATCCGGAGCCTGCCGGACGGCTTTTCCACCCAGGTCGGGGAACGCGGGCTCAAGCTGTCGGGCGGGGAAAAGCAGCGCGTCGCGATTGCCCGCACCCTGGTGAAGGATCCCGCGATCCTGCTGCTGGACGAAGCGACAAGCGCGCTCGACACCAGGACGGAGCAGGAAATTCTCGCCACGCTCCATCGGGTCTCGAAGAATCGGACCAGCATCTCCATCGCCCACCGTCTCTCCACCATTGCCGATGCGGACCGCATCCTGGTGCTGGACAAGGGGCGTCTGGCGGAAAGCGGAACCCATGGCGAATTGCTGCGCCATGACGGGCTCTATGCCGAAATGTGGACGCGTCAGGCCAGTGAACAGCCCGATGCCGAAGCGGTGCATGAGACCGCAGCCTGAGCAAGGCTTGCCCACGCCGTCGCTGCGGCTAAAAGACCGTCATCCTCGATCCGGAGATAAGAAGCATGAAGACCCGCGCCGCCGTTGCATTCGAAGCGAAGAAGCCGCTCGAGATCGTCGAACTGGATCTGGAAGGCCCGAAGGCAGGCGAGGTTCTGGTGGAGATCATGGCCACCGGGATCTGCCACACCGACGCCTACACGCTGGACGGGTTCGATTCGGAAGGCATCTTCCCCTCGGTCCTCGGCCATGAAGGCGCGGGCATCGTGCGCGAGGTGGGCGCGGGCGTGACCAGCGTGACGCCGGGCGACCATGTGATCCCGCTCTACACCCCGGAATGCCGGCAGTGTAAAAGCTGCCTTTCCGGCAAGACCAACCTGTGCACCGCGATCCGCGCGACCCAAGGCAAGGGGCTGATGCCGGACGGCACCACGCGCTTTTCCTACAAGGGGCAGCCGATCTACCATTACATGGGCTGCTCGACCTTCTCCAACTTCACCGTGCTGCCGGAAATCGCGGTGGCCAAGATCCGCGAGGACGCGCCGTTCCAGACCAGCTGCTATGTCGGCTGCGGCGTTACCACCGGAGTCGGGGCCGTGGTCAACACCGCCAAGGTCCAGGTCGGGGAGAAGGTCGTCGTATTCGGCCTGGGTGGAATCGGGCTCAACGTGATCCAGGGCGCGAAGATGGTGGGCGCGGATGTAATCGTCGGCGTCGACCTCAACCCCGACCGCGAGGAGTGGGGCAGGAAGTTCGGCATGACCCATTTCATCAATGGCGCCGGCAAGAGCCGCGACGACGTGATTGCCGAAGTGCTGCAACTCACCGATGGCGGCGCCGATTACAGCTTCGACGCCACCGGCAACACCGAGGTGATGCGCACCGCGCTCGAATGCTGCCATCGCGGCTGGGGCGAATCGATCATCATCGGCGTGGCCGAGGCCGGCAAGGAGATCAGCACCCGCCCGTTCCAGCTGGTCACCGGCCGGGTGTGGAAGGGCACCGCATTCGGCGGCGCCAAGGGCCGCACCGATGTGCCGAAAATCGTGGACTGGTACATGAACGGCAAGATCCAGATCGACCCGATGATCACCCATGTCCTGACGCTGGAGGAGATCAACAAGGGCTTCGAGCTGATGCATGCGGGTGAGAGCATCCGCAGCGTGGTCGTCTATTGAGTTTCAAACGAGGAGAGAATGCAATGTATTCCCATATGACTATCGGTTCCAATGACATCGCGCAGTCGAGAAAATTCTACGACGCGGTGTTCGGCGCGCTGGGCGCCAATGCCGGGATCGAGGACGACAAGGGCCGACTCATCTATATGCATAACGACGGCATCCTCGTGGTGACCAAGCCCATCGACGGCAATGCCGCCACCCATGCCAACGGTGGCACGATCGGCTTCACTATGGACAGCCCGGAACAGGCGAAGGCCTGGCACGATGCCGGCGTCGCCAATGGTGGCAAGTCGATCGAAGATCCGCCGGGCGTTCGCGAAGGCGGCTTCGGCACGCTCTATCTCGCCTATCTGCGCGATCCCGACGGCGACAAGCTCTGCGCGCTGCACCGGATCGCCTGAAGGCATCCGGTGGCCATCGAGACAATCAGCACGAACCGCAGCCACGGCGGGGAGCAGGGCGTTTACACCCACTTTTCCGCCGTGACCGGCACGCCCATGACCTTCTCGGTCTTCGTGCCCGATCATGCGCCGGGCACGCGGCTGCCGGTGCTGTGGTATCTCTCCGGGCTCACCTGCACCCATGCCAATGTCACCGAGAAGGGCGAGTATCGCCGAGCCTGCGCGGAGCATGGCATCATCTTCGTCGCGCCGGACACCTCCCCGCGCGGGGACGACGTGCCGGATGACGACGGCTACGATTTCGGCAAGGGCGCGGGCTTCTATGTCGATGCGACCCCAGAAGCGTGGGCGCGCAACTTCCGCATGCGCAGCTATATCGAGCGGGAATTGCCCGAGCTGATCGCCGCAGGCTTTCCGGCCGACATGGCGCGGCAGGGCATCACCGGCCATTCGATGGGCGGGCACGGGGCGCTTACCATCAGCCTGCGCAACCCCGGCCGCTTCCGTTCGACCAGCGCATTCGCACCGATCGTCAGCCCGCTGAGCTGCCCCTGGGGCGAGAAGGCGTTGACCGGCTATATCGGGCCGGATCGTGCGGCCTGGCGCGAATATGACGCCTGCGCGCTGATCGAGGACGGCGCGCGCCTGCCCGACCTGCTGGTCGACCAGGGCACAGCGGACAATTTCCTGGAAGAGCAACTCAAGACCGGGCTTCTCGCCGATGCCTGCGAGCAGGCGGGCATTCCCGCGACTATCCGGATGCAGGACGGCTACGACCATTCCTATTACTTCATCTCCAGCTTCATGGCGGAGCACGTCGCCTGGCACGCCGAACGGCTCAAGCGCTGAGGGCATGGAGACGCTTGCCCTCGAAACCGCCGGGCCAGTCGCAAGGCTCAGCCTCAACCGGCCGGATCAGCGCAATGCCATGTCGGCCCTTCTCGTGGCGGAACTGGGCGAATGCCTTCAACAGATCGAAAGCGACGCAGGGATACGCACGATCGTCCTGTCCGGCTCCGGCCGGGGGTTCTGCGCCGGGAGCGATCTTTCGGAACTTGCCGCGATGGACGCCGCCGGGCGCGAGGCGTTCGAAGCCGAATCCGGCCGGCTCGCCCGGCTGATCTGGACCCTGGAAACGCCGGTGATCGCGGCGGTGACCGGCTTCGCGATGGGCGGCGGCTTCACCCTCGCCACCTCCTGCGACATCGTCGTCACCGCACCCGATGCGAAATGGTCCCTACCGGAAGTGCCGATCGGCCTGTTCCCGGCCTGGGGCATCGACTCCGTCGTCCTGCGCGTCGGGCAGGTCCGGGCCCGGCGACTATGCTGGGGCATCGACATCCTCGACGGACAGCAGGCGGTCGCGGCGGGGCTCGCCGACGAACTCGCGGACGATCCTATCGCGGCGGCGCATGCACTGGCGCAAAAGCTGGCCACCCTACCCCCTGAATCCGCCGCAGCAGTCAAGCGCTACTTCGCTCCGGCCGGACCGGCGACGGCAAGCGACGCCACCGCCAATCGCCATTTCCTGCAGTGCTGCGACACGGCCGAAGCCGCCGCCAGCTTCATCCGCTACGGCAAGGGCGGGTAACCACCCCGCGGGTCAGAGGATGTAGCGGCTGAGATCGCTATCGCTGGCCAGCCCGGCCAGCTTCTCGCGGACATAGGCCTCGTCCACGATCACGCTCGTGCCGCGCCGGTCCTCCGCATCGAAGCTCACTTCCTCGAGCAGCTTCTCCATCACGGTCTGCAGGCGCCGGGCGCCGATATTCTCGACGGTTTCATTCACCTGCGCGGCAATGGAGGCGATCTCGCCGATCGCGTCATCCGTGAAATCGAGCGTCACGCCTTCCGTCTCGATCAGGGCCTTGTACTGCTGGACCAGATTGGCGCGGGTATCCGAAAGGATCGCCACGAAATCATCCCGGGTGAGCGCCTGCAGCTCCACCCGGATCGGCAGGCGGCCCTGCAGTTCCGGCAGCATGTCGGACGGCTTGGCGAGGTGGAACGCGCCGCTGGCGATGAACAGCACATGGTCGGTCTTCATCGGCCCGTATTTGGTGGAAACCGTGGTGCCTTCGATCAACGGGAGCAGATCGCGCTGCACGCCTTCGCGGCTGACCGACCCGCCGCGCACGTCGGAAACCGCGATCTTGTCGATCTCGTCCAGGAAGACGATGCCATTGGTCTCCGCATTCTGCAGCGCGACCCGGGCCACATCGTCCTGGTCCATGCGCTTCTCGGATTCCTCGTCGACCAGCTTGTCCCAGGCATCCGGCACCTTCAGCTTGCGCCGCTTGGTCGGCGTGCGACCGAACGCCTTGCCCATCATGTCCGACAGGTTGATCATGCCCACCCCGCCGCCGAGGCCGGGAATCTCCATCGGCATGGACGGCGCGTCCTCGACCTCCACCTCGACCTCGACATCGTTCATCGCGTTCTGGACGATGCGCTGCCGGAAGCTCTCGCGGGTGGCTTCGGACGCGCTTTCACCGCACAGGGCATTGAGCAACCGCTCCATCGCCGCATGCGAGGCCGCCTCGCGAACCGCATCGCGGCGACGATCCTTTTCCAGGCGGATCGCTTCTTCCGCCAGATCGCGCGCGATCTGCTCGACATCGCGGCCGACATAGCCGACCTCGGTGAACTTGGTCGCCTCCACCTTCACGAAGGGCGCTTCGGCCAGCTTCGCCAGACGGCGGCTGATCTCGGTCTTGCCGCAGCCGGTCGGCCCGATCATCAGGATGTTCTTGGGCGTCACCTCATCGCGCAGTTCGGGGGACAGGCGCTGGCGGCGCCAGCGGTTGCGCAGGGCCACGGCCACCGCGCGCTTGGCTTCGGTCTGGCCGATGATGTGCTCGTCCAGCGCGGCGACGATCGCCTTGGGAGTCAGATTGTCGTTCATGAGGCTCAAATGGTTTCGACCGTCACGCGGTCATTGGTGAACACACAGATATCGGCGGCGACGGCCATGGCGCGACGCGCAATCGTTTCCGCATCCTCTTCATAGTCCGCCACGGCACGCGCGGCGGCCAGGGCATAGTTCCCGCCCGATCCGATCGCCGTGATCCCCGCTTCCGGCTCCAGCACGTCGCCATTGCCGGTCAGCACCAGCATCGTCTCCACATCGGCGACGATCATCAGCGCTTCCAGATTGCGGAGATATTTGTCGGTCCGCCAGTCCTTGGCGAGTTCCACCGCGGCGCGCATGAGCTGGCCGCTATATTGCTCCAGCTTGCGCTCCAGCCGCTCGAACAGGGTGAAGGCATCCGCCGTGGCCCCGGCGAACCCGGCAATCACCTTGCCATCGCCGATCCGCCGGACCTTGCGGGCATTCGGCTTCATCACCGTGTTGCCCATGGAGACCTGGCCATCGCCGGCGATGACGGTCTTGCCGCCCTTCTTGACGCCGATGATGGTGGTGCCGTGCCACTCGGTCAGGCCGTGGCTTGCCCTGCTGTCATTCATGCCGGCGATATGGGAGGACAGAAGCAGCGGTTCAAGCGGGCATCAGCTGCCGCCGGGGGCCGCACCCGCGCCGACCGCGCCGATATTCCCGAACAGATCCTCGAAGAACGAACGCTCCCGGCCCAGCGTCGGGGTCTTCTTCCCGTCCGGGCTGAGCTTGACGATCCGTTCCATGCCGGAGGTTTCGGTGGAGATCACCTTGCCCGTCGAATCGAAATTGACGGTGAACACCGAATGCTCCTTGATTCGGGGCGAGCCGAACGGCTTGCGGCTCGTCGTGCTGGACACGTAATACCAGCTCGGCTGGCCATACTGGCTGGCGAAGGTGGGGCGGCCCAGGGTGGATTCCACCGACTTCATGTTGTCGATGCCGGGCTGGACCGATTGCAGCAGCACATCTTCCGCGAGATAGCCGCGCTTGTCCTTGATCGCCTGGCAACCGCCGGCCACCACGGCCAGCGCGAGCAGCGCCCCGGACCCCATCAGCTTCATCGCCGTCATTCGCTGCATCTCCGCTTTGTCCCGCCTGGGCGATTGCCTTGGCCGCCATCGCCCCTATATCGGCGTGAGCCTTAAGCACCATTGCCGGCCTGTGCAATGGCGCGTGGACGCGGCAGGTTTAATTGCCGCTGAATACATGGAGCATCCGGTCCTTCCCTATGTCGGCATTGTCACGCTTCTTTCGCCCCAAGCCCGATCCGCGCAATGCGCTCCGGCCGCTTTGGCATCGCATCGTGGAGATCGCGCGCGAGAAGGAATGGTATGCGCAATATCAAGTGGCGGACACGGTTGCGGGCCGTTTCGACATGATCACCGCCGTGCTTGCCATGGTGCTGGTGCGGATGGAGGCGGAGCCCGATCTGGTGACCCCTTCGGTCTATCTGACGGAACTGTTCGTGGAGGACATGGACGGCCAGCTGCGCGAAGCAGGCGTGGGCGATGTGGTGGTGGGCAAGCATATCGGCCGCCAGATGTCCGTCCTGGGCGGGCGGCTCGGCGCCTATCGCGAAGGGCTGGCGCAAGGCGATGGCGTGCTTTCCGAAGCGGTGTCGCGCAATATCAGCCTGCTGGAACCGTCCGATTCCGCCGCTCTTTCGGCCGCGTTGCGCAAGCTTGCGCAGGACATCGCCGCCACCGATCCTCAAGCCCTTCTCGCGGGCGGCATCGCGCGATGAGCCAGTTCGAATTCTCCCGCCCGGTCGATCGTGACCGGATCGGCGACGGCAACCGCCGGATCGAGGCCAATGCGCAGGAGCGGGAGGCGCTGGCCCGGCGGTTTGGCCTGGTGTCGATCACGAAGCTGGAAGCCGATCTCGCCCTCTCTGTGGAAGGGACCGTGATCGGTGCAGCCGGACGGATGCGCGCCGACATCGTCCAGAGCTGCGCCGTTTCGGGGGAGGATCTGCCGGTCCGCATCGACGAGCCGATCGTCTTGCGCTTCGTGCCCGAGGCTTCGCGCCGGCCGGACGAGGAGGTGGAGCTTTCCGAAGAAGATTGCGACGAGATCGAATATTCCGGCAATCAGTTCGATCTGGGCGAAGCGGTGGCCCAGAGCCTCGCACTGGCGATCGATCCCTTCGCCATCGGCCCGGATGCGGATCGGGTGCGCAAGGAAAAGGGCCTGCTGGACGAAGCGGCGAGCGGTCCCTTCGCCGCCCTCGCGGCCCTGAAGAAGGGCGACTGAAGGTTCAGCCGCGCCTCAGGGCAAGCTACTTCCCGCCGCGCAGGACACTGCCCACCGCTTCCAGCGGATCAGCCAGGGCGCTGGCCGCCGTGTCGAACAGCAGCCAGGAAAAGGCCAGCGATACGGTGAGAATGGCGATGTAATGGAAGGTCCGGGCGAATCTGGCGCTTGCCTCCGCCCGTTCCGCGATCGCCTGCGGAGGCAAGGCGACCGCCTTCGCGCAGCCGGATGAAAATCGCTCTCCGGCCTGCCGCGTCTCGCCGCCCCCGGCAGCGGCAAGAGCAGCAAGCTCGATCCGATCCTGCGCCTGCAGGCCGAAGGAACCCTCAGCGGCCCAGACGATTCGTCCGACCACGACGTAGGAGCCGCGCCGGATTTCGACATAGGAACCGCGCCCGGGCGGCGCTTCGCAATGGATCATCATGCCGCGCGAGGACACATTGCGGATCCTGGCATTCTCCCAGCCATGCTCGCCCTTGAGACGGACGGTAATATTGACGGACCTGCGAGGTTCCCGAGACTTCAAACATGCCATTAACGCTCAACCCGTAATTTCACGGTATAAGTGGCGAAAAGATCTAAATATTTCTTTAGCTTTCGTGGGGCGCCTGAAGCCTGCCCGGCAAGGTTTCAGAACGGGCCGCCATCCAGCGTAAAACGCATGTGGTCGAGCACCGAGGGATGCAGCGGATTCACGAATTCGATGCCCACATGCCCGCCGTCCCGCCAGCGCACCCGCGCCTCGAGCGGCCCGATCGAGCCGATGCGGATCGTGAGATAGGCATTGACGGTGAGATTGGAGAACCGATCGAAGAACCTGCAGCCCTGATGGGAGAGATCGGTGACCTCCACATCGCGCGCCATGCCGTTGCCCGTGCGGTAACGGCCCTGGATCTTCACCTCGTGGCGAAGCTCGTTTCTCTTATCCATCCCTGCGAACCCGAATTTTTCGTCTTGTCGGCAGGCGATCGGTTGGCGGAGGCAAGCTGTAAATGCACTTGTGCACACAACCGGAAAAAATGTGCCAGGGGGCCTGTAAGCCGGGTTCTGTATCGCGACCCGTTTCCTTGCGGGCGCGGCGCGCGATGGCGACCATTCATCTCGGCGGCATGTCGCCATGCCGCTCCAGCAACCAACCCGGGCGGCCCCGGTTCGAAACCAACCTGCCCGCTTGCGCGGGCGCGCCGCCCCTATTCGGTCTTGCTCCGGGTGGGGTTTGCCGTGCCGCTCCTGTTGCCAGTCGCGCGGTGCGCCCTTGCCGCACCCTTTCACCCTTGCCTGTGCCCGCAATCCGGAGATCGTGGGCCATCGGCGGTCTGCTCTCTGTGGCACTTTCCCTGGACTCGGCTCCGAAAAGCCTCATCCGGCGGGCGTTACCCGCCACCCTTGTTTCGTGGAGCCCGGACTTTCCTCGACCTCCGACCCGCTCATCGAGCTTGTCGAAGGGCGCGGTCGCCCGGCCCCCTGGCCTGGCCTATCTAGCGTGGCCGCGGTCCCGTTCCAAGAGCAGCTTGAACAATATCGCGCCAAGCTCCCCGTCGATCTCGCCATCGATCCGCGCCGGCCGCCACCGCCGCTGGAAAGCCGTGACCGCCGCGCGGCCATTGGAGATGTCGTATCCGAACCGTTCCAGCCCCAGCAGGAAGGCCCCGTCATTGGGAAACGGCGCGCCCAGCGCGATGGACGGCGCGGGCAAGGCCAGGCGGACGCGGGCCAGCCGCTCCCACTCGAACAACTCGCCCGGATCCTCCTTGCGGGCCGGGGCGATGTCGGAATGGCCCACCACATTGGCGCGCGGGATATCGTAGCGGCTGACGATAGCGCCCAGCAGCGGGATCAGGGAATCCATCTGGGCCCGGGTGAAGGGGCGATAACCCCATTCATGCCCCGGATTGACCAGCTCGATGCCGATGCTGGCGGAATTCACGTCGGTCACGCCGCGCCAGTAGGATCTGCCCGCATGCCAGGCGCGCTTCGCCTCGTCGACCAGGCGATGGACGGTGCCATCCTCATCGATCATGTAATGGGCGGAAACCTCGGCCGCGGGATCGCACATCCGTTCCAGCGCCTCGGCCGCCGTGCGCATCCCTGTGTAATGCAGCACCACCATCGAAATCGGCAGCGCGCGTTCGTTCCAGTTGGGGGACGGCGTTTCGCGATGCACCAGCTCGTCCATCGCCGGCTCCGTCAACCCTGCGGCAGCACCGCGCCCATCACCAGCGCTTCCGGCGTGATCGCATACTGGATCCCTCCGCCGGACTGGGCCGCCAGCACGTGAATCATATGGGCGGCGGCGGTGCGGCTGGACAATTCCTCCTCCGGCATCGAACCATCCAGCGCCTGGCCGATCGCGGGATCGAACGCGATCTTCGGCCCGGCTGCGCGCACGACGATCTCGCAGGTGCCGCCATGCAGTTCCGCGCCGATATCGAGCTTTCCGCCGCGCACCAGCGCATCCATGCCGATCTGGGCGAGGTTGAGCAGCACCTTCACCGCCGGCTTGGGCAGGGCTTCCGCCGCGAGGCCCCAGTTCACCGCGATCCGGTCATTCCCCGCGACCAGCGCGTCGATCAGCGCGCGCGGCTCCTCGGCGGGAACGGACTCGCCGAAACCGCCGGCCGCGCCGAAGGCAAGGCGGAAGAACTTGAGCTTGTCCGCCGAAATCCGGGCGCTCTGTTCCAGCAGCTCGAAGCACCGCTGGCGCATTTCCGGGTCCTTTTCCTCCGTCAGCAGCTCAAGCCCGTTGGACAGGGCACCGACCGGGCTCAGCAGGTCATGGCACAGGCGCGAACACAGCAAGCTGGCAAGATCGATGGAAGATGTGGTCATATTCGGTTTACCGCCCGGTTTTCCGTCAAGGTTGACAGGGTTGACACTGTCCCACGGAAGAAACGCCCTGCCCCGGTCCGGCCTGTGGCCGCGAGCAAGACGGAACCGCCCATGGAAAGATCCAACCCCATCGCGCCGCCTTAACCATGAACGAGCCTGTAGGAAAGCGGTTCGAAGCCGCTGCGGCCATCCAGCCAGAAGGCAACCGCCCCATTCGCCACGATCGCCCAGACCCGCCCGTCATGCGCGGCCATCTCGCGATCCGTGGCGGAGGGCCGTGCCGCGCCGACAGGGTGGGAATGGTAATAGCCCACGACCTGCCCTCCTCCTCCGCGTGCGGCGCGCTGTGCATCGATCAGGACGCGCGGATCGATCTCGAAATGGCGCTCCGGTTCGGCCGCCACATTCGACGCGGCCACGGCGCGCTCGATACGCAAGGTCCCGTCCCGCTCATCGCCCATCAGCAAGCCGCACGCCTCCTCTGGAGCTACGCGAGCAGCTTCACTCAAAAGATCAGTCAACACAGTTGGCGAAATATGAATTTCCGTTCGTCCTGAGCTTGTCGAAGGGCAGCTCTTGCTTTTCGCCAGGCGCGAAATCTCGTCCCAGTCTCCTCTGATCAAGGCTAATTTCTTCTTGCGGGACCACCCCTTGACCTGCCTTTCGGCTTCCAGCGCTTCCATTCGGGTCGGGAATTCCTGCGACCATACCAATTCGACCGGAAGCAATCCGCGCGTAAAGCCAGTCATATGTCCGCTCTGATGCTCGCCCATTCGGCGTTCGAGATCATCGGTGTGACCGGTATAAAACACTCCGCCACGGCAGTGGAGCATGTAGGCCCAAAACGACATGCAAATGGGCTAATCGAAGGACCGCCCTTCGACAAGCTCAGGGCGAAGGGGCACCGGTTGCCATCTCCGGATTCATTCCCATCTTCATAGCCATGGGGGACAGGGAAGTCATTCGCGGCATTCTGGCCGAAGGCGGGCAACGGCTCGACAAGGCGCTTGCCGAAGCGAGCGGCCTGTCCCGCGAGCGGATCAAGGCGCTGCTGGGCGAAGGCCGCATAGAGCTCGACGGGCGCACCGCGAGCCAGCCTTCCGCGAAGCCGGCAGCGGGCACGGCCTATGCCATCGCCGTGCCGCCCGCGATCCCGGCCGAGGCGCGGGCGCAGGATATTCCCCTCGTCGTGGTTTACGAGGATGCGGACCTGATCGTGGTCGACAAGCCCGCCGGGCTGGTGGTCCATCCCGCGGCGGGCAATCCCGACGGCACGCTGGTCAATGCCCTGCTGCACCACTGCGCCAGCAACGGCGGGGGCCGGCTTTCCGGCATCGGCGGCGTCGCCCGCCCCGGCATCGTCCACCGGATCGACAAGGATACCTCCGGCCTGCTGGTCGCCGCGAAGAACGACGCCGCGCATGAAGGGCTGGCAAGGCAATTCGCGGACCATTCGATCGAGCGCGCCTATCTGGCGATCGTCAATGGCGTGCCGGTGCCGGCCGCCGGCACCATTCGCGGCAGGATCGGCCGTTCGGCGACCAATCGCAAGAAGATGGCCCTGCTCGAGGATGGCGACAATCGTGGCAAGCATGCGGTGACTCACTACAAGGTGCTGGAATCGTTCGGCCATGGCGCATCCGGCGCCGCGCTGGTCGAATGCCGGCTGGAAACCGGCCGCACTCATCAGGTGCGCGTTCATATGTCGTCAATCGGACATTCGCTATTGGGCGACCCACTTTATGGGCGTGCAAATCCGCGAATCAGGCCGGTCCTTTCCGGCCTCGGCTTCACCCGCCAGGCGCTTCACGCAGCCGTGCTCGGATTCAGCCACCCTATCAGCGGGGAAACAATTCGTTTCAGCAGCGAAATGCCGTCCGATATGCGGGAACTACTGGAAAAAATCGCGCGTTTATGATACAAGCGAACCCAGTTCCATGAAACCTATGTGGCTGCGAATGCCGGATGCCCGGTCGGGGTCCGCAAGTGCGGCCGACGCGAGAAGGTGAGGGATTGAAGTGACTGAGAAGACTATCAAGACTGCAAGTGTCCCGGCCCTGAGCGGCGAGCAGAGTCTCAACCGCTATCTGGCCGAGATCAAGAAGTTCCCGATGCTCACGGCCGAGCAGGAATATATGCTTGCCAAGCGGTTCCAGGAACATGAGGATCCGGAAGCGGCCAAGCAGCTGGTGACCAGCCACCTGCGGCTCGTGGCGAAGATCGCCATGGGCTATCGCGGCTATGGCCTGCCGGTGTCCGACCTGATCTCGGAAGGCAATGTCGGCCTGATGCAGGGCGTCAAGAAGTTCGAGCCGGATCGCGGCTTCCGCCTCGCGACCTATGCGATGTGGTGGATCAAGGCATCGATCCAGGAATTCATCCTGCGCAGCTGGTCGCTGGTCAAGATGGGCACGACCGCCGCCCAGAAGAAGCTGTTCTTCAACCTGCGTCGGATGAAGAAGAATCTCGACGCCTATGACGATACGGACCTGCATCCCGACGATGTGAGGAAGATCGCCGAGGATCTGGGTGTGCCGGAACATGAAGTGGTCAGCATGAACCGCCGCATGCTGATGGGCGGTGACGCTTCGCTCAATGTTTCCATGCGCAGCGACGAGGAAGGCTCCGGCCAGTGGCAGGATTGGCTGACCGACGACCGGCCGCTGCAGGACGAGACCGTCGCCGATGCCGAGGAAGCCCAGCTCCGCCACGACATGCTGGCCGAAGCGATGGACAGCCTGAACGACCGGGAACGCCATATCCTGATCGAGCGGCGCCTGACGGACGAGCCGCAGACCCTGGAGGAACTGAGCCAGGTCTACGACGTGAGCCGCGAGCGTATCCGCCAGATCGAGGTACGCGCGTTCGAGAAGCTGCAGAAGGCGATGCAGCGGATCGCTTCGGAAAGGCTGCTCCCGGCCTGACCGGCGCTGCCTTGCCAGGAACATCGGGCCGGTATCCTCGGGGTGCCGGCCCTTTTCGTTGCGCGGTTTCGCGGCGGGCCGCCGGGCAGTGGCGGGAATGGATTTTCCGCCCGGGCATCTGCCCGGCAAAGGAGGATTCCCTCTTCGCATCTTCGCCGCTAAAGCGGTGGCATGGCCAGCCGCCTCGTCCGCTTCCTCATGCACTCCATCCTCGCCTTCCTGGTGCTCAGCATCGGGCTGGTGGTGCTCTATCGCTTCGTGCCGGTGCCGGTGACCGCCACCATGCTGATGGACGGGAACGGCTTCACCAAGGACTGGACGCCGCTGTCGCGCATCGACCGCAACATGGTGTCCGCCGCCATCGCCGGCGAAGACGGCAAGTTCTGCAGCCATGACGGGTTCGACCGCGAGGCGATCGAACGGGCGATCGAGCGCAATGCCCGGGGCGGCCGCATCCGGGGCGGCTCCACCATCAGCCAGCAGACCGCCAAGAACGTGTTCCTGTGGCAGGGCGGCGGCTATTTCCGCAAGGGGCTGGAAGCCTGGTTCACGATGCTGATTGAAAGCGTGTGGGGCAAGCGGCGGATCATGGAAGTCTACCTCAATGTCGCGGAGACCGGGATCGGCACCTATGGGGTGGAAGCCGGGGCGCAGCGTTATTTCAACCATTCGGCGGCCCGGCTGACCCGGAGCGAGGCCGCGCGGATCGCGGCGGTGCTGCCCCTGCCCAAGGAGCGCGAAGCCGTCAGCCCCTCGGGCTTCACCCGGCGCTACGGCAACAGCATCCAGGCGCGCATCGGCATCGTCCGGCGTGACGGGCTCGACGCCTGCATCTATGAGTAGCGCATGGGCGCCGCGCATTCCCCCGATCACGATCATTCGCATGGGCATTCGCCCAGGCACGAACACGGGCATTCGCACACCCATT
Source organism: uncultured Caenibius sp. (assembly GCA_964468045.1). Classification (GTDB taxonomy): domain Bacteria; phylum Pseudomonadota; class Alphaproteobacteria; order Sphingomonadales; family Sphingomonadaceae; genus JAWKXU01. Next base: position 145,331 of record CAYXTO010000007.1, on the reverse strand, counting down.
CGCCCGGGCATGGCCATCACCATCATGGCCACGGCCATGCCCACGCGCCTGCGAATTATGGTCGCGCCTTCGCCATCGGCGTGGTGCTCAACACCATCTTCGTCGTGGTCGAGGCACTCTATGGCCTGCTCTCCGGATCGATGGCGCTGGTGGCCGACGCGGGTCACAATCTGTCCGATGTGCTGAGCCTGCTGGTCGCATGGGGCGCCAGCGTGATGACCGCGCGGCCCCCCACCGCCCGCTTCACCTATGGCTTCAAGTCCAGCTCCATCCTTGCCGCGCTCGTCAATGCCGGGTTGCTGCTGGTGGCGGTGGGCGCGATCCTGATCGAGACCCTGCGGCGCTTCTTCGAGCCCGCGCCGGTGGAAGGCATGACCATGATCGTCGTCGCCGGGATCGGCGTCGTCATCAACACGGCGACGGCGCTGCTGTTCATGGGCGGCCGCAAGCAGGACATCAACATCCGCGGCGCCTTCCTGCACATGGTGGCCGACGCGCTGATCTCGGTCGGCGTGGTCGTGGCCGGGCTGCTGATCCTGCTGACGGGCAAGGCCTGGATCGACCCGGCGACCAGCCTGATCATCGTCGTGATCATCGCCTGGGGCACCTGGGGCCTGCTGAAAGACAGCGTGAAGATGGGCTTGCTGGGGGTGCCCGACGGCATCGATCAGGACGAGGTGCGCGGCTGGCTGGCCGGGCTGCCCGGCGTCGGCGCGGTGCACGATCTCCATATCTGGCCCATGAGCACCACGGAAAACGCGCTCACCGCCCATCTGGTGATGCCTGGCGGCCATCCGGGCGACGCCTTCCTGCACGAGATCGCGCATGAACTGGAGCACCGCTTCCATATCGGCCATCCGACGATCCAGATCGAGGCGGGCGAGCGGGATTGCGTGCTGGGCAGCGAAGCGGTGGTCTGATCCCTCGAGAGGCGCCGGCCTGTCTCCGGCAAAATCCGCTCGTCCTGAGCTTGTCGAAGGGCGCGCGGGGTTCAGGGAGCGGTAATGACCGTTCCCCATACGTTGTGCCCTGTCTCCCGCTCACCCCTAGCTCCTTCGCCCGGCCTGCTTGCGGGCATGGAACGCCGGAGGGCTTTCCCCCGCGAAGCCGCTTGCGGGGCCGCGCGCTGAGTCGCGCGCTGAGTCGCTCAGGGCCCGCGCCAGCGCCGAGGTTGACACTGTTGACAGGGTTCGAGGATGCCTGTTTTCCGTGATTTCCGAGCCAGCAGGTGCCGCCGCCTGCTTCGAAATCACTTCGGGATTAAAAACCCGGTGGCCCTCGTCCGACCCGCCGACATCGCGCACCGCCGCCATGATCGCGCGGGATGCGTCCGGCGCTAGCCTGTGCGGCGTGGCATCGACCAGTCCGTCCACCGTGGCGCAGGCCCGGGCGAACCAGCCGTCCCATTGCGCTTCCGTCTCGGCCCGCGCCGCCTCTCCGGCCGCGACCAGCGCATCCTCCCGCGCAGTTTGGGCCTCCTCATCCTCCTCGGACCAATCTTGCTGCTGCTGCTCCTCTTGCTCATACAGCAGCCGATCCTGCGCATCGGCCACCGCCTCGCCCACCGCTTCGGCCCGCGCCATCGGCAGGGCCTCGTCCACGCCCGCCAGCTCCTCGGGAAAGCGCTCCCCCGCGATCAGCGCCAGGATCTCGTCGAACCGCCCCGCATCCTCCGGCGCCCGGCTGTCCTCCTCCACCAGCCGGTCGAGCCGCGCCAGATGCGCCAGCAGCAGCCTTGTGTCGTACAGGACCCGCGTGCCGACCTGCTCGCCGCGATGGAACACCGGCTGCTCCACTCCGTCGATCGCCCGGCTCGCCAGCACCTGCTCGCTGGTGTCGCGCGCCAGCACCAGCGCCGCCGCCCAGCCCCGCGCGAACAGCGCATCGCGCCGCCGCAGCCGATAGGCCGCCTCGGCCGAAAGCCCGACCCGCGCGCAGGCCGCCCGGACATTGCCCCGGACCGAGAGATGATCGAGAAACCGCGCCATCGCCTGCGGCGTCCAGCCGCGCGAAGGCCGGGGAATGGAGTGATGCTCGGACATGATTCGCTGCTCCTCACAAGAACAAAAGGCGAATCACATCCATTATGCACACATGCCCATGTAGGACAGGGGTTTGTGGGGGGAGACAGGAAAACCGGCCGTAGGAAGAAGCCCACCCCCGATCCCGATACCCGTCCCCGCGAAGGCGGGGAGCATGCGGGAACCCAGGGGCGCGTTTAAACTGGATCCCCGTTTGCACGGGGATGACGAAGGGGTGAAATAATGCCGGCTCTATCTTCCCGTCATGCCAGCCCTCGGCTGTCTCAGGCCAAACTGCCGTTCGGGCACGCGGGAAGCTAGTTCATGCCGTCACGCTCCGGCGTTGCGGACATAGGGCCTGCGCAGCCCCACCTGCTCCAGCAACGGCAGGACGCCGGCGTTGAAGCGGCTGATGCCGTCGAGATAGTCGGGGCTGTCAAAGGTCAGCCCGTCAAGCCCGGCCTTGGAGAGCTTCATGATCTTCTCGGCGATCTGCTCGGCAGTGCCGATGAAAGGACAGCCGCCATAGCCGCCCTTGAGATGGCCCTTGAAGCTCTGCCACTGGTCGGCGGTATATCTCTGCGCGTTGACGCCGAGATGGTAGGCTGCCGCTTCGGCCGCCTCGTCATTGCCGCACTCCTCCGTGATATAGCGGAAATAGCGTTGCGCCTCGGCTTCGGTCTCGCGCTGGATCACGTAGCCATGGGTCCAGATCTGGATGTCCCGATTGTTGGCCCGCGCCATCGCCCGGTATTTGTCGAAATGCAGCTTGCAGTTCTCCGGATGGTCGACATCCGCGACCAGCGCGAACGCGACGTCGCAATTGGCTGCCACGAATTCCTGACCACGTCCCGAACCGCCGGCATTGATGGTCGGCATGGTCGGGCGCTGGAATGGCGGCGGGCTGGCCACCGCCTTGTCGACCTTGAAATACTTGCCGTGGTAGTCGAACGGCTCGTCGCGGGTCCACAGGTTGCGGACGATATCGAACCATTCCTGCGCATAATCATAGCGCAAATCATGCGGCAAGGACGGGGCGCCGAACATCTCGAGTTCCGGAAGGAACCAGCCGCAGACTATGTTCAGGATGGCCCGGCCATTGCTGATGTGATCGACCGTAACGGCCTGCTTGGCGGCGAAGATCGGATGGGTGACCTGGACATGGGAGGTCATCGCGATCGTGATGTGATCCGTCGCCGCAGCGATCCCCGCAGCCCAGGTGTAGGTCTCGAAATTCTTTCCCTCGAAATTGGTCGGGCCGCCCAGACCGAGCCAACGGGAGATCGGCACCAGCAGCTCGTAGCCTGCGCGATCCGCCGCGACGGCGATCGCCCGTGTCGCCGGCCACGACAGCTTGAGCCGCTCTTCCGCCGTGGTCATGGTGGCGCCGCTGTCGCAGTTCAGGCCAAAGATCCCGAGCTTGAACCTGTTGTCGTTGAAGAGGGCGTTGGACGAATTCCGCTCGGCCGCCTCACATAGTGCACCGCTCATTTCACCTCCCGATTTCCTGATTTTATCTGCTTTCGCTGAAGATCGTCGAACCGACCCGCCCTCACCCAGGTCGTCCTGTACTGCAGAGAGTGGAGCGTAGGGCAGTACGGCAGGACGAGGCAAGATGTTGTGCTTTAACTCCAGCCTCCCGCCTTCGCGGAACCACGGCGTTGTTCGGATTGGAAAGAGCGGTGCACAACGCGAAATTGCCGAAGATACGCCGCTTGTCGCCTGGATGAACGACGGGCAAACCAGAAGGAAGGCACGCGAACTACCGGATCGCCGGCTTCATCGGCGCCCCTCACCGCGTGACATGGGCCGGCGCAGCCATTTGGTGGATAAACAGATCGATGGAAAACCGCTCATCACTTCAGGCAGGCTGGCGAACACAGCGAGGCAATGTCGTCCGCCTCGCGATCGCCCTGGCTTTGGGCGGGGCCAATTCCGCGGTGATCTTCGCCACGGGCGCCATAATCGGCGCCATGCTGGCTCCGAACAAGGCGCTGGCCACCTTGCCCATCTCGATCTTCGTCGTGGGCATGGCGGCATGCACCCTGCCCACCGGCATGATCGCTCAGCGTTTTGGGAGACGAGCGGCCTTCTTCGCCGGAACCGCCTGCGGCATCCTGGCCGGCCTGTTCGCGGCACTGGCCGTCATCCAGCAGTCCTTCTGGATCTTCTGCGCCGCGACCTTCATCGGCGGCGCATATGCGGCCGTCATTCTTTCCTTCCGGTTTGCCGCGACCGACAGCGTCACGAGCGAATGGCAACCGCGCGCGCTGTCGCTCGTCATGTTCGGCGGCGTTGCGTCAGGCGTGATCGGGCCGCAGCTGGTGACCTTCACGATGTATCTCTGGCCGCCGCACATGTTCGCGGCGACCTTCATCGCGCAGGCCATCGTCGCGGCGCTGTCGCTGTTCGTGCTCGCCGGAGTGCGGCTCCCCATGCCGACGAAGGCCGAAGTCGCGGGCGGGAGACCTCTGTCGGAAATCGGGCGTCAACCGCTCTTCCTGATCGCTGTCATTTGCGGCGCGGTCTCCTACATGCTCATGAATTTCCTGATGACGGCCGCCCCCCTCGCGATGCGGCTCTGCGGCCATTCGCAGGAAAGCTCCAATCTCGGCCTGCAATGGCATGTGATCGCCATGTATGGCCCCAGCTTCTTCACCGGGGGATTGATCGCGCGGTTCGGCGCCCTGCGGATCGTCGCTCTCGGTCTTGCGCTGATCGGCGTGTCATCCGTCATTGGCTTGGCCGGCGTGGATGTCGCGCACTTCTGGCTGACGCTGATCCTGCTCGGCATCGGCTGGAACTTCGGCTTCGTGGGCGCCTCGGCCCTGGTGCTGGAATGCCACCGGCCGGAGGAGAGAACGCGCGTTCAATCTCTCAACGACTTTATCGTCTTTGGAACCATGGCCGTAGGCTCCTTTACCTCCGGCAGTCTGCTGACGGCCTACGGCTGGGACATGGTGCTGTGGGTGTCGTTTGCGCCTCTGGCACTGGCGGTCGGCGCTTTGCTGGTTGCGGGGTTGAGGAGGAGCCATCTCTCTCATCAAATCTGAGCACCAGCGGGGCGCAAGCCGGCGTCAAGGAACAGGACGGATGGGCCGGCGTTCTGGCCCCATGCGACTACAAGCATTTCTCGCCGCCCTTTCTCTGATCCTCGTGCTTGGCGCCTGTTCGTCAGGATCGAAGGAGCCGGAAGGCGAGACATCCGGCGATGTGGCGGCGCCATCCGATCCCGCGCCGGTGAGCGCAACCCCATCACAGGCGGCCACCCCCACTCCAGCTTCGGCCAAGGTTCTCGGGCTGGAAGGGCTCGGCGACCTGCGGATCGGCCAGCCTCTGCCATACGGCAGCAGATGGGCGGAGCGCGGCGCGCAGATCAGCGACGAATGCCGCACGGTCAGTTCGCCGGACTATCCCGGCGTCTATGCGATCGTCGAAGGCGGCAAGGTGCAGCGCATCACGGTGGGCCAGCGTTCGGACGTGCAGCTGGTCGAAGGGATCGGCGTCGGCGCCACCGAACAGGAGATGAAGAAGTGGTTCGCGGGCTTCCGCGAGGAACCCCATAAATACGAGAACAAGCCAGCGAAGTATCTCACTGCCCCCAACGCGGCGAGCGGCGATCCGGCGCTGCGCTTCGAGATCGGCCAGGACGGCAGGGTCCGGCTGATCCACGTCGGCACCATGCCGGTGCTGGGGTATGTCGAGGGCTGCGCCTGAGCCTCCGATGGCCGCTCATTTACGCAAACGGCCCGGCGCGCATCGTTGCGAACCGGGCCTTGCATCATGTGTCCGCAAGCAGGTGATGAACCGACCGTCCCTGACGCATCCACGCCCACCTCGTCATTCCCCCCCTTCGGCTGGCGAGATTGCACGGGATCCCCGTTTGCACGGGGATGACGAGGGAAGGAGGCTGCCTTAAAAAGTCATTCCCGCGAAAGCGGGAACCCAGTCCATTCTCGCTCCGTCCCTAACCGGGAAGCCATCGCAGGCCGGTGGCGGCGCGCAAGCCTGGCAGCGATCCTGCGCGATGCTGGTAAAGTCGCGTGATGAGGTTCGAGGTGACGCCGACATACAGGGTGCCGTTGCGCCGCGACACAAGCAGATAGACAGCCGGTGCGAAGTCACGCCGCATCGCTTCAAGCTACCGGGTTCCCGCTTGCCCGGAGGGCGGTTTATCCTGAGCCCGCCGAAGGGCGGGAATGGCGAGACGGTGCCGTTTTCGATGAAAATGCCCCTTCCTTCCGGTCAGGCCGGAGCGTGAAAAGCCTTCCTAAAGCAAAGGCCCGGAACGCATCGCTGCGACCCGGGCCGAATTGCTTGTGCAAGGGAAGAGGGGGCAGTTAGGCTGCCTCCTCCTTCTTCTTCTCGCCGCCGAGCACGCGGACCGGCTCCTTGCGGCCTTCCACCACATCCTTGTCGACCACGATCTCGCTCACCCCGTCGAGGTCGGGCAGATCGAACATGGTGTCGAGCAGGATCGATTCGACGATGGAGCGCAGGCCGCGCGCGCCCGTCTTCCGGGCGATCGCCTTCTGGGCGATGGTTTCCAGCGCCTCGTCGGTGAAGGTCAGGTCCACGTCCTCCAGCTCGAACAGCTTGCGATACTGCTTCGCCAGCGCGTTCTTCGGCTCGGTCAGGATCTGGACCAGTGCCGCCACGTCGAGATCGTTGAGCGTGGCGATGACCGGCAGGCGGCCGACGAATTCCGGAATCAGGCCGAATTTCAGCAGGTCTTCCGGTTCCGCCTTCTGCAGCAGCTCGCCCACCCGGCGCTTGTCCGGATCGGCGACATGCGCGCCGAAGCCGATCGAGCGCTTCTGCAGCCGGTCGGCGATGATCTTCTCGAGGCCCGCGAAGGCGCCGCCGCAGATGAACAGGATGTTGGTCGTGTCCACCTGCAGGAATTCCTGCTGCGGATGCTTGCGCCCGCCCTGCGGCGGCACGGAGGCGGTGGTGCCTTCCATCAGCTTGAGCAGCGCCTGCTGCACGCCTTCGCCCGACACGTCGCGGGTGATGGAGGGGTTCTCCGCCTTGCGTGTGATCTTGTCGATCTCGTCGATATAGACGATGCCCTGCTGCGCCTTCTCGACATTGTAGTCGCTCGCCTGCAGCAGCTTGAGGATGATGTTCTCCACATCCTCGCCGACATAGCCCGCCTCGGTCAGGGTGGTGGCGTCGGCCATGGTGAACGGCACGTCGAAGGTGCGCGCCAGGGTCTGCGCCAGCAGGGTCTTGCCGCTGCCGGTCGGGCCGACCAGCAGGATGTTGGACTTGGCCAGCTCCACATCGCCCGCCTTGCCCGAGTGCTTGAGCCGCTTGTAATGGTTGTGCACCGCCACCGAAAGCACGCGCTTGGCGCGATCCTGGCCGATCACGTAATCATTGAGCGTGTCGAAGATCTCGTGCGGAGTGGGAACGCCGCCATCCTTCTTCCCGGCGATCCCGGTCTTCGTTTCCTCGCGAATGATGTCGTTGCACAGCTCGACGCATTCGTCGCAGATGAAAACCGTCGGACCTGCGATGAGCTTGCGCACCTCATGCTGCGACTTGCCGCAGAAGCTGCAGTAGAGGGTGCTCTTGGAGTCCGATCCGCTGAGTTTCGTCATATTCCGTCCTGCAAACCCCGTTTTGGGGGGATTCGACGAGTGTAACCCGACGAATCCAATTATCAACTCGTCATAAATAGCACAGGCGGCTTGCCCTTAGCTGAAGCAGGAGGGTTACGATTTTCCAACCCCGCGCCCGCGTCAGGCTTCCGGAGCGCCGCCCGAGCCGCTTTCCTCACCGACCGTATCGGTATCGGGCCGCGATTCGAACACCTTGTCGACGATGCCGAATTTCAGCGCTTCGTCCGCTTCGAGGAAGGTATCGCGATCCAGCGCCTTCTCGATCTCGGTCAGCGACTGGCCGGTGTACTTCACGTAGAGATCGTTCATCCGCTGGCGGATGCGCAGGATTTCCCGCGCCTGGATCTCGATGTCCGAGGCCATGCCCCGCGCCCCGCCGGACGGCTGGTGGACCATGATGCGCGCATTGGGCAGCGCGATCCGCATCCCCGGCTCGCCCGCAGCCAGCAGGAAGCTGCCCATCGAGGCGGCCTGGCCGATGCACACGGTGGACACGCGCGGCTTGATGTATTGCATGGTGTCATGGATCGCCATGCCGGCCGTGACCACGCCGCCGGGCGAATTGATGTACATGCTGATCGGCTTGGAGGGATTTTCGCTCTCCAGGAACAGGAGCTGGGCCACGATCAGCGAGGCCATGCCGTCTTCCACCTGCCCGGTCACGAACACGATGCGTTCGCGCAGCAGGCGGCTGAAGATGTCGAAGCTGCGCTCGCCCCGGCTGGTCTGCTCCACGACGACCGGCACCAATGCGCCCGTGACGGGATCGGTGGTGAATTGCCCCTGGGTGCCGAAAGCGGAGGCGGAGCTGCCGCCAAACAGATCGATCATGGAATTCCTCTTGTGGTTGCGAGCGCCTATGTCGCGCCCCGTGCCGAGATGTTCAAGGGGGTTAACCTCTTTTCGCGCCGCGCCGGCCCGCCCCGTGCGCTCGGGACGCCTATCTTCCGCCCGGGGAGGCCGCCAGCGCGGCCATGCGCAGGGCTATCTCGCGCTCGCCCAGGACGATGTGATCGGCCCCGTGACGGGCCAGATTCTCCACCTCCTCGTCGGAATGGGCCCGCGCGATGATCCGCAGCGACGGGTTGATCTGCCGCGCCCGCACCGTGATCACCCCGGCCTCGATCCCTTCCGGGATCGCGATCAGCAGCGTCGTGGCGGCGTCGATCCGCGCCTTTTCCAGCACGCCATGGGCCGCGGCGTCGTCCACGATCACGGTAAAGCCCGCTTTCTTCGCCAGCTCGGCCGTGTCGCCCTGGTCCTCGATCACCGTCAGCGTATCGCCCCGCTCCAGCGCCTGGCGGGCGATCAGCTGGCCGATCCGGCCGAAACCGACCAGCACCATCCGCGCGGGAGGAAGCGGCGGTGGCGGCGGCTCCACGGCTCTCTGCCGGGGCGAAGCCGGCTCCGGGCTGCCGGACGCCCGGCCGCCCTTCACGATCAGGGCGAAGAGCAGCGGATTGACCAGGATCGAGAGAATCGCGCCGGCGAGCACGAGATCGCGCGCATCGTCGGGCAGGACCCCGAGCCCGACCCCCAGCCCCGCCAGGATGAAGGAGAACTCACCGATCTGGGCAAGGCTGACGGAGACGGTCAGCGCGGTCTGCCGGGGGTATCCGAAGAACCGGACGATGCCGTATGCCGCCACCGACTTGCCCACCAGGATGATCGCGACGGTGCCCAGCAGCGGCAGGGGCTGCTCCAGCAGCACGCCCGGATCGAACAGCATCCCCACCGAAACGAAGAACAGCACCGCGAAGGCATCGCGCAGCGGCAGGGTTTCCTCGGCGGCGCGGCGGCTGAGCTGCGTCTCGCCGAGGATCATTCCGGCGAAGAACGCACCCAGGGCGAAGGAGACGTCGAACACCACCGCAGCGCCGAACGCGACGCCGAGCGCGATGGCCAGCACCGCAAGGCGGAACAGCTCGCGCGAGCCGGTATGGGCGGTCCAGTGCAGCACGGAGGGGATGAGCCGCTTGCCCACCACCAGCATGACCACGAAGAACCCCGTCACCTTGAGCGCGATGGCGCCGGCCGAACGGATCAATTCGGTAAAGCCGGTGCCGCCGGGGTTGTTCTGGATGGCGACGACCGCCGGCAGCAGAACCAGCGTCAGCACCATGACGAGGTCCTCCACGATCAGCCAGCCGACCGCGATGCGCCCGCGTTCGGTCTGCACCAGATCGCGGGACTGCAATGCCCGCAGCAGGACCACGGTGCTCGCCACCGACAGGGCCAGCCCGAACATGACGCTGGCGAGCAGCGGCCAGCCCATCGCCCAGCCCATCAGCGAGCCGAGCAGGGTCGCGACCAGGATCTGCGCGATCGCCCCGGGCACCGCGATGCCGCGCACCGAAAGCAGATCCTTGAGCGAGAAATGAAGGCCGACGCCGAACATCAGCAGGATGACGCCGAGCTCCGACAATTCGTTGGCGAGCCCGGCGTCGGCGACAAAGCCGGGCGTGAACGGCCCGATGACGACGCCCGCGAGCAGATAGCCCGCGAGGGGCGGTATCCTGAGCCGGTGGGCCAGCGCACCGGCCGCAAAAGCAAAGACCAGGCCCGCTACGATCGTCCCGATGAGAGGAGTGTGATGGGGCATGGGCTGTTATTGCGGCCGGTGCGCTGAATTCATGGAATGATCTCCAACAAGGCAAGAATGAAACATGCGACGATCACGACAACCGTCGCAGCGGTGGCGATCCATCCGACGATCCCGGGCCGGTCGTACCGATGATCGCGGGCGAGCCGGCGGTATCGGGCATAGATGCGCTCGTTCGAGGCGATCAGCGCGACGTCCTGCGCGCTCGCCTCTTTTTTCAGATAGCGGAGCACTTCGCCCAGTTCATCGCCCTCGAGATCGGGATATCGCCCGATCAGCCATTCCATCATCGCCCGCCGCTCGTCTCTGCCGGGGGGTTCCTGTCTGTCTTTCTTCATGGGTCTGCCTCATTCGATTGAACAAGGACCGCGCAGCGACGCGGCCCGCGACAATCAGGCGGCAGGGGGCGCCCTCGGCGCGAGCGGGGAAGCAGCGGTCGAATGCCAGGGCGGACCGATGGCCTCGGGCCATGCGAAAGGACGCTGCGCGACCGGCGCCAGCTGCACAGGCCAATAGACCGGAGGCACGATCGCGACCGGCGGAACCGGCGCGAGGCCGACCACGCGCTTGATGCCCTCGACCATCCGCCCGCCGAGCAGGGAGACATCGACAGTCGTGGAGCTGAATGCCGAACCGGTGGTGCGCTCGAGCGGCCGGGCCGCCGGCACCATGGCATGGACCGCGATCAGCAACAGCAGCAGCGCCGCCACGACGTGGCGCGCGATCCCGCGGAAATTGCGATCGGTATCCATGCTTACGACGCTAACCCAGGCCGGATCATCTCCAAAGCCTAAAATCGCGCCCGCCGGCCGCGCGCCATGCAGCTTCGCCCCTCGCATGGGGGCAGGCAGGACAGGAGCGGCGACATGCGCCAGGCCCGGCATGGCGACCATGCCCGACCTGCCTGCATCACTTCTTGGCCGCGGCCTTCTTGGCGGGGGCTTTCTTGGCCGCAGGCTTTTCGGCCGCATCGTCCTGCGCCGGGGCAGCCTTCTTGGCCGGAGCCTTGGCGGGCTTGGCCGCCTTCTCGGCCTCGGCCTTCTTGGGAGCGGCCTTATCGGCTTCGGCCTTCTTCGGAGCCTTGGTGGCCGCAGGCTTCCCGGCCGGCTCGGCCTTTTCCTTGGCTTCCTTGGCCACGGGGGCCTTCTTGGCGGTCTTGGCGGCGGGCTTTTCAGCCTCCTCGTCCTTGGCCTCGGACTTCTTCGGGGCCGCCTTCTTGGCCGGAGCCTTCTTCTTCGTTTCCGGCTTCGCTTCCGCCTCGGTCTCGCCCGCTTCGATCGCGGCTTCCAGCTCCTCGCGCGTCACTTCGCGCTCGGTCACTTCGGCCTTGTCGAACAGGAAGTCGACCACCTTGTCCTCATAGAGCGGGGCGCGCAGCTGGGCCGCGGCCATCGGGTTCGACTGCACGAACTCCGCGAAGCGCTGGCGGTCCTCCGGGCGATAGCGCTGGGCGGCCTGCGCCATCAGCATCTGCATTTCCTGCTGGGTCACCTCGACGCCATTGGCCTGGCCGATCTCCGACAGCAGCAGGCCGAGACGGACGCGGCGTTCGGCGATCGAGCGATACTCGTCCTTCTCGGCTTCGATTTCCTTCAGGGCCGCCTCGGGATCTTCCTCCTTGCCGGCCTCCTGCTGGAGCTGCGCCCAGATCTGCTCGAATTCGGCATCGACCATCGACGGCGGCACCGGGAAATCATGCCCGGCGGCAAGCTGGTCGAGCAGCGCGCGCTTCATCTGGGTGCGGGTCAGGCCGGCGGTTTCCTGCTCGAGCTGGCCGCGCAGGATGTCCTTGAGCTTGTCGAGGCTGTCGAGGCCGAGCAGCGTGGCGAATTCATCATCCACCTTGGTCTCGCCGGGAACCTTCACCGCATGGACCTTGATGTCGAAGGTCGCGGGTTTGCCCTTGAGGTTTTCCGCCGGATAATCCTCGGGGAAAGTGACCGTGATGACCTTCTCCTCGCCCGCCTTGAGGCCGACGAGCTGGTCCTCGAAGCCAGGGATCAGGCGGCCCGCGCCCAGTTCGATCGCCTGATTCTCGGCTGCGCCGCCGTCGAACGGCTCGCCATCCAGCTTGCCGAGGAAATCGACCACCACCTGGTCGCCTTCGGCTGCCTTCCTGGTCTTCGGAGCATCCTTGAAGCTCTTCTGGTTCTTGGCGAGATTGGCCAGCGCTTCATCCACCTGGGCATCGCTGATCGGCACGGTCAGCCTTTCCAGCTTGAGCCCGTCGATGGAGGGCGTCTCGATCTCGGGCAGCACTTCCAGCTCGACGGTGAGCTGGGCATCCTTGCCCTCCTCATAGTCTTCGCCCAGCTCGATCTTCGGCTGGAGCGCCGGGCGCAGCGCCTTCTCGCGCACCAGCTCGTCCACCGATTCGCGCAGCGTGGTGTTCAGCGCTTCGGAATGCAGGGCCGGACCGTGCATCTTCTTCACCAGATTGGCGGGCACCTTGCCCGGGCGGAAACCCGGCATCCGCACCTGCGGCGCGATCCGCTTCACCTCGGTGTCCACCCGCGCGGCGATGTCGCCTGCCGAAATGGTCAGCACATAGGCGCGCTTCAAACCTTCATTTGTCGTTTCGACGATCTGCATGACTTATCAAAGCCTTCCCAAATTCCGATACCCTAGGAACCTCGGCGAGGGGACTGGTGCGGGCGAAGGGACTCGAACCCCCACATCTTGCGATACTGGAACCTAAATCCAGCGCGTCTACCAGTTCCGCCACGCCCGCGGCCCTACGAAGCCCTTACAGGCCGGATACCTGCAAAACAGGGAAGCGCCCTTATCGACCGACAAGGCAAAGGGCAAGCGGAACAGGGCAGGCTGCTTTCGCGTTCCCATGGGACAAGCAGGAAAAGGATATCCCAGATGCCCCAGCATGCCACGTCCAGGGACGGAAAGACCGGGCCGGAAGCCCCGGCGACGCGCCCGCCCCCTGCCGGTCAGGACACGGATCCCGGGAAGAAGCCTCAGATCGAGGAACCCGACGGTGATACCGTGGAACAGCCGGACGGGGACAGCGTGCCCGAACCGGGCGGCGACCAGATCGAGCAGGGCGAAAATCCCGACGAGATCAGGCAGCCCGAACCGGATTCGGTCGATTCTCCACCCTCCCCGCCCGAAATCAGGCCTCCGCCCGATTGAAGCGGGCCATTGCGCGCGGAGCGGCACGCTTATAAGGGGCGCGCATGAGCGACAGCACCGAACAGACCGGCGGCCCCGATTTGCCGCCCGACCGCCTGGCCATCAGCCCGCTGAGCCCGCATTTCGATTCCGACAAGCTGCAGCGCGGGATCGGGATCCGGTTCAAGGGCACGGTCCGCACCAATGTCGAGGAATATTGCATTTCCGAAGGCTGGGTGAAGGTGCAGGCGGGCAAGACCGTGGATCGCAAGGGTCGGCCCCTGCTGCTCAAGCTCAATGGGCCGGTCGAAGCCTGGTTCGAGGATCTGGGCGACGACGCCCCGGTGGCCAGGGCCGGCTGATCCTTTCCACCCGGATGGGCGGAAAATCAGAGGCGCGCGGAGATGATGGCGCCGATCGGATCGTTCTTGCGCTCGGCCTTCTTGCGCGTTTCGTCCGAGCGGACCAGCTTGGTTTCCGCAGCAGTCGGCTTCGACTTGTCACCATAGATGAAGCCCCGCACCGGCCACGCCGTGGTGCCCATCCCCTGGATCGGCGCATACCAGACCCGCACCATGCTCCAGTCGTTTTCGGGCGAGACATCGACCGCGCGGACATTGTCCTCGATCTGCCCCCGGCGGCCGTTGATCGGCGACCAGTTGGCATGGCGCAGCAGCACCGTGCGCGAATCGATCACCCGGCTGATCGCCGCGACATGGCCGAGCTGCATGTTGCGATAGGGCTGGAACGCCATCACCGCGCCGACGCGCGGCTTGCTGCCCCGCTTGTAGCGGCCTTCGGCCTGGCCCCACCAGGTCCAGGCGTCGCCATAGATCTGGATGCCGGATATCTGGCGCGCATAGGGAACGCATTGCAGATACGGCCGATCGTCCTGAATCCCGGTGTCGGAAAACAGATCCCGGTCGTCCGTTACCAATGAGTCGGCCAGTGCGGCGGTGGAAGTAGCGGCGAACGCAAGGCACGCGGCAAGGAGAAGTCGTCCCGTCATGGGATGGTAAATGGCACGGCAAAGTTATTCCCAGCCTGCAACTCATGGTAAACAAACCGGCAATATTTTGCCGCCTGCTTGCCAAATTTTGCCGGACCGGTCAGGGCTGGCGGATCATGTCGACACCCATTGCCCATAACAGACTGCCGCAGGTGATCATCATCGGCCGCCCCAATGTGGGCAAGTCCACGCTGTTCAACCGGCTGGTCGGCAAGAAGCTGGCCCTGGTGGACGACCAGCCGGGCGTCACCCGCGACCGCCGCTTCGGCGAAGCGAGCCTGCTCGGGCTGGACTTCCAGATCGTCGACACGGCGGGCTGGGAAGACGAGGACCCGGAAACCCTGCCCGGCCGGATGCGGGCGCAGACCGAAGTGTCGGTCAAGGGCGCGGATGTCGCGCTGTTCGTGATCGACGCGCGCGCAGGCATCACGCCGCTGGACGAGGAAATCGGCCGCTGGCTGCGCGAGCAGGCGCTGCCGGTGATCGTCATCGCCAACAAGGCGGAAGGCCGCGCGGGCGAGCCGGGCGTGCTGGAAGCCTATGCGCTGGGCCTGGGCGATCCGGTGCCGCTTTCCGCCGAGCATGGCGAAGGGCTGGGCGATCTGTTCGAGGCCTTGTTACCCGTGATCGGAGAACACGACGAGGACGAGGACCTGCCCGACGGCGAGCCAGCGGAGGACGAGGACAAGCTGTCCGGCCCGCTCAAGCTCGCCATCGTCGGCAGGCCCAATGCGGGCAAGTCCACTCTCATCAACCAGCTATTGGGCGAAGACCGGCTGCTGACCGGGCCGGAAGCCGGGATCACGCGCGATTCGATCGCGATCGACTGGCAATGGACCGATCCGAAAACCGGCGAGCGGCGCGACATCCGCCTGATCGACACCGCGGGCATGCGCAAGAAGGCGCGGGTCACGGAGAAGCTTGAAAAGCTCTCGGTGGCGGACGCGCGCCGGGCCATTGATTTCGCGGAAGTCGTGGTGCTGCTGCTCGATGCGACCAAGGGACTGGAGCATCAGGACCTCAAGATCGCCTCCATGGTGCTGGAGGAAGGCCGGGCGCTGATGATCGCGATCAACAAGTGGGACGTCGCCGAAAACGCCTCCGCCCTGTTCAACGGCATCCGGCAGGCGCTGGAGGACGGGCTGGCCCAGATTCGCGGGGTGCCGCTGTTCGCCGTCTCCGCACGCACCGGCAAGGGGCTGGACACCATGCTGGGCGCGGCCTTCGAGATCAGGGAGGCCTGGTCGCGCCGCGTGCCGACTTCCGGCCTCAATCGCTGGTTCGACCATGCGCTTGATGCCAATCCCCCACCGGCCCCCGGCGGCAAGCGGATCAAGCTGCGCTACATCACCCAGATCAAGACCCGGCCGCCCAGCTTCGTGATCTTCGGGTCCCGGCTGGATCTGCTGCCCGAGAGCTACCGGCGCTATCTGGTGAACGGCATCCGCCGCGACCTCGGCTTCGACGCGGTTCCGGTCAGGCTGACCCTGCGCAGCGCCAAGAACCCCTATGCCAAGGAGTGACGCCGGGGCGCGTGGATATTCCCCGACGCATCCACACTCTCTCCGTCATCCCCGTGCAAACGGGGATCCAGTGCAACCTCACCTCTGGGTTCCCGCTTTCGCGGGAATGACAAAAGAGGTGGATAATGCCGGTTCTGCCTCTTCTCGTCATCCCTCACCCGTCCGCTCAATCCATGCCGTAGACGTCGTCCAGCACCTCCACGCCCTTCTTTGACGGCGCGACGGTCAGATAGGTGAGATAGACCGGCACCGGCACCGTCAGCGCAACGGCCTGTTCGGGCTGCTTCGATTTGGTGGCGACCGGCTTGCCCATCAGCCATTTGCCCAGTTCCGCGGCCTTTTCCAGCCGGATGCAGCCATTGCTGAGGTGCCGGTCCGCCCTGGCGAACAGATCCCTGTTCGGGGTGTCGTGCAGATAGATGCCCTCGTCATTGGGAAAGACGAATTTCACCTTCCCCATCGAGTTCTTCGGGCCGGGCAGCTCGCGCACACGCACCAGCTGCTTCCCGGCGGCGACCGCGTGCCAGTCCACCGTGGCGGGATCGATCTTCGCCGGCGCTGCGCTCCAGTCCGACAGGACCTCCATGTTCAGCGATTTGAAGGTCCGCCCGGCCAGCACCTTGGGCGCGACATTGTCGCGCACGAGATAATCCGGAATGTTCCAGTAGGGATTGAGGATCGCGTAATTCAGCGCCCCCGCCATCATCGGGGTCCGCGTTTCGTTCGTGCCGACCACCACCTTCATCAAGCCTTGCTCCTTGCCGGCCTGATAGTACCAGAGCCGGGCGGAGGCCGCGTCGACCACGATATGGCGCACGGCAGGCGAGGGAAGCAGCCGCGCCCGTTCCAGATTGAGCCGGATCCTGCGCTGCAGCTCCGCGCCGTCGCCCCGGTCCGCGCTTTGCTTGAGCAGCTTGCGCATGGCGACGTAATGGGTGCTCATCCAGCCCATCGAAGCCATGTAGTCGCCAAAGGATTTCGGCAGGGCGGCGGCGCGCAGCACCGTTTCCGCACCCAGCTTGCCGGGCTTCAGCCTGCGCTCCGCATATTCCATGCGCACCTTGCCGGGCTTGCGCATGTCGCGCACATATCTGGCGAAGGCATCGGACAGGTCGATTTCCGCGCGGGCCAGCGCATCGGCGCCACCGCCCCGAGCTGCCGCCAGCCGTTCGCGCAATTTCTCGACCGGATAGCGCGACGGCTTCAGCCCATCGAGCCTGGCGCTTTCCAGATATAAGATCAGCGTCCGCGCTTCCGGGCCCACCTTGCCGCGGCTGATCCACAGCGGGCGATAGTCCCGGCCCACGTAGAACTTGCGCAGCGCGCCGGAGGCACGGTCCCGCAACCGGGCGGCTATTGCGGCATCGGAGGCGGAGGCGGAACTGGCGGTTCTGGCCGGGGCATCTGCGGCCCATGCCGGCCCGGCCCATCCCAAGGAAGCGAGAGCGAAGAGGCCGCCATAGACCAGGCTATGAGCGGCCCCCTTCTTGCCAGGCAATGCGATCAGCCTCGCTCTCCCGTGCTGCTCGGGGCAGGCGGCGGAGGCGGAGGGGGAGGCGTGTAATAGGGGTGATAGATGCCATCGGACGTATAATAACCGTCGACAACCCCGTCTCCATCACGGTCGGCGGCGGTCGAGCCGGGAACGGAACCCGGCGGCGGTGGCGGCGGCGCCACCTCTTCCTTCGCAGCGCAGCCGGCCAGGGCCAGGCCGCCCGCAGCGGTCAGGAATATTGTCTTGATCTGCATATAACCTACCTCCAGATCGCGCCGCGCGTGATAGCGGATGGCCAGGGATCACCCGGCCGCAACGGCGCTGGAACGGTTAACGCGCCAGAGGTCCATAAAAACAGGATCTGCGGTTTTGCACGGGTCGAACGGTGCCGCAGGCGCGCTGAGCCGCCGCCCGCAAGCCATGTCGTGCGCAAAAAGGGAGTTAATCCTCCCCCGAAGCCTCGCTCTGCAACTGGACGTAGTTCTGCAGACCCATCCGTTCGATCATCTCGAACTGGGTTTCGAGGAAATCGACGTGTTCTTCCTCGCTTTCCAGGATCCGCTCGAAAATCTCCCGGCTGATGTAATCGCGCACTTCCTCGCAATACTGGATCGCATCGCGCAGCAGCGGAATCGCTTCCATCTCCAGCGCCAGATCGGCCTTGAGGATCTCCTCCACCGTTTCCCCGACCTTCAGCCGGTTGATCGCCTGGAAATTGGGAAGCCCATCGAGGAACAGCACGCGCTCGGCCAGCGTGTCCGCATGTTTCATCTCGTCGATGGACTCATGCCGCTCATACTCGGCGAGCTTGCGCACGCCCCAGTGATGCAAGGTCCTGTAATGCAACCAATACTGGTTGATCGCGGTCAGCTCATTGGTCAGCGCCTTGTTCAGGTATTCGATGACCTGCGGGTCGCCCTTCATCTCTTCTGTCTCCAGCAATGCATGGGCGGATTATGCCCGCAGAGACCGGAATAGGCAAGGCTGCCCGGCAAAAAATCGTTGAATTTCCGCGTGTTGCGAATGTCTATCAGTCGCGGTCAGGCTATTGAAATCGCGTCGCGATTAAGCGGCCACGCACTCCCGCTCCTCGCTGAGGATTTCCTCCGCCTCGCACAGGCACTGCCCGCATTGCGGCTGCTTGCCCAGCGCGTTGAGGACCGTCTCCGCACACCCCGGGACACGGCGGGCGCAACTGCGGAATTCTGTCTCACGAACGGCGTTGCAGATGCAGATGTACAAGCGTCATCTCCCGATTCGACACCCCCAATCTAATGCGAATAGATTGCAATAGCAAGATCATCGACGCAAGGAAAACCACCGTCCATAAGTCAGACAACGCCAGAGCCATTCCAGCGGGCCATAGCGAAATCGATCGAGCCACGGTTTCGACCAGGCCAGCATGAGGATCCATCCGCCCAGCACCGGCTGGAGCATGTCGATCCGGTCCAGCGTGCCGAAACGCCCGAGGCCCCAGCCCTGGAACAGAAAGGCCATCAGCAACGACATCCCGAGATAGTTGCTGAACGCCATGCGGCCGGCGGCCGCCAGCCTGCCCCCCAGCCACCCCCCGGCGACACGCGGGGCGAGCCAGACCAGACAGGCCGCGAGCCCGAGGATCATCGGAAGGCGCGCCAATTGCGCCGGCCCGAGAAAGGCGAAGCCGCTGCGATAGAAGGGATGCCCGCCTCCGGCGACCCACAGCGCAAGCGGCAGCGTGAGGAGCATTCCCGCCACGATTCCCCCGCTGCCCCAGGCGAGCAGGCGTTTTTCCGGCAGGGAGCCCTGGAAGAAGCCCGCCCGCATCAAGCCCATGCCGATCAGCATCAAGGGCAGCGTCTCGAGCAGGGCGAGGATCGCGCCATCCACCGCCTCCCAGCCATGCTCCCGCGCATTATAGGCGACGATGCCGGCAAACCCGCCTCGCATCACTGCGCTTTCCAGGCGGGCCTCTTCGACCTGCGCATCGACCACGGACCAGTAGGTGCGGTCGTCCTGCGTCAGCACGCACTGGACATTGTCGGGGCATCTGGCGAGCACCGCATCCTCGAGGGTCAGTTGCGGCATATACAGGACGCTGACCCACAACCCGCCCAGCACATAGAGCGCGAGCCCGAGCGTCAATTGCCGCAAGGCGTCCAGCCGTACCGCCGCCAGGGCGAACAGGCCGCAAAATGCATAGGAGAACAGGATGTCGCCGCGAAACAGCAGAAAATAATGCGCCAATCCGAACAAGGCGAGCCAGAACAGCCGCCGCACTTGCAGCCATGTGCCCTGCCTGTCCACGAACAGTACCATTCCGGCGCCGAACAGCAGGCTGAACAGGCCCCGCATCTTGCCGTCGACCAGCACATATTGCGCGAGCCAGACCGCCTCGTCCGCCCGGCTCATCGGCGGCAGCATGGCGACCGGCCAGTAATAGGCCTGCATCGGCTGGCTGAACGCGACGATGTTGGCGAACAATATGCCGAGCACGGCCACGCCGCGGGTGAAATCCAGCGTAGCGATGCGCCCCGTTTGCCGGGGGGCCGGGTTCGGTTCGATCACTTCGGAGCCGGGCCGCTCGCCTCTCAGCGAGTCACCAAGCAGCTATGCCCTGCACGCTTCAGGGATGAGCAGGCGGCATTGGCGTCGGCCTGGCTGGCAAACCCCCCGGCAGCCAGCAGGGTCAGCCGCCCGGAGGTGGTCACGGATCGTGTCTTGCCGGATAATTCGGGACGGTCCGAAACCTGCTTCCACATCTTGTCCGCATTGCCGGGCACGGAGAAGGCACCAAGCTGGAGCCGCCACGGACCGGACGCCGGCTTGGCGGCGGGCGCAGGGGAAGCCGCCGACGCGGAAGGGGCCGAGGCGGAAGATGCCGGGGTGGCCGGTTTGGTTGCAGGCGGCTTGGGCGCGGCAGGCTGTTTGGCCGCCACTTCCGGTTTCGGGGCCGGTTTCGCGGGGGTAGGAGTTGGAGCAGGAGCCGGCGTCTGCGGCGCGGCCGCGGACTTTGCAGGCTCCGTCGCTGGACGCGCGTAGTCCGCTCCTGCGGTTGCGGGACTTTCGGCGCCGGTAGCGCTCACCGCCTCGGCCACCGCGATCCTGGCCTTGGCGACGCCGTCAGGCTCGGCAGCAGCGGAGGGCGCGGGAGAGACCGTTTCCACCGGGCGCGGCACTCTGGATGTTGCGGCGGGGGCCGTTGCGGTGGGCTCCGCCACGGCTACGGCCGGACCGCCGAGATCGGCCGCGGCAAGCTGGCTGGCGCGCGCGGCTTCCGCCTCCTGTTTCAGGGTGGTGGCCAGCCCGGCTCCCTGCTGCCGCTGCGCGAGCGGGATGAACTCGTCCATCTGCGCCATCGCCTGCACCGCCTGGGGCAGGCCGGCGGAATTGGCCAGCGTCATCAGCGCATAGGCCCGGACCCAGTCCTTCTCGAAGAAGTCGCCGTTGAAATAGGCGATGCCGAGCAGATATTGCGCGCGCGGATCGCCCCGCCCGGCCGCCGCCTGCACATAAGGCAACGCCTCTTCCCGGCGGCCGGCCTGGAACAGCATCAGCCCATAGTGATCGGCTGCTTCGATATGGCCCTTCCTGGCCGCTGTCGCATAAAGCTCGAGCGCCTTGGCGTCGTCCTGCGCCACGCCGCGCCCGAGACGATAGGCCTGGGCGAGATTGAACTGCGCATCGGGATCGCCCTTGGCGGCCGGCTCGCGCCATTCCTTGACGGCGGTGGCGTAATCTCCCGCGCTCCACGCATCCACGCCCGCTTTCACGTCCGCGCGGACCGGGCCGGCCAGCGCCAACGCAGAAACCGCCGCCAGCAGCGATAATCCGTGACCGAACCTCATGCCCTTGCCTCCGTTCATGGCTTTCCGGTGGGATGCCATAGTAAATGGGCCGTTAGCAAAACGTTTCTGCGCCCCCTGCCCCTGCCGGATCCGCCAATCCCTGACGTCACCGGAAGCGTCGTTAACCTAAAATTAGGGGCGATCTGCGATCCCGTGACTGGATTGGCGGACCTCATGTCCGGCGAAATGTTTGATTCAGGGGAACCAGCCTTGCGCGTTCTAGCTTTGGCTTCGCAAAAAGGGGGATCGGGCAAGACCACCCTCTCCGGCCATCTGGCCGTTCAGGCTCAACGGGCCGGGGCCGGCCCGGTCGTATTGATCGACATCGACCCGCAAGGCTCGCTTGCGGACTGGTGGAACGAACGCGAGGCGGAATATCCTGCTTTCGCGCAGACCACCGTCGCGCGCCTTGCCAGCGATCTGGCCACCTTGCGCCAGCAGGGCTTCCGCCTGGCGGTGATCGACACCCCACCGGCGATCACCATGGCGATCCAGTCGGTGATCTCGGTCGCGGAGCTGATCGTAGTGCCGACCCGCCCCTCGCCGCATGACCTGCGCGCAGTAGGGGCCACCGTCGACCTGTGCGAACGCGCGGGCAAGCCCCTGATCTTCGTGGTCAACGCGGCGACCCCCAAGGCCAAGATCACCTCCGAAGCCGCCGTCGCCCTGTCCCAGCACGGCACCGTCGCTCCGGTCACGCTGCATCATCGTACCGACTATGCCGCCTCGATGATCGATGGCCGCACGGTGATGGAAGTGGACCCGAATGGCCGCTCCTCCCAGGAAATCGAGGCGCTGTGGAACTATATGGCGGACCGCCTCGAACGGAATTTCCGCCGGACCGTCTTCGCCGCTCCGGGCACCATGCAAATGATGCCCGGCGCTCATCGCCCTGCCGCTGGTTTCGGCCGTCGCATCGCTCAGTCCTGAGCAGGAGGGCGCAGACATGAGCGAACCGAAGCCACTCGCCTCGCTGAGCGGAAGCCTTCTTGCCCGGAAAGGCGCGGCCCGCCCGGCGATGCGGCCACAGATGCAGCATTTCCCGCGAATCGAAGCGCAGGCCGCGATCGCCCTTGACGATCTCGGCTGGAACGACATGGGCGAAGCGGACGAACCGCGCCATCTCGCCGATATCCTGCCTTTGACCCCGGCGCCGAAATCGCCGGAGGTAAGCGCCGAAACCGTCGCCAGAGACCGGAAGGCCGCGGCCCAGCTCGCAGAAAATGCCCGGCAGATCGCCGAAACAGGATCGATCGACACCAGCGGCAAGCCGCAGGTCGTCCTGCAACGGGAAGAAATCTCCGTCCGGCTCGAAGAGACCGAACAGCTGCCGGCTATCGAACCCGCGAGCAGGAAGCGCAATGGATCGCCCGCTCCGGCAATCGCCGGATCGGCGAAGAAGCCGAGCCGTTCGCGCCGTTCGGCGCTGGCGGAAGGCCGCCGGGCGGCCTTCACGCTGCGGCTGGATGGCGAACGCCATCTGAAGCTCCGGCTCGCCAGCACCATCCACAACTGCAGCGCCCAGCAACTCGTCACGAAGGCGCTCGACGCACTGCTCGATGAAATGCCGGAACTCGAAACACTGGCCGCTCAGGTCAAACGGCGCTGAGCCGCAGGGGAATACAGGGGGCACTTGTCATGAACCGTGATCCGAACCGCACCAGGCTTCTCGGCCTTGCCATTACCACCGCATTGGCTTCCGCCGCATTGGCGGGCTGCACCACGCCCGGCGGCGTCCGGGCGGATGCATCCGCGACCAAGGCGGAACGCGCGCTGGCCAAGAGCAAGACCGGCAAGGCGGTCGCCGCCGCGGAACGTGCGGTGATGACCGATCCGCACAACGCCTACTCTCGCGCCGCGCTCGGCACCGCCTATCTCAACGATGGCCGGTTCCAGTCCGCGGCCGCATCGTTCAACGATGCGATCGCGCTGGGCGACACCGGGCCGCGCACCGCGCTCAGCCTGGCTCTCGCCCATGTCGGAGCGGGCAATTTCCAGAATGCGCTGGCCGTACTCGACCGGGCGCGCGACCAGATCGCCGCCGGCGACCTTGGCCTCGCCTATGCGCTGGCCGGGCAACCGGAACGCGGCATCCATATCCTCGAAAGCACTTTGCGGGCGGGCGAAAACACCTCGAAGATTCGCCAGAATCTCGCCTATTCCTATGCACTGGCAGGGCGCTGGCGCGAAGCGCGGGTGATGGCGTCGCAGGATGTTCCCGCCGACCAGATCAACGATCGCATCGGCGAATGGGCCGAAACCGCGAGCCCGCTGGCGTTCCAGCAGCGCATCGCGGCCCTGCTCGACGTGCCGGCGGGGCGGGTCGATCCCGGCCAGCCCGCCGCATTGGCGCTGGGCAACACGCCGACGGTCGAACAGCTTGCCGCCGAAGCCGCGAGCAGTCGCCCGGCCGCACCGGTCCGGACCGAGGCAAGCGGCGAATTGCCGCCGATAGCCGCCACCACGACCGCGCCCGAGCCGGTCGAGCTTGCGCGCTATGAGGCGCCCGTCCCCAGCCAGCCGCAGAATTTCGAGGCCGCCGTGGCGGCAACCGCGCCCACCGGCGCCACCCCGGCGGCCGTGATCGCGGACAGCGTGCGCTTCGTATCTTCGCCAACCGTGCAGTCGATTCCAGAGCGTTTCGGCATCAAGCCGCGCCAGAAGGTGGCCGCGGCCCCCAGGCTGGGCACCGGCAAGCATCTCGTGCAGTTGGGTTCCTTCGCTTCGGAAGACGGGGCCCGCCGCGCGATCGGCGTATTTGGCAAGCGCTATTCCGGCCTTGGCAGCCATCCGATGAAAATCACGCGCGCGGTGGTCAATGGCAAGAATTACTGGCGGGTATCCGCCACCGGCTTCGCCCAGACCGAGGCACGCAGCCTGTGCGCCAATGTGAAGCAGCGCGGCGGCGGATGCATTTCCTATCACATGGGCAGTCCGTTGCCGGGCGCCCTCAACTGATATCCATTGGGGGGTATATCAGGGAGAAGAGGGGCGGTCGTGCAAAACGGCCGCCCCTTTCCTTTTCGTCCATTGGCGCTATTGGCCGACCCGCACGCCGCCCTTGTAGAGCGCGACGACGCGCCCCTGCGCGGGCTGGCGGTCGAACGGCGTGTTGCCCGCACTGGCGGCCATCCTGTCCGAACTGATGATCCACGGCCGGTCCTGATCGATGATCGCGATATCGGCCTGCGCCCCCCGGGCCAGCTCCCCCGCATCGACGCCAAGCAGTGCGGCCGGGGTCCGCGCCGCGAGGCGGAACACGTCGGCCAGCTGGATAACGCCGTCGCGCACCAGCGAAAGCAGCATCGCCAGCAGGGTTTCCGCCCCGGCCATGCCGGGTTCCGCATCGACAAACGGCAGCCGCTTGTCCTCGGGGCCGCGCGGATCATGGCCCGAAGCCACGACATCGATCGTTCCATCCGCGATGGCTTCGAGCACCGCCTTGCGATCCGCGTCTTCGCGCAAGGGTGGTGAAAGCCGCGCGAAGGTCCGGAAATTGGCGATGGCCAGATCGGACAGCATGAAATGGGCAGGCGTCACGCCCGCGGTGACCGCGACCCCGCGCTTCTTCGCGGCCCGCACCAGATCGAGCGCGGCGCGCGTGGTCACTTGCCGGAAATGCAGGCGCGCGCCCGCCATTTCGGCCAGCGCGATGTCGCGCGCGACCGCCAGGGCCTCGGCCTCCGCCGGCGCGCTGGCAAGGCCAAGCCGGGTCGCCATATAGCCCGCGGTGGCCACTGCATTGCCGACCAGCGAGGCGTCCTCGGCATGGGTGACCACGATCATGTCCAGCATCGCCGCATAGCGCAGCAGGCGCAGCATCACGCCGCTGTCGTCGATCCAGCGCCGCCCGGTCGCGATGCCCCGGGCGCCGGCCTCGCGCATCAGCGCGAGCTCCGCCAGTTCCCTGCCCTGCAACCCCCGCGTCGCGGCGGCCAGGGGATGAACCCACAGATCCGGCTTGCCGCTATGGGCCAGGAAGCGCACCCGCGCCGGATGGTCCAGCGGCGGCGACTGATCGGGCATCAGCGCCGCGCGGGTGATGCCACCGAAATGGAAGGCGGGCTTGTCCACCGCGAACACGCCCATGTCGACCAGACCCGGCGTGACCAGCTTGCCGCCGGCATCGACCAGCTCGTCACCCGGTTCCGGCGTGCAATCGCCGACCGCCGCGATGCGGCCATCGACCAGGCGGATCGATCCTTCGCGCACCCCGTCCGGGCATACCAGACGGCCGCCGGAGATGGTGATGGGCCGCTGCTGCTTCACACCAGCCGCCCTTGGTCGGGCGCCCAGCCGGGCACGCCCCGCGCCCTTCGGGTGAGCACTTCCAGGCAGGCCATGCGGATCGCGACGCCCATCTCGACCTGCCGGGTGATCAGGCTCCGATCCGGCAGATCCGCCACATCGCTGTCGATCTCGACACCCCGGTTCATCGGCCCCGGATGCATGACCAGCGCCTCGGGCGCGGCGCGGGCAAGCCGCTCCGCCGTCAGCCCGTAGAGATAGCGGTATTCGCGCGGGGACGGGATGAACTGGCCGTCCATCCGTTCGTTCTGCAAGCGCAGCATCATCACGGCCTCGGCCCCATCCAGCGCGGCATCGAAATCGGTATAGGGCTTCGCCCCCATCTCCTCGACCGCGGCCGGCATCAGCGCGGGCGGAGCACATACGCGCACCTGCGCCCCCAGCGCGGTCAGGCACAATATGTTGGAGCGCGCGACCCGGCTGTGCAGGATGTCGCCGCAGATTGTCACCACCCGGCCATTGAGCTCCTCCCGGCCGCGCTCGCGCAGCGCGTGACGCAAGGTCAGCGCATCCAGCAGGGCCTGGGTGGGATGTTCGTGGCTGCCGTCGCCCGCATTGATCACCGGACAATCGACCTGGTCCGCGATCAGCGCGACCGCGCCCGAGCTGGCATGGCGTATGACGATCGCATCGGCCCGCATGGCGTTGAGCGTGACCGCCGTATCGATCAGGGTTTCCCCCTTCTTCACGCTCGAGGTCGCGGCATGCATGTTCACCACATCGGCGCCCAGCCGCTTGCCCGCGATCTCGAAGCTGAGCAGGGTGCGCGTGGAATTCTCGAAGAAGGCGTTGATGATGGTCAGCCCGCTCAGCACCCCGGCATGCTTGGCGGGTTGGCGGTTGAGCTCCACCCATTGTTCCGCCTCGTCCAGCAGGAACAGGATTTCATGGGTCTGGAGTTCGCCGATTCCCAACAGCCCGCGATGCGGGAAGGCCAGCCCGCCTGCCGGATAGCGGCCGGGGTCCGATGGTCGCGCGGATGTCATTAAAGCCAAGCCCTTAGTGGAGCGCGCAGCGGCACTCAAGCGCTTAATGGGTCATGCCGCACAGCTTTCCGGTGGCGTATCCCCGCACCGCCTCCTAGAAAGGCAGCCATGACGACTATCGCGCAGGGAACCGTTCGGTCATGAGTTTCGCAGGCAAGGTGTGGCGGCTGCTGGTGGGGATCAAGGATGGCCTCGCTCTGCTTTTCCTGCTCCTCTTCTTCGCGCTGCTGTATGGCGCGCTGACCATGCGGCCCAATCCCGGAATGGTGCGGGAGGGCGCCCTGCTGCTCGATCTCGACGGCTCGGTGGTCGAGGAAGCTACGAATATCGACCCCTTGCAGATCCTGCTGTCCGACACTTTCCCACCCGGAGAATATCCCGCACGCGACCTGGTGCGCGCGATCGATGCCGCCGCGCAGGACAAGCGGATCAAGGTGATCGTGCTCGATCTCACCCGCTTCCTTGGCGGCGGGCAGGTCCATCTGGCGGAGATCGGCGCGGCGCTGGACCGGGCGCGCGCCGCGAAGAAGCCGGTGCTGGCCTTCGCCAACGCCTATATCGACGACGGCATGATGCTGGCCGCCCATGCCAGCGAAGTATGGGTCGACCCGATGGGCGGCGCGATCATCACCGGACCGGGCGGGCAGCGCCCCTATTTCGCCGGGCTGCTGCAGATGCTGCAGGTGAAGGCGCATGTCTTCCGCGTCGGCACCTATAAATCCGCGGTCGAGCCGTTCCTGCGCAACGACATGTCGCCCGAAGCGCGGGAAAACGCGGCGTCGCTCTATCAGGCGATGTGGCAGGAATGGCAGGCCGACGTGCAGAAGGCCCGCCCCAAGGCCGATCTGGCGCTGGTCACGCGCAATCCGGTGCAATGGCTGGCCGCGAGCCGGGGCGATGCCGCCAGGGCCGCCCTCGCCGCCGGTCTGGTCGATCGGCTGGGGGACAAGGCGGCCTTCGGCAACCGGGTGGCCCGGCTTGCCGGCGCGGACAGTTGGGACGACAGCCCGGGCGCCTATGCGCATACTTCGCTGGATGCGTGGCTCGCCGCGGTGAAACCGCCCAAGCGAGGCAAGGCCATCGGCGTGATAACGGTGGCGGGCGAGATCGTGGATGGCGATGCCGGCCCCGGCACCGCGGGCGGAGACCGGATTGCCGACCTGCTCGACGAGGCCTTGACGGACGATCTGGCCGCGCTGGTCGTCCGGGTCGATTCCCCGGGCGGATCGGTCATGGCCTCCGAGGAAATCCGCCGCGCGATCCTCCGCCACAAGGCGCGCAAGATCCCCATCGTCGTCTCGATGGCCAATGTCGCGGCCAGCGGGGGATACTGGGTCTCCACCCCGGCGGACCGGATCTTCGCGGAGCCCGGGACCATAACCGGTTCGATCGGCATATTCGCGGTGGTGCCGACCTTCGAGGATACGCTGGCGAAGTGGGGGATCACCAGCGACGGCGTCCGCACCACGCCGCTGTCCGGCCAGCCCGATCTGCTGGGCGGCCTCAATCCCGAAACCCAGGCGATGGCGCAGGCCGCGATCGAGAACGGCTATGCCCGCTTCCTGACTATCGTGGCGAAATCCCGGGGCAAGACGCCGGCCCAGGTCAACGAGATCGCGCAAGGGCGCGTCTGGGACGGCGGAACCGCGCGGCAGATCGGCTTGGTAGACCAATATGGCGGCCTCGATGACGCGCTGGCCTGGGCCGCCCGGAAAGCCGGGCTGAAGGACGGCGGATGGCACGCCAAATATCTCGGCAGCGGCACCGATCCCTATCGCTCGCTGCTGCAGGAAATGCTGCGCAAGGACAACGAGCAGGCCGCGCCGGCCCATGATTTCGTTGCGCTGCTGACCGCGCGCCAGGCCGGATTCGTGCAGGCTCTTGCGCAGAACGCGCGCCTGCTGCTGAGCGCCCCGGGCGCGCAGGCCTACTGCCTCGAGTGCCCGCAGCGCCCGGCATCGGCGGCGGCTGGCCGCCCGGCGGATTTCGGTCTGCTCTCCATCCTCACGAGGTGGACAGCGGCACCCAACGCGCATTGAGAAGCACCGAGCGCAGACCGGGCTTGTCTTTCGCGCAAGCGCGTGGCAAAGGCGCGCGCCTGCCGGCAGTGATGCAAGGCGGGCGCGTAGCTCAGTGGTAGAGCACACCCTTCACACGGGTGGGGTCGCAAGTTCAATCCTTGCCGCGCCCACCATCTTTTCAAGCACTTAGCTGGCTTGCTGGCACGATCCATGAACTTTCCATGAAATACTCCGGTGAATCTGTGCCACCGATCAACACGACGCGGCGCAGAGACAGGGTGGCAATCCTGCACTCCCCATACACGCGCGCGGAATGCGCCAAACAATCCCCCTATTAAATCAGGTCTATGAGTTCCCGCGTTTCAAACGTCCTAGCTTGAGGTTTTCCAGCGCCCTCGCGCGGCCCTCTGGCGTGCGCGGCCCCGTAGATGCACCACCATGGAATTTACACCTGCCGTTCGCCCCCAGCGTTGTCATGCCGCAAGCCTTGCCGTTCTTTTTGATCGCACCGCAGGTCAGGCCGCGAAGGTAACGCGGGAAGCTGGGCACATGCCTGCCCGCCGCCTCCGCCTCATTGACCCGCGTGGCCCACTTGCGGAACAGGATGCGTTTATCGTCATCGGGCAGCAGCGCCGCCCGTTCCTGCATTTCACGTTGCCGGGCATAGATTGCGGCGAACATCGCCAGCGCCTCGGAAACCCCTTTATGGTGTCTGCCCATCAATTTCCCCGTGCGCGCGCGTTTTTACGGCATGGTAAAATTAACGCCCGGCTGTAACCGCCGGACTGCGCAACAGGAGTAGGAATCGCTCTCGCCACAATTACAGGGCGATGTCGCCTCCCGCGCGATAGCCGCCATCCATTCGGGATTGGCAGCGATGGCAGCAACAATCAGGCGAAGCGATGGCGTTGGCCTTGCTCCCTGTTCCGCATCCCTGATAACAGAATAGGATAGCCCAAACCGCTCGGCGAATGTGCGCTGGCTCAACTTGAGGTGACGAAACCGTAAGCGGAACAGGTGACGGGCAAACCCGACCTTACCGAAGTCGGGATCGAAAGGGACACTACGGTCAACCATCTCCACCCCCTACTCTGCCCCCATGAATGAGCCTTAGCCGGGTCTGACGCGGGCTTTCCCCTATCCAGCCTTCGTCGACATCGCGCACATCAAAGCCAGACAGGTCGATATGCGTGGGGTTGATGGACGGATCGCACCCCGATTTTGTCGCGGTTGTCGCAAGTGTCGCAGGGCTTACCTGTGAAGCGGATTTTTCAAGTTCAGCGCACACCCTTGCGACAGTCGCGACAGTTGCGACATTTTCCGCCCCTTCGCGCTCGGCAAGCCAGCGGTGTGGATCGAAGTTCAGCACTGGACGATCTCCCATGCTTCCTTGTGGCGCTGTCCCTCCATCTCGGCCCCGTCCGGCAAGGGTCTGGCCCAACCATGCTCTGCAAGTATGCCCATGACGCGCCGCGCCTTGTCGGCCTGCCGGATCGCGTTCGGGCCAAGGCGGTAAATATCGCGCAGTCCAATCACCTTGCCCGGCTGGGATTGCAGCCATTCAAGCAGGGCTTCCGCCAGCCGCAATTCGGGATCAATCGCGCCGGACGCCATGAGCCGGACGGCTTCCCTCAGATAGTATTTGGCCAGGCTGATCGCGTCGGCCAGCGTGGCAGCTTCAATCTGGCTGGCGGCAGGATTGGCAATCAGGCTGAGCGTGCCAGCGATGCGCGCCGCGTTCTCCGGCAGCTTCGATGCGAACGCCCTGGCCATGGCCAGCGATGCCTTGGGGCCAAGTTCGCCTTCGATGGCATTGGCAAAGGTGACATAGAGCGCGCGGGCCTCGGGTGTGAAATGCAGTTCGCCCATGTCTACGCCCAGCGCGCGGTCATTCTCATCCTTCCACCGCACCGGCTGGCGCAGCAGGCCCGCAATCGCAGTATTGTAATCCTCCAGATCAAGCGCCGCATTATAGGCAAGCGCCTGATAGGCAGCATCATCGCGAATGCGCGTTCCGGCCCGGCCTTGTGGCGCGGATACCAGAAACCGGGCCAGCAAGCCCTGATCGGCAAACTGGCTGTCCGACAGGAAGCCAGCCGCAACGCCAGGCTGCACCATGAGGTGACAGGACAAACGCCGGTCATAGAGCACGGTCACGCCATCACCGCCGCGTATCCGCTCCAGCTTCGATCCATCCCAGGCGCGGCACAGGTTGGCCGTGGTCCCGGCTTTCTGTTCGGCCTTGAGGCTATGTCCACCAAGGAAACTGGCGGCATCGTCGCACAGCATGGCGAGCGATGGCCTGCCTTGCTGGTAAAGGCGGATTCCCCATGATGTAGCTGCACCGTTCGGCTGGCAGCAGCGCGGACCAGTCCGCTTCCAGCGCATCGCCATGCAGGATATGCGCCGAATCCTTCAACGGGATGCGGGCATAGTTCAGCCGGAATGCCTCGTTGATCTCGTTGTTGGCGATATGGTCCATCATCCACATGGCCACTTCGGCAATGCGGGCGGGAAACTCCTCATATTCGATGCCGTAGAATTGATCGACCGTGACGCGGGACAGCAGCGCCGCGTCAATCTGCTGGTCGCCATATTGGGCTTTCAAACATTCCAGTTCCAGCCGCCGGATTTCGCGATAGGCGATGACCAGGAAATTGCCGCAGCCGCAGGCCGGATCAAGGAACGTCAGCCGGGTCAGCTTGTTCTGAAACTTCGCCAATTCCTTGTCGCGGCCGGTGCGGCGAGCGATGATGCCTGCTAGTTCGGCTTTCAGGTCGTCAAGGAACAGCGGGCCGATGACCTTCAAGATATTGGCCTCGGTCGTGTAATGTGCGCCCTTCGCCCGGCGTTCCTTCGCGTCCATCACCGACTGGAACAGCGATCCGAAAATCGCGGGCGAAACGCCGGACCAGTCATGCTTGGCCGCGTCAAGCAGGTGATCGCGCATCGAAGCCGTGAAATGCGGCGTGCGCAACCTGCCAGCGAACAGACGACCATTCACATACGGCAGCTACTACCCGGCCTGACGGTGCATGCAGCGGGACGGCGAGGCACCGCAACCCGGGTGCGGCCTCCTCATCATCCAGCGCATAGCCATTGACGCGCACTTTCCTCAACTCATCGCGAAGCGCTGCCGGATCGATAATCGTGCGCTCGGTGAGGGCAATGAACGAGCCGGCTTCCAGATAGGCTTCCCGCTCATGATCCGGAAGGTGCGCGAGCAGCACCTTGCCAATTCCCGTGCAGTAAGCTTCCAGCTGCATGCCGACCCGCGAAAAAATCCTCATCGCGCCGCGCCCGGTCTTGATCCGGTAGGTCACCATTTCGTTCTCGAACGTGCCGAGCTGCACGACGGCACCCAGGCGGGAGGCCAGGGCGTGCAGAGGCGCCGCCGCGATATTGACCATCGCCTGCTTTTCATCGAGCCTGCTCATCATGGCGAGCAGACGCGGCCCGGCATGGTGAGCGCCGGCGCCATCGACCGAGAGGAATCCTGCATCGACCAATGTCGCGACCTGGCGATGCGCAGTCGCCACGGGAACGCCAATGCGCTTTGCCACAGCCGAAATGCTGCCGCCCCCTTCGTCTTCTATGACAGCCTCAAGCATGGCGAGCGTGCGCTGCGAGGCCTTGATGCGCGGCGTCCTGTTTCTCACCATGTGAGAAGCATAGCCCGGGCGCCGGCTGGTGCCAATCCCCGGATGCGCCTAGCTTTATACGAAAGCAGGAGAGATGTATGGTCAGTCATGATGAACTCGCGCGCCGCTTGCGCGAGGCCTATGCAAGCGGAGCAGTGGCGCCGCTGCGCGACGGGCTGGAACCGACGGACGCCGACGGGGCCTATGCGATACAGACCATCAACACCCGCTTCTGGGAAGCGCAAGGACGCCGCATCGTCGGGCGCAAGGCGGGGCTGACCGCGAAGGCGGTGCAGGCCCAACTTGGCGTCGATCAACCAGACTTCGGGGTGCTGTTCGACGACATGCGCGTTGCCGACGGCGGTATGCTTGACCCGGCCCGTGCGATCCAGCCCAAGGCGGAAGCGGAGATCGCCTTCGTCCTGGGCAAGGACCTGCCCGGCCCCGCAACCACGGCCGAAGGAGTGGCTGCGGCCGTCGCCAGCGTCCATGCCGCGATCGAAATCGTCGACAGCCGGATCGCCGACTGGAAAATCACCTTTGCCGACACCGTCGCCGACAATGGATCTTCGGCATTTTTCGTCCTCGCGGATGAAGGGCGGCCGCTTGCCGGTCTCGACCTCGAAGGCGCCGCGATGGAGATGGAGTTCAATGGCAAGGTCGTCTCGACCGGAGTCGGCGCCGCCGCCCTCGGCAATCCGCTCAACGCCGCCGCCTGGCTCGCGCAGACCCTTGCAGAGCGCGGGGAGCCGCTCAAGGCAGGCGATATCCTGCTCGCCGGCGCACTCGGCCCGATGGTCGCGCTGACGCCGGGCGATCATGTCCATGCGCGCGTTGCCGGGATCGGCGCATGCAGTTTCACTTACGGGAAGGATTGAGACGATGACCAGGACCAAGGTCGCAATCATCGGGTCGGGCAACATCGGCACCGACCTGATGATAAAGGTGATGCGCCTGTCCGACAGGCTTGAAATGGGCGCCCTCGTCGGCATCGATCCTGAATCCGACGGGCTGAAGCGCGCCGAGAGGATGGGCGTGCCCATCACCGCGGAAGGGATCGAGGGGCTGGTTGCGATGCCCGGCTTCGCCGACATCCGCATCGTCTTCGACGCGACCTCCGCGGGCGCCCACGAGCGTCACAGCGAAGTGTTGATCGGTCACGGCAAGCGTGTCATCGATCTGACCCCGGCGGCGATCGGTCCCTACACGATACCGCCGGTCAACGGCGATGCGCACCTCGATGCACCCAACGTCAATATGGTGACCTGCGGCGGGCAGGCGACGATCCCGATCGTCGCAGCGGTGAATCGTATAGCCAAGGTGCATTATGGCGAAATCGTCGCGTCCATCTCGTCAAGAAGCGCAGGTCCCGGCACGCGCGCCAATATCGATGAGTTCACCGAGACGACGAGCGCGGCCATAGCGGAGGTCGGCGGCGCGACGCGCGGCAAGGCGATCATCATCCTGAACCCCGCCGAGCCGCCGCTGATCATGCGCGACACCGTCTATTGCCTGTGCGACGACGGCGACCGCGAGGCGATCCGGGCGAGCATCGAGGATATGGTGGCCGAGGTACAGACCTATGTCCCCGGCTATCGCCTGAAACAGGCGGTGCAGTTCGAGAGCATCGGTGGCAACGCTCCCCTGCGCATTCCCGAGATGGGCGGCAGCTTCACCGGTCTCAAGGTCAGTGTCTTCCTCGAGGTGGAAGGCGCGGCGCATTACCTGCCCGCCTATGCCGGCAATCTCGACATCATGACCTCGGCGGCGCTCAGGACCGCCGAGAAGATCGCGGAAAGGATGGCCGCATGAAATTCGATCCCACGACGACGAAGCTCTATATCCAGGACGTCACCCTGCGCGACGGGATGCACGCGATCCGCCATCAATATGGCCTCGACCATGTGCAGGCGATCGCCCGCGCACTCGACCGGGCGAAGGTCGATGCGATCGAGGTGGCGCATGGCGACGGGCTGCAGGGTTCCAGCTTCAACTACGGCTTCGGCGCCCATACCGACTGGGAATGGATCAGCGCAGTGGCCGAGGTGCTGGAGCATAGCGTGCTCACCACGCTGCTGCTGCCCGGTATCGGCACGGTGCATGATTTGAAACATGCCTATGATCTCGGCGTCCGGTCGGTCCGCATCGCGACCCACTGCACCGAGGCGGACGTGTCAAAGCAGCATATCGAGGCGGCCCGCAACCTCGGCATGGACGTCTCCGGCTTCCTGATGATGAGCCATATGTCCGAGCCCGAGGCACTGGCTGACCAGGCGAAGCTGATGGAAGGCTATGGCGCACATTGCATCTATGTAACCGACAGCGGCGGCGCAATGACGATGGATCAATATGCGGCGCGGCTTGCCGCCTATGACCGGGTGCTGAAGCCCGAAACGCAGCGCGGCGTTCATGCCCACCACAACCTCAGCCTCGGTGTCGCGAACAGCATCGTCGCAGTGCAGAACGGCGCGATCCGCATCGACGCGAGTCTTGCAGGCATGGGCGCGGGCGCGGGCAACGCACCGCTCGAAGTGTTCGTCGCCGCCGCCGACGTTTATGGCTGGAACCATGGCTGTGACCTGTTCGCGCTGATGGACGCTGCGGACGAGTTGGTGCGCCCGTTGCAGGACCGCCCGGTGCGCGTTGATCGCGAGACGCTGACATTGGGTTATGCGGGCGTCTATTCCTCCTTTCTGCGTCACGCGGAAAAGGTGGCCGCCGATCACGGGCTCGACACGCGGGCGATCCTCGTCGAACTCGGACGGCGCAAGATGGTGGGCGGACAGGAAGATATGATCGTCGACGTCGCGCTCGATATGGTAAAGCAATGAGCAACATGGCTGCTCGGGCAAGGAAGCGGCTAACAGATCCGGCCTGACGAATCCCCCGCATTTTTCCGCGATTGACACGGATCAAGGCAATGCCATCCTCCAACCCCTAATCAAGGCGGAAGAGGAGACGGCAAATGCTTAAGGTGAATGTGGGCAACGCGGACCGGGTCCTGCGCATCGTCGTCGGGCTGGTGCTGATCGCGCTGGTGTTCGTCGGGCCGAAAACCGCGTGGGGCTGGCTGGGGCTGATCCCGCTGACGACAGGGTTCACTCGCCGCTGCCCGGCTTATATCCCTTTCGGCATCAGCACCTGCCGCCGCAGATAGGCCGATCCCGGATCGCGCACGCCGCCGCTGTGCAGAGCACGGCAGGTGACGCTTGACCGGGCACGGGCAAAGACTCCATAGCCCCGCCCCATGCACGACATCCGCCTGATCCGCGACAATCCCGACGCCTTCGACGCCGCCCTTGCCCGTCGCGGGGTGGAGCCATCCGCCGCCGCGATCCTCGAGCTGGACCGCGCCCGCCGCGAGGTGACGACCCGGATGCAGGAGGCGCAAGGCCGCCGCAACGATGCATCGAAGCAGATCGGCCAGGCCATGGCCCAGGGCGACAAGGACAAGGCCGAAGCGCTCAAGGCGGAAGTCGCCGAGTTGAAGCAGACCCTACCGGAGCTGGAGAACAGCGAGCGCGAGCTGGGCGCGCAATTGAACGACCTGCTGGCCCGCCTGCCGAACCTGCCGGCCGACGACGTCCCGCCGGGCGAGGACGAGAGCGCCAATGTCGAGGTCGCGCAATGGGGCGAGCGGCGCGAATTCGCCTTCCAGCCGCAGGAACATGCCGATCTCGGCCCCGCACTCGGCCTCGATTTCGAAACCGGCGCGGAAATCTCCGGCGCGCGCTTCACCTTCCTGCGCGGCCAGATGGCACGGTTGCAGCGGGCGCTCGGCCAGTTCATGCTCGACCGGCAGAGCGGCGCGAACGGCTACCTCGAATGCGCCCCGCCCCTGCTGGTGCGCGACGAGGCGGTGTTCGGCACGGGGCAGCTGCCCAAGTTCGCCGAGGATCTGTTCCGCACCACGGATGGGCGCTGGTTGATCCCGACCGCCGAGGTCAGCCTGACCAATGCCGTGCGCGACCGCATCATCGACGATCTTGCGCAGCCGATCCGCCTGACCGCGCTGACCCCGTGCTTCCGCTCCGAAGCGGGCGCGGCCGGCAAGGACACGCGCGGCTTCATCCGCCAGCACCAGTTCGAGAAAGTGGAGCTGGTCAGCATCTGCCGCCCCGAAGACTGGCAGGCCGAGCACGAGCACATGGTGCGATCGGCGGAAGGCATCCTCGAGGCGCTGGGCCTGCCCTATCGCAGGATGCTGCTGTGCGCGGGCGACATGGGCGCGACCGCGAAGAAGACCTTCGATCTGGAAGTCTGGCTGCCGGGCCAGGGCGCCTGGCGCGAGATTTCGAGCATCTCGTGGTGCGGCGATTATCAGGCGCGGCGCATGAATGCGCGCTATCGCCCGGAAGACGCAAAGGGCACGGAATTCGTCCATACGCTAAACGGCTCCGGCCTGGCGGTCGGACGCACGCTGGTGGCGATCCTCGAGAATTACCAGAACGAGGACGGGTCGGTCGACATACCAGGCCCCTTGCATCATTACATGGGTGGGATCACAAGGCTTAGCTGATGTCCTGGCCGGGAGGGGGGCCCGATGCGCATCTTGCTGACGAATGACGACGGGATACACGCCCCCGGAATGCAAGTTCTGGAAGGGATCGCCCGTCAGTTCAGCGACGATATCTGGATCTGCGCTCCGGCGGAGGAGCAGTCCGGGGCCGGCCATTCGCTGTCCCTGCACCAGCCGGTGCGTCTGCACCGGCATGGCGAGAAGCGCTTTTCAGTGAGGGGGACGCCCACCGACGCCGTCAATCTGGCGCTGCGCGTGGTGCTGGACCGCCAGCCGGACGTCATCCTGTCAGGCGTCAATCGCGGCGCCAATCTGGGTGACGACGTCACCTATTCCGGCACGGTTTCCGCCGCGCTCGAAGGGGCATTGGCCGGGATCCGTTCGATCGCGCTGAGCCAGGTCTATGCCCGGGCCGACGCGGCGGAGGAAGTATCCTTTGCCGCCGCCGAGCAATGGGGTGCGAAAGCGATCGGTCCCATCATCGACGCCCCCTTCGCGGAGCGCACGCTGGTCAACATCAATTTCCCGCCGCTGCCCGGAGAATCCGTGCGCGGCATCCGCGTGGTGCGCCAGGGTTTCCACGATTACCGGCGCGGGACCGTGGTCAAGGGGACCGACCCGCGCGGCTTCCACTATTACTGGTTCGGACTGCACGGGATCGAGCATACGCCGGGCCATTCCACCGATCTGGAGGCAATCGCCGATGGCTTCGTTTCGGTAACGCCGCTCCAACTCGACTATACACATGATCCGTCGCTTGCGATGCTTTCGGGGAGATATGCATGACCAGGCCCTACCTCCTAACCTGTCTCGCTCTCGCGCTCGTCGCGGCGAACCCGGCGACGGCGCAGGAACGAAAGCATGAAGTCAAACAGGGCGAGACGCTGAACGGCATCGCCAATCGCGCCGGCGTGCAGCCCGACGATCTGGCGAAGGCGAATGGTCTCAAGCCGCCCTATGCCCTGCGCGTCGGCCAGAACCTGACCATTCCGGGCAAGGCAGCGGCCAGGAAAGATGAGGGCAGGACGGACAAGGGCAAACCCGCTGCCGCCGACAAGGCGAAAGCCGGTACGGGCCAGAAGACGAGCGGGGAAAGCTATGTCGTCAAATCCGGGGAAACGCTGAACGGCATCGCCAATCGCGCGGGCGTCTCCTCCGCGGCCCTGGCCAGGGCGAACGACCTGAAGGAGCCCTATGCGCTGCGCGCAGGGCAGAAGCTCGTCATTCCCGGCGGCAAGATGCCTGCGGCGACAAGCTCCGCCAAGCCGGACGCGAGCGCGAAAGCCACGCAGGCCAGGCCCGCTGCTTCACCCAAGGCGCCTGCCGCAAAATCACCCGCCACCAGGGAAGCGAGCGAGAGCCAGCATGTGGTGCAGCCCGGCGAGACGCTGGGCGGGATCGCCAACCGCGCCGGCGTGCCACAAGGCCTGATCGCCGAGGCGAATGGCCTGGCCGAGCCCTACAGCGTGCAGGCCGGGCAGACCCTGATCATTCCGCGCCAGCGCGCCCATGTGGTGGCCAGCGGGGAAACCGGCTTCGACATCGCCTATCGCTATGGCGTGGCGTGGAAATCGATCGCGCTCGCCAATGGGCTGGATGAAGATGCATCCCTGCGCACCGGGCAGAAGCTGGTGATCCCGACCATCACCAGGGCCACCGTCCCGGCGCCTGCCGCTTCCCCGGCCGCGGTCACGCCCAAGCCCGCCGCGCCCGCCAGCACCACCCCCGGCTTCCAATGGCCGCTCAGGGGGCAAACCCTGCTCGGCTTCAGCGCGCCCGGCAATGCCGACAGCCATAACGGGATCGACCTTGCCGCTGAAGCAGGCGCTCCGGTCAAGGCGACCTCGGCCGGCAAGGTCGTGTTCGCCGGGGACGAGCCGAAGCTCTACGGGACGCTGGTGGTGCTGGAGCATGGCAATGGCTGGCACAGCGCCTATGGCCATCTCTCCTCCGTCAGCGTCAAGGTGGGCGACCGCGTCGCCGCCGGGGACGTGGTCGGCAAGGCGGGCCAGACCGGCGCGGCCCACCGCCCCGCCCTGCATTTCGAGATCCGCAAGGACAACATGCCGCTCGATCCCGCCAGGCTGGTCCCGGGCTCCAGCGCCCCGTGAAGGACTGGCGGCTCTTGCGCCGCAACAGGCGTTTCCAGCCGCTCCGCCGCGCGGTCAAGGTGCCGATCTGGGCGGACGTGGGGATCCGCCTGTCCGCGGCGCTGGCGCTGATCTTCCTGGTCGTGCTGCTTCACTGGTCCGACCGCGAGGGGCTGATCGACCACCACGACGGCGCGGTGAGCTTTCTCGACGTCGTCTATTTCACCATGATTTCCGTCACCACCACCGGCTTCGGGGACATTGCGCCGGTCAGCGACCGCTCACGGCTGATCGAGGCGGCGATCGTGACCCCGATCCGTTTTGCGGTCATCTTCATCTTCGTCGGCACCGCCTATAATTTCATCATCAAGCGCAGTTGGGAGAAGTGGCGCATGGCCCGCATCCAGAAACAGCTTTCCGACCATATCGTGGTGCTGGGCTTCGGCATCAGCGGATCGGAGGCCGTGAACGAGCTGATCGATCGCGGGACCGAGCCCAGTTGCATCGTCGTGATCGATCCGCTGGAAAGCCGCCTGTCGGAAGCCGAGGCGCTGGGGTGCAATATCATGGCGGGAGACGCGACCCGCGACGACACCCTGATGGCCGTGCGGATCAGGCAGGCGCGGAGCGTGCTGGTGTCCGCCGGACGGGACGACACCTCGATCCTGATCGTGCTGACTGTCCGGCACCTGGCCCCTGACGTGCCGATCAGCGTCGTGGTGCGCGCCACCGACAACGAGCTGCTCGCCCATCAGGCCGGCGCCAACAATGTGATCAATCCGGTGCATTTCACCGGCCTTCTTCTGGCAGGCTCGGCCGAAGGCACGCATGTGGCGGATTACCTGACCGATCTTGCCTCGGTCAGCGGCGGGGTCCAGCTGGTCGAGAGGCCGGTCACGGCGGAAGAAGTGGGCCGGTCGATCAAGCAGCTGGCGAGCGGTGGTCTGGGCCTGCGCATCTACCGCAACGGGCAGCCGTTCGGCTATTCGGACAGGGAGGCGTCCGAGCTTCGCGCCGGCGATATGGTGGTGGAGGTGATCCCCACCCCCGAGAACGGCACGCCTTAAGAGTGATTTCCAAGCAAGCGGAATCACTTGCTGACTCGGAAATCACGGAAAAAAGATAATAGCTACCCGCCCGCCCAGAACACCAGCCCCATCGCAAGATAGGCGAACAGCCAGTAGCCCGCATCGATCGCCGCGAGCCGGGTGGATATGCGCTGGTGGGCATAGCTGAGCCAGAGCGCCGGGATCACGAAGAACAGAGCAAGGCCGCCCGACATCATGAAATAGAGCCAGGGCCTGGCATCCAGCCGGTCGAGGCCGACGCGGGCGAACATATGGCCCATCATGGCGGCGGTCAGGAACAGCAGGATCGCCGTCGTCAGGAAAGTCGCCCCCGGCTGCCTGCGCCCGGCCATGCCGCCCGGCCCGACCTCCGCAAGCTTCGCTCGCCCGAAGAGCGGGCCATACCAGCCGAGCGCCACCAGGCCAGCCACAATCGCGGCAATGACCACCCCTGTCCAGTTCACGGGTCCCATTGTTCGTCTCCGTTCGCCGCGACTGTAGCGTTAAGCGCGCAACAGGTGTAGTGCGCGGCGCGAAATGGCCACGACAATTCCACAAGCGCGTCGTGTCGGCATGGTAAGCCTGGGCTGCCCCAAGGCGCTGGTCGACAGCGAACGCATCCTGACCCGGCTCCGCGCCGATGGCTACGCCATGAGCCCGGACTACGCCGGCGCGGACGTCGTGCTGGTCAATACCTGCGGCTTTCTCGACAGCGCCAAGGAAGAAAGCCTGGCCGCGATCGGGGAAGCGATCGCCGAAAACGGCCGGGTGATCGTGACCGGCTGCATGGGCAACGAGGCGGAGGTGATCCGCGCCCGCTTCCCCGATGTCCTGGCGATCACGGGCGCTCATCAGTACGAAAGCGTGGTGGAGGCGGTGCATGATGCGGCGCCGCCATCGCAGGGCCCGTTCGTCGATCTCGTCCCGCAGAGCGACGTCAAGCTGACGCCGCGCCACTACAGCTATCTGAAGATCTCCGAAGGCTGCAACCACAGCTGCGCCTTCTGCATCATCCCGCAATTGCGCGGGAAGCTCGCCAGCCGGCGGATCGACGCGGTGCTGCGCGAAGCGGAAAAGCTGGTGGCGGACGGGACGAAGGAGTTGCTGGTCATCAGTCAGGACACCAGCGCCTATGGCGTCGATATCCGCCACGAGCCGCGCCAGTGGCCCAGGGGCGCGTCGGGCCGCGAAGTGCGCGCGCATATGACCGATCTGGCCCGCGAGCTGGGCGCGCTGCGCACGCCGGAAGGGCACGCGCCCTGGGTGCGGCTGCATTACGTCTATCCCTACCCCCATGTGGACGCAGTGATCCCGCTGATGGCGGAAGGGCTGCTGACGCCCTATCTCGACATTCCTTTCCAGCATGCCAGCCCCAATGTGCTGAAGGCGATGAAGCGCCCGGCGAACGAAGCCAGGGTGCTGGAACGGCTGCGGGCATGGCGCGAAATCTGCCCCGAGATCGCGATCCGTTCCTCCTTCGTGGTCGGCTTCCCCGGCGAAACCGAAGAGGATTTCCGCTATCTGCTGGAATGGCTGGAGGAAGCGCAGCTCGACCGGGTAGGCGGTTTCCGTTTCGAGCCGGTCGAGGGCGCCCCCGCTAATGCCCTGCCCGATCCGGTGCCGGAGGCGGTAAAGGAAGAGCGCTACGCCCGGCTGATGGAAGTGACCGAGCGGATCAGCACCGCGAAGCTGGCCGCGAAGGTCGGACGGCTCCTGCCCGTGATCATAGACGAGGTCGGCGAACCGGACGAGGACGGCGACATCGGCGCGACCGGCCGCTCCCAGGCCGATGCCCCGGAAATCGACGGCAATGTCTTCCTGCGCGATGTTGCGTCCGAGGTGAAGCCGGGCGACATCGTGACCGTGCGGATCGAAGATGCGGATGCGCATGATCTGTTCGGCATGATCGCGGGGTGATGCGCCAGGCGAGCACCATCCTCGCCGTTTCCACCACCGGACGGGGATTGCTCGACATCACCGATGACGTCGCTCGCTGGCTGGATGCAACCGGCATTCGCGAAGGCCTGCTCACGCTGCTGTGCCGCCACACCTCCGCTTCGCTGCTCATCAATGAAAATGCCGCGCCCGCGGTGCGGCGGGACCTGCTCCGCTGGCTTGACAGCGTGGCGCCCGAAGGCCCGCATTACGAACATGACGACGAAGGGCCGGATGACATGCCGGCCCATCTCAGGGCCACGCTGACCGGCGTGAACCTGTCGATTCCCGTCGCCGGAGGCAGGATGCTGCTGGGGATCTGGCAGGGCATCTACCTGGCCGAGCACCGCGCCAGCCCGCATCGCCGCGAGGTCGCCCTGCATATTTTCGGGGATTGACGAAACTTCCAGCCAGCCTCGCCGTTAGGGTTCCATGTCGATCGACATCACCTGCCGCTTCGCCTTCACCCTCGACGGCCCGGGCGACGTGTTGCTGCAATTCGAGGCTGCGGCCATCCCGGAACAGACGATCCTCTCGGCAAATACCGTCCTTCCCCCGGCGGAGCATTGCGCGCGCGTGGCCGCGGAAGATTCGATAGGCGAACGCATCTGGCTGCATGCGCAAGGCCCGCTCGCGGTGGATTACTCCGCCAGCGTGGCAATAGACCGCATGATCGCCGACGTGGCCGTGCTGGACAGCCTTCCTGCGCACCTTCTGCCAGGCGAAACCGTCAAATACCTGCTCGATTCCCGCTACTGTCCTGCCGACCGGTTCCAGTCCTTTATCAATGCCGAATTCGGAAATCTGGCCGGAGGAAACCGGATTGCGGCGATGTGCGACTGGATCGCGCGGAAATTCCGCTATCAGCCGGGCACCAGCGACACCAACACCACGGCGCTCGATTCCTTCGTGGAACTGCGCGGCATTTGCCGGGACTACGCTCACGTCATGGTCACCTTTGCCCGTGCTTCCGGTATTCCCGCCCGCTATGCCAGCGTCTTCGCGCCGGGCGTCGATCCCCCGGACTTCCACGCCGTGGCCGAGGTTTTCCTGGCCGATCCCGGTGGCGAAGGCGGAAGCTGGCATATCGTCGATGCGACCCGCATGGCCGACCCCGCGACCACCGTGAAGATCGGCGTCGGCCGCGATGCGGCGGACGTCAGCTTCCTTACCAGCTTCGGACCATGTTCCCTTACCGACACGAAGATCGCGGTCCGGCTGCAGACGTGAAACCCGCTTTTCCGCCCTGTGCGCTCCATTTCTTTGTTGCGGCGCACAAACTGCGTTAACAACGGGACATTAAGGGGGTGACAATGAACGGATCACAGCGGAGTATCCCCGCATGAGTTTCACGGCGGACCGGCTGCTCGTGTTCGGAGCGACGGGCGATCTGGCGCAGCGCATGCTGCTGCCGTCGCTATGCGCGCTGGATGCGGACGAGTTGATCGATCCGAAGCTGACCATCGTGGGAACCGCCCGCTCGGAATATGACGATGCCAGCTATCGCAACTTTGCCCGTG
This sequence comes from uncultured Caenibius sp., assembly GCA_964468045.1. Taxonomy (GTDB): domain Bacteria; phylum Pseudomonadota; class Alphaproteobacteria; order Sphingomonadales; family Sphingomonadaceae; genus JAWKXU01. The sequence goes on along the minus strand of CAYXTO010000007.1, from coordinate 102,017 downwards.
CGACGCTGGAAAAACACCTTCCGGAAGGCCGCAAGAGCGGGATCGCGACCTTTCTCAACCGGCTGAGCTACCAGCCGCTCGATGCCTCGACCGCGGACGGGTTCGACCGGCTGGCGCAGAAGGTGGGCGAGCCGGAAAACGGGCTGGCGATATTCCTGTCCACCGCACCCAGCCTGTTCGAGCCCACCATCGCCGGGCTGGCGGCCAGCGGCCTCGCCGGCGAGCATGTGCGGATCGGGCTGGAAAAGCCGCTTGGCAACGATCTTGCCAGCAGCCGCAAGATCAATGACGCGGTGGCCCGGGCCTTCCCCGAGCAGCGCATATTCCGGATCGATCATTATCTCGGCAAGGAAACCGTCCAGAACCTGCTGGCGCTGCGCTTCGCCAACCTGATGTTCGAGCCGCTGTGGAACGCGGCCTATATCGATCATGTCCAGATCACCGTCGCGGAGAAGGTCGGCCTCGAAAGCCGGGCCGATTTCTACGATGGCGCCGGCGCATTGCGCGACATGGTGCAGAACCACATGCTGCAATTGCTGGCGCTGGTGGCGATGGAACCGCCGGTCCATTACGATTCCACCGCGATCCGCGACGAGAAGGTGAAGGTGCTGCGCGCGCTGCGCCCGATTTCCGCGGGCGAAAGCGTGACGGGGCAATATCGCGCCGGGGCGATCGGCGGAAAGGCCGTGCCCGGCTATGACGAGGAGCTTGGCCGCAACAGCGCCACCGAGACCTTCGTGGCGCTCAAGGCCCATCTCGACAATTGGCGCTGGAAGGGCGTGCCCTTTTACCTGAGGACGGGCAAGCGCCTGCCCAGGCGGGTGACGGAGATCGTCGTCCAGTTCCGCTGCATCCCGCATTCGATCTTCGCGGGCAATGGCGCCCGGACCAAGCCCAATCGCCTGGTGATCGGCATCCAGCCCGAAGAGAACGTCACCCTGTCGCTGATGGCGAAGGTGCCGGGGCTGGACCGCGACGGCATCGGCCTGCGCGAAGTGCCGCTGGACATCGCCATGCCCGACGCGTTCACCGGCACGCACCGGCGGATCGCCTATGAGCGGCTGCTGCTCGACCTGATCGAAGGCGACCAGACCCTGTTCGTCCGCCGCGACGAGGTGGAGGCCCAGTGGGAATGGATCGATGCGATCCGGGCCGAATGGGGCAGCGCACTGGAACCGCGCCCCTACACTGCCGGAAGCTGGGGCCCGAGCGCCGCCATCGCCCTGAGCGAACGCGACGGGGTTACGTGGCATGAATGATTCGGGCATGAACGAGCATCTTAATCCCACGGTCGCACGGGTCACGCAGCGGATCATCGAGCGATCGACGGATTCCCGCCGGCGCTATCTCGAGCTGATGGAACGCGCGGCGGAACAACAGCCGGGCCGCGACCGCCTGGCCTGCTCCAATCTGGCCCATGGCTTCGCCGCCGCGCTGGAGGACAAGCCCGCCATCGCCGCAGGGCGCGGCCCTAACCTCGCCATCGTTACCGCCTATAACGACATGCTTTCCGCGCATCAGCCCTATGGGGCCTATCCGGCGCAGATGAAGCTCTATGCGCGGGAAGCGGGCGCCACCGCGCAGGTCGCGGGCGGCACCCCCGCCATGTGCGACGGCATAACCCAGGGGCAGGATGGCATGGAGCTGTCGCTGTTCAGCCGCGATGTCATCGCCCTTTCCACCGCCGTTGCCCTGAGCCATGCCATGTATGACGGCGCCGCGCTGCTCGGCATCTGCGACAAGATCGTGCCGGGCCTGCTGATCGCGGCGCTGCGTTTCGGCCACCTGCCCGCGATCTTCGTGCCCTCCGGCCCGATGCCGTCGGGCATCGACAACAAGGAAAAGCAGAAGGTCCGCCAGCTCTACGCCGAAGGCAAGGCGACCCGCGCCGAGCTGCTGGAAAGCGAAAGCGCCAGCTATCATTCGCCGGGCACCTGCACCTTCTACGGCACCGCGAACTCGAACCAGATGATGATGGAACTGATGGGGCTGCATATGCCGGGGGCCGCCTTCGTCCCGCCCGGCACACCCCTCCGCAATGCGCTGACCCGCGCCGCAACACACCGGCTGGCCGCCATCGCCGGCAAAGGGAACGATCATCGCCCGCTCGCCCGCTGCGTGGATGAAAAAGCCATCGTCAATGCAGCGGCCGGCCTGCTCGCGACGGGCGGTTCCACCAACCATGCGATCCACCTGCCCGCCATCGCCCGCGCGGCCGGGATCGTTCTCGACTGGCAGGATCTGGACGAACTGTCCGGGGCGATTCCCCTGATTGCGCGGGTCTATCCCAACGGATCGGGCGACGTGAACCATTTCCATGCCGCCGGTGGAATGGCCTATGTCATCGGCGAACTGCTCGATGCCGGCCTTGCGCATCGCGATATTCGGACGGTGGGCGGCAGCGACCTGTCAGCCTATGCCGAAACGCCGGTGCTGGAAGGTGGCGCCCTTGCCTGGCGCCCGGTCGGAAAGAGCAGCGACGACACCATGCTGCGCCCGGTTTCCCACCCGTTCCTGCCCGATGGCGGAATGCGGCTGGTGCAGGGCAATCTCGGCCGCGCCACCTTCAAGACCAGCGCGGTGGAAAAGGAACGCTGGACCATCGAGGCGCCCTGCCGGGTGTTCGATCGGCAGGAAGATGTCGTCCACGCCTTCTCGGCGGGAGAACTCGACAAGGATGTCGTGGTCGTGGTGCGCTTTCAGGGCCCCCGCGCCAATGGCATGCCTGAACTCCACAAGCTCACACCGCCCCTCGGGGTGCTGCAGGACCGGGGGCATCGGGTCGCCTTGGTGACGGACGGACGCATGTCCGGCGCTTCCGGCAAGGTGCCGGCCGCGATCCACGTAACCCCTGAAGCCCTGGCCACGAAGGATGGAAAATGGGGGCCGCTGGCGCTCCTGCGCGATGGCGACACGATCAGGCTGTGCGCGGAACGGGGCCTGCTTTCGACCGATGCGGATCTCGCGGCGCGCACACCCTGCCCTCCGCCCGCGCCCGCATGGGGCACGGGCCGCGAGCTCTTCGCGATGTTTCGCGCCGATGCGGATGGCGCGGAACAGGGCGCCTCGGCCATGCTGGCGATGGCCGGGCTGTGACCAGGCTCGTCGCGCTCGACATCGGCGGCACCCATGCCCGCTTCGCCCTCGCCGGGATCGGGGCGGATGGGGCGATCGCGCTGGATGAGCCGCAAACGCTCCGGACCAGCGACTACGACTGCCTGGAGCAGGCCTGGCGGGAGTTCGAACGGCGTTGCGGATCCACGCTTCCCCAGGCTGCCGCGATAGCCATCGCCGCGCCGATCACGGGTGACATCGTGCGGATGACCAACAACAGCTGGGTGGTCGACACCGCCCAGCTCAAGAATCGCCTCGGGCTCGGCCAGATCAGCATGCTCAATGATTTCGGGGCAGTCGCCCATGCCGCCGCGCAGGCGCCGGACAGCGAGTTCCTCCACATCAGCGGACCGGACCGGCCGCTCCCCGCCTCCGGCACGATCAGCGTGATCGGCCCCGGTACCGGGCTGGGCATCGCCCACTTCTGGCGCGATGGCGCCGGCGGCTACCATGTGCAGGCGACCGAAGGCGCCCATATCGAATTCGGCCCGGTGGACGCACTGGACGACGCCATCCTTGCCCGGCTGAGGAGCCGGCATGACCGCGTATCGGTGGAGCGGGTCGTATCCGGCCCCGGCATCGTCGAAATCTATCATGCGCTGGCCACCATCGCGAGCGTTGCAGCCCCGGAGCATGACGACCGGACCTTGTGGGAAATGGGCATGAGCAAGGAAGATGGACTGGCGAAAGCCGCGATAGACCGCTTTTGTCTTTCGCTCGGCAGTATCGCGGGCGATTATGCGCTGGCCCACGGCGCCGGCGCCGTGGTGATCGCGGGCGGTCTTGGCTACCGGCTGCGCGATCTGCTGCCGCACTCGGGCTTTGCGGAGCGCTTCCGCTTCAAGGGCCGATACGAAGGAATGATGGGGAACATCCCCGTAAAGCTCCTGACCCATCCGCAGCCCGGCCTGTTCGGCGCGGCGGCCGCTTTTCAGCGCCAGTTTTCAGGAGAAACTGCATGACCCCGCCGATCCAGGACATCATGCTCGCCGCGCCGGTCATTCCGGTGCTGGTGATCGAGGATGCCGGTCACGCCCGGCCGATCGCCGAAGCGCTGGTATCGGGCGGCCTGCGGGTACTCGAGGTCACCTTGCGCACAGCTGCCGCGCTCGACGCGATCCGGGAGATGAAGCAGGTGCCCGGCGCCATCGTCGGCGCCGGAACCGTAACGAACGCGGATGAATTCGAAGCCGCGCTGAAAGCCGGCAGCGAGTTCATCGTCTCCCCCGGCCTCACTGAAAATCTCGCCCGGATCGTCGCCAGCCATGGCCTGCCTTTCCTGCCCGGCGTCTCGACAGCCAGCGACATCATGCACGGCCTCGATCTGGGCCTCGCCCATTTCAAGTTCTTCCCCGCCATTCCTTCCGGCGGACTGCCCGCGCTCAAGGCGCTCGCCGGGCCATTCGGGCAATGCCGGTTCTGTCCCACGGGGGGGATCAGGCAGGACACCGCAGCCGAATGGCTCGCCGAGGACTTCGTGCTCTGCGTGGGCGGAAGCTGGATCGTCCCTGCCGGACCGCCGGACCTTCCCGCCATCGAACGAGCCGCGCGCAAGGCGAGCGAACTGCCCGCATGAAAAATGTCGCCCAGCTCCACGAACGCCTGCAAGTCCTGCATCGGCTCACGCAGGAAACCCCGCTGTTCAATCCCGTGTTCCAGCTCTCGCTCGATCTCTCGCGCGAGCTGGAATCGGGCGGCCTCGATCTGGATGCGATCGAAGGGCTGGTTGCCGAGATCGAATGCGACGCCTTGCACAGCCGCGCGGAGCGGCTGCGCCGGCTGGTCGCCCCGACCTCGCCCGGCAGCAACCTGCAAAGGCTGGATGCGCTGGCGAGCCAGGATTTCCAATCTTACCGCGCGCGCTGGGAAAGCCCGCAAATCCACGCGGTGTTCACCGCCCATCCGACTTTCCTGTTGTCCCCGGCACAGGCGGAGGCGATTGCCCACAGCGCTTCGCAGGAAGGCCCGATCGACAACAGCGTATGCGTGGCCAGCCCGGAGCGCCCGTCCATCACGCTGGAATATGAACATGACCGGGCCTTGCGGGCCATCCGCCATGGCGCGGAGGCCCGCGATGCGATCGTCGCTCGCCTGCTGGAAAACGCGCAGCGGCTCTGGCCCGACCAGTGGCGGGAACTCGAGCCCCTTCCGTTCCGCTTCGCAAGCTGGGTCGGCTACGACATGGACGGCCGCACCGATATCGCCTGGCACACCAGCATCGGCTTCCGGCTGGCGGAGAAGGAGGAACGGCTCGGCCGCTATGTCCTGTCGCTGGAACGGATCGATCCCGATCATCCGCTGCTGCCCGGGCTGCGCGGCGCGCATCGCTGGTCGCAGGAACGGGCGGCTGACTTCGCCGGGGATCTGAGCGAGCCTGCCGCATTGTCCGCTGCGGCCAACCGTCTGACGGAGGACCACCCCGACAAGCTGCTGTCGCTCGCTCCGCTGATCGAACAGCTTGAGGACGAAGCTCGCCACGCATCGGGCGAACGCGCCATTGCGCTCAAGACGCTCGCCGCCGCGATGCGCGCCGACGGCCTGGGCGCGGGCTGGATCCATTTCCGCGTCAATTCCAGCCAGTTGCACAATGCCATTCGCCGGCGGATCGATCCGGACGACACCCTGGATCTCGCGAGCCGTTCCTCGTTGGGCAAGCTGCGCCAGCTGATCGCCGCAGTCAGGCCCTTGCGCGCGAATTTCGGCGCGCTGGCGATCGAAAGCAGCACGGCGATCCGACAGTTCCTCGCCATGGCGCAAATACTGCACCATATCGACGCGGACGCGCCGATCCGCATGCTGATCGCCGAATGCGAGCAGCCAACGACCGTGCTGGCCGCACTCTACTTCGCCCGGCTTTTCGGGATCGACGACAAGGTGGACGTCTCGCCCCTTTTCGAAACCGAAAGCGCGCTGGAGCATGGCGGCCGCTTTCTCGACGCCCTGCTGGCCGAGGACGCCTATCGCGCCTATACGCGGCGCCGGGGGCGCATCGCGATCCAGACCGGCTTTTCCGATGCCGGCCGCTTTGTCGGCCAGATTCCGGCCGCCCTCGCCATTGAACGGCTGCAAGGCCGGCTGGCCGAAGCGATGGTCGCCAATGGGCTGACCGATGTCGCGGCACTGGTCTTCAATACCCATGGCGAGAGCATGGGGCGCGGCGCTCATCCGGATTCCTTCGAGGATCGCCTCGGCTGGCCGCTTTCGCCCTGGGCCCGGCGGCGCTTCGTGCGCGCCGGAATCAGGCTGGAACCCGAAGTCAGCTTCCAGGGCGGCGATGGCTACATGTTCTTCGATACGCCGGAACTCGCGCTGGCGACCCTCACTCGCATTGCCGAAGCGCACCCCGCCGGAACGGATCCGGACGCGCCGACCGACCCCTTCTACCGCCGCACCGACATCAGCCTCGATTTCTACCGCGCCATTCGCGATCATCAGCGCAAGCATCTGGAAAGCCGCACCTACGCGCGCGCCATTACCGCCCTGGGGCTGGGGCTGCTCAACGAGACCGGCAGCCGCAAATCGCGCCGCCAATCCGATCTGGCCGCCGACCGCGAGATGAGCCTGCGGCAGATCCGCGCCATTCCCCACAATGCGATCCTCCAGCAGCTCGGCTATCCGGTGAACATCATCGCCGGTTTCGGGACGGCGGCGGACGGCAATTACGAAGAGCTTGCCGCATTGCTGCGCGAGAGCGAGCGCGGACGCCAGATGGTGCGGCTGGTGCGCGCCGCCAACGCCCTGGCCAGCATCAAGACGGTGGCCGCCTATGGCGAGCTGTTCAATTCCGCCTATTGGGCCAGCCGCCCTTATCGCGGCACGGAGTTGCACTTGTCCGGCGCGTGCCAGGTCCTGGCCGAATATCTCACCAAGGACGACCGGAACGGCGTTTACCGCAGACTCGCATCGCGCCTGCGGGTGGATGCCCTCAAGCTGCATCGCCTGCTCGAGCATCTACCGGACGAGAACCCCCTGCCCGACCGGGAGCATGTGCGCCGGGCGATCGGCGTCCTGCAGGCGGTCCGCCTCGCCCTGTTCCAGTTCATGTTCCTGCGGGCGGTCTCCATCCCGGCTTTCAGCCGCGCCAATGACATCAGCCGCGACGACGTGCTCGAAATGGTGTTCACCCTGCGTATCGATGAAGCGCTGGCGCAGCTGCGACGCGCGTTTCCCACCAGCTTTCCCAAGATCGGGGATTTCACCCTGGACGAGAGCGCCGATTATCCGGACGATGCGGACGAGGGTTATGGCCAGATCCAGCGCGACTATATCGAGCCGATCGAGCGGGCCTATCGCCTGAGCCTGCGCATCGGCACCGCCATCGCCAACGAGTTCGGCGCGCACGGCTGATTTCCGGTCGTTTCGTTAACCTTTGGATCGCCCGCGTCTCGCGCTGATACGGAGGCGAAGGCGCCACTGGCACCGAATCGCGTTAACCGGCATAATGCGCCCATGAATATTGCCTGGAAAGTGATCGGCGCAGCGACTGGCGCAGTGCTGCTGTTCTTCGGTTCGGCCGCGGTGACCGGCCATATCCTGGAGCAGAGGGTGAGCCAGCGCCCCTCTGCGCACTCTCCTCGCCTGGAAACCGAACCGGTCCTGAGTATGGCCGATAAGGATCTGGCCGGGCCGGACGGCATCCAGGCAGGAGAGATGGCGCCCGATGCCGTGGTGGCGAAGGGAACCAGCCCCGCGCCTGCCATTGCCGAACCGCTCGTGATCAGGAGCATCCTGCCGATCCAGGGGCCGATCAAATATGGCGAATGGCATTGGGACGAGAGCGCTGCTCCCGCGAGCGGGAAGATCGTCGTCACCGTGGATCTGGATGCCCGCGTGATCTCCGTCTTCCGCAATGGCCACGAGATCGGGGCCGCGGCGGTGCTGCTGGGTACGGACGACTATCCCACGCCGCTGGGCAGATTCCCGATCCTGCAGAAGCGCAAGGATCATGTGTCCAACATCTATGATGCGGACATGCCCTACATGATGCGGCTGACCTGGGACGGAATTACCATCCACGGCGCCGAGGTGGAGAACGGCTATGCGAGCCACGGCTGCATCGGCACGCCGAACGCCTTTGCCGCCAAGCTTTTTGCAATAGCAAAGCTGGGTGACGAAGTCCTGATCAGCCGGGGCAAGAAGGTCGGCGTCGGGGATAATCTGGCTGACGGCTGAGCAGGCGTCAGACGCGGCGGGGCGGCTCCTTGCGCAGCACCCACTCGCCCTCGTCGCACCGTGCGACCACGCCGCCCAGCGTGCCATCCTTGCCCGCCAGCAGGCGATTGAGCAGCCGGGCCACGTTGCCCAGCCGGGCTTCCCCGCCGAGCATGGCGATGGCCCGTCCCAACACCCGCAGCATCACGGCGCCCGGCGCGCTGGGGCGATAGCGGATCGCGTCCTCATCGATCCGCACCCGTTCCTGCCATTCACGCTGGGCCGCCCACTGCAGCACGACCTCGGCATCGGCGATGTGGCTGGCGCTGGTGGCCAGTGCGCCGATATCCAGCCAGTCGCATCCTTGCAGGGCCTGGCGCATGCGCGCGCGGTCGAAGCGGGGGTCCTCATTGCTCGGGTCCCGGACCGCTTCCAGCCCAGCGGCGGATACGATCTCGGCCAGTTCGGCGCGCCGCCACCCCAGCAGAGGCCGCAAAACCGGCAATGGCGATCCCGGAATGCCGCCGCGGGCGCGCACCCCGGCCAGCCCCGCAACGCCACTGGCCCGGTTGAGGCGCATCAGCAGCGTTTCCGCCTGGTCATCGGCATGATGGGCCGTGGCAACCGCCGAGACCCCCTTGCGGACCGCCCATTCCCTGAGCGCCGCATAACGCGCTTGCCGTGCCGAATCCTGCAGATTGCCCGGCGCGACCTTCACCTTCAGAATCTCATGCGGGATTCCGTGCCCGGCGCATAGTTCCGCCACCATCGCCGCTTCGGAGCCGCTTTCCGTCCGCAGCCCGTGATCGACTGTTGCGACCTCCACATCGCCCGGCATCACTGCTTCGGCAAGGAGCAGCAGGGCGAGGCTGTCAGGGCCGCCGGATACGGCGAGCCCGAGCTTTCCACCCTCCGGCCATAGCCTCGCCAGATCGCCCGCGAAGCGAGCGATCAGCGGATGGGGAAAGCTCTCACTTACAGGTGACCTTACGACGGTTTGCTTCATACTGTTCCCGCAACCTACCGGTCGCAAGCGCCGGATAGGTATCTCCGAATTCGGCCAGCGCAATGCAGGCCCGCGAGGTGTCTTTCTGGGCGATCATGGATTCAGCAAGGAAGAGCAGGCTGTCGCCGGCCCGATCACCCTGCTTGTTCGACTGGTAATTCTTGAGGAACCAGGGCGCAGCCTCGGCCGGCTTGCCATCGTCAAGATAGGCGCGGCCAAGCAGGTTGCGGCCATAGCTGATCCGTGAGTGATTGGGATATTTGTCGACATAGAGGCGCAATTGCTGCTGCGCTTCCGGATAGAATTTCCCCTCCCACAGGCGGAAACCATAGGTATATTCGTCATCCGCCGGGTCATTGGTGCTGGGCTTCGCGATCGCCTGCACGGCAGCGAGGCGTTGCGCGCTCGGCGCGGCGGGCTTCTGCGCCGGGGCGGGAGCAGGTGTTGCCGCAGCGGCCGCCGGGGCGGGTGCGGGGGTCGGCGCGACCGTGGCAACCGGTGCCGCCGGGGTCGTGACCGAAGGCGCGACGGGAATGGCGATCGGCGAGCCTGCTGCCGGCGCGGCAATGCTGGCCGGGGCAAGCGCCGCCGCGGCATCCGGATGATATTGCGTGACAACCCTGTTCAGCGCGGCGATCGCATTGCTATTGGTTTCCACCTGCGATGTAAGCCGGGCAAGCTGGGCTTCCAGCGCATCGAGGCGAGCGAGAATATCAGTCACCGCGGTGGTCGCGGGCGGTAGGGTTTTGTCCTGTCCCGTGGCGGCGGTTGTGCCCGGCGTGGTGGTCTCGAAGAAGCGGCCGTCCCCGCCCGGAAACACCTTGCGCTGCAATGCGCGCACTTCGGCCTCTATCTTGCGCACACGCGCGTCGTCCACCTGCGCGATGGCCGGAACCGGCACAGTTCCCGCCAGGATTGCTCCAAAACTCGCAGTAACCGCAAAAATGCGCGCGCGTTTCCCGATCATCCGATCTGCTCCTGTCCAAAATACCCGATCAAGCTGCACCTTGGCGGCGCGACGCCAAACCGCAGATGAATGCCCGCACTTTTGCCCAAGCAGACAAAGCCTGTCGAGCGCGCGGGCAGTTTAAGCTGTGGGCGAAGCTGCCGCGCTGGTCGGTTGCGGCCGTGGCGGGCGTGCCAGCAAAGCTGCCGCGGTGACGGGAACATCCTTCACGATGCCTTCTTTCTCGCTCAGCCGGGGGATCGGGCGCCCGCCAACGCTTATCGACAGGGCATCCGGCCGGCCCGTCCACAAGAGGGGCCCCTGCGCGTCCGCCGGCACGGTATAGGTTTCACCCTTGGTCATTTGTTTCTGCATGAGCTGCTTGTCCTGCGCATCATAGAATTTCACCCAGACCCCTTCTTCCAGCGCAGTGAAGACCACCGGGCCGGACACCGCCGGCTGTGCCGGCGCACGCTGCGGGACGGCGGCAGGGGTGGGAGCTTCCGTTTCCTCCCGTAGCGGAGGGAGGGTCTCCGCCGGCGAAAAGAAGCTGCGATAGAACATGAAGCCGCCCACCAGCAGGAGCAATACCGCCAATGCGGAGATCCATCCAAGCTGCGCGGAAGGGACGCGGGCCGGGTCGCCCGGCTCGAAGGTGCTGCCCATTCGGCGGAAACGGTCCGCTTGGGTGGAATCGAGAATATTGCGCACTTCGGCGACGGCCTGGGCCTCGTCCAGTTCCACCAGCCGCGCATAGCTGCGAGTGAAGCCCACCGCATAGGTGCGCGCGGGCAGGTCCGCGAACTGGCCATTCTCGATCATTTTCAGGTGCCGCTCGGAAATCCTCAGCGCGGCGGAAACGTCCGCAAGGCTCAAGCCCTTGTCCAGTCGCGCCTGGCGCAGCTCCGCCCCGATCCCCGAACCACCGTCAGGCCCCGGATTTTCCTGTTCTTCTATGACCATTCTTTCCCTCGCCCCCCGGCATGGCATTGCCGACCGCTTGAAGGCTCACACAAAATTGACTTGCAACACAAGTCAAGTTGGGCCGCGTCTACCAGCATAGCCCAGCGACCGGCCGGTTGCCAGTTGCGACGAAGGCCGATCGCAGCTCAATCGGTTTCGATACCCCTCTCATCCGCCCACGCCTTGAGCTCCGCGCGCAGATCGGCCGGGGGAGAGTGCAGCCAGTTTTCCATGGCCGCCCGGATTTCCGATATATCGACCTTGCAGACCAGCTCCTTGATCGGCCCCACGGCAGCAGGGGTGATGGACAGGCGACGGAAACCGACGCCGAGCAGCGCCAGCGCCTCAAGCCGCCGGCCGCCCATTTCCCCGCACACGCCCACATCCACCCCGCTACCCTTGGTATTGTCCAGAACCCGGCGCAGGAACCGCAGGATGGATGGGCTCACCCAGTCATACCTTTCGGCCAGCTTGGGATTGGCGCGATCCGCCGCAAACAGGAACTGGGTCAGATCGTTGGTGCCGATGGAAAGAAACGACAGCTTGGGGATGAGCACGTCGAGGACTTCCGCCAATGCCGGCACTTCCAGCATCGCCCCATAGTAGATCGCTTCCGGAAGCGGCTTCTTCTGGCCCTTGAGATAGGTGCGTTGCCCTTCGAACACTTGCCGCGCGGCATCGAATTCCCATGGCTCGGAGACGAGCGGGAACATCACGTGGAGCGTGCGCCCGGCCGCCCCTTCCATCAAGGCGCGGGCCTGTGCCTTGAGCAATCCCTCCCGCTCAAGCGCAAGGCGCAGCGCACGCCAGCCCATGGCCGGATTCTCATCGCCCCCATCGTTGCTTTCGCGCAGGTAAGGCAGCGCCTTGTCGCCGCCGACATCGACGGTGCGGAACACGACCGGCCGGTCGCCCGCCGCATCCAGCACATCGCGATAGAGCCGGGTCTGCCGTTCCCGCGCCGGCAAGGCGGCGGCGACAAGGAACTGGAATTCCGTCCGAAACAGCCCGATCCCATCCGCGCCGGTCAGATTGAGCATCGGCATATCGTCGCGCAGGCCTGCGTTCATCATGACCATGATGCGCTTGCCATCGCGGCTCACCGGGCTGACGTCGCGCAGTTTCGCGTAGGCGGCCTGCCGCTCCTTGTTGCGGGCGAACCGGGCTTCGAACGCTTCCTGCATGGGGACCGTCGGACGAGCGGTGGCGGTGCCGGCATCCCCGTCGAGCAATATCTCGTCGCCTTCCTGCACCAGGCCGCGCAAGCCGCGCACGCGCCCCAGCACCGGCACCCCCATCGCACGCGCCACGATCACGACATGGGCCGTGAGCGACCCTTCCTCGAGGATCACTCCCTTCAGGCGCCGCTTGTCATATTCGAGCAGTTCGGCAGGGCCGAGATTCCGCGCGATCAGGATCGCATCACCGCGCAGGCCCTTGGTCGCCGCGGTGCCGAGCTGACCGGAGACGATGCGCAACAGGCGATTGGCCAGATCTTCGAGATCGTGCATCCGCTCGGCAAGCAGCTGATCGTCGATCTGGCGCATGCGCATGCGCGTGCGCTGCTGCACCCGCTCGATCGCCGCTTCCGCCGTCAGGCCGGAATCGATCGCCTCGTTGATACGCCGCGTCCAGCCCTCGTCATAGGCGAACATCTTGTAGGTCTTGAGCACTTCCTCATGCTCGCCCCCGACACCGAATTCCGCCTGGCTCGTCATGCGGTCGATCTGTTCGCGCATCTTGTCGAAGGCGAGATAAACCCGTTGCCGCTCCGCCTCGACATCCTCCGCGACCACTTGCTCGATAGTCACCCTGGGCTGGTGATAGACGGCCACGCCGCTCGCCAGCCCCTTCACCAGCGGCAGGCCGTGAATGATCTGCGGCCCGCTCAGCGCGGGATTGCTGCTGTCGAGATTTTCCTCGTCGATCAGGTCGGCATTGGAGATCAGTTCCGCCAGAACCATGGCCACGGTCTGCAGCGCCTCGATCTCGACCTCTTCGTAGCGCCGCGGGTCGACATGCTGCACGCACAGGACGCCCACCGCGCGCTCTCGCCGGACGATCGGCACACCGGCAAAGGAATGGAACTTCTCCTCGCCCGTTTCGGGCCGATACTGGAAGTCCTGATGAGCGGCCGCTTCCGCGAGATTGAGTGTCTCCACGTTCTCGGCGATCATGCCGGTCAGGCCTTCGCCAATCGCCATCCGCGTGACGTGAACCGCGCTCTGGTTCAAGCCGCGGGTCGCGAACAGCTCCAGCATGCCTTCGCGCAGCAAGTAGATCGAACAGACTTCGCTGTTGAGGCTTTCCCCGATTATCTCAACGACCTGATTCAACTTCGCCTGCGCATGCAGACGGGATGCCATCACATCATGCAAGCGGATGAGGATTGTGCGGGCAGCATTGGTGGCAGCGGTCATACCGTGCGAGTATAACAGATCGCGCCATTTGAAAACGCATGGTCGCGCCTAATCGATTTTTGGGGGCGGGAGCGCCGGCCCGCATGATGCGGGCAGGCGCGATATGCGATCAGAGCTGGGACAACTCCTCCTTGATCCTCAGCTTCTGCTTCTTGAGGAACTGGATCGTGACCTCGTCGGGCGAAGGGCGGCTCATCTCTGCCCGGATCTTCTGTTCCAGACCTTGATGCTTGAGCTGCAATGCGCTGACGTGAGGCGATTCCATAGGCTATCTCCTTCCTCCTGGCGTGCGCCTGACGGCGCGGGCCGCGATACCCCGGCTCACCGGAGTCGCGCGATTGTCATTGAAACATATTCTGCCTATTTTGCGAAGCTGATCCGTCGAGCTTTCGGCACGGCACGGCGGGCGCGAGACGAATGGTCCGATCACGAAATTGCAGGGAGCGTTGCTGGTGACCGAACAGGAGATGCGCAAGCGGCTGGAGGCCTTACGCATCGAACATCGCGATCTCGACGCAGCGATCGAAGCGCTCTCCGCCTCCGGCAGCTCCGACCAGTTGCAGATCGCTCGACTCAAAAAGCGCAAGCTGCTGCTGAAGGACCAGATCGCCATTCTGGAAGATTATCTCATTCCGGATATCATCGCCTGACAACGCTGGCGGGCAGCTGCCTGAAAGTGCGGGCTCGTCCCTTCCTCGCCCCCCAGGCACGCTTCGCTGCGAAATCGGTTCCGCAACGGGACACGGCGAATTTGCATTGGGACAAGTCGCTTCGCACTCTGGCTTTGCCACCTTTGCTGGATTAGCGATGCATTCGCGCATGACAGGGCCGGCGAACATAAACCCGCATATCATCGAAGCGCTTTACAGCGAGGCCATGGCGCTTGCCGACGACGTGCGCGATGCGTTCGATATGTCGGGCAGGATCAGCAGGCTGGCGGAAGATGAGGATCTGGCGCGGATTGCGCTTTCCTGCGAAGCGCTGCGCGCGACCACGCGAATGATGCATACGATCGCCTGGCTGCTCAACCAGCGCGCCTACTTCAATGGCGAGCTGAGCGAATTCCAGCTGCGGCGGCATGGGCGATTGCCGAGGGACAAGGCCGCAATCGACGCGGAGAACTATGCGCTGCTCGACCCGGCCTTGCGCGAGCTTATCGGCCGAACCCAGCGCTTTCATGCCCGCATAGCGCGGCTCGACAATGCCTGGCGCGACGGCTTTTCCGCCCATCCCGGCGCCATCCATCGCCTGCGCGACCGGCTCGGCCAGGCCGTCGGCCGCATCTGATCCCAAGCTTGCGGCTTTGCAGCCGTAGCGAAATCTACACCGCTTCAATCGCGGCTTGCCAACGCATCAGGCGCTCTATCCGCGCACTATCCTCCATCCTCGGCTCGAAAATCCGGGTCGCCCCTCGCATCGATCGCGCGGCGGTTTCGAGATCGGGATAAAGCCCCGCGCCCAGCGCGGCCAGCACTGCGGCGCCCAGCGCAGTGGTTTCCACATAGCCCGGACGTTCCACCGGCAGGCGCAGGATATCTGCCAGATCCTGGGCCATCCAGTCATTGGCGCTCATGCCGCCGTCGATCCGCAGACCCCTCCACCCCGCATCGTCGGCCTCGAAAGCGCGGGCCAGATCATGAGTCTGATGGGACATCGCCTCGAGAGCGGCCCGGGCGATCTGCGCCTTGCCGCTGTTGAAGCTGAGCCCCGCGATAGCTCCCCGCGCCTCCGAGCGCCAATGCGGCGCGCCAAGGCCGGCCAAGGCCGGGACAATCGTGACGCCGCCTGAATCGGGAATTGATGCCGCGAGCCGTGCGGTTTCATCCGCACTGGAAATGATGCCCAGCGCATCGCGCAGCCACTGGATCAGGCTGCCCGCGACAAAGACGGAACCTTCCAGCGCATAATGGCGCCGCCCGCCAAGCTGGTGAAGCACCGTGCCAAGCAGGCGATTGGCCGAGCGGGGGATTGTCTTTCCCATGTTCGAGAGCACGAAAGCGCCGGTTCCGTAGGTCGCCTTGCAATCCCCGGGGTCGAGGCAAGCCTGCCCGATCGTGGCGGATTGTTGATCCCCGGCCAGCCCGCAGATCGGTATCGCCCGGCCGAACAGGTCGGGGCTGGTGGACGCGATCTGCCCGGCATTGTCGCATACTTCCGGCAAGGCGTGCTGCGGCACGCCAAACAAATCGCACAGCCCCGCATCCCATGAGGATCCCTCCAGCGGCAGCAACAAGGTCCGGCTGGCATTGCTGGCATCCGACAGGTGGGCACCGCCGGTCAGCTTGTAGAGCAGCCAGCTTTCGATCGTGCCCAAAGCGAGCGTGCCCTTCGCCGCCGCTGCCGCCACCTGCGGCTCATTGTCGATCAGCCAGCGCATCTTGGTGGCCGAAAAATAGGGATCCAGCAGCAGCCCGGTCTTCTCCCGCACCCCATCTTCGTGGCCCGCCGCGCGCAATTGCTCGCAGTATGACGCAGTACGGCGGTCCTGCCATACCAGTGCGCGGGACAGGGGCTGCCCGCTGGCCTTGTCCCAGGCCACAACCGTTTCGCGCTGATTGGTTATGCCTATGGCGGCAATCCGTTCGGCGCCCCCTGCCTGGTGCACCACGTCGCGCGCCACGCCCAGTGTCTTGTGCCAGATTTCCGCCGGGTCGTGTTCGACATGCCCGGGGGCAGGATAATACTGGGTCAATTCCTGCTGCGCGACGGCAAGCTGGAGCCCGGCAGCGGTGAAGATCATGGCCCGGGTGGAAGTGGTTCCCTCATCCAGAACGAGTATCAGATCGCCCGGCATATATTCTCCCTTCCAAGCACGGCTCGCTGAAACCGGGCCGGCCTGCCCTCGACTTAACGGAAACTAGCCCCCATATGCCAGCCATGGAAGGACCACCCAAACCCTGGCCGACCGGAACAGCAGAACGGCTCGAGCCGCTGGTTCGCCGCGTGCTTGCGCCCAATCCTTCGCCGTTCACCTATACCGGCACGCAGACATACCTTGTCGGCGAAGGCAACCGGATCGCGGTGATCGACCCCGGCCCCGATGAGCCCGCGCATCTGGACGCACTGATCCAGGCGATCGGCGATGCCTCGGTGGCGGCAATCTGCTGCACGCATACCCATCGCGATCACTCGCCGGCCGCGGCTCCGCTCAGGCAACACACCGGCGCGCCGATCATCGGCTGCGCGCCGCTGGCGCTGTCGACCGAAGGACCGCGCCAGGATGCACCCTTCGATATGGACTATGCCCCTGATCGGATCTTAAGCGACGGCGAGCGTCTCAGCGGCCCGGATTGGACTCTTGTTGCAGTCGCGACGCCGGGCCATACCTCCAATCATCTCTGCTTTTCGCTCGAGGAAACCGGCGCCCTGTTCACCGGCGATCACGTGATGAGCTGGTCGACCAGCGTGGTTATCCCGCCGGATGGGGACATGGCCGCTTACATGGATTCGCTTTATCTGCTGCATGACCGGGAAGACCGGGTCTATTACCCCGCGCATGGTCCCGCGGTTGACAAGCCGAAGCAACTCGTTCGGGGAATGATCGGCCATCGCCGCCAACGCGAGCGGCAAGTGCTCCGCCAGCTTGAAAAAGGCCCGCAGAATATTCCCGACATGGTTCCGCAGATGTACAAGGGCACCGATCCACGTCTGTTCCCGGCAGCCGGCATGTCCGTGATGGCCCATCTCATCGACCTGGAGCGGCGCGGAAAGGTCGAGCGTTCGGGGGAAATATGGCAGATAGCGAGCTGAAACCGTCGGACCCGGCAACCAGCACGGTCCGAATCCGCCTGGCACGCGCTTCGGCATTGCCGTGGCTCCTGTTCATCGTCACCTTCGCTCTGGCGATCGGGCTGGCATGGAAGGCGCTCGGGCCGGACAGCAATAATGGCGACCCTCTCGGCACCAGCCTTGTCGCATTCGAGAAGCAGAACCGGCTGACGGTGTTCTCCGCGCAACTCGCGCCGGTGGTCGCGTCCGAGGACAGCCGCCTGTTCGGCGCGATCCAGTCCCGTCAGGTTGCCGTCATCCCGGCGCGTGTCGATTACACGCTCGATCTGTCGCAGATGAATCGTGATCGGTTAAGTTGGAACGACGAGAGCCGTACCCTGTCGGTTCTGCTGCCGCCCATTTCCGTCGGCAAGCCGAACCTGGACGAAGGCCGGGCGCAATATCTGCGCGAAGGCATCTGGATCACGCGCGACGCTCAGGACAAGCTGACGCGCAGCAATACACGCCTTGCGGAAACGCAGGCAATGGAGCAGGCGGCAAATCCCGTACTCGTCAATCTCGCCCGGACGGCAGCAAAGGATGCGATTCGCCAGAACCTGGCGATCCCGCTGGAAGTGGCCGGCTTCGGGGATGTCACCGTCAATGTCCGTTTCGACGGAGAGGAACAGACCGCAAAATGAGCGTTGAGACAAAAGTCCTGACCGGCACCGAACTGCGTGCGGAAATCGATCGGCTGCGCAAGGAACGCAAGGCCGTGATCCTGGCGCATTACTATCAGAAGCCGGAAATCCAGGATCTCGCGGACTTTGTCGGCGACTCCCTCGAATTGTCGCGCAAGGCGGCGGACACGGATGCCGAGGTGATCGCCTTCTGCGGGGTGAAGTTCATGGCGGACACCGCCAAGATCCTCTCGCCCGACAAGATCGTGGTGCTGCCGGACCTCGAAGCGGGATGCAGCCTCGAGGATTCCTGCCCGCCCGAGAAGTTCAAGGCGTTCCGGGAAGCGCACCCCGATCATATCGCGCTTACCTACATCAATTGCTCGACCGAGGTTAAGGCCCTGTCCGACGTCATCGTGACATCGTCCAGCGCGGAAACGATCCTGTCCCAGATTCCGGAAGAGCAGAAGATCATCTTCGGGCCCGACCGGCACCTCGGCGGATATCTGTCGCGCAAGTTCAACCGGGAAATGCTGCTCTGGCCGGGCGTGTGCATCGTGCACGAGGCTTTCAGCGAAACCGAACTGCTCAAGCTGAAGGCCGAGCATCCCGATGCCCCCGTCGCGGCGCATCCGGAATGCCCGCCGACCATCATCGACCATGCCGATTATGTCGGATCGACCAGCGGGATCCTCCAGTTTGCAAAGACTTTCCCCGGGGACACGCTGATCGTGGCGACGGAGCCGCATATCATCCACCAGATGGAAAAGGCTATTCCGGAAAAGACCTTCATCGGCGCCCCCGGGGCGGACGGCAACTGCAACTGCAATATCTGCCCCTACATGGCGCTCAACACGATGGAAAAGCTCTACACCGCGCTAAGGGACCTGCAGCCCCGCATCGAGATCGAGGAAGGCCTGCGCCTGGCGGCGAAGAAAAGCCTCGACCGGATGCTGGAGATGGCCAGCGGCACGATCGGCAAGGGCGATCTGGGCGCGAGGTCGTAAAGCCTTCGCGGCAGCTCTTGTCTTCCCAAGCCTCACTCGCGCCGAAACTATTCGCCTGAAATAGCTGCGCCGATCGGATCGGCAGGCGTCGTTTCCCTTTGAGGAGCGGGTGTGGCCGGAGCGTCATCCTCTTCGGATTGCTCGGTTGCGGCATTGTCCGAAGCATCTGATGTAGCGCCCGCGCCCTTCGCGCCGGCGGCCCCGCTCGCGGCTGCTTCCGGCACGGCCAGAGGCGCCTGAGAGCGTACGGTATCGAGCGGCAGCATGGCGTCGCTGATCGTGCCTTCGGCCACCTGGCCGGAAGCCCGACCGTCTCCATCTCCATTCTCTCCGCCTCCGCAAGCGGAAAGCAGGATAATTGGCAGAAGCGCCAGAGGCAGACTGCGGTTCATCTTGGACTTCACTCCTCAGGTGGCATTTCCAGCGCGGCGAGGAAGCCGCCGCTACGCGCGATCAAGGCCCGATCCCAATCTTCCGGCGTAACCGCAACCCCCAATCTTTCGAGGCTGGTCACGCCATACTCGGCGATACCACAAGGAACGATGCCGGAAAAATGCGCAAGATCCGGCGTGAGGTTGACTGCGAAACCGTGCATGGTCACCCATCGCCGCACGCGCACCCCGATCGCCCCGATCTTCGCCTCCCGTCCATCGGCATCCTCGGTCCAGATCCCGATCCGCCCCGGCGCGCGCCAGGCTTCGATGCCGAAATCGCCTAGCGTATCGATCACCCATCCTTCGAGGGAATGGACGAAATGGCGCACGTCCCGCGCGCGTTTCGACAGGTCCAGGACTACATATCCCACGCGTTGGCCCGGACCGTGATAGGTGTAGCGTCCGCCCCGCCCCGTCTCCACCACTTCAAACCGCGGATCGAGCAATTCGGCCGCTGCGGCGCTGGTTCCGGCGGTATAGACGGGCGGATGCTCCAGCAGCCAGATCAACTCCCGCGCCTGCCCGTCCGACAGGGCACGATTGCGCTCCTCCATTTCCGCCAGAGCGGCACGGTAAGGCACCGGAACGGCACTCAACCGCCACTCGATACTGTCCGATCCTGCAATGTGTCCGAATGCATTCATCACGCCGCTTGCGTGGAACCATCGGGAGTGCTTATCAAGCCCGAAGTCAGCCGAGGCATGAGGAAGCATCCGTGAAATTCGACATGAACCTGGCCTGGCGAGAAGCAAGCGGCATGGTTTCCGTCAATGCGCAAGTGTTGGCCATTATCGCCGGCGTGTTCTTTTTCCTGCCCAGCTTCGCGATGGCCCTGTTCGCCCCGATGCCGGAGCCGACCACCGGGATGGATGAAACGCAGGCCATGAAGATGGTGAGCGCCTATTATTCCGAGGCGGCGCCCTGGCTCATTCTTGTCGGCATCGCCCAGGCGATAGGGGTTCTCGCCCTGCTTGCGCTGCTGACCGACCGGCGCCGGCCGACCGTGGGCGAAGCGCTCAAGTCCGGAGCCGTCAGCTTCCTGCCCTATTTCGCCGCGCAGTTGCTGCTCGGCGTTGCGGTTGTGCTGGGCTTTGTCGCTATTGTCGGCGCGGCCACCGCCTCCGGCTCGGTCGCATTGGCCGCCATCCTGTTTCCGCTGGGTTTCGTGGGCCTCGTCTATGTCATGACCAAGACATCGCTGACCGCACCCGTCATCGTGATCGACGGCTTGCGCAATCCGATCCGCGCCCTGGGCCGATCATGGAGCCTGACCAAGGGCAACAGCCTGCGCCTTTTCGGCTTCTACTTCCTCGTGTTTCTGGCCTTCATCGTGATCATGATCGTGATTTCGATGATCGTCGGGCTGGTCGCGATGGTCGCGCTCGGCGCCGGAATGGTGAGCCAGATCGCCAATGGCGTCCTGTCCGGATTCGCCGGAGCCCTGATGGTGGTCTATTTCGTCGCGATCATCGCTTCGGCGCATCGCCAGCTGTCCGGCCCTTCGCCGGAAGCGATCAGCCAGACTTTCGAATAAGCTTGGCGAACAGGCCGGTCAGGCCGAGGCGGTTTCCTCCGCTTCCTTCCAACCCCAGAACAGCCGGCAAGGAAGAATGTTGAGCGGTTCGTAGCCCTGATCGATCCGGGTGAAGTGCCGCGCCATGAAATCACGCGCCTTCGCACTGAACTGATAGACCAGGAATGCCCCGCCGGGCCTCAGGACCCGATGGGTAGCAGCGGCGATCGCCGGCCCCACCCCGTCCGGGAGGGTAGAAAAGGGCAGCCCGGAAAGCACGTAATCGGCATGATCGAAGCCATGCGCACGAATGATTTCCTCCACATCCGCGGCCGAACCGAGCACCGGAATGAAGCGGCTGTCGCCGATCGCGCGCCGAAGATAGTCGATATAGAGCGGGTTCGTGTCGATCACGATCAAGGTGGCGTCGCGCCGCATCCGTTCCAGCACCGGCCTGCAGAACGTGCCCACGCCGGGGCCGTATTCCACGAAAAGCCTGCATTCGTTCCAATCCACCGGCGCCAGCATCTTGGCGATGGTGAAGCGCGACGACGGGATGATCGAACCGACCATGACCGGGTGCTTGATGAATCCTTCGAAAAAGACACCCCAGGGCCCCAGCACCCGCCGCAGGCCGCGTTTCCACCGCGCGCTGCGCCGTTCGAAGGAAAGCTCGCTTCCGGTCATGCAGATGGGGGTCCCTTTTCAACACGGCCCGAAAGAGAAGGCCGATCCGCCCCGCGGGCGTTTGCAAAATAGCCGGGTGATTGCAAGCCGGACGCAGCGAACCTAGCGCAAGGAAATGCGCGCAGCAATCGCAGACACCGGCCTGCTGACGCTCTCACAGGATTTCACGCACCTTTTCCGGGGGCCGGCACAGGCGCACTCCCCTGGCCGTCTCCACCAATGGCCGCTCGATCAGTTTCGGATCTTCGGCCATTGCCGCGATCACCGCCGCGTCGCCTGCTTCCGTCAAACCGCGCTCCTCCGCATCCGTGCCGGTAAGGCGCAGACCGTCCCGCGCGGGCATATTCGCATCGCGATACAGCTGGGCGAGCTTTTCGGCAGAGGGCGGATCCCGGAGATACTGGACCACTTCTATTTCGAGGCCAGGGGTTTCCTCGAGAATGGCCAGGGTCTGCCTGGATTTGCTGCAATTGGGATTATGCCAGATCGTCGCCTTCACCACTGCATTCCTCTTTTCGCCGGTCATTGCCGGCCTAGCGATTGAGACGCCATGCGCCAAGATCGCACTCAATCTGTTTCGGATTCCTTAGCGGAATTCATGGCCGGAACAGCCCTTGCGGCATCTTCCGCGCTGATGCCGGGCGCAGGGGCTGCACTGATCGTCTCCAGCCGCCGCATCACCCGCCCCGCGCGCTGCACCGCCCGGACCAGCCGGGGATATACTCCGCACCGGCACAGGTTGGGAATGGCCGCCTTGATCTCCTCGTCCGAAGGAGCCGGATTGGACCGCAACAGGGTCGCCGCGCTCATCACGATACCCGGCGTGCAGAAACCGCACTGAATGGCCTGCTCGGCCACCAGCGCCTGCTGGACCGGATGCGACCGATCTCTCGAAATCCCCTCAATCGTGGTGACGAAGCGGCCCTCGGCCTCGGCGATGGTGATCAGGCACGAACGCAGCGCTTCCCCGTCCACCATCACCATGCAGGCCCCGCAGTCGCCGGTTCCGCAGCCATATTTGGTCCCGGTCAGATTGGCCGCGTCCCGCAAGGCCCAGAGCAGGGGCGTGTCAGGGTCGAGCGCGAAGCGGACCGGGCGACCATTGACCGTCATGCGAGACATCGCGCCTATCTATTCCAAATCGCCAGATCGCAAAGCGGTTATTTCTCCGCCCGATCTTCCCGGCGGGCAAGCTGCCGGATCAGGGCCTGCGCCGCATCGGTCACATCCCGCCAGGTAATGTCGAAGCCCGCTTCTTCCCCGAAATAGGGGTCTGCCACCGGCTGACCGGCCCGCCCATCCACCATATCGAGCAGCAGGCCGATCCGCGCGGTGCCATCCGCGGGCATGCGCTCGAGGATATCCTTCAGATTGGCGTGATCGAGAGCGAAAATATGGCTGAAGCGGTAGTAGTCGGCGGCTTCGATCTGGCGCGCGCGATAGCTTGCGATATCGATCCCGTGGCGGCGCGCGACCGCTTGCGCGCGCGGATCGGGCGGGCGGCCGATATGCCAGTCTCCCGTGCCCGCCGAATCCGCAAAAGCCGGAAATCCGGCCCTCTCGGCCGCATGTTCAAATGCGGCCTGCGCCAGCGGAGAGCGGCATATATTGCCCAGGCAGACGAAAAGGACGGCGGGATGCTGCAGACGGTTCACAACAGGATCATAATACCGGGCATGCGCAATTGCCATTGCTGGCGGACCTGCTGTTTGATAGGCGCGGGAAATGAGCTTCTGCGACACCTGCGTTGTACGCAATAGCGCCATATGCGCAGCGCTGGACGCGTCCGAAATCGGCGCCCTGAGCACGATCGGCCGGCGTCGCACGCTCCAGCCGGGCCAATCCCTGCTGTGGGAAGGCGAAGATTCCATCCTTGTCGCCAATGTCATCGAAGGGCTTCTGAAGCTGTCCACCGGCACGGAAGATGGGCGGGAACAGATTGTCGGCGTCGTATATCCGTCGGATTTCATCGGCCGCCCGTTCGGCTCGACCACGGCCCATAGCGTGACCGCGCTGACCGAGGCCAAGGTCTGCGTCTTTTCCCGCGCCGATTTCGACGCTTTCGCCCATTCGCACCCGAAGCTGGAGCACAAGCTTCTCGAACGGACCCTGGCGGAGCTTGATCGAACCCGGCGCTGGATGCTGCTGCTGGGCCGCAAGAACGCGAGCGAGCGCATCGCCAGCTTCCTGCTCGAAATTGCGGAGCGGCTGATGCCGCAGGGTTGCGGGCATATGCCCATCGGGCAGCAACAGCAATTCGAGCTGCCCTTCTCACGTCAGCAGATCGCCGATGTGCTGGGATTGACCATCGAGACAGTCAGCCGCCAGCTGACCAAGCTGAAGGCAGAGGGCATCATGGACCTGCCCTCGCGCCGCGCGGTCGTCATTCTCGATCCGGAAGCTCTGCTGGAACGTGCTGGTTAAGCGCCGAGTTAAGCGCCGATAGGATTTGCCACGGGCGATTCTTGATCCAGTTCAATGAATGCCGCCCGCGATTGCTGTCTAAGCGGCGTCATGTGGCCTTATTTCCCCGAGTTGCTGGCAAAGCCGGTCCCGCGCTATACCAGCTTCCCGACCGCCGCCGAATTTACCGACGGGGTCTGCGCCTCCGACGTGTTCGCTGCGCTGGAACAGGCGCGCGGGGACGTTTCGCTCTATGTGCATATCCCCTTCTGCGAAAGCATCTGCTGGTATTGCGGCTGCAATACCGGCGCCGCGAACCGGCGGCAAAGGCTGGCGAGCTATCTCGATTCGCTCTACCATGAAATCGTCATGATCGGTTCACGGCTGCCGCGCAGTGCATCGATACGGCATGTCGCATTCGGGGGCGGCAGCCCC
Source organism: uncultured Caenibius sp. (assembly GCA_964468045.1). Lineage (GTDB taxonomy): Bacteria > Pseudomonadota > Alphaproteobacteria > Sphingomonadales > Sphingomonadaceae > JAWKXU01. The sequence continues at coordinate 77,550 of CAYXTO010000007.1, read as the reverse complement.
AACGCCATCACTCCGACGGACTTCGTCAGGCTCATGGATGCCCTGACGCTGCATTTCCGCCTGACCGATCCTGTCATTTCGATCGAGCTGGATCCCCGCACGCTCAACGAGAGCTGGGGAGCGGTGATGAGCGGGATCGGCGCGACCCGCGCAAGCCTCGGCGTCCAGACTTTCGCGCCGCACTTGCAGACGGCCATCGGGCGCGAGCAGCCGATGCACGACATCGCGCGCAGCGTGGCGTTGTTGCGCAAGGTCGGCATCACCTCGCTCAATTTCGACCTGATGTATGGCCTGCCCGGCCAGATAATGGACGACCTCGTCCACACGATAGAAACCACGGTCGCCATGGGCGCCGATCGTGTCGCGCTGTTCGGCTACGCGCATGTGCCAGACCTGATCCCGCGACAGCGGCGGATCGATGCGTCAGCGCTTCCCGGCCAGTATGAGCGTTTCACGATGGCGGAACGCGGATACCGGATGTTCGTGGATCAAGGCTATCACCCGGTCGGTTTCGACCATTTCGCCTTGCCGGGCGATTCCCTGGCGCAAGCCTCGCTGAGCGGACGGCTGCATCGCAATTTCCAGGGATTCACCGACGACGATGCGCCGGTGACCATCGGCCTGGGCGCATCCGCCATTTCGAGCTTTCCGCAACTGATCGTGCAGAACGAGAAGAATTCGGGCCGCTACCGGATGATGCTGTCGCAAGACCAGATCCCGGTCTCGAAAGGAGTGTTCCGCCTAGCCGAGGATCGTCAGCGCGGACGGATCATCGAACGCCTGCTATGCCAGGGACAAGCCCGCGTGGATCGGGCCATCCTGACAGAAGTCTATCCGGGAATAGCCCCCTTCATAGAAAAAGGCCTGCTCGTGGCCGAAGGGGGCAAGCTCATCATCCCGCCGGGCGGACTGGCCTACGCTCGCGTCATAGCCTCGCAATTCGACCCCTATCGCGCCGGATCGCCGCGCCGGTTCAGTTCCGCAGTATGACACCCGCGCGGGCGACGAGGGCGCGGAAGGTTTAGGTTTACCTACTGCCGGGGATCCGACGGACCCCCGATGCAGGCAGCGCCGGGAGCTCGTCGGCCCGGCGCTGCACCTGCCCCGATCCACCGGAAGGGTGGCAAGCGCGCACCGCGCGAGGCGTCATGGCTGCGACAATGGGCAGCGCGAAATGGCAAGCCCCGACTACATCATGCGAAATCATGCGAACAGATCGTGCTCGCCTTCTTCCTCGATCGGATCAGGCACTTCCAGCTGGCAATGATCCGGATGTTCGTGATGGTATCTCGGGGTGAAGACATTCTTCCACCACAGTTCGGAAAACTCGACCCAGTAATTCCAGACCGCAAGATTGAATGACACAGGGGCCATCATCGCCGGGGCCAGCCAGTCATCGAGACTGGCAGAATAAGACCAGATGCGGGCCTGCGAGGTGCTGTGATGATCCATCCGAACTGCTTACTACCGCTTTCCGAGTCGCCGCAAATCGAAGTTCCTCGCCCTGATCGACACCATGGAGGCCTCAGGCCGCTCCGCTTTCCCATTCGGCGACTGCCCTGAAAAGACCGCGTAGCTTGTTCCTGACCTCAAGCAGCTCCTTGTCCGGCTCGGACTGGGCAATGACCCCCACGCCGCCCTGCGTGTAAAGCGTGCCATGCTTGGCCAGCGCAGCCCTCAGATTCAGGTAGAAGGCGGCATCCTTGCCATCCGCCGAGACTCTTCCCAGGATCCCGCCATAGTAGCGCAGGGGATCCTGCTGGGTGTCCGCCAGCGGCTGCAGCGCGTCGGGGTAGGAAACGAGCGCGGGAAAGGAATCCGAGAGGATCCGCATCCAGTCCCAATCCTCCCGCAAGGCTCCGGATGCGCGCGAATAGAGGTGCCGCACATTGCCCAGTTCGAGGATCTCGAGCTGGAATTCGATATTCAGACTTCCCGGCTCGATGAGATTTTCGATGCGCGCCTTGTAGCGATCGAACGCCAGCAGATGCTCCCGGCGTTCCTTGGGGTCGTTGCGCAAGGCTTCGCGCCAGCGAGCATCGGTCACGGGATCGGCCGACTTGCCGCGGGTCGCCGCCACCACATCGAAGGACAGGCGCCCTTCGTGCACCTCGAATACATTTTCCGGGCTGCACCCGAGCGATGCCACGCCGGCATCGATCTGAAAATAATGATTGCAGGCCGATGCCGGCTCGGAACCTGCGAAAATGGCAAAGAGGGATAGCGGATCCCTGGCTCCGATCGCGCGCTGATAGGATCGCGTAAGGATCATCTTTCCGTCGGGATAATCCTGCAGAACCGCGATCCCGCTGGCGAGACGTTCGAGAAATTCCTCGTCCGGCTGGTGCTGCCAATCCTCCGCAGGCTCGGCGGCGAGCGCGCGCTCGAACTGGCCATGGCTGCCGAACCCTTCGATCGAAACTTCCATCCGAGGCTGCAGGCAGAGGATCAAGGGCAGATCCCGGTCATGAACCGCCCGCCCCAGGTCGGGGCTGATCATCCAGAAACTGGGGAAGCCCGGATCGAGCAAGCTGCGCATCTGATTCAGCGGATCGCCTGCGCATGGGATGCGGGTAGGATCGCCACCCGCTGACACGACGAAGCCGTCCCGGCCATAGGCGATCCGGCGATGACAGCCCAATCCGACATGCGCCGTGGCCCGGCGGGGCAGATGAAAGAGATACTGACCGGCCTCCTCCCCGGGCCGGTCGATCTCTAACAAGCTCAATGCGCGCGAGAGAACACTCATTGGACGGCGCTGTCGGCTTTGCCCCCGGCCGCATGCGCGAGCAGACGGGCCACCAGCTTTTCCGTGTCCAGCCGCAGCGAGGCCCGTGCCTTGAGCTTGCGATGTTCCGATAGTCTTTCCACCGGGGCGCCATCGGTCATCACGATATCGCCAGCGCAATGCTCCGCCACGAGCTCGATCAGCTGTTCGAGAACATCCTGATCGCCGTCACCCTCGCCGGACAAGGGACCGGCGATCACGAGCAGATCGAACCGATCGAACGGCAAGCCCGATTTGAGCAGCGAACTGTCGTCCGCCACCACCAGCAAGGCTTCGACATCGCGATGCATGAGCAGCGCATATCCGGCATGGAACGGTGACAGGCCGCCCAGGCCGATGGGAGAACCGCCGAGATAGGCCTCCCCTTGCGCCGCCAGGCCAATCCCGGCGCAGCCCGGCTTAGCCAGGCGCTCGAGAAGCCGCGCGGTCAAATCTCCCTCCTTGCCGGTGAGGATGAGCGCTGTCGGAATCCGGCCATTGCCGTTCATCCGCGCCCGCAGGATGTCGCCATAGAGATGGGTTTGCGAAGCCGCGATCAATTGGGGCTGCGCATTGATCTCGATGATGGTGCCGCCGACTTCGCGCCAGGATTTCGCTATGTCGGGAATGATCATGTCCACCCCGGCGACATCGAGGCCGATCAGATCGACCGCTCGCTCGACCAGAGCGCGATTATCGGGATGCACGTCGTCCGTCACGACCACCGGCAAGCCTCCCGACGAAAGATTGGACGCGCGCCGCAACCTCACGAAGCGCCCCGCTTCGAGGAGGGTGTCAACCGTGCATCCCTGCTCCTCGAGCAGCCCCAACGCTTCATCGCCCAATGTCAGGGGCCGCAAGGATGCCGTCGCATGATAGCCGCGGCGCGGATCGCGGTTCGAGATTTCGACCAGTTCGACGATGCTGTGCTGGCCATCGCCGGTCACGCCGGCAGGCTGCCTGCCCACCGCCCATCGCAAGGTGCCGTCGATGACGATCAGGCGGAAGTCTTCTCCTTCGCAATGCTTCTCGACGAGGATCTTGCGACCATGCTTGCTCGCCTCGTTCCACGCATCGGCCAATTGCCGTTCGTTGCGAAGCCCGGCGAACACACCCACACCGCCATCCAGATTCGCTGGCTTGACCACCACCGGATAGCCGAGCCTTGCGGCAATCTTGCGCGCATGCTCCCAGGAATCCGCCACTTCATGAATCGAAGCCGGAAGCCCTCCACGCCGCAACATCTGCGACGACGAGAATTTATCGCGCGCTATCGCGACCGACAGGGCATGGGTTGTGCTCAATATGCTGCTCTTCGCGAGCAATTGGTTCTTTCCCCATCCGAACTGACAATAGATGTCGGACATGGCGGGCACGGGAATATCCGCGGCGTGGGCCGCCTCGAGAAAACGCAGCGTATTCGTGCCACCCAGCTTCAGCTTGCCGAGCCTTTCCATAAGCTGGCCACGCTTGCTCGCCGCGATTTGCCCCGCTTCTTGCAGATTGCCGTCAGGCCCCAGGCGCAATGCCATCCAGATCGTCGAAACCGCCCAGACCAGGGCAGCGAGCATGTCCTTCCCGTTTGCGGCAAGCGAAGGAAAAGCCGCCCGAATGGTGAAGCGATCTTCACCGATATGCAGGCAATCGAGGAGCCGCGCCTCGCAGAAAATCGGCAAGCCCGCATCGCGCAGGGAGGAAACGGCAAGATTCAGGATCCTGGCGGCCAGATTGTCATGAAACGACGCTCCGTCGCGGCTGGCGGCGCAAGGCAAATATGGGCCGATGAGGCGATCGACGCGATTCCAGTCTTCATCCTGGAAATTCGTGTCTGCGGCCGGCACATCTATTTCGGCGAGAACAGTGGATTGCACGATCCCATAAGCTGGCCCGCGAAGGTCTCGGCGCAAGTGGATTCGCAAGGTCCCGGCATTCGGCAAAGCTGACTTATCGTTGATCATGATTACCGGTGCGGCAGCGCTAGCAATTTTAGCGGGAACGGAGTGGACTGTCCCCCCCGACGCGTCAAGCTGAACCCATGCCCTTTGAACAGCTAAGGCGGCCTGCATGCGCTGCCCGGTCTTCATGGACTCATATTGCACAAGCCGCGGTTCTGCGAGACAAGGCAGGATAACTCACAGATAGTCCGCGGGACGAGGCCTTTGACGAAAGGTCCGAGCCCGCGCAGGCAAATGGAAAGGGAAGAGGATGGGCGCCGCATTTCATCATACGAATATCGTTTCCCACGATCCGGAAAGACTCGCGGCCTTCTACATGGAGGTATTCGGCTGCGTCCTCAGCGGGCCGCAGCGCAACCTCCAGGGCGACTGGATCGAGCGCGGCACCGGCCTCGAAGGCGCGCATATCACCGGTTTCATGCTCAAGCTGCCCGGCCATGGGGAAACCGGGCCGAACCTGGAAATATTCAAGGTCGAAGGGTCCGATCCGTCAGTACCGGGAAAGGTGAATCGGCCCGGCCTGATGCATGTCTGCTTCGTGGTGGACGACGTGCGGGAAACTCTCGACAGGATGCTGGCCGCCGGCGGCCAGTTGCAGGGCGAGGTCGTGGACTCCGGCCCAATTCCGGGCGTAGGTCGCGCCGATTTCGTTTATGCACGCGATCCCGACGGCAACATCGTGGAACTCGTCGCCTGGAACAGGGCCGACGCATGAAGTCCGGCGGGGCTACCGCCCTGCCCTGCTTCAATCCAGCAGTGAGACCTCGGTGGCCCGCGTCCCGCTGAACGGATTGCGGCCATGCCCGGTCAGCAGATTATCCAGAATCATGATATCGCCATCATGCCACGGCCATGAATAGGTGAAGCTGTCGACGAGTTGCTGGAACTGCGCATCCTCTTCGGGCGGCAATTCGCTGCCATCGCCAAGATAGGCGCCGGACGGAAATTTCTGCTGCTGCCGCAACTCGGCGGCCTGGCCCGTATTATCGTATGATCCGCGAAAAAAATGCGCGATATGCACCCCGCCCCGATAGACTCGTTCATTTGTGCCCGGATGGGTCACGAAGGCATCTTCCAGATTGAATACGGTCAGGCTGCCATCCTCGTGCCAATATGGGCGCATATGGCGCCGGGCGCAGATCTCCTCCACTTCCTTCTCGGACTCCGTGTAAAAGGCGAAATCCCAGCCGCGCTTGTCCATCAGGCGCGTTTCCTGCGTGCTGCCGGTCTTCGCGGCGAAATTGCGAACATTCTCAATCCCCAGCTTTTCGAGCTTGCCGCGGATGGATGCCGGCATATCGCTCGTAATCTTGCGCATATCGGCGATGATCGTTTCGCCCCCTTCCTCCGCGACCTTCTTGGCGAAGAAAGCGATCCGGCGCGGATAATCGCGCAGGTAGAACATCTCCTGATGGATCGGGATGCGCTGATCGCCCGTGCGCTGGGTGGCTTCATACACCCCCTTGGCCACCGCCCTGCGCGCGGCCGCGCCGCCCTGATAGCCGCCGGTATAGGGCGGGAAGCAGGCGCTGATCCGCCCGAAATCCTCCGACACCGCGACCGGAAAGCCGCGTAGCACCACTCCGCCATGACGCTGAATGAGCGTGTCCAGCGCGTCGCGATGCTCGCCGACCCAGGCCACCGCATCGTCCAGCGTGGCGAAAGCGCCTTCCTTCGCCTCGACGAAAAGCGGCGGCTGCCCTTCCGCCAGGGTCCGGCAGGTCACCGCGTCGCCAAGGCGATCATTGGCGGCGGTTTCGATCAGTTCTTCCGCGAGAGCCATCTCGTTCTCACTCCTTGTAGGACGGATCGATCCGATCCATGCGGCGTACCAGTGCTTTCCATTGCAGGTCGCCGCCCACCAGCCCGGGGTTTGCAATGGCGATGTTGCGAGTGTTCTCCAGCGCCGCGCCCGACATCGCCAGGCCGTTGTCCAGCCCGCCGGCGAGGGCCGCCACCTGTATCTTGCAGGCCATTTCCAGCCGGTAGAGATAGATGAACGCTTCTCCGCACGTGCGCCCGCATGCCAGCAACCCGTGGTTACGCAGAATCAGCAAGTTGCCGCTGCCGAGATTGGCGACCAGCCGTTCCCGCTCCTCGAAATTGAGCGCCACGCCTTCATAATCGTGGTAGCCCACCACTCGCTCGACCAGCGCGGCATGCTGCGAGAGCGGCAGCAGCCCACACTTCATGCCCGACACGCCGGTTCCGGCCGCGCTGTGCGTGTGGATCACGACATGCGCATCCTCTCGTGCCGCATGGACCGCGCCATGGATGACGTAGCCGGTCGGGTTGAGGCCCAGATCCACATCGGGCTTCAACACGACATCGCCGTCGATCGTGATCTTGTAGAGATTGGACGCCGTCACCTCGTCATAGGTGAGGCCATAGGCATTGATCAGGATATGGCCCGATCCATCCGGCACCCGCATGGTGATATGATTGGCGATCAGATCGGTCATGCCGAAATGATGCAGGATCCGGTAAAGTGCGGCGAGCTCGACGCGCGCCGCCCATTCTTCCTCGCTCACACGCTCGCGCATCGACGCCGGGCGATGCGCCGCAAGGATGTTGTGAGGTTGAGACATGCTCCGCTCCTCTGCCCGCTCTGTTATTGTTGCGCTCTCAGCTTAGCGCACGCACGGCCGATCCTGTCAATTGCCACTTTCGGGAATAGCGGCATTCAATTTGGAGCCGATGGAAGGCCGATTTCCGCGGCTCTTGCTCCCTGTTGCAAATTGCGCAACAGTACGTGAGGTTTTCACGCTTGCGAGAGGAGTGCGTTCAGGGCAACGCAAAATTGCCTTTTACAGGCATCCTCTCCCAAAACTTCCAGGCCCGGCCATTTGGTCGGGCCTTTTTTTGGCAGAAGCGGGCAAGCCTTTTCGGCTGCGCTCAATCCCTCGGAACAGCTTGTGGTTGAATTGGACAGCACTCCCTCTTAGCCAGAATGCATGCTCGATCTCAACGACTGCCGTTATTTTGCCGAGATAGCGGATTGTGGAGGTCTGGCCGCCGCCGCCCGCAAGCTGGGCATCCAGAAATCGACGCTATCCCGGCGGATCACCGCGCTCGAGAAGGATCTGGGCGTTACCTTGCTGGAACGCGGGCCCCGCCATTTCCGCCTGACCGAGACCGGGCAGCAGTTCTACATCCGCTGCGCCGCGATCGTCCGGGATGCCGAACTGGCCGAGCAAGCGGCAAGATGCCAGGGCTCTGCCCCCCTTGCCCTGCCAGAACCGTTCGCGGAGGAAGCGGAGGTGGATGGGAATGCAGCGCCTCTCGCAGCCTTGGACAGCCTCGTCAGGCGGCAGGACATCGTGCAATCCTACATTTTGCAGAACATCCGGAAAAAGACATTCTCCTCCGGCGACAAGCTCCCTGCGGAACGCGATCTGTCCGCTTTTCTGGGCATCGCCAGGCAGGCGGTGAGGGAAGCCATTCGCAGCCTGGAAATGTCGGGCGTGCTGCGGCTGGAGCGGGGCGCGCGGGGCGGAGCCTTCATCCGGGAGATCGGCCCGGATGGAATCACCTATGCCATCCGCAACATGCTGATCCTGGGCCGCCTGCCGCTGCATGATCTTCTGGAACTGCGCGCGTCGATATTCGGCCAGGCCGTCCGGCTCGCGGCGGAGCGCGGGAGTGAAGAGGATTTCCTGCAACTGGACCGGAACGTCCGGCAGCTCGAGCACATACGGCGGACTCGCGAGCAGGTCGCCACGGTCCGGCCATCCACCGAGTTCTACAGGATCGCGGCGCGGGCATCCGGCAACCGGCTCCTCGCCGTGCTGGTCGACGCAATCGCGGATATGATCGAGGAAATGCTGACCCAGATGCAGACCTGGCCGTTCGCAAGGGAAGGCGAAGTCGCCCGCCGTGACACGGTCGCGGCGATGAGGGCACGCGATGGAAAAGCCGCCGAGGCGATCATCCGGGCGCATTGCGAGGAAACCAACCGCGTCCTTTTCGACTTCGCGACAAACACCCAGGCGATCTGAACAGGGTTGGCGGCATAGGCCTGTGGCATCCTCGCCACAGGCCGAGGAAACCCAGTCGTGGAATCCAATACACTACTTGACCGCTCTCCTGCACGATCCCTAGAATGGTCGCACCAATGAAGCGTCAAATGCAACGATGCTTGGGCCCATCAGGGAGGGATTAATGGTTTTATCGACAAAGGCAGGATTCCGTTACGGCGCGGCTCTGGTCGCGATCACGGGTTCCGCGGCCTTCACAGCAGCCCATGCGCAGGATGCCGGCAGCGCCTCCGGCAATGAAATCGTCGTCACCGCCAACAAGCGCGAACAGAACCTCAATGACGTAGGCCTGACCATTACGGCCATCAGCGGCGAAGCGCTCAAGGATCGCAAGATCACTTCGCTGGAAGACATCGCCTCGATCGTTCCGGGCCTCGCCTTCTCGTCCAGTACGACCAATACCCCGATCTTCACGCTGCGCGGGATCGGCTTCCAGGAAAGCTCCCTTGGCGTCTATCCGGCCGTCAGCGTCTATGTCGACCAGGCGCCCCTGCCCTTTCCCATCCTCGCCAGCCACGCCGCTTTCGATCTGGAACGGGTGGAAGTGCTGAAGGGCCCGCAGGGAACCCTGTTCGGGCAGAACTCAACCGGCGGCGCGATCAACTACATCGCCGCCAAGCCGACGGACACCTGGCAGGTCGGCGGCGACATCAGCTACGGCCGCTTCAACACGATCGAGGGCAATGCCTTCATCAGCGGCCCGGTCACGGACAGCCTGGGGATGCGCGTCGCGGTCAACGGGCTCAATTCCGATGACTGGCAGAAGAGCATCACGCGCCCGGGCGACACCAATGGCCACAAGTCCTACGTGGCCGGGCGTCTTCTGCTCGAATTCGAACCATCCGACAGCATCAAGTTCCAGTTCAATGCGAATGGCTGGATCGACAAGTCGCAGCCGCAGGCGCAGCAGCTCGTCGGCGTGAACCCGCAGAACCCGATCGACGGCGCCGAAGCGACGGCGCGCATCATTGCGTCCCCGTTTGCGCCCAACAAGGCGCGGGCGGCGGATTGGACATCCTATGCCATCGATCCCGGCACCGGCGTGATCCTCACCCCGGAGGCCCTCGGCGGGGCGCCCGGCAATGGCCAGGGCGGCTATGTCCAGGGCACCGGGGAACTGGTCAATTTCGATCCGAGGTCGGATCGGCGTTTGTGGCAACTCGCGCTGCGCGCCGATATCGAGCTTGGCGCAGGCATCACTCTCACCTCGCTCACGTCCTACACCGATTTCGATCAGAAGCAGAATGTGGATCAGGACGGCAACGCGCTCGTCACCTTCGACCTCGACAAGAACAATGGCTTCATCGAGACCTTCAACCAGGAATTGCGCCTGGCGAACGACAGCGCATCCCGCCTGCGCTGGCTGGTGGGGGCCAATTACGAAGACAGCACCACCTATGAAGACCAGGTGCTGCGCTACTTCGACAATTCGAACCACAGCCCCGGCCTGAACTGGATCAATGCCAGCGGCGTGACCAACCGCCAGGATATCAAGAACTATGCGTTCTTCGGCAATCTGGAATTCGATGTCAGCGATCAGTTTACGCTGAAGGGCGCGGCGCGCTATACCAACAGCACGATCGATTCCAGCATCTGCTCCTACACCACGCCGACCGGGCGGGTTGAAACCCTGTTCGGGGGCGCTGGCATCAATGGCACCTGCTTCACCTTCGCGGCCGATTTCACCAATGGCCCGCCGATCACGAGCAAGCTCAAGGAAGACAACGTCTCCTGGCGGTTCGGCGTGGACTACAAGGTCAATCCGGACTTCCTGCTCTATGCCAACGTGTCGCGCGGCTACAAAGCCGGCAGCTTCCCGAGCCTTTCCGTGGCCAGCTATGTCGGCATGCTGCCGGTGACCCAGGAATCGGTGACGGCCTATGAGGGCGGCTTCAAGGCGACGCTTGCGGATCGCAAGCTGCAGTTCAACGCGGCCGCGTTCTATTACGACTACAAGGACAAGCAGATCCGCGGCAAGCTGCTCGACGCGACGTTCGGCGGCCTCGATGCGCTCATCAACGTCCCGAAATCGCGGATCTGGGGTGCCGAAGCCGACATCACCGCCCGCCCGGTCGATGGCCTGACCATCAATGCCGCGGTGACTTACCTCAATTCCAAGGTGACCGAGAGCCCGGCAGATCCCAAGAACAACAACATCTACGCCCAGATTGACGATTTCACCGGCGATCCGCTGCCTTTCACCCCGAAGTGGTCGGGCGTGGTCAATGTCGATTATCGCCACCAGATGGAATCGGGCGGCGCAGCCTTTGCCGGCGTGAGCGTGAACGCCCGGTCGCGCTCCGACGCCACGATCGGCGCCAACCGTATTCCGTTCCCCTATTCGGCAACCTCGTTCACGCGCCCCGACATTGTGGACAACGTCTTCAACATCAAGGGCTATGCCACGGTCGATGCCCGCATCGGCTATGAAGCGGCCGATGGTGCGTGGAAGGTGATGCTTTGGGGCAAGAACATCTTCGACAAATATTACTGGACCACCGTGATCCCGTCGAATGACTCGCAGGCGCGCTTTGCCGGCATGCCCGCCACGTACGGCGTGACATTCGGTTTCAAGTTCAACTGAAAACCGGGAAGTTGCAAAGGGGGGGGGCAGTGCTCAGGCGCTTGCCCTCCCTTGCCTGTTCCGTGCAGGTCTGGATCGCCCAAGCCCCGGCGAGTGGAGGTGCGGCTATGCCGGCCCGGTCGCCACCGGCCTGCCCGGATCGCTGATCCATTCGCTCCATGAGCCAGGATAGAGCAAGGCTCCGCTCATTCCCGCCACTTCCATCGCCAGCGCATTGTGGCAGGCCGTGACTCCTGAACCGCATTGCAGGATGATATCGCCCGGCTCGCTATCGCCGAGGACATCGCGGAACTCGGCCGCGAGCAGTTCCGCCGGCTTGAAACAGCCCTCCGCATTCAGATTGTCCCTGAAACAGCGGTTGCGCGCCCCTGGAATATAGCCGGCGACAGGATCGAGGGGATTGGAATCCCCGCGAAAACGTTCCGCCGTTCGCGCATCGATGACCAGGCGCTGCGGCCTGGCGATGTTCGCCAACACTTCGCCGACATCGGCCACCAGCTTCCGGTTCGGCGGGCGCGCCACGAAATCTCCTGCTTGAGGCGCTTTGCCTTCCCCTTGTTCCAGGGCACCTCCGGCCGCGAGCCAGGCTTGCCTGCCGCCGTCCAGAACGGCAACCACATCATGGCCGATCCACCGCAGGAGCCACCATAGCCGGGCCGCGAACGCCCCGCCCGACGCATCGTAGGCAACCACTTGCTGGTGCCGCCTCAGCCCGGCGGCACGCAGCTTTCCGGCCAGAGTTTCAGGTTCGGGCAAGGGATGCCGCCCATTCGTGCCCGACGGCCGCGCCGCCAGATCCTCGTCCAGATGGAGATAATGCGCGCCCGGCAGATGCCCGGCCGCATATGTCATCCGACCGACCTCCGGCTGGGCCAGATCAAAGCCGCAATCGAACAGCAGCGGATCGTCCTGCTGCAAAGCGGCCTGCAGCTGCGCGACGGAAATCAGGGTTCGATAGGTCATGCCGTTGCAGATAGTCGCTCTGGCGAGCCATGGCACGCAGCAAAAGCAAGTCGCCGCGAGCACACCCATGATGTCGGGCGATTTGCGCCTCGCCTCCGCTCCCGGCCCATGCGAAGGTGAAACCGCCGGCGGCCAGGTCCTGGAAGTGGATCTGGAAAATCGCAGCGGACGGTTGGTATAGGAAATGGAAATGGCGAAAAAGCTGGAACGTTCGACCGGCGGGCGGGTAATGGACGCCAGCTTCGAGGTCGAAGGCGGCCAAGCCGGTTACGAGATGGAAATCTCCACGGCGGCGGGTGTGGCCGAACTCCATCTCGATCCGCGAGCGGGCCATCACCTGGCCTTCGCCATGGATGATTGAGAGGCAGCCGGTTCATGCATATTCTCCTGGTCGAGGACGATCGCGGGCTGGCCAGCTATATCGCCAAGGGGCTGCGGGAAGCCGGCCACATCGTCGACCATCGCGACGACGGGCGCGAAGGGCTGCTGCAGGCGACCTGCGAAGGCTATGACGTGATCATCCTCGACCGGATGCTGCCCTCGGTCGACGGGCTGAAGATCCTAGCCACCCTGCGCGCCACACAGGACGATACGCCGGTGATGATCCTCAGCGCGCTCGGCGATGTCGACGAGCGGGTGAAAGGGTTGCGCGCCGGATCGGACGATTACCTGTCGAAGCCCTTTGCCTTGTCCGAGTTGATCGCGCGGGCGGAAGCGCTGGGGCGGCGGGGCCCGGTGACGACCGAAGCCGTTACGTCATTGCGGGTGGGCGATCTCGAGATCGACCTCCTGGGCCACACCGTCTCGCGCGGCGGGCGCAAGATCGAGGTGACCACGCGCGAGTTCCGCATATTGAGCTATATGGCCCGCAACGTGGGGCGTGTCGTGACCCGCTCGATGCTGCTGGAAAACGTGTGGGATTATCATTTCGATCCGCAGACCAATATCATCGACCAGCACATCAGCAATCTGCGGCAGAAGATCGAACGCGATGACGCGGTTCCGCTGATCCATACCGTGCGCGGCATGGGCTATGTGATGCGTGCCGACGGATGACGCTGTTCCAAAGCCTCTCCTTCAGGCTGACCCTTATCTATATCGGGCTGTTCTGCGCATCGGTCGCCGTGCTGATCGGCCTGTATTTCTGGGTGAGCGTGGTCCAGCCTACCGACCGGATCAAGGCGCAGGTCGGTCGCGAAGCAAGGGTCCTGTCGCAACTCTATATCGTGGATGGGCAGGATGCGCTGGTAGCCGCGCTTCAGGAGCGCGCCGCGGGCAAGAGCACGCGCATGGCGTTCCATGCCTTCATTGACGGGCAGGGAAAGACGATCACCGCCAATCTGCCCAGCTGGCCCAGCAAAATCTCGCCGGGCTGGGTGGAAATCGAGGCGGACATCTATAGCGACGGCGACGAGTCAGATCACAACGCGCTGGTGAGGGATATCGTATTCAAGGATGGCGCGCGGCTGCTCGTCGGGCGAGACTCCGAAGATGTCGACGACCGGGAGGAAATGGTCGCCACCGCCGCGATCTGGATCATCTGCGGCACGATCCTGCTCGGTGTCGCTGGCGGCCTGCTGATGAGCCGCGCCATTCGCACGCGCATAGATGCGGTCAATCTCGCCGCGCGAACCGTGATGGAAGGCGATTTCTCAGGGCGGATACCGGTCCGGGGTACGAATGACGATTTCGATCGCCTGGGCGAAACGCTGAACCTGATGCTCTCGCGCATCGAGGAATTATTCGAATCGGTGCGCCGGGTGTCGGACAATGTCGCCCACGAATTGCGCACCCCGCTGTCCCGCCTGCTGGTTCAACTGGAGGGGCTGGAAACCGAGGAAACAAGGGGGGAAGACCGTCGCGCACTGGTGGAAGAAGCGCTCGATGAGGCACGGCGGCTGCAACGCATCTTCAATGCCCTGTTGCGGATCGCCAGGATCGAAGGCCAGCGCCACCTGGCCGGGATGCGCGAAACGGATATCTCGCAGCTTGCGAATGACGTGGTGGAATTCCACGAACCGGCGGCGGTCCGCCGTGCGATTGCCCTGGAGACAACGATCGAACCGCAGCTGCGCGCCTATGTCGATCCGGACCTGCTGTTCCAGGCCCTGTCCAACCTGTTGGACAACGCTCTCAAATATACCCAGTCCGGCGGCGCGATCCGCGTTGCCGCGCATGAAGATGGCGAAAAGCTCGTTCTTTCCGTCAGCGACAACGGGCCCGGCCTTGCCCCGGAAGAGGCCGGCTACGCGACCGAGCGCTTCTATCGGGGCTCTTCGGCCCAGGGGCTGCCGGGCGAAGGTCTGGGCCTGAGCCTTGTGGCGGCGATCGTCTGGCAGCATGGCGCGGAACTGCGCTTCGGCGACAATGAGCCCGGCTTGCGGGTCGAACTGGCCATTCCCCGCATACATCCCAGACGCCCGGAAATCGATTAGAGCCAGGGTTCCTCAGTCAAGCGGCCCCGAAACCATGCCAATGCCCACTTGTCTCAAAACATGACACTGCCAAGTCCGAACTAGCAATGAGTGCAGCCAAGGCAGATAATCCGAATCAATATGTAAATTGGATTATTATCTCTTTTGAGAACTCATTTTCTTATTGAACCGATTTAATAATTGGGGCGAGGGGCACGGAGTTTTCCGTGGAAGGAACTGCATGACACAGACACGGCTGGCCGGATTCGGCGGGCAGATCAGACATTCGACTTTATAATTGAATTTCATACGCTTGGTGCCCTCGCAAGCACTCAGGTCTGAGCGCGCCCCTCTTGAGTATTCGAGAAGGCGGGTAATCGTATGAGCGTACCAATAAAACTAGCGACGGAGAGTTTGCCGGGGCCATCGCGTATTTATGTTCCTGTCCGCTGGAAATACGTGATTTCTCTGATCGTTGCGATCGTCTGGACCACATTCAGCGTCTATATCGCAAGCGCGTGGATGCATGATCTCGGCAAGCTGACGCATCCCCTGTTTGCCCTGTGGGCGCTCACCTTTATCGCATTCGTACCGGGCTTCATGAACGCCTTTCTGGCGACGTCCCTATTGCTCGATCGCAGGCCGCAAAGACTCGCCTTGAGCAGCTACCCGGGCGTCAGCATCATCATCGCCGCCTATAATGAGGAAGCCGGGATAGAAGCCACGCTGGAGAGCCTGGCGCGGCTTCACTACGCAGGCCCGGTCGAAGCACTGGTCGTGAACGACGGTTCAACCGACCGGACGGGAGAGCGCGTGCGGAAAGCCATTTCCCGGTTGTCGCCGACCCGGAATATCGAGATCCGCCTGCTCGATTTCGAGCGCAACCGCGGCAAGGCGGCCGCGCTCAACAGCGGTCTGGCCGCCTCCCGCCACGATCTGATCTGCACGATCGACGGGGACAGCCGGCTGCGTTCGGACAGCCTGCGGGAAATCGTGGAGCGCTATCTCTCCGATCCGCCGGGAACGGTGGCGGTGGCCGGCGCCGTGCTGGTCCGCAACAGCCGCGAGAACCTGATAACCCGCGCGCAGGAATGGGACTATTTCCACGGCATCGCCGCAGTAAAGCGCATGCAGAGCATGTATCACGGCACGCTGGTCGCACAGGGTGCCTTTTCGCTCTATCGCAAGGATACGCTGCATGCCGTGGGTGGATGGCCGAATACGGTGGGCGAGGACATCGTGATGACCTGGGCCATGCTGGAGCGCGGTTACCGCGTCGGTTATGCGGAAGATGCCGTCGTTTTCACCGATGCCCCCGCCACCTTCAGGCAATTCTACCGTCAGCGCAAACGCTGGGCGCGCGGCATGGTGGAAGCGCTCGAACAGCACAAGGGCCTGCTGTTCAAGCGGCGGCTGACCACGCTGTTCATCTGGTGGAACATGCTGTTCCTTCCCCTGGATCTGACGTTCACCTTCATTTTCATTCCCGGACTGGTGGCCGCGCTGCTCGGCTATTACTGGATCGCCGGCCCGCTGACCCTGCTGCTGCTTCCGCTGGCGATGGTATGGAACGCGGTGATCTTCTTCATCCAGCGCAGGATGTTCCGAACCCAGGGCCTCCGGATCCGGCGCAACGTGCTGGGCCTGCTGTTCTATGTGGTGATCTACGCGATCGTCATGCAGCCCATCTGCCTGTGGGGCTACCTTTCCGAATTGAGCGGCCAGCGCAAGAAATGGGGCACGAAATGATGCGGTGGCGTCTCCGGGATATGATCGCCCTTGCCTGCTGGCTCGCTCCACTCTGCCATGCGGCCGCGCAGGAAATCGCGCCGCCGGAACATATCGGCGGCCTGCGTCCCGGCGCAGGTATCGAAGTCTTCGCCAGCACGGATGCGGAAGATACCGACGTGCTCAAGGTGACGGGCCGGGCGCTGCTGAACTTCTCCGGCCGCGACAAGTTCATGGGGGTCGCCTTCGAGAAAGCCTGGTTCAAGCCGTTGGGCCAGGAGACGAAGGGCGAGGAACGGGCCTATCTCGACCTGGCCGACACGATCTCCGACAAGTGGCTGTGGCAGGCGCGGATCGGCACGGACGGCCATACCGTGCTGGGGTCCGCCAATATCCGCAGTGCGGACTGGAAGCAGAGCTATTTCATCGAGCGCGAGATCATCGAGACCCCGCAGGGCCTGCAGAAAGGCATCTATTACACCTTTCTCGGCGCAAATTTCGATCTGCCGTTGGATGACCGCAACATCGTGACCGCGATGGCCGGGGTCCAGAAATTCACTGGCAAGAACGAGCGCCTGCATCTGCGCGGCAGCTATATTCACGTGGTCGAGCCCGAATGGGGCCTCAGCGCGCAATTGCGGGCACGCTATTATCATTCCACCACGCCCAACGAATTCGACTACTTCTCGCCGCGCGACTACGTCCAGGTGCTGCCGGTGCTTCAGCTCCGTCGATTCGACAATTCCGGCTGGATGTATCAGGTGGCGGGCGGATATGGCGCGCAGCACGCAACGGGCGCGAGGTGGCAGGATGCGCGCTTTGCCGCTCTCCGGGTGGAAAGTCCGGTAAAGGCGCGCTCGCCGAATGTCTTCCTGGATGTCCAATACGCCAACACCTCGATTTCGGGCGGCCTGGACTATGACTATGTCATGGGACGACTGGGCATTTCCTTCGGCTTCTAGGCACAGCAGGGAACAGTCCGATCCCGAATCTTTTTTGGCATTGCATTGATTACGCTTCTCTCCGCCCATAAGATCGCAGGCAGAATCAGGCACAGCCGCAGCGCTATTCATGTCCGGACCTGAATAGCTTTCGAACCGGCGCATGGGACCGCCCCCTGGCTGGGAAAACAGGGCTGCCGCCAGCACGAGGGGAGAAGCATAGTGAAGCGCAGCGAACAGGTCTGGTTTATCACGGGGGCCTCCTCGGGCCTCGGGCGAGAAATTGCGCAGGCGGTTCTGGAAAAGGGTGGACGCGTGGTGGCGACCGCCAGGAACCCGGGCGATCTTGACCAGATCGTTGCGCAGGGTGCCGGGAACGCCATCGCGCTTGCGCTGGACGTAACCGACCCGGAACAGATTTCGGCCGCGGTCCAGGCGGCGGAAGATCACTTCGGCAGCATCGACGTGCTCGTCAACAATGCCGGCTACGGCTATCTCCATGGCGTCGAGGAGGCCGACGAACAGGCCGTCCGCCGGATGTTCGACGTGAACTTCTTCGGGCTGGCGAACGCGACGCGCGCCGTGCTTCCCGGCATGCGCGCCCGCCGGCGCGGCTGGATCGTGAACATCTCATCAATGGTCGGCCGCGTGGCGATGGCCTGCAGCGGCTACTATTCCGCCACCAAGTTCGCGGTCGAAGGGCTGTCGATGTCGCTGCGCGCCGAAGTGGAACCGCTCGGCATCGGGGTGACTTCGATACAGCCCGGCCCGATCCGCACGGATTTCGCCGGACGCTCGCTCGTGACCGGTGAAACCTGGGCGGATGACTATGACGCCACCGTCGGCGTCGGCATCAGATTCAGCAAGGATCTGGACGGCCAGCAGAAAGGCGATCCGGTGCTCTGCGCCCGTGCGATCGTCGATGCGGTGGACGCGCCGAACCCGCCCCATCAGCTCGTGCTCGGCCAGATGTCCTGCGACCTGATCTCAGCGGAGCTGGAGAAGGAGCAGGCCGAGCTCGCCCAGTGGCGGGAAACGGGCCTCCATACGGACTTTCGCGAAGGCTGATCCGGGGCGGAGAACCGGCAAGAAAAAGAAGCCGGCCCCATGGAGCCGGCTTTCAGGTTGGAATAGAAGGCAATTGAGCAAGCTGCCGACACACCGGACAGGCGGAACGGTCGGCAAGCGTTCCGCCAAAGCGGCTGGATCGTCAGATTCCCAGCCGCTCCCAGAACTGTTCCGCAGTGAAGGCACGAGGCCCTTCACCGTTCGATCGGCTGCCATGAATCCATGAAGGATGCGGCAGCGGGGGAATATTTCGGCGGGGCGCCGGGCTGAAGCTGGATCGGTTGATAGTCCGACTCATTCGTATTCTCCTGTGGAAGACACGAAGCCGGCGTTGTCGCGTAGGTTTCGTGCGCTTTAGCCGTTGGTGACGCGGAGCAAGCTGTCATCGATCAAAAGCCGCGGCCCGATGAAGGCGGAGGGAGAGGAAACCGCCCTCACCGGACATGCATTCTCTATCAAACGAATTGAGATTTATCTCGTAACAGTTTTTTCTCGATCCCCAAGATTTTGTTTTCCACCCAGAGGCAACGACATGCGGCGCAGCCTTCCCGCGCGAACAGCATGCAAAGTGGTGGAGAAAAAGATCGACACGTGCCGAGTTACTTGATTTTGCTGGCTATCATAAACATCGAGGTGGGGAGGGGCACATCCACTCAATTCCCAGCGCAGATTCCGGGCTGAACCCGGATATTCGGACGAAACAGATGATAAGCTTCGCAGACGCCCGGCGGTATTTCGGCCCCAACCCCTATGCCAGCGATCCGGTCATCGTCTTCAACCTCCGGATCGATCAGGCGGGCGACCCCGATCTTGAAACCCATGCGGCCCGCATGACCGATGCCTTTGGCACCTGGTGGTCCGGAACGACCCGTCGTCCCGAAGAAAGCATGGAACTCTTCGTGGCCCGTTATCTGGTCGAATGGTCGCTGGCGGCGCTGAACGAGGTTCGCGGATTTATCCATTCCGGAGGAGCCAGGCAGACGGATGACGGGATCGTCCTGTGGCTGGGTTTTCACGATCCGGACCTGGCTCCGGAATGCCTCAGCCTTGCCGCGAAATTCTTCGTGGTAGCGGGCCGTAGCCCGTTGAACGGCGAGCAGGTTAACCAGATAATGGCAAATTTCTGGGAAAAATGCCGCAATTTCCATCCGGACTACCAGGCCAAGATCCTGATGGAAGCCGCCCGGGCCAGGAATTTGCCCTGGCTCCCCTTCTTCCAGAGATTGAAGGTCTGGCAATTCGGATGGGGCTGCCGTTCCATTCGATTTTTCGAAAGCAGCCCGGAGGAAGACTCCGCCACGGGGGCGAGAATTGCCGGCGACAAGGTCTTGAGCAAATTCTATCTCCATTCCATGGGAGCGCCGGTCAGCACGCATATGCTGGTGAATGACGTGAATGATCTTCCGGGGGTTGTCGAAAAAATTGGCTGGCCTTGTGTGGTGAAGCCGATCGACCGCGGGCAGGCCCGTGGCGTTTCGGTGAACATCAGGGATGCGAAGGAACTGAGGCAGGCCTTTGCCAAGGCCAGAGATGCTTCCGCAGCTCCGATCATGATCGAATCCCATGTGGAAGGCGACGTCCATCGCCTTCTCGTTGTTCGCGGCAAATTCGTCGCGGCGACGCGACGCGATCCGGCCGAGGTAATCGGCGATGGCCGAAGCACCATTCTCGCGCTCGGCGAGGCTTTCAACCAGGCGCGCACCGCAACCGCGACGCCGGGCAGCTATCTTGGGCCTGTACCGTTCGATGAGGATTTCGATTCCGCTCTCGCGAAGCAGGGCTACAGCAGGGATTCCGTGCCCGAGGCAGGGACGAAGGTAAGGTTGAGAACCATCCCGCTTCAGGGAACCGGGGCCGAGAACACGGAGGTGTCGCATCTCGTTCATCCCGATATCAAGTTCATCGTCGAAGCATTGGCAGAATCTCTCTGCCTCAAGGTGGTGGGTTTCGACTATCTCACTCCGGATATTTCCCGCTCCTATCAGGAGATGGGCAAGTTCCTCGAAATAAACCTCTGCCCGTCCCTGCGCGGCCATCTGGTGGACGATCGCGATGTGCGGGGCATCGCCGATATCATCCTGGGCCCGAAACCGGCCAGGATACCGTCCATGCTGATCATAGCTTCAAGGCAGGAGGCAGAGCGGTATGGCAACGAGCTTTCGGCCCAGCCCGGGCTGGCCTGGCGTTGCGGAAGCAGCGCTGGCGTGGGTTCGGCCCGCTTGCTGATCGATGCGCGCGATCCCGTGAAGGCCACGCAATCACTGCTCATCAATGCGGCTGTCTCACGCATTGTCGTCATCTGCACGCCGGAGGAACTGGCCAGCGTTGGGATGCCGATGGATCGCGTCGATGTGGTGATGGTGGATGATGGGAAAGTGGATTCTGCCTGGCTGGATGTGCTGCGTCGCCATAGTGCGGAATTCATTCCGCTCGCCGCTCCGGAAGACCTGAAGCAGATAGTCGGGCAGCGCCTGCCCCAGCCTGCGCTTTGAGCCTGATCGGCATGGCAATACCGGAAACCGAGATCGCAGCCTATATTGCCTTGGCACGGCAATCCCCCCGGCTCACGCATATGCTTGGCGAATTTTCGGATCTTGCCACCGGCCGCAAGGGCGCGCCAGACTTTCCGATCATACTAGACCCTGAACTGCTGCGCCATGATGGCTTGAGCCTGCACTATGCAAAGGTCCGCGAACGGCACGCCGGCACCTTCAATCAGCATTTCATCGCATCCCTGCCCTATGTCCTGGAGGAACAATGCAGGTTCGGGGCCGGGCTGCTGCGATATGGCCGGTGGATCAACCAAACGAAGCAGCGCCCGCTCGATGTCTACACGCTCGGGGACGCTTCAGGCGTCACCGCCCGGTCGCTCACCGATATTTCCCAGGACAAGATCAGAACACTGACCTGCAGCCCCAACAGGGAAAATGAAGCTGCCTTCCACCATGGCCGGCCCGCTGGCAGCGCGCATTTCTTCCTCGGCCCGTTTTTCGACGTATCGGCAACCTCCCTGGCGGAACGCGGCATCCATCATTTCAAGGATGGGTTCGACTTCATAATCGAAGACACCACATTCCAGATGTATGGAAAGTCACGGCTCGCGCCGATCCAGATCGCGGCTCGAAATCTTCGCAGCGACGGTATCTTCGTTCTTCTCGAGAAATTCTGGCTTCCGGATGCGGAGGAATTCGCACGGCGTGAAAGGCAGAAGGATGACGAGTTCAAGGCGAGATTTTTCTCGCGCGAGAAGATCGAGGAAAAGAAGCAGACCATAGTCCACAATATGGACCGGCAACTCGTCACGCTTGAGGAATTGACCGGCTCGCTCGGTGAACTCTTCTCCACGGCAGTCATCATCTGGAACAGCGGCAATTTCTACACGATCGCGGCCTCCAATGACGCCGGAAACCTCCTCAATTTCGTGAACTGCCTGACTCCATCCGCCACGCCACCGGAATTCCAGTATACGGCGCTGCCCCAGATCCTGCTGGGAGATCGCGATCTTCCCTTTGCGTTTCGGGAGCCGTCACCCGTCGTGGATTGATCGCACCAGCGCGTCCCGAACGATCCGGTTGTAGATATCCGCCTGCCTGATGCCAGCACATTCCATCTGCCGGGTGAACACGCTTCTCGGCGTCATTCCGGGGATCGTGTTCAGTTCGAGAAAATAAACATCTCCAGCCCGATCCAGCATATAATCCACACGGTAGAAACTCCTGCAATTCATGGCCATGCCGACCCTTGCGGTCAAATCGCAAAGCCGATCCTTGCAGTCATCCGGCAGATCGGGATTCAGCTCGAGTTCGGCGGACTGCCTGTCGGTGAAGACCACCTCTCCCGCCTTGTGCAGCGCGGCCGAATGATCGGGGCGAAACACTTCGGCAATCGGCAAAATCTCGATCTTTCCATCCAGTACCAGCGCACCGACGGTAAATTCCCGCCCGCAGATGAATTGCTCGATCAATATGTCCTGACCCAGCGCGCGGATGCGCTTTACGGCCCTTTCAAGCGCCGGCTGATCCGCCACCAGCGCGACCCCCATTCCGGACCCATATGAGTTCGGCTTGACGATGCAGGGAAAGGCGATGCCCGGTGCCGCCGGAGCGAAGGCCTCGTTCCCGTTTATCACATGGCGATGCGCCGGGGTGGGAATGTCCAGCGCATGGGCAAGGAAATGTTTGCAGGCTTGCTTGTCCATCGCGAGCGCGGAGGCCAGGATTCCCGAGCCGGTATAGGGCAACCCCACCAGCTCGAAATAAGCCTGCAGATGCCCTGTCTCGGCAGGTGCCCCATGGATTGTGATAAATACCGCATCGAACCGGATTCTATCCGCCCCCGCGGCAAGCGTGAAATCCGCAAGTTCGATCCGTGCCTGGGCGAGTTGGGCGGCATCCATTCCATCCGCCTGCTCAAGCCGCCATTTCCAGTTCTCGACCGAGATCAGGAAACGATTGAACTGCGCGGGATCAAGGTGCTCATGAACATTGCCGGCACTCGCGACCGAACTCGCGGCCTCGAGCGTATCTCCCCCGGTCACTATCGCAATGTTTCGCTTTGGCATGGCCTGCTGATGCACTTTTTCCCGGCGCAGGGCCATACGACCGATGAAAATCATGCACCGGCAGGCTTCCGCTCGCCGAACCCATCATTCCCATGCGATGCGAGAAGCCTACATCACATGCAGGACACCGCGATAGCCGGCATCCTCCAGCGCGCGCCCGGCACCGAGCGCAACACAATTGAGCGGATCCTCCGCGATGCTGACCGGCAGGCCCGTCTCGCGCGCGAGCAGGACATCGATCTGGGACAGCAGCGCCCCGCCGCCCGTCATGATTATCCCGCCATCGATGATGTCGGCGGCGATCTCGGGCGCGGTGGTCTCCAGCGCCTTGCGAACCGCTTCCAGGATCAGCGCGATAGGCTCGCTCAGCGCTTCGCAGATTTCCGCCTGGGTGATGGTGATTTCGGTGGGCACGCCGCGAATGATGTGGCGCCCCTTGATCAGGATCGGCGTGGCGACACTTCCTTCGTCCAGCAGCGCCCGGCCGAATTCCTTCTTGATCCTCTCCGCCGTGGCCTCTCCGATCAGCAGATCGTGATACCGGCGGACATAGGAGGCTATCGCCTCGTCCATCCGGTCGCCCCCCACCCTGGCCGACATGCTCATGCTGAGCCCGCCGACCGATATGACGCCCACCTCGGTGGAGCCTCCGCCGATATCGACCACCATCGAACCCACCGGCTGCGTCACCGGCATGTCGGCCCCGATCGCCGCCGCCATCGGCTCCGCGATCAGCCAGACCTTGCGCGCGCCCGCATTGGAGGCGACTTCGCGGATCGCACGCCGTTCCACCTGCGTGGAACCGGACGGCACGCACAGGACGATCTCGGGATTGCCGCGCAGCCTCCCGCCCAGATTCGCGTGAGCCTTGCGGATAAAGTGCTTGATCATCTGTTCGGCAACATCGAGATCGGCGATCACGCCGTTTCTCAGCGGACGGATCGTCTGCACATTGACCGGCGTCTTGCCCATCATCAGCTTGGCGTCATCCCCCACCGCGCGAACGCGGCGGCGGCCGTCAACCGTTTCCATCGTCACCACCGACGGCTCCGCCAGGACGATGCCATGTCCCCGCAGGTAAACCACGGTGTTCGCCGTGCCCAAATCGATGGCAAGGTCGGCGGAGCCGACCGAGAGGAAGCTCATGAATGACATGTCAGTGATCCGTCCCTGCCCCGATGTTGGGGCGACGATCCGCCGATCCCTTGCCGTTCCTGACTGCCACGTGAACTTGCCTTGTATCGGGCAGGTTGCGCGGTGAAATGTGGTGGCGTTCCGACGAGTCCCCTCCGATTGCATGCACTGCACAGGAAATTGGGGCAAGGTCTGGACAGGCAGGCCCCGGATGGTGTGGAAGATCAGGCCGTCGGTGCAAGCCGGGATCAATCCCGTGATCACCGCAAACCAGTGAAATGCGGAAAAGAAATCCGCAGGGGCGATAAGGCGGGCTGCGAGGAGGAAGGCTTGGATGGCAGAGGCGCCGCGCAAACCACAACAGATGGAACCGGCCCTGGAAGCCTTGGCGGCGGACAGGCGGCTTGAATTGCTCATCCGGCGCCGCGCGCGGTTCGCCTGGCTCCTCACCGCCATCATGCTGACCATCTATGTCGGGTATATCCTGCTCATCGCATTCCGTCCCGACATCCTCGCACAACCGATCGGCAAGGGAGTAACTTCGCTGGGCATCCCGCTCGGGATCGGGGTCATTCTCGCGGGCATTGCGCTAACCGGCATCTATGTGAGACGCGCAAATCGCGAGTTCGATCGCGAGCTGAGGGCAATCCGGCGGGAGCACGGGCTGTGAGCGATTTCCGCCTGACCCGGCTGGCGATCGTGTTCGCCCTGGCAGCGGTCCCGGCGGCGGCCGCAGCCGACGTGCTGACCGCCGAAACGGACCAGCAGGCCTTGAACTGGCCTTCCATCACCATGTTCGCGCTGTTTGTCGCAGCGACGCTCTGGATAACCCGACTTGCCGCGCGCCGCTTGCGCTCGACATCGGATTTCTATGCCGCAGGCGGCGGGATCACCGGCTTTCAGAACGGCCTGGCGATCGCGGGCGATTACATGTCGGCGGCAAGCTTCCTGGGCATCTCAGCGCAGATCTTCGCGGACGGTTACGATGGGCTGATCTATTCGACCGGCTTCCTGGTCGGCTGGCCCATACTGCTTTTCCTGCTCGCCGAACGGTTACGCAACCTGGGCCGCTATACCTTTGCCGATGTCGCCAGCTTCCGTTTCGCGCAAACGCCAGTGCGCCTGTTCGCCGCCTTCAGCACATTGGCCGTGGTCACCTTCTACCTCATCGCGCAAATGGTCGGCGCCGGCCAGCTGATCAAGCTGCTGTTCGGCCTGCCCTACAGCTATGCCGTGATTATCGTAGGCGTCCTGATGACCTGCTACGTGCTGTTCGGCGGCATGATCGCAACCACCTGGGTGCAGATCATCAAGGCGGTCCTGCTCCTGGCCTGCGCCACTTTCATGGCGCTGGCAGTGCTCGCATCGTTCGGCTTCTCGCCGGAAGCGCTGTTCGCACGCGCGGTGGAGGTCAAGACCGCGCTCGCCGATGAAGCCGGCGCCAGTCCGGCGGAAGCTGCGGAGCATGGACGCGCGATCATGGGACCGGGCGGATTCATCAAGGATCCGGTTTCGGCCATATCCTTCGGCCTCGCGCTGATGTTCGGCACCGCCGGCCTCCCCCATATACTGATGCGATTCTTCACCGTTCCCAACGCCCAGGAGGCGCGCAAGTCCGTGTTGTGGGCAACCGGATGGATCGGTTACTTCTACATCCTCACCTTCGTCATCGGGTTTGGCGCCATCACCATGGTGGCGACGGAACCGGCATTCCTCGATGGCGAGGGCGGGCTGAAAGGTGGCGGCAACATGGCTGCGATCCATCTTGCCACCGCGATCGGCGGCGATTTCTTCCTGGGTTTCGTGAGCGCCGTCGCGTTCGCCACGATTCTGGCGGTGGTGGCGGGCCTGACCCTATCCGGCGCATCCGCCATTTCCCACGACATCTACGCTTCCGTCATCCGGCGTGGCGCAGCCAGGCCGAAACGCGAGCTCAAGGTTTCGCGCATGGCCGTGCCGGTGCTGGCTCTGCTCGCCATTGCCCTGGGCATTGCGTTCGAGAAGCAGAATGTGGCCTTCATGGTCAGCCTCGCATTCGCGATCGCCGCGTCGGGCAATTTCCCGGTCCTGGTGATGGCGCTGCTGTGGAAGGGATGCACCACGCGGGGGGTCGTGGCGGGCGGATCGGCCGGCGTCATGCTGGCGATAGCCCTGACAATATTGTCACCCGCAATCTGGGAAGGCGTGCTCGGACAGGATCAAGCCATCTTCCCCTACAGTTCGCCGGCGATCTTCTCCATGCCGCTGGCATTCCTGATGATCTGGGCCGTCTCCCGGCTCGACAACAGCGGGCGAGCAGCGGTGGACCGGGCCGGCTATCCGGCCCAACGCCTGCGTTCCGAAACCGGCATCGGTGCCGAGAGCGCCGGGGCGCATTGAGGCCGCCGATCAATTGTCAGCGGGAGAATGAGTCACGGCGGGCAGTCGAATGACGACGCGGAGCCCACCGAGGTCGAGATTGCTCAGGCTGATCGATCCGCCAAGGCGGTCCGTCAACTGCCTCGAGATCGCAAGGCCTAGGCCAGCGCCACCGGTCTGCCTGTTCCTCGAGGATTCGATCCGCACGAATGGTTCGAATACGGCATCCCACTTGTCTTCCGGAATCCCCGGGCCGTCATCATCGACTATGACGGCGATACCCCCGTGCTCCACCTCCAGCGTCACGCGGGCATTGCCGCCGTGGCGCACCGCATTCTGCACGATGTTCCGGATCAGGCGCTTGAGCTTCAGGGGACGCGTGACCTGCTCCATCCGTTCCGGCCCGCTGAACGTGACGTTCGCGCCGAGATCGCGTGCCTCATCGATCACGGTAAGGATGATCGATGATATGTCGGCAAGCTGCTCCGGCTCGGGATCGTCACCACGCAGATAGTCGAGGATCGAGGTGACGAATGCCTCCATCTCCGCGACATCCTGCTCAATCGCCACCCGCGTCTCCCGGTCTTCCACCAGCGAGGCGTTCAGCTGGAGGCGCGCGAGCGGAGTGCGCAGGTCATGCGACATCGCCGCCAACGACTGGACACGTTCGCGGACATGGGCAAGGAGGCGCGCCTGCATCGCCTCGAAGGCGCTTGCCACCTGCCGAACCTCGCGCGGCCCTTCCACCGTAACCGAGACCGGCTCGTCCCGCCTGACGGTTTCCGCAGCTTCAACGATCTGATGAAGCGGCCGGGCGATCATCCGGCCGAACAGCAGCGCGATCAGCACCACGCAACCGAGAAGGAGGAGCGCCGATGCCGTATAGTGGATCATCATCGAGTTGCTCTTGAAGTGCCCTTCAGAGCGGAAGCGGATCCAGCTGCCGTCCCGGGCCTGCAATACCCCCTCCACCGTGTTGCCGACCCTGGTCAGCCGGAGGGAATCAGCGGCGATGCCGGGCAGAGCAGACATGATCCGCGCGCGAATTTCTTCCAGCTCGTCTCGCTGTTCGGATCGGGAGGGGGCTGGCGCCGCGGCTGTTCTGGTAACGGTCAGCTTGTTGCGCCACAGCTTGTGCATCAACGCGATTGTCGCCCTGTCGGGATTGGTCGTGATCAATTCCTCGGCCATGGCCAGGCGCTCCGCCAATCGTTCGGCGCGATTGCGCTGCATCCGATCGGTCTCGAGTTGCTTGAAGATGATCTCGCCACCCACGAACTGGACAAGCAGCGCGGCAAGGAGCGCCGCGGCGATCCGTCCACGCAGCCCGTCGATCCAGCGGAGCGGCCAGCTCAAACCCGCTCGACCGGCTGGGTGAAGATATAGCCGACACCCCGTACCGTCCGGATCAATGTACGGTCCGCCTCGTCGCCGAGTTTGCGGCGCAACCGGCAGATATGGACATCCACGGTCCGGTCGGAGGCATTGCCCAGGCGCGCCCGCGACATTTCCAGCAGGTTGTCCCGGCCGATCACCACCTGCGGATGCTCGAGCAGCGCCACCAGCAAATCATATTCCGCGCCTGACAGTTCGACCCGAGCACCCGACCCGGCGAATAGCTGCCGCTGCCGAAGGTCGAGCGTCCAGCCGGCGAACCGCAAGAGTTCCGACCGGCGCGGCGCGGGATCCGCCAGCAGAGGCGGGCGCCGAAGCACGGCCCGAATGCGCGCCAGGAGTTCGCGGGTGCCGAACGGCTTTGCGATGTAATCGTCCGCGCCAAGCTCCAGTCCTGTCACCAGATCGGCTTCTTCGCCGCGCGCGCTGATGATGATGATCGGCACCCGATTGCCGTCCTGAAACCGCAACTGCCGGCACAGATCGAACCCGCTGGCGCCCGGCATCATCACATCCAGCAGAATGAGATCGAAGGAATTTCTGCCGATGATCTCCCACATCGCATTGCCATCGACGGCGGTCAGGCAATGATAGCCATTCGCACGCAGGATCTTGATCAGGGCCGTTCGCATTCCCGGATCATCATCGACGATCAGCAGGGTCGGTAGCGGCGGACACCGTGCTTCGCCAGCCGCAGCTGCGTCATCCAAGGGATTATTGCGGCATTGTTGCGTCAGCATTTTGAATTATTGCGGTCGCGCGCCATCGATTGACAACGGCGGCACGATCTCCCCCTAGGACAATACGATTGCGACTGCGGATCGAACGGGCTTCGCGCTTCACCAACCCGACCGGCTTCACGCCCGCAACGCTCAACGTTCCCACCGGCACGGCGTTCTATGACCGCGTCAACAAGAGCATCAGCAACATCACCAACCTGTCGGCGAAGTTCGACACCGGCGGAATCTCGCACAATCTTGCGATCGGCGTCGAATTCACGAGCGAGAAGTCCAATGCCGACCGTCTCGGCGCTGCCGTTCCGGCCCCCGGACCGACCAGCCTGTTCGATCCCAATCCCACTCGCGTAGGCGCGGCGCCTTTCAACGTGATCGAAACGGCGCGGGTCAAGGTCGATACGCTGTCCTTCTATCTCTACGACACGATCGAGTTCAGCGAACAGTTCCAGATCACCGGCGGCATCCGCGGCGAAAACTACGAAGTCAAGATCGACAGCCTGACCGCCGCCGGATTGCCCACCGGCGCTGCCGACAGTTTCAAGCGCGACAAATTCTCGCTGAGCGGAAAGGTCGGCCTGGTGTTCAAGCCAGTCGAGGCGGGCAGCTTCTACGCCTCTTTCGGCACCTCGACCCTTCCGCCGGGCTCCTATCTCTCGAATCCCGACATCTCGCGCACCGGCGACAACGCCTTCCCGGGATTTGTCCCGAACGCCAGGTCGGTCCGGTCCCATAACTACGAGATCGGCTTGAAATGGGACTTCTTCGACGGCGCCCTGTCGACCACCGCCGCGCTGTTCCGCACCGAGAAGCGCAACGTGCCTGTCGTCGGCCGCCTGGCCGGCCAGACGGCGGACAGCTTGCAGGGCTACCATAAGCAGATCGTGGAAGGCATCGAACTGAGCGCCACGGGCCAGATCACCCCGGCCTGGAGCATCTTCGGCGGCATGCTGGTCATGGACAGCAAGCGCAAGATCAGCCAGGCGCTCGACGATGCCCGTCGTGCGGGAAACAGCGGCTCCGGCGACTACGGCGCATTCACCAGCACCAATGGCGATCGGCTGGCCTTCACGCCCAACTTCTCGGCGACGATGTGGACCAGCTACGAACTGCCGTTCGGCCTGACGGTCGGCGCGGGTGTGCAGCACACCGGGTCGCGCTACCTGGGGCGGCCGGACGACGCATTGCGGATCATTCCCAATGGCCGTTACGGCAAGCTGCCCAGCTTCACGGTGTTCAACGCGCTCCTGTCCTACGATATCACGCAGAACATCGACGTGCGCCTGAATGTCGACAACATCGCCAACAAGAAATATGCGTTGTCCACCAACTGGAACGGCAGCCGTGCGACACTGGGCGCGCCGCGTACATGGCTGGTGAGTGCGGGCTTTCGGTTCTGACGGCATCTCCTGCGTCGCCGTCGGCCTTGTCTGACGGCAACGTAGGGAAGGATGCGCCCATGATGATCGAAATACCGGCGGTGCTTTCCTCGGAAGAGGCCGCCGGAATCCGTGACCGCCTGTCAAAGGCCAGTTGGTCCGAAGGCGCCGGCACGGCCGGCCATGTTGCATCGCGCGCCAAGGCCAATCGGCAGTTGGCCGATGACGATCCGCTCGGGATCGAGCTGGGCAACGCCATTCTCGGCCGACTCTCCGCCACGCCGCAATTCATCGCCGCGGCGCTGCCGCTCAAGGTGCTGCCGCCCCGCTTCAATCTGTATACCGGGCAAGGCGCCTATGGCCGTCATATCGACAGCGCCGTGTTCAGCGTTCCGGGTTCGCACGAGCGGGTCCGCAGCGATCTTTCGGCAACGCTCTTCCTGAGCGATCCCGACAGCTACGAAGGCGGCGAGCTTGTCGCCGATTTCGGCCGGACGCGCGAGCGCATCAAGCTGCCAGCGGGCTCCATGCTGCTCTATCCCGCAAACACCCTGCACGAGGTGACGCCCGTGACGAGCGGGACCCGCTATGCATTCTTCTGGATCCAGAGCCTGGTGCGCGAGCAGACGCGCCGCGCGATGCTGCTCGATCTGGACCATTCCATCCAGGCGCTTGCGTCGCGCGATGCCGAGAATCCCGAGATCGTGCGGCTGACCGGCCTCTATCACAATCTGCTGCGCGAATGGGCAGTCACATGACCAAGCCTCCGCTCGAAGCCATCCCTTCCTTTGTGGCCGCACTCGGCGATTATGAACCGCTGGCGCGCGAGCAAATGACCGAGGGGGCCTGGGCCTATATCTCGGGCGGCGCGGGCGATGAATGGACATTGCGCGAGAATATCGCCGCGTTCGCCCGGCTCCCGCTGCGCCAGCGCGTGCTGCGCAACCTTTCGGGCGCGACCACGCGTATCTCGTTGCTCGGAACGGAGCTGGCGGCGCCGATCCTGCTGGCCCCGGTGGCCTTCCAGAAGCTCGCCCATCCCGACGGCGAGCTTGCCACGGTGATCGCGGCGGGAGCCCTGGATACCGCCATGGTGGCCAGCACCCAGGCCAGCACGCTGATCGAGGACATCGCCGCTCACGCCCGGGCGCCGCTGTGGTTCCAGCTCTATATCCAGCCTGACCGGGATTTTACCGTCGATCTCATCCGGCGAGCCGAGGCCGCCGGCTATCGCGCGCTGGTGGTGACGGTGGACGCACCGGTCAATGGCCTTCGCAATCGTGAACAGCGCGCCGGCTTCGTCCTGCCGGACGGCGTCAGCGCCGTGAATCTGCATGGCATGCGGATGCTGCCGCCCCCCTCCCCCGAAATGCTGCTGTTCGGCGCGCCGCTGCTGGAAAACGCGCCCACCTGGGCGGATATCGAATGGCTGCGCGGGCTGACCCGGCTAGCGATCCTGCTCAAGGGCATCACCGATCCGGAGGATGCCCGCAGAGCCATCACCGCCGGCATGGACGGGATCATCGTATCGAACCACGGCGGGCGTTCCCTCGACGGGTTGCCCGCGACAATCGAGCTGCTTCCCGGGATCGTCGAAGCGGTGGCGGATGCAGTGCCGGTCCTGCTGGATGGCGGCATCCGGCGCGGCAGCGATATACTGCGTGCGCTGGCCCTGGGCGCCAGCGCCGTTCTCATCGGCCGGCCCTACGTCTATGGCCTGGCGGCGGCCGGCGCCCCGGGGGTGGCCCATGTCATCCGCATCCTGCGCGCCGAGCTTGAACTCGCCATGGCCCTTTCCGGCTTTCGCGACGTTGCGTCCATAGACCGGTCGGCGCTGGCGGCCCCGGGGCGAGGCATCACGCCCTGATCACGCTCGTAATCAACGTCAGCGAGACGACCGCAAGCCAGACCGATGCGATCCGCTGAAGCATATCGAGACGACGGTCATCGCTTCCCCTGTTTCGTATCAATGCGCCAGCCGTGCCCCAGAGCAGCGCCACCCCCACCACCGCGACGCAGAACAGCCCGAGTTTCGCCGAAAACCCGGGGTCCTCAAGCGGAGGCAGGAGAACGAGGCCAACGATCAGCGCCTTGGGGTTCAGCAGCGTGGTCAGATAGACCTTCGGCACGGTCACTTCGCTGTCCGCGCCGGCATCGTTGCGCTGCCTCCATACATGGATCGCAAGGAACATGACCCACAGCGCCGCGGCAAGCTTGAGCACCCCGGCCGTCTGAGGCCAGCGCCCCAGCACTTCCGCACCCAGATAGGCGAAAGCCAGGATGGTCGTCAGATACCCCAGCAACTCTGCCGGCAGCAGGCGCAGCACACCGCTTGCCCCCGCCCGCGCTCCGGCAAGCCCGATGAGCGTATTGGTAGGCCCGGGCGCGAGAAGCAGCGCCAGAACGGCAGAAAGGAATGCCATGAAGGTCATTGGGGGAATCTGGTCCGGCCAAACTGTCGAGTTTTGCCGAGACTACCCGGCATCCTCCGTCCGGACGTTGATCCAGATCATCAGGCGCCGATATTTCCGAGGCAGCAAGTGATTCCACCTGCTTCGAAATCGCTCCGGGGCCCGCCGCAAGAGGCACCGAGGTTGACAGGGTTGACACTGTTCAGGGAAAGAAAATTACCTGGCCGATCAGCGCTGAAAAAGGCAGCCGCCTACCCGGCCCGCATGCGGAAAACTCCACTGCGCGACATGGTAGTGCATGAAGGATCGACGGTGCGAAAGAGCCGCCCTTGATATGGCAGAGAGGGGGCGTGTAGGAAAGGCTTGAGCCCTTTCTGCACACCTCTGCCCCTGCAAATCAGCTATCAGCTCAGGCAGCTGCCCGGCCACATCCGCGAGATGAAGCTCCAGGGAAATGGATCGTCACGGCGGGGGGATTTTTTCCGCCGGGAGAGCCATAATTTCGGCCTTGGTCATTTCCGAGGACAGATCGATGTCGTCGCCTTGCCTGATGACGGCCAGGCCCGCGATCGGCACGGCAACGAATTTGTCCGGCTTGCTGCCTCCGACTTCGACGAGGAGCCGATCCGCCGTGCCGTCCGCGCCCTTCAGGACCGCTTCCACATCTCCCAGATCAACTCCATTGGCCCCAAGGAGGTCGGCATCGAGGAGTTGCATTTCGGTCAAACCCAGCGCCGCGATTGTCGGTCCAGCGGCAACCGCGCTGGCCTCTGCATCCGCTTCCAGCTTGTCTTCCGCTCGGTCCGCGGAATTGTCGCACCCTGAAAGGAGGGCAGTTGAACAAGCTAACGCGAGGAATAATTTGGTCATCGGAACTAACCTTATTCAGCCGTGGCGGATTCAAGCGCCACCTGATTGAAATTGATGAGGCAGAAACTCGTTCCAAGGGTCAGCGGCCTCCTGCCCGATCGCGGGCGCCGCCCGCACATCCCTGCACGCAGATTTTCAGCCGGTGCGAGCCCGAAACGCTTGGGCTGCCATGCCTTGGTCGATTGACGAAATGCACGCTCGCACATAATAGTTCTTGCAAATCGTTATCAAGAACGAAGATGTATTCGTATGAAATCGAAGCTTCTCAAGGCCGCCTTGTTCGCCGCAGTGCTGCTTCCCGCCGCTCCCGCTCTTGCGGATGGCCCGATCGCTTCCCGCGCGCCGGCGGCGGAAGCGAATGCGTTCGAAGCCGATCGCGCCTCGATCCTGGCGATGGCGGGAAATTACAAGGTCACCTTCGACATGCAGGAGACCACGCCCTGGCGCGCCGATTATACGCCGATCCCGGGGAAGGTCTCCGGGGGCCATGAGAGCGTCCGCGTGATCGAGGACAGCGGGCGGCGCATCGTCCTGCAGCACCTGCTGGTGGTGAAGGACGATACCGGGACGGTCCATGTCATCAAGCACTGGCGGCAGGACTGGACCTATGCACCGGAAAACCTGCTGGTCTATGCGGGCGACGGGCGCTGGACCATCGAAGCCGTCCCGGCCGCGCTGCGCGCCGGCCGCTGGTCGCAAACGGTCTGGCAGACCGACGACAGCCCGCGCTATGGTGGCTGGGGGCAATGGACCGAGGAAGGCGGGGTGAAGCGCTGGCGCAGCAGCTGGACCTGGCGCCCGCTCGCGCGCCGCGATGCCGTCCGCAATCCGCCCTATGACCGCTATCTCGCGATCAACCGCCATTCGCCGACCCCGACCGGCTGGATCCATTGGCAGGACAACATCAAGATGGGGCCAGAGCCGGGCAGGAGCGACGGCAAGATCGTTCCTTTCGTGCAGGAATCCGTTCTCAACACCTATGAAAGCGCCACGGATTTCGAGATCGCCGCGGCCGACGCCTATTGGGCCGCAACGAAGGACTACTGGGCCGCGATCCGGAAGGATTGGGATGACGTCATCGCCAGGGGCAATGGCGTGTCCGTCATGGAAGTGGCGGAAACCGGATCGGCCGGCGCCGTGCGCCTGATGGAGTTGGCCGACGATATCCAGGCCGGCAAGCTCAGCACCGCCAAGGCCATTCAACGCGGTCATGGCATCATCGCCGAAGTGACCAAGCAATAGGGAATGCGGATAGGTCCTGCGCTCATGTCGCCTGTCTGGTCACCGCAGGCGATATGGGCGCGGGTCCCGGCGCCGGTCCCAGGGCCTCGATGATCCTGCACTCCGCCACCGCGCCTCCGCTGCAGGATTGCAGCAGCGCGGCCAGTTCGCGTTGCAGCGCGGTCAGGTCCGCGATCTTCTGCTCGACCTCGTTCAGATGCTGCCGCGCCATAAGGTCCACCGCCGCGCAATCGCGGTCGCGATCATCGGACAGGTCCAGCAGGGCGCGCACCTGATCGAGCGAGAAGCCGAGGCCCCGCGCGCGCCGGATGAAGGAGAGGCGCTCCAGTTCCGGCCAGCCATAGCTGCGGTAGTTCCCCTCGGTGCGCGGCGGCTTCGGCATCAGGCCGATCCGCTCGTAATAACGCACGGTTTCGACCTTGGTCCCGGTCGCCTTGCCGAGTTCGCCGATCGTGAATGCCATGGGCTTGACCCTGTAGTTGCTACAGGGTGCATATAGGCATCGGATTGCAAGATTCGAGGTAACGAATGGCTGGTGGATGCTGCGGGGGAGGCGAAGCGCCTCCTTCGACTTCCGACACATCGTGGAGACGCGTGCTGTGGATCGCTCTCCTCATCAACGCCTGCATGTTCGCGGTGGAGATCATCGCGGGCGTCGCTGCGCAATCCGCGGCGCTGAAAGCCGACGCGCTCGATTTCCTGGGCGACAGCGCCAATTATGCAATCAGCCTTGGCGTTGCCGGCCTGGCCTTGCGATGGCGGGCGCGGGCGGCGCTCCTCAAGGGCGCGTCGCTGCTGGTCCTTGGCCTGTGGGTGCTGGGAAGCACGGTATGGATGGCGCTGGCGGGAACCCTGCCCCAGGCCGAAACGATGGGCGTGATCGGGATCATGGCGCTGATCGCCAACCTGGCTTGCGCCGTCATGCTCTGGCGGCACCGCGAAGGCGACGCCAATCGCCGCTCGGTCTGGATCTGCTCCCGCAACGACGCGATCGGCAATATCGCCGTCGTCGCCGCCGCGGTCGGGGTCTTCGGAACGGGGACCGGCTGGCCCGACATCGCCGTGGCGGCGATACTCGCCGGGCTGGGCGTGAGCGGCGGATGGCAGATTGTCCGGCAGGCCCGTGGCGAATTGCGAGAGGTCGCCCAGAGCATGACCGCGCCACCGACAATCAAGCCGACCTGATAATCTCCTGATCGTCCGCAAAGGGCCGCAAACGGAATGTCCGCATCCAGACTCGTTGCAAGGCTCGGCACTATAGGATAGGGGGGTATCCTATGGCACATACAAAATCGAACAAGGAACAGCTTCTCGCGCGGGTTCGGCGCATCGCCGGCCAGATCACCGCGATAGAGCGCGCGATCACAGAAGACGCAGGCTGCGCAGCAATACTGCATCAGGTGGCCGGAGTGCGCGGCGCGGTGCTGGGCTTGATGGATGAACTGGTCGAAGATCACATGCGCGAGCATGTGCTGGAGCCTCGCCTCACAAGTGAGGAGCGCGCCCAAGGCGCGGAAGAACTGCTCGCGGCCATCCGCCGCTATGCGAAGTAGAGGCGGCAATGTCGCTCGATAGTGAGATTCAGGCCCTTACCCACGATCATGTGTTCCTGGGCGCTCGGCATGACCGGAATGCGCGTCGCACCTTGTGGGTCGTGCTGCTGACGGCTTCCATGATGGCCGGTGAGATCGTTGCCGGCATAGCCTTCAATTCCATGGCTCTTCTGGCCGATGGTTTCCACATGGCGACCCATGCCGGCGCCCTGGGGATCGCCGCCGCAGCCTATGCCTACGCAAAGCGTCACGCCCATGGGCGCCGCTACAGCTTTGGCACCGGCAAGATTGGCGATCTCGCCGGATTTGCCTCGGCTCTGGTGCTGGGTCTGGTCGCAATCGGCATTGCGATGGAATCCATTGCCCGGCTTTTCGATCCGCGTCCCGTGGCGTTCACGGAAGCGACGGCCATCGCCATCATTGGCCTGCTGGTGAACATCGTCAGCGTCTTTCTTCTGGGCGGCCATGGGCACGATCACGGCCACAGCCACAGCCACAGCCACAGCCACAGCCACAGTCACGATCACCCCTCCGATCATGGACATCCTCACGAACACGACAACAATCTGCGCTCCGCTTACATGCATGTGCTGGCCGACACGCTGACGTCCGTTCTGGCGATCGCCGCCTTGCTGGGCGGCCGTTATCTGGGCTGGATATGGCTTGATCCGGTCATGGGAATTGTCGGCGCGATTGTCATTGCAAGCTGGGCATTCGCACTCATGCGCGACACGTCCGCCGTGCTGCTCGATGCCACCGATCCCGCACTGGAAGACGAGATCAAGCAACAGATCGAAGGGCCCGGCGATGCAAGGATCACGGACTTGCATGTATGGCGTATAGGCCCGGGTGCTCATGCGGCGATTGTGAGCGCAATCGGTGCGGATCATGAGACTATCAGGCAGCGCCTCAAGCCGGTGCATGAAATAGAGCATCTCACGATTGAAGTGCGGTGAGAACGAAGGCGTGTTCCACTCGATGACGTGACCGATGGGGGCAGGTGCGCCCTGCCCCCATCGTGCCGCCCGATCCCCCTTACAGGGTCAGGCTGAGCGTCACCCCGTAAGTCGCCGGCATCCCGGTATAGCGCACGATCGTGTCGAACGCCGGATAAGCGGTGTTCCAGTAGTATTTGTTGAAGATGTTCTTGCCCCAGACCTCGAAGCGCCAGTGCTCGCCTTCCACCCCGGCCCGGGCATTGACCAGGGTATAGGAATCGATGCCGAACAGCGGGAAGGTGTTGGGCACGGCAGCGGGTGGATTCTCGCCTCCGCCGACCACCGAAATCGTCTTGGAACGGTAGGTCACCGTACCACCCAGGAAGCCATCCAGCGTTTCGCCAACCGGGAACTTGTATTGCCCGTCGAAGGTGAGGTTCCACTTCGGAGAATAGGGCATCGGCGTGCCCGCGAAATCGGCCTGGATGCCACCGGCGTTGATGCCGGTGAACCGGTCGATTTCCCCCTTGGTATAGGAGCCGGCCGCCATCAGCGTCAGCCCGTCGACCGGAACCGCCGTGATTTCCAGTTCGCCTCCCTTGACCGTGGATTTGGGGATGTTCTGCACCACGTCCAGATTGCCCCACAGCGGATCGATGTTGCGGGCGCGCAGCTGCTTGTTGCGATAATCGTAGTAGAACGCCGCGGCATTGATCTGCAGGCGCCGGTCGAGCAGCGACAGCTTGGTGCCGATTTCATAGTCGAGCACCGATTCCTGCTTGAGCTTGAGGAACTGGCTCCACACCGAGGCACCGATCGACGGGAAGCCGCCGCTCTTGTAGCCCTTGGCCACATTCACATAGACCAGCGTTCCATCGGTGGGCTTCCAGTCCAGCCCCAGCTTCCACGAGACATTGTCTTCCTTCTCGCTGTCGATGAAGCGGCCAGGCGTGCCTGGCGCCACGCCGTTCATGGCAATGCCGAGGTCGTTGTAGGGGAAGCAGGCGCCCGGTGTGTAATTGCCCGGGCCATAGTAGATTTCTCCGATCCTGTAGGGCGGGGTCACGTCCCAGCCGCAGTTCGACGTGGTCAGCGTGGCGTTGGTGTAACGGATGCCGCCCTTCACCGTCAGCTGCGGGATGACGTCGAATTCCGCGTTGGCGAATACCGCGCGTGACTTCGTGGTCTGGTCCACCGCAAAAATGTTCTGGCCCGTCAGCGCCAGCCAGTTGGCGGTGGAGGCGACGTTCCAGCGGTAGAAGCTCGACTGGGCGATCTTGTCATCCGAATAGTTGCCGCCGACCATCCAGCGCAGCCGGTTGCCGGCCCCGTTGCTCAGCCGAAGTTCCTGGAAAAAGCTTTTGATGCTGCCTTGTTCGGGGTTGTACAGCTGTTCGGCAAAGGCCGTGCCATCCCAGTCGGTCCGTTCGTTCTGCTTCAGCCGCGAATAGGCCGTCACCGAAGTGAGCGTCACGTCGCTGAACAGCTCGATGTCTCCGCGCAGGGAGATTTGCCAGAAGCTGTTGTCGCGCTTGGGCAGGCCCGGAACCCAGTCGGCGGCTTGGTTCTTGCGGGGGGCAAGGGGCGATGCCAGCACATCGGGATCGCCGAAACCGGGGATCTGGACATTGAAGCCGATCAGCTGGGCGGCCTGCGATTCGCCCTTGTCGAGCCAGCCGTTCAGGTTGAGCTGGAACTTCGCCGTGTCGCTCGGCTCGAAGTCCAGCAGGAAGCGGCCTTCATACACCCGTTTCTTCCCGTTGCGGCTGTCCGGCCCGTCGGGGCGCGACATGCTTTTCTGCCAGCCCGATGCGTGTTCGATCCGCTGCGCAAGGCGGAAACCCAGCGTGTCCGACAGCGGGCCGGAAAGATAGGCTTCTTCCGACACCAGATTGTAGTTGCCCACGGTGACCCGCGCTCCGGCGGCAAGCGTGTCGGTGGGGCCCGCGGGGACGTAGTTGATGGCGCCGCCGGTCGAATTCTGCCCGAACAGAATGCCCTGCGGGCCCTTCAGCACCTCGACTCGCTCGAGATCGAAAATGCCGTGCCCGGCCATGATCGGATAGGCCAGCGGCACCTGGTTCATATACAGGCTGACGGCGGGCGTGGCGGAAAGCGTGGTGTCGTAGAAGCCGATCCCGCGCAACGAGATGATCGGCGCGGAGGTGGGCGTATCGGCATAGGACATCGAGGGGATCGCCGCCGTCAGATCCTGGATGCTCGCGATCTGCCGTTCCTTCAGCGCGTCGCCTGACAGGACATTCACGGTCAGGCCCACCTTGTTGAGCGATTCCTGACGCTTCTGGGCCGTCACGATGATTTCCTGGATGCCGGTGCTTTCATCCTGGGCCATCGCGGGCGCAGCCGCGAGGCAGATCAGGGAGCTTCCGCATAGAGCCATGGCTATCGATGCACGCCGTTTCATTTCTTTCACCCTCCTTGTGATCCCTAAAGGTAGTAGATTGAGCAATATTTTGTTTTAAAACGATATTTCCCTATCAGCTGTTCAGAATCAGGCTCTCCGGGAACGGGTCGATCATCCCCGGGCGGCTCTGCGGCGCAGGCCCGCTGCCGGCGAGCGCGATATCGACCGACAGGGAGGACGCGCAGCCGGGGCAGTAATGCTCGCGCATCACCACCGGATCGCCATCCTGGCGCGGCCTCACCTGGGAGCGGAGTTCCTGGAATCGTTCGGAAATCTCGGTTTCCGCCACGATCGCATGGTCGCGCCAGTTCTGCGTGGCGGAGCCAAGCGCTTCGCCGCATTGGGTGCAGTGCCAATCCCCGCCGTCGATCGCGAGCGGGGAGAAAAGCGGAGCGTTTTCAGCAATTTCGCGCGAAGGCTGCTGGCCGATCCGGGCGGCGCGGATCTCCGCGCGGCGGACCTTGGTGGCCTCGCAGTCAACGGCACCGAGCGGGTCCAGAACGACACCATAGATGTCCTGGGCGACATCCGGGGACACGAAATCGTTCGCGACATCGCGTGCGACCAGGGACGGGTCGCGCCGCAGCGGATCGCCGAGGCCGCCGCCGCCGCCATGGATGACGTCGTAGATGTCGCCCCGGTTGATCTGGAACTCGGTGACCGTGGCGGTCGTGCGCGGCTGGTCCCCTTCGATGTTGCCGGCGTCCGGGAAGACGTGCTCGTCCATCAGCCGCAGCAGGTTGGTGTTGCGCCACATCTTCCACGCGCCGGCCGCGCCCGGAAAGCCGCCGACCGCGCCACGCGGCGGGATCAGCGCGGTGTTGGTGTAGGCACCGCCGTTCATCTGCTCGCAGTGGGTGATGGCCATCGCCGTATCGACCCCCAGCCCGCCCCGGCTCACGCCCGGCCCGCCGGTATCGCGCGCGATGCGCCGCCACAGGATCATCCCCGGCTGGCTGGTCTCCTCCAGCTCGACGTCCGGCATGTCGCAGCCCGACATGCATTGCGCCGCATAGACTTCCATGCCGTCGCTGTTGGTCTGCGCCGGGCCTCCGGTCGACATGCCCACGGACATCGGGAAAGCCACGGTGGGCTGCCCGTTGCGGCGATCGATGCCGAAGGCGGTGAAATAGGTCTGGTCCTGCGCCGACTGGCTGGCCACGCGCGAGGCCATCCCGGGATCGCTGCTGAGCGCGCAGGCCTGGGAGATGACATCGGCCAGCAGCTTGTTGATCCGCATCCCCGTCTGGATATGCGCCATCGTGACCGGCGCGGGGACGACCGAATTGACGATGGTGCCGGCCGGCCCGAGATCGAACCGCACCGGCCGCCAGATCCCGGCATTGACCGGAATGTCGTAGGCGAGCTGGGCCAGCAGCGTGGTCCAGGACTGGCCGACCACCGCCGGCCACGCGCCGTTGATGAAGCAGTTGACCTGCGGGCCGCCGCGATATTGCAGGGTCATCTCGTCGCCCTGCACGATCAGGCGCACGCGCAGTTCGTAGAGCCCTTCGAAGCCCCGGCCGTCATATTCGACCCAGTCGACGCTTTCATAGGTCCCGTCCGGAAGCTTCGCGATCATGTCACGCATCGCGAGCTCGGAGAGGTTCTTGCCTTCCTCGTTGAGGCTGCGGAAGCGCTCCATGCCCATCTCGTTGACCAGCGCTTCGATCCGCCGGCTTCCCACGTTGTTGGCGGCGATCATGCTGCGGATGTCATTGATGACGGTACC
The DNA here is from genome assembly GCA_964468045.1 of uncultured Caenibius sp. Taxonomy (GTDB): domain Bacteria; phylum Pseudomonadota; class Alphaproteobacteria; order Sphingomonadales; family Sphingomonadaceae; genus JAWKXU01. Next base: position 36,361 of record CAYXTO010000007.1, on the reverse strand, counting down.
CGCCATGCGGACATTATTGCCGATGAAGCGCTGCCACTGCTCGTCGATCCGGCCGTCGCGGATCACCCGCACCGCCGGGAAGGCCAGGGCCTCGGAATAATTGTCGAAGGCGCCCGCGGCGAAGCCGGACACCGCCGACCCGCCGACGTCCAGCAGATGCGCATTGACGTAGCCCCAGCCGACGATCCCGCCATTCGCGAAGAAGGGCATGACGATGCCGACATCGCCCTGGTGGATCGCGCCGGAGCTGTGCGGATCGTTGCAGATGAAGCCGTCGCCGGGGCGGATGTCCTCCAGCCGGTTGTTGCGCAGCACCGCCTCCACGCCCGCCACCGAGGTGGAAACGTGGAAGGTGACGTGCCCGGCGAAGGTCAGCTGCTCCACCTTGTCGTCCAGGATCGAGGTGCTGAAATCCTTGGCGTCCGTCACCACGGGGGAGCCGGACGTGCGCATCAGCGTCACCGCCATTTCGCTGGCGATGTTCCGGATCGATTTCTGATGCACTTCGACATCGATGATGTCGAATTCGTTCGAGGCTATCACGTTCATATGCTTCCTCCTCGGCTCAGGCGCTCAGCGAGAGGTTGAAGTTGAAATAGCGGTCGCGGGAGCAATGGGCCCCGCTCGGCACGTAAATGGTGGTGTCGCCGACATCGACGATGCAGGGGCCGGCGATTTCCGTACCCGGCGGCAGGGCGGCTTCGGCATAGACCGGAACATCCGCCGCCTCGCGCAGGAAGGGCTGGTAGATCCGGCGGATCGAGACCGGCTCGGGCGGAGTGGCCGACTGGACCGGCTCCTGCTCCCGCCCGGCGGGTTTCTCGCGGCGGAACACGGCCTTGATCGAGAGATTGACCAGCACCACGGAAGAGCCCTTCCAGGCGGTGCCTTCGCCATAGCTGCGCTCGTAGACATCCGGGAAGGCGGCGGCGAGCGCCGGAGCATCCTCCTGAGTGAAAGGCCGGTCCGGCAGAGGCTGGCTCACCTCGTGAACCTGCCCGAGGAAGCGGAATTCGCCTGCCCGCTCGATCTCCAGCGCGGCGATGTCGATGTTCTCGCTCTGCGCGTCCAGGCGCGCCTGGGCCAGCATGTCCTCCAGCGCGGCGTTGACCTGATCGACCTGCGAGGGATCGTCCAGCGTCCAGTTGACCGTGCGGTTGTATTGGCGGACATAATCGGCGGTCAGCACGCCATAGGCCGAAAAAGCGGAGCAATTGTCGGGCACCACGATGGTGGGGCAGCCGAGCCGCCGGCAGATTTCCACCGCGAACAGGCCGAGCCCCCCGCCGTAGGAGAAGAAGGTGAAATCGCGCGGATGATGGCCGCGCTCCACGCTGACCATGCGCAGCGCATTGGCCATCTCGATCACCGCGAGATCGTAGATGGCGGCGGCGGCGCGCTCCACCGACCAGCCCAGCGGCGCCCCGATATGGGCCTCCACGACCTTGCCGGCGGCCTCCACATCCAGCCTATGCGCGCCTTTCAGGTAATTGTTGGGATCAATCAGGCCGAGGATGACATTGGCGTCCGTCACCGTGGGACGCGTCCCGCCCCTGGCATAGCAGGCCGGTCCCGGCTCCGAACCGGCGCTGTGCGGGCCCACCTGGGGAACGCCGCGTCCGTCGAGCCAGGCGATGCTGCCGCCGCCCGCGCCGACCGACACGATGTCCAGAATATTGATCCCGGTGCGATAGGCCCCGAAGGACGCTTCCCGCGCGACGGTCGGGGTCAGATTGGCGAGCACGGCGGTATCGAAGCTGGTGCCGCCCATGTCGCCGACCAGCACATTGCGGATGCCCAGCTTTTCCGCGATCTGGCGCGCGCCCATCACGCCCCCGGCCGGGCCGGACTGCATCAGGGTGATCGGCGTTTCCTCGACCGCGTCGATCCCGATCGAGCCGCCGATGCCCTGGAAGAAGGTCATCGCGCCCTGGAAGCCGGCCTTGCCGAGCTCCGCCTTGAGCCCGTCTATGTAGCGCGTCGTCGCCCGATGCGAGAGGCAGTTGAACACCGCAGTCATGAAGCGCGGAAACTCGCCGATCACCGGATGGGTCGCATGCGACAGGGTGAAGAAGGTGCCGGGAAATTCCTCGCGCAGGATCTGCCCGGCGCGCAGCTCGTTGGCCGGGTTCTGGAACGACCACAGGAAGCATACGGCGATGGCTTCCGCGCCGTTGGCCTTCAGGGTGCGAATGCCGGCGCGCACTTCCTCGTCGTCGAGCGGGACGATGATCCGGCCGGCGCTTTCCACCCGCTCGGTGATCTCGACGATGCAATCGCGCTCCACCACTTCGGGCGGGGGAACCTGCAGGTGATCGTCATAATCCTGGGTCCGGGCGCCGCCGGCCAGGCGGAAGGTGTCGCGAAAGCCGCGCGTGATCAGGACACCGACCTTCGCGCCGCGCAATTCGGTTATGGCATTGGTGACGATGGTCGAGCCGTTGACGAAGGCGCTGCAGCGCGACAGCACCTCTTCCGTCGTCCGGCCGACCTGGGCCGCCGCCAGCTCGATGGCGCGAAGGATTCCTTCGCTGTAATTGCCGTGGGTCGTGAAGGCCTTGCTGCGCACCAGCTCGCTCGGGGTAGCCATGATGAGGTCGGTATGCGTGCCGCCCACATCCACTCCGATCGCATATTCGCCTTCCACACTATCCAAAGCCATCTGGTCGCTCTCTCCTTTTCGATCGCCCGTGCCGGTCACGCGGCTTTTCCGCCGCGCAATGCGGGGAGCACTTCGGTGCCAAACCGGCGGATCGCTTCCTTCACTTCATCTCCGCCGGGGTAAGGCGGGCCATTGCCCATGTTCGGGGTGCGGAGCCGGAAATTCAGCCAGTCCGGCTTGAACCGGCGCTCCATCTCCTGAATGCGCGCGATCCAGCTTTGGGGCGTTCCGAAATGCCATTGGCGGGTTTCGAAATCCCGGATCGCCAGTTCGGCCTCGTCGGCCTTGCTGGTGTCGCCTTCGGGGCTGATCTCGCCGTCGAAATCATGCTCGTCGTAGAAGCTGGCTTCCCGCAGCCACCGGGGCGCATGCCGCGCCCGCGTGGCGGCCGGATCATCGCCGATCCAGCCATCCTGATTGAGCACCACCGTCCAGTCGCCCCTGCCCGCCGCCGCGGCGCGGGCGCGCGTCTGCGCGATCCACTGCTCGTTCTCGTCCCACTCGGGCTGGGTCCACAGCACCCAGCCATCGTGCCGGAGCGCGCGCTCCAGCGGCTTGCCTTTGCTGTGGGTTCCTATCCAGATCGGCACGCCGGGCCGCTGATAGGTGCGCGGCGTCAGCTGGACATCATCGAACTGGTAGAATTCGCCGTGATAGCTGAAGCGCTCCCCGGCGAAGGCCAGGTGAAGCACATCCAGGATCTCGTCGAAACGCTTGCCGCGCTGCTCCCAGGGGATGCCGAAATAGCGGTGATAGTCCTGATGATAGCCGACCCCGACGCCGAGCGTGAAGCGGCCGCGCGACAGATTGTCCACCATCGCGATCTGCTCGGCCAGGTGCATCGGGTTGTAGAGGGTCGGCAGCAGGACGGTGGTGGCGATGCGGATGCGGGAGGTGCGCGCGGCGATCGCCGTGGCCGCCAGCAGGGGCGAAGGAACGAAGGTTTCGCCCCGGGCATGGCGCTCCGGCAGGAACACCCCGTCGAAGCCCAGCTCCTCGGCCAGCACCGCTTCTTCCACGATCTGCTCGAAAGCATCGGCGGCTTCCTGCGGCGACGGCGGGGCCTGATCGTACACACCGAAATGGGTATCGGGCATGTAGGCGAACTTCATCCTGCAACCTCTCCGGACCGGGCTTGCCCCCGGGCCTCGACCAACCAGTCATTCTTCTGTGCTCCGGAGAGTAGGAGATTGCGCATCTATGTGAGAAGACGCAAAGACCGAGCAACATCTTTTCAAAATCCGAAAAGATGCTCGCAGAGATTTGAATTAGTTCGGAAAATATCGGGAAATCAGCGCGAACCGATCCCTTTCGGATGGATCCAGCGCAGGGCATCGGGCGCCCGGCGATCCGTCTCCGCGCTCTGCCTGCGGGCCTTCATCGCGATGCGGGAAATCTCCGCATCCTTGCGGCGCAGGGTTTCGACCAGGAAGTCCACGAACACGCGGACTTTCGGGAGGATGAGGTCGGATTTCCGGAACACCGCATAAAGCCCGAAATCGAACACCGTCTGCGTCATCTCGACATTGGGCAGGATGCGGACCACCCGCCCGGTGGCGAGATCGTCCGCCGCCATCCAGGCCGGCAGCAGGCCGATGCCGATGCCGGAGATCACCGCTTCGTGAAGAATGGAGGCATCGTTGACGATCAGGTTGCCCGAGACCCTGAGCTCCTTGATTCCGGCCGGGGTCCGATAGAACCAGCAGCTCTGCTCGTCCGCCGAGGCGATCTGCAGGGACAGGCAATTGTGGTTCAGCAGGTCCTGCGGGCCGGACAGCTTGCGATGCTTCGCCAGATATTCGGGGCTGGCATAGAGGATGCGCTCCACGCCGGGCGAGAGCCGGCGGATCATCAGATCCGGATTGTCCGGCATTCCGACCCGGATATCCACGTCGATGCGATTGTTATCCAGATCGGGCGCGAACTCGCCCAGCGACAGCTGCAGCACGATATCCGGATAGCGTTCGAGGAAGGACGGCAAGGCGTCCGCCAGGAATCTGGTGGCAATGCTGGCCTGCGTGCGCACGTTCAATGTCCCGCGCGGGACGGATTGCTGCTCCGAGATGGCGATGTTCAGATTGTCGATCTCGCCGACGATCCGGGCGACATGCTCGTAATAGACCTCCCCGATATGGGTGAGGGACAGGCTGCGGCTGGTCCGGTTGAACAGCTTCGCCCCGATCTCGTCCTCCAGTTGCGCGATCTTGCGGGAAACCGACGCCGGCGACTGCCCGGAGGCGCGGCCGGCCGCCGAAAGGCTGCCGCATTCCACCACCTTGAGCAACAGGCGCATGCCCTCGAGCGTTTCCAATGCCGTTCCCCTAACCGCCCCGCGCGGCTCTCATGTCCCGGCGCAACGCCTGGGTGGCGGCGAGGTCGATCTCAAGCTTTTCGGGATGCCTCACCGGATCGCCCCGGACGATCACCCCATAGTCGCGCCGGGCGCCTTCGATGCTGACATATTCGTCGCGCACATCGCGCCTGACCATTTCCGGATCGCGTTCCAGCGGATCGCCCCACCCCCCTCCGCCGCCCGTGCGGAAGCGCAGCGCGCATCCCCTGCCGAGCTGCCAGACGGGGCGGGAGCCGAAATAGAAATAGCGGCCGTCGGGATCGAGCTGCTTGCTGTCCGGATCGAGCATTCCCGCGATGGGCACGGAGCGGGCGTAGATCGCGTCCTCGTTCGCGATCAGGTCCGCGGCGCTCCGCTCCAGATCCGCGGCTTGCGCGGGGAACAGCCAGCAGGCCTGCGAGGTGCCGTCGTCGCCGCCGTTCACCCCGATCCCGGCGGGCGTCTTCGCGTGCAGGGACGTGAGATTATGGCCGCCCTCGGCCAGCCACAGCGTGTCCCGCATTACCGCCGCGCCGCCGCGATGCCTGCCCGGCCCGCCGCTGTCGGTGACATATTCCTTGCGCATGACCACCACCGGTATGCTCCCCTCGATCGCTTCCGTCGCGGGGTCGAGATTGTTGCCGGTGTGATTGACGGTGTAGCTGTCGCCGTCTCCGGCCCTGGTCGCCCCCCACGGGCCATGCTCGCCCCCGCAGGTCGATACCGAGAGCCAGGGCGTGCCGTCCGGCCACTGGCCGCTGCCGTTATGGACCATCATCGAGCCGAAATCGGGCCCGACCGCATCCTCGCCCAACGCATCGGCAAGCGCGCGATAGATCGCGGAGACCACCACGAACGACGCTTCCCAGTACATGAAGATCGGGCCGAGCGGCGGGGTCGCGCTGACGAAGGTGCCCGGCGGGAGCACGATGTCGATCGTGCGGAAGCAACCGGAAGAGAGCGGGGTCTTCTGCTCGATCGCCATCTTGAGCGCCACGCCCACCGCCGCCTTCACGTCGAGCGGGCCGCAATTGATGCTGGTGGCCGCCTGCCGCGAGGTGCCGCTGAAGTCGAATTCCATCCGGTCGTCGACCTTGGTGATCTTCACTTTCAGGCGGCATTCCCGCTCTTCGCAATCCCCGTCGCAATCCAGCGCATCCCCGCCTTGGTACACGCCATCGGGGATCTTCTCGCGAATGGCGGCGCGCATCGCGTCGGCGGACACGTCGCAGCAATAGCGGATCGCCCCGAGGAACGCGTCGATCTCGTAGCGATCGATGCTCTCCATCAGCAGGCGTTCGCCCAGCAGCAGGCTCTGGTAGAGCGATTTCATGTCCGGCAGCAGCAGGTCGCCGAAGCGGGCGTTGTCGAAGATCAGGTTGAAGGTCGGGCGCTGCGGCTGATCGTCGCGGTAGAGCAGGATCGGCGGGATGACGAGGCCGGTTTCGTAGACATTGTGCTTGGAGCCGCTGAAACCGCCGGCGACGATCCCGCCCATATCGAGCTGGTGCGCCCTGATGGTGACGAAGGAGACAAGCTCGCCGCGATAGAAGACCGGGCGGATGAAGCAGACGTCGTTCACATGCAGCCCGATGCGATAGGGATCGTTGGCTATCAGGACGTCGCCGGGCCGGATGTTCTCCGGCCCGAATTCCTCCACGATGTTGCGCACCCCGTCGGCCATGGTGAACATGAAGATGGAAAGGCTGTCCGATCCGGTGCTCATCGGATAGTTGAGCTGCGGCGGGCCGGAAATGGTCGCGGCGAAATCGTACCATTCCCGCAGGATCATCGAGAAGGAGGTGGTAAGCAGCACCGTGCTCATGTGCTTCACGATATACTGCATCCGGTTGGCCAGGATCGAGGCGGTGAACCGGTCGGTATTGTAGCGCTCGAAGAATTCGGTCTCGGTAAGCTCGCGGATCGGACGGGCATCCGCCGCGGCCGGGGCGGGCGCCGACGCCTCCGGCTTCCCATATCTCCCGCGCGCCGGCAGCGACCGGGCCGGGGAAGCAGCGCGCGCGCTTTCTCTGCTGCCGATCCTTACCACAGATTGTCCGCCCGCCGGATGTACAATTCGCCGAACTCGCCCACCGACATGATCTGGCCGCTGAGAATGAAAGTGGTGGCGCTTTCCTCCCGAATCACCGCCGGCCCCCGGATTTCGTCTCCGAAACGAAGGTCGGTCCGGCGATATTCGCCCGCCTGGATCGGTTCCGGAGTGAGATAATGCAAGGTTATCACGCGATCGGGGGGCGGGGCGCCTGTGGAGCGCCGTTCCAGCCGTGGGTAGTCGACCTTCGCCGTGGGTATCACCGTTTCCACCCGGTAGGTCACGCTCTGCACCGGAATGCCGGGAAAGCGGTTGCCCGCCCGCAACTCGTAGCCGCTGTGGAAGTTCTCGATCATCTCCAGCACGGTTTCCGGGGTGATCTTTCCGGGCGGAATGGGGATGAACGGCGTTTCCCAGCTCTGGCCGAGCAAACGGCCGTCGAAGGCGCGGATAAAGAGGGGGTCGGGATGGCTGTCCTTCAGGCGTTCCCGCAAATTCGCTTCCATTTCCTGGAAGACCGCGTCGATCTCGGCCGCCACTTCCGGCGCCAGGGTGCGATAGGCGCTGCGGCTGTCGCTGTAGGTCTGCTCCGAACTGACCAGGCCCAGCGCGGAGAAAAGCCCGGGATGCGGCGGAACGATCACCTCCGCCGCGTGCAGCTTGTCCAGCACCGAGGGCAGCAGCATTGGCCCGGCGGCGCCGAAAGCGATGATGCTGAAATCGCGCGGGTCGATCCCATGCTGGATGGTCACGTTGGTCAGGCCCTCGGCGATATTGTTGAGCCCGACATGAAAGGCGAAGCGGACCCGGTCCTCGAACGGCAGGCTGGTATCCAGCCTTTCGAAGGCCCGTTTCGACAGGGCCTTGTCGAGCCTGACCCGGCCGCCCGCGAAATTGTCGGGATCGATGATCCCCATCAGCAGGCAGGTGTCGGTCATGGTGGGATCCGTCCCGCCCTTGCCGTAGCATGCGGGGCCGGGTTCCGAACCGGCGCTGCCGGGGCCGACCTGCAACTCGCCGGCATTGCTGATCGATACCAGGCTGCCGCCACCCGCGCCGATGCTGGAAACCTCGACCGACAAGGCGTTGACCACCAGATCGTGTTCCAGTTCGAAGGTCGTGTTCACATAGGGGCGGAAATCGCTGACCAGGCTGATGTCGCAGGAGGTTCCGCCGATGTCGGCGCACAGGAGATTGCCCTTGGCCACCATCTTTCCGAAATGGGTGCTGGCCACCGCGCCGGCGGCCGGGCCGGCGAAGACGATCTGATAGGGCCGCTCCATCGCCACCTCGGACGAGAGCAGCTGCGCGGCGCAATTCGCGTAATTGAGCTTGCCCCCGAACCCCAGCGCGCGCAGGCCATCGTCCAGCCGCTGCGTGTAGTCGCTATAGATCAGGTGCATGAAGACATCGATCACCGTGGTCGAGGCGCGATCATATTCCTTCGCCAGGGGAGATACCTCACTGGAAATGGAGCAGGGAATATCGCCCATTTCCTCGCGCACGATCTCGCTCAGGCGTTCCTCGTGAAGGCGGTTCACATAGCTGTTGAGCAGGCAGATCGCGACGCCCGCGACCCCGCATTCCCTGAGCACGGCGATCTGTTCCCGCGCCTGTCGCTCGTCCAGAGGGATCAGCACCTCGCCTTCCGTCGTGATCCGCTCGATCACCCCCCTGCGCAGATAGCGCGGCACCAGAGGCATTGCCGCATCCCCGAACTGGCGGCGCCAGTGCGGATTGGTAAGGTCGGCGACCGGACGCCAGGTACGGCCCGCGTCGAGTATGTCCCGATGCCCCATGGAGGTCAGGAACGCGATCTTCGGCAGGCGACGGGTGATCACCGCGTTCAGGCCATGGGTGCTGGCGTGGTTGAAGGCTTGCGCCTGTTCCACCCCTATCTCCCGGGCGCCGGCGATCACTCCCAGCTCGGTATTGCGGCTGTCGGTCGTGATCTTGATCGTCCTGATGCCGGACTCGCCGATGGATACCACATCCGTAAACGTGCCGCCGACGTCGACACCGATCAGCATGGGCGCGGCCTCGGGGCTGGATGCCGCATGGCGAGAAGCGATCGCCCGGTCATTTCAATCGAGGTCCAGGCTGTTCGAAAGCAGTTCGACCGGCCCCAGCAAGCGCCAGGGGCGTCGCGAGATTTCCTGCAGCGTCTTCTGATTCTTTATGACGATGAACCATCCGCCTTCGGACAGGACCGGGTATTGCCGGAGATCGGCCAGGGATTGCCCGGGATGATCCAGGGCGAGATCGATCCCCGCCGCGGCCAGATCAGCCTCGGTAAGCTCGGCGCGCTGCTGCCGGATGTCGTCAGCGCCGTCAGCCTTGTTCGCATCCATGCCTAGCCCAGTCCCGCTGCTCTACGAAAAATCGTGCCTTCTTGCGGCGGAAAATGCCACAAGGCCCGGATCAGGGCAAATGGAGCAGCCATCATGACCCCCTTTCCGCACGATATCTTCACCGAGCCAGGCGATGTCGATCCCGATACGCTCGCAAACCTCGGGCCGCTTGCGCGACTGGCTGGGCGATGGGAGGCTCACAAGGGTATCGACGTGAATCCGAAGGCCGCAGGCCCCGAGCGTCGCGTCTTCATAGAGCGGATCGCGTTCGACGCGATCGATCCCCAGACCAATGGGCCGCAGCTCTTTTATGGTCTGCGCTATCATACCCATATCACGACCAGGGAGGAGGACATCACCTTCCACGATCAGGTCGGCTATTGGTTGTGGGAGCCTGCGACCGGGCTCATCCTGCAAACGCTGGCGATTCCGCGCGGGCAGGTCGCGCTCGCCGCAGGCCATGGCAAGGCCGGGGATGACCGGCTGACCCTGACCGCGACACGCGGGCAGACCGAATACGGCATCTGCTCGACCGCCTTCCTCGAGCATGGTTTCCGCACGGACAGCTATCAGATCGACGTGACCTTCGCAGGCAATGATGCGTGGAGCTACGATATCCGGACGATGCTCGCGGTCCAGGGTCGGCCCGAACCATTCGAGCACCATGACCAGAATACGCTGAGGCGGGTGGGACCGGCGAAGCCCAATCCGCTCATGCAGATCCTGGCGCGACGGGCGAAGGCACACCGGGCACAGTCATGAAGCGTTTCCCGGTGCGTATCGCCCATCACCCGGGCGAGGCCGTCAAAGGTCCACGGCCCGCAGCCGGAGCGAATTGCCGATGACGCTGACCGAGGACAGAGCCATGGCGGCGGCGGCGATGATCGGCGAGAGCAGCAGTCCAAATACGGGATAGAGAATACCCGCCGCGACCGGAACCCCGGCCGCGTTGTAGATAAAGGCGAAAACGAGGTTCTGGCGGATGTTCCGCATCGTCGCCCCGGACAGGCGGCGCGCCTTGACGATGCCGGTCAGATCGCCCTTCAGCAGCGTCACCCCGGCGCTTTCGATGGCGACGTCCGTGCCCGTGCCCATGGCGATGCCCACATCGGCGGCGGCCAGCGCCGGGGCGTCGTTCACCCCGTCGCCCGCCATCGCCACCACCCGCCCCTCGGACTTGAGGCGCCCGACCACGGCGCTTTTCTGGTCGGGCAGGACATCGGCCTCGACCTCGTCGATGCCGAGTTGCCGGGCAACGGCCTCCGCCGTGGTGCGGTTGTCGCCGGTCAGCATGACGATGCGGATGCCGTCGGCATGCAGGGCCTTCAGCGCATCGGCAGTCGTCGCCTTGACCGGATCGGCGATGGCGAAGATCCCGGCTGCCTGGCCCGCAATACCGACATAGATCGCCGTCGCGCCATCATGGCGCAGGGCGTCGGCTTCATCGGACAGGGTCGAAGCGTCGATGCCGCATTCCTTGAGGAACGCTGCATTGCCCAGCACGACCGCCTTGCCCTCGACCGTGCCTAGCGCGCCCTTGCCGGTCGGGGAATCGAACTCCGCGACCGGCGGTACGGCAATGCCCCGCGCCTCGGCCGCCGCTACGATCGCCAGCGCCAGCGGATGTTCAGAGGCTTTCTCGACTCCGGCGGCGAGCCGCAGGATCTCGTCCTCGGCGAAACCCCCGGCGGCAATGATCCGGGTGACGGCAGGCCTGCCTTCGGTCAGGGTCCCGGTCTTGTCCACGATAAGCGTATCCACCTTTTCCATCCGCTCCAGCGCCTCGGCATTCTTGATCAGCACGCCCGCGCCCGCGCCCTTGCCGATGCCAACCATGATCGACATCGGCGTGGCGAGCCCCAGCGCGCAGGGGCAGGCGATGATGAGCACCGAAACGGCGGCGATCAGGCCATGCGCGAAACGAGGTTCCGGTCCCCACAGGCCCCAGGCGGCGAAGGCCAGCAGCGCGATCAGGATCACCACCGGCACGAACCAGCCGGAAACCTGATCGGCCATGCGCTGGATCGGCGCGCGTGAGCGTTGGGCATCGGCGACCATCTGCACGATGCGCGACAGCATCGTATCGCGGCCCACCTTCACGGCGCGAATGATGAGCGCACCGGTCTGGTTGAGCGTGCCGCCAACGATGGCATCGCCCCGCGCACGCGTCACCGGCATGGATTCGCCCGTCACCATCGATTCATCGAGCGAGGAGCGGCCATCCTCGACGGTGCCGTCGACCGGCACCGTCTCGCCGGGGCGCACGCGCAGACGGTCGCCAATTTGCACGGCCTCGATAGGAACATCTTCCTCCGCGCCATCGCTGCCAATCCGCCGCGCCGTCTTCGGTGCGAGATCGAGCAGCGCCCTGATCGCGCCGGAGGTCTGCTCGCGGGCGCGCAGTTCCAATAACTGGCCGAGCAGCACCAGTACGGTGATGACGGCGGCTGCCTCGAAATAGACCGCGACCGTTCCGTCCGCCGCCCGGAAGGCGGCAGGAAAGATGCCGGGCGCCAGCGTCGCCACGATGCTGTAGAGCCAGGCAACGCCGGTGCCCATGGCAATCAGGGTGAACATGTTCAGGCTGCGGTTGACCAGCGAGGCCCAGCCGCGCTCGAAGAACGGCCAGCCGGCCCACAGCACCACCGGCGTCGCCAGCAGGAACTGGATCCAGATCGATATCCGCGCCGGCACGAGATGGTGCAGCGCCGGGATCAGATGCGACCCCATTTCCAGCAGGAACACCGGCAAGGCAAGCGCAAGGCCGATCCGGAAGCGCCGCGTCATGTCGGCAAGCTCGGGGCTAGGCCCGGCATCGGCGCTTGCCACCAGCGGTTCCAACGCCATGCCGCAGATCGGGCAGCTTCCCGGCCTGTCCCGGCGAACCTCCGGATGCATTGGGCAGGTCCAGATCGCTCCCTCCGGCGCAGATGCAGCCGGGCTGGCGCCCCCATTATGATGAGAGTGGCCGTGGGCATCGCCATGCGCTGGCGCTGCCGTCAGATAGCGGGCGGGATCGGCCTCGAATTTCGCCTTGCATCCCGCCGAGCAGAACGCATGCGTCACGCCTTCATGCCGGATCCGGTGCGGGGCCGTCGCGGGATCGACCGCCATGCCGCACACCGGGTCCTTCATCAGTCCCGGGGCGTCCGACTCCGGACGGTGGGCCTGTCCGTCATGATCGGCGTGATCCTGCATCTCGTGACGATGCCCGCTCCACGCCGTTCCTCAAAGGCCTTTTACACCCGGGCCAAGGTTCTCATGGATGGTTCAACTCCGCGAAGGAGCCGCCGCGCTCGACGAGATCGACCAGGAGCCTGGCGGGCTCCCATGCCCAGCCGTGCCGGGCGGCGGAAAACCGCTGGGTTGCCGCCAGCACATTCGCGAGGCCCTGCTGCTCGGCAAGGAACATCGGCCCCCCGCGTTCGGCGGGAAAGCCATAGCCGTCGAGATAGATCACATCGATATCGACCGGGCGGTAAGCAATGCCTTCTTCCAGGATCCGGGCGCCTTCATTGACCATTGCGTAGATGCAGCGCTGCACGATCTCTTCATCGCCGATCGCCCTGCGCTCCAGCCCGAGCCTTGCCGACTCCGCCGCGATCAACGCATCCATTTCCGGATCGGGCTGGGGCGTGCGTCCATCGGGATAGAGATAGAAGCCCGCGCCGGTCTTCTGGCCGAAACGACCGAGCTCGCAGATCAGGTCCGGCACACGCGAATAGGGCCGGTCCGGCTGCTCCACGGCCCGGCGCTGGCGTATCTTCCAGCCGATGTCCTGGCCCGCGAGATCCATCACCCGGCACGGCCCCATCGCCATGCCGAAATCCTCCAGCACCGTATCGACCTGCCGGGGCGTCGCCCCTTCTTCCAGCAGGAACCAGGCCTGCCTCAGATATTCCTCGAAGATCCGGTTGCCGATGAAGCCGTCGCATACCCCGGCCACGACGCCGGTCTTTCCGATTGCCTTGGCGAAGGCCATGGCGCTGGCCAGGGTCTGCGCGGAGGTCCGTTTGCCGCGCACCACTTCCAGCAACCGCATGATATTGGCCGGGCTGAAGAAATGCATCCCGACCACGCTTTCCGGCCGACCCGTGCAGGCCGCGATCTCATCGAGATCGAGCGTCGATGTATTGCTTGCCAGGATCGCTCCGGGCGGCGCCACCCGATCGAGCGCCGCGAATACCGTGCGCTTGGCGTCCATGTCTTCGAAGATTGCTTCGATATAGAGGTGGGACGGGGCCGCATCCTCCAGCGCGGAAACGAGGCTGAGAGCGGCGAGGCGGCGCTCCGCCGCTTCCCGGGAGATGCGCCCCTTCTCCACGTCCCGGCCGATCGTCTTTTCGATGGTCTCGAGCGCCCGTGCGCGCTGATCCTCGTACGGCTCGACGATGGTCACCATCCGCCCGGCATTGAGCAGCGCAATCGCGATGCCCGTCCCCATCAGGCCCCCGCCGACGATAGTGACCGCATCCACCTTCACCGGCAAAACCTTGGGCAGGCCCGGTATCCGCTGGACGATGCGGCGCCCGAAGAAACCATGCCGCAGGGCCTTGGAGGCGGCGGATTCCATCAGTTTGCCGAACAGCCGCCCTTCCAGTTCCAGACCGGCCTCGATCGCCAACGAGCCGGTCCCCTCAACGCAGGTGACGATATGCCGGGCCGCGAGCGACAGGCCGCCACGCTGGCGAACCGCTTCGAGGGCCGGGCCGAGATCGGGCGGCGCGGGCAGTTCCCCGATCCGCCGCACGGCGCGGAATGCCCCTGCCGCAAACCGATCCCGCACCGCTTGCGCGGGCGAGCCTTCCACCACCTCATCCACGAGGCCCATTTCCCTTGCCCTTGCGGCTGCGATGCGGCGGCCGCTCAGCATCAGGTCGAGGGCATTGGCCGCACCGGCCAGGCGCGGCGAACGCTGGGTGCCGCCGCCGCCCGGCAGCAGGCCGAGGGAAATCTCCGGAAAGCCGAAGCCCGCCGTTGCATTGGCCACGCGATAATGCGCCGTGAGCGCCAGCTCGAAGCCGCCTCCGAGGCATAGGCCTTCGATCGCCGCGACGATTGGCTTCGGTGAATTTTCGATGCGATCGAAGAGAGTTCGTACCGTCATGAGCTGCACGGGATCGCCGTCAAAGTCGGCAATATCCGCGCCGGCGCTGAAATTGCCGCCGCCGCCAGCCAGGATAATCAGCTCCACTCGGGAATCCGCAACGGCGCCGGAAACGGCGTCCAGAAGCACCGAGACGAGCCCTGCGCCCACCGAAAGCACATTGAACGGCGGATTGGAGAAGCACAGCTCCAACACCCCATCGTCAAAGCGCTCGACGATTTCGACCTGTCCCCTCAAGCAACCTCCCCCATGGTTTTCCACCCGATCGATCCGGCGTCAGGAGATGGAAGCTACAGCCGCGACAAGCAAGGTCAACCATTGCCCGGATTGCGCCTCGAACGCCTCGATGTACCCTCCCCCCGGGGAGCAGGCGAGCGGCGGCTTCATGCCTAGCTCGCCCGGAAAGCAGTCCAGATCAGGTTTCTGTTGAGTGGAAGCGCATGCTTCCTCATAGTGACGGCAGGAACCGCCACGCACGGTTCTCAGGCGCCGGAGACGGTGCCGGGGATTAGTAACCCTGAACCGAACGGTTGGTGCTGACCGTGACAGCGCCAGCACACCTTGACCTATGGTCGGGGTGCCCATGGCGTATGTCCAGGGCTCCCGCCTAAAGGTCATGGGGCCGATTCGGTTCGGCTTACTAACACCCCGATCACCAGTGTTTAGGTGTGAAGTCGAAGCGGGGGCGTACCGCTGACGACTTTGCGGGGAGACAGGAATGCCGAGAGGCACCCGACACACCCTTACGGGAACGCTCCGCTGGACGGGGCTTGGCTATGCGCTGGAGATGGACGACGGTGGTATCTGGCAGCTCGATGTCGGCTGGGAATGGAACGCGAGGCGCAGTGTCGGTCGCCGCGTCACGGTGGAGGGTGTGCGCTCCGGCTTCGACCTTCTGGATGTTTACCGGCTGTATGCCGCGTGATCACACGACCTCGATATCGACCGACGGCAGGTCGCCTATGCGGAAGGAGTAGCGGGCCGGCGCCGAGGGGAACTGGGTCCCCAGCAGGTTTCCGGTCATCACCCAATCCCCGGGCTTGAGCGCCAGCCCCCGGTCGCGCAGGTGGCGCTCCAGCCATCCGACCATCCGGAACGGATGAATATCGGCAGTCACCTGTCCCTCGGCAGACCTGGCCCCGCCGATATCTAGCCGGCAAGCCGCATCATCTATCGAGGCGGGATCGCGGCATTCGCTGGGCGGGCCGAGCACGAAGGCGCGGTTCCAGCAATTGTCGGCGACAAGGGATGCGGCGTCGAAATCGCCATAATCGGCAAGCCGGTCATCGATCACCTCGAAAGCCGCGCAGAGCCGATCGATATAGGGGGCCATTCCGGAAGCCTCCGGAATCCGCTCCGGCAGGGCTTTCCCGATCCTGACCGCCAGCTCCATTTCCAGTCCCAGCCGGGCGTAGTCGGCCCCGTCGAGCGTGCAGGGCGCCGCATGCAGGCCTTCGTGCGGCAGCATGCCGGAGATGGGCTCATCGGTCTTGCAGAATTCTTGCGACGGGGCCGTCGTCAGTGCGATCTTCCAGCCCGCCTGATCGAACCCGGCGTGATGGAACAGCTCGCGCTGAACCGCATAGGCATAGGCCAGCCCGCCTTCCCGCGCTTCCCCGACCGGGTGAAAGGGGCGTCCCTCCCGCTGGTCCGCCAGCAAGCGCAGTGCGACCGATTCCGGCGCGGTCCCCTCAGGCATGGGGCAGGAAGCGGCGCATTGGCCCCTCCCCTTGTTGGCAAGGCCCGGCAGCGGCTGGCCCAGCCGCGATCATAGGTCCAGTATCTTGTATTTGTTCACGAAATCCCAATCGATCTCGATGCCGTGCCCAGGCCCTGAAGGCGCATGGGCGAAGCCTTCCTTGTCGATATGGACGGTTTCCTTCACCCCGAAATTATAGAGGGTTTCGGGCACGAGCTGCTCGAAGAAATCCGTATTCTTGATCGACAGCGCGACATGGAGATTGGCGGCGTCGAGCAGCGGGTTCGGGTTGGTATGGATCTCCAGGTTCATGCCGAACGCTTCCGCCAGGGCGGCCGTCTTCTTGACCTGGCCCACGCCGCCCTTGAACGAGATGTCGGAACGCACGATGTCGACCGCGCGCTGCACGATGAATTCCGGCGCGGTGTAGATCGACCCTTCGATCACTTCGATCCCCATCACCGGAATATCGAGCTTGTCCGCCAGCATCTTGTAGCCGTGAATGTCGTAGTCGCGCAGCGGCTCCTCGTACCAGTAATAGCCCAGCCGCTCGAGCTCGCGGCCCACGATCAGCGCCTCGCGCTGGTTATAGCCCGACACGACGTCGATCATCAGCGGATAGTCCGGGCCGACCGCCTCGCGAACCGCTTCGCAGCACTTGATGTCGAACTTGTACTCGCCCAGCACATGCAGCTTGTAGGCCTGGAAGCCGCGCTCCCGGTAATCGAGCGCTTCCTCGGCGAATTCCTCGGCGCTCGATTTGGTCATGGAGCTGGCATAGACCGGGATCTTGTCACGGTAGGCGCCAAGGATCTTGTAGATCGGGCGATTCAGGATCTTGCCGTACAAGTCCCACAACGCGGTATCGATCGTGCCGAGCGCGAACAGCGGGGTGAACCACAGGCGGTTCATCTCCCACATCTTCTGCCAGTTCGCCTCGATATATTCGGGATCGCGGCCGATCAGGAAAGGCTTGACCGTGGACGCGAGATAATGGGCCATGCCGCGCCCGCCGCCCAGGCTCAGCGCCTCCCCGGTGAAACCTTCGTCGGTCTGCACCTGCACCGCCACCACTTCGCTGATCAGCGAGCGCGTCGATTGCCCCTTGATCATGACCTTGTCGTCGGAGGGCGCTTCGGGCCGCTGGAACACGGTCAGTTTGACATCGGTAATCTTCATTTTTCATACCCTTCCATGGCAATAATTCCGATCCGCAGCGTTTCGCGGGGACCGGGAAAGATCGTTTCGTTCAAGCAGGCTGCGGCTCGAGTTTGCTGTCGAGGCCGGCGGGATATTTCCCCAGGCCGAGCAACAGGACCCCCGCCACCGCCAAAAGGCCGGAGGCGAGGTAGAAGCACAGGTCGTAGCTGTTCGACCGTTCCTGAATCCAGGCGAAGATGAACGGCCCCGAAGCCCCGGCCGCGGCCACGCCCGCATAGAGCACGCCGTAGATGCTCGAGAAGAAGCGCAGGCCGAAATAGCGTGAGGTGAGATAGGCCAGCAGGTCCAGTTCCGCGCCGGCCGCTATCCCCACCAGCGAGATGCCGATCAACGCCAGCTGAAGGCTCGGCTCCCCGGCGAGCAGGACGCTGCCGATGGCCGCTGGGGTCAGCGCCAGCGCCGCCACGGCCGGCGCCCAATAGCGATCGACCAGCCAGCCCACCCCGAGCCGTCGGAAGATCAGCGAGAAGGCATAGCCGCTTTGCACTGTCGCCGCGGTCGCCTGGGACATGCCCTTGGAGGTCATCGCGGGAATCACATTCGCGAGGATGCCGGTCACCCCGACATAGAGGCAGACGATCGAGACCAGCAGTATCCAGAAGCGGAAGGACCGCACGGCTTCGCTCAGGCCCGGATTGCCGGCGCCCTTGTGGCGATCGGCCGGACGCGCGCCCGCTTCCGCCTCGTCCCGTGGCAGCCAGAGGAGAACCAGGGGCAAGGCGATGACCAGCGGCATCGCCCCCAGAAAGAGGAAGCCGAAGCGCCATCCGATCGAGCCGTTGATGGCAACGAGGATCAGCGGAAGAAGGGTGCCGGTGAGCCCGGTTCCGGTCAAGGCGAGCGCCAATGCGAAGCCCCGCCGCTTCTCGAAGCGCGCGGTGACGATGCGGCTCCAGATCACAGGGATGCTTCCTCCGCCGAGCAGGGCCATCGCGGCCAGCGCGGCATAGTACTGGACCAGCGAGTCCGAGATGAGCGCGGCGGCGCAAAAGCCCGCCGACACGCCCAGCAGGCCGAGAATGGCGAGCCGGCGAATGCCGAGCCGCTCCGCCACCGCGCCGATGACCAGGCCGCAGATGGCGCAGCCACCCTGCGCGAAGATGATGCCGGCCTGGATTTCGGACCGGGCCCAGCGGAATTCGTCCTGAAGAGGGAGAACGAAGGAGCCGATCGCATAGCTGGCGAGCACCGGGGCGCTGACCATCATGCCCGCGAAGGTGACGGCGATTATGCGCCATCCCGCCGCGAGTTCGCCGTGCGGCGCCTCGGAGCCATTTGCCACTTCAGACTGCACGAGGCTGCCTCATGCGATTTCCTCACCCTTCCCGGCCTTGCGCGCCGTGGCCCCGGCAACAATGGTCAGTTGCCGCCGCCGGTCAATACGCTCATTCCCCGCATCCTAAGACCAAGCACGATAAAATTGCAACAGGTTGTGTTAATTGCATCGGAACTATCTTCTCCCCGCTCCATCGAGTGTCGGGAAACGGGATTTATGGAGCGCTTGGTGGAGCCACCATATGCAAACCCTCTCCCAGATCGAGTTTTCCCTTGTCTTATTATACGACGCGTTGCAGTTATTCCCAATATCCATGCAGGGAAGCCGATCAGCTCAGCCACAGAAGATGTTCAGATATCTCCTGATCGAACGCGAACGGCACGTCGCCACCGTGACGCTGAATCGCCCTGCGTCGCGGAATGCCCTCTCCGCGGGCCTCCAGGCCGAGATCGTATCAGCCTTCGAAGAGCTGGCGAAGGACGAGACCGTCCTTGCGATCGTGCTGACGGGCGCCGGCGACAGGGCCTTTTGCGCGGGCCTCGACATCAAGGAGCTTTCCGAGGGCGTCGATCTGATCGGCGCCGGGACAGACCCCATCGAAGCCATCACGCGTTGCCCCAAGCCCACGATTGCCGCGGTTAATGGAGCGGCGATCACGGGCGGCCTCGAACTGGCGCTCGCCTGCGACATCATCCTGGGCGCGAATGATGCGATATTCGCGGATACCCATGCGAAGATGGGCGTGATTCCCGGCTGGGGCCTGTCCCATCGCCTGGCCGGGCGCGTGGGGGCAGGCCGGGCGATGGAAATGTCGCTCAGCGCGCGCCCGATCGATGCGGCGACCGCGCTGCAATGGGGGCTGGTCAATCACCTGTTCGCGAAGGACCACCTGCTGGAGGAAGCCAAGGCGCTGGCGGCCGATATCGCGCGGTGGGACGCGGATTTCATCCGGCAATACAGATCGCTCATCCAGGACTGTATCGGCCAGACGGATGCCGAAGCGGACCGGATCGAGACCGCCGCGGCGGACGCGCATAATACGAAGCTGGATCCCGCCAGGGTAGGGCAGCGCGGCACGAACCAGAACTGACGAAGCAGGAGAGAACAATGGCAATGGGCAGGATGCAAGGCAAGCGCGTGATCGTCACGCAAGCGGATGATTACATGGGCCCTGCGATGGTCGAGACGTTCCGGCGGGAAGGCGCCGATGTCACCGTCGACAACAGGGATCTTCGAGAGCCCGCCGCGTGCGATGATCTTGTCGGCGCCGTTGGTCATGTGGATGTGCTGATCGCCAATATGGCGCCGGTCATCGATCCCCTGAAAGCCGCGCATGAGACCTCCGACGAGATGTGGGCCTATATGTTCGACATGATGGTGCATCCGTTGCACCGGCTGTGCCGCCTTATCCTGCCGCAGATGTACGAGCGCCAGGCCGGCAAGATCGTGGTGATCGGCAGCATCACGGGCCTGCGCACGGAAAAGGCGAATATGGCCAGCGCCTATTCCGCCGCCCGTTCCGCGCAAGTCGGCTATGTCCGCGCGGTCGGCGCCGAAGCGGCGAGGAACAATGTGCAGATCAATCTGATCGCCCAGCATTTCACCTATAGCGAGACGTTCTTCCCCAAGGCGGTCCAGGAAACCGACGAGTTCCGCAACTGGATCAAGAGCTGCCCCGCCGGACGCCTGGCGACCGGTGAGGAAGACGGGGAGCTCGCGCTTTTCCTGGCGTCGGACAAATGCAATTTCATCAATGGGACATCCATTCCGTTTTCAGGCGGCTGGCACCTCTGATCACGGCGCCCCGGTTCAGACCCGGCATTTCCAAGGATATCGCTTCATGCAGCCTTTCGAGATTTCCATTCCCCAGGAGCAGATCGATCTCCTCCATAGCAGGATCGACGCCACGATCTGGCCGGTCGGCAGCTGGCACGATGCCAACGACTGGTCCTACGGCACCCCGGAGCGCTATCTTCATCCGCTCGTGGAATACTGGCGCAACGTATTCGACTGGCGATCGGCCGAACGCCAATTGAACGCCTTTCCCCAGTTCATCACCTCGATCGAGGGGCTGGATACCCATTTCATCCATGCACGTTCGCCTCATCCCGACGCCACGCCATTGCTGCTGGTGCATGGCTGGCCGGGCTCGGTCGTGGAATTCCTGGATGTCATTCCACGCCTGCTCGAACCTGAAAAATTCGGGGGCAGTCCGGCCGACGCCTACCATGTCGTCTGCCCGTCCCTGCCAGGCTATGGCTTCTCGCAAGCCGCGCAGGAACCGGGCATGTCGCCGGATCGCATCGCGGCCATCCACGCACAATTGATGAAACTGCTGGGCTATGAGCGCTTCGTCGCGCAAGGCGGCGATTGGGGTGCGATATGCTGCCGCTATCTTCCGGACGTGTGCGAGGAAAGTCTGCTCGGCCTGCACCTGAACCTGACCCTTCCCGCCCCGCCGACCGGGCTGGAGAATGCCGACAGCTTTCTCACGGAGGAAGAGCGGCAATTCGTCGCCGACTGGACGGTCCGGGATTGGCAGTCATCCGGCTATTCGCACCTTCAGGGCACGAAACCCCTGACCCTGTCCTATGGACTGTCGGATTCGCCCGTCGCCCTTGCGGCATGGATCGCGGAGAAATTCGACAGCTGGACCGACAACGATGGCGATCTTCGCAGCGCGGTGGATTGGGACGGGCTGCTTTCGAACATTTCCCTGTACTGGTTCACCGGCTCGATCGGTTCTTCGGTCCGCCTCTACAAGGAATTCGTCGTGGCGCTCGACAACGGGAAGCACTGGCGCGCGCGCTGCAACGTTCCCACTGGAATAGCCCGATATGCCGGTGAGCCGTGGGCCCAGCCCAGATCGTGGGCGGAGATGGAGTATAATATCGTCCACTGGTTCGAATCCGCAAAGGGCGGCCATTTCGCGGCGATGGAGCAGCCTGAAATCTTCTCGAAGGATCTCTGGACATTCAACGCGCGCCTCCGCACACCCTGATCAGCGGCCGGTAAAAATAGGCGGCCGCTTGTCCAGGAAAGCGCGCACGCCTTCGGCATGATCCGCGGTGCGACCGGCATCCCGCTGACCCGCCCGCTCTCGCGACAAGGCGGAGTCCAGATCACTGCCCATGGCGTCCCAAAGGAGGCGCCTGGTCAGCGCCAGAGCACGCGTAGGCCCTTCGGCTAGCCTGGCCGCGATGGCCATGAGCTCGCCATCCAGCACCCCGGGCTCAACAACGCGATTGACCAGGCCCAGCTCGGCGGCCCGCTCGGCGGAAAGCGCATCGCCCAGCATCAGGAGCTCGCTTGCCCTGACGCGACCGAGCGTGTTCGCCAGGACAGCGGAGAGCCCGCAGTCAGGCACCAGGCCGATGCCAGAAAATGCCGGAACGAAGCGGGCCTTGCTGCTGGCCACGACGATGTCGCCGGACAATGCCAGCGCCATTCCGCCGCCTGCCGCGATCCCGTTCACGCCAACCACTACGGGCACCTGCAAGCGGGAAATCTGCCTGATCAGGGGATGATAATGGGCCTCAAGGGGTAGCCCGGCGTCATGATCCGGGCCTTGCGGGATCAACTGCTCGCTCAGCTTCGCACCCGCCGAGAACGCCCGCCCGGTGCCGGAAAGCACGATCACGCGGCATGCCTGCTCCATCGCCGCCAGCGCATCCTGCAACTCGCTCGCCATCTCCGGACTGAGCGCATTGAAGGCCGGCTCGTCGTCCAGCCAGATCCTGCCAATCGCGTCACACCGATCGACGCGGATGAAGCGGGTCTGCGCAATCATGCCTGGCCAAGCGAGCGCGCAACCACTTCCCGAAGGATCTCGGATGTCCCGCCATAAATGCGCTGGACCCGCGCGTCCCGCCACATCCGGGCGATCGGATATTCATTCATATACCCAGCGCCGCCATGGAACTGCAGGCACGCATCCACCAGTTTCCATTGCATCTCGGTGTGCCAGAGCTTCGCAGCCGAGGCGGAGGCGGTGCTCAACCTGCCTTCCGACTGAAGGATGATGCAGCGGTCGAGATGCGACCAGCCGACCTGCAATTGCGCGCTGTAATCCGCCATGACGAAGCGCGTATTCTGGAAATCGAATATCGCCTGGCCGAATGCCTTCCGTGTCGTCGTGAAGGCAATGGTTTCATCGAACGCCCGCTGTGCGCCGGCCTGCCCCATGATCGCCTGGGAAAGCCTTTCCTGGGGGAGAAGCTCCATGATCTGGACGAAGCCTTCCCCGATCTCTCCCAGGACATTGGATGCCGGGACACGGACATCATCGAAAAACAGCTCCGACGTATCGGCGGAATGCTGGCCGATCTTGTCCAGCTTGCGGCCCTTCGCAAAACCTTTCGCATCCGCATCGACGATCAGCAGGCTTATTCCCCTGGCGCCCGCCTCCGGATCGGTCTTGGCCGCAACAATGACGAAATCGCAATGTTGGCCGCTGCTGATGTATGTCTTCGATCCATTGATCACAAAGTCGCCGCCATCGCGGCGCGCTGTCGTCCCGATTGCCTTGAGATCCGAACCGGTGCCCGGCTCGGTCATGGCTATGGCTGCGACCAAGTCGCCGCTCACCATTCCCGGGAGATAGGCCTGCTTCTGTTCTTCCGTCCCAAATCGAACGAAATAGTCCGCGATGATATCCGACTGCAAGGGAAGGCTGGCGGAGGAACCGGTATAGGCCAGTTCTTCGGTGACTACGGCATTGTAGCGGAAATCGAGGCCGGGGCCGCCATATTCCTCCGGCACGGTCGGGCAAAGCAGGCCCGCTTCGCCCGCCAGATTCCAGAACGCGCGATCGATCTGGCGCTCTTCCTCCCACCGATCCAGGTTGGGGATCAAATGTCTTTCAAAGAAGCGCCGGACGCTATTACGGAAAAGATCGTGATCTTCATCGTAACACAGTCGCTCCGCGGGGATGGGCATATATCATCTTTCCAGATATCTTTGTTTGGCAAAGAAATTTATTCAAACGGGTGAAAGTTCTTTCAATTTTTCCTCGGAAAAATTCTGATCGAGGCGTTCGATAATCTGCCTCCTCTGCTCTTCGTAAAGCGCGACATTGCCGAGCTTCACGTCCTCATAGCCGCGCACCATGTCGGGTAGGCCGGCAAGCTGCAGAAGCAGGGCGGGGTCCGCCTCGCCGACTCTCCGCGCGATTAGTTCCAGCGTTTCTTCGTATTCTCCGATCAGCCGCCGTTCCACGCGCCTGACCTCGGTCATGCCGAACAGGTCGAGTGGCTTTCCGCGAAGCCATTTCAGGCGCGCGAGGATTCTCGCCATGGGCAGGAACCATTTGCCCAGATGCACCTTCTCCTTGACCCCCAGGCTTCTGAGGAATGTAGGATGCAGCAGCCATTTAACCTTCTGGCTGCCAGCGATTTCGCCGGAAAGCCTTGCCCGCTCGTAATGCTGCACCATCAGCCGGGCGACTTCATACTCGTCCTTGTAGGCGAGCAGCTTGTGAAGATTGACCATGACCGCTTCGGTCAGGCGCGTTCCCAATGACCGGTCCCGCTTCTCCGCCACGCGAAGATCGTTCAACCTGTCCAGATAGCGCTCGGCCAGCGCGACATCCTGGAAGGCGATCAATTCGGCAACGCGAAGGCGCAGCCGGGGAAGCAGCGCATCATCGAGGTCCAGATTCTCGATCCTCCGTTCCAGGGAAGGATCGAGTTCATCTGCCGGAACTACCGCCGGATCGGCAGGCGCAAGAAGCTGGTCGATCAGTTCGGGCGCGACAACACAGATCCGGCCCCAGTGGATGGCCCTGAGATTCGCATCGACCGACACGCCATTCATGCGCACCGCCTGCTCGATCGCCGCGAGCGGAAGCGGAAGGGCGCCCGCCTGATAGGCCGCCCCCACCAGTATGAGGTTGGCCGATACCTCATCGCCAAAGACGCGGCGCGACAGGGTGAGCGCCGGTATCATGAGGCCGCCCGGCCGGGTCACGGCGCCAATGCGCTTCTTCAGCAGGCTGGCTTCGGGATAGGCGCGCTTCGGGTCGGTTACCGTGCCGCCGGTCGGCACGGCATCCTCATTGGCGATCAGCACGGTCCTGTCCGCGCTTGAAACCGCAAGGTTGGCGGCATCCGACGAGGCGAGCATATCGAAAGCGAGCAGCAGGTCCGCCCTGCCCTCTCCCACGCGCGCCGCTCCGTCTCTCGCGGCGTCGAGTATCCGCAGATGGGACACCACCGGCCCGGCCTTCTGGCTCGAACCGATCTGATCGATGCCGCGAACCGTCTTCCCCGCCAGGGCCGCCGCCATTCCCAGCACCTGATTGACGGTGACGACCCCGGTGCCGCCAATGCCCGCGAGAACCGCGGAGAAATCGTCGGCCGGCACCACCAGAGCCGGTTCAGGCAAATCGATGTCGGGAAGCGCGATATCGGGTGACGCCGCCTCCGGGGCATCTCCTTCGATCGTCATGAAGGAGGGGCAATCCCCCAGCAGGCAGGAATAGTCCTGGTTGCAGGTCGCCTGATTGATGCGGGTCTTGCGTCCGAATTCCGTGGGTACCGGCTCGACGCTGAGGCAGTTGGACTTCACGCCACAATCGCCACACCCCTCGCAGACCCGTTCGTTGATCAGCACTTTCAGCTTGCCGCGCGCCATCTGCCCGCGCTTGCGGGACCTGCGCTTCTCGGCGGCGCATTGCTGATCGTTCAGGAGCACGGTGACGCCCTTCACGGCGGCCAGCTCACGCTCGACATCCAGCAGTTCGTTGCGGTGACGGACCGTGGCGCGGGAACCCAGATCGATCTGTCGATAGCGCTCCGGCTCGTCGGTGGTGACGATGATCTTCGCCACGCCTTCGGCGGTGAGCTCGTCGACGATTCCGGCGACTGTCTTACCCCCGAAAACGGATTGCCCGCCGGTCATCGCCACGGCGGAATTGTAGAGGATCTTGTAGGTGATGTTGGCTCCGGCGGCGATAGCGAAGCGGATCGCCAGACTGCCCGAATGCGCGAAGGTGCCATCGCCCAGATTCTGGAAGAAATGCTCGGTATCGGTGAAGCGATGCAAGCCCACCCATTGCGCGCCTTCGCCGCCCATCTGGGTGTAGCTGGTCACCTCGCCCATGATCGGGCCCATCCACAAGGTCATGATGTGGCAGCCGATGCCGGCCCCGACTACCGAGCCTTCCGGCACCCGCAATGAGCGATTGTGAGGGCAGCCCGAACAGAAGTAAGGCGTGCGCCGCTCAGTCAGGGCAGAAGGCGCCGCCGGCAGTGCATCCGCTTCGTCCGGAAGTCCCAGCCATCGGGCCACGGCACGGCGGATGATGTCGACCGAAAGCTCGCCGCAGGCCGTGAGCAGCAAGCTTCCATCGCTGTCATTCTTGCCGACTATCCGTGGCGGATTCGGCTGTCCGTACAGCGCCGACTTCACGAAATCTTCCAGGAAGGGCCGCTTGTCTTCGACCACCAGTATCTCTTCCAGCCCTTCGGCGAACTCACGGGCGAGCGCGTCGTCGAACGGATAGACCATCCCGATCTTCAGCAGGCGGATCCCGGCCCGCTCCAGGGCGGCGTCATCATAGCCCAGGCGGAACAGCGCTTCCTTGAGATCGTAGAAGGTCTTGCCGGCGGCGACGATGCCACGGCGCGCGGCGGGCACGGGTGCGACGATCCTGTTCAGCCCGTTCAATCGGGCATACTGCCGGGCGATTTCTAGGCGTCCGTAATAGACCTCGCGCTCCCGCTCGATCATCGGCGGGCCAGCTTCATTGGGCCGGAAGAGCGGCTGCAATATCTCGCCATCGAAGCGCACTTCCGGAAGGATCGGTTGCACCCGGCCGAGGCCGACCTGCGCGGTACCGAACGCGTCCGCAAGATCGGAAATGAGCTTGAATCCGACCCACAGGCCCGCCGCCCGCGACATGGCATAGCCATGCAGCCCGAAATCTATCACTTCCTGGATATTGCCGGGCGCGATCACCGGCATGTAGAAGCTGGCGAATATCATGTTGGAATCGGTCGGCAGGATGGTCGACCGGGCATGCGGATCGTCACCCGCCACGGCCAGCACCCCGCCGTGCTTGGCCACACCGTGGAAATTCGCGTGGTGGAACGCATCGGCCGCGCGATCCACCCCGGGCGCCTTGCCGAACCACATCCCGAACACGCCATCGAAGCGGGCCCCGGGGACGGAATCGATCAATTGGGTGCCATAGATGGCGGTTGCGGCCAGTTCCTCGTTCAAGCCCAGCTGATGATAGACATCCGCCGCTTCGAGGACCGGGCGGTTGCGCGCCACTTCCGTATCGACACCGCCCAGGGGCGAGCCCGGATAGCCGGAAATCAGGCCGGCCGTATGCAGGCCCTTGGCCCGGTCCAGCCGCGACTGATCGACCAGTACCCGGATCATCGCCTGCACGCCGGTCAGGAAAACCATCCCTTCCGTCGCGCTATAGCGGGTCTTCACGCTGACATCGGTCAGATGCGAAGCTGCTTCAGGACCAACCATTTCATTCCATCACAATCATATCCCCGGCCAGCGCCAGGAGGTTATATCACGCCTTCGGCCTTCGCCGCGCCAGAATATGGCCGCCACTTACAGCAGGGACAGCTACCACGGCCCCGCAACTATTACAACATGATGCAATATTGTCGGGGAGACGAGCCCGCCATGACCCGCGTCACTCCGGCGCCAGCATGATCGCCTTCTGCTCCAGATATGCGCGCAAGCCCTGGTAGCCCCCTTCCCGGCCAAGCCCGGACTGCTTGAAGCCGCCGAAGGAAACCCCGAAATCGGTTCGATGGAGATTATGCCCCACCGTCCCCGACCGCACCTGCCGGGCGACCGAATAGGCGCGCTCCCGGTCATTGGTGAATACGCTCGCATCCAGGCCGTAGATGGTGTCGTTCCCCAAACGGACCGCATCCTCCTCATCCGCCGCCGGAATGACGGCCACCACCGGCCCGAAGATCTCCTCCTGCCCGATGCGCGCCTGTGAATCGACATTAGCGAAGATGGTCGGCTCGACATAATAGCCGCGATTCATGTGCTTGGGCCGACCGCCGCCCAGCACGAGCTTGCCCTCATCACGGCCGATCTCGATATAGTTCAGCACCCTTTCGAGCTGCCGTTCCATCGCCAGCGGCCCCATCTGGGTATCCGCATCATACGGATCGCCGATCCGGATCTTCTCGAATTCCGAAGCGAGCGCATCCACCAGCGCATCGTGGCGCTGGCGCGGAACGATGATCCTGGTGAGCGCCGCGCACACCTGGTTGGTCATGTAGGAGGTCGTCTGCGCGAGCGTGCCGGCAAACTTCCCGAGATCATAGTCGTTCAGCACGATGGCCGGAGACTTGCCGCCCAGTTCCAGAGTGCAGCGGGCAATGCGTTCGCCGCAAATGGAAGCGATCCGGCGACCGGCGGCAGTGCTGCCGGTGAATGTGACCTTGTCCACATCGGGGTGGCGGACAAGATGCTCCGATACCTCGCGATCGGCCGTGACGATATTGAACACGCCCGGCGGCAAGCCGAGGGAATCTATGTATTCGGCGATCAGATAGGGGCCTAGCGGCGCTTCGGGGGAAGCCTTCAGCACCATCGTGCAACCCGCCAGCAGCGCCGGCACGATCTTGATGATGCTCAGGAGGAAGGCCGCGTTCCAGGGCACGATGGCGGCCACGACGCCGACCGGTTCCTGCACCAATTGGGCGTCCCCGCCCAAGCCGTCCAGAGTGGGCTTGGTCTCCACCCACGGGAATTCCTCGCCCCAGCCCGCATGCTGGTCGACAAAGGCGGAGAACGCCGTGCCGGCGTGCTGGGAGATGGAGAAGACGACGCCCATCTCGCGCGTCCAGGCATGGCCGAGGTCGACCGAGTGATCGCGCAAGGCCTGGGCCAGCTTGCTGAGATAGCCCGCGCGCTCCACCGGCGTCATCCGGGGCCAGGGCCCTTCATCGAACGCCTTGCGCGCGGCAGCCACGGCGCGGTCGATATCCGCATGCATCGCTTCCGCGACCTGCACATGCACTTCCTCCGTGGCGGGATTGACCACGGAGAAACGGCGGCTGGTCGAAGGCTCGACCCATTGCCCGCCCACATAGATACGATCGGGATGCGCGAGCGAGAGCGCACCATCTTCAGAAGTCCAGGCCATCGTTATCTCCTTGATCCGTATAATGTTTCATCGACCGGTCCGCTTGCGACGCCCTGAGCGCGGAGCGGCCGGCCCTGCGCGGCCTATTGGCCGCGCGCGTCCTGGGCGCTCTTGCGCAGATATTGCCGCAATGCCGCAAGCTGCGCATCGGTAAGTTTGGCGAAGGGCGGCATTCCATTGGCCTTCAGCGCGCCTTCGTGGACCACGCTGCGAAACGCCTCCTCGGAAAGGATCACCGGCGAACGCGTCAACTTCGGCGCACCGCCTCCGGATAGGCCTCCCAGACCATGGCATCCGACGCAATAGGTATTGTAGACGGTGGCGCCCTGAGCCTCGACCGCCGGCTCGGCCTTGTAGTCAGGATCCTGCGGGGTTTCCGACCTGGGCGGCGGAGCGGGCAGCTTGGCCGTACCGCCCAGTGCGAACGTAAGCACGCGCCTTTGCTGATCGCGATAATCCATCAGATCGCCGAACCCGCTCACCGCCAGCACATTGCTCACGCTGGTGCCCATGCCGGCCACCACCGTTACATATTGCTTGCCCTTGATCCGATAGGTGATCGGCGCGCCGATCACCGGCGCCTGGGCATCGAACGACCAGAGTTTCTTGCCACTCCGGCTGTCATAGGCGATGAAGAGACCGTCATTCTGGCCCTGGAAAACGATATCGCCGGCGGTGACCATCAATCCGCCATTGATGCTGCGCGGCGTTTTCACCTTCCAAAGATTCTTGCCGGTTCTGGGATCGAAAGCCGCCAGATAGCTGGTGTTGTGCAGCGGGTCCTTGATTGGCTGCGAGAAATCGATGTTCACGCCGAAGTCGTAGGCGTTGTCCGGCGCGCGTTTCCATGTCTTGGGATCGATCCCGCGATCATGATATATCCCTCCGCGCTCGATCAACGGGATATACATTACTTGGTTGCGCGGATCGAACGCAGAGGGCGGCGCGCTATGCGCCCCGGTATAGCTGGGCCAAAGCTCGAAACTCTGCCCATTGTCGAAGCGAATGCCCGGGTTTTCGATGGGACGGCCGGTTTTCAGATCGATGCCCTTGGCCCAGGTGACCTTGGCAATCTTGTTGGCGGCCAGCAGCTTGCCGCTGTTCCGGTCGATCACATAGAGAAAGCCGTTCTTCGGCGCCTGCACCAGCGCCTTGTGCACCTTCCCGTCAATGGTGACATCGGCAAGGTGCATGTCCATGGCGGCGTTGTAATCCCAGCTTTCGCCGGGATTGACCTGATAGTGCCACTTGTAGGCCCCGGTCTTGCCATCGAGCGCGACTATGGAGCAGACGAACAGATTGTCGCCCTTGCCCTGGCTCCGGATGTGGCGGTTCCAGGGCGCCCCGTTGCCCGTGCCTATGAACAGCGTATCGGTATCCGGATCATACGACATGGCGTTCCAGACGTTGCCGCCGCCGCCATATTTCCACCAATCCCCATACCAGGTCTTGGCCGCGCGCTTCATCGCATCGTTTTCGAAGCCATCGGCCGGGTTGCCCGGCACGGTGAAGAAGCGCCAGAGCTGCTTGCCCGTCTGCGCATCATAGGTCGTGACATAGCCGCGGACATCGGAGGAATCCGCGCCCCCATGGCCGATCACCACGCGTCCGTTCATCACGCGGGGAGCGCCCGTGATATAGCGGCCATCCCCCCGCAGCGTGGTCTGAACGCTCCAGACCTCCTTGCCGGTCCTGGCATCGACGGCGATCAAGCGTCCGTCGATCGTGCCGGTATAGAGCTTGCCGTCCCAATAGGCGATGCCGCGATTGCCCCATCCCTGGATCAGCTTGGCCCCGCCAACCTCGGCGACCTGGGGGTCGTAAACCCACAACTCCTTCCCCGAAAGCGCATCCACCGCACGCACGATGCTGAGGCCGCTCGACATATAGATCACGCCATCGATGGCGATGGGCTGCGTGGCCACCGGCGCAGGCGCAAGATCGAGCCAACTCACCAGTCCGAGCTGGGCGACGTTCTGCTGGTTGATCTCGGTCAGCGGGCTGAAATGCAGCTCCCCATAGGTGCCGCCATAGGCAGGCCAGTTATCGCCGTCCGCACCCTCCAGCAGCCCTACCGCCATCGCCTTTTCGCGAAGCTCGGCCGGATCGGCGGCAGGATTCCCCCCGCAGCCGGACAAAAGCAAGAAACCGGCGGCAGCCGCGCCAAACAGAAATGAAGCGCGCAATCTCTTCAGCATCCGTTGCATCCCACTCCCGCAGCAACCTGCCCGCGCGCCCGGTCGATCTGGCCCGCATCCTCGAGATGGCAGCGCATTTCCGAAAAAATCCGCTCTCGAACATGCTTATGCCCCAGGATGGCGGGTTGCCTTCAACCCTCGACCCGCTGGCGCACCCGGCCCCAAGCCGCACACAGTCTCATCTGCCTTATCGCCAATCGGATTAGCAGCTTGAGAATGCTATTGCAACACGTGTCAATTTTTGCCTATGGTGCAGCGATCGGCAATATTGGCGAGCAGATGTGCGGCCGGAGGGAGCGCTTCACCATTCAGTGTTGATTCCCCGATCAAAGGGGCACTAAGTGGACTTTCCCAGGCCACATTGAGATGAGCATCGCGTGATGAATCAGAATTCAAACGATCTCGAACTGCTAGCGCTCGGGAACATGGTCAAGAGCAGCGAAGCGATGTTCGAAAGGCGGCGGCGCATCATTCGCGAAGCCCGGAAGATCATGAATACGGAAGGCCTCGAGGGACTCAACATGCGTTCGCTCGGCAAGAAGGCGAACGTCTCCACCCGAACGATATATAATGCCTTCGGAAGCAAGGAGACGGTCATCGCCCTTGCCATTCACAGCTTTTATGAAAAATTCATGTCCAATGTGGAGTTCTCGGAGGACATCAAGACCTTCAACGGATCATTGATCCGACAGGTTACCAGCACCTCGCGCGACGTCGATGTCCCTCATTACATGAAGGCGATCGTCGGGCTGTATTTTTCTCCGACCTTGCATTCCGATATCCGGGATGTCCTTCATTATTTCGCCACATGGTCCTGGAGCACGTGGCTGGGCAGGGTCCAGGCGCTCCGCCAATTGGAAAAGGGCATCAATCTGCCCGACCTTCTCTCCGATCTGTCCAACATCCAGTATTCCAGGATTCACGAATGGACGATCGGAATGATGGACGACCGGGAATTCGTGAAGAAATCCCTCTCCAGCATTCTGGTCCTGCTGATCGGCGCGACACGCGGCGCCGCGCGCGAGGAAGCACGGGCCGCGCTCGCCTCCCTCGATGCGGACGCGTCGTTTCTGTCGAACCTGTTGAAGGACGCCCGGAAGCGGATCGCGACAGCGGCCGCAAGATTGCCGAAGTAGCAAGTTCATAACCAGACCATGAAGGAGAGGATTTTCCGTGACGCATAACAACACCCTGAGTGGAAAACGCGTTGTCATCACTGGCGGCTCCAAGGGGCTTGGGCGGGCGCTCACCGAGGCGCTGGTCGAGCTTGACGCCCGCGTCGCCGCGCTTGCGCGCCCGTCGCCGGAACTGACCGAGCTGGGACAGGTCGCAAATGCCTATCCGATCCCCTGCGACCTGAAGGCCGGCTCCAGCATAAAAGCGGCCATCGGCGCCGCGGCGGAAGCGCTCGGCGGCATCGACATCCTGATCAACAATGCCGGCATCGCGGCGCCGGTGCCGTTCGATATGGTCACGGACGAGATGGTGGACGATCAGATCGCGGTGAACTTTGCCGCGGCGGTCCACACATGTCGCGCCGCGATGCCATGGCTCCGCGCCTCGCAAGGGCATATCCTCAATGTGAGTTCGGAAACCGTCCGCCATGTCTCGCCCTTCCTCGGCGTATATGCCGCGACCAAGGCCGCGCTCGAACGGTTCTCCCAGGAATTGAGGGATGAATTCAGGCCCGACAAGGTGCGGGTCACCATCCTGCGCAGCGGCACGATCGCGACGGCGATCTCCGAGAACTGGCCGCGCGAAACGATGGATGACTTCCTCGATCGCATGGTGAAGTGCGGGTATCGGGATTTTTCTGGAGTCTCCGTGCCGCCCGAATCCATGGCGGAGGGAATCATCAGCGTGCTGGCCATGCCTGCCGACCTGAATCTCGACATTGTCGAGATGCGCTCCGCGATCCCCTGGTTTCCGGAATGAATGCATCGTCGCCCCGGCCATCGGGCGCGGGGCAACAGCAAGGGAATGGCGGAAATGCGGGATCCGGGTTGGCGCTGCCTGTGGGAAGCCGGGGCCTATGTCGGCGAAAGCACCATCTGGGACGATCGCGACGGCTGCATCTATTGGGTGGACATCAATGAAGCCTCGCCTTCGGTAAACTGGTACAATCTGGCGAGCGGGGAAAAGCGAAGCTGGTCGCCGCCCATCTGGATCAGCGCAATTGCCATTCGCGCGCGCGGAGGCTTCATCGCCTCCACGGAGAAAGGCCTTGCCTTCATCGATCCCGCGAAGGGAGCATTCGACCTCTTCGCCGATCCCCGCTCCCATTCGGCCGACACCCGCCTGAACGACGGGGTGACGGACCGGCAGGGGCGCTATTGGACCGGCTCCTGCGACAAGAGCCAGGTGGAGGACAGCACCTCCGCCGAAGACAAGGAGAGCAGCGTCGGCTCCTTCGCCGGGCGCAACTCGGGCGAATTGTTCCGCGTCGATGCGGACGGCAGTTTCACCCGCATGGAAGACGGTCTGGTGACCAGCAACGGCCCGGCTTTCAGCCCGGACGGGAGAACGCTCTATCTCAACGATACGATGCCGCGCACGACCTGGGCCTACGATCTTTCCGATGACGGCCGGATCAGCAACCGCCGGCTGTTCCTCCAGTTCGGCCCCGATGACGGCTTCCCCGACGGCATGACCGTGGACGCCGAGGGCGGCATATGGATCGCCTTTTACGAAGGGTGGGAGCTGCGCCGCTATGCGCCTGACCGAACCCTGCTGGATGCGCGCCGATTGCCGGTCCGCCAGGGGCTTCGCCCCGCATTCGGCGGGCCGGACCATTCACGCCTGTTCCTGATGGCCGGGAACATCGCGATGAGCGAGGAGGCGAAGAAGGAGCAGCCGCTCGCCGGCTCCCTGTTCGAAATTCTGGAGCCCGGCGTCAAGGGCCTGCCGAACATCCCGTTCGCAGGGTAGGCGCAGGGGATTGCCCTCCCTACTGGGCTGTGTAGCCTCCATCCACAACCAGCTGCGAGCCTACCATGAAGCTCGCTTCATCGCTGGCGAGGAACAGCACGGTGTTGGCGATTTCCTCCGGCAAGCCCATCCGCCCGATCGGCTGAACGTTCATGACGTTGCTCATCGCCGCTTCGGGATCGGGCTGCCGGCTGATCACCTGCCGGACCATTTCGGTCGCAACATATCCGGGAAGCACGGCATTGATGCGAATATTGTAACGCTGCCTGGCGCAATGCAGCGCGGCCGACCTGGTCAGCGCGACCACCCCCGCCTTGGATGTGTCATAGGCGACCGTATTCGGATTTCCGGCCAATGCGCGGATCGAGGCGATATTGACGATACTGCCGCCGCCATCGCGCATCTGCGCGATCGCCGCCTGCGTGCCGAGGAAAACGCCGTCCAGGTTGACCGACATGATGCGACGCCATTCGGCAAGGCTGACATCTTCGATGGAAGCGACATGCGCCAGTCCCGCATTGTTCACCAGGATGTCGACATCGCCGAAGCTGCTTCTGGCGGAGCTGAAGACCCGCTCCCACGCCAGGCTGTCCGACACGTCATGGCTCATGCCCGACACGCTCAGTCCGAGATCCCGCAGCCTGGTTGCGGCAGCTTGAACCGAATCTTCGCTGATGTCGGTGAGCAGGACACGCGCGCCCTGCTCGGCGAGACAGCGGGCAATGGCGCTTCCGATCCCGCCCGCTGCGCCTGTCACGATAGCGACCTTGTTTGCTACACGTCCCACCTTTGGCTCCTTTCCCGGCCCATTCTCTCGTCAATCCGGCTGCCGCATCGACCCGGCTTATGATCCTGCGGCCCTGCGCCCGAAAGGAAATTCCCAAAACATCTGGCGCCCCGATCGTCTCTCGCCGCCAGGGGATTAGCCTTACAGAAATCTCCTTGCAATAATTACCACACGTAGTACAAATGAGGTTACAGGGAGTGCAAACGAAAAGCGCCGGCATACGGCTGCGGAAGATCGGGTTCGGCATTCCGCTCAGGGAGGAGGGGTTGCGATGAAAATGGACGCAGCTGTTTTCGTCGAGGTGGGCAAGCCCTTGGCGATCCGCCAGGTCGACGTGCCCCGTCCCGGTCCCGGCCAGCTTCTCATTCGCATCCATCGCTGCGGAATTTGCGCAAGCGATCTCCATCTCACCGACCCCCACGGCAGTTGGATTGTTCCGGGCGGCACCGTTCTCGGGCATGAATTCGCTGGGGAAGTGGTGGAGCTTGGAGAGGGTACGCAGGGAACCTGGCGCGAAGGGGACCGATTGGCCGCCTTGCCCTATATCGGTTGCGGCACCTGCTTCGAGTGCATGTCGGGCCTGCCGATCCATTGCCCCAAGGTTCTCCGCCTCCCGACTGGAGATCTGGTGGGAGGATTCGGGGAATATGCAGTCGTGGGCGCGCGCGAAGCAGCCCGGCTGCACAAGGACCTTTCCTGGGAAGCCGGCGCGTTCACGGAGCCGCTGGCAGTGGGGCTGCACGCGGTCGCCATGGCGAACATGCGGCCAGGGACGCCGGTTCTGGTGCTGGGCGCCGGCCCGATAGGCCTGTCCGCGGCCGCCTGCGCAAAGGCTTTCGGAGCCGGCCCGGTTGTCGTGAGCGCGCGCTCGGATCGCCGGGCCGACCTGGCGATCAGGATGCGCGCCGACGAGTTCATGGTGAATGACGAACATCTCGCGGAGAAGTTCGCGAAGTTTGCCGGAGGCCCGCCGGAGCTTGTCATAGAATGCGCGGGCGTGCCGGGAATGCTGGAACGCGCTGCGGAATTGGCCGCGGTCAGGGGCAAGGTCATCATCGCCGGCGGATGCAACGGCATCGACCCCCTTTATGTCATTGCCCCCACCGTGAAGGAGCTGAATTACCAGTTTATCTCCTGCTATTCGATCCGCGAGTTCGCCACCGCCCAGGAAATGATCGCATCGGGCCGGATCGATCCCATGCCGATGTTCGATGGGACGATCGGCCTGGACCAGTTACCGACTGTATTCGAAGATTTGCGATCAGATAAAACCGCATGCAAGCTTATGGTCACGACATGCCACTAACATTCATTATAATAAATATATAATCCTGTATTCGGATTACCGATTTTTCAGAATATCGGAAAATTGACAGATTTTGTCAGCGCGTAATTGCACACATTCAGAATTCATATTCGCAAATATACTCAATTCATGATCAAGTGAGGAAGGAAGTTTTGATGAGGGAGATCAAAAGACTTGCGGGCTACAGCTCGTTGTTGGCGTTGATGATATCCGGGAGTGCGTTTGCGCAAGGTGCGAGCCAGGGCGGTGCGGCGGGCGAGATCATCGTGACCGCGAACAAGCGCGAGCAGTCGATCAACGACGTGG
>CAYXTO010000006.1:0-180624 GCA_964468045.1 uncultured Caenibius sp. | reverse complement strand
GCAGGATGTTGAACAGGTCGGGATGCGCCTTCTCGATCTCGTCCAGCAGCAGCACACAATGCGGCTGCTGGTCCACCGCGTCGGTCAGCAAGCCGCCCTGGTCATAGCCGACATAGCCCGGGGGCGCGCCGATCAGGCGGCTGACGGAGTGGCGCTCCATATATTCCGACATGTCGAAGCGCTGCAGCGGAATGCCCATGATGCTGGCGAGCTGCCGGGCGACTTCGGTCTTGCCGACGCCGGTAGGGCCGGAGAACAGGAAGCTGCCGATCGGCTTGTCCGGATCGCGCAGGCCGGCCCGGCTCAGCTTCATGGCGCTCGACAGGACGGCGATCGCCTTGTCCTGGCCATAGACCACGCGCTTCAGGTCCCGCTCGAGATGCTCCAGCGCCTTGCGATCATCGCTGCTGACCGATTTCGGCGGGATGCGGGCCATGGTGGCGATCACCTTCTCGATCTCGCGCGCGGTGATCGTCTTGCGCCGCCGGCTGGGCGGAACGAGCATCTGCATGGCGCCGACTTCGTCGATCACGTCGATCGCCTTGTCGGGCAGCTTGCGGTCGTTGATGTAGCGCGCGGAAAGCTCCACCGCGGTCCTGATCGCATCCGGCGTATATTTGACGTTGTGATGCTCCTCGAAGGCGGTTCTCAGGCCCCGCAGGATCTTGATCGTATCTTCCACCGTGGGCTCGTTGACGTCGATCTTCTGGAACCGGCGCAGCAAGGCGCGATCCTTCTCGAAGTGGTTGCGGAACTCCTTGTAGGTGGTGGAGCCGATGCAACGGATCGTGCCGCCGGAAAGCGCGGGCTTGAGCAGGTTGGACGCATCCATCGCTCCGCCGCTGGTGGCGCCGGCGCCGATCACCGTGTGGATCTCGTCGATGAACAGGATCGCATGCGGCATCTTTTCCAGCTCGGACACCACCTGCTTGAGCCGTTCCTCGAAATCGCCGCGATAACGCGTGCCGGCCAGCAGCGAGCCCATGTCGAGCGAATAGATCACCGCTTCGGCCAGCACATCGGGAACTTCGCCTTCCACGATCTTGCGGGCGAGGCCTTCGGCGATGGCGGTCTTGCCGACGCCGGGATCGCCCACATACAGCGGATTGTTCTTGGAACGGCGGCAGAGGATCTGGATGGTGCGGTCCACCTCGGGTCCGCGTCCGATCAGCGGATCGACCTTGCCGTTCAGCGCCTTCTCGTTGAGGTTGACGCAGAACTGGTCCAGCGCGCTGTCCTTGCTGCCGCCGCTGCTGGGCTTGGTCTCGGTCTTTTCCTCGTTATGGCTGGGTTCCTCGGCCCCGCCCGGCGCGCGGCTTTCGAGCTGTCGCCCGCCCTTGCCGATGCCGTGGCTGATATAGCTCACCGCATCCAGCCGGCTCATGTCCTGCTGCTGCAGGAAATACACGGCGTAGCTGTCCCGCTCGGAGAACAGGGCGACCAGGACATTGGCCCCGGTCACCGTATCCTTGCCGGAGGACTGGACATGCAGGATGGCGCGCTGGATCACGCGCTGGAACCCGGCGGTGGGCTGGGGATCGGCCTTGTCCTCCGTCTTCAGGGATTGATATTCCTGATCGAGATATTGCCTGACGACATCGCCGAGATCGTTCAGGTCCACCCCGCAGGCGGTCATCACCTCGGCGGCATCCGTATCCTCGATCAACGCCAGCAAGAGGTGCTCCAGCGTCGCATATTCATGGCTCCGGTCCGCGGCATTGCTCAGCGCGGCATGGAGCGTGTTTTCAAGGTTCTGGGCGAAACTGGGCATCTTTCATGCGTCCCTTGCGTGTGAATATCGGCGAAGGCCTGAAACCTGTGGAAAATGAACTGAGCCCCGCCAATATGGGGATCGGCCGCCCGATTGCGAGAGGGCGGCTCGCCTCAACTCCCGGGCCTTGGCTTGAACATGGCATCCGCCGTCTGCCTGTGCGCGGCGGCTTTAAGGCGATGGGATTCGACCCTGGCGATTTCCGCTTCGAGCAGGCGAATGCGTGTTTCCAGCTCGTTCTGCGAATAGCTGTCGAGGCTCTCCGTCGAGAGCCGGGTGGCTGCATCGCCACGTAACCGGGGGCGATCATCTTCGTCCATTGCAACGCAGCATCCCGCGAGCGTGCCTTGCTGTCAATGGGGCATCCCGCTACTTCACGGTGGAACGTTGCGGTTGGGGCACACTGGGGAGTGAAAATGGCCGTAAATCCGCCCGATACGATGCGGGCAATCACATTCGTGGAGCCAGGCGGCCCGGAAGCGCTCCGCCTTTCCGAAGTCGCGGTGCCTCGACCCGAGGCCGGGCAAGTGCTCATCAAGGTAGCCTTCGCCGGGGTGAACCGGCCCGACGTGATCCAGCGTCAGGGCAAGTATCCGCCGCCCCCGGGCGCATCGCCCATCCTGGGGCTGGAGGTGTCCGGCCAGATATTGGCGGTGGGGGAAGGGGTGGAGCCCGAACTGCTCAACCAGCGGGTCTGCGCGCTGGTTTCCGGCGGCGGGTATGCGGAATATTGCATCGCCCGGGCGGATCATTGCCTGCCGGTGCCGGCGGGCCTCCCGCTGGACCAGGCGGCGGCTCTGCCCGAGACATTATTAACGGTATGGCACAATGTGTTCGAGCGCGGCTGGGCGCGCGAGGGCGAAACGATCCTCGTCCATGGCGGCACGAGCGGCATCGGCACGATGGCGGTGATGCTCGGGCGCTTGTTCGGCCTTGCCGTGATCGTCACCTGCGGTTCCGACGAGAAATGCGCCGCGGCGATGGAGATCGGCGCGGCGCATGCGATCAACTACCGGTCCACGGATTTCGTGGAGGCCGTGCAGGCGATCACGGCCGGCCAAGGCGTGGCGCTGGTGCTCGACATGGTGGCGGGGGACTATGTCGCCCGCAATCTCAAATGCCTGGCCGAGGATGGCCGCCATGTGACGATCGCGGTGCAGGGCGGGGCGAAGGCCGAGATCAACATGGCGCAGGTGATGACCCGCCGCTACACCCTTACCGGCTCGACGCTGCGCCCGCGTTCGGACGATTTCAAGGCGTTGCTTGCGCAGGAAATCGCGCGGGAGGTGTGGCCGCTGGTGCAGGACGGCGCCTTGCGGCCGGTGATGGACCATATCTTCCCGCTGGAAGAGGCCGCCGCCGCCCATCGCCGGATGGAAGCGGGCGATCATATCGGCAAGATCGTGCTGCGGGCCTGATCCGGCCCGCCTTCATGGACGCGCGCGCATAACCCGGTCTGGATAGGCCTAGTAGTCGGGATCACCGTAGCGCTGGCTGTCCCAGGAAGGGTCGCTGCCGGTGGCCTTGTCCATCGGCTCCGCGAACTGTGCCGCATCCCGATCGGGGTCGCTCATCGGGGCGTCGGCCTGGCTGAATTCGCTCGATGCGCCTTCCCACGCCATCCGATCACCCAGGAATTCGGCGAGGATCTCCGGCTTTTCCGACATCGCCAGCACCTTGTCGATCCGGTCGGGGTTCATCGCCAGCGCCAGGGCGCCCAGCATTTCGTCGATCTGCAGGATATGCTCATGGCCCGATCCGCCCGATTTGATGTTCGCCGCCCATTCATCGAGCTTGTCATGCAGCATGGTTTCGGCCCGGCTTTCGTTCAGGACCTTGTCGATGCCGTGGATCCGGGTCCTGATCGTCGGCAATTCGAGCTTCACATGGACCCGGGCCTGGCTCTCGCTGTGCGGTTCGATCCGGAAGGCCAGCGTCCCGTCACCCTCCTCGCCGCTTCCGGGGATCGTATAGAGCAGCTCCCCGTCCGCCGGGTTGCTGCGCCTGATCGCGGGCAATCCCAGGATCTGGCGCACCATCCCGCCATCCAGCGAGGAAAGCTGGCCATAGACGCGGGCGGCGGGGCGATCGACATCGAGGGAGAAGTCGTCTCCGCCCCCGCAGGCCGCGAGGACCAGGGTCAAGCCGGCGGCGAGAACGCGACGCATGTTTACTTCCTCTTTGGATTCCGCGCTGCCTGCCCGGGCCGACATGCAAGCAGAGATTGCGTCTGCCACAGTGCACTTAAGGAGAGGTTACGGATGAC
This sequence comes from uncultured Caenibius sp., assembly GCA_964468045.1. Lineage (GTDB taxonomy): Bacteria > Pseudomonadota > Alphaproteobacteria > Sphingomonadales > Sphingomonadaceae > JAWKXU01. The sequence continues at coordinate 176,587 of CAYXTO010000006.1, read as the reverse complement.
TCGGCAGCACTGTCGCGTCGTGGCCTGCGATGTAACTGTAATGTCATCGAATTGTGGTTGGCGCGTAACAATCCCCGGCTAGTGACTCGCCCATGGGCGTCGAAAGACTTGTCGATCGTGATGTTGCGGCCAGCAGCGATGCGGCTGCCGTTCCTCTCTCCCGACTGCGTCCGGCTCGGCCGGAACCTCCCGTTTCCGGCAGGCGGCGATATCGCACGGTCTGGATCTCGGATGTGCATCTCGGAACCAAGGGATGCAATGCCGAGCTGCTGATCGATTTCCTCGACAGTGTCGACAGCGAGACCATGTATCTGGTCGGCGACATCATCGACGGATGGCGGCTGAAGAAGAAATTCTACTGGCCCGCGGCGCATAACGACATCGTCTGGCGGATCCTGAAGCGGGCGAAGCGCGGCACCCGCATCGTCTATATTCCCGGCAATCATGACGAGATGTTCCGCCAGTTCTCCGGGCTGAGCTTCGGGGGCGTGGAGATCCGGCGCGCGGCCTTCCACACCACTGCCGATGGACGACGGCTGATGGTGCTGCACGGAGACGAGTTCGATGCCGTGATGCTGGCCCACCGCTGGCTCGCCTTCGTGGGGGATGCGGCATACACCCTGCTGATGAACCTCAATCGCTGGGTCAATGCGGTGCGCAGCCGGCTGGAGCTGCCGTACTGGTCGCTCAGCAAGATGGCCAAGCACAAGGTCAAGAACGCGATCGAGTTCATCTCCCGCTACGAGGAAGTGGTGGCCAAGGCGGCGGGCGACAGAGGGGTGGACGGCGTGGTCTGCGGCCATATCCACAATGCCGAAATACGCCAGTTCGGGAATGTGGCCTATTACAATGACGGCGATTGGGTGGAAGGTTGCACCGCGCTGGTCGAGCATTTCGACGGGCGGATGGAAATCCTCCACTGGCCCCAGGAAATCGCGAAGCGGGAAGCCGTTGCCGCGATGGCCGCTCTGGAAGCGGCGGCATAGGCATGGCGCTGCGCATCGCCCTGGTGACCGATGCCTGGGCGCCGCAGGTCAACGGGGTCGTCCGCACCCTGTCGGCGGTGACGCGGGAATTGCGCGCGCGGGGGCATGACGTCACGGTCATTTCCCCCGACCAGTTCGCTTCGATGCCGTGCCCGAGCTATCCGGAAATCCGCCTGGCGCTGGCCCGGCGCGGCAATATCGGCAGGCGCCTGGCCGCGATCCGTGCGGACGCGGTCCATATCGCGACCGAAGGTCCGCTGGGGCTGGCCGCGCGGCGGCACTGCCTGTCGCGCGGAATTTCCTTCACCACGGCCTACCACACCCAGTTTCCGGAATATCTCGCGCGCCGCACGGGCCTGCCCGCCGGCGCCTTCTGGCCCTATATCCGCTGGTTCCATCGGCCGTCGGCGGGAATCATGGTGGCCACCGATACGGTCAGGGCGCAATTGTGCAGCCAGGGATTGCCGCAGGTCCGGCCCTGGAGCCGAGGTGTCGATCTCGCCGATTTCCATCCGGACAGGGAGCCGCCCGCCCTGTTCTGGGAGCTCGAGCGGCCGATCCAGCTCTATGTCGGTCGGGTGTCAGTCGAGAAGAACATCGAAGCGTTCCTGCGCTCGGCCCATCCGGGATCGAAAGTGGTGGTCGGCGATGGCCCCGCGCTGGCGCGGCTGAAGCTGCAATTCCCCACGGCCCATTTCCTCGGCAAGCAGCAAGGCGCGGATCTGGCCGCCTGCTATGCTGGCGCGGATGTGTTCGTGTTTCCGAGCAGGACCGACACCTTCGGTCTTGTGATGATCGAGGCGCTGGCGTGCGGCACGCCGGTCGCGGCCTATCCGGTCACGGGGCCGCTCGACATATTGACGGCCCGCAGCGGCGCGATGGACGGGGATCTCGATCGCGCGATCGCGGGCGCGCTGAAGCTGAACCGCGAAAGCTGCGTCGCCCATGCGGCCACCTACAGCTGGGAAGCCAGCGCCGCGCAATTCCTTTCGGCGCTGGCTTGCGAGCCTCAGGCGCTCGCTGCCTGACGTATCGCGCTTGCCGAAAGGGCGGGGATCGCCTACATGGTGGCGTGATCGGCCGCTCCGCATGGGGCGGCCCTTATATTTTCTGGCCCTGTTTTGGCCCTTTTTCGGGCGGAGAGAATCATGTCCCAACCCACACCGCTGATGCCCCATGCCACGGCATCCTGGCTGGTCGACAATACCGCGCTCACTTTCGAGCAGATCGCCGAATTCTGCGGCCTCCACATTCTGGAGGTCCAGGCGATGGCGGACGATCTCGCCAGCTCCAAATATACGGGGCGCGATCCGATCCATTCCGGCGAGCTGACGCATGAAGAGATCGAGCGCGGCCAGGGCGATCCGGAATACCGCCTGAGGATGCAGCGCGCGCCGGTTTCCGTCAGCCGCACCAAGGGGCCGCGCTATACCCCGGTTTCCAAGCGGCAGGACAAGCCCGATGGCATCGCCTGGATCCTGCGCAATCATCCGGAAATCTCGGATGCCCAGATCGGCAAGCTGATCGGCACCACGCGCAACACCATCACCGCGATCCGCGAGCGCAGCCACTGGAACATCCAGAACATCCAGCCCAAGGATCCCGTCACACTTGGCCTGTGCTCGCAGCGCGAGCTGGACGCGGTCGTCGCCAAGGCGGCGAAGAAGGCGGGCATCAGCGAGGAACGCGCAGCCGATCCGGACATGACCGGCGACCGGGAAGCCCTGATCGAGGAACTGCGCGCGGAACGTGAAGCCGCCGCCAAGGCTGCGGTCGAAGCCGCGCAGGAGGCGGAGGCCGCCGCCTGGCTGGAAGCGAAGCGCGCCAGCGAATCCGCCGCCGATTAAGCCGCCGGTTCACGTTTTCCGCTTGCCGCGCCGCGCCTGGCGCGGCAGGCTGTGCGGGTGGAGCGAGGTGGCGACAGTTCGGGGCGGGGCGGCATAGCGGCGGCGCATTATGCCCATGCATGCGAATGGGATTTGTCCTTCGCGCCGCTCACTCTTCCCGAGATGTTCGAGCAAGCCGTCGCCAGGCGGCCCGATGCGCCGCTGATCGATTTCCTGGGCCGGACCTGCAGCTACGCGGAAATGCTCCGCCAGGCCCGCGGCTTTGCCGCCGGATTGCAGCGGCGCGGCATCGCCAGGGGGGATCGGGTGGGCCTGTTCCTCCCCAATGTTCCCGCCTATCTTTCGGCCTATTACGGCGCGATGATGATAGGCGCGGTCGTCGTCAATTTCTCCCCGCTTTATTCCGCGGAGGAACTGGAAGCCCAGGTGGTGGATTCCGGCACGAGGGTGCTGGTGACCACCGATGTTGCCGCCCTGTTGCCGACAGCCCTGGAAGTGCTCGACAATTCTCCGCTGGAAAGCCTGATCATCGCGTCCCTTGGCGACATGCTGCCCTGGCCCAAGCGCCTCGCGCTCAAGGTGCTGGGCCGCAGCCAGATCGCGCGCCTGCCCCGCCGGCCCGATGTCTGGAAATGGCGGGATTGCCTGGCCGGCACGGCGCCCGAGCCGGTCCCGGTCAGACCTGATGACCTGGCCTTGCTGCAATATACCGGCGGCACCACCGGCACGCCGAAGGGTGCGATGCTGACGCACCAGAACCTCTCCGCCAATGCCCGGCAGGTTCGCGCGGTCGATCCGGATCGCGACAATCGCGATGTCGTCCTGGGCGTGCTGCCGCTGTTCCATGTCTTCGCCAATACCTGCGTGCTCAACCGCACGGTGGCGAATGCCGGGTGCATCGTGATGCTGCCACGGTTCGATGCCGGGCAGGCGCTGGACACCATCGCGCGGACTCGTCCGACCTCCCTGTTCGGGGTGCCGACGATGTTCCAGGCGCTGCTCGACCATCCCAAATGCGCGCGCACCGATTTCTCGTCACTCAGGGAATGCATATCGGGCGGGGCGCCGCTGGCGCTTCCGCTCAAGACCCGGTTCGAGCAGGAGACCGGGGCCAAGGTGATCGAAGGCTACGGGTTGACCGAAAGCAGCGGGGTGGTTTCCACCAATCCGCTGCGCGGCGAAAACCGGCCGGGCAGCATCGGCCAGCCCTTGCCCGCGACCCGGATCAGGCTGCTGGACAAGGAAGATCCCGCGCAGGATGCGCCTGCGGGCGAACCCGGCGAGCTGGCCATTCTCGGCCCGCAGATCATGCAGGGCTACTGGAACCGGCCCGACGCGGCGGCGCAGGCCTTCGCCGAGCGCGATGGAGAGCGCTGGCTGCGAACCGGCGATATCGCTACGCTGGATCCCGACGGCTACATCCATATCGTCGATCGCAGCAAGGACATGATCGCGGTGGGCGGCTTCAAGGTATTCCCGAGCCGGGTCGAGAAAGTCCTGCTGCAGCATCCGGCGGTCAAGGAAGCGCTGGTGATCGGGGTGCCCGATTCCTATCGCGGCGAAAGCCCGATGGGCTTTGTCAGCCTGAAAGACGGCGCCGATCCGGTGACGGGCGAACAGCTGCGCGCCTGGCTCGACCCGCATGTCGGCAAGCATGAACGCCTGATCGGCGTGGAAATCCGGGAAGATCTGCCCAAGACGATGATCGGCAAGCTCGACCGCAAGGCGCTCAAGGCCGAGGTGGCGGCGGGAAAGATAGCGCTGCCGGTCAGCCCGCCCGCGTCCTGAGCGCCTGACCTTCGCCCCAGATTTTCCGGTTCTGGAATTTACCTGTTTTCCGTGATTTCCGGATCAGCAAGTGATTCCACTTGCTGCGAAATCACTTTAGCGGGCCAGCGAAAGGCGCGGTTCGTCGCCGTTCTCTTCCACGGCGGGCACGGCAGCGGGCATCGCGGCTTCCGCGCTGGTGCGATGGGCAAAGCGGCCCGTCACTTCCGCGCCCTGCTCGATGGTCAGCGCATCGTAGAACACGTCACCCTCGATCCGGGCGGTGCGCAGCACCACGAGCTGGCTCGCGCTGATCGAGCCCTGGACCCGGCCGGCCAGCCGCGCGCTTTCCGCCAGGATCGCCCCGGTCACGGCGCTGCTTTCGCCCTGCACCAGCGACGAGCACGAAATATCGCCTTCGATCCGGCCGTCGACATGGAGATCGGCGGTGGCCTTGATATCGCCCCGGATGATGACATCGGGGCCGATGACGGAAAAGGTGCCGCCCGCCATCGATCTATCGGCCGGGCGTCGCGGTTTCTCCGCGAGCTTCTTCGAGAACATGGGGCGCTGCCTCCAGGAAGGGGCGCGGATTGACCGCGCGATCGTTGATCCGCACTTCGAAATGCAAGTGCGGTCCGGTCGAGCGACCGGTGCTGCCGATCGCGCCAATGACAGCGCCGGCAGCGACCTCTTGCCCCACTTTGGCGCGGAAGGCGGACATGTGGGCGTAGCGGGTCATGAGCCCGTTGCCATGGCTGATCTCGATGCAGTTTCCATAGCCGGACTTGCGGCCGGCGAAGCTGACCTTGCCCTTGGCCGCGGCATAGATCGGCGCGCCGACCGGGCCGCGGAAATCGAGGCCGGCGTGCATCGCTGCGGCGCCATTGAACGGATCGCGGCGATAGCCGAAGCCCGATGAAATCATCTTTAGGCTGGCCGGCATCACCTGCGGAATGCTTTTCAGCCCGCGTTCCAGCGCTTCCATCCGGGACAGGCTGAACCCGAGCCTTTCGAAACGCGGATCGATCGACCCGTCGCGGCCGGTGGACAGCAATTCGAGCGGACCACCCTGGGCGTCCTTCGCGGAAGCAAGCATCCGGCGCGGATCGAGGCCGAGCTTGCGGATCGCCAGCTCGGCCCGCTTGGCGCGGCGGTCCGCAAAGCGAGTCAGATTCTCGACGAAGGCCAGCTGGCGGGCTTCGATCCGGGCCAGCGCGGAGGCTTCCGGAATGGCGGCGCTGACCTTGGAGATGGTCTTTTCCGCCTCTCCGCTGCTGTCCGACACGGTTTCGTCGTCCTTGACGTCCGCCGGCAGGCTGTCCACCATCTCCTCGATGAAATCCTGTCTCCGCTTGAGATCGTCGGCCACGGTATCGAGATCGTCGCGATAGGCGGAGACGCGGTTTTCGGCGGTCGCCACCTTGGCTTCGCGCTCGAGCAGTTCGATGCGATCGGCGCGGGACAGGAACTGGCTGATCGTCATTCCGGCGATGGTGCCGACCCAGACCAGCAAGGCCAGCGCGACCAGGGCGACGCCGACGATCTGCATCCGGGACGTGATCTTGATGAAGCGGACATGGCCCTGCGATCGCATGAAGAACTCGCGATCAGGGAACAGTTCCTGCAGGCGGCGGATAAACGTGCCGCTGGACAACCCATGTTTCAAAATGAACGACCCCGTTCCCGCCATCTTTTTTAACCGGGGGGCGGCTAGCACGCGTTTCGCGGGCCCGCCATTTCGGCGCAGCGGAAAGCGGTTGAGTCGAGGGAGTCGCGCGATGAATGGTTGGTTAATCCCGCCCCGTGTTAACACTTGATTGCAAGGAGCGGGAACGCAACCGTTCGTGCGGCGTTGTTTGATCCCCGATTCCAGGCGAAAATGGCGCAAATCGTCGAGTCGCACGGATTCGCCCCTGACAATTCCCCGCCAAGCTGCTAGGCGCGCGCCATGTCCGCAGAACCTGCCATCCTCTCCGCCGAATCGCCCGAAGCGCTGGTTGAACGCCTTGCCCATGCCGGCCGGGCCGCGCAGCGCGTGCTGGCGCGGATGAGCGACGCGGCCAAGGCTGCGGCCCTGCGTCAGGCGGCCCAGGCCCTGCGCGATGCGGAGGCCGAAGTGCTGGCAGCCAATGCCCGCGACGTCGCGGCCGGGGAAGCGAACGGGCTCAGCCCGGCCATGCTGGACCGGTTGCGGCTCGATCCGCAGCGCCTTGCCGGGATCGCCGACGCGGTCGAGGCGGTGGCGGCCCTGCCCGATCCGGTCGGGCAGGTGATAGAGCGGGTGGAGCGTCCCAACGGCCTGCGGCTGTCGCGCGTGCGGGTGCCGATCGGGCTGATCGGCATCATCTATGAAAGCCGCCCGAATGTGACGGCCGACGCCGCCGCGCTGTGCGTGCGCGCCGGCAATGCCGTGCTGCTGCGCGGCGGGAGCGAGGCGGTCCATTCCAACCGCGCGATCGAGGTGGCGTTCGCCAGGGGCCTGGAAGCGGGCGGAATTCCCGCCGCGGCCGTGCAGCTCATCCCCACGCAGGATCGCGCCGCGGTCGGGGCCATGCTGGCCGCCGCCGGCCTGATCGACATGATCGTGCCGCGTGGCGGCAAGGGCCTGGTCGCCCGGGTGCAGGCTGATGCCCGGGTGCCGGTGCTCGCCCATCTGGACGGGATCTGCCACACCTATATCCATCCCGCCGCCGATCCGGCCATGGCGGTCGATGTCTCGCGCAATGCGAAGATGCGCCGCACCGGGATTTGCGGGGCGATGGAGACCTTGCTGCTCGATGCGAATTTCCCCGCATCGGGCGAGGTCGTCGGCGCGCTGCTCGATGCCGGCTGCGAATTGCGGGGCGACAGCCGGGCCCAGGCGATCGATCCCCGCATCGGGCCGGCCGGGGCCAATGACTGGGATACGGAATATCTCGACGCCGTGCTGTCCGTCGCGGTGGTCGACGGGCTGGACGCCGCGCTCGAGCATATCGCCCGCCATTCCTCGCACCATACGGACGCGATCATCACGGCGGATGACGCGGCGGCGGAACGCTTCCTGGCCGAGGTCGACAGCGCGATCGTGATGGTGAACGCCTCTAGCCAGTTCGCCGATGGCGGCGAATTCGGCCTGGGCGCGGAAATCGGGATCGCCACCGGCAGGCTGCACGCGCGCGGCCCCGTCGCGCTCGAGGGGCTGACGACCTACAAGTGGGTGGTCAGGGGGAGCGGCCAGACCCGCCCCTGATCCGACAGGCGCCACGGCAATTCGCAGCGGGAGATTTCCTATGCGTTACAATCGTTTGGGCAATACCGGCCTGTTCGTTTCCGAATTGTGTCTCGGGGCCATGACCTTCGGCACGAAACCGGGCCGGTTCGAGGCGATTGCCGGGCTCGATCAGGATGCATCCACCGCGCTGGTCAGCCAGGCGCTGGATGCCGGCATCAATTTCATCGATACCGCCAATAGCTACACTACCGGCCAGTCGGAGGAATTTGTCGGCGAAGCGCTGCGTGCGCTGGGCGTCCGGCGCTCGGATGTGATCGTGGCGACCAAGGCCGTGGCGCCGATGGGCGAAGGTCCCAACGACACCGGGATGAGCCGCTATCATCTGCTGGGCCAGATCGACGCCAGCCTGGGCAGGCTCGGGCTGGATCATGTCGATCTCTACCAGATCCACGGCTGGGATGCGCAGACCCCGATCGAGGAGGCGTTGCGCGCGCTGGACGATATCGTGCGTTCCGGCCGGGCCCGCTATATCGGCGTGTCCAACTGGGCGGCCTGGCAGATCGTGAAGGCGCTGGGGATCTCCGAACGGCTCGGCCTCGAAAAATTCGTCTCGCTGCAGGCCTATTACACCGTCGCCGGGCGCGATCTCGAGCGGGAGATCGTGCCGATGCTCGAAAGCGAGGGGCTGGGCCTGATGGTCTGGAGCCCGCTGGCCGGCGGCCTGCTGTCGGGCAAATACGGCCGGGTGGACCAGACGCTGGAGGGCGAGGGGCGCCGGGGGCGGTTCGATTTCCCGCCGGTCGAGCTCGACCGCGCCTACGACCTGATCGACGTCATGCGACCGATGGCGCAGGCCAGGGGCGCATCCGTGGCGCAGGTGGCGCTGGCCTGGCTGCTGCATCGGCCGGTCGTTTCCACGGTGATCGTCGGGGCCAAGCGGGCCGACCAGCTGGCGGACAATATCGCGGCCTGCGCGGTGGAATTGAGCGAGGCCGAGCTGGACCAGCTCGATGCGGCGAGCGCGCTTGCGCCTGAATATCCCGGCTGGATGCTGGGCTTCCAAGGCGAATACCGCTCCGCCACGATGGCGAAGAGGCGACATCCCAGGTGACGGCGGCCAGGTTGCGCACCGGCCTGCTGGGCGGAAGTTTCAATCCCGCCCATGGCGGGCACCGGCGCATCACCCGCTTCGCCATGGATGCGCTGGGGCTGGAGGAGATGTGGTGGCTGGTCTCGCCCGGCAATCCGCTGAAGCCGAAGGCGGGCATGGCCCCGCTTGCCGCCCGCCTGCGGTCCGCCCGCGCGCAGGCCCGGCGCATGCCGGTGCGGGTCACGGCGATCGAGCGCCAGCTTGGCTCGTCCTATACGATCGACACGCTGCGGGCGCTCCGGCGGATCTGGCCCCGGCGGCGGTTCGTCTGGGTGATGGGGGCGGACAATCTCGCCCAGTTCCATCATTGGAAACACTGGCGCGGCATAGCGCGAACGATGCCGATTGCGGTAATCGCCCGGCCGGGTTATGATGACGCCGCCCTCGCGAGCCCCGCGATGGCCTGGTTGCGGCGTTACCGCACGGATGCAGCCAGTTTTCGTAACCGGGGTGAATGGAGCGCACCGGCGCTGATAGAATTGCGTTTCGATCCTGATCCACGTTCGGCCACGGCCATCCGCCGCGCCGATCCTGATTGGGCGTCCCGCATGGCGGGAACACCGCCCCGGGACCAAGTGACGCATCATCCTGTCCAAACCGATACCGGGACGGAGCGTGCATGAGGCGCGAACCGTCTTTCGCGTTATCCCACCCCGCCAGCAGGAGCCTGAACAACTGCGATGAATCATGCGCAGACCATACCGGCCACGGCCGGTTCCACCGCCGGAGAAGCTCACAGAATGGCTGAGGCTTTTACCGGCGCGGCCCCGGAAGCAGGGTCGCTTCACGAACTCGTGCTGTCCTCGCTCGATGAGGATCAGGCACAGGATGTCATCTCGATTTCGCTTGCGGGCAAATCGAGCATTGCCGACTACATGGTGATCGCGTCCGGCCGCTCCACGCGGCAGGTTGCCGCCATCGCGCAGAAACTGGCGGAACGGATCAAGCAGTCCGGTCGCCCGGGTCCGCGGGTGGAAGGGCTGCCCGCGGCGGACTGGGTGCTGATCGATGCCGGCGATGTCGTCGTGCATCTGTTCCGTCCGGAAGTGCGCAGCTTCTACAATCTGGAACGGATGTGGGGCTTTGGCGATGGCGCGCCGATAGCGGCAGCCGGGCAGGCCTGACCGCCCGGACTTGCCTCGGTTCTGGCGGCCGGGGCGACAGAGACCGGCGTAAACGGAGGCGGCGTCTTCCCGCTTCCCATGGCCCGCTTTTGTTGGCATCGGGCGATGAGACGGGGTGGAGGATGACAATCGTGCCATCGGGGCCTTTCGCGCGGCCGGGCCGCGCCGCATCTTCATGAAGCTGCACGTCATCGCCCGGGGCAAGATCGGCCGCTCGCCCGAGGCCGATCTTGTGGAGCGCTATGCCAGGCGGATCAGCTGGCCGCTCACCCTTACCGAGCTGCCCGAAAAGGGCGGCACCATCCCCGAACCGCAAGCTCCGTTCCGCACCGTGCTGCTGGACGAGCGGGGCAGGCAGCTCGGCTCGGCCGAGCTTGCCGAACTGCTGGGGCGCTGGCGCGATGACGGCATCCGGGAAACCCGCTTCCTGATCGGCGCGGCCGACGGCCATGCCGCGGCCGAAAGGGACCGGGCCGACCTGTTGCTGGCGTTCGGAGCGGCGACATGGCCCCATCTGCTGGCGCGCGCGATGCTGCTGGAGCAGCTGTTCCGCGCGACAAGCATCCTTGCGGGCCATCCCTATCATCGGGCAGGGTGACGTCATGACGCGTCGTCTCCGTCTTCTTGCCCCGGGCCTTGCGGCGATCGCGCTGGGATCCGGGGTGGTGTCCGCCCAGCGCGCGGCGGATTATGCCGATGCGGATGAAACGCGCGCCGCTCTGGCCCGGGCGGTGGCGGAGGAGAAGGCGGCGAGCCAGCGGGCGGCCCTTCTCGAGCGGCGCGCGGCGCAGACCACGCAGGCGGCTGAGCGGACCGCGCAGGAAGCCGCAGCGCTGGCGGCCCGCATCCAGCATTCGGAGGTGGCGATCGCCGCCGGCGAAGCGCGCCTTGCCCTGATCGATCGCCAGCGCGGCGTGCTGCGGGCGCGGCTCGCCAGCAAGCAGAAACCGGTGGTGCGGCTCACCGCCGCCTTGCAGAATCTGTCGCGCCGGCCGCTCGCCCTTTCGGTGCTTCAGCCCGGTTCGCTCAAGGAGACGGTGCATCTGCGCGCGGTGCTTGCTTCCACCATCCCCCAGGTCGAACGGCGCACCGCCGACCTGCGCGGCGAGATCGCGCGCAGCCGCGCCCTGCAGCAGGAGGCCCGGCAAGCCATCGCCGGCCTCCGGGCCAGCGAGGAGCAATGGACAGCGCGGCGCAAGCAGCTTGCCGCGCTGGAAGCCAGGCAGCGCCTCGAATCGCGGGAAGCGAGCGGGGTGGCGGCGCGCGAGGCGGATCGCGCGCTGGCCCTGGCGGAAGATGCGCAGGATCTCGATGGGCTGATCGGGCGGCTGGAGCAGGCGGGCGCCATGCGCAAGCGGCTCGCCGCCCTGCCGGGGCCGATCATCCGCCCGGTCCGGCCCGCCGAATCCCGGGTGATGGCCGATGCCGAACCGTCGCCTGCCCTCACCGCCGCCGCCGCGCCGCCGGATTATCAGCTGCCGGTGATGGGCCGGATATTGTCGGGCTTCGGGGCGGTCTCCCAGTCCGGTCTGCGCAGCGAAGGCATCAGCCTCGCGCCGCGCGGCCTCGCGCAGGTCGTGGCGCCGGCGGGCGGGCGGGTCGCCTTTGCCGGGCCGTATCGCGGCTATGACCGGATCGTGATCATCGAGCATGACGGCGGCTGGACCAGCCTCGTCACCGGCCTTGCCCGGGTCGATGTGACGGTGGGCGAAAGCCTCGTGCCGGGCACTTCGCTCGGCGTGGCGGGGCCGGGGCGGCCGGTGGTGACGCTGGAATTGCGGCGCGGAACCGTTCCGGTCAATCCGCTGGAATATCTGGGGTAGGGGAAAATATCCGCCCCGGCCGCGGCCGGATCGCAATCCTCATCTGGCGTTCATCGCCGGGAAGCGATAGGAGCGTCTCATGAAAATTGCCGCACTCCTGCGTTCCGCCGCGCTTGTCAGCGCCGTCGCGCTGCTTCCGGTCACCACTGCCGGCCTCGCCGCCGTGGAGGGCCGCGCCGCGCCCCAGTTCGGCAAGCTGTTCGCCACCTATCAGCGGATCAAGGCCAGCTATGTCGACGAGGTGGAGGACGAGGTCCTGGTGCGCGGCGCGATCGAAGGGATGCTGGCCGCGCTCGATCCGCATTCCACCTATCTCGACGGCGCTTCGTTGCAGCGCCTGGAGACGATGATCGACGGCAATTATTCCGGCCTCGGCCTGTCGGTCACGACCAGCGAAGGCGCGGTCAAGGTCATCTCGCCGATGCGCGGCAGCCCGGCGGAGCAGGCCGGGGTCAAGGCGGGCGACTACATCACCCATCTCGACGGGCAATTGATCTATGGCCTCGAACTGGATGAGGCGGTCAGCCGGATGCGGGGCGAGGCCGGGACCGACATCCGCCTCACCATCTTCCGGGCCGGCCGGGACGAGCCGTTCGACCTCACCGTGACGCGCGGGGTGATCACGCTGGAGCCGGTCACCTCCGATCTCAAGCCGGGGCGGGTCGGCCTGATCACGGTCAATGAATTCTCGCGCAACGTCGGCAGGAACGTGAACGACGCCATCAAGGAATTGCGCAGGAAGGCGGGCGGCAAGCTCACCGGCATCGTGCTGGACCTGCGCTCCAATCCCGGCGGCTCGCTGGATGAGGCGGTCGCCCTTTCGGACCTGTTCCTTTCGGACGGGGTGATCGTGTCGCAGCGCGGCCGGATCAAGCGGGAAAATGCGGTCTACAATGCGGAAACCGTCTACAAGGGCGATGCGGCCGCGGGCATCCCGATGGTGGTGCTGATCGATGCCGGCTCCGCTTCGGCCTCCGAGATCGTCGCGGGCGCCTTGCAGGATCGCCATCGCGCGCTGGTGATGGGCGAACGCAGCTTCGGCAAGGGCAGCGTGCAGACCTTGCTGCCGCTCACCCGCGACAGCGCGATCAAGCTCACCACCGCGCGGTATTACACGCCGGGCGGGCGCTCGGTCCAGGAAGGCGGGATCGAGCCGGACATCACCGTGCCGCAGCTTTCCGATCCGGACCGGGTCGCGCGGGCCAAGCTGCGCTACCGCGAATCCGACCTGCGCCGGCATCTGGTGAACGAGGTCAATCTCGACGACCGGGAGCTGGAAGCCGACACCAAGCAGGATCCCCGCTTCGCGGCCACGCCGGAGGAACTGAAGAAGCAGGGCATCGAGGATTTCCAGCTGCATTATGCGCTTGAGACGTTGCGCCGCACCAACGGCGCCCAGCTCACGGCGAAATAGGCGGCGATGACCGGCAATATTGCCCGTCTGCAATGGGCGCGCCTTCTCGCGCTCGGCGTTCCGGCCTTCCTGCTCGCCGGGGCCTATCTCGGCCAATATGGTTTCGGGCTTTACCCTTGCGAGATGTGCTGGTGGCAGCGCTATCCCCATTTCGCGGCGATCGGGCTGGCTGTGGTCGCTCTCGGTGCCGCTCAGCCCCGTTTATGGGTCGCTCTGGCCGCTCTTGCCATCCTTGTGTCCGGCCTGATCGGCGGGTTTCACGCCGGGGTGGAATATGGCTGGTGGGAAGGGTTGACGGCCTGCGCTTCGCCTGCGTTGGGCGATGGCGATCCGCTGGCGGCGATCATGGATGCGCCGCTCGTCCGCTGCGATGAAATTCCATGGAGCCTTTTCGGGATTTCTCTGGCAGGCTGGAACTTCCTGCTCTCCACCGCCGCCGCGGCGGCGATCGGGTGGCTGCTGCTGAGGAAGGGCGATGCGCAAATCTGAAACCGACCGGATGATCCGTGTCGACCAGGCCGGGGAGTTCGGTGCCACCCGCATCTATGGAGGCCAGCTGGCCGTGCTTGGCAGCAGCGGCCCCCATGCCGCCGATATCGCCGCCATGGCGCGGCAGGAGGAGGATCACCTCAGCCGGTTCGATGCGCTGATGGCGCGGCGCGGTGTGCGGCCCACCGCGCTCCGGCCGCTATGGTCCGCCGCCGGCTATGCGCTCGGCGCCGCGACCGCGCTGATCGGTCCGGAGGCGGCGATGGCCTGCACGGCCGCGGTGGAAGAGGAGATAGACCGCCACTATACCCGCCAGCTGGAGCAGCTGGAAGGTGGGGATGATCCGGAACTGGCCGGGATGATCGAGGAATTCCGCGCGGACGAGCAGGCCCACCGCGACGCCGCGCTGGCGGCGGGGGCGGAACGGGCGCCTGCCTATCCGCTGCTGTCGGGTGCGATCCGGCTCGGTTGCCGTCTGGCCATTCGGCTGGCGGAAAGGGTTTGATGCAGCGCAAGGCGGGATATTTTTCGCTGCTTCATGCGTAATTCAGCCGAAAGGCGCCTATTGTGAAAGGCGGGCCGTGCCCGCAACGGAGACAAGACCATGCAACGCCTGATCCCCATCGGATTTCTTGCCGCTTCGGCCGCGCTCGTTCCGGCCACGCCCGCTGCGGCGCAGGATGCCGATTACCGGGTCAACCAGCTGATCATCTATGGCGACGATGTCTGCCCGGAGTCGACCGGCAACGAAATCACGGTCTGCGCCCGCAAGGACGAAAGCGAACGCTTCCGCATTCCCGAAGAGCTTCGCATGAGCGAGGACGTGGCCAACAAGGCATGGACCGAGCGGGTGACAGCCTATGAAACGGTCGGCAATTTCGGCACGAATTCCTGCTCGCCGGTGGGCGATGGCGGATGGACCGGCTGCTCCCAGAAGCTGATCAATGCGGCCTATGCGGAAAAGAAGCAGAGCTCCGCGCTGCAGTTCGGGCAATTGATCGAACAGGAACGCGAGAAGCGGCTGTCCACGCTGGAGGAAGAAGCCGCGGCCGAGCAGTCGCGCGTCGAGGAGATCGAGAAGGAGCATGAGGCGCGCCAGGCGGCCGAGCAGCAAGCGGCCCAGGGTGAGGTCGCGCCGGAGACCAGCGCGGATCAATAGGCCAATCGCCTCTTAACCATTCCGCGCTAGGCTTGTTCCGGTTCTAGTTGAACCGGAACAAGCCTAGGATTCACCTGCTTTTCCGTGATTTCCGAGTCAGCAAGTGATTCCACTTGCTTCGAAATCACTCTAGAGGCGCGGATATGACCGACCCGCTGCGCATTCTCACGATCTTCGGCACCCGACCGGAAGCGATCAAGCTGTTCCCGCTCGTCCACGCGCTGGATGCCGATCCGCGCTTCCTCTCGCGAGTCTGCGTATCGGGCCAGCATCGCGACATGCTGGATCAGGTGCTGGCGATCGCCGGCCTGACGCCGGATCACGATCTCGCTGTCATGCAGCCGGGCCAGACGCTGGACATGCTGACCGCCAACCTCCTCTCCGGGCTCGGGCAGGTCATGGATGCGGAAAAGCCGGACTGGGTGGTGGTGCAGGGCGATACCGCTACGGCCATGGCGGGGGCGCTGGCGGCCTATTATCGCAAGATCCCGGTGGCGCATGTCGAGGCGGGGCTGCGCAGCGGCGATATTCATCATCCTTGGCCGGAAGAGGTCAATCGCAAGATCATCGGCACGATCGCAAAGCTGCATCTTGCGCCGACCGAAACCTCCGCCGAGGCCCTGCGGCGCGAGAATGTCGCGCCGGAAACCATCCATGTCACCGGCAATACGGTGATCGATGCGCTGCACTGGATAACCCGGCGGATCGGGCAGGAACCGGCCCTCGCCGCCGGGCTGGCGGAACTGGAGGCCCGTTTCAGCGGCAAGCGGATCATCGGCGTGACCAGCCACCGGCGGGAGAATTTCGGCGGTGGGCTGGAAGCGATCGCCGCAGCGATCCGGGAGATTGCCCGTCGCGACGATGTGGCCCTGATCTTCCCGGTCCATCCCAACCCCAATGTGCGGGCGGTGATGGATGGCGCCCTGGCGGGTCTGTCGAATGTCGCGATGATCGAGCCGCTGGATTATCCGCACTTCGCCCGCTTGCTCGACATCTGCCATCTGATGCTGAGCGACAGCGGCGGGGTGCAGGAAGAAGCGCCCGCGCTGGGCAAGCCGGTGCTGGTGATGCGCGAGACGACCGAGCGCCCGGAAGGGGTGGCTGCCGGCACCGCGCGCCTGGTCGGCACGGATAGTGGACGGATCGTCGAGGAAGTGACGCGCCTGCTGGACGACGAGGCAGCCTATGCGGACATGGCGCGCGCCCACAATCCGTTCGGCGACGGCCGGAGCGTGGGCCGGATCGTGGAATTGCTGGCGAGCCGCCCCTGACCGGTAGGGGGAATTCCCCTTCGTTACCGCAATATTTACCCCTTTCCGGCATGGCCGATCCTGACAGCAACGAGGATCATCCATGCGCGGAAGCGAATTGCCTGAAGTCTGTGTCGTCGGCCTTGGCTATATCGGCCTGCCCACCGCCGCGATCATCGCCCGGGCGGGGATGCGGGTGCTGGGCGTGGATGTGGCGCAGCCGGTGGTCGATACGATCAACCGGGGCGAGATCCACATCGAGGAAGTCGATCTGGACGGCCTGGTGCATGGCGTGGTGCAGCGCGGCCTGCTGCGCGCCTCGACAGCCATCGCCCCCGCCGACGTGTTCGTAATCGCGGTGCCGACGCCGTTTGAAAAGGACGGGCATCATACGCCCGACATCTCCTATGTGCTGTCCGCCGCCCGCCAGGTCGCGAAAGTGCTGAAAAGCGGGGATGTGGTGATCCTCGAATCCACTTCGCCGGTCGGCACCACCGAACAGATGCGCGACATGATCGCGGCGGAACGGCCCGATCTCAAACTGCCGGGGCTTTGTGCCGGTACGCCGGATGTCTCGATCGCCTATTGTCCGGAACGGGTGCTGCCCGGGCGAATCCTGGAAGAACTGGCCAACAACGACCGCTCGATCGGCGGGATCACGCCGCGCTGCGCGCGCAAGGCGCTGTCCTTCTACAAGCGCTTCGTGCGCGGCGCCTGCGTGACCACCGATGCGCGCTCGGCCGAGATGACCAAGCTGGTCGAAAACGCCTATCGTGACGTCAATATCGCCTTCGCCAACGAGCTTTCGATCATTGCCGATGCGATGGATCTCGATGTGTGGGAAGTGATCCGGCTGGCCAACCGGCATCCGCGCGTCAACATCCTGCAGCCCGGGCCGGGTGTGGGCGGCCACTGCATCGCGGTCGACCCATGGTTCATCGTGCATGGCGCGCCCGAGCAGACCCCGCTGATCCGCACCGCACGGGGGGTGAACGACGGCAAGATCCACCATGTCATCGCCCGGGCGAGCGCGCTGGTCGAAGCGCATCCCGACCGGAAGGTCGCCTGCCTCGGCCTGGCCTTCAAGGCCAATATCGACGATTTCCGCGAAAGCCCCGCCCGGCTGGTCGCCGGCACCCTGGCCCGGCGCTTCGGCAGCCGCATCCATGTGGTGGAGCCCTATACCGCGCGCTTGCCGGTGGAGTTCACCGATACGGGCGCGAGGCTGATCGATGTCGATAGCGCGCTGGAGGATTGCGATATCCTGATCGTGCTGGTCGATCACGACGTGTTCAAATCGGTGCCGCTGGCGGAACGGGCGAACAAGATCGTGTACGACACGCGCGGTATCTGGCCGGATCAGCCGGCGCTGGATGCCGACGTCGACCATGCCCTGCGCCGGGCGAGCTAGGCGGACCCTTCGTCAGCCGCCGGATAGCGTGCGAATTCCGGCATCGCGTCCAGCCTGATCATCCATTCGAGACGTTCGGCGCATTGGATCTGGACGGCAGGCGCATCGGCGGCCGGATCGTCCAGCGTGGCGGACTGGATGTCCACGATCCCGGGCAGCATCTCCGCATTGGTATAGATCAGGCCGGTGCCGCATTTGGGGCAGAATTGCCGCCGCGCGCCATCGCGGCCCTCGTAAACGGAAGGACTGCCGCTGGTTATCGTGAGAGCGGCTTCGGGAAAGGCCAGCCAGGCCACCGCCGGCGCTCCCGCCGATGCGCGGCAATCGGCACAATGGCACAGCGCATGATGGAGCGGATCACCTTCCGCCCGATACCGGATCTCGCCGCATTGGCATCCGCCTGTTCGCATCGCTCGTTCTTTCCCGAATCGCAGAGAGGGAACGTATCATGAACACACTATAATGCATACGGGCAAGACCCCGCCGTGCGATCACACCAGCGAAATATCCGGGGCGTCTTCCTGCTTCATCCCGACCAGATTGTAGCCCGCATCGACATGATGGATTTCCCCGGTCACCCCGGATGACAGGTCTGACAGCAGGTAGAGTGCCGCACCGCCGACATCCTCGATGGTGACATTGCGGCGCAGCGGCGCGTTCAACTCGTTCCATTTGAGGATATAGCGGAAATCGCCGATGCCGCTGGCGGCCAGCGTCTTGATCGGCCCGGCCGAGATTGCGTTCACGCGGATATTGTCCGGCCCCAGATCGTTGGCGAGATATTTGACGCTGGTTTCCAGCGCGGACTTCGCGACGCCCATCACGTTGTAATGAGGGACCACCTTTTCCGCGCCGTAGTAGGTCAGGGTCAGGATCGATCCGCCCGATCCCATCATCTCCCGCGCCCGCTTGGTGACGGCGACCAGCGAGTAGGCGGAGATGTTCATGGTCATCAGGAAATTCTCGAGGCTGGTGTCGACATATTTCCCGCGCAGCTCGTTCTTGTCGGAGAAACCGATCGCATGAACCACGAAATCCAGGCTGTCCCAGCGGGTGCGGATCGTCTCGAAGGTCCGGTCCAGCGCCGCCATGTCCGAAACGTCGCAATCGATCAGGAAATCGGAGCCCAGGCTTTGCGCCAGCGGCAGCACCCGCTTGGCCAGAGCTTCGCCCTGATAGGAAAAGGCCAGTTCCGCGCCATGTTCTCGCAGCTTCTGGGCGATTCCCCAGGCCAGCGATTTGTCATTGGCCAGGCCCATGATGAGCCCGCGCTTGCCCGCCATCAATCCACTCATTCCGATCCGTTTCCCTCTTTCTGGACGATGGTCCTGCGCGCTCGCGCGCGATTATCGGCTTGGCCCACCAGGTCCTCCTCGTTCTCCGGCTCGGCGAGAGCGGCGTTGAGCTCCGCGCCGATCACCATCCCTAAGCCGACCAGCCAGAAAAAGAAAAGCGCGATCATCATCCCGGCGAGGCTGCCATAGGTGAGATCATAGCTGAAAACGCTGCGCAGAAGCGGCGGCAGCGCGATGGTCACTCCTACCCACCATAGCGTCACCAGCAGGGCGCCCGGCCATTTCGGGTAGCATCGCTTGCGATAGGCCGCGGGCGTCAGGCTGTAGAACAGCAGGTAGATCGATCCGAACAGGCCGAAGGCGGGAAGCAGCCGGGAAAGCGAAAGGCTCGCCAGCCAGTCGCTCAGCTGGGGCAAATATGCATCGATCACTTCCTGCGCCGCGCCGATCAGGACCTGGGCGATCAGCGAAAGCATCAGCAGGACGACGGCCGCCACGCTGATCCCGCTCGCCAGCAGGCGGCTGCGCAGGAAGCTCTGGCTGGGCTGGGTTCCATAGGCGCGGCGCAGCAGGTCGCGGATCGTTTCGACCAGGCTGCCCACGGTCCACAGCGCGAACAGGCCGCCGGCCCAGAGCAGCCAGCCGCTGCGCAGCTCGATCACGTTGCGGGCGACCGGCTCGATCACATTGCCCACCACCGGCGGCAGGGCCAGCACGACGGCGTCGATCGACGCGGCGCGCTCGTGTTCCTCGCCGAACAGGGAAAAAATCGCCGCCCCCAGGATGAAGAAGGGGAAGATCGCCAGCATTGCCATATAGGCCAGGTTGCCGGCATGGATGAAACCATCGTTCCAAGCGCCCAGGAATACGCGCTTCAGCACTACGGCGAACCGCGTCCCCGGGCCGAGTTCCTGCCTCACCACCCGCCCGAGGCGGGCCTTGAGCCTGGCTTCCCGCCGCCTCCCTTCCGGCGTGTAATCGTGAGCCGGAGGCAGATCCTCGGGCGCTTCGGCTGCGTGGATTTCCGGCTGCGCCATCAGACTCCGAGGCGGCCGCGCAGATTGCGCGGATCCCGCCAGCCTTCGAGCCGCTTCGCCAGGTCCTGGTCATCGGCGGGCAGCTCGACCTGCAGGGTGACGAGCTGGTCGCCCCGGGTGCCGTCCTTGCGCGAAAATCCCTTGCCCTTGAGCCGCAGGGTCTTGCCCGATCCGCTGCCCGGGGCGATGGTCAGCATGACCGCGCCTTCCACGGTCGGGACCTTCACCTTGGCGCCATTGACCGCCTCGTCCAGCGAGATCGGCAGGTCGAGCCGGATATCGTCGCCCTCGCGCCGGAAGAAGGCGTGCGGCTGGATTTCGATCGTCACCAGCGCGTCGCCGGCGCCGCCCGGCCCCGATTCGCCCTTGCCCTTGAGGCGCATCTGCGTGCCGTTCTCGACGCCGGTGGGCAGCTTGAGATCGATGGTCTTGCCATCGGCCAGGGTGATCCGCTGGTCCTGCCGGGTGGCGGCGTCGGCAAACGGAACCGTGAGACGATATTGGACATTGCCGCCGCGCGGCGGCTGTGGGCGTCCTCCGCCCATGCCACCGCCAAATCCCGCTGGGCCGCGACGGCCGCCCGTGCCGCCCCGCCCGCCGAACAGACCTTCGAAGATATCTCCGAGATCGACCTCCTCGCCGCCGCCGAACCCGCCGAAGCCTCCGCCCGCGCGGCCATTGCCCGCCCTTGCGCTGCGGAAGCCGCCGGCGCCGAAGGGCATGGTGGGATTGCCCTCGGCATCGATCTCGCCCCGGTCGAATTGCGCGCGCTTGTCCTTGTCGGACAGCAGGTCGTAGGCGCGGGTCACGTCGGAGAAGCGCTCCGCGGCCTGGGGGTTGTCCTTGTTACGGTCCGGATGAAGCTCCTTGGCGAGCTTGCGATATGCGGATTTGATATCCTTTTCGCTGGCGCCGCGCGCCACCCCCAGCGTCGAATATGGATCTGCCATGGCACATAGCTAGGTTACGCGCCCGCTCTTCGCAAGCGCAGGGGTTTCCTACGGCGATACAGCGGGCTAGGCACCTACATGATGCGTTTTTCTCCGGCCTTGACCGACTGCTCCGCCCGGCGCGTTTCGCGCGCCGTTCCGGGCATGCGCGCAGTCCGGGTTTTTTCGATCAGAACAGTGTCAACACTGTCAACCTCTCATACAGGAACCAGCGATGCAGGCTGAGCAGGCGGCTGACGCCATCCCCCATGACGATCCCTTCGCCATCTTCGCGGCCTGGTTCGCCGAGGCGCGGGAAAGCGAGCCGAACGATTCGAACGCGGTGGCGCTGGCTACCGCCACGCCAGAAGGCCTTCCCTCGCTGCGCATGGTGCTGCTCAAGGGCCATGGGCCGGACGGTTTCGTATTCTATACCAACTCCCGCAGCCGGAAAGGGCGCGAACTCGCGGCCAATCCCCATGCCGCCCTGCTGTTCCACTGGAAATCGCTGCGCCGGCAGGTGCGGATCGAAGGCCCGCTGGTTCCGGTGACCGCGGCGGAAGCGGATGCCTATTTCGCCAGCCGCCATCGCGATTCGCAATTGGGTGCCGTCGCGTCCGACCAGTCCGCGCCGCTCGATTCGCGCAGGACCTTCCTCGATCGCTACGAGGCCGCGCGGCAGCGCTTCGAGGGGCATGGCGTCGAACGTCCGCCGCATTGGACGGGCTTCCGGCTCGCGCCCGAGCGGATCGAATTCTGGCTGGACCGGCCCCATCGCCTGCATGAGCGCAGGCAGTTCCTCCGCGACGGAGGCGGCGGCTGGAGCAGCACGCTGCTGTACCCATGAGATCCGCGGCCGACCGGGGCAGGCTGAACCGGAGCGCGGCTTTCGCCAGCATAGGTGTGGCGGTGCTGCTCGTGCTGCTGAAAGCCTGGGCGGCCTGGTCCACCGGCTCCGCCGCGATGCTGGGCAGCCTGGCCGATACCGCGCTGGACCTGATCGCCAGCCTGACCACCCTTGCCGGCGTGTGGATCGCGGCGATGCCTGCCGACGAGCACCATCGCTTCGGGCATGGCAAGGCGGAAGCATTGGCCGCGATGATCCAGGTCGTGCTGATCACCCTGTCGGCATTCGGGATCGCGGTGCGCGCCATCGGCCAGTTCGTGGACGGCGTGCGGCCGGAAGCGGCCGAAAGCGGCATAGCGGTGTCGCTGGCCGCGATGGCGGCGACCCTCGGCTTGCTCGCCTGGCAGCGCCATGTCATTCGCCGCACCGGCAGCCTCGCCATTGCGACCGATCATCTCCACTACAAGTCCGACCTGCTGCTCAACCTTGCGGTGATCGCGGCGCTGGCGCTCGATCAATATGGCGGCATTGCGGGGGCGGACCCGGTGTTCGGCCTGCTCATCGCCATCTGGCTGGCCTGGGGAGCGTGGGGGGCGTCGCGGCAGGTCGTCGACAATCTGATGGATCGGGAATGGCCTGAAGAGAAGAAGCAGCGGCTGCTGGCGGCGCTGGCCCGGCACCCCGAATTGCGCGGGGTCCACGATCTGCGCACGCGCACGTCCGGCCATCGCGATTTCGCGCAGTTCCATGTGTGGGTGGACGGCAATCTCCCCTTGCGGGAAGCGCACCGGATCATGGAAGAAATCGAGGCGAAGCTGAAAGCCGAATTTCCCGATGTGGAGATCATTATCCATCCCGATCCGGAAGGGCATGTCGATCCGGGTCCGGGTCCTTCCAATATCCTGCCGCGCCGGTCCGGCAGGGGTGAAGCATGACCGGCTCGATACCCTACTGGCATGTCGATGTCTTCGCCGATCGCCCCTTTTCGGGCAATCAGGCGGCGGTCATGATGCTGGAAGCCTGGCCGGAGGACGGCCTCCTGCAAGCGATCGCGCAGGAGAACAACTTCGCCGAAACCGCCTTTCTGGTCGCCGATGCCGGCGGTGCGGCGGATTGGGAGCTGCGGTGGTTCACCCCTGCCTGCGAGGTGCGCCTGTGCGGCCATGCCACGCTGGCGGCCGGGCATGTGCTGCTCCAGAGCGACCGGGACGCGAGCGAGGTGCGCTTCCGCACGCGGCGCGCCGGGGTCCTGGACGTGCGGCGTCTGGCGCAAGGGTATGAGCTCGGATTGCCCGCCATCGCCACGCAGTCTGCGCCATGGCCGGAGGCGGAGAAGCTGTTGGGCTCCGCGCCGCTGGAGAGTTGGAGCCATCCCGATGGCTACGCGATCTTCCTGTTCGAGGACGAAGCCGCGGTGCGCGGGCTGCGGCCCGATCTGCCCGGCCTTGCCGCGCTGGGCGCGCATCAGTTCATCTGCACCGCCCGAGGCAGTGCCACCGATGTGGTGAGCCGCGTGTTCGTGCCCGGGGCGGGCGTGCCGGAAGACAGCGTGACCGGGTCCGCCCATGCCGCGCTCACGCCGTTCTGGGCGGCCCGGCTGGAGCGCATGTCTTTTTCCGCCTGTCAGGCATCGAGGCGCGGCGGGCATCTCGATTGCCGGCTGGAAGGGGGTTGCGTGTGGCTGGGCGGACAGTGCTTCACGGTGATGGAGGCGCGGTTCCGGCTGGAGTGATTTTCCGGTTGAACCGGAACGAGGCTAGCTCGCCGGGTAAAGCGCCGAGATCTCGGCCAGCCGCGCCACCAGCGCCGCGCGCTCTTCTTCCCGGGTCTTGCCCAGCCTTACGATGGTGAGCCGCTGCCCGGGCGATACGATCACATATTGCCCCAGATGCCCGATCGCCGCGAACGCGCCGGCCGGGCCCTGTTCGGCGAACAGGACGTTGCGATCCGTGCCGGATGGGCGGTTGAGCCAGAGATGCGCGCCGTAGTCCGGGGCTCGAGGGGATGGCTTGCGCATGAATTCGATCCAGCCGCGCGGCAGGATCTGCGAGCCTTTGACGCTGCCGCCATGGCGGAGGAATTCGCCCAGCTGCGCCCAGTCCCGCGCATTGGCGGAGATCATCGCGCCGCCGATCATGGTTCCCGCCGCGTCATATTCGGCCGTCATGGAGTGCAGCCCGAGTGGTCCGAACAGGCGGGCAGCCAGGAATTCCGACATGACCTTCTGGCGCCGGGCCGGATCCTCGCTCTGCGTCAGCACGCGGGTGGCGATGTCGGCCAGGACGATGCTGGTCGCGGTCGAATATTCGAACTTGCGCCCCGGCTCCGCCTCGAGCGGTTCGGCTTCCGCTTCCGCCGCCATGTCGTCCCGCCCGTCGAGGAACAGCAACCGCGCGGTTTCGGCGCGATAGGGCGGATCGGTCCGCTCCGTATGGCGCAGCCCCGAGCGCATCTGCAGCAATTGCTTCAGGGTGATCTCGCCGCGCGGGTCGCCCGACCGGCGCCAATGTGAGATCGGCGGCGATTCATCGAGATGCAGCCGTCCGTCCGATACCAGCATGCCGATGACCAGCGCGGTGACCGTCTTCGACATCGACCAGCCGAGGAAACGGGTCTGGGGGCCATAGTCTTCGCGATAGCGCTCCGCCGCGATTTCTCCGGCGTGCATCACTACCACCGCGTCGGTTTCGCCGATGCCGTCCGCGGTGAACAGGGCATCCACCGCGCGGGCGAGGGGAGCGCGGGGCGCGCCGGGATCGGCCGAGACCGCTGCCAGGGCGGTTTCGTTCACTGGGGGTTCCGCCGAGCCGCCCGCCTGGCCGCAGGCCGCAAGAGCCAGCACGGCGATGGGCGCCAGCAGCAGGGCTGGCCGCAACGCAACCGAGGCGATATGGGGGACGAGCCGTTTCATCGCGGCGCATCTCTTCCGCATGCAGGGTTCGATGGCAACCGCAAAGAAACGTTCCCGCCGCCGATTGTCGCCGCCGGTCCTTGCGATCGCCGGCCTGGTGCTGTGCGCCGGGGTCGTCACCTTCGCCTATCGCGAATCGATCGCGGGCTATTCCACGATCGGGGCGGCCTATGGCGCGCGAATCGGCTGCACCTGCCGCTATGTCTCCGGCCTGCCGTTGAGCGAGTGCCGTGCGGCGATCGATGTCGAGGATGGGCCGGGCATGCTGTTCCTCAGCGAAGACGAGGACACCCAGAGCGTTACGGCGCGCGTGCCCATGCTGGCGCGGCAGACGGCTTACTATCGCAAGAGCTGGGGCTGCGTGCTGGAGCCCTGGGACGACTGACGGACGCGGCGGCAGGAGCCGGAAGGCCGCGACCGGCGCGTTCAGCCATATGCCGCTTCTGTGCCGGCGATCCAGCCGCCGCCGACCACCCGGTCGCCCTGATACAGCACCGCCGCCTGGCCGGGCGCGACGCCATATTCCGGCTGGTCGAAGCGGATGTCCACACTGGCCCCCTCGCCCAGGGGGCCATGCAGCGTGACCGGAACCGGTTTTGCCAGCGACCGGACCTTGGCGGTCAGGCGCGGGGCGGGATCGGACAGGTCGAGCGGGCCGATCCGGTTGGTCTCGACGATTCGCGCCGCACCGACCGCCAGC
Organism: uncultured Caenibius sp.; assembly: GCA_964468045.1. GTDB lineage: Bacteria > Pseudomonadota > Alphaproteobacteria > Sphingomonadales > Sphingomonadaceae > JAWKXU01. The sequence continues at coordinate 151,234 of CAYXTO010000006.1, read as the reverse complement.
AAGGCCCTGGGGCCGACCAGGACTCGCGCCTGCTCCGCATCGAGTGCGACGACATAGAGCGGTTCCGCCTGCCCGCCGATCTCCAGCCCGCGCCGCTGTCCCACGGTATAATGGATGATGCCCTTGTGCTCGCCCAGCACCTCCCCGGTCGCGGCATGGACGATCGGCCCCGGCATGGCGCCTTCCGGGCGGATGCCGCGCACGATCCTGGCATAGTCGCCATCCGGCACGAAGCAGATGTCCTGGCTGTCCGGCTTGGAGGCCACGCGCAGCCCGGCGTCCGCCGCCAGCGCGCGCACGTCCTGCTTGGGCAGGCCGCCCAGCGGGAAGCGCAGGAAACCGAGCTGGTCCTCCGTGGTGCCGTAAAGAAAATAGCTCTGGTCGCGGGCGGGATCGAGCGCACGGTGCAGTTCCGGCCCGGCCGGGCCATTCACCCGGCGCACGTAATGGCCGGTCGCCAGGCAATCGGCGCCCAGTTCCCGCGCCATGCGCAGCAGGTCGGTGAATTTCGGCCCCATGTTGCAGCGAATGCAGGGAATCGGGGTGCGGCCGGACAGATAGTCGTCGGCGAAACGCTCCACGACCTCTTCGCGAAAGGCGGATTCGTGATCGAACACGTAATGGGCGATCCCGAGCCGGTCGGCCACGGCGCGCGCATCGCGGATATCGTCGCCGGCGCAGCACGCGCCCTTGCGCCCCGTCGCCGCGCCGTAATCATACAGCTGCAGGGTGATGCCGATCACTTCCGCGCCGCTGGCGGCGGCGAGGGCAGCGACAACCGAGGAATCCACGCCGCCCGACATGGCCACGATGATGCGCGACCGTGCTGCGGGGCGGGGCAGGTCGAACAGGCCGACGGGATCGGCGGGAAGCGCGGTTGCGGCCAGGGCATGCATGATGGGCCGCCCATACACTGCTCTGCGCCTCCTCGCAAAGCCCGCGGCGCTAACCCTAACCGAAGGTAAAGGCCGGCTTTACCGGTTCTTGACCATATTCGGGCTAAGCCGATGGGATGTTCGAGGACAAGATGAACTCTCGCCGCCTTGTCGTGGCGCGCCAACGGACCGAGGAAGGCGAAAGCCTGCGCCTGCTGTCATGGGAAGAACTGCGTGCCCGCCTCGCCGCCGCGCGTGATCTGCGCAAGGTCATGGCCTTGCAGCAAAGCGGCCCGGACGCGAGCTTTGCGGCCGATGCCGCGCTTCATCTGAAAGAATTCGAAGAGTCCATACCCGGCGTTAACCCAAAAGCTTTAGGCAATGGCAAAGCCTCCCGAGGCAGAGCGAAGGGGACCGCGCAGCGAGCTGGTTCCGACGACCGAGGACAGGATGATTGAAAATCAGAAGATCAGGCCGGCTCAGGTAATCGGCCCGCTCGGCGAGCCGCTGACGATCGACAGCCTACCGTCGCCCGAGACGCGGCGCTGGGTCGTCCGACGCAAGGCCGAGGTGGTGGCCGCGGTCAATGGCGGCTTGCTGACGATCGATGAAGTGCTGGAACGCTACAGCCTTTCGCTGGAAGAATTCGCATCCTGGCAGCGGGCGGTCGACCGTTCGGGGATGCAGGGCCTGCGGGTCACCCGGATCCAGCATTATCGCGACCTCTACGAGCGCCAGCTGAAATACTGACCATCCATCCTTCGGGATGCATGAAGGGGGCCGGCATTGCCGGCCCTTTTTGCATGGTCGGGGGGGAGGGGCCGGGTCCGATGGACAGGCCCGGCGCCTTGCTATAGGTTCCCTGTGCGGCTTGCCCCTCGGCCGAAATGGCGGGGCGGCCGGAACGACAAGCGCATATAAGCATTGCAGGTGGAGTCTTTTCATAAGCTCAAACAGGAGGAATGGCCGATGGGTTGGATTATCGCGTTAATCGTGGGCGGCATTGCCGGATGGCTTGCCAGCCTGGTTATGAACCGGGACGCCTCCATGGGCATCTTCTGGAACATCGTGGTGGGCTGTGTCGGCTCGGTGATCGGCAACGCCCTCGCGGGCCCGCTCTTCGGCGTTCGCGGAAGCGTGCAGGAATTCTCGCTGACAGGACTGATCATCGCGATAGTCGGGGCGGTCGTCCTTCTGGCTATCGTCAATCTCGTCCAGCGCGGCCGCGTCCGCTAGCGTGATTTCGAAGCAAGTGGAATCACTTGCTGACTCGGAAATCACGGAAAACAGGTAAATTCCAGGCCCGTTCCGGTTCAACGAGAATCGGAAGGGGCTTGACGGCAGTTTTCTTGCCGCGCTCTGACGGGGGGCGTGGCCGGACGGCCGCGTCCTCCGTTGCGGTTTGCGGGCGGGGAATGCGTCTATCCCGGCATGCGGCTCCTATCGCGTTGCCACTCGCAGCCGCAGCATATAAGGCAGGCAAATGCCGGATAGTCCGGCCTGATATGGTGCCTGGCGCCAAGATGACCGGACAATGAATTACGAGACTCCTCTCGAATCCGACCATGGCGGAAAGCTCTCCCACGGGAGATATCAACCCGGCACAGGCGGGCAATCGCGGCGCCGCCTGCTGATTGCCGCGGCCATCGCGCTTGCGGTGCTGCTCGTGGTCGGATTCCTGCTGCAAGGCGGCGACAGCGGCGCGGAGGATTCGGGCACTTCGGAACTGCCGGTCGTCAGCGTGATCGCAGCGACAGCCAGCTCGGTCGCCGGCAATGTCGAAGCCACCGGCACGCTTGCCGCCCGTCGCGAGCTTCCGGTCGGCTCGGTGGGCGAAGGGGGGCGCGTGGTATCGGTGCCGGTCGATGCGGGCCAGTGGGTCCGCCAGGGTCAGGTGCTCGCGGTGATCGACAGGTCGGTGCAATCGCAGCAGATCGCGGCCCAGGCCGCGCAGGTCGATATCGCCAGGGCCGATGCCGCGCTGGCCCAGGCCAATCTCGATCGCGGGCTCAAGCTCACCGATCGGGGTTTCATCAGCAAGGCTGATGTCGACCGCTTGCGCGCAACGCGGGATGCCGCCGATGCCCGGGTGAAGCAGGCCCAGGCGCAGCTCGGGGAATTGCGGGCGCTGAGCGCGCGGCTGAATATCACGGCGCCGGACGCCGGCTTGCTGCTCACGAGGAATGTCGAGCCCGGGCAGGTCGTCAGCGGCGGATCCGGCATATTGTTCAGCATTGCGCGCGGAGGAGAGCTGGAGCTGCTCGCCGGGGTGAGCGAGGAGGACCTCGCCAAGCTTTCCGTTGGCGCGACCGCACAAGTGACGCCTATCGGCACGGAGAAGAGCTTCACCGGACAGATCTGGCAGCTTTCCCCGACCATCGAGCAACAGACTCGCCAGGGCACGGCGCGGATCGCCTTGTCCTACGCGCCGGAGCTGCGTCCCGGCGGTTTCGCTTCCGCGAGCATCCGCAGCCGCACCGTGATCGCGCCCTTCCTGCCCGAATCCGCGATCCAGTCCGACGAGAAGGGCAGCTTCGTGCTGATCGTGGGCAAGGATGACAAGGTCGTCCGCCGCCCGGTCAGGACCGGCCCGGTCACCGAGAACGGCATCGCGATCGTGCAGGGCCTGGCCGGCGGCGAGCGCGTGGTCCTGCGGGCGGGCGGCTTCCTTTCGGAAGGCGACAAGGTCAAGCCGCGCCTCGTCAAGCCCGGCGGCGGCTAGGGCGGGCACGCCATGGGTTTGCGCAACATCTCCGCCTGGTCGATTCGCAATCCGGTCGTTCCGATCATCCTGTACATAGGCCTGGTGATCGCCGGGATCGTGTCGTTCAGCCGGATGGATGTGAACGACATGCCGGATATCGATTTTCCGGCCGTGACCGTGACCGTCGCGCAGCCCGGCGCCGCGCCTTCCGAAATCACCACCCAGATCACCGAAAAGGTGGAAGCCGCGGTCCGCTCGATCAGCGGGGTCGATGAAATCCAGTCGACCGCCAGCGAAGGCAGCTCCCTCACCCTCGTGCAGTTCGTGATCGGCACGGATCCCAACGACGCGGTAAACGAGGTCAAGAACGCGGTCGACCAGATCCGTGGCGATCTGCCCGAAGGCATTCTCGAGCCGCAGATCACCAAGGTGGAAGCGGGCGGAGGGCCGATCGGCTATTTCGCGGTCAGCGCCGATGACATGACCATGGAGCAGTTGAGCTGGTTCGTGGACGACACCGTCGCCCGCCGCTTGCTGGGCATCACCGGGATGGCGGCGGTCAGCCGCGGCGGCGGGGTCGATCGCGAAATCCGGGTGATGGTCGATCCGGCCCGGATGCAGTCGCTCGGGGTGACGGCGGCGCAGGTGAACGATGTCCTGCGCCAGGTGAATGTGGATGCGGCGGGCGGCCGCGCCGAGATCGCCGGTTCCCGCCAGTCGGTGCGCGTGCTGGGCAATGCCGCCGATGCCTACAATCTCTCGAACACCAGGATCAGCCTGGGCAACGGGCGCACCATCAAGCTGAGCGACATCGCGCAGGTGTCCGACAGCTATTCCGAACAGACCTCCATCGCCAAGCTGAAGGGCCGCCAGGTGGTCACCTTCAACCTGCAGCGCGCCAAGGGTGCGTCCGACGTCACGGTCTACGACGCGGCGATAAAGGAGATGGCCAGCATCAGGGAGGAGAACCCGGGCATCCGCTTCACCTCGCTGTTCACCACCGTCAATTACACCAAGGGGCAATATGCCAGCTCGCTGGAAGCGATGGTGGAGGGCGCGATCCTCGCCGTGATCGTGGTGTTCTTCTTCCTGCGCGACTGGCGGGCGACGGTCATTTCCGCGATCGCCATCCCGCTCTCCGCCATCCCGACCTTCTGGTTCATGGACCTGATGGGGTTCACGCTCAATTCGCTCTCCCTCCTGGCCCTCAGCCTCGTGGCGGGGGTGCTGGTCGATGACGCCATCGTGGAGATCGAGAATATCGTGCGCCACATGCGCATGGGCAAGAGCGCCTACCAGGCGGCCATCGACGCGGCGGACGAAATCGGCCTGGCCGTGGTGGCGACCACCTTCTCCATCGTGGCGGTGTTCCTGCCGGTCGGGCTGATGCCGGGCATTTCCGGGCAGTTCTTCAAGAATTTCGGGCTGAGCGTGGTCGTGGCGGTGCTGATGAGCCTGGCCGTGGCGCGCATGGTCACGCCGATGGTCGCGGCCTATTTCCTGAAAGCCCATGGCGAGGCGAGCCATGGCGAAGGCCGCATGATGGATCGTTACATGAAGATCCTGCACTGGTCGCTCGACCAGTCCCGCGCCGATGCCTACCGGGCGCGTACCGCCGATCGGCCGGGCCTGCGCCGCTCGCTTGGCGCGCGGCTGCGCGACCACCGGATCTGGATGCTGGGGGTTGGCGTCGGGGCGCTGGTCCTTACCGGCCTGCTGATGGCGATGATCCCGCAGCAGTTCCAGCCCAATGCCGACCAGGACTGGAGCCAGACCCGGATCGAGATGGTGCCGGGCACGACGCTGGAGCAGACCGAGGCGGTGACCGATCAGGTGATCGCGCTGCTGGAGGAGCAGCCGGAAGTCGCGCGGGTGATCGGGGTGGTGAAGGAAGCGGAGGCGGATCTCTACATCACGCTTTCCGAGGATCGCGATGCCAAGAGCTTCGAATTCGAGCGGCGGCTGACCCCCCAGCTCCAGGATATCGCCGATGCCCGGGTGAGCTTCATGTCGCAATCGGACGGTTCCGGCAGCGGCAGGGACATCACGGTGATGCTGACCGGTTCGGATTCGGAGCTTCTGCAGGAAACCGCGCATACCCTGGTCGGCCAGATGCGCGGCATCAAGGATCTGGTCGCCCCGCGTCTCGATGCCGATCTCAAGCGGCCGGAGCTGGTGATCGTGCCAAGGTTCGATCTGGCCGCCCAGCTGGGCGTGACCACCGCCGCGCTCAGCCAGACGATCCGCATCGCCACCATGGGCGAGATCGACCAGGCAGCGGCGAAATTCTCGCTGAGCGACCGACAGGTGCCGATCCGGGTGATCCTGCCCAAGAACTCCCGGCGCGATATCGCCACGATAGAGAATCTGCCGGTTCCCACCGCCAGCGGCGCATCGGTTCCGCTCAAGCGCGTGGCCGAGATCCGCTTCGGCGCGGGGCCAACCCAGATCCAGCGCTACAACCAGGCGCGGCGCGTCATCATCGGCGCGGATCTGGCCGAGGGCGCGGTCGCCGGGCCGGCCGAAAAGAAGATCCAGCAGCTGCCGATCATGCGCAACCTTCCGCCGGGTGTCAGCACCGCGCCGGTGGGCGAGGCGAAGTGGCAGGGCGAGATGATCCAGAATTTCATCAATGCCGTCGTCAGCGGCATCTTCCTCGTCTTCGCGGTGCTGGTGCTGCTCTACAAGCGTTTCGTGTCGCCGCTGGTCAACATGACCTCGCTGCTGCTCGCCCCGCTGGGCGGGCTGGTGGCGATCGCCCTGATCGGCCAGCCGGTCTCGATCTCGGTCTATATCGGCATATTGATGCTGCTGGGGATCGTGGCGAAAAACTCCATCCTGCTGATCGACTTCGCGATCGAGGAGATGGAAAAGGGCGTGCCGAAGCTGGAGGCGATCCTCGACGCCGGGCACAAGCGCGCGCAGCCCATCGTCATGACGACGGTGGCGATGACGGCGGGCATGGTCCCCACCGCGCTTTCGCTTTCCGGCGACGGATCGTGGCGCGCGCCGATGGGCACCACGGTGATCGGCGGCCTGATCCTGTCCACCATGCTCACTCTCCTGATCGTGCCGGCGGGGTTCAGCCTCGCCGACGGGTTCGAGAAGCGGATCGGTCCCAAATTACGCCGCCGTTTCCTGACCTACCGCCCCGGTGACGCCGAGCCGGGCGGGGCCGCGCAGCCGGCCGAATAGAGCGGATGCCCGGCCCAATTTCCCTCCCTGCCTTTGCCGGAAATGACCGCGCCCGTCATATGCGGATGGTGGCCACCGGGCTGCTGCTGGCGATGGCCGCGCTGTTCCTGGTGGCGCGGCGGTATGAGGGCGTGCATCCGGCCTGGGGCTATGCGCTGGCCTTTGCCGAGGCGGCCATGGTCGGCGGCCTGGCGGACTGGTTCGCAGTGACGGCCCTGTTCCGCCGCCCGCTCGGCCTGCCGATCCCGCACACCGCGATCATACCGGAGAACAAGGATCGCATCGCGGATACGATGGCGGCGTTCCTGCGCGACAATTTCCTGACCCCTGCGGTGGTGGCGCGGCGGTTGCGGGCGATGAACCTGGCGCTTGCGGCCGGAAATTTTCTGTCCGCGCCGGGCGGCGGCGGGCAATCCCGGATTCGCGCGGGCGCGGCGGAGCTGTTCGCCGAAGTGCTCGAATCGCTCGACCCCGAACGGCTCGGCGGGCAGGTGAAGGCCGGATTGCGGAGCCAGCTCGACCGGCTGGAGGTTGCGCCGCTGCTGGGCCAGATGCTGGAGGCCGCGATCGCGGACAAGCGGCATCTGCCCCTGCTGGAGAGCATCCTGCGCTGGGCTGGCGCCACGCTGGAAGCCAATGAGGAACTGGTGCGCGGCATGATCCACCAGCGCGCCAATGCGCTGCTGCGGCTGACCGGGCTGGACGAGCGGCTGGCCAATTCCGTGCTCGACGGGCTCTACAAGCTGATCGCGGAATGCATCGTCGATCCCGATCATCCCCTGCGCCGCAAGGTGGAGGAAGGGTTGGAGCGATTCGCGCACGATCTGGGGCATGATCCGGCGATGCAGGCCAGGGTGGAACGGATGAAGCATGAATTGCTCGACAATCCGGCATTGGCGCGCTGGTGGGAAGGGGTGTGGGAGCGAATCCGGCGCGCGCTGATCGACCTCGCCCGCGATCCCGATGCCGCGCTGGCCGGGCAATTCGGGGATGCGTTGTCGGAACTGGGGCAGGCCCTGCGCGATGATCCGGCCCTGCAGCTCCAGATCAACCGCTTTGCCCGGCGCACGGCGGTGGGCGTGGCGACGCGCTACGGCGGCCAGATCGTGACGCTGGTTTCGGACACGGTGAAGCGCTGGGATGCGCGGACCGTGACCGGGCGGATCGAAAGCGCAGTGGGCCGCGACCTGCAGTTCATCCGGGTCAACGGCACCCTGGTGGGCGGGCTGGTCGGCGTGACGATCCACGCGGTGGATGGGTGGCTGTAAGCCTGCGCCATCCTCAAGCGCCGAGATTCAGCGGAAGGATGCGGCACGCTGATCGGGTCAGGAACTGGTCAGCTTCATCAGGGCAAGGCCGCTCACGATGAGCAGTGTCGCAAGGAGGCGCAGCGGGGTGGCCGCTTCGCCGAGGAACAGGATCCCGACGGCGAATGCGCCGAGCGCCCCGATCCCGGTCCACACGGTATAGGCAGTGCCCAGGGGCAAGGAGCGCATCGACCACGAGAGCAGCGCGAAACTGACGAGCATGGCGGCTATGGTGACGACACTGGGCCAGAAGCGCGAAAAGCCGTGCGACTGCTTCATGGCAGCGGCCCAGACGACTTCAAACAGACCCGCGATAAACAGAACGATCCATGCCATGGCAGCCTCCAGAATGTGCTGCCGGGCCGTCCCGGTCTTGATACCCTTGCGGGAGCGGGAACGTGGTCGCCGCGTGGCAGGCTTATATCGAATGGCCCGCGATTCTCAATGTCGGCCCGATATCGGCCAGCGAAATGTCCCGAAGCTTCCCGATCCGGCCCTTCCGCCCAAGCAAAACGCCCCCGAACCGAGGTCCGGAGGCGTTCGCGGATTTGCTTGCGAGAATGCTCAGAGCTTGCTGACAAGCTCCGGCACGGCGCTGTAGAGGTCCGCGACCAGGCCGATATCGGCGACCTGGAAGATCGGTGCGTCCTCGTCCTTGTTGATGGCGATGATGGTCTTGGAATCCTTCATGCCGGCCAGGTGCTGGATCGCGCCGGAAATGCCCACGGCGATATAGACTTCGGGAGCGACGATCTTGCCGGTCTGGCCGACCTGGAAATCGTTGGGCACATAGCCCGCGTCCACCGCCGCGCGGCTGGCGCCCACGCCTGCGCCGAGCTTGTCGGCCAGCGGAAAGATGACTTGCTCGAAAGTGGCCGAATCCTTCAGCGCGCGGCCGCCCGACACGATGATCTTGGCGCTGGTCAGTTCCGGGCGCTCGGACTTCGCCAGTTCCGAGCCGACGAAGCTGGACAGGCCGGCATCGCCCGGGCCGGAAACCGCCTCGACCGTGCCGGAGCCGCCGCCGACAGCAGCCTTTTCGAAGGCGGTGCCGCGCACGGTGATCACCAGCTTGGCATCGCTCGATTCGACCGTGGCGATGGCGTTGCCGGCGTAGATCGGCCGGGTGAAGGTCTTCTCGCCTTCGACCGAGAGGATGTCGGAGATCTGCATGACGTCGAGCAGCGCGGCGACGCGCGGGGCGATGTTCTTGCCGGTGGTGGTGGCCGGCGCGAGGAAGGCGTCGTGATCGCCCATCAGCTGCGCGATCAGCGGCGCGACGTTCTCGGCCAGCGCGTGGCCATAGGCCGCGTTGTCCGCCAGATGCACCTTGGCGACGCCGGCGATCTTCGCGGCTTCCTCCGCCACGGCGGCGCAGCCTTCGCCCGCGACCAGCAGATGCACTTCACCCAGCTTGCTGGCGGCTGTGACCACCGCAAGCGTGGCATCCTTGACCGACCTGTTGTCGTGTTCGACCCAAACGAGAGTTTTCATCGTCTTGTCCTTGAATCCTGTGTGCGGGTGCGGGGATCAGGCGATCCCCAGCTCCTTCAGCTTGCCGACCAGCGCGTCGACATCGGCGACCTTGATCCCGGCCTGGCGGACCGGCGGCTCGGTGACCTTCAGCGTCTTGAGGCGCGGCGTGATATCCACCCCGTAATCGGCCGGGGTCTTTTCATCGAGCTGCTTCTTCTTCGCCTTCATGATGTTGGGCAGCGAAGCATAGCGCGGCTCGTTGAGGCGCAGGTCGGTGGTGATGATCGCGGGCAGGGCGAGCTTCACAGTCTCGAGGCCGCCGTCGATCTCGCGCTTTACGGTGACGCTGCCGCCGTCGATGGTCAGTTCATTGGCGAAGGTGCCCTGCGGGCGGCCCATCAGCGCGGCCAGCATCTGGCCGGTCTGGTTGGAGTCGTCGTCGATCGCCTGCTTGCCCAGGATCACCAGGCCGGGACCTTCGGCATCCGCCACCGCCTTCAGGATCTTGGCAACGGCCAGCGGTTCGACCTCCTCGTCGGTCTGCACCAGAATCGCCCGGTCCGCGCCCATGGCGAGCGCAGTCCGCAGCGTTTCCTGCGCCTTGGCCGGGCCGATCGAGACGGCGATGATCTCTTCCGCCGCACCCTTTTCCTTCAGACGGATCGCCTCTTCCACGGCGATCTCGTCGAACGGATTCATGCTCATCTTCACATTGGCGAGATCAACGCCGGAACCATCGGATTTCACCCGCGGCTTCACGTTGTAATCGATGACCCGCTTAACCGGGACGAGTACCTTCATGGCTTCTACTCCGGATATTGTAAACTGGTGTATGTTTTCCCGTTAGACCGAAATGGCCGCCGGGGGCAAGTGGTAAGGCTCAGGCGTGGCTCAGGCGGCCTGCTTCACTTCGGCCACGATCTTGCGGGCGGCGTCGCCCAGATCGTTGGCCGACACGATCGGCAGCCCGGAATTGTTCAGGATTTCCTTGCCCTTCTCGACATTGGTGCCTTCGAGGCGGACCACCAGCGGAACGGACAGGTTGACGTCCTTGGCCGCGGCCACGATGCCGTCGGCGATCACGTCGCACTTCATGATTCCGCCGAAGATGTTGACGAGAATGCCCTTCACCGCCGGATCGGACAGGATGATCTTGAACGCCTCGGTCACCTTCTCCTTCGAGGCGCCGCCGCCGACGTCGAGGAAGTTGGCCGGGAAGGCGCCGTTGAGCTTGATGATGTCCATGGTCGCCATGGCCAGGCCGGCGCCGTTCACCATGCAGCCGATATCGCCGTCCAGCTTGATATAGGCGAGGTCGTACTTGCTCGCCTCGACCTCGGCCGGATCTTCCTCGGTCTCGTCGCGCAGGGCTTCGATATCGGGATGGCGATAGAGCGCGTTCGAATCGAAGCTGACCTTGGCGTCCAGCACCAGCAGACTGCCGTCGGTCGTCTCGATCAGCGGGTTGATCTCCAGCATCGACATGTCGGTGGCGTTGAACGCTTCGTAAAGCTGGGCGGCGAGCTTCTGGGCCTGCTTGTTGAGATCGCCCGACAGCTTCAGGGCGAAGGCCACGGCGCGGCCATGGTGCGGCATGAAGCCCTCGGCCGGATCGATCACGATGGTGGTAATCTTCTCGGGCGTCGAATGCGCCACTTCCTCGATATCCATGCCGCCTTCGGTGGATACGATCATGGCGATGCGGCTGGTCTTGCGGTCGACCAGCATGGACAGGTAATATTCCTTGGCGATGTCGGCGCCGTCGGTGACGTAGAGGCGGTTGACCTGCTTGCCGGCTTCGCCGGTCTGCACGGTGACCAGCGTGTTGCCCAGCATTTCGCGGGCGTTCGCTTCCACTTCCTCGATGCTCCGGCACAGGCGCACGCCGCCCTTGGCATCGGGGCCCAGTTCCTTGAACTTGCCCTTGCCGCGGCCGCCCGCATGGATCTGCGCCTTCACCACATAGAGCGGCCCGGGCAGCTTCTTCGCGCCCGCCACGGCTTCTTCCACCGTCAGCGCGGCGTGGCCGGCGGGAACGCCGACACCGAATTTCGCAAGCAGTTCCTTGGCCTGGTACTCGTGAATGTTCATGAGGTCCGCTTTCCTGATGAGAGGCGCCCCGGGATCGGGCCGAAAAAGTTTGCGTGCCCCTAAGCACAGCTTGGCCGTCTTGAAAAGTGCCCCGACAGCGCCCATTGCAATTGTATTGCATGATCGACAGCGAGCGCCTCGAAGAAATTGTCCGTGAAGCCGGGCAGATCGCGTTCGCCAGCTGGCCCGGCGCGGGGCATCGGGTGGAAAGCTGGGAAAAGACTCCGGGCAATCCCGTTTGCGCCGCGGACCTGGAGGTGAACGCCTTCCTGAAGTCCGAATTGTCCGCGCTGCTTCCGGCAGCGGGCTGGCTTTCGGAGGAAACCGCCGACAATGCCGACCGGCTCGACAAGGGGCTGATCTGGCTGGTCGACCCGATCGACGGCACGCGCGATTTCGTGCGCGGGCGGCGCGGCTGGGCGGTGTCGGTCGCGCTGGTCAGCGCAGGGCGCCCGTTGATCGGCCTGCTGGCCGCCCCGGCGCGCGAGGAATTCTGGTCGGCCGTGGCGGGGCAGGGCGCCTCGCGCAACGGCTTGCCGCTGCGCGCGAGCAGGAGGCGAAGATTCTCGGGCGCGCGGGTGCCGGCGGATCATCTGGCGAAGGACGATGCGGATCTGGCGCTGGTGGACAAGCCCAATGCCATCGCCCTGCGGGTGGCGATGGTCGCGGCCGACGAGGCCGATCTGGTGGCGACCCTGCGCTGGGGCTTCGAATGGGACATCGCCGCCGCCACCCTGATCGCACGGGAGGCGGGGGCTGCGGTCAGCGACGCCTTCGGGCAGCCGCTCAACTACAACAAGCACGATCCGCGCGCCTTCGGGCTGCTGGTCAGCGCTCCGGATATTCACGCGGCCGCAGTGGCGCGGCTGGCGGACCGGGCCGCGCGCGAGGCGGGCTGAACCGCGACGAAAAGGGCCGGTCGCAATGGACCGGCCCCCGTCGCTGCCATCGGCCTTGCGGAATTACTGGCCCTTGGCGGCGTTCACTTCCTCCTGGCTGATCGGCGTGATCTTGATTTCGACACGGCGATTCAGCGCGCGTCCTTCGGCCGTTTCGTTGCTGGCCACGGGATATTGCTCGCCGAAGCCCTGCGAACGGATCCGGGCGGATGAAACGCCGCGCATCCCCAGATAGTCGGCCACGGCCCTGGCCCGGCGTTCGGAGAGGCCCTGGTTGTAGGTGTCGGAGCCGGTCGAATCGGTGTGCCCGTAAACGTCGATCAGGCTGTCCGGATAGGTCTTCAGGCTGGTCGCGATCTGGTCCAGCGTGGTCTGGAAGGACGGGCTGATGGTGGTGCTGTCGACGGCGAAGGTCACCCCGTCGGGCAGATTGACCAGGATGGCCTTGCCATCGGGAGTCTCCGTCACATCCACGCCGGACCCGGCGGTCTGCTCCTTGAGCTCCTTGATCTGCTGGTCCATCTTGTAGCCGATGGCGCCACCGGCGACGCCGCCGATGCCGGCGCCCACGATCCGGGCGGTCTGGCCGCCGATGATGCCGCCCAGCAGATAGCCCAGGGCAGCGCCGCCGACGCCGCCGATGGCGGTGCGGGAGACCTTCTGCTCGCCGGTATTCGGATCGGTGACGCAGGCGGAAAGCGATACGAGCGACAGGGCGGCCACGCCCGAGATCAGAATGCGGGACTTCTTCATAAGATCGACATCCTCTTGATTGACTGGCTTCAACTCGAAACAGGGGAGCAGGGCGGCTTGCAGGCGAATCGTGACAGCCACCCGGTTACCCGGCAACGCGACTTATGCGCACAAACGCACAGATCGTCACGCCAGTTCCCGAAAATTCCATGCGATCGCTCGCGCATCGATGCCTGTCCTGAACAGCCGCTCTTCGCTCGTCCGGACAAATCTGCTAGCGGCATGTCATCGTGACACCTTTCCCCTGGCCAGATCTGTTCATTATCGCAGCCCTGATCCTGCTGAACGGGCTCTTCTCCATGTCCGAGCTGGCGATCGTCTCCGCGCGGCAGGCGCGCTTGCGGATCGCGGCGGAAGGCGGCAGCCGCGGCGCGAAGACCGCGCTGGCCCTGGCGGCGGACCCGGGCAAGTTTCTCTCCACCGTGCAGATCGGGATTACCCTGGTCGGGATCATCGCCGGCGCCTATTCCGGGGCGAGCCTGGGCGGGCCGGTGGGCGAGCGGCTGATCTGGCTGGGCCTGCCGCCGAAATATGCGGATGAGGCCGGATTTGCGCTCGTCATTGCGCTGACCACCTATTTCAGCCTCGTGGTCGGGGAACTGGTGCCCAAGCAGTTCGCGCTGCGCACGGCGGAACCGATCGCGATCCTGATGTCCCGGCCGATGGCGTTGCTGGCCCGGGCGGCGGCGCCGTTCGTCTGGACGCTGGACCGTTCGTCCTCCTTCCTCCTGCGGGTGCTCGGCATCCGCCATCGCGGCGAGCATGGCCTGTCCGCCGAGGAGCTGCAGATGATCTTCGCCGAAGCGACTCGCTCCGGGGTGCTGGAGGAGGAGGAGCGCGCGATCATGGCCGGCGTGATGCGGCTGGCCGACCGCCCGGTGCGCGAATTGATGACGCCGCGTATCGAGCTGGACTGGATCGATCGCGGCGCGACGGTGGAGCAGATCCGCGAGGCGATCGAGAAGACGCCCCATTCGCTGCTGCCGGTGGCCGACGGTTCTCCGGACGAGATCGTGGGCGTGGTCAAGGTCCGCGAGGTGATGGCGACCCTGCTGGCCGGCAAGGTGCCGCGCCTGGGCGAGCTGCTGCGCAAGACGGAGATCGTGCCGGATCAGCTGGACGCCATGGATGCGCTGCGCATCCTGCAGCAATCCGATATCGCGATGGCCATGGTGCATGACGAATACGGCCATCTGGAAGGGGTGGTCACCCCCAATGATCTGCTGACCGCGCTGGTCGGCCAGTTCATGAGCAGCCAGGACGAGGGCGACGAGCCGCTGGTGGTGGAGCGCGAGGACGGCTCCCTGCTGGTTTCGGGCGCGACCCCGGCGGATGAGCTGGCGGAGCGGCTGGGTATCGATCTGCCGGAAGACCGGGAATTCGCCACTGCCGCCGGTTTCGTGCTGTCCATCCTCAAGAAGCTGCCGGTCGAAGGCGAGGTGTTCGAGGAGCAGGGCTGGCACTTCGAAGTGGTGGATATGGACGGCCGCAAGATCGACAAGCTGCTGGTCAGCCTGCTCCCCAAGGCTCACCAGGCAGAAGACTGACATGGAAAGGGCCGCATCATGCGGCCCTTGATTTCCTTCGGAAAGCTTCCCGGATCAGCCCGGAATCAAGGCTCGCGCGGCCTCACCATCAGCCTGCGGGGCGGCCAGGATATCGCGGGTGACGGTGCCCTTGGACACGGTGTGCGTGTTCTCGTCGCCGACCGAGGAGCGGATGCCGGGATCGGCCCTACCCGCGCGTTCGAGCGAGCTTGTTTCCAGGCCGGTGCGCGGATCGGGCGCGCCGAACAGGGCTTCCAGCGCCTTCTGGCTGGCGCTGCCCTCGACGGGGCGCGGGGCGCCGGGCTGCGGCGGCTCCAGCGCGAAATCGGGCGGCACGGCCAGCGGGGCCTGGCGCTGCACGGCCATTTCATCCGGACGATCGCGATTGAACACGCCGCTGCTGCCGCAACCGGCCAGGGCGGCCGAACCGGCGGCAAGGATGATAAGGGCTGGAATGGTGCGCATGCTGTCAGGTCTCCGCCGGCGTGTGCGCCGTTTCGTCGTCATTCGGTTGGGGCTGCTTTTCGCGCAGGAAAAGCGAGCGGGCAAGGATAATCACCACGCCGATGGTGATCGCCGCATCGGCGATGTTGAAAATCAGGAAAGGCCGGAACGTGCCGAAATGCAGGTCCGCATAATCGATCACATAGCCCAGGTTGTAGCGGTCGCGGATATTGCCGAGCGCGCCGCCCAGGATCAGCGCCAGCGCGCCGATTTCCCCCAGCACCTTTTCCCGCAGGATCCAGATGAACACGCCCAGCGCGATCAGCGAGGTCACGCCCACCAGGATCCAGCGCATTTCCATGGAATCGGCGGTGAACATGCCCAGCGACACGCCGAAATTCTGGGTCCAGCGCAGGTCGAAGAACGGGATCAGCTCGATCACCCCGACCTCGCGCAGCCGCAGCGGCCCGACCATCAGCCACTTCACATACTGGTCCGCCGTGAAGATCACGGCGGCAAGGACAAGGCCGATCAGCCGGTTGCGGAGCGTGACGCTCATGCCGCGCCTTCCAGCGCCGCCACCACATCGTCGCAGCGCCCGCACAGCGCGCCGTCTTCCGGAACTTCCGGCAGATGGCGCCAGCAGCGGCCGCATTTGTGGTCGGAAGTGGGAGTCACGGTCACGCCGTCACCATCGCCTCGCCTCACTGTCGCGGTGATGAACAATTCGGCGAGATCGGCTTCCGGCGCGGCGGCGGGAACGGTAACTTCGGCTTCAAGGCCCGAGCCGAGCACCTTCTCGCGGCGCAGCGGCTCGATCGCTTCCAGCACCTGCGAACGCAACGCACGCAATTGCGCCCACTTCTCAACCAACTCGTCATCCCCGCGAAGGCGGGGATCCAGATCTTCCGCTGCCGCTGGGTTCCCGCTTTCGCGGGAAGGACGGATCGGGAGAACAGGCCATTCCAGCAGATGCACGCTGTCGGAGCCCGGATAGCGGCTCTGCCAGACTTCCTCGGCGGTATAGACCAGCACCGGCGCGGCATAGCGGATCAGCGCCTGGAACAGCGTGTCGAGCACGGTGCGATAGGCGCGCCGCTTCGGGTCCGCAGGCGCGTCGCAATAGAGGCAATCCTTGCGAATATCGAAGAAGAAGGCGGACAGGTCCTCATTGCAGAAGTCGGTCAGCGCGCGGACATAGGCGTTGAAATCGAAGTCGCTCACCGCCCGGCGCAGCTCGCCATCCAGCTGTGCCAGCCGCGCGAGCATGTAGCGCTCCAGCTCGGGCATCTCGGTGACGTTCTGGACCTTCTCGGTGTCGCTGAACCCCTCCAGCGCGCCCAGCAGATAGCGGAAGGTGTTGCGCAGCTTGCGGTACTGGTCGGCTACGCCCTTCAGGATTTCCGGGCCGATCCGGTGATCCTCGGTATAGTCGACCGACAGCGCCCACAGCCGGATGATATCCGCGCCGTAATCGCGCATCACGTCCAGCGGGCTGACCGTATTGCCCTTGGACTTGGACATCTTCTCGCCCTTGGCGTCCATGGTGAAGCCGTGGGTCAGCACCGCCTTGTAAGGGGCGTGGCCGCGCGTGGCGCAGCTTTCGAGAAGTGAGGACTGGAACCAGCCGCGATGCTGGTCGCCGCCTTCGAGATAGAGATCGGCGGGCGGCTCGCGATAGCCGTCGGGCCGGGTCAGCTCGGGCCATTTGCCGCTTTCCAGCACGAAGGCATGGGTGGAGCCGGAATCGAACCAGACGTCGAGAATATCGGTGACCTGCTCGTAATCCTCGGCGCGATAGGCGTCGCCCAGCAAGGTCTGCGCGTTCTGCGCGTCCCAGGCATCCACGCCGCCGGCGCGAATCGCGCTGACGATGCGGGCGTTCACCTCCGGATCGTTGAGATATTCCCCGCTCCTGCGGTCCACGAACAGGGTGATCGGCACGCCCCAGGCGCGCTGGCGCGACAGCACCCAGTCCGGCCGCCCCTCCACCATCGCACCGATGCGGTTGCGGCCCTTCTCAGGCACGAAGCGGGTGTCGGCGATGGCCTGCAGCGCGGTTTCGCGCAGGGTCGCCTCGCCCGGTTCGATCTCGGGCGTGGGATCGGGCGAGCCGCCCTCGTTCTCCCAGCGCTGCTCGGCCCGCATCCGCAGGCTCGGGCGGTCCATCGGCACGAACCATTGCGGCGTGCAGCGGAAGATCACCTTGGCCTTGCTGCGCCAGCTATGGGGATAAGAATGTTGATAATCTGCGGATGCGCTGAGGAGAGCACCCGTTTCGCGCAGGTCAGAGCAGATCGGCCCGTCCGGCGCGTTGAACTTGGGATTGATGACCGAACCCTGCCCGCCGAGCCATGCCCAGTCCGCCCGATACCTGCCGTCCCCTTCCACTGCGAAGACGGGATTGATCCCATGGGCTTTGCACAGCAGGAAGTCGTCCTCGCCATGGTCGGGCGCCATATGGACGAGGCCAGTGCCGCTGTCGGTGGTGACGAAATCGCCCGGCAGGAAGGGGCGCGGGTGCGCGAAGAACCCGCCCAGGCGATGCATCGGATGGCGGGCGATGGTGCCTGCGAGGTCGGCACCAGAAATCTCGGTCCATTCGGCTGCTGGAGTGAAAATATATTCCGAGTCCGGATCTTGGGATTCCATCGTGGCTTTGGCCAGACGACCCAAGAACGACATTAGAAGTGGTTCGGCGACAAGTGAGCGTTGGCCGTCATGAACTTGCAGCGGATTATTCTCGTCAAATTCCCCGCGCTTGTGAGTGTGCAGCTTGTGCTGGACAAGCACATATTTGATCTCCGGCCCATAGGCCAAAGCCTGGTTGACCGGGATCGTCCAGGGCGTGGTGGTCCAGATCACCGCATGAGCGCCGACCAGCTCGGGGATCGGGGATTCGACAATCTCGAAC
Organism: uncultured Caenibius sp.; assembly: GCA_964468045.1. Taxonomy (GTDB): domain Bacteria; phylum Pseudomonadota; class Alphaproteobacteria; order Sphingomonadales; family Sphingomonadaceae; genus JAWKXU01. The sequence goes on along the minus strand of CAYXTO010000006.1, from coordinate 133,029 downwards.
GCCACGTCGATCTGGGTCGAGGTGATGTCCTCATACTCGACCTCGGCCTCGGCCAGCGCGGTCTTTTCCACCGGGCTCCACATCACCGGCTTGGCGCCGCGATAGAGCTGGCCGCTTTCCGCGAATTTCAGCAGCTCGGCGACGATGGTCGCCTCCGCGTCGAAATCCATGGTGAGATAGGGCTTGTCCCAATTGCCGCACACGCCCAGCCGCTTGAGCTGCTCGCGCTGCACATTCACCCAGTTCTGCGCATAGGCGCGGCATTCGGCGCGGAACTCCCTGGCCGGAACCTCGTCCTTGTTGCGCTTCTTCTTGCGATATTCCTCCTCGACCTTCCATTCGATCGGCAGGCCGTGGCAATCCCAGCCCGGAACATAGGGCGCGTCCTTGCCCAGCAGGGTCTGGGTGCGCACCACCATGTCCTTGAGGATATGGTTCAGCGCATGGCCGATATGCATGTCGCCATTGGCGTAGGGCGGGCCGTCATGTAGGACGAATTTCTCGCGGCCGGCGCGCGCTTCGCGCAGCCGCTGGTACAGGTCGATCTCTTCCCAGCGCGCCAGAATGCCCGGCTCCTTCTGGGGAAGCCCGGCTTTCATGGGAAAATCGGTCTTCGGCAGGAAGACCGTGTCTCGGTAATCGCGCTGTTCGCTCATGGGGTAGCGCCGTTAGAGCAAAGCGGCGGTGTAGAAAAGCCCGGTCGCATCGCCGCCGGGCAATGCGCCTCGCCTCAGGCGAGGATGGCGCGGGCCTCGTCGCAGTCGCGGGCCATCTGTTCCTGCAGCGCTTCCAGGCTGTCGAACTTTGCTTCGGGGCGGATGAAGCGGTGGAAGGCCACCTCGATCTCCTGCCCGTAGAGATCGCCCGAGAAATCGAAGAAGTGAGGCTCCAGCAATTCCTTGGGCGGGTCGAAAGTGGGGCGGATGCCGAGGTTCGCTGCGCCTTTGAGCACTTGCCCGGTCGCGATGATCCGGCCGGTGACCGCATAGATGCCGTAGCGCGGGCGCAGATAGGTGCCCAGCGCGAGATTGGCGGTGGGGAAGCCGATGGTGCGGCCCAGCTTGTCGCCATGCAGCACTTCTCCGCGGATCGCGAAGGGCCGGGTCATCAGATGGGCGGCGGTGGCGCAATCCCCTTCGTGCAGCGCTTCGCGGATGCGGCTGGAAGACACGATCCCGCCCGCCTCGGCCACCGGGCCGACCGTGCGCACGCCGAAACCGAGCTGCCCGCCCAGTTCCCCCAGCACCGCGGGGTTGCCGCTGCGCGCCCGGGCGAAGGAGAAATCCTCGCCCGTCACCACCCCCGCCGCGCCCACACCTTCGAGCACTATGTCGCGGGCGAAGCCGTCCGCGCTCATCCCGGCCAGCGCTCCATCGAAATGGAACACCAGCATCGCATCGGCGCCCGCTTCGGCGAACAATTCCTGCCGCTGATCCAGCGTGGTGAGGCGGAAGGGCGGCACGTCCGGCTTGAAGAAACGGACCGGATGTGGGTCGAACGTGCCCACGATCACCGGCCGGCCTTCACCCCTGGCCCATTCCACGGCTTCGCGCACCACCGCCTGATGGCCCAGGTGGAATCCGTCGAAATTGCCCAGCGCCAGGATTGCGCCGCGCAGCTCGTCAGGCACTTTTTCACGATGGTCGAGGCGGATCACTGCGGCTTTCGCTCCAGCGTGACGAAGGAATGGGCGGGTACATCTCCTAGTGCGGGATGATCCTCGCGCAAGCTCTCTCGCCATTCCGCGTCCAGTGGCGGCATGAAGGCGTCGCCCGCGAACTCGCCATGCACTTCGGTCAGTTCGATCCGATCGGCCAGCGGCAGGAACAGGGCATAGATTTCCGCGCCGCCGATCACGGCAATCTCGCTCGCTTCACTGGCCAGACGCAGCGCTTCCCCTATGCTGCCGGCGCGCTCGGCCCCGGGCGCGGTCCAGCCGTTGTCGCGCGTCAGCACGATATGGCGGCGGCCGGGAAGCAGCCCCGGCAGGCTGGCGAAGGTCTTGCGGCCCATGATCATCGGTTTGCCCATGGTCAGCGCCTTGAATCGCCTGAGATCGGCGGGAATGCGCCAGGGCAGCGCATTGTCGCGGCCGATCACGCCATTGTCCGCCCGTGCCGCGATCAGGACAAGGTGCTGCGCCATGGCCGCTCAGTCCAGCTCCAGCCGGGTTACATGGCCCATCTTGCGCCCCGGCCGGGCCCGCGCCTTGCCGTAGAGATGCAGGTGATTGGCCGGATCGGCCAGCACTTGCGGCGCGATGTCCACCTTCGTGCCGATCAGGTTGCGCATCTCCACCCGCGTCGCGGCGAGGCCGGTATCGCCCAGCGGCAGCCCACAGATCGCGCGGATGTGGTTCTCGAACTGGCTGGTGAGCGCGCCTTCGATGGTCCAGTGCCCGGAATTATGCACGCGCGGCGCCATCTCGTTGAAGACGGGGCCCTGGCCGGTGGCGAAGAATTCCAGCGTCAGGACGCCGACATATTCCAGCGATTCCGCTACTTTCGCGGCCAGATCGCGGGCCTTGCCAACCTGCGCGATGATGGTGGCGGAAGCGGGCACGGTCGATTGGGCCAGCACGCCGCCTTCGTGGACATTCTCGGCGCTGTCCCAGAAATGGATAGCGCCATCCCGCGCGCGCACCAGGATTACCGAGAATTCGGCGTCGAAGCGGACGAAGCCCTCATAGACCAGCGGGGAATCGGGCAGGTGCAGCGCTTCGGCTTCCTGTGCGGATTCGATCCGCCACTGGCCCTTGCCGTCGTAGCCGTCACGTCTGGTCTTCAGGATGCCGGGCGCGCCGATCCGGTCCACCGCATCGGCCAGATCCTGTGCGGAATCGACTGCCCTGAACGGCGCGGGCCTGCCGCCGAGGCTTTCGATGAAACGCTTCTCTCGCAGCCGGTCCTGCGCGGTTTCGAGCGCGAGCGGGTGGGGAAACAGCATATCCTGCGGAATGGCCGCCAGCGGCGCGACCGGAACATTCTCGAACTCGTAGGTGACGACGGCGCAATCCTGTGCGAACCGGGCCATCGCCCCCGCATCGTCCCAGGCGGCGCAGGTGAAGCTGGCGCTCACTTCCGCCGCCACGCTGTCTTTCTCGGGCGCGTAGATATGGCAGCGGTAGCCGAGCTGGGCCGCGGCCATGGCCAGCATCCGGCCAAGCTGGCCGCCGCCGAGAATGCCGATGGTCGCCCCGGGCAGGATCATGCCGCTTTTGCTCTCAATTGTCGGAAGGACGCTCGGCCACCGCGCCCGTGCGGTTCGCGCGCCAGGCCTTGAGCCGCTCCGCAAGGGCGGAATCGCCCAGCGCCAGGATCGAAGCCGCCAGCAGCCCGGCATTGGTGGCGCCCGCCTCGCCGATCGCCAGGGTGCCGACCGGCACGCCCGCCGGCATCTGGACGATGGACAGCAGGCTGTCCTGCCCCGACAGCGCCCTGGATTGCACCGGTACGCCCAGCACCGGCAGATGGGTGAGCGAGGCGACCATGCCCGGCAGATGGGCCGCGCCACCCGCGCCGGCGATGATCACGTGGAAGCCCTGATCGGCAGCGGTTCTCCCGAATTCGAACATCCGCTCCGGCGTGCGGTGGGCCGAAACGATCCGGGCGTCATAGGCTACGCCCAGCTCGCCCAGCACATCCGCGGCGCATTTCATGGTGGGCCAGTCGGACTGGCTGCCCATGACGATCGCGACCTTCGGGTTGGCGGTGGAGGCCATGATCTCAGCGATCCTTCAGATAGTGCCGTTCGCCCGGCTGCAGCGCTGCGTCGAAATCATAGATGATCGGCTGGCCGGTCGGGATCTCCAGCTCGGTGATGTCCCCGTCGGAAATGCCCGAAAGATGCTTCACCAGCGCGCGCAGCGAATTGCCGTGGGCGGAGATGATAACGGTTTCCCCGGCCTTGATCGCGGGCAATATGTCGCTTTCGTAATAGGGCAGGACGCGGGCGATGGTGTCTTTCAGGCTTTCCGTGGCGGGCACCGCGATTCCGGCATAGCGCGGGTCGCCCGACAGATCGAATTCGCTGCCCTTTTCTAGCAGCGGCGGCGGAGTATCGAAGCTGCGGCGCCAGATCTTGACCTGCTCGTCGCCATGCTTGGCGGCGGTCTGCGCCTTGTCCAGTCCGGTCAACCCACCATAATGGCGCTCGTTCAGGCGCCAGTCCTTGGTTTCGGGGATCCACAGCCGCCCGCATTCCTCCAGCGCAAGATGTAGCGTGCGGATCGCCCGGGTCTGGAGGGAAGTGAAGGCGCGGGTCGGCAGCAGGTCCTTTGCGGCAAGCAATGCACCGCCGGCGCGCGCTTCCTCGACGCCCTTCTCGGTCAGGTCGACGTCCCACCAGCCGGTGAAGCGGTTTTCGAGGTTCCACTGGCTCTGGCCATGGCGGACAAGGATCAGGCTCGGCAAGTCTTCACGCTCCTGCGGAAAATAATCATGTTGTGTGGCCTCGCGCGATCAGCCGGTGCCCCCTCGATCGCGCCATGCCCGCGGAGCGGCATCCCCTAGCTTTTCGGCGGCTGTTTGGAAAGAGCGGCTTGATCGCCCCGTTCCATCGCGCGGGCCTGGGCCTTGCGGCGGCGCAGGTTTTCGCGCAGCTTCGCGGCCAGGCGTTCCTCGCGGGAAGGGGCGGCGGGTTTGTCGTTCATCGCCAATATGCCCTGCCCAAGCCGGGCGCGCTTGACAAGTGCAGTGCTCGCAGCCAATAGCGCGCGCCTGCCCGGGGCCATGGCTGATGCCGCCCGGCGGACGGAAATGGTAGGCTGCTGTAGCTCAGTGGTAGAGCGCATCCTTGGTAAGGCTGAGGTCGAGAGTTCAATTCTCTCCAGCAGCACCATTTCCCGCCAGCTTCGCCGAATGGCGGGATCGCCGGCGATCCCGCTCAGCCTAGCACCAGCCCCCCATCCACCAGTAGATCCGTGCCCGTGACATAGGACGATTCGTCCGAGGCCAGGAACAGCGCCCCGGCCGCCAGCTCTTCCGGCTTGCCCAGGCGATGGAGCAACTGCATGGAATTCATCGATTCCCAGAAGCCTTCCGGGTCCTCCAGCTTGGCGGCGAATCCGCGCAGCATCGGGGTGTCGGTGACGCCGGGGTTGAGCGAGTTCACCCGGACGCCTTGCGGCGAAAGCTCCACCGCCAGCGCGCGGGTGAAGGAGATGATCGCGCCCTTGGAGGCGATGTAGGCCGCGATATTCGGCCAGGCGAGGCCTTCGCGCGCGGACCCGGCCGAGGTGCTGATGATCGAGCCCTTGCCCGCCCTGGTCATGATCGGCGCCGCCAGCTTGCAGGCCAGGAACACGCTCTTGAAATTGACGGAGAGCAGCAGGTCGAGTTCCTCCTCGGAAGTGTCCGCCACCGGCTTGCCGGGCCCGTCCTTGCCGGCATTGTTGAACAATACGTCCAGCGTGCCGCAGCGGTCCAGATGGGCACCGAACAAGGCCTGAATGGCACCGAAGTCGGTCATGTCGGTGTGCACGAAGGCTGCGCGCCCGCCTTGCGAACGGATCGATTCGGCCAGCGCCTCGCCGGCCGGATTGATGTCCGCGATGGTGACGTCGCACCCTTCCTTCGCGAACAGGCGGACGCTTGCCTCGCCGATGCCGGAAGCTCCGCCGGTGATGATTGCCGTCTTGTCCTTCAGCCGCATGGTCTTTCCTTCTCTCCCTGGTCCGTCATTGCGCCTTCACCGCGAGACGGGCGAGCGCCGCCTGCGGATCGGTGTCGAGATGCGATTGCCGGCGCTTGATCAGCCATTGCCCGCCTTGCCGGACGAACCGGTCGCGCATGGTGGTGGTGCCGATGAATTCCATGGAGGACTTGTCGTCGGCGATCTTGCCGACGATCAGCTTCGATGTCTGGGTCGCGGTGTCGCCATCCACCTCGACGATCGAATCGATCGCAAGGTGGACGATGCCAACCGAGCCGTAGCAGACCGATGCGATCTCCTTGCGGCCGCGATAGGTCTGGTTGCCGACAATGTCGAATTCGCCATCCTCGGTGAACAAGGCGGCGAATTGTTCGCCCTCGCAGGCATCGGCATGGCGATTGTAGCGGATCGAAACCTGCCGGATCTCGTTAATGTCGAGCAATTGCTGCAGCTTGTCGTCCATGTGCCTTCTCCTAGTTCGCGCCCGCCTTCATGATCCGTTCCTCGGTCACGAAGGTGAGGCAGGCATCGCGGTCGAGGAACAGTTCCTCGTCAGGCCGGATGATCTCGAGATATTTCGGCTCGCTGAACGCCTGCATCATCGTGTCCACGCTTTCGAACCAGAGCTCGCCGATCCCGTCATAGTCCGGCAGTGCGCCGAGGCCGGGTGCGTTGCCGCCCTCGGCATGAGGATAGAGCGCGTATTTCTTGAGATAGCGGGCGAATTCCGGAACGCTCAACACCAGCGGCGCATGGCGTTCGAGCCAGTGCTCCTTGAACGCTTCCGGCGACATTCCGGCCTTCCTGCGGGCCGCGACAATCAAGGTGATCATATTTCCAAACCTCTTCCGTTTGATTTGAGATTTCCGCGCCCTTCACCGGGCCAAATAGCCCCCGTCGACCGAAAGCCCGGCCCCGTTCACGAAGGACGCATAGTCCGACAGCAGCCATCTGCAGGCCTGTGCGATATCTTCGGGCCGCCCACGCCGGTCGATCGAATGGCGGTTCAAGATCGGCTGGAACTGCGGGCCGAAGGACGGATCGTCGATCAGGCTTTCCACCAGCGGAGTGAAGATCAGCCCCGGCAGCACGGCGTTCACCCGCACCCGGGTCTCGCGATATTCGGTCGAGGCGGATTTGGTCAGCCCCAGCACGCCGTGCTTCGAAGCGTTATAGTCCGAAGCGTCCGGCCGGCCGATCTCGCCATCCGCCGACGAGATGTTGACGATGGCCCCGCCGCCATTGCCCATCATCGCGCGGGTCTCGTGCTTCAGCGACAGGAAGACCCCGGTCAGGTTGATGTCGATCACGCGCTGCCAATCGGCGGTTCCCAGCTTGTGAAACGGGGCGCCGGTCATCGCCACCCCTGCATTGTTCACCGCCCCGTCCAGCCGGCCGAAGGTGGAGAGGGCGGTATCCACCATGCGGATGACGTCCTCCTCCTGCGCCATATTGCCCTGGACGAACACCGCCTCGCCGCCCTGGCCGGCGATTTCCGCTTCCGCGGCGCGGCCGTTTTCCTCGGACAGATCGCTGAAGATCACTTTCGCGCCGTCCGCGGCGAATATCTCGACGCAGCTCCTGCCGATGCCGCGCGCGCCGCCTGTCACTATCACTACCTTGCCGTCGAGCATCGCGGCTTTTCTCCTCGCTTGTTGCGCCCGATCCGCGCTATCCGGTTGGCGCGGGTCAGGTGTAGAGTATCGCCTTGAGCGTGCCGCCCTTGCGCTCATCGAACTTGCGATAGCCTTCCGGCCCTTCCGACAAGGGCATGCGCTCCGTTATGAAGCGCTCGGGCCGCAGCCGTCCGGATTGCAGCATCGGCACCAGCGCGGGCCAGTGCTTGTGTACCTCGGTCACGAAATTGCCGCGTATGGTGGCGTTGTTGACGAAAACCTGGCGTGGAATCTTGAAATTCATCGAATTGTTCACGCCCAGGATGGAAATATTGCCGTTGACGCCGACCAGCGAGAGCGCGACCTCCATGGTCCTGTCCCCGCCGACGGCCTCGATGATGCAGTCGATCATCCTGCCGTGCGTTTCCTCGCGCAGATGCGCGGCCACATCCTCCCCCCAGACCGGAACCGCGCCCATTTCCGCGGCGCATTGGCGTCGCTCGGCCACGGGATCGATCGCATAGACCACGGATGCGCCCATCACCATGGCCAGCTCCACCGCCATCAGGCCGATCGGCCCGAGGCCGATCACGGCGACGCTTCTGCCGGGCCTGATCTCGGCGCCCAGCGCCGCGCCATATGCGGTCGAGAGGTTGTCGGTCAGCAGGATGCCCTGATCCACCGTGACGCCTTCGGGCAGGCGCGCGGCGTTGTAGTCGACGGCGGGCACGCGGATCAGCTCGGCCTGACAGCCGCCCAGGCCGATGCCGAAGCCGTACACGTTCCAGCCGCCGTTTTCGCACTGCTTGCTTTCGCCGCGCAGGCAGGGGCGACAATTGCCGCAGCCGGTCATGGCCGCCAGCATCACCGTGTCGCCGACCTTCAGGTTGGTGACGCCCTTGCCGGTTTCGACCACCTTGCCGACGGCCTCATGGCCGACGCAGAAACCCTTGCCGAGCTCGAAGCCCTCGCCGATCTCCGCGAAATCGTCGTGATAGAGGTGGAGGTCGCTGCCGCAGATGCCGCAGGCGACGGCGCGGACCAGCGCATCCCGATCATCTTCGAGACCCGGATCGTCTAGGCTCTCGTAGCGGATATCCCGCTTTCCGTGGAAAATAAGTCCTTTCATGGCATCCTCTCCCGAGCGCTGAGGACCGGTCGCAGCACGAACCCTTTCCGGGCTTCCATTGGCTGCAGCGGCTCGTATGGATGGCACTATGCGGATGGTGCTCCGGATCCCGCAACTCCGAAAAGCGTCGTTAAATTTTAGCATTGCATCGGCACGCCGGACGTGGAGAAATCGGCGGCACGACACGAACCCGCGGCTTCAGGCCTGATATGATGATGAATCACAACATGGCGCAGATCATCGGCGAGGTCGAGCGATCGACCAAGCTGCGCGTCTATTCGAAAAAATATTCCATAATATCTTATATCTATGAGAACGATGAGGCGTCTTCCACGTCGATCCTGGCAAATTGCCCGCTGGCCAGCTCCACCTTCTTCGCCTCCTTGCAGGATCTGAAGCGGTCGGGAATCGTCCGTTCGCGCCCCTTGCCCAGCACCCAGCCGCTGCGCCGCTATCGCCTCAGCGATCAGACGCGCCTTCTGATCAGCTCCGCCTATCTATCGATCGACCGCAGGATGCGATCGAGGCTGTTTGCGGAAAATGATCGTGAAAGCGCCCCGATATACGCGCATGTCGGCCTGATCGAGCAAAGCCTGAACATCCGGTATTACTCGATCGAGTTCTGCATCGTGATCCATCTCTACGAGATGGCCGAGGCGAGGGCGGTCGATATCTTCAACTCCGGAAAATACTCCAGCACATCGTTCTATTACACGCTCAAGCGGCTGGCCGACATGGGCATACTGACCTGCACTGCGGATGCCAGCGACAGCAGGTCGAAGATCTACGCGCTGTCCGATCATGTCCGCGCGGTGCTGGACCGGGCGCACCGGCAGATCGTCGACCTGGGGCTGCTGGTCAATTGAGCGGCGCAGAGGGGGCGGCCGGGCCGGCGCCCCCGATCTCGAGGCTCAGCCTTGCGTCTGCCGGGCGAGGAAGCGCTCGCGATAGACCAGATAGAACGGGAAGGCCATCGACACGCCGATGAAAGAGAGCGCGACGAAGATCCAGCCGGTCCTGGCGCCGAGGCCGACCTTGGCGGCATCGCCCACCACCCAGACCATGAAGACGATCCAGACGACCAGCAGATCGAAGGTCAGGAATGCGGCGGTGCCGCCCGCATTGATCGCGTCGGCGAAGAAGGCGACCGGGTTCAGGATATTGCCGCCGGCCTGGATCCACTGGATGGCATAGGGCCATGTCAGGAAAAGGGCGGCAATGCCGATCAGGATGAAGAATCCCTGCCGGATCGTGCTGCTGGTCATGCTGTGTCCCCTCGAGATATTAGTCCGGCGTCCGCTTCCTGGCGCGCCTTCATGAGCGCGACATATGGCATCGCTGCCCAACACGCCAGCGCTTTGCCGGCGGGGGGACATGGCGAGGGGGGCGGGCGGAATGCGCGATCCGCCCGCCCCCTCGTCCGATCGTGAGAGCTGCGTTCAGGCCGGCACTGTGGTGGCCTTGGCCGCGCCGGCCATGCCCTTGGCCTCGCGGATCACCTTCCGGCTGAACAATTGCAGGGATTCCTGCGCCAGTTCGCGCGGCATGCCGCTGTAGTAGAAGCACCCGGCCAGGCTGATCTCCGGGCCGATCACGCGGATGCGCTCCTCGATATTCCCGAGGATCTGGGCCGGGGTGCCGATGCCGACCTGCGCCTTCACATAGGCTTCCGCCGCCGCGTCCGCCCCGGATTCGCGCAGGGCGGAAGCCGCCTCGGCGTAGGAGGCATAACCCTTGGCCTGGTCGAAATGCTCGCCGGTCATTTCGTAATGGCGGACGACCGTGTGGAAATATTCCACCACATATTTCATCGCGAGGTCGAGCGCTTCGTCCGCGCTTTCCCGGACCATGAAGAAATCCGCCATGATGTAATGCGGGGTCTTGTCCGGATGGTGCGTGCGCAGCGCCTGCGCATAGGCGTCAAACAGCGGCATCATGTCGGGCAACGGCCGATTGACGAAGCTGAGGATCTTGCCCCCGATCCGGCCCGCCATCGCGGCGGAATCCGGCGACATGCCGACCGCGCAGAAATTCTCCGCGAGTTCGGGGCGCGGAGCGGGGTGGATCGGCGCGCGCGGCTGCTTGTAATAGGGCCCTTGGCCTTCGATCGTGCCGGTTTTCAAGGCATCCAGCACCATCACCACCGCTTCGTCGAACCGGTCCCGCGATTCGTTCATGTCGATGCCCAGCAGCTCATATTCCATTCGCGCCAGGCCGCGCCCGAAGCCGGGCATGCAGCGGCCGTTGCTGAGATGGTCGAGGAAGGCCAGCTTTTCGGCAGCGCGCAGGGGATCGTTCCAGGGCAGGATCACGGCGGCGAGGCACAGCTTCAAGCGGGTGGTCTTGCCGGCGAGATAGGCCAGCGGCAGGAAATTGTCCGGGCAGGCGGAATAGTCGATGTCGAAATGGTGCTCGGGAGAGCAGCAGGCGTCGAAGCCCAGGTCCTCGAGCTGTTCCATCAGCCACAGCTCGTCCTGAACGAACTGCCGCGTCGGGCGCTGCGCCCCGGAATCCTGCCAGAGGGGAGTGTAGAAGATTTCCATGTGACAATCCTTTGAAATCAGCCGTTATCGCCTTTGAAGATCCAGCCCCGGGTGAGGATCACGATCCGTGAATCCCAGTCGAGAAAGCGCTCTTCCCGCGTTTGCAGCCGCAGGTAGTCGGCACTTCGCAGCGCGCCCCGGGCCCCCTCTTCCGTCATGAAATGATGGATGAAGAGCACGTCGCGGTTGGATGAGGTCTGCGGGACCGAGGCCATGCCCGAATCCGCGGGCGCCTGGCGCGCGGTGGTGACGGTGAAGCCGGCAAGCTGCCCGCCGAAAGCGGGCAGGGCCAGCGTCGCGGCCGCATGATCGGCCAGCAGGCGCGCGCCATCCGCTCGCGCGTCCTCGTCCTTGAAGCTGGCGAAGGTGAACAGCTTGTGGAGGCCTTCCGGCTGCTGGTGGACCGTGCGGTCACCCCTGACGGCGGTCGGCGGCCCGGCGAACACGCGCTGCTCGTCCGGCTTGATCTCGTTCCACATCACGTCGCGCATCGAGACCCAGGTTTCGTAGCTAGTGTAGTAGATTTCGCCCACGGCATCGAATTCGGTCGAAACGCCGGGGATGCCCGCCGGCTCCTCGACCGGGTCGTTCTGGATGTAGCGCTCGACATTGTCCCAGAAGGCGGGGACGCTGGCGGCGTAATCGCCATGCGAGCGCCAGAGCCGCTGGAAATCGCGATAGGACATGCCCGAGTGGCGCTTCTGGAGATAGGTGTTGTGAAACTGCACGGATCCTCGCCGTCTTTGGAGTCTGGCCCCGACCGGCGAGGCGCACCCTGATATAATTTGAATCAATTCTAATTTTGTGCATCCTGCCCGTCAAGCGGCCAAATGCAGGTTTGAGATGACGGGTGATTGCCTGTACGGGGGTTTTCGAGGGTGGAATGAGCAAACGCGACCAAGGCAAGCAGAATCGAAGGGATTCGATCGTCAATGCGACGAAGTCGCTGCTCCAGCTGCATGGGAGCACCGAATTCTCCATGGAGGATATCGCCGGCATTTCCGGCGTGAGCATCCAGACGATCTACAACCAGTTCGGCTCCAAATCCTCGCTGCTCTATCATATCCTCAATGAGATCGTGGAGACGGTCGATACCGGCCTGGAAATCCACGCCGCCGAGGATCCGATCGACGCTTTCCTGAATTCGATCGACAGCGTCTCTTCGATCTACCTGTCCAATCCCACCCTGCATGGCGCGCTGTTGCGACACCTGTTCGGGATCAAGGACGAGCTGAACCGCCCCCGGTTCATGGAGATGAGCGTGGCGTTCTGGCATCACGCGCTGGATGCGGTCTTCGCGCGGTGGCCGGAGCGGGATATCCTCAAGACCGAGCTGGCCCAGGACATGCTCTATCTGACTTCCGGCGCGCTCGAGACCTGGGCGCAGGGCGATATCGACGATCGCCAGTTCCGCGCTGCCTTGCGCCGGGGCGGAGCCTTGCGCCTGCTCGCGCTCGATCTCCCGGGCACGCGGGACCGCCTGCTGCGCGAGGTGGCCGAAAGCCGGCAGGGCTGACGGCCCGGGGAGCTGCTCAGGAGAGCAGGTCCTGCCATTCGGGATGGCGGCGGAAGGCCGCGGCGACATAGCTGCATTGGGGAATGACCTTGAACCCCTGTTCGCGCGCGTCCGCGACGATCGCCTCGACCAGTTGCGCCGCGATGCCACGCCCGCCGATCTCGGGCGGCACGATGGTGTGATCCACCAGCCGGGCGCCCCCGACCTTGCGCCAGGTCATCCGGCCGATGTGTTCGCTGCCGGGCACGATCGCACGGTATTCGCCGCCGTTCCCGTCGCCGTGGTGGATGATTTCGACTGTCTCGCTCATTGTCCTGCCTGTTCCCTTTCCGCGGCCAGCACCGCTCGCAGACCTTCCCGATATGTAGGATGGCGCGGCCGCCAGCCAAGGATGCGTTTGGCCTTGCCGTTGGCGACGCGGCGGTTCTCCGCATAGAAGGCGCGGGCCATGGGCGAGAGGCCGGCCTCGTCGAGCGGCCGCAGCGGCGGCACCAGTGCGCCGGTCAGGCGGCACGCCTCCTCGATCACGCGGTTCTGGTCGCAGGGCAGGTCGTCCGCCAGATTGTAGGCCCCGGGCGGCGCGGCGCTTGTGATCGCGGCCAGCACGCCGCCGGCGATGTCCTCCACATGCACCCGGCTGAAGACCTGGCCCGGCAGGTCGATCCGGTGTGCGCGGCCTTCCCGCACGCGCTCCAGCGCGCTGCGCCCCGGCCCGTAGATGCCGGGCAGGCGGAACACGCGGGCGCCCAGCTCCAGCCAGCCTGCATCGGCTTGCGCGCGGGCGGAGCGCCGGCCGCCGCCGATCTGCGCGCTTTCGTCCACCCAGGCCCCGCCGGTGTCGCCATAGACCCCGGTCGACGAGAGGTAGCCCAGCCATTTGCCGGCAAGATCCGCGCCATACACATCCAGCACCGGATCGCCGTCCGCGCCCGGCGGCACCGACGACAGCACATGGCTGGCCTTGCGCAGCGCGGATCGGATCGCGGCGCCATCAGCGAAATCCAGATTGCCGGCCCGCCCCGTCGCGTCGAGCGTCCAGCCCGCCTGGCGCAGATGGACGGCGACGCGGCCGGCGGAGTAGCCCAGTCCGAAAATGAACATATGCGGCATGAGCCGCGTTGTACCCACTGGACGACCCGGTGAAAGGACCTAAGACAGGAATTCTATGGATATCGTGCAAGACCCCACCGTGCCCGAGGGAAATCCGGAGCAGGCGGACGCCGCGGTCGCTCCGCAGGCGCCGCGCGTCATCCGGCGGGAGGATTATCTTCCGCCGGCCTGGCTGGTGCCCGAAGTGTCGCTGGATTTCGCGCTGGGGCTGGAACGCACCCGCGTGTCGGCCGTGCTGGAGGTCGTGCGCAATCCCGCTGGCGATACCGATCCCGTCATTCGCTTGAATGGCGACGGTCTCACGCCGCTTTCGGTCCTGGTGGATGGCGAGCCGAACAACAGCTGGACGATGGACGGGGCCGATCTTCTGATCACCTTGCCCGGCGCGGACCATGAAGTGGCGGTGGTGACGGAGATCGAGCCGGCGGCGAACAGCCAGTTGATGGGCCTCTACGCTTCCAACGGGATGCTGTGCACCCAGTGCGAGGCGGAAGGCTTCCGGCGGATCGCGTTCTTTCCCGATCGTCCGGATGTGCTCAGCACCTACAAGGTGCGGATGACCGGGGACAAGGGGCTGTTCCCGATCCTGCTGTCCAATGGCAACCTTGCTGCGTCTGGCGATACCGGCGATGGCACGCACTGGGCCGAATGGCACGATCCCTGGCCCAAGCCTTGCTATCTCTTCGCATTGGTGGCGGGCGATCTCGTCGCCAATCGCGACACCTTCGTCACCTGCGGCGGGCGCAGGGTTGATCTCGCCATCTGGGTGCGGGAAGGCGATCTGGAACGCACCGGCCATGCCATGCAGTCGCTGAAGAACAGCATGAAATGGGATGAGGAGGCGTTCGGCCGCGAATACGATCTCGACAGGTTCAACATCGTCGCCGTCTCTGATTTCAACATGGGCGCGATGGAGAACAAGGGCCTCAATATCTTCAACACCCGCTATGTGCTGGCCGACCCGGAAACCGCGACCGACGGCGATTACGATGCGGTCGAGAGCGTGATCGCCCACGAGTATTTCCATAACTGGTCGGGCAATCGCGTGACCTGCCGGGACTGGTTCCAGCTCAGCCTGAAGGAAGGCTTCACCGTGCTGCGGGACCAGCTGTTCAGCCAGGACATGGGCTCGGCAAGCGTGAAGCGGATCGAGGATGTGCGCATCCTGCGCTCCGCCCAGTTTCCAGAGGACAGCGGCCCGCTGGCCCATCCGATCCGGCCCGACAGCTATCAGGAAATCTCCAATTTCTACACCGCCACGGTCTACAACAAGGGCGCGGAAGTGATCCGCATGATGCGGACCATGGCCGGGCCGGATGCTTTCCGAAAGGGCTGCGACCTCTATTTCGAGCGGCATGACGGCCAGGCCGCGACCTGCGAGGATTTCATCCGGGCGATCGAGGATGGCGCCGGCCTGGACCTTTCGCAATTCCGCCTGTGGTATGCGCAGGCCGGCACTCCGAAACTCACGGTGAAGCTGGAGCATGGCGGTGGCAAGGCGGTGCTCACGCTGGCGCAGGCGGTCCCGGCGACGCCGGGGCAGGCGGAGAAGCGGCCCATGCCGATTCCCTTGCGGCTTGCCCTGTTCGACCGGGAGAGCGGTGGCCATCGGGGCGAGCAGCTCGTCGTGCTGGATGCTGAAGAGCGCAGCTTCACCTTCGATGGCTTCGCGCAGCCGCCCGTGCTTTCGATCAATCGCGGCTTCTCCGCGCCGGTCGCGGTGGAACGCCATGTCCCGGAGGAGGATCTGGTATTCCTCGCTGCCCATGACGACGATCCCTTCGCCCGCTACGAGGCTATGCAGAGCCTGGTGGTCCAGCATCTGACCGCGGTGGTCGATGGCGGCGACAGCGCGAGCGGCCGCGCCGCCGTGGGCGATGCGCTTGCGGCCATCATCGAGGATCCCGCTCTCGACGATCTGATGCGCGGCGAATTGATGATCCTGCCCGGCGAGGCCTATCTCGCCGAACAGCTGCTGATCGCCGATCCGGGCGCCATTCACGGCGCGCGCGAAGGGCTGAAGGCCTGGCTCGGCGCGAATCTGAAGGAAAGGTTCTTCGCGCTGCACCAGCGCACCGGCGAAGCGGGCTCGGGCCGGGATGCGGCGGCACGCGGCGCGCGCAAGATAAGGACCCAGGCCCTGGTCTACCTGGCCGCCGGCGATCCCGCCCTTGCCGCCGGCCTCGCCGCCGCCCAGTATCGCGCGGCCGACAACATGACCGACCGGCAGGGCGCGCTGATGGTGCTGGCGGGCCTCGATGCGCTCGAGCGCGAGGAGTTGCTGGCCGATTTCCGCGCCCGCTATGACGGCAATGCGCTGGTCATCGACAAGTGGTTCTCGATCCAGGCGGCTTCGCTCCATCCCAACGTGTTGGATCATGTGAAGGCGCTGGCCCGGCATCCCGATTTCACGCTGAACAATCCCAACCGGGTGCGTTCGCTGTACATGGCCTTCGCCGCCAATCCGCATGGCTTCCACAGCGCAGACGGCGAAGGCTATCGCATGATCGCGGACCTGGTCATCGATCTCGATCCGATCAACGCGCAGACAGCCGCGCGATTCGTCCCCCCACTGGGGCGCTGGCGCCGGATCGAGCCGGTTCGCTCGGCCCTGATGCGGGCGCAGCTGGAGCGCATATCGAGGGTGGACCGGCTTTCCCGCGATACCTACGAGCAGGTTATGCGCAGCCTTGGCTGACATGCCCGAAGCGATTGGGGCGGCGATATTGTCCGGGCTTCCGCATGGATTTCTCACCCGGCGCGGCGGCGTTTCCCGGGGAATTGCGGCGGGCCTCAATGTCGGGTTGGGAGCGGGCGACGATGGGGCGGCGGTCGCGGAGAATCGCCGCCGCGCCGCGCAGGCCGTCCTGCCGGGCGCCCGGCTGGTCACGGTCTATCAGGTGCATTCGCCGGATGCGGTGATCGTCGACGAACCCTGGAACGAGGATGCCCGGCCCCGGGCCGATGCGCTCGTCACCAGGCGGCGCGGGCTGGTTCTGGGCATAGTGACGGCCGATTGCGCGCCGGTGCTGCTGGCCGATCGCGCAGCCGGGGTGGTGGGCGCCGCCCATGCCGGCTGGAAGGGCGCCCATGACGGAGTGATCGAATCGACGGTGGCCGCGATGGAGGCGCTCGGCGCGCGGCGCGACGGGATCGAGGCCGCGATCGGGCCTTGCATCGCGCAGGCCAGCTATGAGGTCGGGCGGGACTTTCGCGAGCGGTTCGATCTGCGCGACCGATCTTTCTTCGCTCCGGGGTGTCCCGATCATTACCAGTTCGACCTCGAGGGATTCGTTGCGCGGCGCCTTGCCGACGCGGGGGTCGGTGGCGTGGAGCGGCTCGGGCTGGATACCTATGCGGACGAGGAAAGGTTCTTCTCCTATCGCCGCGCGACGCATCGCGGCGAGGGGAATTACGGACGTCAATTCTCGCTGATCGGGCTTGCGGCATGAGCCTGACCCAAATGCGCCAAAAAGCCTGTTGGCAATCGGTCCCCTTGCGTCTATCAGCCCGCCCAAGTCGGCATCGGCGAGGGATAAACCCGTGTCGATCATTGCATTGGGGGGCACCTCCGGGCGCGACTGTATAGATTTTTCCGGCTTCGCTCGTCTTTCAGGCGGGGCAGGGCCGGCAGTGCAAGGCAGGGCTGATGGCAGAAAATACTGGCTCCGCGACCGCCGAGGGATTCGCCGAAATGGCGGGCGAAGGCGTAAGGCGGCGTGATTTCATCAATATCGCGGCGGTGAGTGCGGCGGGTGTCGGCGGTATCGCCACCTTGATCCCGCTGATCAGCCAGATGTCTCCATCGGCCGACGTGCTGGCCGAGAGCACGGTTGAAATGGATATTTCCTCGATCCAGCCCGGACAGGCGATCAAGGGGATTTTCCGCAAGCAGCCGGTCTTCATCCGCAATCTGACCCCGAAGGAAATCTCGGAGGCTAACGCCGTGCCGGCCTCTTCCTTGCGCGATCCCCAGACGCTGGCGGAACGCACCAAGGAAGGGCGGGAGAACTGGCTGATCACGATGGGTGTCTGCACCCATCTCGGCTGCGTTCCGCTCGGCGCGGGCGAAGGTGAGCCGAAGGGTGAATTCGGCGGCTATTTCTGCCCCTGTCACGGCTCGCACTACGATACGGCCGCCCGTATCCGCAAAGGTCCGGCGCCGCTGAACCTGGAAGTGCCGGAATATGAATTCACTTCCGACACCGTCGTGAAGATCGGCTGAGGCAAGGAATAGAGCAATGAGCTTCCCCTGGGCGAACCATTACGAGCCGAAACAGCCGCTGATGAAGTGGCTGGATGAAAAGCTTCCCCTGCCGCGTCTGGTCTACAATGCGGTCGGCGCGGGCTATCCGGTGCCGCGTAACCTCAACTATTTCTGGAACTTCGGCGTTCTCGCCGGCTTCTGCCTCGCGTTGCAGATCGTCACCGGCATCATCCTGGCGATGCATTATGCGCCCAATGCGCTGGTGGCCTTCGGTTCGACCGAGCACATCATGCGCGACGTGAACTGGGGCTGGCTGATGCGCTATGCGCACGCCAATGGCGCCAGCGCCTTCTTCGTGGTGGTCTATCTCCACATCTTCCGCGGCTTGTACTACAGCTCCTACAAGGCGCCGCGCGAGATGGTCTGGCTGCTGGGCGTCGTGATCTTCCTGCTGATGATGGCCACGGCCTTCATGGGCTACGTCCTTCCCTGGGGCCAGATGAGCTTCTGGGGCGCAAAGGTGATCACCGGCCTGTTCGGCGCGATCCCGCTGGTGGGCGAGCCGCTGCAGATCTGGCTGCTGGGCGGCTTCGCTCCGGACAACGCCGCTCTCAACCGCTTCTTCTCGCTGCACTTCCTGCTGCCCTTCGTGATCGCCGGCGTGGTGATCCTGCACATCTGGGCGCTCCACATTCCCGGTTCCTCGAACCCGACCGGCGTGGAAGTGAAGAGCGAAAGCGACACCGTGCCGTTCCATCCCTATTATACGGCGAAGGACGGTTTCGGCCTGGGCATCTTCTTGATCCTCTACTGCCTGATGCTGTTCTTCCTGCCGAACGCGCTGGGCCACCCGGACAACTACATTCCGGCCAACCCGATGAGCACCCCGGCGCATATCGTTCCGGAATGGTACTTCTGGCCGTTCTACGCGATCCTGCGCGCCTTCACCGCGGACTTCTTCTTCATTCCGGCGAAGCTCATGGGCGTGCTGGCCATGTTCGCCTCGATCCTGGTGTGGTTCCTGCTGCCCTGGCTCGACACCTCGCCCGTGCGCTCCGGCAATTACCGGCCGCTGTTCCGCAAGTTCTTCTGGTTCGGCCTGCTGCCCTGCGTGGCTGTTCTCGGCTATTGCGGCGGCGCGGCGGCGGAAGAGCCCTACGTGATGATCAGCCAGATCGCGACGGCCTATTACTTCCTCCACTTCCTGGTGGTCCTTCCGATCGTCTCCATGGTGGAACGGCCCGAACCGCTACCCTTCTCGATCACCGAGGCGGTGCTGGGTTCGGACGAGAAGGCCCAGCTTGCCCCGACAACCGAGTGAACAGAGCTGAGAGAAAGTATCTGATATGATTCGCCTTATCGGTATCCTCGCCGGCCTGTTCTTCACGGTCGCTGTCCTGTGGGCCTTCGGCAATGGCGCTTACACCGCCATCACCGAGCCGGCCGCGCCTACGGCCGAGCACGAGTTCCAAAAGCATCCCAGGGCGCTGAGCCTTGCCAGCGACGGGCCCTTCGGCCGTTTCGACAAGCAGCAGCTTCAGCGCGGCCTCCAGGTATACAAGGAAGTCTGCTCCGCCTGTCACTCGCTGCACTTCGTCGCATTCCGCGATCTCGCCGCGCTCGGCTATAACGAGCCGGAGATCAAGGCGATCGCCGCCGGCTTCCAGGTTCCGGGCGTCGACCCGAACACCGGCGAGGCGAATACGCGCCCCGGCCTGTCGACCGACTATTTCCCGAATCCCTATCCGAACGACATTGCCGCACGCGCTGCGAACAACAATGCGGTGCCGCCGGATCTCTCGCTGATGACCAAGGCGCGCCATGATGGCGGGGCCTATGTCTATTCGCTCCTGACCGGCTATCAGAAGCAGCCGGCGGAATTGCTGAGGAAGTTCCCGGATGTGAAGACTCCGGAAGGGCTGCACTACAATCCCTATTTCGCCAATTTGAACCTGGCCATGGCTCCGCCGCTGACCAGCGAAGGCCAGGTCAGCTATGGCGACGGGACCAAGGCGACGGTGGATCAGATGGCGAAGGACGTGGCCGCGTTCCTCGTCTGGACCGCCGAGCCCAAGCTGGACAAGCGCAAGCAGACCGGCTGGCCGGTGCTAGGCTTCCTGATCTTCGCGACGGTCTTGGCCTATCTCGCCAAGCAGCAGGTCTGGGCCGACAAGAAGGGCAAGAAGGGCTGAGGCCCGCAGGCCTGACGGTCGATCTGCACGATGCGGTTACAACGCCCCTCCATCCCGGCGATGCGAGGGGCGTTTTTCGTCGGGAGCGCATATGACCGGAGATGAGATCAAGGCGCTGATCCGCACCATCCCGGATTTCCCGCGGCCGGGCATCCTGTTCCGCGACATCACCAGTCTGATCGCCGATGGGCCAGGCCTGCGTGCGACAGTGGATGCGCTGGCCGACCGGGCGATGCCGACGGGTGCCGGGCTGATCGCCGGAATCGAAGCGCGCGGTTTCATCTTTGGCGCCGCGGTCGCGGCCCGGCTGGGCGTGGGCTTCCTGCCGGTGCGCAAGCGCGGCAAGCTGCCGGTGGCGACGATCGGGATCGATTATGCGCTCGAATACGGGACGGACCGGCTTGAAATAGACCCTTCGATGATCGAACGGGACCAGGCCGTTCTGCTGGTGGACGATCTCATCGCCACGGGTGGGACGGCGCTTGCGGCCTCGCGCCTGTTGCGCGAAGCCGGCGCCCGGGTCGAGCATGCCCTGTTCGTGATCGATCTTCCCGACCTTGGCGGCGCGGATCGCCTTCGCGGCGAAGCGATCAAGGCCGAAGCGCTGGTGGATTACCCCGGCCACTGACATCGCTGCTCGGGCCGGATTCCGATCAGCCGGGCCTATTCATATCGAAATTTCCGGGAGAAAAATCGCCGTCCGAGGATTGTCTTTCTGTTGCGGCCCCAAATCGCCATGATCGGGAGATCGGAAAATGGCCCGTCCGAGGGACAGAAGAGCCTTTCTGCATCCATTGCACGCGCTGCTGCTGGCATTCCCGATCGCCTTGTTCACCAGCGCGCTGGTTTCCGATCTCACTTATCTGAACACCGCGGTCGTGCAATGGAGCCATTTTTCGGCCTGGCTGCTTGCCGGAGCGCAGATTTTCGCCAGCCTGGTGCTGATCTGGGCGATCGTCGACTTTCTCAGCTTGCGCACCACCGGCTATCGGAACCGCACGCTTGTCTACCTCATCCTGCTGGCGGCGATGTGGATCGCCGGCCTGCTCAATTGCTTCCAGCATAGCCGCGACAGCTGGAGCTCGGTGGGAACAGTGGGGCTCGTCCTCTCCATTCTCGCCACCCTGCTCGCGATCGGGGCCGGCTGGCTCGCCTATTCCACCCCGACAGCCAGGGAGGAAGTCTGATGAGCCGCCATCCTCCGGTCCTGCTGGGCGCTGTGCTGGCGCTTGCCGCCTGTGGGAGCGCCAAGAAGGATATGGATCAGACCGGGCCGCGTCCCCAGCTGCCGGGACTGAGCCAAACGCTTCTCCCGCCGATGAAGATCGCGACCCCTGCCAGCTGGAATGGAGAGCGTCCGGACGTGCCGGCAGGCTTCACCATCACTCCGATGGCCGTTGATCTGAAGGTTCCGCGACAGATCCTCGTCCTGCCGAATGGCGATATACTCATTGCCGAAGGGGCGGGTGGAAGCGCACCGAAGATCCGGCCCAAGGACGTGATAGCCGGTTTCATCAAGGCGAGAGGCAAGTCCGGTGTGGAAGGCGGGGACCGGATCACCCTGCTTCGCGATCAGGATCGCGATGGCCGACCCGAGCTGCGGACGGTCTTCCTGGACGGGCTGAACGCTCCCTATGGCCTCGCCCTCGTCGGCGGCAGCCTCTACGTTGCCAATCAGGACGCGCTGTTGGAATTCCCCTATATAGAGGGGCAGATCCAGATCACCGCACCGGGGCGGGAAGTGGCCAAGCTGCCATCGGAACTCAATCACCACTGGACCAAGGCCCTGGTCGCGAGCCCGGACGGTTCACGGCTGTATGTCGGGATCGGCTCGAACAGCAACATCATGGAACGCGGCCCGGAAGCGGAGATCGACCGGGCCATGGTGTGGGAGATCGACCCTCGATCCGGCGCCCACCGCCCGTTTGCAACCGGGCTGCGCAATCCCACCGCGCTGGCCTTCAATCCGGAAACCGGCGTGCTCTGGGCCGCAGTGAACGAACGCGATGAGCTGGGCGATCATCTGGTGCCGGATTATATCACCTCTGTGCGGGATGGGGCATTCTACGGGTGGCCCTACAGCTACTGGGGCGGCAATATCGATCCTCGCATCCGCCCGCAAAAGCCGGACATGGTGAAGCGCGCAGCGGTTCCCGACTATGCCGTCGGTTCCCATACCGCGCCGCTCGGGCTTGCCTTCGGGACCGCGGAAATCTTCGGACCCGGCTTTGCGAACGGGGCCTTCGTCGGCCTCCATGGTAGCTGGAACCGGCACCGGCTATCCGGCTACAAGGTCATATGGATCCCATTCTCCAACGGCCGGCCGGCCGGCGAGCCGCGCGATTTCGTGACCGGCTTTCTGGACGGCAACGGCAAGGCCAGGGGCCGCCCGGTTGGCGTGGCCGTCGATTCGGTTGGGCAGGCGCTGCTGATCGCGGACGACCTGTCCAACACGGTGTGGCGGGTCGCGCGAACCCCCGGCACTGGCGGCACGGAGCCATGAACAGGGAAGCACTCCTGGCGCTGCCGCTCGGGCTGATCCTTGGCATCGCCATCGGCGTTGCCCTGGACAGCGTGGGGGCCGGAATCGGAATAGGTATCGCCCTGGCGATCGCGCTGGGCTGGACCGTGCGCAGTGGGCCCAAATGAATTTCACGCGCCTCTTGCCGCTCCGAAGGCGCAGATGACCGCATGGCTGCCCTATTGCGGTCCCGGTCCGGTCCCGGCGGAGTGGTTCGCGCGCTGGAATTGGGACCCCGTGCTGCTGGGCAGCTTCCTGCTGGCGGCAATCGCCTGGCGAGCCTGGTCCGAACGAGGCGACGGGCGGGCTGCCGGGGGGCTGATCGCCGTTTGCCTTTTCCTGTTCGTCAGCCCCTTCTGCGCGATGGGCTCCGCCCTGTTCCTTGTCCGCATCGTGCATGACCTGATCCTGTCCGCACTCGTTGCTCCGCTTGCGGTAGCCGCGTTCGCCCTGCGAAAACGGGCAGTGCCGGGCACGCTTGCGCAATGGACGGCTGTCCACCTCGTCATCTTCCTCGCCTGGCATGCTCCGCCCTTCTACTCGGCGGCGATGTCCTCGGACCTGTCGTTCTGGACAATGCAGCTTACCATCGCCGGAAGCGCGGCGGCGTGGTGGGCGAAACTGCTGGACGACAAGGCAGCGGGCGCCGCCTTGTCGCTGCTCGCCGCCATGGTCGCGATGGGCCTGCTCGGCGCCTTGCTGACCTTCGCGGATCACGCGTTCTACGCCCCCCACTGGCTCACTGCGGGTGCGTGGGGCCTCTCGCCATTGGAAGACCAGCAACTGGCGGGCATCGTGATGTGGGCCCCGGCCTCGGCGCTCTATCTCCTTGCGGCGATGACCATCCTGTACCGGGGGGTGTTGAGGGAACGTCCCCGGTGAAGCTGCCGCATCTCATCCGCGCATGGGCCCGGAGCTATACGAGGCGAGGCAAATATTCCCCTGTCGGCGTCTGGTTCCATTGGGTTATGGCCGCCTTGGTCCTCTACCAGCTCGGCTCCGGCTGGATGATGCAGCGCTATCCGGCGGGCGGGGACAAGGTGCAGGCCTATATGCTGCACAGCGAACTCGGCCTGACCCTGCTGCTGCTCGCGATATTGCGCGGGCTGTGGCGGCTCTATGTTCCCGGGCCGGTCAACGATGCGCATGTGCCCCTTTGGCAGAGCCGAGCGGCGGATGTGACGCATGTGCTGTTCTATCTGCTTTTCGCCCTGCTTCCCTTGAGCGGCTGGTGCATGTGGTCGGCAATCCAGCCCGCGCAGCCCCTCCATCTCGCAGGGATCGTGCCGATGCCGCCCATGCCGTTCTACGCGCTCTCGCCTGAATGGCAGTATCGGGTGCTCGACTGGGCGGAGAGCTTGCATCTGGC
This sequence comes from uncultured Caenibius sp., assembly GCA_964468045.1. Classification (GTDB taxonomy): domain Bacteria; phylum Pseudomonadota; class Alphaproteobacteria; order Sphingomonadales; family Sphingomonadaceae; genus JAWKXU01. The sequence goes on along the minus strand of CAYXTO010000006.1, from coordinate 109,174 downwards.
CGGGGTGGTGGGACTGGCCTTGCTGATCCCGCTTCACGTGGGCGCCGCGCTCAAGCACCATTTCTGGGATCGGGACGATGTCGTGGAAGGCATTTTGCCGGAGATACCGGATCATCCGGCGACCCGCTCAAGCTAGCGACATAGGCCGCCAGCGGGGCGATCTCCGCGTCGGCCAGCTGGCGGGCGGCGTCGCGCATCAGGCCCTGCGCGTCGCCATACCGCTCTCCCTCTTGCCATTTGCGCAGTTGATCGGCGAGATAGGGAGCAGGCTGACCGGCGAGGGCGGGGTTGCCTGCTCCCACGCCTTGCCCGGCCGCCCCATGGCAGCTCGCGCAGGCGGCGATCCCCCGGTCCGTGTCCCCTGCCTGATAGAGCCGCGCGGCGCCTGCCTGGCCCGGCGTCTCGCAACCGCCAGCGGCCGATGCGGAAGGCCGCGGGGCAGGCCACGCCATCTGCGCATAATATGCCGCCACACGGTCACGCTCCGCCATGTCGAAATGCCGCGCGATCCATTGCATCCGGGCATGGCTGCGCTGGCCTTCGCCAAAAAGGATCAGCTGGCGCGCCAGATAGCCCCGGTCGAGCCCCGCCAGCCGGGGGGCGAGGTCGCCATCCCCTTCCCCGTTCAATCCATGGCATGTGTGGCAGGCGGCTTGCGCCCCCGCATCGCCCCCGGAAAGGGCGAGCAACCGGCCGCTGCCGCTGTAAGCGCTGTCAACGGGTTCGGGCGCGCAGGCCCCCAAGGCCAGGAGAAAAGCGCCACGCCAGGGAAGCCTCCGGGAAAGTTCCATCGCTTCCGGGAACATTTACCTTTGCCTGCTGGTTCCCGTTAGATTGGCGGCGGGGCGGAATGGGTGCAGGCAAACCGGACAATCGGCATCTTCGTATCAGCGGGCCTGGCTGCGCTGGCCTTGCTGGCCGGCTGCAAGGAGCCGCCCCAGAACCGCCGCACGCCGGACAGCGCGGCGCAACAGAGCGGCCTGGCGCTGATCAAGGCAAAAGGATGCGGCGCGTGCCACGAAATTCCCGGCGTATCCTGGCCGCGCAGCCGCCTTGGACCTTCGCTTGGGGATTTTGGCGACATCGGCCTGATCGCCGGGGAATTGCCGAATTCACCCGCGACATTGGCGGCATTCATCCGCAACGCCCCTGCGATGAAGCCGGGTTCCCCTATGCCGCCGATGCCGCTCAACAAGGACGAGGCCGCCGATATCGCCGCCTATCTTTATGGACTGCGCGATGATTGAGGCCTTGTGGGGCTGGCCGCCGGCGGTCCTCGATCCGGCAGGCCCCTATGCGCAAAGCGTCACGGTGCTGTCATGGGCATTGCTGGCGATGGGTCTGGCGGTCACCGGCGTGGTTGTGGCCGCGCTGTGGATCGCGCTGCGCGGGCCGGCCAGATTGCAGCGTGCTCTGGGCGGCGAGCGGGCGATCTGGATCGGCGGCGTCGCCTTTCCCGGAGTGGTTCTCACCGCCCTCCTGATCTGGGGGCTGACGCTGACGGCCAACCTGACCCAGCCTATCACGGGCGAGGAAATGCGCATCCGCGTGACCGGGGAGATGTGGTGGTTCCGGGTGGAATATCTCGACCGCGCCGGCAATGTGCTGATGCACGATGCCAATGAGGTGCGCATACCGGTGGGCCAGCCGGTGGTGTTCGAGCTCAAATCCGCCGACGTCATCCACAGCTTCTGGATACCCCATCTTTCCGGCAAGAAGGACATGATCCCGGGACGTACCACGCTGCTGCGGGTGGAAGCGGACCGGGCCGGGCAATTCGGCGGGGTATGCGCGGAATATTGCGGCGGCGCCCATGCCCTGATGGGCTTCGTCGCCATCGCGCAGCAACGCCGGGAGTGGGAGGAATGGTTTGCCGGCCGCCTCGCGCGTGAAGCCGCCGCACAGCAAGATGCGGCAGGGGCCGGAAGCGAACAGGCAGCGGGCCGCGCGCTGTTCATGGAAGCGGGCTGCGGCGCCTGCCATCGCGTGGCGGGGACGGAGGCGAACGGGCTTGCCGGGCCGGACCTGACCTTCATCGGCGACCGGACCACGCTTGGCGCCGGCATCCTGCCCAATCATCGCGGCACGCTGATCGGCTGGATCGGCGACAGCCAGTCGATCAAGCCCGGAAACCGCATGCCTCGCTATGACCGGCTTTCCGCACGGGAACTGGACGCTATCGCGGCCTGGCTGGAACGCCAGCGATGAACTCCGAAACGGGTTTCGATCACGACCTCTACCGGCGGTTCCCGTTGCCGGAGAAGCGGCCCGACGAGGAAGTGAAGGAACTCGAGCGGATCTGGGCATCGCCGCGCGGCTGGAAGCGCGTGACCGACGTCAACAACAACTATGTCGGCTTCTGGTACGTTGCCACCAGCTTCCTGTTCTTCCTGCTCGCCGGATTGCTGGCGCTTGGTATGCGGGTGCAGCTGGCGGCGCCGATGCAGGAATTCCTGCATCCCGACACCTACAACCAGTTCTTCACCATGCACGGCACGATCATGATGTTCCTCTTTGCCGTGCCGGCGGTGGAAGCGCTGGGCATCCTGCTGCTGCCCCAGATGCTGGCGGCGCGCGACCTGCCGTTTCCGCGCCTTTCCGCCTATGCCTTCTGGGCCTATCTGATCGGCGGGCTGTGCTTCTTCGCTTCGCTCTTCATCGGACTGGCGCCCGATGGCGGCTGGTTCATGTATCCGCCGCTGACCAGCAGGGCGTGGAGCCCGGGGATCAGCGCGGATTTCTGGCTGCTGGGCATCGGCTTCATCGAAATCAGCGCGATCGCGGGCGCGGTGGAAATCATCGTGGGCGTTCTGCTCACCCGCGCTCCCAACATGACGCTGGACCGGATGCCGATCTTCGCCTGGGCGATGCTGGTGTTCGCGGTGATGATCGTGATCGCTTTTCCGGCGGTTATCCTCTGCACGCTGCTGCTGGAGGCGGAGCGGGCGTTCAACTGGCCCTTCTTCGATCCCACGCGGGGCGGGGATCCCCTGCTATGGCAGCACTTGTTGTGGTTCTTCGGCCACCCGGAGGTCTATATCATCTTCCTGCCCGCCGCCGGGCTGATGTCGATGATGGTCGCTACCGTGGCCCGCGCCGAACTGATCGGTTACCGGCTCAACGTGCTGGCCCTGGTGGCGACCGGCTTTCTCAGCTTCGGCGTATGGGCGCACCATATGTTCGCCACGGGCATGCCCAGGGTGTCGGCGGGCTATTTCTCGGCCGCAAGCATGGCGGTGAGTCTGCCGGCGGGAATTCAGGTGTTCTGCTGGATCGCGACGCTGGCAAGCGGCAGGATCCGCTGGACCGCACCCGCCCATTTCGTCGTGGGATCGATCGTGATCTTCGTCATGGGCGGGCTGACCGGGGTGATGCTGGGGATGGTGCCGTTCGACTGGCAGGCACACGACACCTATTTCGTGGTCGCCCATCTCCATTACGTGCTGCTGGGCGGCATGGTGTTCCCCATGTTCGCCGCGTTCTACTACTGGGCGCCGATGACCAGCAGGACACCGCTGTCGGACCGGCTGGGCCGATGGGTCTTCTGGCTGATGTTCGCCGGGCTGCATGTCACCTTCCTGCCCATGCATCTGGCCGGGCTGATGGGGATGCCGCGCCGCATCTACACCTATCTGCCGGGCAGAGGGCTCGACACGCTCAATCTCATATCCACGATCGGGGCCTTCATCATCGCGGCGGGCGTGCTGTTGTTCCTCTATGATTGCGCGCGCAATTTCCGCTTCTCCGGACGCGGGCCCGATGCCGGCAATCTTTATGGCGGCGGCACGCTGGAATGGCTGCCCACGGGCCTTTATTCGGCGCGGTCGATCCCGGTCGTGCACTCGCGCGAACCCTTGTGGGACAATCCGGATCTTGCCCGGGAAGTGGAAGAAGGGCGATATATGCTGCCCAATGCCCCCACCGGCACGCGCGAGACCCTGATCACCTCCCCGGTCAATGCGGAGCCGCAATATATCCAGCTTATGCCGGGTCCGTCCGTGTGGCCGTTTACCAGCGCGGTGTTCACCGCGGGGTTCTTCCTTGCCCTGACCGTGCAGGCCTATGCTTTCGCGATCTTCTGCGGCATCGTCACCCTGCTCGCCACTTTGCGCTGGCTGTGGGAAACCGATCCGCCGCCTCGCATGGAACAGGCCGATGCCGGGGGCGGAATCGTGCTGCCCATCGCGATAACCGGGCCGCGCAGCCATGGCTGGTGGGCGCTCAATGTCCTGATGACCGTGATCGGAATGATCGGCTTCCTGGCTCTCTTCGCCTATTTCTACCTCTACGGCATTCATCCGGAAGTATGGAGCGAGCCGCCGCCGCTGGGCAACACGGCCCTGATAGTGGCCATGAACTTCGCGGCGCTCGGCCTTGCCTGGGCGGGCCGCAAGGTTCTTGCGCGACGGGCGGGCAAGCCCGCCGAAAACTTGCCGTGGGTGCTCGTGATGACGGGAGCAGGCCTTGCCGCCTACGCCCTTTACAACGACATCGAGGGATGGCTGGCGGCGGGGCTGGACGCCACCGCCACGTCCATGGGGGCGATCGTCTTCATGCTGACGGCGCTCCAGGGACAAGTGGTGATCATTGCCCTGATCATGGCGCTCTATCTGGCCTTTCGCGAGGCACGCGGGCTTCTGACCACCCCGCATAATGTGACAATGGATATAGTCGCGCGCTTCACCGGCTTCGTCGCGATACAGGGCATGATCTTCGCCATCATTCCCCGGCTGTTTCCGGGTGGCTGACATGCGGGAAGAACTCAATCGGCCCTTGAACTGGCGGACGCTGACAGTCGCTTTCCTGATCTGGGCGGCGCATTTCGCCGTCTCCTACGCGGCGGAGCTGATCCTGCCCGGCAATCCCGCGGTGCGCTGGATCGTCCTCGCCGCAGCCCTTGCCGCATTTGCGGTCATCGCGCTGTGCTGGTGCCGGTTGGAACCGCATGGCAGCCCCGTCGTGAAACTGGCCCTGGCCATCGCGGGCATGGCGATCGCCTATCAGACCTTGCCCGCCTTGATCGGGTGACGGGATACAGGGACCTTGGGAAGGGAAAGAGGGGAACGGCGCCCCAAGCCCGACGTTAGCAAGCCATGCCTTTCGCTGACGCCGGCTCCTACCCGCTCTGGGTCAATGGATCGATATTTGTCCTTGCGGCCGGTGTCATCTGGTTCGCGGGCCGGCCGCTTACGCACATCCTCGACCAGATCGCGGACAAGACGGGCATGGGCCATGCCTTTGTCGGCATGCTTTTCCTGGCCGGGATCACTTCCCTGCCGGAACTGGCGAATGTGATCACCGCCACCTCGCTCGGCAATCCGGCCCTGGCGGTCAACAATCTGCTGGGATCGGCGGCCATCAACATCCTGCTGCTGGCGATCGCCGATGCGTTCGTGGGGCGAAAGGCGGTTACCTCGATCGTCGCCCAGCCATCCACGATGATGATGGCTGCCCTGTGCATGATCCTGCTGGTTATGATCGCCATGGCCATCCTGATCGACGATGTCCTGATCGGCCCTCTCGGCATCGGCAGTGCGCTGATCGGTCTGGGGGCCATCTTGTTCTTCTGGATCGCAACCGGCCATGACGAGCGCTCGCCCTGGAAAGTCGCGGGTGAGGGCGCGTCGCAAGACAATGCGTCGAAGGCTAAAGCAGCAAAGACACCCGCATTGTCAGCCCTCTGGCTGCGGACCGCTTTTTACGGAAGTCTCGTATTCGCGGCGGGCTATTCCCTGTCACAGACCGGAGATGCCATCGCCGAACAGGCGGGCCTGACCAGCGCGGTGGTCGGCTTCGCCCTTATTGGAACCGCCACGTCCCTGCCTGAGCTGGTCACGATCCTTCCCGCGCTCCGGCTCGGCCGCCCCGAAATGGCATTCGGTCAGGCCTTGGGTACGAATTTCATCAATCTGTCGCTGCTGCCGCTGGGTGACCTGATCCTGCCGGGCGAGCCGTTGTTGAACATGCTCGGCCTGTTCGAAGTGATTTCCGCCTTGCTGGGGGCTGTGCTGATCGGCGTTTTCGTCGTCGGGTTGCTGGAACATCGCAATCGCACCATCTTCAAGATGGGCGTGGATTCCGCGCTGGTCATCGTCCTGTTCGGATTCGGCGCGAGCTTGCTGGCCTTCACGTCGGACGAGTGAGGGTACGGTTGCCTCTAGGCATTGAGCAATACCTTCTCGATCATCGGAACGGGATGACCAGTAAGGTCCTTGTCGATCTCTCCGACCAGTCGCGCTGTCACTTCCTTGTGGTAGCGCTTCCGAAGTTCGCCCAGAGTGCGCGCCGGTGCGGCGACGATGATCTTGTCGAAGGCGTTGGCCAGCGCGCCCTTCTTCAAGATCTCGGCCACTTCCGAGGCGAATCTGTCTTCTTCGAGCTGATGGTAATCCGTCTCCTCCATGCTGCCGCGGGAGGGCGCAAATTGCGCGCCCTGCCCCTGGGCATGCATCGAACCGCCCTGGGCGATAGCCGGGGCCCGGGTCCCGATTGGGTGGAGGAGGCTCTTCCGGCCGCATCCGACTTTTGCTCACCATCCTTCGGGCTCTCGTGAATCGCCTTGCGCTCCACCTGCAAATTGATCCGCCGGGCATCTCCCTCATTCCTGAGCAGCAGCATTTTGCGTCCATCCGCGACCACGACCAGCGCATCATGAGGAATCTGCATTGCTATTCTCCATATGATAAACCTTCTTTGCGGGGGGAAGCCAAGGCTGCCATCGGCGTTCATCAAGCGCCTATTCCCGGATTTCCGGTGGAGTCGGCCGATCGCTGCCATCGGGCTTGTCCCGGCCGTCAACCGTAGTGGAAATGGAATCCCCTCTCTTGGCGCTTTTCATCTCATCGCGCTGTCCGATTTTCCGGGCCAAATTGCCGCCCGAAGCGCCCTGTTGCGAAGGGGCTCCCTCCGCGTCCACGCTGCGTTGCTTGTCATTCTCAGCATCTCTTGCCATTTCGGACCTCCAGCCATGTGAATGGAAGAGGCGGAAAGATCGACAGTTCCGCTGCCGACCCCATGGTGAGACGTCCCGTGCCTCAATCGGGTTCGAGGGAACTGGCCAGGACAACCAGCAGCCTGACTCATCAGTCATCGGTGATGGCGTGGCTAGCGTGCGGCAAATGGAGCGGCCGAGGGATCGAATATGCCCGGTCTCGCGTTATCGATCAGGATAAGGACAGAGATATGAAGCTGATATCGTTTCTGGGTTTGGCCGCGACCATGACGTTTCTCGCGGCGTGCGATGCGGACCGCGATGACCAACTGGGGGACAGGCTCGAAGGCGGGGGTTCCTATGAAAGCGACGCGGCGACTCCTGCGGAAACAGATGCAGAAGCAGATGCGGTGCCGGAACCAGCCTCCACGTCCACTTCCGCTGGACCCAGGGCGGGCGCGACCGTGAGCGGCGGTATCCCCGGGACGGGCTCCGAGGGCATGAAGTCAGCCGGTGACCCGGGCGTGTCGGACAGGTAGTTCGCGCCAGCGAGGTTCCCGAAGTCCTTCATTTATCGTAGCCGGAGAGGGATTTCTCACTCCCAGGAGAGCACCAGGCCGGAAGCCGGCACCTTGTAGCAGACCTGTTCCGCAGTGGATCGGTAAGGTTTCATGATCTGATCGCTCAGCGTTCTTACCGTGAACTCGGGCAAGGGGTTTCGACCCTTCCGCAAAAAGGCGAGTTCAGCGAGATGCGTCGCTTCGCCGTCGATCTTTATGCTCACCACATTGCCATCGAGACGAGTTCCTGCTCGCAGGAAATGATCGCAGAATATGACAAAGGGGGCATCCCTGACAGGATGATAGGCGCGCGTGGCAAATATCATCGCGGCACCGGCGCCATAAATCTCCTGCCCCACCTGGCCCGCAGGCTGTCCATCGGGATAAAGATCCTCGAGAGGGAAAGAGAGCTTCGGATCGATTTCACCATTGCGGACGTCATCTGCCAACGCATCGGCGGGCAAGGCATCGGGATAATAGTACCAGGCACGATCCAGCGCGTAGCGGCAATATTCGGTCACCAGCATCTTTGCGGCCGGAATCAGGTCGGGACCGCCTAGATCTAGAAATCTTTCGAAGGCGGCATAGGAATCGAAACATTCATACAGCGCCGTATAGGGCGCGTCCTGCAGGCAGGTGACGCTGAGAAAGTTCGAATAGTGACGGGCATGGCCGATCTCGCTCTCCCAGATTTGCGCGTTGTGGAAGAAGCTCGCGAGATAGACGTAGCTCAATCCCAGATAGGTTTTCCGGTTCGTGATGCGCCACAGGCGGATGCAGGCGGCCGCGCCCCAGGCGGTGAGGTTTGCCTGATAGTTCAGGTCGAAACGCATGCCCCTTCCTGCATCGAGAGCGTTCCTGGCTTCATCGATGAACCGGCTGTCCAGAGTGAGCTCGAAGGCCTGCAGCATGACCCAGGCATACACGCCGCCCACATCCGTTTGCCCGCGGCGATCGGCTGGCGTCACCGGGGTGATGATCGAGAAGTCCTTGATATCATATTCGATCGGCCACTTGTAATTGAAGTGTTGCGCGGCCCGGATGCCGTAATCGACAGAGCGGAGAAAAAGGCCTTTGGCTCTTTCATTTCCAGCCAGGGCCAAGTTGGAGAGATTGAGAAGCGGGTGGTACAGATACCAGCTATCGACCGTATCCGGGTTCTTTCCCGCGCTTGCATCGGGAAGATAGCGTCGAAGGGCCTTGAGCTCGGGGTCATAGAACTTCTCAAGACCTCGCAAGGCCCGGGCTTCAAGCGGTTCTTTCTTTCCTTCCCATTCGCCCCAGTCGTGAATGGCGGAAAGCAGCGAAAGCTCCACCATGGAGTCCGGGTTTTCCGCGGCGGTATAGGGGCGAAAATACGTCTCGCCGTGATGGCGCACCCGTGCTTTCGGCGACGCCTTGAGATCCCGAAGGGTCTGGCGTGAACGGTCGACCCAGTCTCTGCGTTGGGTCTCCGGCTTATCGAGATTTCGATAGATCGCTCCCAGCATGTCCAGGAATTGCCAGGCGCTTTCCGTTTCCTCTTCCTCGGGTTTATGGCGAAACACCAGCCTCGTATCATAGATGACAATGGACTTGCCGGCTGGAAGCGTCTGGGTGGGTTCATTCGGACGGGTAGGAGGAAGATAGCCGAGAACGGGCCATTCGCCCCCCACCGCATTCTCCGGCTTCGTGCCCGTCGCTCCGAAATAATCGTTCAGCGCGGTAAGATTTTGGACGTAGAGCAGCTTGCCGATCGCCGGCTTCATCAGCTTCAGATAGCACAGGCCGGTGTTGAGCCTGCGCTGGCAGGCCTCGATCGTGCCTGCGCTGTTGCAGGGATTGCCATAACGGCCGAAGACTATCAGATCCCTGGGGAAATAGGGAATATGGAGGTCGAGCGATGGCGTGAATGTCACTCGGTAAGAGAAATTCTCCAAGCCGGTTTGATCGCCCTGCAACTCGCCGATCAGGCGCCCGGCCTCGTTGACCGCTTCCCAGTTCAGGATCGTTCCGTCGGTGCCTTTGCGTAAGCGGCATTCGGATCGGTCGGCCAGCAACGGGGTCCGCAGAGCGACCCCTCCGCTGCGATTGCGTCGAAAGGACAGCCATATGTCCTTCCGGAATGCGCGCAGGTCTATGTCCAGCCCGCCATGCTGGCAGCCTTCCATCAAGATGTCACCGCGAGAAAACGCTTCACGAGCTTCGATGGCTTCGACGCTGGTCCCCTGCATTTCAGGCGGCGGGTTCGCCATCGGACGCCTCGGGACGGGTAGGCTTTTCCGCCCGGAGATAACGTTGATCGATCGTCTTCAGGATCTCTTCCCCGCGCTCGCCCGCCTGCAGGCGGATCATCGCGTCGATCTTCGCTTCCATGCGATCATCGCCTTCTTTCGAGCTGGGAGATCCCAGGTACAGAAAGTAAGTAAGGCCCACGACTTGCCAGAGCAGTTGCAGAAATTCGGATTGCCAGTTCTCGAAGGTGTCCCGCATCATCTGGGTAATATATTCGCTGGTGGTGGGCAGTTGCCCGTGCTCCTGCGCTTCGTCAACGAAGGAACTCCAGCCAAAATACCAATGCAGCAGGAGAGAGACCAAAAAGAATGCAAGGGTAAGCCAGCCATAGGCATATTTGCCGAGTAGGCCGAACCTTGCGGCACGATGCTCTTGCTTAGCGGCCATCTTTGTTTCCCTGGGAAGCCATTTGCGATCGCTGAGGGATCGCGTTGGGAAAACGACAGGGGGCTTGCCCGGTTCCGCCGGGGAAGTGTGGGCCTGATTCCCCGCTATCGCAAGCGTCAAAGCGGATCATGGCGTGCTCGCTGGAGCAGAAGGGGCGCAAAGGCGCTCTGGCGGCCCGGAGAGCAGGTGGTTGCTCAGCTGGCGATCATGCGGAATTTCGACCTGGGGATATGAGTAATGCGGCAAGCAAGGTCGGCTTCCCCCGAAGCGACGATGAAATGGTCTTCCTCCTCCACGAGGCCGGTGGAGAACACCACGTCCGTCAGATACATCTGGTCTGCCAGAGCCGCGGTAAGGTCCGCATTGGCCTCCAGCAGCGGTTCGGACCCGGTATGAAGCGTCACGCTGGGATCGTGGGGATCGAGCAGCGACCAGTACGTCCGATAAATCCCGACGATCTCCTTCGGCTCGACTCCATGCCACAGGGTGAGCCAGCCCCGTTGTCCGTCGATCTCCGTCAACACGGGAGGCGTGCCTCCACCCATTCGCGCGGTCGCGACCGTTCCGGCGCGCGGCCGCAAACCGGGGGAAAGGTATGGCTTCCAATGCAGGCAGTCCGGCGAAGTCGCGAGATTGATGGATGGGCCCGCCCGCCAGTCGCTGTCGGGCGGATAGGCGAAATACAGGTCGCCCAAGGGGCGGGTCTGCGCCCAGTACCTGCCGTCGATCAATCCCTCGAAAATCAGCATATCCTTGTTCTGATGATCCAGCACCACGCCCTCGAAATTCCAGTCCAGCGCATCGTGCGAACTATAGAGCGTCGTCGAATGCCGTTCCGGACTGACCGAGCACGTCGTCATCCAGTACCGATCGCCGACCCTGCTGATCCGGGCATCCTCGATCCCGTAGCATTGCCAGCTGCCGACGGGCGCAATTGCCCTCTCGTAATGGATCGCTTCAACCTGAAGGCCGTCGGGAGACAATTCGACGGGAAGCAGCCAGGAAAGAGATGTCAGGGCCATCACGCGCCACCCTCCGCCGTGCAGGGTGAATTTGCGCGGATCGGCGGTGTCGGCCAGCACGAGCGGCCACCCATCCAGGACATAGCCGCCCTCGTCCCAGCGAATGGCATGCACGTGATCATCGAAAATCGGATCGCGCAGAGCTTCGGCGACCCGGGCCATCAGCAGCAAATTGCCGTTGGGCAGCCGGGTCATGCCGGGATTGAACGCCCCCAGGACAAAGGTCGGGGCATCGAACTGGCCCGCCAGCGGCGACCGGGTCAGATCGATCATCTGCGGCGTGACAACGAGCCGGTCGATCTCGAAGCGGGTCATGGATGGTCCAACCGGGTTTCCACCCGCATATGCGACACCGCGCAGCGGCGCGGTTGTCGCAGCATGTAGTGGACGGCGACGGCGATGTCTTCCGCCCGCAGCATCCTGTGCTGCTTGATGAGCTCGCGCTGCTCATCGGCGGAGAAGTCGGGATACTGGAAATCGGCGCCGGTGAAGCCAGGCTCGATGAGGCCTACCTTGATGTCCTTCTCGGCAAGCTCCTTCCGCAATGACGGAGCGAACCCCTCGATGCCCGCCTTGGCCGCGACATATATCGACGACCCCGGACCTTTTGAAACCGCGCTCATCGAGCCGATCAGCACGATATCGGATCCTTCCTTCATCCTCCGTACGGCGTGCTGCGTGGTCATCAGATAGGCAGTGAAATCGACGGCGATCTGATAGGCGGCTTCCTTGCGCCGCGCGTCGGCCAGGGCCTCGGCGGGAATGGCGGCATTGACGATCGCGATATCGAGCCCGCCCAGATATGCGTCCGCGGCATCGAAGAACCTTTGCAGGCCTTCGGGCTCGGCGAGATCGACGTCGATCCCGCCGCCTTCGCCTACTTGCGAGATCCGCTCCAGCGCGTCGGCGAGGTGTTGCCGGTCTCGTCCGCAGATGAATACCCGGGCGCCCTCGCTGGCAAGCAGCACGGCGATTGCCCGGCCGATGCCGGTCGTTCCTCCTGTCACAATGGCCCGGCGTCCCTGCAACGAGGGATAGCTGGTATGGGCATCGCCGGGGTCCTGCTGTGGTTCTGTCATCGGTCTCTCCTCTGGGAGGAGAAGGGGCGCCCGGCCAAAAGGTTCCTTCCGATCCTGCCAGGCTTGCGATGTCCGTCTGCTCCGGACCTTGTTGCGAATTACTCGCTGGAACGATCGAGGAGATCAGGCATCCTGTGCAAGGGGAGGAAATGCCCGGCAAAAGGCGTGCTTGCCCAATGCCATAGGATCCAGGCACAATCTGGTCGCGCGCAAGGATGAGATGCTTGAACGGAAGAGTTGCCGATCCAGGTCAGGAATGTCTGGTCCTCCCGCCGGACCCGATAACGATGGACCGGAAAACCCGATTCAAGCTAGTCAACCGCCGGAAATATCCCGAACGGCCGCTGGTGCAACTTTGGAGCAATGAATGGCTTCCGGCATGGAACGTACTGATCCGATGAATTCCGCATGGCTTCACGTGAGAGAGCTGTGGTCGTCCACCCTCTCGTGGCTGGGTACGCATTGGCTGCAGATTCTCATTGCCGGCCTTGTGGCCCTGGCCATCGTGGCGCTGTTGTATGGATTGCGCCGTCTCGGCGTGCGCTGGTGCCAGTCGGGGCGCGGCGGCGAATGGCTGACGATCTTTGGCAGGACCATCGCCAAGACGACCAGCTTCTTCATTCTGATGGTCGCGATCAGCCTGGTTGACAATTATGCCCAGACCCCGAGCGCGCTGAACCGGCTGATCATGTTCCTCTTCACGGTCGCCGCGGTGGTGCAGGGAGCCATCTGGGCGCGCGAGCTCATCCTCGGCGCGATCGAGCACCGCACTTCGAGCGAGCATTTTCGTGGCGAGACCATCATCAACGCGATGGGTCTGATCCGGCTGCTGGTCAGCATGGTCGTCTTCGCGATTGCCGCCATTGTCCTGCTCGACAATCTGGGTGTGAATGTCACCGGCCTCGTCGCGGGGCTGGGGGTTGGCGGCATCGCGATCGGCCTGGCGGCCCAGGGCATCTTCGCCGATTTGTTTGCCGCTCTCGCCATCATTTTCGATCGGCCTTTCAGCAAGGGCGACGCCATCAGCTTCGAGGGCCATTCAGGGACAATCGAAGCGATCGGGCTGAAATCCACCCGCATCCGGACCTACACCGGGGAACTCATGATCGTGGCGAACAAGAACCTGCTCGATAAGGAGATTCTCAATGTCACGGGGCGGGATCATATCCGCCTGCCCTTCACCATCGGGGTGGCCTATGAAACCCCACCCGAAACGCTCGCCCGCATTCCCGCCATCTTGCAGGAACTGGTGGAAGCAGAGGGGGCGAAGCCTTCCCGCGCCGGTTTCGAAGCGTTCGGCGCCAGCTCGCTGGATTTCTCCCTGCTGGTGGATGTGCCCGGCAACGACTGGTCGATCGCCCATCCCTTGCGGGACCGCCTGCTGGTGGCGATCATGAAGCGTTTCGCGCAGGAGGGCATAATCATTCCCTATCCCGCCCAGACCACATTCACCGCCGCGCCGGACGGGAAGCTGATCATGCCTTATCCCGAAGCCGAACAGGCCGCTCCGGCAAGCTAGCAGGTCCGCGGCGCTAGGTACTGAACAAGGATCGCAATTCCTCCTTCGCCTTTTCCAGCGTATCCCGCCTTTCCTTCGAAAGATTCTCGCCTGCCCGATTAATGTAGAAGTTCAGCATGCCCATGGCCGACTGCAGGGGCGTACCCTTGCGACGCTTGCTGCGCAGCGCCGAACGCTTGAGCGAGGCGGCGATCTTCCGGGGATCGGCGAGCTTGAACACGCCTTCCTCGAGATCCAGCGCATCGGAATGCTCCGTCACGTCATGGGACCATTTTCGAGTGCTCATCGCCATTCTCCGATCAGGGTCAGCCGGCCGAATGCCTCGTTCCTGAGGAAGCAGCGATCAGGTCCTGTCCGGGTTCCCGCCAAGCACTCATTCAGCCTTGATCGGGCCACGCCATGTCCCGGCACCTCCCGGCGACAGGAACCCGATCCGCACAAGGCCGTCCCATCCTTGAAGTCAGACCGCGTACCAATTCCATTTCCTATTCCAGGAGGCGAATATGGCTGAATATGAACCCGATGATTCCCGGATCATCACGAACCGACCCTCTCGCCTTCCGATAGAGCCCAAACGCACCGGACCGCGTGAGAAGGAGACGAGACAGAACGCCCGGGAGGAATTTCCGGACCCGGGCACGGGGAATTTGAGGGAGCCCGGTCACGAGGGAATCCCCAATGCGGCGGCGAACGAGCTGGACAGATGGGATCCCCGCTATGGCGTGACGCAGGATGGCCGCCCGATAGACAAGGGCGGCAACAAGCCGCGAAGAAAGGAATAAGACCGCTACCCGTCGGTTTGCGTTCAACCCCTGCCGCATGAAACCGCCGCTTCCGGTTTGGTCTGCCCCCGCTTGATCGTCGCGTTGCGCGGCTGCCCTAGGTGGCGCAGGAAGATCAACGCGGGCAAGCGTGCTATAAGGATGGCAGATGTGGGACGGTGGAGAGCATGATGGCCGACCTCACCATTCGCTCGCGAGAGGAAGAGCAGATGGATGCTCCGGGGCTCGATCCGGCGGTCTATGAAAAGGTCCTCCATGACCTTGCCCGGGTCAACCGCTGGACCTTCACGGCCGCGCCGGCAATCGCCTTCCTCGATCGGACGATCGGCTCCGCGAAGCGGTTCCGCCTGATGGATGTCGGCTTCGGTGATGGCGACGTCCTGCGAGTCATCGCGCGATGGGCGCGGCGGCAGGGGATCGAGGCGGAGCTGGTCGGCGTCGATCTCAACGAGAAGAGCTTGCGGGCTGCGCGCGCCGCCACCTCGCCGGACCTCGCGATCGACTACCGCGCCGGCGATTATCTCGACCAGGCGGGCCCTTTCGACTTCGTCATCTCGAGCCAGGTCGCGCATCACATGACCGATGCGCAATTGATGGCGTTCCTGCGCTATATGGAGGCGGAAGCGCGGCTGGGCTGGCTGATCTGCGATCTCCATCGCCATGGTTTCGCCTATTGGGGCTTTCCCCTGCTGGCGCGCCTGCTGCGGGTTCACCGGATCGTGCGCGAGGATGGCCGGCTGTCGATTGCCAGGTCCTTCCGCCCCGGCGATTGGGCGGAGCTTCTGCCGCGTGCCGGCATAGGGCTCGATGAGGTCCGGATCGTGCGACGCTTCGCCTTTCGCCTTTGTGTGGAACGCAGGCGTCAGGCAGTCCGGCCGCCGTCGCCGATCCGCGTCAGCAGCGCGGCATAGGCGCCCAGTCGCGGCATCCGTTGCAGCAGCCGCATCAGCCCTTCGCGCGTCATCGGTCGCTCTGCGCCATGTCGCAAGGCCTCCGCAATCCAGAGGGGCCTGCGGCATTTCCGGCGCAGATCGGCCTGCCAGCGCATTGCGGCATCCGGACCGCCGGCCAGCAGGGCTTGCGCCGCGCCCGCTCCGTTGGTGAGCGCCATGGCGATGCCGTCCCCAGCAAGCGAAGCGATCACTGCTCCCTGGTCGCCGATCCGGAAGATGCCGGGATGTGTCCCGCGCGCGCGCCATCCGTAGGGCACTCCGGCCACCGCCGCGAAGGGCGGCAGCCTTTCCGCCCCGATGCGCTCCGCCAGGTCCGGAGCCTGGCCGCATATTGCATCGATGAGCGTGGGCACGTCGCCCGCCGCGCCCAGCCGGCTGCGTGCGACCGAAAGGCACAGATTGGCCGCCCCGTCTTCCTGCAGCAGCAGCCCGGCGTAACCCTGGTCGAACAGATGCAGCTCGATCACGCCTGCGAGTTCGCGCGTTCGCTCGGGGCTGGGCGGCAATGAGGCGCGCAGCCCGACGGAAGGCTGCTCGCGCCGGTCGGCAAGATCGCGCGCCAGCCCCCGCAGCTCATGCTTGCCGGTGGCCAGAAACAGCGCTTCGCCGGCCAGGGATTCGCCGTCGTCGAAGCGGATCGAGCGAGTGAGCGGATCGGCTGCGCGTACGCTTCTGCCGCATGTTATGCTCGCCCCGGCGGCCCCGGCGGCGGCGATCAGCGCCCTGTCCAGAGCCTGCCGCGAAAGACCAGCTGCGGGATGGGGCAGGTCGGTTTCGACGATGCGATTGCGGGTCACCAGCCTGAGCCGGGTGATCGGCCGCGCGCCCAATGCTTCGGCGTCGATGCCGAGGTCGCGCAGCGCCGCCAGCGCGTCCCATCCTAGGAAACCGCCACAGACGCCATTGCCGGGAGCGGCGCGGCCTTCGAAGAGCTGTGGCGTCATGCCCGCTCTCGCCAGGGTAATGGCGGCCGCGGACCCGGCCGGCCCGCCGCCGACGATCAGCGCCGATATGCGCATTGGCGCCCATGCCGGTTCGCCGCCCGCAATGGCATCACTCGGCTCGCTCGAAGTGAAATCCCTCCGCCGCCAGGCCGGGACCGAATGCCAGCGCAAGGCCGTTGCGGCATTCGGCTTGTTCGAGCAACTCCGCCAGAATGAACATGAGCGTGGAGGACGACATGTTGCCATATCGGGCGAGCACGCCGCGTGAGGCGCTGAGCGCCTGCTCGTCCAGCTCCAGCCCGCGCTCGACCGCATCGAGGATCGAGCGGCCGCCGGCGTGAACGGCCCAGCCGTCGATCGCGGAAAGCGGTTTCGCACCGAGGATCTGCCGCCGGATCGCCTGGTCGGATAGCGCCGCCTGGATGCGTCTCGGGACATCGCCGGACAGATGCATGACGAACCCGGTATCGCCGATCGCCCAGCGGATGAGATTCGCCGAATCCGCCAGATTGATCGCGAAGGGCCGGTCGATCAGCAGACCTCCCCCTTCCGCGGTCACGAGGGCCGCGGCCGCGCCGTCGCCGAACTGCAGCATCATCAGCAGGCGCTCGATCTGTCCTTCATCCTGAAGATGAAGCGAGGAAAGCTCGACCGTCACCACCAGCACCCTGGCCTCTGGCTCGGAGCGAACGATATGGCGCGCCGTGCGCAAGGCGGCGACGGCGGCATAGCAGCCCATGAAGCCGATGAGCGTGCGCTCGGCGCCGGTGATGCCAAGCCGTTCGGCAATGATCTGGTCGATCCCGGGAGCCACGAAGCCGGTGCAGCTGGCCACCACGAGATGGCTGACGGGGTCGAGGTCGACTTGGGCGGCCAGCCTGTCGATCGCATCAAGCGCGAGGGCGGGAGCGGTTTCGGCATAGAGGCCCATGCGCCGGGAGGTCGGCGGCATGCCCTCGGCATAGAAACCGCCCGGTTCCACCGGCGAACCGCCGTTGCGCGCGGGCGGCAGGACCGACCAGCGATGTTCGATGCCGGATCGCTCCGCCATGCGTTCGAACAGCAGCCGGTCCCGCTCCTTGCCGATCTTCCGGCTGGCCCATGCGATGAACGGGCGATGCACGTCCTGATCGGGTACGGCACAGCCGATGGCATTGATGCAAGCGCGCGTTTCCGTCATCGGTCCCACTTCTTCCGGTCGATCCAGAAACGCCGGGGGTTCGGCAAATGATCCTACCCGGCGCGCCGGCCGGTGAAAAGAAATCACTTCGGGGCCTTCGGGATTACCCTGAAATCCACCAGTAAAGCGGCGTGGTGACTTTATACCGCCCCTGGCCGCCTCTAGGGTCGCGCGCATGCGGGGACTTTGGATGGGACGCCTGGGGAGCGCGGCAGTATCGGTGCTGATGCTGTCGGCTTGCGCGGGCGGCAACTTCCGGCCCGTGAGCGACACGCCGGTCAGGATCGGTCCGCCTTACACGATCCGCGGTGCGACCTATGTGCCGGCTGCCGCGCCGTCCTATGACGCGCTGGGCTATGCGAGCTGGTACGGGAACGAGTCCGGCAATCGCACCGCCAATGGCGAGCATTTTCGCCCCGGCTGGATCACCGCCGCGCATACCACCCTGCCGCTGCCCACCTATGTCGAAGTGACGGCGCTCGACACCGGGCGGCGGATCATCGTGCGCGTCAACGATCGGGGGCCGTTCATTCAGGGGAGGCGCATCATCGACCTGTCGCGCGGCGCGGCGGAACGGCTCGGCATGAAGGCGCAGGGCCATGCGCCGGTGCGGGTCCGCCGCGTCGAACCTTCCGAGCAGGATCGCAAGCGCCTGCGCGAAGGCAAGCCCGCGCGCGACTTGCCGCCCGTTCCGGAACGCGAGCTGCAGAAGCTCCGGACACAGCTTTCGACCGCGGGCTGACATGTCACCGGGGCTTCAGGCGATTGTGTCGCTGCCCCTGGCGGGATAAGGGCAGGCGATGCTGAAAGTGCCCGTGTTCTCCCTGCTCATCTTGCTCATCAGCGCCTGCAATCATTCGGAGACGAGGCCAGCCTCATCCACGATGAGGGTCGCCCAGGCCGAAAATCAGGGGCCGGCGAGGGGCCTTGCCTTCGCGCAGGCGCATTGTGCGGGTTGTCATGCGGTCACCAGGCTGAAGATATCGCCGCACCCCGAAGCGCCGACGTTCGAGGAGGTGGTCAACACACCCGGGCTGAGTGCTGAAACGCTCGAGCCCTGGCTGCGAAACTCGCACAATTTTCCCCAGATCATGGGCTTCGAGATCGAACCCGATCAGATCGACGATCTTGTCGCCCATATGATGACGCTGCGGGACTGCGGGGAGGAAACCGGGCGCCTGCAGCATCATTGCTGACGCTGTGGGCCGGCCTTCTGCGCGGCGTCGAGGAGCCTGTGTACATCCTGGGGCACCGGATGCCCGCGAAGGGACATGCCGCCTTCGACGCGCAGGGTCTGCCCGGTCATGAAGCATTCGTCGCTGGAGAGCCAGGCCGCGGTCGCGGCCACATCCGCTGTCGTGCCGTGGCGGCCCAGGGGATAATGCTTCAGGAACAGATCGACAAAGCCGGGAATCGCCTTGATGTCCGCCGTCATCGGCGTTTCCGTCAATCCGGGCGAGATCGTGTTGACCCGAATGTTCCTGGATCCGAAATCATTCGCGAGCGAGCGTATCACATGGTCGATACCAGCCTTCGTGCCCATATAGGCGGCATGATCGGGAAACAGGCATTCGGACGAGATCGACCCGATCTGGATGACCGAGCCGCCGGCCCTCATCGAGGTCAGCACGGCCTGGAAGAACTGGAACGGCCCCTTGAACTGCAGGTCTATCATCTGTTGCAGTTCCTCTTCGGTCGTTTCGAGAAACGGCTTGAACAAGGCCCAGCCGACACAGTTCACCGCTATGTCCAGCCCACCGAAGCGATCCAGCGCGAAGGCGACGAGCCGATCGAGATCGGGCCGGGAAGTGATGTCGCAGACACGATATGCGCCGTCGATTTCGTGAGAGAAACGCTCCAGCTCGGCCTCGTTGCGTCCGGCGACCACGACCCGCGCTCCCTCGTCGGTAAAGCGCCTCGCAATCGCCTGACCTATATTCCCGGGGTTCGATGCGCCCAGAACGATGGCGATTTTACCGGCTAGTCTTTCTTGCATCGCGGCCTTCCAGAAAGGGGCTTGATCCATACGGGGCGGAACCGTGCTTCAGGACAACAGGGGCGGCTTCCCATCCAGCTGACTGGAAGCGAGTCCTAACCGCAGGCCATCGTCAAGGCCATGAATTTTCCGAGCGACATCCCGATTGCTTGCTCATTCCCCGGCGCATTGCAAAGGGATGGCACATTGGCCTGAATTGTCATGCCCTTGCCCGCAATCCATCACGGCATTGTCTTGCTGAAGCGCTACATTCGCGTGCCCGTCTGGTCACGTTGAGTGCCGGATTGCGCCGGATATCGCGACGATTCGGGCTTTCGATTGCGCCCGTCATCCTCGACGATAGCAGCCAGGCGATCGATGTGGACAACGATCGCACCTATGCGATCGTCCAGCAATTGCTGGAGCACCGCTCCCGCCCGGCTCCTCCCCCGCCCTGCCGGGAAGCGGCCTGACCCGCGCCAGCAGCGCTTGCCCCCTCACCCCTCTCCCTTGGCGCGCTGGTCATAGGGATAATCTTCGGGCCGGACCTTGCTGACGACGGGCCGGTCTTCGACCTTCTCCTGCGGCTGGCCACCGCTGGTCGGCACCTCGGATCCGTCCGCATCGGGCCTCGCGTCACCCAGGGGACCACGCCGGATGCCCTTGCGTGGTTTTTCTTCCATGGCTTGTCTCCTCGATCGAATGCGCTTCGGGACCTGCGCCCGGACCCTGATCTCATGACGTCCCAGGCGTGGCGCTGTTCCGGCTTCCAGGCCCCCATGGGGCGCATGGAGGCGCCGATGAGACGGAGCGGCTCCCCTGCCCAGCGACAGGCGTATTCGTGGGGAACCCGCAGCGATTTCGAGCGCTGATCGGGCGAACGGGCAATGGGAGAACGACCATGCCTCGAGGCGACAAGAGCAGCTACACCGACAAGCAGAAGCGCAAGGCCGAGCATATCGAAGAAGGCTATGAGGATCGCGGGGTCAGCCACAGCGAAGCCGAGCGCCGCGCCTGGGCCACCGTGAACAAGGAGTCCGGCGGCGGCAAGAAGTCCGGTTCCGGCAGAGGCAAGAAAGAGAGTCATGCCTCCTCCCGGAAGGGCGGGCGCATAGGCGGATCGAGCCAGAGCTCGGAAAAGCGATCCGCCGCCGCCCGGAAAGGCTGGGAAACCCGTCGCCGTAAGGGCAATGGCTGAGGCCATGCCGAGGGTGCCATGCCTGTTATCGGATGGAAGCTGGACGATTCCGATCGAGCGAGGCTGCTGAGACGGTTCCCGCCCGATCACGCAACCGCGTTCGCAACGCACGCCGAGGAAGAAGCCCATGGCCGATTATGACAGGCTTCGCGACCACATGGTGGATACTCAAATCGCCCAGCGCGGCATCCGCGACAAGCGCGTGCTCGATGCGATGCGAACGGTGCCGCGCGAGCGCTTCGTGCGCGAGGGGCTCGAAGAATTCGCCTATGAGGATTCGGCGCTGCCGATCGAGGAAGAGCAGACGATTTCGCAGCCCTATATCGTCGCCGCGATGATCGAGGCGGCCGAGATCGAACCGGGCGACCGGGTGCTCGAAGTGGGCGCCGGCTCGGGCTATGCCGCCGCGGTCCTGGGGCGGATCGCGGGGCGGGTCTTTGCGATCGAGCGCCACCCGGCGCTGGCCAGGCTCGCGCGGGACCGCATGGCCGCGCTCGGCTATGCCAATGTGGACATCCGGGTCGGTGACGGCACCAGGGGCCTGGAGCAGGAGGCCCCGTTCGATGCGATCCTCGTCGCGGCCGGGGGGCCGGAAGTGCCGGGCGCGCTCAAGCGGCAACTGGCGGTGGGCGGCCATCTCGTCATTCCGGTGGGAGGCGCCGGCACGCAGACGCTGTGCAAGGTGACGCGTGTCGACGAGACGCGCTTCGAGACGGAGGATCTCGGCGCGGTCATGTTCGTGCCCCTGATCGGCGAGCAGGGCTGGCAGGAAGATGGGCGGCGCTCGGCCAGCAACCATGTGCCGGGCGTATCGCGCAACCGGTCGCTGCCCGAAATGATCGCCGAGGCGGGCGAGGATCTGCCCGCGTTCGACGACCCGGCTTTCGGGCGGCTGTTCGACCGGTTCGCGGATCGCCGGGTGGTGCTGCTCGGCGAGGCGAGCCATGGCACCAGCGAGTTCTATCAGGCGCGCGCGGCGATCACCCGGCACTTCATTGCCCGTCACGGCTTCGCCATCGTCGCCGTGGAAGCGGACTGGCCCGATGCCGCGATGGTCGACCGCTATGTCCGCCATCGCGAGCCCGGCACGGCCGCCCGGAAGCCATTCGAGCGTTTCCCGACCTGGATGTGGCGCAACACCGACGTGCACGCCCTGATCGAATGGATGCACGACCATAATCGCGGCATCGCGGCGATGGAGGAGCGCGCCGGCTTTTATGGCCTCGACATCTACAATATGTCGGCCTCGATCGGAGCCGTTCTCGATTATCTCGACCGGGTGGATCCCGAAGCTGCCGCAATTGCGCGCGAGCGCTATGGATGCCTCACGCCCTGGCAGAACAATCCGGCGACCTACGGGCGCGCCGCGCTGTCGCGCGGATATGCCGAATGCGAGGAAGCGGTTGTCGAGCAATGCCGCGCGCTTCTCCGCAAGCATCTCGATTATACCGCACGCGATGGCGATGCGTTTCTCGACGCGGCGCAGAATGCGCGTTTGATCGCTTCGGCGGAGCGCTATTACCGGATCATGTATTACGGCGGCCCGGAGAGCTGGAATCTGCGGGACACCCATATGTTCGAAACGCTCGAGCACCTGCTGGAGGCGAAGGGGCCGGATGCGAGGGCCATCGTCTGGGCGCACAACAGCCATATCGGCGATGCCCGCCATACCGACATGGGGCAAAGCCGGGAGGAGCTGAACATCGGCCAGCTCTGCCGCGAGCGGTTCGGCGACAAGGCCGCGCTGATCGGTTTCGGCACGCACAGCGGCACGGTGGCGGCGGCGAGTGATTGGGATGGCGACATGGAGATCAAGCGCGTCAATCCGTCACGGCGCGACAGCTATGAACGGCAGTTTCACGACAGCGGCAGGAAGCGCTTCCTGCTCGATCTCTCCCCGGGCCGGAACGAACCCCTGCGCCAGCGCCTCGGCGAACCGCGCCTGGAGCGTTTCATCGGGGTCATCTATCGGCCGGACACGGAACTTCAGAGTCATTACAGCCAGGCTATCCTCCCCGAGCAGTTCGATGCCTTCGTGTGGTTCGACGAGACCCATGCGGTGACTCCGCTCGGACCGGAACATCACCGGGGCGTGCCGGAGACCTATCCTTTCGGCGAATAGATCGGCACGGCAGGGCCGCTACGGGTCAACCCCTCATTTGCGGGCATGGCGGGACGGCTCCGATCCGCGTGCGGTGTCCTTCTCGCGCATGATGTCGTCCGTCTGCTGCGGCTGCTTTACCCTGCCCTTGCTCTCATCCGCTTGCTTCGCGAGGGATTCATGCTCATCGGATCGATGCTTCGCCGGGTTTTGGGTCGATGACATTGAAGCTCTCCTTTCACTGAGGGAACGAGGCACTTCGGATAAGTTTCCGCGAGCTTGTCGCGATATCGGCTGCGCGCGCGGCGCGGTTTGCCAAAGATCGCAGGGGCCGATATTGCGAAACCTGCGTCAGCAAGCAGCAAGGAGGAGGCCGGCCCCGGGGTCGGCAAGCCGGGAATGTCGAGCGGAACCAGAACCATCCATCACACCGGGCAAGCCCGCTTCCGGATGCCGGAAGGCGCCCGCCAGATCATACTCGTGCGCCACGGATCGAGCGTCGGGCCGACCGTGAACACCGTCCAGCTGGGTGAACTCACCCTGTCCGATCCGGAGCTGTCTCCCGATGGGCGGATCCAGGCGCAGGCGCTGGCCGGCCAGCTCGGCAAGGAGGCGATTGCGCATATCTTCGTCACGCCGCTGCGGCGGACGCATCAGACCGCCGAACCACTGGTCGCCGCGACGGGGATCCAGCCGGTCGTGATCGATGATTTGCGCGAGATCCATCTCGGCGAATGGGAGCATAGCTATTACGAATACGCGTTATCCGGCCATCCGCTGATCTCGCAAGCCTATGTCGAGGAACGCTGGGACGTGATCCCGCAGGCGGAAAGTGCGGCATCCTTCGCTGAACGCGTGAGCCGGGGAATCATGGCGGTCGTCGCCCGGACCGACCCCGGCACCACTTCGGTCGCCCTCAGCCACGCCGCCACGATCAGCGAAATCTGCCGGCAGGCCACCAGAAGCCGGCCCTTCGCCTTCGTGGGCGTCGAGAATACCTCGATCAGCCGGCTGATCGTTACGAAGGATGGTACATGGCAATTGCGCAGCTTCAATGACGTGTCGCATCTCGGCTATGCGTGAGCGCCACGCTGCGGCCCCGGTCCATTGAGGACCCATCAGCAGGCAGGGCGTCACTTCATCGCCTGCGCGCAATGAAGTGACGGCTTGCACTCCCTGGCAGTCAGGTCCTTGCGGGTCTTACCGCTTGAGCGCTTCGTAGCGGTCGAGCGGCGCGAAATTGATGTCGCCCATCGCGACATAGATCGGCTCGAAGAAGCGGCTCTGGTCGATATCCTCGGAGAAGCTGTACTCCGGCCGGTCCGGGAAGGTTTCCTTCAGCTTGTCCATGAAGGCGACGGGATCGTCGGCCTCGAAATAATAGATCGAGAGATATTCGAACAGATTGTCCATCTGGAACGGGAACATCTTGGGGACGTCGACGGCCTTGAAGCGGCCCAGCGGCACCAGCCCCGGCAGCGACTTGTAGGTGGGGTAAGCGACAGTGTCGTACCAGTCGTTGAACTCCGCATCCCGGCCCGGGACCGGGTTGGTCATTGCAAGCAGCACATATTGGGCCATCAGTTGATCCTCTGTCGATTGTTCCGCCCGCGCGGATTGGGCTGACCACATGATCAGCGTTCCGCAATCTGCGGGAGAGGGGTTGCGCGGTCAAGCGCTGGAAAGAGGATCGGCGCGCGGCGCGGGCGCAAAAGAGGCGGAGCCTCGCGGCCCCGCCCGTAAACACCCCGGCACTCGCCGGTGTGATCTATTCCTTGGCCTGCGGCGCCGCTGCGGAGGCATCCGCCGGCAAGCCGCCCAGCTCGCTGACCAGCTTGGTGTAGGCATCGAGATAGGCGAGCACGATGATCTGGCCGATCTGCGTGTTCTGATAACCGCCGCCACCAGCGCCGGCGAACACGCCGCCGCCGAACAGACCACCGCCGCCGCCGCCGAAGCTGACGTCGGACTTGCGGGCATAGCCTTCGGTCATCGCCTCTTCCACCGTGGTGCGGGCATTGACGATCGATAGGGTGACGTTGGCTTCACCTTTCTTGATGTTGACCCCGCCGGCGATCGCCCCGATCGGGCCGCCCACGAAATTGCCGAGGAAGCCGCCGAAGCCGCCGCCGCCCGAATTCTTGTTGGTGGTCACGATATCCGGCTGGAGGAAATAATCCGCGGCCTTGACCTGGCCCTTGCCGAGGTTGGAGCCATCCTGCAGCTCGCCGCTGTCGGCCAGCGCGCGTTCCATGTTGCGGTTTTCCATCGACCGGCCGCGATTGACCATGGTGAAGCAGCCGGAACGCTGCACGAAGATCTTGATGATCGCCTCCGGACTGCCGAGGCTGAATTCGCGCCACCACTGGTTGTCGGGCTCGACAATGGCGACGGTACCCAGATTGCGGGTGCAACGCGGGATTTCCTGCGTGCCCTGCGATTGCTGCTTGCGGGCGGACGATTCGTCCTTGCCCTTGGCCAGCACCGGGCTGGCGGTAGCGGTCAGGGCCAGCCCCACGGCGGCGCCAATCAGCTTCTTCATCGTGAAACTCCCTCTGTTTCGGACAGGCCCACCCGCAGCCTGCAATGCTGGCCGGATAAACAATTCCCGCTGCAATTCTAGCGCGGGCGGATACGCTTACCAACTGCCTTGTGGCGATTTTTTTTTACAGGCGCGCAAGTGGTTCAGCGGAAAGCAACCGGCATGTTGTCGATCAGCCGGGTCCTGCCGATGCGCGCGGCCACCAGCAGCCGGGCCGGCCGTTCCGTCAGACGGGCAAGCGGCTCGAGGCTGTCGGCATCGGCCAGCGCGGCATAATCGACCGAGGAGAAGCCCGCCGCGCCGAGCGCGCCTTCCAGTTCCGTCAGCGCGCCGGCCGCATCGCCCTCGCTTTCGATCCGCCCGATCGCCGCCCGCATCGCCCGGGGCAGCGCGGCGGCGGCGTCTCGCTCCGCCGGGGAGAGGTACTGGTTGCGGCTGCTCATCGCCAGGCCATCGGGCTCGCGCACGGTCGGCACGCCGTGGATCCGGTCGACATGGGGCAGGGTCAGGTCGAGATCGCGCGCCATGCGGCGGATCACGGCGAGCTGCTGCCAATCCTTTTCGCCGAAGAAGGCCATGTCGGGCAGCACCTGGTTGAACAGCTTGTTCACCACCGTCGCCACGCCGTCGAAATGGCCGGGCCGGGCAGCGCCGCAGAATCCCTCGCTCACCCCAGAAACCGAAATATTGGTGGAAAACCCCGCCGGATACATCTCCGTCACATCCGGCGCCCACAGCAGCTCCACCCCTTCCGCCTCGAGCAGGCGGGAATCCTCCGCAAGGCGCCGTGGATAGGCATCCAGATCCTCGTTCGGCCCGAATTGCGTGGGATTGACGAAGATCGACACCACGACATGCGCGGCCTTCCCCTTCGCCTCGCGCACCAGGGTGAGATGGCCTTTATGCAACGCGCCCATGGTGGGCACGAAGGCGACCGGGCCGTTCTGCCTCAGTTCGGCGACGGTGTTGCGCAGGGCGTCAAGTCGATTGATGGTTTGCACCGCGATGGGGCCTCCGATAAGACGCGGGCATCTGTCCGCCCGGCCGTCCTAGACCGGGCAGGCGGCTTCTATCAACTTCACTTGGGAAACCTGCTGCCGCCGTGTCGATCTCCGAGCCGCATCGTATCGTTTTCGCCAATGAGAAAGGTGGGACGGGCAAGTCCACCACGGCCGTGCACGTGGCGATCGCGCTCGCCTATCAGGGCGCAAGGGTGGCCGCGATCGATCTCGATCCGCGCCAGCGCACGCTGTTCCGCTATCTGGAGAACCGGGCCGAGACCGAGCGGCGGCGCGGCATCGATCTGCCCGGCGCCATATTCGATGTCTTTACAGGCGATACGGTGGAGGAACTCGACGCCCTGGCCGCGCGCCTTGGCGAAGAGTGCGATTTCCTGCTGTTCGACACGCCCGGCCGGGACGATCCCTTTGCGCGGCATGTCGCAACGGCCGCGGACACGCTGGTCACCCCGATGAACGACAGCTTCGTCGATTTCGACCTGATCGGCCAGGTGGAGGCGGAAAGCTTCAAGGTGCGCCGCCTCTCCTTCTATGCCGAGCTGATCTGGGAAGCGCGCAAGAAGCGGGCCATGGCCACGATCCGCGACCAGCGCCGGGAAATGGACTGGGTGGTGGTGCGCAACCGCACCCATCATGTCGAGGCGCGCAACCAGAAGCGCATCGACCAGGCGCTGGCCGAGCTGTCCAAGCGGGTCGGCTTCCGCGTCGCCAACGGCCTATCCGAACGCGTCATCTATCGCGAACTGTTCCCCTCGGGCCTGACCCTGCTCGACAAGGGTCAGCTGGGCGAGCTGGGCACCAGCCATCTGGTCGCCCGCCAGGAATTGCGGGCGCTGGTCGCCGGGCTCAATCTGCCGATGCCCGCCGGGGCGGCCGCGCCGGCCCGGGCCGCCAGCGCGTAAGTCCGGCCGTGGCCAAGCTGCTGATCATTGCCCTGATCGCCATTGTCGGCTGCAGGGTGCTGACGGGGCGCTGGCCGTGGGAACTGCTGGGCCCCTCCGCTCATTCCAGCGAGGAGGCGCGGGCGCGCGCCTTGCTGGGGCTGGGCAAGACGGCGCGGCGCCAGGACATCATCGATGCGCATCGGCGGCTGATCTCCCGCGTCCATCCGGACAAGGGCGGAACCGGCGAGCAGGTGCTGCAGGCCAATGCCGCCCGGGATCTGCTGCTGTCCAAGCTGCCGGACCGGGATCGCGGCAATAGCGGGCAAGGACGATAATGAAGCACCAGTTCCATCCGACAGTCCTGCGTGAGTACGACATTCGCGGCATCATCGGCTCCACGCTGGGGCCGGACGATGCCCGGGCGATCGGGCGCGGCTTTGCGACCCTGCTGCGCGCGGCGGGCGGCACGAAGGTCGCGGTCGGCTACGATGGCCGCGTCAGCTCGCCCCTGCTCGAACATGCGCTGATCGAAGGGCTGAACGCCAGCGGTTGCGATGTGGTCCGGATCGGAATGGGGCCGACGCCGATGCTCTATTACGCGGAAGCATCGGCGGATGACGTGGACGGCGGCATCCAGATCACCGGGAGCCATAATCCGGCCAATTACAACGGGTTCAAGATGGTGTTCCAGGGCCGTCCGTTCTTCGGCGCCGACATCCTGGAGCTGGGCCGTCTCGCCCGCGCAGGCGCCTGGGCCGACGGCAATGGCGCGGTGGAAAGCCGCGATGTGCAGGCGGCCTATGTCGAGCGGCTGCTGGCCGGGCTGGATGGCGTCGATCCCGATCGGATGGCCGGGCTGCGGATCGGCTGGGATGCGGGCAATGGCGCGGCCGGCCCGGTGCTGGAGCAGCTGGCCGCCCGGCTACCGGGCGAGCATCACCTGCTCTACACCGAGGTCGATGGCAATTTCCCCAACCATCACCCCGATCCGACCGAGGAAAAGAACCTGGAGGATTTGCGCAAGCTGGTGGCGGAGAAGCAGCTCGATTTCGGCATCGCCTTCGACGGAGATGGCGACCGGATCGGGGCGATCGACGGGAAAGGGCGGATCATCTGGGGCGACCAGCTGCTGATGATCTATGCCGAGGATCTGCTGCGGACAGAGCCGGGCGCCACCATCATCGCCGATGTGAAGGCCTCGCGCGCGCTGTTCGACCGGGTCGCCGAGCTGGGCGGCAAACCGGTGATGTGGAAGACCGGGCACAGCCTGATCAAGTCGAAGATGAAGGAAACCGGCGCTCCGCTGGCGGGCGAGATGAGCGGCCATGTCTTCTTCGCCCATCGTTATTACGGGTTCGACGACGCGCTTTACGCGGCGGTCCGGCTGATCGCGGCCAGCGCCAATCTCGGCAAATCGGTGACGGAATTGCGCGGCGCCATGCCGGCGCTGATCAACACGCCGGAAATGCGGTTCCAGGTCGATGAATCTCGCAAGTTCGCAGTGGTCGACGAGGTGAAGCAGCGGCTGGCCGCGGCGGGGGCGGATGTCGATTCGA
This sequence comes from uncultured Caenibius sp., assembly GCA_964468045.1. GTDB lineage: Bacteria > Pseudomonadota > Alphaproteobacteria > Sphingomonadales > Sphingomonadaceae > JAWKXU01. Next base: position 80,268 of record CAYXTO010000006.1, on the reverse strand, counting down.
CCGACGGGGTCCGCGTCAGCACCGCCGATGGCTGGTGGCTGCTGCGTGCGTCGAACACGCAGGATGTGCTGGTCGCCCGCGCCGAAAGCGAAAGCGAGGAAGGGCTGGTCCGGCTGATGGCCCAGATCGACAGCCAGCTTGCCCAGTCAGGCCTGGAACGCGGGCCGCAGGCGGCGCATTAGAGTGATTTCGAAGCAAGTGGAATCACTTGCTGACTCGGAAATCACGGAAAGCAGGCGAATTTCCAGGCCCTGCCGTCGTTCAGCCCAGCAGGGCGCAGGTCGCCACCACTGTCAGGGCCACGCCCAGCAAGGGCAGGGCGCCCGAGCGCCCACCGCGCCACCCGGCCAGGCCGATCGTCACCCCGCCCTTGAACAGGGTATTGAGCGTAACCGGCACGGCCAGCACCAGCGCGGCGGTGCGCGCGGTCAGCATACCTTGCGGCAGGCTGCCCATGGTGATGATCGTGGAATCGACATCCACCGTGCCGGAAATCGCCAGTACGGTGGCCAGCCCCCGGTCGCCATAGCGGTCGAGCACCCAATGCGCGGCCACGGTCAGGGCCATGACCATCGCCGTCAGCAACAGCGCGGGGCCGAGGTCGAAGGGGTTCTTCACGCCGACCTCCGCCGGGGCTTGCTGCCGGCCCCAATCGGCGCGGCGCAGGAACCAGAGGGCGAACAGCAGGCTGAGCAGCGCCGCGGGGGTTACCAGCAGCGTGAAGCGCGCGAGGGCGAAGGGAGCCAGCACGCCGACCAGCAGCATCACCCGCAGGACCATGACCAGGGATGCCGCGCAGATCCCGGCCGCCAGGAGCGGGGGCGGGGCCGAGCCGTCGCGCAGCCGCGTGGCGAGATCGGCCGTCACGGCGGTGGAGGAAACCATCGAGCCGGCGGCGGCGGTGGCCAGCAGGCCGCGCGTCGCGCCGAGCGCCTTCGACGCGAAATAGCCGGCGAAGGAAAAGCCGGAGACCATCACCACCACCATCCAGAGCTGGCGCGGGTTCCACGCCTGATAGGGGCCGTATCCCTGGTCCGGCAGCAATGGCAGGATGACCATCGCGATCAGCGCGAAGCGGGCGATCGACAGGACCTCGGTTTCGCTCAGCCGGCTGACCCAGCCGTGCAACTGGGTGCGCAGCGACAGCAGCAGGATCATGATGACGGCGACGGTCGTGCCCAGCAGCCGCTCCCCGCTGCCGGCGAGGAACCCGCAGGCGAGCGTCAGCAGGCCGACCAGGCTGCCGGTGCCGCTGACATCCCCCTGCTCCTGCCCCTTGCCCCGGCTCGCCCGGGCATAGCCGATCAGCACCAGCAGGGCCGCCGCCGCCAGCAGGATCGTGGCCGGGCCGCGGGCCTGGGCATGGAGCGTGCCTGCGATTCCACCGGCCAGCCCCATCAGGGCGAAGGTGCGGATGCCGGCGAAGCGCGTGCCCTCGGGCCGGTTGCGCAGGGTCCATCCGCGTTGCACGCCGACCAGCAAGCCCAGCCCGAGGCCGAGTACGACACCCGTCATATGACCGAGATCGAGATTGCCGAACATGCCGCCCTCGCGCCTTGAATGATGGGATGCTCCTGCCCGCACTGCCCTTCCGGCTCAAGCCACGGCCATGCAATCAATAGGTCCTGACCCTAAGAGCGCAAGCGCGGAAATGGATCCGGACAGCGGCCTGCGCTCCCGGCAAGTTCTCCGGCTCCCCGCCGCATGTCGGGCCTTGAATGCGGGCCACGGGTCGGCCATTGAGGCGATGGATCAACGGTCGGGGAAACGGGCATGCGGGCATTTTCGGTTATTGCGGGCGCGCTGCTCATCCTGGCCCCGCTGGCCGTGGCGGCGCAGGATGCCGCTCCGGCCGGGGCGGCGCTCGATCCGGCCCGGCTCGACAGCGCGCAGAAGACGGTGGACCACGTCTTTCCCGAAGGCACCTATGCCCGGATCATGAAAGGCTCGATGGATGCGGTTCTGGGCACCGTGCTTGATTCCGTGAGCGCTATGCCGGTGCAGCAGATCGCCGCGATGGCCGGCATGACCCAGGGGGAGGTGGACCAGCTCGGCGAAACCACCCTGGCCGAGATCATGGAGATCTACGATCCCGCCTATCGCCAGCGGATGGAAGTGACGATGCGGGTCATCATGGAGCATATGACCGGGGTGATGGGCAAGCTTGAGCCCGAAATGCGCGCCGGGCTGGCGCGGGCCTATGCGAGCCGCTTCACCGAGGCGCAGCTGGGCGAGCTGAACAGCTTCTTCGCCACGCCCACCGGCACGCTCTATGCCGGGCAGTCGATGATGATCTTTCTCGATCCGGAGGTCATGCAATCGATGCAGAAGATGATGCCGGTTCTCATGGAGGAAATGCCGGGAATCCAGGTCGCGGCCATGACCGCCACCGCCGATCTTCCGCCGCCTCGCTCCCTGTGCGATCTCACCGACGCGGAGCAGGCGCAGCTGGCGAAGCTGCTCGAGGTGTCCGACATGTCGAAAGGCGATTGCGAGGCCGAAGCGGCCGAGGACCACGCGCACTGACCGGATATTGACGCGCGATCCACGGGTTGCGCCGCGCCGCGGGTGGAGGGTGATCGTTCGGGGAACCGGAAGCACCCGGCAGGCACGCGCCCTGCCGTGGCAATCGCGAGAGAACGCCCGATCGCCCGATCGTGGAACCAATCGGGAGCGAACCGACTTCTCCGGCTGGTGATGCGCTTTCCTACCGGCCCGATCTGTGCTCCATTCGTTCTCATGCAGGCGCGTCTTTCCCGACAGTTTTCGTGGCTCTCCCCGGGGCAGGAGGGCAGGCCCCAACCGGGAAAGTTTTTTTGCCCTGGAACAGTGTCAACTGTGTCAACCTCCTCCCACCGGGAGGGGGATTCGGGATGAATCGCGCGCCTCCGGAAATAGCGGAATGGTTCGCCGGACGGGGATGGCGGATAAGGCGGCATCAGGCGGACATGCTGCGAATTGCGGAGGCTGGCCGCCATGCCCTGCTGGTGGCGGATACCGGCGCGGGCAAGACGCTGGCCGGCTTCCTGCCCACGCTGGCGGATTTCGCGCCCTCCCGGCTTGGCGATGCGGCTGCGCCGGAGGGGCTGCACACCTTGTATATCTCGCCGCTCAAGGCCCTGGCGCATGACGTGCAGCGCAATCTCCTCGCGCCGATCGAGGAGATCGGCCTGCCGATCCGGATCGAAACCCGCAGCGGCGATACACCCTCGGACCGCAAGAAGCGCCAGCGCGCTCGCCCGCCCCATGTGCTGCTGACCACGCCGGAATCGCTCTCGCTGCTGCTGAGCTATCCGGAAAGCTTTGGGCTGTTCGCCTCGCTGCGGCGGATCGTGATCGATGAAGTCCACGCCTTCGCCAGCGGCAAGCGGGGCGATCTGCTGTCGCTGTCGCTGTCCCGCCTGCACGCCATCGCCCCGGCGGCGCAGCGCATCGCCTTGTCGGCGACCGTTGCGGAGCCGGATTCCTTCCGGGCCTGGCTGGCGCCCTGGGGGGAGATCGACAGCGTGGAGCTGGTGCAGGGGGAAGCCGGGGCGAAGCCCGACATATCGATCCTCCTGCCGGATGGCGGGCGGGTTCCCTGGGGCGGGCATGCCGCCGCCTGGGCGGTGCCGCAGCTTTATGAGGAGATCCGCCGCAACCGCACGACGCTGGTGTTCACCAACACCCGGTTCCTCGCCGAATACATCTTCCAGCTGCTGTGGGACGTGAACGAAGAGAACCTGCCGATCGGCATCCATCACGGCTCGCTCTCGAAGGAAGCGCGGCGGAAGGTGGAAGGGGCGATGGCCAGGGGCGAATTGCGCGCGCTGGTCTGCACCGCCAGCCTCGATCTCGGGGTCGACTGGGGCGACATCGATTGCGTGGTGCAGATGGGCGCGCCCAAGGGCAGCTCGCGCCTGCTGCAGCGGATCGGCCGCGCGAACCACCGGCTCGATCAGGCTTCGCGCGCCATCCTCGTGCCCGGCAACCGCTTCGAGTTTCTGGAGGCCGCCGCGGCGAAGGAAGCGGTGGATGAAGGCCAGCGCGATGGCGAGAGCTTTCGCCCCGGCGGGCTGGATGTGCTGGCGCAGCATGTCATGGCCTGCGCCTGCGCCGCTCCTTTCCCGCAGGCGGAACTGCTGGCCGAAATCCGGTCGGCCATGCCCTACAGCGCGCTGGACGAGGCGGCGTGGGAACGCGTGCTGCATTTCGTGGCGACGGGTGGCTATGCGCTCGAGGCCTATGACCGCTTTCGCCGGATCGTGCGCGACGGCAGCGGAGTGTGGCGGCTGTCCCATCCCGAACATGCCGCCCGCCACCGGCTCAATGCCGGGATCATCGTCGATGCGGAAATGATCGAGGTGCGTTTCCGCAACGGCCGCTCCGTCGGCAAGGTGGAGGAGCGCTTTGCCGCCTCGCTGTCCCCCGGGGACAGCTTCGCCTTCGCCGGGATGAGCCTGGAAGTGGAGCGAGTGAAGGACATGGAGCTGATCGTTCGCGCTTCGGCCAGGTCCGCGATGATCCCGTCCTACAGCGGGCAGCGCCTGCCGCTCACCACCCATCTGGCGGAGCGGGTTCGCGCCTTGCTGGTCGATCGCGCCGGCTGGGGCCGCTTTCCCCACGATGTGCGCGAATGGCTGGAGATGCAGGACTGGCGCAGCAGGCTGCCGGGGCCGGACGAGCTGCTGGTCGAGAGCTTCCCGCACGAGCGCCATGCCTACAGCGTGTATTACACGTTCGAAGGCTGGAACGCGAACCAGTCGCTGGGGATGCTGATAACCCGGCGGATGGAAGAGCGCGGGCTGGCCCCGCTGGGCTTCGTCGCCAATGATTATGCCCTGGCCGTATGGGGCCTGGCCGAGGTGCCCGATCCCAGGCCCCTGCTGTCGCCCGACATCCTGGCCCATGAGTTCGTCGACTGGGTGCAGGATTCCTACCTGCTGCGCCGGGCGTTTCGCGAGGTGGCGGTTATTTCCGGCCTGATCGAGCGGCAGCAGCCCGGCAAGCGCAAGAGCGGGAAGCAGGTCACCTTCTCGACCGATCTGATCTACGATGTGCTCCGCAAGTACGAGCCGGACCATTTGCTGATCGAGGCGGCCTGGGCCGATGCGCGCGCCAGGATGACCGATGTCGGGCGGCTCGGCGATCTGCTCGATCGGTCCGCCGACCAGCTGGTCCATGTCCGGCTGGAGCGGGTCAGTCCGCTCGCCGTGCCGGTGCTGGTCACGATTGGGCGGGAGAGCCTGCCCGCAGGCGCGGCCGAGGATGAGCTGCTGTGGGAAGCGGAGAGCCTTGCCGCTGCGGCGATGCGCCCCGACCTTCTGCCGTGAGCGCCTGTCGCGCCGAAGGCGGATACGAAAAGGGGCGGATCGCTCCGCCCCTTGTTCTGGCGCCGGACGATCCGGCGAAATGTACCGAACCCGGCTTATTGAGCGCCGGCCGCCTTGCCGAAGGCCGCATATTGCTCGTTACCGACGAAGCCGAACTTCGTTACGTTGGAGCCCTTGATGATGTTCATCACGCGGGCGGAAAGGTCGTAGCTGGCGTCCGCTTCCGGCTGGAACTGCAGCTCGGGCTCGACCGGAAGAGCCATCGAGTCCTTCAGCAGGGTGACAAGCTGGCCGGTGTTGACCGGTTCGCCATTCCACAGGACCTTGTTGTCGTTGGTAAGCACGACCTTGTTCTTCACCGCATCGATCTGGACGTTGCTCGGTGGAGTCTGGCCCGACGGAAGGTCGATATCGACCGAGTGGGTTGCGACTGGGATGGTGATGATGAACATGATGAGGAGCACGAGCATGACGTCGATCAGCGGCGTCGTGTTCATTTCCATCATCGGCTCGCCATCGTCACTGCCGCCTGACATTGCCATGAGAAGTTACTCCTGAACTAGTTCTTCAAATCCAACCGCGATCAGCCGTTGGGATCGACAGGGTTGGAGATGAAGCCGACGGTGGGATAGCCCGCCGCCTGGACATTGTAGATCGCACCCGCGACACAGCGCCAGGGCGCATTCACGTCCCCCCGGATATGCACCTGCGGAATCTTTTCCGGATCTTGCATGATCTGTTCGATTCCGCCTTCGCGCTTCACGATCGTGTCGAGCCGCTTGAAGGCCTGATCATAAAGCTCCTGCGAAGTGACTGGAGTGATATTGTTGAAATACACGCGGCACTGCCCGTAACGCGAGGATCCCTGGTAACCCGGATCGCCGGCGCTCAGTCCCTGCGCGTCCGTGGTCGTCACCGTCAGGAGCAGGTTCTCGACCTTGTCCTGCGATTCCTTGGACACCAGGATCGGGATCTGCAGCTTCTCGATGGTCTGGATCGCCACCGGAACAGCGATAAGGAAGATGATCAGAAGCACCAGCATCACGTCCACGAGCGGCGTGGTGTTGATTTCCGACATCGGCTTTTCCTCGCCGCCGCCGCCCATCGAAATGGCCATGGTCGTTTATCCTATCCTAAACTTCACTCTGGCGGCGGGGTGGACCCGCATGCCGGTTCCCGCCCCGCCAGTCTCAAATGTGCCTCAGGCCTTCGGGGCGGCGCTCGGCGCTGCCGGACGAGCCGGAGCAGCGGCGGCCGGCTTTGCAGCCTGGCTGGCCACGATGGGCTTGACCGCACCCTTGGAGGTGATGTTGGCCAGCACCTCGGTCGAGAAGCCGTTCAGCTCCGCGGCGATGCGCTTGTTGCGGCTCTGCAGCCAGTTGTAGGCGAGCACGGCCGGAACGGCGACGAGCAGACCCAGCGCGGTCATGATGAGAGCTTCACCGACCGGACCGGCGACCTTGTCGATCGAGGCCGAGCCGGCCAGACCGATGGCGATCAGAGCGCGATAGATACCGACGACGGTACCGAACAGACCGATGAACGGTGCGGTAGCGCCCACGGTGGCGAGGAACGGCAGGCCGCCGGCCAGCTTGGCGTTGATCGATGATTCCGAGCGAGCGAGCGAGCCATGCATCCAGTCGTGCGCCTCGAGGCTGTCGGTCATCTTGGTGTGCTGTTCTTCAGCGGCCAGGGCGTCGTCGACGATCTGGCGATAGGCAGTGTTCTTGCCCAGCTTGGCGCCGCCTTCCTTGACCGAGTTGGCCCGCCAGAAATTGTTGCGGACATCGCGACCCTGATTCAGGATCTTCTGCTGTTCGATGAACTTCGTGAACAGGATATAGAAGGATCCGAAGGACATGATGCCCAGGATCACGACGGTGGCATAGGCAACGAAACCACCCTGTTCGAGGGCTTCCTTGAAGCCGAACTTGTTCTGCGGAGCCGCTTCGGCCGCGGCAGCAAGAATGTCGATAAGCATGCGGGTATTCCTCTCAAGAAGAAGATGGGTATTGGTTAACTGATGGCGAACTCGCCCGGCCGATGGTCGGGCGAGACCGCGACGAACAGATTACTTCGGTATCTGCCACCGGACTGCGTTGGAATAGGTGCCGGTGGTCGGCTGCCCTTCCCCGTCCGTGGCCGGGTTGAACCGCGCGCGGCGGGTCACCAGCTTGCAAGTCGCATCGTCGAGATCGGCGTGGCCGCTGGAGCTCGTGACGCTGCAGCTTGTCACCCGGCCGTCCGGACCGACACTGACCTGGAAGCGGGCTACGCCTTCCCGATCCTCGCGCAGCGCGCGCGACGGATAGTCGTCAGGGGTGGCCCAGCTGCCCGGGTTGCCCTTCGGACTGGCCGCCTTCGGCTGCACCCGCGGGGGCGGCGGAGCCGCTGGCGGAGGGGGCGCCAGCACAATCGGCGCCGGTGGCGGTGGTGTTACCGTTGTTACGATATCGGGTGGTCTCGTATTAATGCTGATCGGTGGCGGCGGCGCAACCGGCGGCGGCGGAACATTCTTCTGCTCCGGCGGCGGCGGCGGCGGCTCCTCCTGCTTCTTTTCCTCCTCGATGTCGATCGTGGTCACGCGCTTTGTCACCTCCCTCACCGCTTCGTAGGCGAGGCCGGTGACAAGGGCATAGCCGAGCGCGACATGCATCAAGGCAACGATGATCAGCGCGATAATACGGTTACCGCTCATCTGTTGGTCAGCGTAAGCCATTCAGTCGCATCACTCCATACCAGTCCCGGAAGGAGCCGGGACACGCCTCGACAGGTTAAGAAAGACCCGCCCAGTGCGCTAGCTTGAAATTTCAACCCGGCGGAAATGACCAAATGGCCAATCCGACCCCTGGCAGGGCGCATCCGGGACCTCCGGGCTTAAATCGCCCGTTTTTTTGGGGTCTTTAACGGCGAAGACAAAACAGCGCAAACGCTTTATCGGTTAACGTGCAATTCAAGCTCTTCCTTCCAGCTTAGGATTTGCCTGCCTTTGCGCTATGTTGGCTGGCGCCTGTCGACAGACCATTTGAGGATTCTGATGAATTTTCGAGTATTTCCGCGCTACGCGATCCTTTTGAGCGGCTCCCTGTCCGTTCTCGCGTGGGGCGGTGCGGCGCCCGCGCGCGCGCAAATGCCGTCCGCTTCCGCCGTCTCTCCCGCGCTCACCTATGCCGATCTGGTGGACCTGGCGGAGCCTGCGAACCTGGTGATCAAGGCGAAGATTCGCAAGCAGGCGACCGTCGAGGCCGAACGATCGCCGGGACTGGGGCAGGGGCAGGTCCGGCTTTACGTCGTGGCCAAGGTCGAGGAGTCGGTGCGTGGCGTTGTTGCGAGTGATTCGCTGCGGTATCTAGTGGATGTTCCGATTGGTCAGAACGGCAGGGCTCCGAAGCTGACCGGGCGCCAGGTCATTCTCCTGGCCCGCCCGGTTCCCGGCAGGCCCGACGAAATCCAGCTTGTCGCGCCCGATGCGCAATTGCCGGCCGACGCCGAGAACGCAGAGCTGGAAATCCGGCTGCGCACCGTGCTGCGGGAGCTTTCCGCGCCCGACCGCCCGCCTCGCGTGAGCGGGGTGCGGGACATCCTGTCCGTGCCGGGCAATCTCGCGGGCGAATCGGAAACCCAGCTGTTCCTGAAAACCAGCGACCAGGACGTGGCCCTGGTTTCGGTGATCCGCCGGCCGGGCAGCGCTCCCACCTGGGGCGTTTCCTGGGACGAACTGGTGGACGGCGTGACCGGTCCGCCGGCGCGGGAGACGCTGGCCTGGTATCGCCTCGCCTGCTTCCTGCCGCCCCGGCTGCCGGTCAGGGCCAATCTGGGCACCGATCCCGAATCCCGCGCCTTGGCCGAAGAGGATTACCGCCTGGTCAGGCGCGAGTTGGGCGATTGCCGGCGCACCCGGCTTTCGCAGCCTTAGAGTGATTTCGAAGCAAGGGGATCACTTGCTGACCCGGAAAATCACGGGAAACAGGTAAATTCCAGGCTCGCTCCGGTTCAACCGGCGCCGGAACGAGGCTGGCCGCCATCCGGATCATTGCGCTATGGCCTTTCGCGGCTCGATAGCTTAGTGCGCCGCCGCGAAAGGGGGCATGAATGGCCGAACCGCTTCGTATTGCGCTGGCTGGGCTTGGGACCGTCGGCGCGGGCGTCATCCGCTTGCTGGAAGTCAATCGCGAACTGATCACGCGCCGGGCGGGGCGGGATATCCGCATCGTGGCGGTCAGCGCCCGCGACCGCACCAAGGACCGGGGCGTCGATCTCTCCGGCTTTGCCTGGGAAGACGACATGACCGCCATGGCCGCGCGCCCGGATGTCGATGTGGTGGTCGAGCTTGTCGGGGGTTCGGACGGGCCGGCCCTGACCCTCGCCCGCAACGCCATCGGCGAAGGCAAGGCGCTGGTCACCGCCAACAAGGCCATGATCGCCCATCACGGGCTCGCACTGGCCCAGGCGGCCGAGGAAGCGGGCGTTCCGCTGAAATTCGAGGCGGCGGTGGCGGGAGGCATCCCGGTCATCAAGGGTCTGCGCGAAGGCGCCGCGGCCAATGTGATCGAGCGCATCTACGGCATTCTCAACGGCACCTGCAATTACATCCTCTCCACCATGGAGGATACCGGCCGCGATTTCGCGGATGTGCTGGCGGAAGCGCAGGCGCTGGGCTACGCCGAGGCCGATCCGACCTTCGATATCGAAGGGATCGATGCCGCGCACAAGCTGGCGATCCTGGCGGCGATTGCCTTCGGCGCGAAGCTCGATTTCGCGCATGTCGATACGACCGGCATCTCGGCCCTGCGCGCCGCGGACATCGCCCAGGCGGAAACGCTGGGCTATGTCATCCGCCTGATCGGCATGGCCGAACCGGATATCTCCGCTGACGGAACCGTCTGCCTGTTCCAGCGGGTCCAGCCCTATCTCGTGCCCGAAGGCCATCCCCTGGCGCATGTGGACGGCGCGACCAATGCGGTGGTGGCGGAAGGCAATTTCGCCGGGCGGCTGCTGTTCCAGGGCGCCGGCGCCGGCGATGGCCCCACCGCGAGCGCGGTGGTGGCGGATCTTATCGATATCGCCCGGCTGTGGGAAAGCGAGGGCGAGATCGACCCGCCATTCTCCATGCCGGTGGCCGATCTCAAGGCGCTGACGCCCGCCGAATCGGGCCATCGCACCGGCCGCCGCTACATCCGCTTCGCGGTGACGGATCGCCCGGGCGTGCTGGCCGAGATCACCGCGGCCATGCGCGATGCCGGCGTTTCGATCGAGAGCATGATCCAGAAGGGGCGGCAGGAGGAAGGCGGCGAGGTGCTGGTCGCCATCGTCACCCATGACGGCCCGGAAAGCGGCGTGGCGGAGGCGCTCCGCCTGCTGGAAAATTCGCCCAGTCTCACGGCCTCGCCACTGGTCATGCAATTGCTTGCAACATAAAGGTGCTACTTCGCCCCCTGAGTGACGCGCACCCAGGGGGCATCCCCACAGCCAGCCGGATTAGGAACCTATGCCGCAACAGAATGTCACGCCCGCCAGCCACGTCCTCGATCGCGTCCTCGTCCTGGAAATGGTCCGTGTCACCGAAGCGGCCGCGATCGCCGCGTCGAAGCTGATCGGGCGCGGGGACGAGAAAGCGGCCGATGCCGCCGCGGTCGAAGCGATGCGCCGGGCGTTCGACGGGCTGTATATCGACGGCACCGTGGTGATCGGCGAGGGTGAGCGCGACGAGGCGCCGATGCTCTACATCGGCGAGAAGGTCGGCGGGGCGCCCGACCGGGGGCCGCGGATCGATATCGCGCTCGATCCGCTGGAGGGCACTACCATCACCGCCAAGGCGGGGCCGAATGCCCTGGCCGTGCTCGCTGCGGCCGAGGAAGGATGCCTGCTCAACGCGCCCGACGTCTATATGGACAAGCTGGCGGTCGGGCCGGGCTATCCCGAAGGCGTGATCGATCTCGACCGGAGCGTGCGGGAGAATGTGGAGGCGGTGGCCGCCGCCAAGGGCGTGAAGCCGGATGAAATCATCGTCTGCGTGCTCGATCGGCCGCGCCATGCCGAGCTGATCGCGGAGCTGCGCAAGATCGGTTGCGGGATCCAGCTCATTCCCGATGGCGACGTGGCGGGCGTCATCGCCACCACCGATCCGGACACCACCATCGACATGTACATGGGATCGGGCGGCGCGCCCGAAGGCGTGCTGGCCGCGGCGGCGCTGCGCTGCGTCGGCGGGCAGTTCAACGGCCGCCTCCTGTTCCGCAACGAGGACGAGCGGGCCCGCGCCCGCAAATGGGGCATCGAGGATCTCAACCGGGTCTACAAGCTGGAAGACCTCGCCAAGGGCGACTGCATCTTCGCGGCGACCGGGGTGACCGACGGTTCGCTGCTGCAAGGCGTCAAGCGCCTGAAGGGGGGCAGGATGACGACGGAGAGCGTGGTCATGCGCGCCAGTTCGGGAACGGTCCGCTGGGTGCGCGGGGAACATCGCACCGATTGACACGCCGGGGCGGATAAATTCACCCGCCCGGGGCGCCGCAGGTTGCAATCGGCTTCGGCTCGACTAGAGCCGGAAGCCCGATTCCCATCGGCATGGCATCATCAAAAGCACAAGAACAAAGAAGGGGCATCTGCGCGATGAAGATAATGGCCGGCAATTCCAACCTGCCGCTCGCCCGGGCTATCGCCGGTTATCTCGAGCTTCCGCTGACGGACGCGAGCGTGCGCCGCTTCGCCGACGAGGAAATCTTCGTGGAGATCCACGAGAACGTCCGCGGCGAGGATGTCTTCCTGGTGCAGTCCACCAGCTTTCCGGCCAATGACCACCTGATGGAGCTGCTGATCGGCATCGATGCGCTCAAGCGCGCCTCGGCCAAGCGGATCACGGCGGTGATCCCCTATTTCGGCTATGCCCGGCAGGATCGCAAGCCGGGCCCTCGCACGCCCATTTCCGCCAAGCTGGTCGCGAACCTGATCACCACGGCGGGGGCGGACCGCGTGCTGGCCGTCGATCTGCACGCGGGCCAGATCCAGGGCTTCTTCGATATTCCGACCGACAATCTCTACGCCGCCCCGGCGATGGCCGCCGATATCCAGGCGCGCTACGGCGGGCAGGCGCTGACCGTGGTTTCGCCCGACGTGGGCGGCGTGGTGCGCGCCCGCGCCCTTGCCAAGCGGCTCGACAACGCGCCGCTCGCCATTGTCGACAAGCGGCGGGAACGCCCCGGCGAATCCGAGGTCATGAACATCATCGGCGACGTGCAGGGGCGGCATTGCATCCTGATCGACGATATCGTCGATTCGGGCGGCACGCTGTGCAACGCGGCGCAGGCCCTGCTCGATTCCGGGGCGGCCAGTGTCGCCGCCTATATCACGCATGGCGTGCTGTCGGGCGGGGCGGTGCAGAAGGTGAACAATTCGGCGCTCAAGGAACTGGTGATCACCGACACCATTCTCGCCACCGATGCCGCCAAGGACAGCAGCTGCATCAGAATCCTCTCGATCGCCACGCTGATCGGGGAAGCGATCCGCCGCATTGCTGACGAAAGCTCGGTCTCGAGCCTGTTCGATTGACGGGCGCCCGGGGCTTGAAGCTCGATTCCGACATCGCCCTGGCCCAACGCCTGGCCGACGCGGCCGGGGAGACGATCCGGCCATGGTTCCGGCAGGGCCTGGATACCGAGCGGAAGGGCGATGCCACGCCGGTCACCGTCGCCGATCGCGCGGCGGAAGAGGCGATGCGCGGGATCCTGGCGGCCGAGCGGCCGGATGATGGGATCATCGGCGAGGAGTTCGGCAGTCGCAATGCCGGGGCGAGCCGCCAGTGGGTGCTCGATCCGATCGACGGGACGGCCGGTTTCCTGGCGGGCCGCCCGATCTTCGGTACGCTGATCGCGCTGGTGGTCGATGGCTGGCCGGTGCTGGGCGTGATCGACCAGCCCATCCTGCGGGAACGCTGGCTGGGTGTGACCGGCAGGGCCACGACGCTCAATGGCCAAGTTGCGCGCTGTCGCCCTTGCCCCAGCCTCGCCGACGCCACGCTCGCCACCACCGGGCCGCATTATTTCGACGATCACGACGGCGGCCATTTCATGGCGCTGGCCGCCCGGACCGATCACCGCCGGATGGTGATGGGCGGCGATTGCTACAATTACGCCATGCTGGCCAGCGGGCAGATCGATCTGGTGTGCGAGGCGGGCCTCCAGCTGCATGACTGGGCCGCGCTGGTCCCGGTCGTGGAAGGGGCCGGCGGCACGATGTGCGACTGGAACGGGGAACCGCTCCACGCCGCTTCCGACGGCCATGTGCTGGCGCTGGGCGATCCAGCCCGGCTGGAGGATGTGGTGGAGGCGCTGGCCTGCGGCCATTGACCGCGGGCCGGTCGATGGATCAGCCGCCCAGCCGGTCGAAATCCTCGGTGCCGGGCTTGCCGTCGAGCGCGCCCATCAGGGCCTGCATGATCGCCTTGTCGACCGTCTGCCCCGCCGCCTTGCGGGCATCGTCGTCGCGCCACAATTCGAGGAAGCGGTACTCGTTCGGCGCGGCTTGGCTGCGCAGGGTCAGGGTGCCTTCCGAACCGTCGGCCTTCGCCAGCGCCCCGGCCAGATCGCGCAGCGCGCCTTCGAGCTGGCCTTCCAGGCCTTGCGCCGCAGTCAGGGTGTATGTCCTTGCGATTCCCATCGGGTCATCCTTTCTGTTGTGGAACTGCCCTTGCGCCTGGCGCGCCGCTTGGCAAGATCGCAGTCATGGCCGGGCATATTTTCCTTTACGGCACGATGCTGCCGATCCGGCACAGGGATTTCGCGCGCTTCCTGGCGGAAACGGGGCTGCGCCCCTATGAAGCGTGAGGCCCTTGCCTTTTCCGCCCTCCCGGCCTAAAGGCGCCCCCTTCACAGACGCGTGATTCACGGTTTCTCGTGATTTCGACGGCTGGCCTGGCTGAAAGGGCTGCCAGGGCTGGCCGGACGTGTCCCTGATCGAGGAGACGAAAATGCCCAAGCTCAAGACCAAGAGCGGTGTGAAGAAACGCTTCAAGCTCACCGCGACCGGCAAGGTGAAGCACGGCGTGGCCGGCAAGCGCCACCGCCTGATCAGCCATAACGGCAAGTATATCCGCCAGAACCGCGGGACCGACGTGATCTCCGACGCCGATGCGAAGGTGATCAAGAAGTGGGCCCCTTACGGCCTCAACTGAGACAGGAGTACTAGCCAATGCCCCGTATCAAACGCGGCGTGACAACACGCGCCAAGCACAAGCGGCTTCTGGATCAGGCGAAGGGCTATCGCGGCCGTCGCAAGAATACCATCCGCGTTGCCCGTCAGGCGGTCGAAAAGGCCGGCCAGTATGCCTATCGCGATCGCAAGGTGAAGAAGCGCAGCTTCCGCGCGCTCTGGATCCAGCGGATCAACGCCGCCGTGCGCGCCGAAGGCCTGACCTATTCGCAGTTCATCCATGGCGCCAAGCTCGCCGGAATCGAGCTTGACCGGAAGGTGATGGCGGATCTGGCGATGAACGAAGGTGCCGCCTTCACTGCGATCATTGCCCAGGCCAAGAAGGCACTGCCCGTCGCCTGAGAGGCTCGAAAATTGCGAAATCACGGAAAGCGCGGGCCATGTGTCCGCGCTTTTCTTTTTGGAATGCCACGGTTTCGGTGCGATTACATACTTGAAGAATCGGGGGAAGGGCGTCTTTAGGCCATATTGCATGGTCGCAGACGGAACCTGAGAACGAAGCCTCGCGGCCGTTGACGGCGCGGGCTTGGGCAGGGCTTCCCTAGGGGGCGGGGTCGCAAGTGCCGAAAAATCACTGTGACATCGATGTTCGTTTCTTCAGGCCGCCTCCTGAATATGATGGCCTGTTCGCCAGCTTCTATCGGGCCGAAATCAGGGTCCGTGACGGTGGGCGGGTGGTCGATCATCTCCTGCCGGAATGGGGAAATGTCCGGCTTTTTCGCGGGGACATGCCCGACGCGGAGCTGTCGAACGGCTCGCGCCTGAGCAATGCTCCCTTCGTATGCACCGGCCCCAGCTCCATTCCCACCCGCTTCGAGCTGGGGACGACCCGGATCTGGGGGATCGGCTTGTTTCCGCTCGGGTGGGCCAAGTTCATCGGCTCGCCCGCAAAAGACGTCGCCAATCTGGTGGTGGATGGCGATACCCATGCGGCCTTTGGCGGTTTTTCCGCGTTGTTTCGCGGCCTGCTCGAGAATGACCCGGACGACGAGGCGGAATATGCCCGGATCATGGCCTTTCTGCGGGCGAAGAATGCCCGGCTCGTTCCCGACGAGGAGCGGATTCGCGCGGTCCAGCTCGCTCTGGTGGACCCGGCCATCAGCACGGTGGCGGAATTCGCGGCGCGATCCGGACTGGGGCAACGCACGCTGGAGCGGGTCTGCGGGCGCTATTTCGGCTTCCCGCCCAGGCTGTTGCTGCGGCGCCAGCGCTTCATCCGCAGCCTGGTCGGCTTCATGCTGGAACCGTCGACCAGCTGGACCCGGGCGATCGATGGGCTGTATCACGATCAGGCGCATTTCGTGCGGGATTTCCGGTCCTTCATGGGCATGACGCCCAGCGAATATGCCGCGCTCGACCATCCGGTGCTTGGCGCCTTCATGCAGGAGCGGGCCCGGATCTGGGGCGCGGCCGCGCAGACCCTGGACAATCCCGGGCCGCAAACATCCTCCGGGCTTGCTTCGCCGGAATAAAACGTTAGCGGCCTAAGCCCATGGAAAAGCCTGAACAGAAAAAGACCGAGGCGCTTGCCGCGATCGCGGCCGCGGAAACGCTGGACGCTCTGGAAGCGCAGCGGGTTGCGGCATTGGGCAAGCAAGGCTGGATCAGCGCTCTGCTGAAGACCCTGGGCGCGATGAGCCCGGAGGAACGGCAGGCGCAAGGCCCGAAAATCCATGCCCTGCGCGAGGAGGTGCAATCCGCGCTGGCGGAACGCAAGGCTGCGCTGGAGCAGGCCGCGCTCGATGCGAAGCTTGCGGCGGAAAGGCTGGACCTGTCGCTTCCTGCGCCGGAAAATCCCCGCGGTTCGGTGCATCCCATCGGCCAGGTCATGGACGAACTGGCGGAAATCTTCGCCGATCTGGGCTTTTCCGTGGCGACCGGCCCGGAAATCGAGGATGACTGGCACAATTTCACGGCGCTCAACATGCCGGAAAGCCATCCCGCCCGGGCGATGCACGACACGTTCTACTTCCCCGATATGGCACCAAACGGGGGCAGAATGCTGCTGAGGACGCACACAAGCCCGGTCCAGGTGCGCACGATGAAGGCCCAGGGCGCGCCGGTGCGGATCATCGCGCCGGGCCGGGTCTATCGTTCCGACAGCGACGCCACCCACACCCCGATGTTCCATCAGGTGGAAGGGCTGGTGATCGACAAGGGCATTCACCTCGGCCATCTCAAATGGACGCTGGAGACCTTCCTCAAGGCCTTCTTCGAGCGCGAGGACATCGTGCTGCGGCTGCGCCCGTCCTACTTCCCGTTCACCGAGCCTTCGGTCGAGGTCGATGTCGGCTTCGCCATCGAGAACGGCAGGCGGGTGCTGGGCGGCAGCGGCGATGCGCCCGGCCACGGCTGGATGGAGCTGCTCGGCAGCGGCATGGTCAACCGGCGGGTGATCGAGATGAGCGGGCTCGATCCCGATGTCTGGCAGGGCTTCGCCTTCGGTGTCGGCGTGGACCGGCTGGCGATGCTCAAATACGGGATGGACGATCTGCGCGCCTTCTTCGACGGCGACGTGCGCTGGCTGAGGCATTACGGCTTCTCCGCTTTCGACCAGCCCACGATCTCGGGCGGGATCGGGGCCGCTGGCGGGGGAGCGCGCGCATGAAGTTCTCGCTTTCCTGGCTGAAGGATTATCTCGAAACGGACGCGGATGCCGCGCGCATTTCCGCGACGCTGAACGCGATCGGCATCGAAGTGGAAGGGATCGAGGATCCCGCCGAGAAGCTCGCCGGCTTTCGCATCGCCCGGGTGCTCACGGCAAGGCCGCATCCCGATGCGGACAAGCTGCAGGTGCTCACTGTGGATACCGGCGAAGGCGGCGATTCGCTGCAGGTGGTGTGCGGCGCGCCCAATGCCCGCGCCGGGCTGGTCGGCGTGCTGGGCCTGCCGGGCGCGGTCGTGCCCGGCAATGGCATGGAACTGCGCAAGAGCGCGATCCGCGGCGTCGAATCCAACGGCATGATGTGCTCCAGCCGCGAGCTCGAGCTGGGCGACGACCATGCCGGGATCATCGAACTGCCGGAAGACGCGCCGGTTGGAACCGCCTTTGCGGATTATCGCGGGGCGGACCCGGTGTTCGATGTGGCGATCACGCCGAACCGCCCGGATTGCATGGGGGTCTATGGCATCGCGCGCGATCTGGCGGCGGCGGGCCTCGGCACGCTCAAGCCGCTCGACATCCAGCCTGTCGCGGGCAGCTTCCCTTGCCCCACGGAAGTCCGCACCGACGATCCGGAAGGCTGCCCGGCCTTCTACAGCCGCGTGATTCGCGGCGTGAAGAACGGCCCGTCGCCGGAATGGATGCAGCAGCGCCTGCGCAGCGCGGGCCAGCGCCCGATCTCCGCGCTGGTGGACATCACCAACTACCTGATGCTCGGCCTCGGTCGCCCGGCCCATGCCTATGACCTCGCCACGCTGACCGGCGCGGTCGTGGCGCGCCGCGCCAGGGATGGCGAGCAGGTGCTGGCGCTCAACGAGAAGACTTACACGCTCGACAGCGGGATGACGGTGATCGCGGACGATGCCGGGGTGCATGACATTGCCGGGATCATGGGCGGGGAGCATTCCGGCGTGTCGGAAAGCACCACCGACGTGCTGCTGGAGATCGCCTATTTCGATCCGGAGCGGATCGGGATGACCGGGCGCAAGCTGGGGCTGACCTCCGATGCGCGCGGCCGGTTCGAGCGGGGAGTGGATCCGGCCTTCCTCGAAGGCGGGCTGGACCTGCTGACCCGGCTGATCCTGGACATCTGCGGCGGCGAAGCCTCCGAGCCGGTGCGCGCCGGCCAGCCGCCGGTTGCGGCCAAGGTGGTTTCCTATGACCCTGCGCTGGCCGAGACGCTGGGCGGCGTCGCCATTCCGCAGGACGAGCAGCGGCGCATCCTGGCGGCGCTGGGGTTCACGGCTGGTGGCGATTGGCAGGTTTCCGTCCCCAGCTGGCGGCCCGATGTCGATGGCGCGCCGGATATCGTCGAGGAAGTGGTCCGCATTCACGGGCTGGACCGGATCGAGAGCGCGCCCTTGCCGCGCGTCGATGGCGTGGCGCGGCCGACCGCGACGCCGGAGCAGAAGATCGAGCGCCGCCTGCGCCGCGTCGCCGCCGCGCGCGGGCTGAACGAGGCCGTTACCTGGTCCTTCCTGCCCGAAGCGGATGCCCTGCATTTCTCGGAAGGGAACGGAGCGCTCTGGGTGCTCGAAAACCCGATCAGCGAGGATATGAAGGCGATGCGCCCCTCGCTGCTGCCGGGGCTGATCGCCGCGGCCAAGCGCAATCTGGATCGCGGCGCATCCTCGGTGCGGTTGTTCGAACTGGGCCGCCGTTATCTGCGCGGCGAGTCCGGAGTGAGCGACGAGCGGCTGACGCTGGGCGTGGTGCGGGCGGGCGAAAAGACCGCGCGGAGCTGGGATCCACGAATCTTTGGCGGCAAGGCCGCGCCGTTCGATGCGTTCGACGCCAAGACCGAGGCGCTGGCCCTGCTGGCGGAGGCCGGCGCGCCGGTCGAGAACCTGCAGGTGATGGGCGAGGCAGGCCCGCAATTCCACCCCGGCCAGTCGGCCACGCTGCGGCTGGGGCCGAAGAATGTGATCGCGCGGTTCGGGGCGCTGCATCCCGCCACGCTGGCCGCGTTCGACGTGGACGGGCCGGTCGTGGCGGTGGAGCTGTTCCTCGATGCGATTCCGGCGCGCAAGGGGGGCGGAGCCTTCGCCCGCACGGCCTATGCCCCGCCAGCATTGCAGGCCGTGCTGCGCGATTTCGCCTTCCTCGTCCCGCTGGAGCTGCCCGCCGGCTATCTGCTGCGGGCGGTGCGCGGGGCGGACAAGGCGAATATCGTGGACGCGCGCATCTTCGACGATTTCCGCGGGCAGGGCGTGCCGGAAGGCAGGAAGTCGCTCGCCGTCGAGATCACGCTCCAGCCCGGCGAGAAGAGCTATGCCGACGCTGACCTCAAGGCGATCGCCGACAAGGTCGTGGCCGCCGCCACCAAGCTTGGCGCTGAATTGCGGGGTTAGGGTCCTCTGGCTCGACAGGCCGCAAGGAAACGGTCATGCTCGGCTGGCAGGCCGGGATGGCCGGTTTCCTGACAAGGTTGCATGTCCGAAGAGTTGATCGCGATAAGTTCCGGCGCGCTCACCGCGCGGATCAATCCGCTGGGGGCCGAGCTGTGGTCCCTGACCGACACGCGCGGGCGGGAATACATGACCGATGCGGACCCGGCATTCTGGACCGGCCACGCGCCGCCGCTGTTCCCCATCGTGGGCGCGTTGAAGGACGGGCGCTATCGGCTGGACGGGGCGGAATACGCGCTGCCCAAACACGGCTTCGCCCGGCATGCGCGCTTTGTCCCGGTCGAGGCTGCGTCCGATCGGGTGGTGTTCCGCCTTGCGGACAGCGAGCAAACGCGCGCGGCCTATCCCTTCGCCTTCACGCTCGACATGGCGTTCCTGCTGGAGGGCCCGACCCTGCGGATGGCGGCCACCGTTTCCAATTCGGCGAACGGGACCTGCCGTTCAGCTTCGGCTATCATCCGGCCTTCGCCTGGCCCCTGCCAGGCGGCGTGGCCAAGGCGGAGCACCGGATCGCGTTCGAGCAGGAGGAGCCGGGCCCGATCCGGCGAATCGACCCGCAGTCCGGCTTGCTCCTGCCCGATCCGCTGCCCACGCCGGTGCGGGGCAGGGAACTGGCCCTCGACGCCGGTTTGTTCGACGCGGATGCGCTGATCTGGGACAGCCTGCGCAGCCGCGCGCTGGATTTCGGCACACCGAATGGCGCGAGCCTGCACATCGCCTTCCCGGACACGCCGATGCTGGGGATCTGGCAGAAGCCGGGCGCGAATTACCTCTGCATCGAGCCGTGGCAGGGCATCGCCGATCCGGAAGGCTATGCGGGGGATTTCCGCGACAAGCCGGGCGTGGTGCTGCTTCCTCCCGGCGCAGCGCGCAGCTTCCGCATGGAGGTGGCGGTGCGGGAGGGTTGATGGCCGCTTTCGCCCTTCCCTTTCCGTCTTACTCGGCCCAGTCGCCCTCTTCGTCGCTGGAGGAATCGTCGGCGAATCCGGCGTCCTGATGGTCATCCCCCATGGCCTCGTTCATCGAGGCCGCGGCGCTGTTGGCGTCCTGGATCTGCGCCCGGGCTGCCGGATTGGCGGCCAGCATGCCCTTGGCCATCGCCGGGGTGGCGAACATCATGTCGAACGGACGGCCCTCGATCGCGGCGGCGACGTGTTCTTTCGCCAGCTTGTCCATCAATCCCATGGTCAGGCCGTTCTGGGCCATCGCCTTAGTTGCGCGCTCGTGGTTCCTGCCTTCGGGCGGTTGCACATCGACGCTCACGCGCGAGCCGGCCCCATCGGGCGCGATCGTGGTGACGAAGCGGATCAGCTCGCTCTGGTCGGGGCCGAGCACTGCGGTGACGATGGTGTTCGCATCGGGTTGGGTGACCCGGCTGCCCTGCGCCTTGTCGCCCAGGATATGATAGGGAAGCGTGGCCGCCTTCAGCGCCGCGACCACCGCCTGCGGCGATTTTTCATAGTAAGTGCCTGACGCGCCGCAGCTGGCGAGCAGCAGGCCGCCCAGCACGGCAAGCAGGATGTTCTTCAACGCCATCGCCGACCCCCTTCGGTAAATGCCGCAATATATTGGTCTGCAAGGATTAAATCGCTGTTAATCCTGTGCCCCGTACGCCATCGCCCATCCCGTTCGTCCTGAGCCTGTCGAAGGACCGTTCTTTTTTCGCCGCGAAAGAACAGGAAAGTCGGGGCTTCGACAAGCTCAGCCCGAACGGAAGCGCGGGATTGATCGTATCTCGATCCCTCCTGCCATTAAAATCGCGGTTGGTGCGAGGTCCGGCGTGTCATCGCCCAAGATGACCTCGACCGCGAGGCGAGGGCAGGCTAGGGCGCGCGCCATGAGCAATCCCGTCAATTCCAACCGGCGCACTTTTGCCATCATCTCCCACCCCGACGCGGGCAAGACCACGCTGACCGAGAAGCTGCTGCTGCAGGGCGGAGCGATCCATCTCGCGGGCGAGGTCAAGGCGCGGGGCGCGGCGCGGCGGGCCCGGTCGGACTGGATGAAGATCGAGCAGCAGCGCGGCATTTCCGTCACCTCGTCGGTGATGACCTTCGAGCGTGACGGAATAACCTTCAACCTGCTCGACACGCCCGGGCACGAGGATTTCTCCGAAGACACCTACCGCACGCTGACGGCGGTCGATTCCGCGATCATGGTGATCGACGCGGCCAAGGGCATCGAGCCGCAGACCCGCAAGCTGTTCGAGGTCTGCCGCCTGCGCTCCGTGCCGATCATCACCTTCGTCAACAAGGTGGACCGCGAGGGGCGCAGCGCCTTCGAGACGCTGGACGAGGTGGCGGACGCGCTGGCGCTGGATGTCAGCCCGCAAAGCTGGCCGGTGGGGATGGGTGGCACTTTCCAGGGCGTGCTCGATTTCGCGACCGGCGCGGTCAGCCGCCCGGAAGGGGACAGCAGGGAATTCCTCGGCAAGCGGGATGCATCGCCCGAATTGCCGGATGATGTTGCCGAGGAAGCGGAGCTGGCGCAGGGCGGCTATCCCGCCTTCGATCTGGAAGCCTATCGCCATGGCGACCTGACCCCGGTCTATTTCGGCTCGGCGCTCAAGAATTTCGGGGTCAGCGAGCTGATCGACGCCATCGCCCGCTTCGCGCCGCCGCCCCGCCCGCAGCCGAGCGCGGAAGGTGAGATCAGCCCGGATCGCAACGAGGTGACCGGCTTCATCTTCAAGGTGCAGGCCAATATGGACCCGCAGCACCGCGACCGGATCGCCTTCATGCGGATGGTGTCGGGCACGTTCAAGCGCGGCATGAAGCTGACGCCCTCGGGCCTCGGCAAGCCGATCGCGGTGCATTCGCCCATCCTGTTCTTCGCCCAGGACCGCGAGATCGCCGATACGGCGCAAGCGGGCGATATCATCGGCATTCCCAATCACGGCACGCTGCGGGTGGGTGATACGCTGTCGGAGAAGAACCAGGTCCGCTTCACCGGCCTGCCCAATTTCGCGCCGGAAATCCTGCGCCGCGTGGTGCTGAAGGACCCGACCAAGACCAAGCAGCTCCGCAAGGCGCTGGACGATCTGTCCGAGGAAGGCGTGATCCAGGTGTTCTACCCGGAGATCGGCAGCCAGTGGATCGTGGGCGTGGTCGGCCAGCTCCAGCTCGAAGTGCTGATTTCGCGGCTGGAGGCGGAATACAAGGTGGAAGCGGTGCTGGAGCCGGCGCCGTTCGACACCGCGCGCTGGATCAAGGGCAGCGAGGCGGCGCTGAAGGATTTCGAGCAGTTCAATCGCGCCAACCTCGCCAGGGACCGGGACGGCGACATGGTGTTCCTGGCGAAGTCGGCCTGGGATGTGGGCTACCAGCAGGAGCGCAATCCGGAGCTCAGCTTCGGCGCGACCAAGGAACGGTAGAGCGATTTCGAAGCAGGTGGCATCACTTGCTGACCCGGAAATCGTGGAAGACAAGCAAATCGGGAGGCTGGCCTCAGTCCACCCAGTCGCGCGGCAGGAAGCGGGCCGCTGCCATCATCATCGCGCCAGCCACGAAATAGAGCGAGAGCACCGCCAGCATCGCATAGCGCAGCGAATCCTCGCCATGCGTTTCCCGCATCAGGTCGCTCAGCCAGCCGAGCACGGGCGTGCCCAGGCCGAAGCCGATGGCGTTGGAGAAGAACAGCACGCAACCCGCGGCGGTGGCCCGATGGCGGGATGGCGCAAGATGCTGCGCCGCTGTCAGCGCCGGCACGCTCCAGAGATAGGAAAGCGCCTGCGGCACCAGCAGCCAGAGAAATGCCGTGACGATATTCCCGGAAAGGATACCGATCGCGAACAGCGGGACGCTGGCCCACATCGCCAGCGCCGGTATCCAGCCATAGGCGGCGCGGTTGCCGCGGCCGAAGCGATCGCCCAGATAGCCGCCCAGCCACATGCCCACGCAGCCGCCGAACAGCACCAGCGCGGCATAGACCGCGCCGCGATCGTAGAGATCGAGGCCGAAGCTGCGGCCCAGCACGCTCGGCAGCCAGAAATTCAGGCCATAGGTGCACATGGAGCCGATCCCGGTCGCGAGGCAGACCAGCCAGAAGCTGGCCTTGCCACCCAGCACCGAGAAGGATTCGCGCAGCGGCAGGGGTTCGCTCCGCGCGGCGGGAGAGGCGGGTGCGTCGCGCACCAGCAGGCGGAAGGGGATGGTCAGGATCAGGCCCGCCACGCCCATGGTCAGGAAGGCGAGCCGCCAGTCGACCGACGATGCGATCCATGCGCCGAAGAAGGCGCCGGCGGCCGAACCCAGCGGGATGCCCATCATGTAGATGCCGGTTGCGCGGGCGCGCTGTTCAGGCGGAAAGCTGTCGCTGATCAGGGCATAGCTCGGCGCGACCCCGCCCGCTTCTCCGATGCCGACCCCGACCCGCGCCAGGAACATATGCCAGAAATTGGCGGCAAAGCCGCACAGGGCGGTGAACCCGCTCCAGACCGCCAGGCTGACGGTGATCACCAGCGACCTGCCGCGCCGGTCCGCGACCAGGGCCAGGGGAACGCCCATGGTGGAATAGAGCAGGGCGAAGGCCAGCCCGCCCAGCAGGCCCATCTGCGTGTCGTTGAGCGCAAGATCCGCCTTGACCGGCTCGGCCAGGATCGAAAGCAGCAGCCGGTCTATATAGCTGAAGATATAGACGACCAGCAGCATCGCCAGCACGACATGGGGGCTGCGCGTTCCCGGCGGCTGGGAGATCGCGCTTTCGCGCCCGGCATCCTGATCCAAGCATTCTCTCCCCGGGCGAACCTCGCAAACCGGAGGAAGCCCATTACATTTTGTGGCAGATCGCCCTTATATGGACGGCTATGCAACTGAAATTCGCCAGCTACAACATCCGCAAGGCGATCGGGCTGGACCGTCGCC
Source organism: uncultured Caenibius sp. (assembly GCA_964468045.1). Taxonomy (GTDB): domain Bacteria; phylum Pseudomonadota; class Alphaproteobacteria; order Sphingomonadales; family Sphingomonadaceae; genus JAWKXU01. Next base: position 55,817 of record CAYXTO010000006.1, on the reverse strand, counting down.
GCGATCCGGAACGGATCCTCGCCGTCCTGCATGAACTTGGCGCCGATGTCGTCGCCCTGCAGGAGGCGGATCGCCGGTTCGGCCGCAGGATCAGCGCCTTGCCGCGGCAGCTGGTGGAGGAGCATCACTGGCAGGTGGTGCCTCTGGCGACGCGGCCCGACAGCATGGGCTGGCACGGCAATGCCCTGCTGGTCCGCAAGGGCATCGGGATCGTGGATGCGGCCCCGATCGCGCTCCCCATGCTGGAGCCGCGCGGAGCGGTGCGCGCGGATCTGGAGGTCGAGGGCAGGCGCCTGCGTGTGGTCGGGATGCATCTGGACCTGTCCGGCCTGCGCCGCCGGGATCAGCTCCGCACCATTCTGTCCGATCTCGATGCTTGCGACGGGGCCCATCCCACGGTGATGCTCGGCGATCTCAATGAATGGTCGCAGCGCGGCGGATGCTTGCGCGAGCTGGATACTGGGTGGAAGGTGCTGGCGCCGGGCAAGAGCTTTCCCAGCCGCCAGCCGGTCGCGCAGCTCGACCGGATCGTGGTTTCCCCGGAATGGCGCTGCCATGATACCGGCGTCCATCACAGCGCGCTGTCGGCCAGGGGATCGGACCATCTTCCCGTCTGGGCCAGTCTCGGCTGGGAAAGATGAGGCGGCTTGCCCAAAAATTGTGCACGTGCACAAAAATCGGGCGGGGAATTGGAGCGCTTGTCGCAGCGTAGGAAGTTAATCGCGGGTTAAACTCCCGAAAACCGCATTTGGCACGCCTCTTGCGAGATCGACCCCAGCCGGTGCTCCTCCGGCAGGCTAGCAGGGGTCAACGATGAAATTCATCATTGCCATCATCAAACCGTTCAAGCTCGACGAGGTGCGCGAAGCTCTCGGCGCCATCGGCGTGGCGGGCATGACAGTATCAGAAGTCAAGGGCTTCGGCCGCCAGAAGGGCCAGACCGAGATTTACCGCGGCGCGGAATATTCCACGAATATGCTGCCCAAGGTGAAGGTGGAGATCGCGGCATCCGACGCCATCGCGCCGCAGGTCGTGGAAACGATCCAGCAGGTGGCCAGCACGGATTCGATCGGGGACGGAAAGATCTTCGTTCTCGACCTGGCATCCGTCACTCGCATCCGCACCGGCGAAACCGGGGACACCGCGCTTTGAGCGTCGCGTTCGACACGAGGGGTAACATTATGATCCGTAAGACACTCTGCGGCGTCGGCGCCCTGGGCGCCTCGATGTTCGCCGCTAGCGCCGCCTGGGCACAGGAAGCGGCGGAGGCCGTCGCCGAAGCTGCCGCGCCGGTCGCCGCGCCCGCGGCGGAGGCGGCAGCCGCCGTTCCCAATCCCGGCAACAACGCCTTCATGTTCACCGCGACCGTCATCGTCATGATGATGATCCTCCCGGGCCTCGCCTTGTTCTATGGCGGCCTGACTCGCTCCAAGAACATGCTGTCCACCATGACCCAGATCGGCTCCGTCGCCGCCCTGGCCATGATCATCTGGGTGATGTGGGGCTATTCCACCGCCTTCGGCCCCGAAGGCAATGCGTTCTTCGCCTGGGGCAACGCATTCCTCTCCAGGGTCACGCCGGACACCACCGCCGCGACCTTCTCCGACGAAGTGATCAGCGAATACATCTTCATCGCCTTCCAGATGACCTTCTCCGCGATCACCGCGGCCCTGGTCCTGGGCGGCACGGCCGAACGCATGAAGTTCTCGGCCGCGCTGGTGTTCGCCGCCGTCTGGCTGACGATCGTCTACTATCCGCTCGCGCACATGGTGTGGGCCGGCGGCGGGCTGATCTTCGAATGGGGCGCCCTGGACTTCGCCGGCGGCACCGTGGTGCACATCAACGCCGGTGTTTCCGCTCTGGTCGCCGCGCTCATCCTCGGCAAGCGCAAGGGCTATCCCACCGAACCGATGCCGCCGCACTCGCTCACGCTCACCATGGTCGGCACCGGCCTGCTGTGGGTGGGCTGGTTCGGCTTCAACGCGGGTTCAGAGCTCGAGGCCGACGGCATTGCCAGCCTGGCAGTGGTGAACACCTTCGTCGCCACCGCCTCGGCTGCCCTGTTCTGGATGCTGACCGAGCGCTTCATGGGCCACAAGCCCTCGGCTCTGGGCTTCTGCTCGGGCGTGATCGCCGGTCTCGTCGCCATCACGCCGGCTGCGGGCAACTCCGGCCCGTTCGGCGCGATCGTGCTCGGCGCGATTGCTTCGGTCATTGCCTACTTCGCGGTCGCCAAGATCAAGCCGGCTCTCGGCTATGACGAATCGCTCGATGCGTTCGGCATCCACGCGATTGGCGGCATCATCGGCGCCATCGGCACCGGCATCGTCTACTCGCCCGCCCTCGGGGGGCCCGGCGGCGACGACTTCGTGATGGGCGCCCAGGTCGTGACCCAGATCAAGGCCGTCCTCGTGGCGATCGTCTGGGCTGCCGTCGGTACCGCGATCGCGATGTTCATCGCCAAGCTGGTCACCGGGCTGCGGGTCTCCACCGACGTCGAAGTCGAAGGCCTCGACCTCGGCGAGCATGGGGAGCGCGCCTACAACTGACAAGCCTTCTCAAGTTTGGCGGGGTCGAGTTCCTCCTCTCTCCTCCCTCGATCCCGCCTCACCTCGTTCCTCCTGCGAACGTAAACTATCAGGCCGGAGCCAGCCGCTCCGGCCTTTTTTTGACTTTCCGACGATGCGGAAGGGGCGTGGGGAAGACGTCAGGCGATGCCCGGCGCGCTCAGTTCCCCGATCCCGGCCCGCAGCCTTTCGCTGTGGCGAGGCTGCTCGAAAGGCATCAGCGCGAGCGCATGCTCTATCGTTCGCGAATTCGCCAGCCCAGGATACTCCCGCGCATGGGCCGCCATCTCCCGATTCCCCCTGGCAAGATGGCAATTCACCGAGATCAGGGCCGGCAGCGTATAGCGCGATTGCAGCGACAGCGAGTTGGCCGCATGGCGCAAGGCCTCGTCATATTCGCCCGCTATATAGGCCGCGGTCGCCATCTGCCCGTAGATCCAGAACAATTCCGGATCGAACGGCGAAAGCGCCTCGGCGGTCTTGAGCAGCGGCATCGCCCGCTCCGGGTCGCCGCAGAGCAGGTGCACCGAACCGAGGTTGGCGTAGGCCGTGGCGCAGGCCGGATTGCTGGCGAGCGCCCGTTCGAACAGATGCAGCGCGGTGGCGAAATTGCCCGACCATTTCTGCAGGATGCCGAGGACCAGCAAGGGGCGCGGGTCGCCATGATTGCGCGCCAGCGCGATCTCCCCCAGCCGCCGCGCTTCGTTCATCGCGCCGCTGCGGCGTTCCCACCAATAGCAGCGCAGGGCATGGATTGCCTCGAATATGTCGAGCTCGGGGCGGTCCTCGCTGGCTCTCACGGCGGTCAGCAGCTTGTCGGCGAGCCCAATATCCGCTGCGCAGAAGATACGGCGCAACAGGGCGCGCAGGCACTGCAGGGAGTGGTTGAAGCCCAACGGGCCGGCGCCCGCCTCCCCTGTTCGCCCGGAACCCGCGATCGCATTCTCCAGCGCATTGACCGTGCGCCCCACCCGCAGATTGAGATCCTTGTGCTGGAGCGGGACCGCCACGGCGCTGGTCTCGCTCCATATGATGGTGCGATGCGGCAGTTCGATACAGCTCATCGAGAGAATCGGAGCGCTGGCAGGCAATAATGAAAGTGAAAGACAATAGCGTGCGCCCGCGATGCTTCCTTCCGGCGTCCCCATGGCGGTGGGCGCGGGCGGGGCGATCACGCGCAGCCAGCCCAGCCGCGCAAGGCTCGCATTCATCTCTTGGGTGAACAGTTGCACAATCCCGGCATCCTCGCGCCGCATGCCGGGCTCGAATTGCGGCATGACCATGATCGCCGGCGGATCCCAGGCGTCTGCCGGCGGCGCCTCCCTGGGCGCGGCAGGGGACACGACCGCGGGCGGAGGAAGGCCGGGCGCCGGGGCCGCGGGCGGCAAATCCTCTGCCTCCTCGTCATCGGCCATCCCGTCGCCCGCATCGTTTGCCGCGATCTGGCTGCGGGCATCGCGCAGCCATTCCTCGAAATCCTCTTCACCCGCGATATCCAGCCCTTCGAGGAAATCCTCGTCGCCCGAACTGGCTGCCTTGGGATCGTCGCGCACGTCGATCCAGATCGCTTCCAGATCGAGCCGGACCGAGCGGTGATCGGCGATAAGTGGCACACAAGGCAAGGTTTTCCGCATGTTGGATAATTCGCGGCGCAGACTGTTCTGGGCCTGCTTCATGTCTCGCGAACCCCACAATTTCTGCTGCAGCCAGGCGCGGGATCGGATGCCGTCATTGGCCAACGCCAGCAATCCCAGCACCGCGATCGCCTTCTTGGATGTCATTTCGACACGCTGCCCGCGCTCGTCGATGAGCCGAGGATGACCCAAAAGATAGAGCTTCGGAACATCCTCCGAAATCGACCCTGTTTTAACCACCCCTGCCGCCTCCCTGTTGCTTTGCAGCATGAAAATTTCCCTAGAATCTAGGCCCCTGCACGCCCCACGCGTAACAGGGGAGAATTTAACCAAGTGCAATCTTTGCGGGCTTTTTTCACGCCAGCGCGACGCTTTTATCACGCAACCCTCACGCTATGGCAAGTAGGGAACGAGCGCTTGACGACGGGCGAAGTGCGTCGTCGGTGCCAGTATTCAGAACACCTGCCGGCCGCGCCGGCATTTATGGGGGTTACCTACATGCGATTGAAAACAACCCTGACACTTGGCGTTGCAAGTGCGGCGGTGGCGGTCAGCTTTGCGCAATCGGCGCAGGCTGCTTGCTCCACCGTTGGGAGCACAGTGACTTGCGCCGCTCCGGGCGACACTGTCACTAACGCCGAGACCGAGCTGTCCTCGATTTCTGGCGGTCCCGACTCGGCTGCAACGTTCATCAATCAGGCCGCGTCGATATTGACCGGTGGTTCGACCACTCTCGACCTTAACCCCGATAGCGACCTGAATCTCGCATACGCTTTCACCAACTCTGGCGATATCGGCACTGCGGTGACTGGCGTGGATGTCAGCTACGTTGCTGTCGACGACACCGTTGGTAACACCTTCAGCTTCGCTAACAGCGGTCAGATTTTCGGTAACTTCACGGTTTCGAACATCACGGGCGCAATCACCGCTACCAACAGCGGCCTGATCACTGGCCAGCTCACGCTCGGCAATGGAAATACCGAAGGTGCGGTGACCATCGCCAACACCGGTTCGGTCAATGGGGGCATCGTTGCTGAGTCCAACACCGGCGATGCTACCGTCACGACATCGGGTGACTCGGGCGTTGATGGCGCCTGGGCGGAAGTCGAGGCTCTGACCAACGGCGGCACCTCGACCAGCACCGGCCCGATCACGGTTGGTTTTGTAACGACCTATTCCGAATCCGGCACGGCCACCGGCGGTACGGCGACCGTGACTGTCGAGGAAGAGGCGACGGTTGGTGATGTTACCGCGAGCGGCCTTGCTGGCGCGACGGTGACGATCGATGGCTCGGTGGGCGACGACAACGAAGCTCACGATGTAGCCGCGATTTCGCATGGCGAGGATTACGCCTTCGAATCGACGGAAGACGATCAGTCCCCTGCTGAGTACACTTATGATGAGGCCGGTTCTCGCACTGCTGTCGGGGGCGATGCGTCGGTCACCGTTTCGGAAACTGGTACGGTTTGGGGTGATGCAGCGGCCGAAGCCGATGGCAATGCCTCCTTGGAGAATGACGGCCTGATCGCTGGCAATGTCAATGTTTCAGCCGAGGCTAGCGATTATGAATGGACCTATGGTGAGGATGCCAGCCAGACCGTTTCCGGGACTGTAACCACCAGCACCTGGGGTGAGGACTTCGCCGACACTACCACCGATGTCGGTGGCATTGCGACGCTGATCAACACCGGCACGATCGGTGAGGAAGATAATTCCGTCACCATCGAAGTTGATGGTCATGGCGGTGCAGTGATTGAGAACTCCGGCACGATCTATGGCAACATCGAGGCTGATGGCGAAGGTTACATCAACGGATCCAATTGGTCCTATACGCAAACTACCGTGGACGATTCAGGCACGCTCGTTTCGCCTGACTCGTACTCCTGGCATTATGAATATGGTGAAGACCAAACCGCCATTGCGGCTGATGCTACGCTGAACAACACCGCTGATGGCCAGATCTTCGGCGATATCGAAATCGATGCATCGAACGATGTTACGCTGACCAATGATGGTTCGATCGTTGGCGGTATCAATCTCGATGCCTCCGGCGAGGATTATTCCTATAACCGGGGTGAAGACTACAGCATCGCTACCGTGGGTGCGACCCAGACCGAGACTTGGGGTGAGGATTACACCTCCACCAACACCGTCCATGGCGGTGAAGCGGTCCTCGAAAACACCGGCGCGATCGGTGATGGGGACAACGAGGTGCTGGTCGAGCTTTATGGTGCGTCTGGTGCAAGTGTCATCAACTCCGGCGACATCTATGGTGATCTGGACAATGGCGATGCGGACATCGCCATTCGCGCTGGCGGTGGCACGGTTGGTGAAGATGGTTCATGGACCGAGACCGTTGTTACGGATACCACAGGCCCGACGGTTGTTGGGGGTTCTTGGGGTGAAGATAGTTCGGTAACGGTGACGAATATTGCCGCCGATGCTTCGATCCTGAACGAGGCCGATGGTCAGATCTTCGGGGACATCGAACTCGATGCCAACGGTGATGTGATTGTCGACAATCAGGGCTATATCGCAGGTGACATCTCCGGCGATGCTTCTGGCACTGATTATTCGTTCAACTATTCGGTGGCTTCGTCCTACAGTGCTACTGGTGAGGACTATAGTGGCGCTGTCGGGGAGGACTTTACCTCCGTTGGTGGCGCGGTGTCCTTCGACAACAGCGGCCTGATCGGTGAAACCGACGACAGCCATGTTTCGATCGTGTTGCATGGCGATGCCGGCGCGACCGTTCTCAATACCGGTCGCATAAATGGTAACATCACTGCTTCGGCGGGCGGCGAAGATGGCTCCTATGCTTCGGAGTTTGCTTACAACGCCACCTTCGTTGGTCTGGATACTACCGAATGGACGAGCGACGGGCAGAGCACGTTTTCCAGCTCATCGATTGCTGCTGACGTCGATTTTGATAACGATACGGGCAGCGCCCTCATCGTTGGCGATGTCACATTGGAGGCGACCGGGAACATCGCGGTCAACAATCCTGGGGCGGTGACGGGCTTCATCAAGTCTTACACCAATGGCGAAGATTACACTTCGACCTCATCGTCCGGCGAAGATTTCACACTCGACACCGGTGATACCGATACCCAGCTGCTGGTTCAGACAAATGCCTTCAGCAACAGTTTCACCACCACGGGTGGCGATATCACCGGCATTTATTCCGGTAGCGTTGGTTCGGTGCAGTTCGCTCCGCAGAACTCCGATTACGGGGATATCCTGCAAGATGCGGAAGGTAACTCCTCTGCGGAAGTGACTGGCCTGGTCCTCGGGAGCTTCACGGGTAACGCCGGAGGCTTCAGCTGGGGTGAAGATTTCACCTCTTCGCGGACCACCACGTGGGAGGCGGACGACAGCATCCTCTCGGTTGATTATACCCAGTCCTACAGCTCGGAATACTCCACAACGCTCGCCGACAGCACCCTTGCGGTCAATGGCGGTTCCATTGGCACCCACTTGGGTGAGGATGCTCCGGAAGGGGTCAGCCTGACGGCGACTGGCGACGCGCAGTTGCTGGTCGGCAATGGCGGTGTGATTGCGGACGATGTCTACGTCTACGCGGGCACCGGTACTGCGGCTTCGGCGTACATGTTGGATGTGACCGACACCTCAACCTACGATACCGATGGCGCTCTTGTGTCGCATGAAGTGGCTTGGGAAAGCGCCGACACCTCCAACGGTTCGGAAAGCTCTGCCGATATCCAGATCGGCAATGGCGATGTCGGTGGCGACATCAACGCCTATTCCGGCGCCGGCGGCACCACCTTCTCTTTGACCGGTGAGGGTGAAGTCGGTGGCGGGGTATTCCTCTACTCCACCAGCGGTTTTGAATCTGAGAGTTCCGAGACCGGCACTTTCACCGATGACGGAGCAGGCAATACAACCCTTACGCGCAGCGGTGAAAGCTCGTCTTCCGACGTAAGCGGGAATGTGACGGCGGTCGTCAACGGGGTTATCGGCAATGGTCTCGATGGTGCGCAGGACTATGGCTCGGTACAATGGGGCGGCGGCGGCGAAGATGGTCTGCATCTCGTAAGCAATGGCGGAACGGCTGCTGCTACAGTGACTGGTCAAGTTCGTGGCGACATCTCTGTGGAATCGTCCGGAGAAGATCTGAGCAGCTTCTACGAATACAATTATGACGATGCTTCCGTATCCATCGGGACCACTTCCGTGGGCTATTCCGGAACGCTTCTGAACGAAACCTATGGCGAGGATAGCACCTGGACTGGCGGCAGCGCCAATCTGGTGATCGATGCCGCGGATGATGCGACACCGGTCAACTTCGGCGACATCTATGTCTCCGGTGTCACCAGTGCCAGCGCGACCATTGCTGCCGGCAGCAAGGTTGTGCAACAATACGGCTATGGTGAAGGAGAAGGCGAGGTCTACGTCGGCAGTCTGTACTGGAACTTCAGCGACGACTATACGGGCGATCCGGTTGCCGGATCCTCCACATACAACTGGAGCTATACGGCTACCGGGGGTCCGGCCACTCTGATCAACGATGGCGTCATCGGCTACGATGGCGGCTTGGATCACAGCGGCAACGGTGTTTTCGTTGAGGTCGAAAGCATCACTGACACGACTGCCACCCTCACCAACAATGGTGCGATCTATGGTAGCGCGCTGGTCAGCTCGCTGGCCGTTAATGAAGCCGGCACGACCACCGTCGTGAATGATGGCGATACCACCGAAGTTGTCACCACCGTGGTCAACTATACTCCGGTGGGCGGCACTGCGGTGTTGACCAACAACGGTCTCGTCACCGGCTATGTCGAGGCTCAGGCCGAAAACGGCACCATCGTGAACAATGGTGCGGTTCGGGGCGGTGCTTACCTCGGCGCCTATCTGGATAACTACGAAACCACCACGATCGATACGTTCATCCAGCTTGGCGAGGAAACTGTTACCACCGAGCACGAGCCGTTCCTGCAGACTTATACGCTCAATCAGAACTCTCTGCTGGGCGGTGGGATCTCAGTTGCGGGCGCCTTCGGTGAAATCGATCCTACCGTGCAGACCAGCACGATCGATGCCACGATCAACCTGAACAACGGTTCGATCACCACTGGCACGATCTCCGGCGAGTTCGATGAAGAGACCGGTGAACGCTTCACCCAGACCGACGTCAACCTGATTGGTGGTGGTTACCTGGGGCTGACTGGTGGCGAAACTTACGGTTACGACTTCTTCGGTGAAGACGTCGACAATCCGCTCTGGGAAGATTTCGCTTCCGCTGATCCGCAGGTTGCCTACTACGAGAGTCTCTATGCCTATGAGAACTCGGCTCGCGTTATCGGTGTGGACAACCTCACCAAGACCGGTGCCGGAACCTTCTACATCTACGGCTCTGCGTATCAGCCTGCGTCGCTTACCAACGAGTTCGCTGATTACACCGTCGACGTCGGAACCTTTGGGATCCGCGAAGGTGAGATTCAGTTGGCGGTTAGCGGCGGGGAAGATTCGGTCTTCGGTATCCGTGGTAACCTCGAGAACGACGCTACCTTGGTTCTGGGTCGCCGCGTAACCGCTCCCGATGATCTCTTCGCGAGCAATGTGGTCAACCAGGGTCTCGATGCGATCGCTGGCCTGAACATCTACCAGCTGGGTGATTTCACCCAGTCCGAAACCGGAACTCTGGTGGTTGGTCAGATCCCGTCTCTGATGCGGTACTACAACCCGACCGTCGGCACGGGCTACACCACCAACGAGCCGCTCGGTGTTGGCGGTGGGCAGGTGTCCCTTGGCTACTTCACCACCCCTGAGAATGCGCTTGGCAATCTCTTCGGTGAAGACGCCTATGCCTTCCAGACGAGCTTCGTGACCCTCGACGGCGATCTGTCGCTCGACGGTACGGTGGAGCTGGTTGGCCCGGGCGGCGGCATCTATCTGGATGGTGCAACCCAGGACATCTTCAGCGTCTCGGGTGACGTGACCCTCGGTGCGGATGTTGAAGGCGCGAACAACAACTTCGTGTCCTTCGGCCTGGGGCAGCGTGAAGAAGGCGATCGTACGATCGTGTTCATCGGTGCGGATCGTGCTGGCTTTGAGACCGTGGGTCTCAATGAGAACGCGATCGCTGCCGGTGCCGCGCTGACCAACTCGGTGCCCTATGTGGTCAATCTCCTGAGCAACGACGGTCCGTACAGCAGCGTCGAGCAGTTCGGTCTGATCCAGGATATGGCGACCATCATCGCCGGGTTCGACTCGGTGCTGACACGGGCCCAGGTCTCGCAGGCTCTGAACGAACTGGCTTCGGGCAACTTCTACGGCTCGCTCTCCGCGATCCGTACGACCGATCCGTTCGTGGATGTGGTGAGCAACCGCCGCATTCCGGAAGGCGCCACCGGCTTCAACTTCTGGCTGCAGCCCTCGGGTGACTTCTACCGTCTCGATGGCGACTATGCCGATGGCAAGAGCGGTGCGGTCGACCTCGATGCGGACAACTACGGTGGTTCGGTCGGCTTCGGTGTCGCTACCGGAAATGGTGAGATCGGCCTTGGCTTCGGCTACGGTCATATCGATGCCAGCTCCGACAAGCAGCCGGTCAGCGCCGACGGCAATACCTGGATGGTGGGTCTCTATGCCCGCCAGGCCTTCGGTCCGCTCACGGTCGCTGCCGACCTGGTCCATGGCTGGACCAAGTGGGATGCGGAACGTGCGTTGCCGACGCTGGCTCGCAGCACGACGGCGGAATTCGACAGCAAGGAACTGCGTGGCGACCTCCGCGTCGAATACGCAATCCCGATGGGCGAAAACTCCTTCATCGCTCCGTATGGCCAGGTGGAATTCCGTCATGTGAAGTTCGACGGGTTCACTGAAGAGGGCGCCGGTTCCGTCAGCCTGATCGTCGATAAGTTCAGCAAGACGCTCTTCACTCCGACGCTCGGTGTGAAGTTCGGCACTGGCTTCGATGCTGGTGGCACGAGGCTCCGTCCGGAAGCCACGCTGTCCTACAGCTTCGGTGACTATCAGACCGATCGTGACGTGGCTTATCTCGGCAACCCGGACGAGGTCTTCCGCCTCCAGGGTGTTGATCCGGATGGCTTCTTCACCGGTACGCTGGGTCTCTTCGCTGATATCGGCACCAACTCCGGCGCCTTTGTCCGCGGTAGCTACTCGACGGGTGGTGATGGTGACGTGCTCGGCCTGAAGGCCGGTGTCGTGATCGGCTTCGGTGGTTCTGCTGCTCCGGTAGCCGCTCCGCCGCCGCCCCCGCCGCCGCCGCCTCCCCCGCCGCCGCCGCCGGCTCCCGAGGTTGCGTGCAACAAGGGTCCGTACATCGTGTTCTTCGACTGGGATCGTTCCGACATCACGCCGGAAGCCGCGACCATCCTCGACAGCGCGGTGACCGCCTATGGCAATTGCGATGTGGTTCCGATCATGCTGGCCGGCTATACCGACCGCTCGGGTTCCACGCAGTACAACCTCGGTCTCTCGACGCGGCGCAACTCGTCGGTTCGCGATTACCTGACCGCTCGCGGCATTCCGGGTGACCGGATCACCAGCGAGGCTTTCGGTGAGGCCAACCCGCGGGTTCCGACCGCCGACGGCGTGCGCGAACTGCAGAACCGCCGGGTCGAGATCACCTACGGTCCGGGTTCGGGCATGTAAGATCTCGCCATCAGGCAGAAACTCGGAAAGGGGCCGGAGCGATCCGGCCCCTTTTTCGATGGTGCAATGAGTGAAAACGAGCGCATCCGCGACAGCCGCCTGAATGGCCGGCTTGCTCGCTCGGAGTAGATTCACCGGTTGCTGCACCGATCCGCCTTTTCAGGCTATGGTTGAGGGCCTCGCTGTCACACCGGCATGAGATATGGAGCGCAGGCGGAACATCCTGCTGTCGCAATTCGACCAGGACAGGATGTCACTGATGGGCAGTGACCGCCGCATTCGCCTGTCAAGACAGTGATGAGCGCACAATCGCTTTCAAAAGGCTAGAATTTGCGAAGACGGGCTACCGAATCTCCCGCGCCGATTGGACGATCGATTGACCGGGCAAATCCTTGATCCGCTTCGAAGGCTTCCAGGATGGTACTCAATTGGGAATGGCGGAAGTGGTGAGTTGCTGATTCAAGGAGAGCTGGGGAGGGCCCCTGGATGAGCACGCGGCTTTCCTGGCTGGATGGTGCGGGTTGGGCGGCGATTGAACCCCTCCTCCCCACTCGCCGGCGCGGAGCGTATCGGGTTGATGATCGCCAGGTGATCCCAAATATCATGCATATTCTCAGAGGGGCGCGCGATGGTGGGATTGTCCGGCCAAGCACGGCCCGTACACGACGGTTTACAATCGCCTCAACCGTTGGAGCCGGCAAGGCAGGCGTGCGGGAAGACATCTTCTACGCGCTGACCGGCTCGCGGCCGGGCGCATCCGTGGGTGACGGCGTCGATCGACGGCATGCACAGCAAGGCGCGCCGTTCGGCCGGTGATGCAGTGGCGCAAACGGATTACGACAGCCGATGTGCCGATGGGACAAGGCGGCGAAGAGCACAGTGCCGAGGCCGGCCGAGAAAGTTATTGTCGTGGCGTTCGGGCAGAAGACGCTGCTGCCGCTGAACGATGTCCTCGGCTGCTTGAAGGACAGCATGCCTCATCTCAGTCGCAGCGCCTTGTACCGCTGCCTCCAGCGCCACGGCATCTCTCGGTTGCCGGTCGAGGAAACGGCCGGAAGCGCAAACGCTTCAAGACCTGTGAGACCAGCCATGTCCACATCGACAGCTGCGAACTGCGTCACGCCGATGGCAGGCTGGTGATGTTCCTCGCCATCGATCGCGTCTCGAAGTTCGCCTACGTCGAGCTCCACGAATGTACAGAGAAGATGGAAGGCGCCGCCTTCCTTGAGGCCGTGGTGGAGGTCTTCCCCTACCAGATCCACGCCGTGCTCACCGATAATCCTGTCCTGAGCGAAGTCGAAGGGGGCATGGCCTTCGCCGACTTTCCCAGGAACCGGGAAGGCTCCAGCTGACGCTTCCCCGGTCCGCACATCTTCGACCGTGTCTGCATCGCAAACAATATCTAGCATCGGCTGGCCAAGCCCTACCATTCATGGACCAACGGCCAGGCCGAGCGGATGACCGCACTATCGAGGATGCCACAGTCAAGACCTGCCACTACGACGACCTCGAAAGCCTCAAGACCACGTCCCGGCCTTTGTCACCGCATACAACTTCGCCAACCCCCTCAAAGTCTTGCGATGGCGAACGCCCTTATCAGGTCGTCTGCAAGGCCTGGACTAAAAACCCGGCAATCTTTAAAATAGATCTGCACCACCTCATTCCGGGACCACATAACTGGTGTGCGGGCGTAGGAATCGTTCTTCTGCCTCGGGCATTTGTATCCCGGCCCCCATTTTGGGGACCATGCGCTATTGCCGGAGGGCGACCGGATCATTCAATTTGCCCGATATCAGGTCTTATCGGATCGGTTGCACCGTACCGACGAGGGGTGCCGCTCTCCCTCGCCTGCGCAAGCGATACGGAAGCATGGCGATTTCCCATAATCGGGGAAGCATGTCTTGGGTTCTCCGATTTTCACCCATCTCAGCCGCGCCGTGCCGGGGAGAAGTGAGCAAACTTCGCCATGATGCAGCCAAGAGCCCTGCCTTGCAGGCCCATGGTTGAGCCTCGGCTACTGGTCCGCCGATTCATCATCCGCCGCATGATAATCGGGAGATGCGAGGCCCGGGACAAGGTTCAGATCGGGCGAAGGATGCCGCGCCCTATGCTATGGCGCCAATCATCCGGACCATAAACAACCGCCTTGGATTCCCGCCTGGCATCTCCTTGCCAGCTGCACATGCCGACAATTACCGAATTACGGTATAGGAGGGCTCGCACCAGAATTCGGCGCGGGAGCTTGATCTTGTGGGGGAATTATCCTCGGCTTGCCAGCATATCGAGCATGGGCCGTATCGGACCCAAATCATAGCCGGCGTTTGCCGCAAGTCGGGCCAGCTCGTCGGGAGATCGACCCAGCCCGGCCTGCGCCAAGGCCCACAACAGGGTGGAACGCGTCCCCGAACGGCAATAGGCCAGAACGGACCCTTGCGCCGCTTCCAGCGCGGCAATCATCGCGTCCACCTGCGGCTCGCTGAACCCGGCGTGGGTGATGGGAATGGCGCAATATTCCATTCCCGCCGCACGGGCGGCCGCTTCGATGTCCGCGCCGGCGGTCTGGTCCCCGGATTCCCCTTCAGGGCGATTGTTGATGATCAGGCTTATGCCAAGCTCACGCGCGTCCGCCACATCCGCCACTCCAATCTGCGGGCTCGCGAACATGCCATCTTCCAGGCGGCGAAAATCATTCATGCTTCAGCATCCACTTGTTGCTCCGCAAGCTTTCGGGCGCGTCGGTTCCGTCCGACCATGTTGAGCATCTCGACCGCCACCGAAAATGCCATGGCCGTGTAGATATAGCCCTTGGGAACATGGAAGCCGAAGCCGTCCGCAATGAGGACAAGCCCGATCATGACCAGGAAGGCCAGGGCGAGCATGACCAGGGTGGGATTCTTTTCGATAAACCGGGCCAGCGGGTCGGCGGCCATCAGCATTATCCCGACTGTGATTACGACTGCGGTGACCATGATCGGCACCTCATCCGTCATGCCCACGGCGGTCAGTATCGAATCGATCGAGAACACCAGGTCGAGCGCAATGATCTGTGCAATGGCGGCGGAGAAGCCGATCTGCACCGCGCTGTTCTTGGGGTCCAGCAATTCCCCGCTTGGGGGTTCCGGATCGATATTGTGGTGAATTTCCTTGGTCGCCTTCCACAGCAGGAAGAACCCCCCGGCGAGCAAGATCAGGTCGCGTCCGGAAAAGGCGGTCTCGAAAGAGGCTGCGCCATGCTCGTTCGGCGTCCCGGAAAGCCCGAGATCGAACAAGGGGGTCTGGAGCGTGACGATCCAGCCAATCAGAAGCAGCAAGCCGATCCGCATGATAAGTGCCAGGCTCAGGCCCAGCCTGCGCGCGAATTGCTGCTGCTCTTGCGGCAGCTTGCTCGAAAGAATCGCGATGAAAATGAGATTGTCGATGCCGAGAACGACCTCGAGCACGATCAGGGTCAACAAGGCTGCCCATGCGGCAGGATCTGTTAGCAGAGCCAATATGTCCATGGCCCGTTCTGTGCCCAAATCGGACAGACCTGGCAAGCCGGGACATCGCCGGAATGCTTGGGGGACCCTGCCATCGGAAGATGAGTGAAAGTATTCGCGTGCAAGTTGATTCTACGCTATGCTGACATCTGGATGAACAGAGGGCTTTGCGGTCAATATGGTTGCATGCCTCTGGGGCCTGGCACGATTCGTCCGCGTCGCTGGGTGTGATGAGTGGGCGAAACGAAGGTACGTTCGGCTTTATGGGTTTTGACAGAGGGCGTCGCGGTCGGGGGCGCGACAAGCGCGATGGGTTCGGTGAAGAAGGCTTCGATCCCTTTATTGGCGGCGATCAGTTTGGTGGGAATGACCGCTTCGGCGGACCGGGCCGGTTTGACAACAATGATCGGTTCGGTGGTGGCTTTGGCGGCGGTGCGGGTGCTCCTCGCAGCGGCGGCGGTGGTGGAGGCAGCGGTGGCTTCCGCGGCATGCCTGCGCAAGTCGTGGGAACCGGCAAGGGCGTGGTAAAGTTCTTCAATGCCCAGAAGGGCTTCGGCTTCATCCAGCGTGACGATGGTGGCAGCGATGTGTTCGTCCATATCAGCTCTGTCGAGCGCGCCGGTCTGGAAGGGCTTGCGGAAGGCCAGGAGCTCGAGTTCAATCTGGTGGATCGCGGCGGCAAGGTGTCCGCGGCGGACCTTCAGGTCGTCGGTGATGTCATCCCTGTGGAGGCGGCAGCGGCTCGCCCGGCTGCCCCGCAGCGGGAGCTGACCGGCGAGAAGGCCACCGGGACCGTCAAATTCTTCAACGGCACCAAGGGATTTGGTTTCATCACCAGGGATGACGGCCAGCCGGATGCGTTCGTGCATATCAGCGCGGTCGAACGGTCCGGCCTTCAGGGGATCAATGAGGGCGATCGGCTCGAATTTGATCTCGAGGTGGACCGACGCGGCAAATATTCCGCAGTCAATCTCGTGCCGATCAGCGGATAGCTTCCTTACGGTGCGAGGTCGGATTTGACCGGCAAGCCGCACCGTCATAGATAGGCGAAAGATGGCGGTCCTTGCCGGGGCCGCCATTTCTCTTTCCTGATACTGTCCGATAAAGACCGGGCATTATGTTTTTCGGAGCCCAGACATGTCCATCACTCCGTTGATGCCAGTATATCCGCGTTGCGATGTACGGCCGGTGCGCGGCGAGAATTGCCACCTGATCAGCGAGGACGGCCGCCGCTTCCTGGATTTTGCGAGCGGGATCGCGGTGAATATCCTGGGTCATTCGCATCCGGGGCTGATTGGTGCGATCCAGCAGCAGGCGGCCACGCTGATGCATGTCTCCAATCTCTATGGCAGCCCGCAAGGGGAAGCGCTGGCGCAAAGGCTGGTCGATCTGACCTTCGCGGATACCGTGTTCTTCACCAATTCGGGGGCGGAAGCGGTGGAAGCGTCGATCAAGACCGCCCGCGCCTATCATCAGAACGGTGGCGATCCGGAGCGGTACGAGCTGATCACCTTCAACAATGCCTTTCATGGACGGACGCTGGCGACGATCAGCGCCTCTAACCAGGAAAAGATGCATCACGGCTTCCTGCCGCTCCTGCCCGGTTTCAAATATGTCGAATTCGACGATCTGGAAGGCGCGAAGGCTGCGATGGGTCCACATACGGCGGGATTCCTGGTCGAGCCGATCCAGGGTGAAGGCGGCATCCGCGTTGCCTCTCAAGCCTTTCTGCAGGGATTGCGTGACCTTGCGGACGAGCACGACCTGATGCTTGTTTTCGACGAGGTGCAGACGGGCGTGGCCCGGACCGGCACCTTCTATGCCTATGAGCAGTTCGGGCTGGAACCGGATATCCTGGCGACGGCGAAGGGTATCGGCGGCGGCTTCCCGCTGGGGGCCTGCCTGGCGACGGAAAAGGCCGCTCGCGGAATGACGGCCGGCACGCATGGCTCGACCTATGGCGGCAATCCGCTGGCGATGGCGGCGGGCAATGCCGTGCTCGACGTGGTTGCGAATGATGAATTCCTGCTTGCGGTCCGCGAGAAGGGCGAGCGGATTCGGGCGGGGCTCGAGCAATTCATCGGCAATTATCCGGAACTGTTCGAACTGGTGCGCGGGCGTGGGCTGATGCTCGGCCTGAAGATGCGCAGCGAGAGCCGCCCGTTCGTGGTGCATCTGCGGGACAATCATGGCTTGCTGACCGTCGCTGCGGGCGACAACACCCTGCGCGTCCTGCCGCCGCTGATCGTCGGCGATGCGGAGATCGACGAGTTCTTTGACCGGCTTTCCGCTGGAGCCGCCAACTACAAGGCGGAGGAAGCCGCGTAATGTTTCGGCATTTTACCGATCTGGTCGATGCGGGCGGCGATGCGATCGCCGCGATCCTCAACGATGCGATGGACCGCAAGGGGGCAAGGTCGTCCTGGCCGAAAGGCAGGGCCGATGCCGATGCTCCGCTGCAGGGGCGGGTTCTTGCCATGATCTTCGAGAAGAGTTCGACACGGACCCGCGTTTCCTTCGACATGGCGATGCGCCAGCTTGGCGGCAGTGCATTGATCATGGAATCCGGTTCGACCCAGCTGGGACGGGGCGAAACCATTGCCGACACCGCGCGCGTGCTGTCCCGCATGGTCGACGCGATCATGATCCGGACCGACGATCATGCGAAGATCGAGGAAATGGCCCGTCACGCTACGGTTCCCGTCATCAACGGGCTGTCCGACCAGTCGCATCCCTGCCAGATCGTGGCGGATCTGCTCACCGTCATCGAGCAGGGCAAGGCGCTTCCGGGCTTGGAAGTCGCCTGGCTGGGCGACGGCAACAATGTGCTGCACTCCATCCTGGAGGCCGCCGGGCTGATGAAGTTCAATGTACGCGTTGCAGTCCCGGACGGATACGAGCCCGATGCGCGCTTCGTCGGATTTGCAAGGGAAAACGGCAGCCGCGTCACGCTCACGCGGGATGCGCGGGAAGCGGTGGCAGGTGCGGATATCGTCGTCACCGATACCTGGGTATCGATGGGCCAGGCCCATGCGGAAGAGAAGATCCGGGCCATGCTGCCGTATCAGGTCAATGCGGGGCTGATGGCCGCCGCCAGGCCCGATGCCCGCTTCCTGCACTGCCTTCCCGCGCATATCGGCGAGGAAGTGACCGCGGAGGTGTTCGAGGGCCCGCAATCGGTGGTTTTCGACGAGGCCGAGAATCGGATCCATGCCCAGAAATCGGTCCTGCTCTGGTGCTTCGGGCTGGTCTGACCCCGGGCTGCTGACGGTCGCTCCTTAATTTCGCCATGCTGCGGCCCCATATTGCGGGCGATGATTGAAATGCAGAACGAAACCTTCGGCGACCGGATCCTCAACTTCACCCTTCCGGCCCGGAATGCCCGGGGCCGGCTGATTCGGCTCGACGAGACGCTGGACACGATATTATCCGCGCATGCCTATCCCCCCGTCATTCGCGATCTGCTGACCGAAGCATTGGTCGTCACCGCGCTGATCGGCAGTCTCCTCAAGGAGGACCACAGCCAGTTGACGATGCAGGCCCAGACGCAGGACGGAGTGGTGAAGCTGCTGGCCTGCGATTTCCGCAACGGAGAATTGCGGGGCTATGTGCAGCATGACGAAGATCGCTTGGCCGAGCTCGGGCAGGACCCTTCGCTGGAAGCGCTGTTCGGCGACGGCTATCTCGCGGTGACCTTCGACCTCGCCGCCAGCGGTGAACGGTATCAGGGGGTCGTGCCGCTCGAAGGGCATTCGCTCGCGCATGTCTGCGAAAGCTATTTCGAGCGGTCGGAGCAGGTGCCGACGCTGATCCGCATCGCGATCACCTCAGGAATGGCCGCGGGCCTTCTGGTGCAGCACCTGCCGGATGGCGAGGAAGGGCGCGAGCGCTTGCATGTGCGCATGGACCATCCGGAGTGGGAGCATGTGGCGATCATGGCGGGAAGCCTTCGCGCAGACGAACTGCTGGATTCGCGCCTTCCGCTCGAGCAACTGGTGTGGCGGGTGTTCCATGAGGAACCCGAAATCCGGGTCGCTCCCGGGTTGCCGGTAAACCGGGGATGCCGGTGCTCCATCATTCATTTCGAAAATGTCCTGTCCCGGTTTCCGGCGGAGGAACGCAAGGAAATGCGGGACGAAAATGGAATAATCCTGGTCGATTGCGCATTTTGCTCACGGCAGTTCGCAATACAGGATTAGCGGCTCACCGCTGAAAAGGAACGCTTTGTCGCTGGCGTGAGTATATGCTATGATGCAACGAATGCGCCTTTTGATTGGGTTTTCGAAAATGCTTCAAACCGCGCGGTCCGGCTTGCGCGTCGCAGCCCTGTTCCTTGCTGGCTTGTTCATGACCATTCTTGCGCCGGCGCAGGCCCAGGCGCCGCAACTGGCGATGCTCGATACGCTCGATCGGGGCGATTGGGAAATTCGATTCCGCCCGGACAATGGCCGCCAGCGTATCTGCCTGCGCGATGGCAGGCCGCTGATACAGCTTCGCCACCCTTCCCAAGCCTGCAGCCGCTTTGTGGTGGAAGACACCGCCAGCCGGGTGACGGTTCACTATACCTGCCGGGGCCATGGCTATGGGCGAACCCAGATCTGGCGCGAGAACGGCAGCCTCGCCCAGATCGAGAGCCAGGGGATCGTCGATGGCCGCCCCTTCCAGTTCTCGGCAGAAGCCAGGCGGGTTGGCGCCTGTTCTTGAAACGAGCAGGCCGAAGGTCTAGCGCCCTGGCATGAGCACCGAACATGCGACAGGAACGCGGCCGGCAGTGGTTCTGCTGTCCGGCGGGCTGGATTCGATGGTATCGGCGGCGATCGCGGCCGAGCAGGGATTTTCCATCAACGCGCTCACCATCGATTACAACCAGCGCCACAAGCGGGAAATCGATGCCGCACAGGCGATTGCCGAACGGCTCGGCGCGCAGCGGCATGTGATCCTTTCGCTCGATCTGAGCAAGTTTGGCGGATCGGCGCTGACGGATGACATCGACGTACCGAAGGATGGCGTCGGCCCCGATATTCCGGTGACCTATGTCCCGGCGCGCAACCTCGTGTTCCTGTCGCTCACCCTTGCATGGGCGGAAGCGCTCGGTGCGCAGGACATCTTCATCGGGGTCAATGCGCTGGATTATTCCGGCTATCCGGATTGCCGGCCGGAATTCATCGCCAGTTTCGCGAAAACGGCGCGGCTCGCCACCAAGGCCGGGGCGGAAGGCGCGGCCTTCACGATTCACGCGCCGCTGCAATTCATGAGCAAGGCGGATATCGCCCGCGAAGCCCGGCGGCTCGATCTCGATCCGGGTCTGAGCTGGTCATGCTACGATCCACAACCAGACGGCGCCGCCTGCGGCGCCTGCGACAGCTGCAGATTGCGCCGGGCAGGCTTTCGCGATGCGGGGATCGAGGATCCCACCCACTATGCCGTCGACCTGCCCGGGCTTTAGATCCTGACCCTGGGGATTTCCAAGCGGGGTCCGAACGGGTCCCTTCGGATCAGGGGCGTGTCAGGACGCCGCAGGCAATCCGGCCGCCGCTATTTCCGGCGGGATCGGTCTTGTAGTCGTCCGGTCCCGCATGCACGACCACGGCGGTGCCGTCACTGTCGAACAGGAAATTCTGCAGCTGCTCCCTGGTTGAGTGAAGCACGGTGCTGATGCTCCCCTTCCCGGATGCATCCGCCGTGATATTGGGAAGATCGCCCAGATGACTGCCGGCCGGATTCTCCGTGCCATGCTGCTTCCCTTCGGGATTGAGATGCCCACCGGCGGAGGTGAACGCAGGAGCCTCGCATTGTCCGACCGCATGCAGGTGAATGCCGTGCACGCCGGGAGAGACACCGGTCACGTCGGCGACCAACCGCACTGCCTGCCCATCGCTCACCACGCGAGCCGTTCCGGCCGCCTGCTCGTTGGCAAGTTTCAGTTCTGTCGATGCCAGCGTTTCCGTCGCAGGCTGGGTTACCGTCGAACAGGCCGCGAGTGCGATAAAAGTGGGGGCAAGAGCCAGCAAGGCATAACGCGACATGATTTTTCCTCCATCGAGTGACTGCTATACAAGACGCCAGAAAGCGAACGGTTCCCTATGCCTTTGAGGCATTCACCGTCAAATTAACCCAGAATGCGAGCGGCCCGCATGGCAGCGATCAGCGCCTCGATCGCAGCGCGGGGCTTCCGTGTCGACGGTGCTTCCGCCACTTGGCGAAACGGGCGCCGATGGGGCGAGCCAGGCCCCTGCGAAACGCATGTCCTGATTCGCCGAGCGATTGAATATCCGCATCCCCTCGCGCGGCGTCGCGAACAGCCAGAGACCTGCCTGGCGGCATGCGATCCGTCCCTCCTGTCCGTTCCATTCGCCCGTGGCGGGGCTGGAAACCAGCCAGCATTCGCCATCCAGCGGCGCATCCGGTGGCGCTGCTGCTTCTCCTTCAATGGCGCAATGGAGCAGCGCGTCGGTAAGCGCGTGGGCCTCGTTGACTGCATGCTCCTTCTGGGATTGGCCGGAAAACAGCAGCGGCAAGCCAAAACGGGGGCTGGATGATGTGAAGGTCAGTGGATCTGTCATTGCGGATATCCTTGTCTGAGGGTGGGATCAGGGAAGAGCGTCAAGCGCAACGGCTCGGACAGGGCATGGGTGCCGATCTGCCTCACCCAGACAGTCGCGCCGGGGTAAGCGGCGGCAAGGCTGGCGAATTCATCGGCAGCGAAAACGATCCGCGATGTGGCCACTTCCCACTGGACATGAGGCATTTCGACGGGACCGAGGCCGACCAGATAGTGCTCGGCTTCCTCGACCAGCGGGGTTTCAACCTGATCGCGCCACCGCCATGCGCCTCGTGCGCGGCGTATCCAGCTCAGCACGACATCCCCTGCGTCCGTGGTCCGCTTGCGAGGGTGAACGGGGCAGAGTGGACGCAGGGACAGCCCTGGATTCGCAATGGTGGATACAACCAGGGCTTGATCGCCTGGCCCTTGGGCGGTGATGACGGCTCCGGCCGCATCGCCGACAATGTCCGGATCGAGTCTGCGCAAGCTGTCATCCAGCAGCATGAAGGGCGTACCGGCGGGATGGCCGTTCATGGCTGCGGCTTCCGTGCCTGCGCGTCCGCGCAACAGGCCTTGCAAGTGCCACTGGCCGCCGCCCAGGGCTGTCGCGGATGCAAATTGAAGGATTTCCCCACCAATCAGCGCGCGGTTCGAGCCCGCAGCAATGGCGGTGAAATCCACGCTGAAAAGCGCGAAATCGGGCGAAACCAGCACGACCGTCACTCCGCCCTCGCGCTCCAGCAGCATTGCGGCGGAGGGTGCGAGCGGGCCGGTGATTTCGCCCATGACGGTTCGCCTGCGGCCGCTGCCGCGCAGGGGAACAAGCGTGCCCATCCGCTCGACATCGAGCCCCGCACCCGGCCATCCGCCGCTGGCGGAGGAAACGCCGGCAGCGATGATCGGCTGGTCGGGGGAGCCAGTTCCGTCCCATGGCAATTCCGATATCATGAGCTGGGTCGGACTCGCCGGAAGGTCCACAGGGGGGTCGATCCGGCCCGGATCCGACAGGGCCTGACGTGCGCCGCCCTGCGATAGCCGCAGCAATTCGAGTTCCACGCCTTCGCTGCGCCATTCCCACGAAACGATCCGCCAAAGCCCGGCCAGCCCGGGTGCCCGCACGACCTGCCCGGGGGCGAGGGCGGGATCGAGTTCGGCAATGCGCCAGGCGATGGTCTCGCTGGCCCAGGCCGCGCGTTCGACCGCTGCATCCGCAAGGCTGCGCGCATCGCCGGCGGCGAGGGCGCCGGGGAAGTCGAGCACTTGTTCCCGGCCTCGTCCGCTATGTCCGCCTGCGCGCTGCATCCCCGCCAGATAGTCGCGCGCGGGATCATAATAGCGCAGCGCGCGGGGCCGATCATGATCGGATAGCGTCCTGCGAAACAGCGTGCCACCGAGCGGCCCGAAGCTTCCCTCTGCCGTCGCGCCTGCCGGTTCCGGCAGAAGCGGAGGGTCGGGCGGAATGCGTTCGGCCGGCCTGATCGTCAGCACTTCGCCGCCGGCATCGCAGGCCAGGGGATAAATCGAATCGATCAGGGCCAGAGTGCTGCCGAGAGAGCCGCTTTCCCAGCTGAAGCCGGCAAGGCCCGGAAGCGGCAGGCCGATTGTGGCGGAATCGATCAGATCGGCCAGCATCGGCCCGAGCTCCGCTGCATCTGCATCGCCAAGGATCTCCAC
This sequence comes from uncultured Caenibius sp., assembly GCA_964468045.1. Classification (GTDB taxonomy): domain Bacteria; phylum Pseudomonadota; class Alphaproteobacteria; order Sphingomonadales; family Sphingomonadaceae; genus JAWKXU01. Next base: position 32,281 of record CAYXTO010000006.1, on the reverse strand, counting down.
GCTGAGGGAGGGAATCCGGTTGCCGAAGATGGCGAGGTCGAGATCCTCGAACACCGCATAGGCCAGGCCGCGATGGGCGGGCGCCTCGCTCCCCAGGGCCGAGGCGAGCAGCGGATCGACCGGCTGGTCGCCGTGGCCGGAATATATCCGCAACGTGCCGCTGGTCTTCAGGTCGCCTTCCGCGCCGCGCAGCAGGTTGCCGTCCGCCCATATCCGTCCGATGCCGGCGATGGGCGCGCTCGACAGCGCGATGGCGAAGGACACGCTGTAGCGATAGGTGGTGACCGAATCGTTGCTTTCCTCATGCTCGACCAGATTGGTGGACCAGATGATCGAGCCGGGTGCGCGTATCCTGCCGTAATGGCGCGGGATCGCCGAACCGTAGCTTGAGCTGGATATTCGCAGATCGTCGAGGCGCGGACCCTTGCGGCCTGACCCGCCCAGCAGGGCCGTATCGACCTGCCGCCCGATCAGCCCGCCAGCCAGGCCGCCCAAGGGGCCGCCAAGCGCGGCGCCCAGCGTTGTGAAGACGAGAGTTGCCATGATGTCCTCAAGGAAAGGGGGTTATGCGCCAATGGCGAAGCACGGGCGCCACCAACGGGCCGGGTGTGACGACCACCCGCCGCAATCCGGCGTGGGCCTGGATGAAGCGCCCGGGGCCGGCCGCGATGGAAAGATGGAACTGGGCCGTGCCCGGCCTGATCAGGATAATGTCTCCGGGCCGGATCGGCCCGGCCGCTTCGGCAAGCCCGGCCTCGTCCACGAAGCGCAGGAGGTTCGCGATACTCCGATTGCGAAGCCCGTAGCATGCCGGGATCCGGACCGGGCGGCCGATCGCCGCGAGCGCCGCAAGGCATAATCCGACGCAATCCAGCCCGGTTTCCGGATCGCGCCCGTGCAGCCGGAATGGCGCACCCGCCAGAGCTTCAGCCGCCTTCGCCAGTGCCATCCCGTCGCCGCTCATTGCGGGGGAACGCCATAGCGCGCCAGCAAGTCGTTGCCGGGCAGGAACGGTTCGCCCTGGAAATTGGCGGCATTGCCGAAGCGGGTGGCGCAAGTGGCGATCCTCCGGTCGCAGCCTTCGCGCAATCTTGCCCGCGTGCCGGTGGCCAGACTCGGGTCGAGCATCCTGTCGAGCACCAGGCCCGCCCCGTCCACTGCCATCACCTGCATGGCGATCCCTGCCTGCGGCCCGTCGATCCAGCGCAGTTCGCCATGGGCCAGCAGTTGCGGATCGGGTCCGCCGGCAAATTCCACGCGGTTGGCGGCGAAGTCGATAGCGGTGACCTGCGCCTCATGGGTGAAGCGCTGCGCGGATAAGGCGCAGCCTGGCCCGCAAAACTCGGCGCGGCAGGTCGGGCTGGTGTAGGGCACCGGGTCGACCGTCAGCACGGACTTGGCCGAAAGCAGTTCGGCGGTGAAGCGGACATCCTCCCGCGAGATCGCGCCAATCGTTCCGCGATAGAGGATCGCCCGCTCCAGGCTGGTCCAGTCCACGACGCCGATGCGCATTGTGGCGCCGTCGAAGCGCCCTGCCGCCAGTTCGGCGGTGGAGATCGCATCGTGGGTCAAGGCGCCTTCCACCTCGGCGCTGTCGGGTTCGAGATCGGCGGTTCGCCGGATCGCGGAGGGCACCATGCCCGGCGCGGCGCGGTGCCGGACGCCATCGAACCACAGGTCGCGATCATGGGCGGTGAAGCCCAGTGTCACCCCATCGCGGCGGTGAATGCGCCAGAAGGCCGCGAGCGTTTCCAGCTCCTCGCGATAGAATATCCGGCTCATACCGCCTCGCGAATTTCGATCAGGGGAACGCTCGGCGCTTCGCCCGCGCGGAAATTGGCACCTGCGATGTCCAGCCGGTCCTCGGCGAAACGCACCGGTACATCGAACAGGAAGCCCGCCCGGATCACCGCGCCGGTGGCCGGAGCGCTGGCGAAGACTACGCGCCCGCCCGGCTCGAGCGTCCATCCGCCGGTTTCCACTCCGTCCACGCTGATGGACACGGTGCCCGGCCGCGGGCGCGTTATGCGGCGCAGCTGCGGGTCCGGCTCTTCACCATAGCGCTTCATCAGCTGGAAGCTGGCGGTCGTCCCGTCCCCGATGCCGAGCAGCTGATCGGCGCTGGTTGGCGGAGCCGTGCCGCCGTTCGAGCTGAAGTCGAACGGATCGGTCAGGCGGAAACCGCGCGCCGCCCCGCGCCTTGCCCGGAAGAAGGCGATCAGCACGCCCAGTTCTTCCTCGGAGCGGATGCCCGGTCCGACATCGAAGCGGAGCCTCGCATCCGACCATAGGCTGCTGCGGCGCTCATGGCCGGACGCAGTGACTGCGACGGAGGTGGAGAATTCCGGGCAGACTGAGGCATCGCGCCCCAACGCCAGCGGATAGGGCACATCGTCGAAGGCTTGCATATCGTTGTCCTGCGAAGGCGCGAGGCGGGTGTAGCCGTCGCGATTGACCTGGGGCAGCGCCCAGACGAAGCGCTGGGTCACGCCCCGCGCTTGCGCTTCATCCAGCGCGGCGTCGATTTTCGGCCAGTAGCTTTCGGCATTGTCCGCCAGCAGCACGAAGCCGGAGAAATAGTCCTGGCTCTCGACCGGATAGCCGAGGCGATCCTGCACCCATTGATAGGTTTCCTTGCGCCGGGCTTCCGCTCCGCCGGTCAGCCAGTCGTAATCCTCCAGCTGCAGCCGGTCGAAGGCAGGCCAGGCCCAGCCGGGCGGCAGGTTGGCCCGGCGCAGTTCCGGCATGGCGGGGTCGAGGATCGTCGGCGTGAAGGCCAGCAGCAGCACTTCGGTCGGGCCGGTGGCGGCGGCACGGATCGTCGCGGTCAGATCCGCCGTCGATTGGGCGAGCAGCGTGCCCGCCGCATCGAGCAGGGCCAGCTGGGCCGCGTCCAGCGAGGCCCGCATATCGGCGATTTCGGGCGGTTGACCTTCACCACCCAAGGCCACGCGCGCGGCTTCGTCATAGAGGCAGATCCGCCCATCGGCGAAGGTCCACCACCATGGCTCCCCGATCTGGAACAACACCGGCAATCCGGCCTCCTCCAGCAGGGCGACGAAATGGGCGGCGACGGCCCGCAGCCAGCCCATCGCCTCCGTATGGGCGGGCGAAAGCAAGGTGGATGGCGGCACCCAGCCGGTCAGGGCGGGAGACCCGTCCAGGGCGCGCTGCCGCCAGCCCTCGGGGCAATGGTCCGCGAACAGCTCGTAGGAAAGCGAGGCGATCGGCTGGTAGCCTTGCCGCGCGCATTCCGCGAAATAGGCCTGGTGCCACTGCCGGGCCGGATTGCAGAGCGTGCCCGCCGGATCGGCCAGCATCGAGCCTTCTTCCGCAACCAGCCGGAAGAAATGGCTCATCCCCACGTAATGCACGATCCGCCCGCGATAGCCGAGGCCGCGAATATTGCGCAGTATCCGCTCGGGGGTCAGATTGTAGCTGTCGTCATAAGCCGTGGCGATCTGGATGCCATGCGGGGGCAGCATCACGTCGCCCGCCTCGAGCATGGGTCGGTCGCCCTCGCAGGCGATGCCGGTCAGTTCCAGCCAGCCGTCCGCGCGTGCCTCCAGCGGCGCATCGTCTTCCGGCACGAAGCCCGGCGGCGCGAGCGAGATGAACATCCGGTCGATATCGGCCGGGTGGACCTCAGTGGCGGAGGGATCGTCGGAGGACCAGCCGGACGTCAGCGCGGAGAAGGGAATGGCGATCTGCGCATCCTCGGGCGTGCCCTGCGCATAGTTCCACAGCCGCACATACCAGCGCGCCTCGCTTCCCGCGGCATTGCGCCCTTCGATGGTGAGGGCGGGGCCGTTCGGCGCATCGAGCGGCAGGATGCCGGAGGAGGTCCAGCGAAAGCGCAGCGCGGTGCGCGAATAGTCGCGGTCGGTGGTGTAGGCCAGCAGTGGGTGGTCGAAGTGGTCCTCGCTTTCCCAGATCAGCCCGGCAAGGTCGCTCCTGCGGTGGAATTCCACATCCACCCGCAGCGCGTCCGGGGCGGTCGTCACCACAGAAGCCATCATCGGGCGGGGGAAATTGACCGTCCAGAAGCGCGGGTCGAAGCGCTGGATCCACTCCGAATCCTGCCCGTCACGCTGGCGGGCGAGCCAGAATGCCATGTTCGTTTCCTTTGGGAGTGAGGGATGAGAGAAGGGGGCCGCGACGAATTATCCCAGCAACGCCTTGCGCACCGAGCTGGCCACTTGCCGGGCCGAGCGTTGCAGGGCCGCCGGGGCGGACGCGCCGCGCGGCGCGGCAAGCTGGATCGCCACCCGCACCTCGCGCGGCTGGCGCGCATTCCCGCCCAGGCCATTCTCGACCTGCCCGGCGCTGGTCGGCACGAAGAGTTCCGGCCCGCGTTCGCCGACGAGATAGGGGCGCCCGGGCGAGACCGGGCCGCCGGTCGCCCGGCCCGACAGGCCGAGGATCGCGCCCAGTGTGCCGGAGAGCAGGCTGCCCAGGCCGAGTGCGCCATTGCCCGCCCCGGCCATGCCCATGCCGATCGAACCCAGGCCGGCCTGCACCGCGCGGGCGGCGATCTCGTCCATGGTGCGCAGGGCGACGCGCTTGAGGTCGTCGAAACCCATGCGGCCACGGCCGATGGCGGCAATCAGGCCGCGTTCCAGCACCGACCCGGCGCGGGAGAAGCCATCGACCAGCGTGGAATCCAGATGGGAGCGCATCGCCTGAATGTCGCTGGCGAAGCCCTGGGTGCCGGCGCGAACCTCCACCAGCAGCGTGTCGATCGGATCATCCGTCATTCTCTTGCTCCAGCAGGGTTTGCAGTTCTGTCCGGCTCAGCGGGGCCGCGCCGTCCGCCGCGCAGGGGAGAAGCGCCGCCGCCAGCTCGGCCGGGGTTGCGTTCCAGAAGTGGTCCGGCCGCCAGCCCAGCAACTGTGCGGCGAAAGCGCAGAGACGCAGGGCGGCTGGCCCGAACGCCCGGTTCATTGCTGTCCGCGCAGGATCTCGCCGAGCAGCACGCGCAGCGGCGTGGCGGTGGCGGCGAGGCCCGCCTCCAGCACGGCCGCGCCCACCTGCTCGCGCGTGATGTCCTGCCTGTCCGCAAGGCAGTGCCAGAACAGCGCGGCGATCTCGGCAAGGCGAAGCTGCCCGGCTCCGGCACGCTCGACCAGCGCAAACAGCGGGCCGAGTTCCTCCTCCGCCGCGACCAGCGCGGTGAAGCTGGGGCGCAGCAGGTGCGGCGCCCCGGCGATGGGCAAGTGTGCTTCCCCGCGCAGGGGATTGGCACAGCCGGTCATGCCGGCACCACCGGGCCGGAGCTTTCCAGCACCAGCGCATAATTGCGCTCGCCATTGAAATCCCCGGCATAATCAAGCCGCTGGATCAGGAAGCGGCCGCGCAGCTTCTCGCCATCCTCGAACGACAATTCGTAATCGTCCAGGGTTCCGGCCAGCGCATTGGCGCGGATCGCGGTTTCGGCATCGCTGCCGAGGAAGATCCCGGCGGCGTTGACGGTGACGGAACGCGTGCCCGCACCGGAGAGCAGCTCGCGCCAGCCGCCCGAGCCCTTGTTGGTGACGACCACCGTGTCGCCATTGATGCTCATCTGCGTGGTGCGCAGGCCCGCGACGGTGCGGTAGGCGAGTGGGATCGCGCCGTCCCCGATCTTGAGGAGGAAGGCGCTGCCTTTCTGGGCTGTCATGATCTGTCTCCTTGAAGTGGATCAGTTCGCAAGAATGCGGAACCGATATTCGAGCAGCACTGCACGGGTGTTGCTGGCGCGCTGCTCGGCTCGGGCGCGCAGGAATTGCGCGGTGACGAGAGTGAGGCCGGAGTGGTCGCGCGGCAGGCTGACGATCCGCGCCTCGATCGCCTGAACGAGATCGGCGGCGGTGGCCGGATCGTCGCCCCGGCAATGGAGTTCCAGCGCGATCCGCACTTCCCGCCCGATACGGTCCTTGGCGCTCCAGTCGCTGCTGGCGCTTGCCGCGATGCCCAGCCAGGGCGGATGGGCCCGCACCGGCGCTTCTTCGGTGACGATGTTGAGGTTCGACGCCAGCGCTGGATCGGCGCGAAGCCAGGCCAGCAGCGCCGCGCGCAAGGGGATTTCCATGATGGTCAGCCTTTCGTGAACAGGGGCCAGAGCAGGCGGGCCATGCGCCAGCGCAGAGGGTCGGCCCGCCGGGTCAGCAAGCGCTGTTCCACATGGGCTTGCGCCAGCAGCGCGGCCTTGCGGGCAAGGCTGGCGGCGAAGGCGCTACCGCCGGAGCGAAGCCGGGCCGCGATCATCCCAGCCGCATCCGCCGCCAGGGCCGCCACAGCGCCGCCACGGCGGCGGGTGGAATGCTCTGCATGGCGTCGAGATCGCGCTGGCGATAATGATGGGCCGCCAGGCGGATCACCCCATGGCGGATGCCGTCGGGCAACTCCGTCCAGCCGGGGGCCAGCCCGGCCACGAAGCGGACCGCGATTCGCCCCGCGCTGCCCTGACGCAGCAGGCGCAGGCTCGCCCCGCCATCCGCGTCCAGATCGATGGCGTAATCCGGGGCAGGCAGGGCGAAACGTGGCCCATCGGCGGGAATGCCTTCGACTTGGGTGACCGCTTGCACCGACCTGGTCGAAAGCCACTGCCAGCCGCCGCAGGCGGGCAGTATTTCCTCGCAGGTGGCTTCCAGCGGCATCCGGCCGGTGAAGGCCTCGCACAGCTCCAGCGCGGCGCGCAGCAGGGCCAGAAGAGGGGCATCGTCCTGCGCGGTGGTGATGGCGAGCCAGGCTTTCAGCTCGTCCAGCGCCGCATCCGGCAATGCGGCGGGGGTAATGATTGTCCGCTTCATCGCGGTTTCCTTTTGTTGATTGGCCTCATGTGCCGGCGCGGGCCATCCGGCCCGCGCCGGCACAAAACTACCCCTCGATCTTCAGCAGCTTGATCGCGGCGCTATCCAGCACCTGCCCGCCCACGCGCCGGGTGGCGTAGAAATGGACGAAGGGCTTGTTGGTGAAGGGATCGCGCAGGATCGTGGTCGCGCTGCGTTCGGCGATCAGGTAGCCGGCCTTGAAATTGCCAAAGGCGATGGGGAAGGCACCCGCCGCGATATCGGGCATATCCTCCGCTTCCACCACCGGATAGCCGAGTAGTCGGTCCGGCTGGCCTTCCACCAGCCCCGGCTGCCACAGGAAGGCGCCGTCCGCCGTCTTGAGCTTGCGCACCTCGGCCAGCGTGGCGGAGTTCATCACCCAGCTTGCGCCCTGGCGATGGCCGGCCTTCATGGTGTGGACCAGATCGATCAGGACGATTTCCATCATGGTGCCCAGCCCGGCCGCATCGCCAGAGCCGACATATTGCAGCGTGCCGAACGCCCGCGCCGCATCGCTCGCGGTCGAAACCGGCGCGGCGAGGAAGCCCTTGGGCCGGTTGACGCCCGATCCGTTGACGAAGGCCGCGCCTTCCGCTCGGGCGAATTCCATCGCGATCTCGCTGGCCAGCCAGCCTTCCAGATCGAAGGCGGCATCGTCCAGCATGGCCTGGCTCGCCGCCGGATTGGCGTAAAGCTCGCCGGTGGGCGGGGCGATCTCGGCGAATTTCGGTGCGTCCGTCTCCGGCCGTCCCGCCGTCTCGCTGACCCAGCCGCTGGCGGTGCCGCCCGTGGCAAGGAGCTTGCGGTAACCGGCGCTGCCGGTCTGCACCACTTGCGCGATGGAGCGGATCGGGCTGATCTCCTTCAATTCGCTGGCGATCAGCGCGTCGATCTCGCGCGGGACGGCATAGCCGCCATCGGCGAGGACGGTTGCACTCAGCGACTTGAACTCTGTCTCGCGGCCATGTCGCAGGTAATTGTCGACGAAGCTCTTGACCTCGATGTCGCCGCGCGCGCCGTCCAGCGCGGGGCGGGCGGCGGCGCGGCTGACCCGGTCGAGCCGGGCCTTCACCTCGTCCACGTCGGAGCGCAGCCCCTTGATCGCACCTTCCGCCGCGTCCTGACGCGCGACGATATCGAAGCTGGCGGCCAGCGCTTCGGTCTCATGTTCGATTTCCATATCCATGGGGCAGTTCACCTTTCTGCATAAAAAAGGCCGCCTCAATGGCGGCCGTCGGGAGAGTGGGATGGTTGGCGATGGGTATCAGGCGATCATATGCACCCGCGCGCCATGCTGGAGCGGGTGGCTGACGAGGCTGATCTCGAACAGCTCTATGTCGTGCAGCAGGCGGCTCCTGCCGCTGCGTTCATATCGGCGGGCGCGATAGCCGAAGCTGAGGCCGTTGATCTCCCGGCTGCGGAGCGCGGCGGCGGCCCGGGTTCGCGGGTCGTCCAGCCGGGCGATCACCCGCAGGCCTCGCCGGTCTTCCTCCACGCGTTCGATCCAGCCGATCCGCTGGCCGGGGCGATGCTGCCACAGCAGCGGCAGCGGCTCGTCGCGTCCGGCCAGAGTGCGGCGGAACGCGCCGGGCCGGATCGTGTCCCGCGCGCCGTCCGGCACGTCGAACAGCGCGGCGTAGCCCGCGAGGCGAATAGCGCTGGCCTGCATCATTTCAGCAGCCCTCCGACCCCCAGGCGCATGGCGATGCCGACCAGCAGCAGGGCGAGGCAGCCGCGCACCGCCCAGTCCAGCGTGGCCTTCCAGGCGCTGGCCTTGGCGTCGCGCCAGGCCCGCAGCAGCACCCGCAGTTCGTCGATGTCTGCCCGCGCGCCTTCATCGGCCAGGCCGAGCCGGGCGAGCGCGCGGTCCGCACCCAGTTCGCCCGCTTCCGCGATCAGGGCGCGCAGGGCGGCCAGCTCGCCGCCTCCTTCGGCGGCTTGCGCCGCCAGCCGCGCCAGTGTTCCTTCCGTGCCCATCATGCGTCTCCTTGCGCCGGTTGGAGGCCCAGCATCGCCCGCTTCTCCGCGTCGCTCAGGAAATCGGCGGCGGAAAGCTGCGCCCACAGCCGCTCGTGATCCTCGGCGAGGGCGGGAATATGGTCGAGGTCCACCGTCAGCCGCGCCCTGGGGAACCACGGGGCCAGCCCTTCGCACAGGGCGGAAAGGATCTTGCCCGCCAGCGGCAGCAGGGTGAGCCGCCACAGTGCGCGGTTGGCCTCGCGGTAATTGGCGTAGGTCGAATCGCCCGGCAGGCCGAGCAGCATCGGCGGCACGCCGAAAGCCAGCGCGATATCGCGCGCCGCCGCCGCCTTCAGCCCGGCGAAGTCCATGTCGGCCGGGGTCATCGACAGGCTCTGCCATTTCAGCCCGCCTTCCAGCAGCATCGGCCGCCCGGCATTGGCCTGCCCCGAGAAGGCGGTGGCAAGCTCCGCCTTCAGCCGCTCGAACTGATCGGCGGTCAGCCCGCCGCTCTCGCCCCCATCGAGCAGCAGCGCGCCGGAAGGCCGCGCGGCGTTCTCCAGCAGGGCCCGGTTCCACGCGGCGGCGGCATTGTGGATCGCCACCGCCTGCTCCGCCGCGGACAGGCAGCCCGCGCCGTAATGGTCGCAGGAGGGATGGAAGGTCCGGATGTGGATCAGGTTGGGCCATCCGCCGTCATCCTCCAGCGGGATCTGCACGGTGCGGTCCCCCGCCTTGTAGGCATAGGCTGCGGGCCAGCCCTGCGGATCGGGCACCACCGACACCCGTTCCGGGCGCAGGGCGAACAGCTCCAGCGGCTGCCCGGCGGCGTCCTTCAATATCTGCACATAGCCATTGCCATGCAGCAGCACCTGCGCCGCCAGCGTTTCCAGCAGCGATTGTCCGGCGCTGGTGGCCGCGACCAGCGGCAGCAGCCGCTCGTCATCCGACAGCAGCGGGGCATTGCCGACCCCTTCGGCCACCAGCCGCACGGCGCGCTGCGCCACCGGGTTCTCGATATAGGCGCGGCCCACAGCGCGGCGATATTCATAGGGCGGCGCCGGGCCCGCCCGCTCGAAGGCATGGGCCCAGGGGGATGTCACACTGCGGGCGAGCGGCATGCGGCCCGCGTCCCCGCCCTTGAAGGCGGCGGCGATGGTGGAGAGGAACGACATGGGAAGACCTTTCGTTTGGATAGCGCGAGCTTTCCGCGCATCTTTCGTCCGTTCGCCCTGAGCTTGTCGAAGGGCGGTCCTGCTCTTCGGAAAGACAAGGCTGGGCTTCGACAGGCCTGTCCTGAGCCTCGTCGAAGGGCTCAGCCCGAACGGAAAGGAGGGCTGGCCGGCTTCAGAATTGCAGCACGCGCGGCAGGACCCGGGGTTTCAGCATCAGCTCGGTCAAGGCCCAGACCAGCGCGTCGGCGCGGTCCGGGCTGCGGCCGGGGCCCTGATAGGTTCCGCCCGGCATCAGCCCGCACAGCTGGTCCTCCAGCGCGGGAAAGCCGCCGGCATGGCGCACCCGTCCGGCCTCATACAGCGCGGCGACCGGCTCCGCCCGCGCGGCCTTGCCCCGGCTGGCATGGACGAGGCGGACCGGCAGGGCGTGATCGGCGGCGCGCAGCACGCTGGCCACCATCGCGCCGCCCTGGTTCGCTTCGGCGACCACGCGGTCGGCCCGCCAGTGCTCCGCCGCCGTGGCCACGGCCCGTGCCCAGCGCTCCGGGCTGGGGCGGGCGACCGAGCAATCCGCCAGCACCAGCCCCAGGCCCGTGCCGGTGATCCCGGCCACCACGATGCCGCATTCGTCGCCCTGGGCCGAAGCGGGCGGATCGACCCCGACCACGATCCGGACCGGCGGTTCGCCGGGCGTTGCCGCGCGGCACTGCTCCAGCAGGGCCCGGCTCCACAGCGCGCCTTCCACGTCCTCCAGCATCTCGCCCCCCAGCTCCTGCCGGGCAAAGGCGCCAGTGCCGAACTGGCGATGCATGGCGCGGATGAACCGGGCGGGCAGGTTGGCGGCATTGTCGTAGGTGGAGCCGCGCGTGATCGCGACTTCGCCGGTGTTCTCCTCCGCGATCAGCCGCTGCACCAGCGGCACGGCGCGCGGCGTGGTGATGGCCACGATGCGGCCATCCTCGCCCGAGCGCATCCCCAGCAGTAGATTGTCCCAGGTCCGCAGAGCCCGTCCGCCGCTGGCGTCCCACTTGCCGATCTCGTCGCACCAGGCATGGCTGTGCTGCGGCCCGCGCAGCCCTTCCGGCTCGGCCGCCGAATAGAGGAAGGCCCGCGCCCCGTTCGGCCAGCTGAGCCGCCGCAGCGAAGGCTCGAACAGCGGGCGGCCATGCGGCGGGGAGACCGCCAATATGCCGCTCTCGCCCTCCACCATGATCGCGCGGGTTTCCGCCATGGATGCTCCGATCAGGGCGATCCGCGCCTGCGGGTCCGCGCCGGCGACATGGCGCACCCATTCCGCCCCGGCGCGGGTCTTGCCGAAGCCGCGCCCGGCGCAGATCAGCCAGATGCGCCAGTCGCTCGGCGGGGGCAACTGCTCGGGCCGGGCCCACAGCGGCCAGTGCCGGTCCAGCATTTGCTGCTCGGTCTCGCGCAGCTCGGCCAGGCAGGCGTCGCGGCCGGCTTCCCCGATCGCCTCGAGCCAGCGCAGGTGATCCGGCTCAATCACGGCCGCCGCTCGCCGGCTTGCGGGCTTCCTTCCCGAACAGGGCGGCAACCGCCTGCTCCCGGGCCCGCCGGGCGGCGAACTTGGCGTTGATCGAGGCGAGGATGGAGCCTTCGTCGGCCGGCATGTGGTCCGCCCGCTGCCTGGCCACGGTTTCCCGGTGCAGTACCAGCAGGCGGATCGCATTGGCGATGTCGAATTTCGGATCGTCCTTCGCCGTGCCGCTGCGCAGGCGATGAAGCGTCTCCATTTCCAGGTTCTCGTAGCCTTCGAGCAGCGCGGCGCGCCACTGGCGGGCGAACTCCGGCTCGATCCGGCGCACGAGATAGGCGCGGGCCGGGTTGATGCCCGCCGCCTGTGCGGATCGGGTGACGTTGGAGGTGTCCGCCAGAGTGTCGAGGAACAGACGCCGCCAATGGCGGTCGAGCCTGTCCTTTTCCCCGGCCTTCTGTGCGGGATGCAGTTTGGTGCGCGCGGTTGGGCGCGCGGCGCGGTTCGCCATGACGATGATATCCGTTTGCTGGTTTGGTTTGGAGCGGGCGGAGCGCCCGAATCGCCTTATCGCGATGTTCCTGATTTGTACCCAAACAGCGTCATGATGTCAAGAGTAAATAACCAAATAGGTTATCAAGAGGATGCCAGGAAGGTGTCTTGCGCCTCGTCATGCCAGCCCCACACGTCATCCCAGCGCAGGCTGGGATCGTTGTGAAGGGCGGGGCACGTTGTCGAGAGAGATGCCAGCTTTCGCTGGCATGACGGATAATGTCTGGGTTTCCGCCTGCCACCGGGGGCGCTCAGGCCACGGCGGGCACCTCCCACGCCGGGCTGTCGCGATCGTCGGGCAGGCCGCCATCCTCGCCCTTGCGCGCTTCCACCCAGGCCAGCCCCGCCATGTAGGGCGCGGCGAGGAAGCACAGGCCGGACAGCAGCAGCCCGCCGGCGGCCAGCGCGGCAAAGCCCGTGCCCAGCGCCGCATGGGCCGACAGGGCGGCGGCGGAGGCGGCCAGGCAGGCGCCCCCCAGCAGGGTTTCGGGCAGGGCCGCGCCGATGGCGGAGCGCAACCCGCCGTTGGCGCCGAACTTCGGGGTGCGCCGCCAGGCCAGCGGCTTGCTCGATAGGCCCGCGACTCCCGCCAGCAGCACGACATAGGTGAGCGAGGCGCGCGCGATCTCGCCGCGCACCATCTCGCCGATCCGCCGGCAGCCGCTCAGGCGATAGCGATGCCAGGTCCGCACCAGCAGGGTCGCACCGGCCAGCGGCAGGATCGCCCAGGTGACGGCGGGCACAACCAGGGGGGCCATCGCGCCGGTGGCGACGGCCGCGGCGATCCCGCCCATCAGCAGCAGGCCGGATATCACGCCGGCCAGCGCCTGCAGCGGGGCGATGCAGCGCAGCACCTCCAGCAGCTTGGTCCAGCCCGGCATCGACCTGGCCCAGGGCGAAGGCAGGAACAGCCGCCAGTGGCGCCGCAATTGCTGCACCGGGCCCGCCGTCCAGCGGAAGCGCTGCTTCTTGTAATCCTCGAAGCTGTCCGGGATCAGGCCGCGCCCGAAGGTCTCGCGCAGGTAGATCCCGCTGAAGCCGGCGGCGCGCAGGCGCACGGATACTTCGGAATCCTCGGTCAGGCACCATTCCGCCCAGCCGCCGACCGCGCGCAGCACGCGCGCCCGCAACAGGCACATCGTGCCGATGGTGAAGGCGCCGCCATATTCGCTGACCCCCGGCATATCGACCTTGTTGTTGGGCATGTATTCCCAATAGCTGCCGGTCAGATAGGGATTGCCCGCATAATCGCGGTAATCATGCGGGGTCTGGACATAACCCACCCGGGCATCGTCGAAGAAGGGCACCAGCCGCGACAGGAAATCCGGCTCGGAATAATAGTCGGCATCGACCACCGCGACGATCTCGGTTGCCGGGTCCATCCGCTCCAGGCAGAAATTGAGCGCGCCCGCCTTGGCCCCCGGCAGCGGGGATATGTGGAAGAAACGGAAGATTTCCTTGCCCGCCGCCGCGTTCAACCGGCGGCAATGCTCGTCCAGCGGGCGCCACAACGCTTCGTCCCGGGTGTTGTTGTCGCACACCAGCACTTCGAAATTGCCGTAATCCAGCGCCGCCAGCCGGTTCATGGTTTCCTTCACCACCGCGGGCGGCTCCGCGTAGCACGGCAGGTGGATGGAGACCCGGTACGGCTGCACCGGCTTGCGATCGATTCGGGCGGAAGAGGGGGCGGAAACGGGAAGCTGCCACCATTCATGGGTCAGCATCGCTTCGCGGGCGATCCGTTCGATCCGCCCGAGCAGGGCGAGGCCCAGCCCGGCCGTGATGCCGCACAGCGCCAGCACTTCCCCGGCATAGGGCAATGCCGCCTCGTGGATGAACTGGCAGGTCCAGAACCAGCCGACCAGCAGGGCCACGAATTCGATGGTCAGCCAGGCCGCGCCCGGCCCCGTCAGCCGCCACGCCAGCCGGCGGATCAGCAGCGCGGCCGACAGCACGAACAGGAATGGTGGCAGCACGGCGGCGATGCTGCCCGTCAGCAGCGCCGAAAGCCCGAGGCCGGCCAGCGACACCGCCGCGAGCTCGATCGTTCCTTCCGCAGCGAACCGCTGCTTCCACGCGCCGGGAAGAACGCCGGAAAAGAAAGGACGGGCCGCCCACAGGGCGATCAACAGCGTCATTGCGGCGCAATGGATGAGCCACGGATCGAAATCCGCGCGGGCGGGAAACGGCACGTGCCAAACCTCGCAATTGAAATCGGGCGGCCACGCGACCGGATGATTATTGCCTTTGCGCCAACCCGACAAAGCTTCGGCCTCAATGGATATGGTTATCCCGGGAGCAACGGTCCTTGCGACGAATCGCACCATTTTTGCCCCGGATGCCTTCCGGATCGCCAATTTCGCCCGGAGCGCGGCCGAGCACGCGCAAGCGCTTGCCCGGGGGAATCGCCTCCCCTAAGCGTAGTGTGCAACCGCGAAGGATATCGGATGGCCATGCTGCGCAGCCTCTACGACTGGACCATGGCCAAGGCGGCTCACCCGCACGCGGTCTGGTGGCTGGCCATGTTCAGCTTCGTCGAGGCGAGCTTCTTTCCCATCCCGCCGCACCCGCTGCTGGGGCTGATGTGCCTGGCCGAGCCGAAGAAGGCGGTGAAGTTCGCGGCGGTCGCCACCTTCGCCTCGGTGCTGGGCGGGCTGCTGGGCTATGCGATCGGCTGGGGGCTGTACGATACGGTCGGGACGCAACTGCTGGCCTGGCTGGGGATGACCGAAAGCTTCCCGGTGGCGGCCTGCTATCTGCGCGAATACGGCGCGGAGATCATCATGATCAAGGGGGCCACGCCGATCCCCTTCAAGCTGCTGACGATCACCGCCGGTTTCATCCACATGGCGCTGGTGCCCTTCATCCTGGCCAGCATCGTCTCGCGCTCGATCAGCTTCATGATCGTGGGCGTGCTGTTCCGCCTGTTCGGCGCCTCGATCAAGCGCTTCATCGATGAATATCTGGGCACCGCGACCGCGATTTTCCTGCTGCTGGTGGTGGGCGGGTTCCTGGCCATCACCCTGCTCGGCGGCGGGGGCGAGGAAACCCGCGAGCTATGCGCGGTGTCCGCCGCCGCGAGTGTCGGCTGAGGGCCTCCCTGCCGGGTCAGTCGCTCCCGCTCCCGCCGTGCCCGTGACGGGATACGATGTGATCGAACACCGAAGGATGGAGCGGGACCAGGAACTCTATCCCCACGTTCAGCCCCTGTTTCCACCGCACGATGGATTCGATCGGCCCGACCTCGCCGAGCCGGATGGTGAGTATCTTGCCGACTTCCAGCACCGAGAAATTCTGGTGCAGGCAGCAGCCCGATTGCGAAAGATCATATACCTGCACGATATGGGCGCGGCCCGTCCCCGAGCGGTAACGGCTCAGGATCTCGACCGGAATTCGCTCTTCGCGTCTGGCGCTCATCGCATCGGGTTTACCTGTAGCGGCACGGGTACGGCAACGCCGCGGGGGGATTCTGCACGACTCTCGAGCAGAGGTAAAGTTTCCGGTCGCTTGGGGCGCGGATTCGGAACGGCAAAACAAGGACTTGACGAAGCATGGTGCGTTTGCACAATATCGCGCATCGAACCTGTTTCGTAGCGGGGGCTATGGCGAGCCGGGATTTCGCGAAGCAATTGGAAGGATACGGTCTTTCGACCGTCGCGATCCACTATTACCTGCCCGACCATCCCAGCCTCATCCAGCTGTTCGTGATGCAGCAATATGACATCGCGCCCCGCTTTCCCGAGCTCGACCGGTTCCTGGATTACTGGCGGCGCGAGATCGAGGCGGCGCTCCATTCCGTCAGCGTCACCCACAAGCATCTGATAGGCCCGGCGGAATGGCGGGCCGTGGACGGGATCATCACCATCAACTGACGCGATGCGGCGCGCGCAGGCTCGCGCTCATCCGTCAAACGATGCGATCTCCAGCGAGATGTCGGCGTTCAGCAGCTTGGAGATCGGGCAATTGGCCTTGGCGTCGGCCGCGATCTCCTCGAATTGCGCGCGCTCGATGCCCGGCACCCGCGCGCTCAGCGACAGGTCGGAGCGAGTGACGGCGAAGCTGTCGCCGTCCTTTTCCAGGGATACTTTGGCGGTGGTTTCCAGCGTCCCGTCCGTGAAGCCTGCGCGGGCGAGGGCGAAGGACAGGGCCATGGTGAAGCAGCTGGCGTGCGCGGCCGCGATCAGTTCCTCCGGATTGGTGCCGGGCGCGGATTCGAAGCGGGTGTTGAAGCCGTAGGGCTGGTCCTTCAACACACCCGAGCCGGTGGAAATATGGCCCTTGCCGTCCTTGCCGAGGCCTTCGTATTGCGCGCTGCCGTGGTTGACGATCGCCATGGTGCTGCCCTCCTGCATTGCCTGCCGGAAAGACGAGCGAGGGCGGCCGAAGGTTCCCGGGCGGGGTGGGGCTCATTCCCATGCAAGTTCCAGCCCCGGTCGGCGGAGCCGACCGCAAGGCCGACCGGCCGCTCGCAGCGCCGCCAAGATTCCTTGAGCGGCGCGAGGATAGCCGAACGACCCGAAGCCAGTTCAGATGATCCCGACCGCCTTGCCGGCCCGCTCGAACATGCCGAGGATGGTGCCGACCTGCTGCTCGGTATGCTCGGCGCAGAGCGAGCAGCGCAGCAGGGTCATGTTGGCCGGGGTCGCCGGCGGGCGGGCGAGATTGACGTAGAGCCCTTCCTTCAGCAGCGCTTCCCACATCGCCGCGCCGCGTTCCAGATCCGGCATGATCACCGCGATGATCGCGCTTTGCGGTTCTTCCGTGCCGAGCTGGAAGCCGAGCGCTTTCAGCCCGCCGTGCAGCCTGCGCGAGTTTTCCCACAGGTGCGCACGCTTGTTGGAACCCTGCATCAGCTTGCGGATGCTGGTGGCGGCGGTGGCGACCACGCTCGGCGGCAGGCTGGCGGTGAAGACATAGGGGCGGCAGACCAGCCGCATGATCTCGAACTTGGGGTGGTTGGATACGCAGAAGCCGCCCACCGTGCCGACGCTCTTGGAAAAAGTGCCGATCACGAAATCGACCTGGTCCAGCACGCCCTGCTCTTCCGCCACGCCGCGCCCGTTCGGCCCGATGAAGCCCATCGAATGCGCTTCGTCGACCAGCACCATGGCGCCGTTCGCCTTGGCCACCGCGATCATCTCCCGGAGCGGGGCCACGTCGCCCAGCATCGAATAGACGCCTTCCAGCACCACCAGCTTGCCCGCGCCTTCCGGAATCCGCCTGAGGCGCTTTTCCATCGCCTCGATGTCGTTGTGCCTGAACGGCACGACCTGCGCATTGCCGAGCGAGCAGCCATCCCAGATGCTGGCATGGCTGTCGATATCGAGGACGATATAATCGTCCTTTCCGGCGATGGTGCTGATGATTCCGAGGTTGGCCTGGTAGCCGGTGGAGAACACCATGGCGTGCTCCATGGCGTAAAATTGCCTGAGTGCTTCCTCGCACTTCTTGTGCCCCTGGTAGGTGCCGTTCAGGACCCGGCTGCCGGTGGTGCCCGAGCCGTACTGGTCGAGTGCCGCCTTGCCGGCCGCGATCACATCGGGATCGAAGGTCATCCCCATGTAGTTGTAGGTGCCGAGCAGGATGGTGCGCCGGCCGTTGCAGATCGCCTCGGTCGGGGAGAGGACCTGCTCCATCACCAGGCTGAACGGATCCTCGACCCCGCTGGCGAGCAGGGTTTCGCGCTGCTGGATCAGCGAATCGAACTTCGAGAAGAGATCGGTCATCGCGCGGTTCAGCCCTGCAGCTTGACCACTGCATCGACCAGCTGGCCGAAGCTCTCGATCTCGGCCTGCTGGTTCATGCTGATGATGATGTCGAACTCGTCCTCGATGGCGGCGACGAAATCCATCACCGTCAGGCTGTCGAATTCGAGATCGCCGGCAAAGGTCGTCTCGTCCGCAATGGCGAGGCCCTTCTTGTTGAAGGGTTCGATCAGGCCGCGAATGCGGGCGTCGGTTTGGGCACGATCCATGGTGGAGGCTCCTAGCTCATCGCGCCGAACAGCGGCAGCCGGTTTTCGGCCAAGGCGACGCGATGCAAGAAATCAGGCGATTGCGGCGCAAAAGCGGCCTGGAGCCGGAATTGTCAAGCGGCTGCTTCGCGCGAATCCCGGTCGATGAGGCTTCTCACGGCCGCCATGAACGGCCCGATCGACACCGGCTTGGCCAGGTAGCCCTGCGCGCCAACCTCGCGAATCCGCTCCTCGTCCCCCTTGCCGGCATAGGCGGTGACCGCCAGAACCGGGGTGTTGCGCAGGTTCGCATCGCGCTTGAGCCTGGCGATCAGGTCCAGCCCCGAGACGTTGGGAAGCTGAATGTCCATGATGACCAGATTGGGCACGAAGGCCCTGGCCCGGTCTATCGCCATTTCCCCGTCCGCGACGGGCTCAACGGAAAAACCGTTTGCCGCGAGCACGTCGCAGAACAGTTTCCGGTTGAGATCGTTGTCCTCGACAACGAGGATACGTTTCATCATCTTGCCCCCGGTCGCCTCTGCCCCCCAAAGGCAGAAGAGTCGCGACTCGTTTCATACGTCGCTCGAAAGGTGGTGACAAATAATTTACCAATCGAAAGATTCGGTTAACGATGCCGAAACCCTGGCCCTGTCGGTTCTGGGATGGGTGCTGGAGGACGGACGGCGGGCGGAACGCCTGCTGGCGTTGACCGGCCTGACCCCCGATGCCCTGCGCGCCGGGCTTGGAGAACCATCCATGCTGGGCGCCGTTCTGGAATTCGTGGCGGGCCATGAGCCCGATCTGCTGGCCGCCGCCGCCGATCTCGACCTTTCGCCGCAGTCCATCGTAGATGCGAGCGGGAGGCTGGCGCGATGAGCGGTTCGAAACGCCCGCTGGTGGTGACCGATTGCGATGAAGTGCTGCTGCATATGCTGGTGCATTTCCGCGAGTGGCTGGACGAGGCGCATGAGGTGGATTTTCATCTGGACGGCCACGATTTCGCCAATGCCATGCGCCGCCGCGGCAGCGACCAGCCGATCCCGCATGACGAGATGTGGTCCCTGCTGGAAGGGTTCTTCGACACCGAGATGCACCGGCAGACCCCCATTTCGGGTGCGATCGAAGCGATTCATGCGCTGGCCGAGGAAGCGGATGTGGTGGTGCTGACGAATATCGCCGACCATCGCCGGGAAGCGCGCACGCGCCAGCTGGCCGACCGGGGGCTCGATATCCGGGTCTTCACCAACCAGGGCCCGAAAGGGCCGGCGCTCAAGGCGATTCTCGAGGAATATAGCCCGAGCCGCGCCTTCTTCATCGACGATCTGGCGCAGCATCATGCCTCGGCGGCGGATCTGGTCCCCGGTATCGTCCGGTTGCATCTGGTGGGAGAGCCTACCGTTGCGCCGCATATTCCCTGCGCGCACGAACAAGGTTATGCGCATGCCCGGATCGATCAATGGGACCTTGCGCTGTCCTGGCTGCGCGAACGGCTGAAAGAGGAGAATTCATGAGCATCGAAGCAAGACTGGCCGAACTGGGCATAACTCTTCCGGAGCCGGCGGCCCCGCTGGCGGCCTATGTGCCCGTGGTGGTCCATGGCGGGCTCGCGCATGTTTCCGGCCAGCTGCCGTCGATCGGCGGCCAGCTCGTCACTGGACGGCTTGGAGTCGACATCTCGGCCGATGATGCGGCCGCGGCGGCCCGGGCCTGCGGATTGATGATCCTGGCGCAGCTCAAGGCCAAGATCGGCTCGCTCGACAATGTCGTGCAGGTCGTGAAGCTTTGCGGCTTCGTCAATTCGAGCTTCGATTTCACCGAGCAGCCCAAGGTGGTGAACGGCGCTTCGCAGCTGATGGTGGAGGTGTTCGGCGATGCCGGCAAGCATGCCCGCAGCGCGGTGGGCGTCGCCAACCTGCCCATGGGGGTCGCGGTGGAGGTGGACGCGATCTTCGCTGTCAATGGTGGTTGAAGGCCCGGGCGAAGCAGCCCCTGAATCCACGCTGCCTGCGTCGCGGGCGGCGCGGCTGACCGGGCTGGTCTATGCCCATCGCGGCCTGCACGGGCCCGGCGTTCCCGAGAATTCGCTGGCGGCCATCGTCGCCGCAGCGGATCGCGGGCTGGGGATCGAATGCGATGTCCAGCGCAGCTCCGATGGCTATGCGATGGTCTTCCATGATTGGGATCTTGATCGCCTGACCGCCGAACAGGGCCCGGTCGCGGACCGCAATGCCGCGGAACTCGGCCGGATCGCGCTGGCGGGGAATGGGGAGCCGATCCCCACCTTGCGCCAGGTGCTGGATCGGGTGGCCGGGCGGGTTCCCGTGCTGATCGAGATCAAGTCCCGCCGCGACCGGCGCACCGCGCCGCTGTGCCTGGCCGTGCGGCGGGAGCTGGAAGGCTATCGCGGCGATCATGCGGTCATGAGCTTCGATCCCCGTGTCTCGCGCTGGTTCGCGACCCATTCGCCGCATACGCTGCGTGGGCTGGTGGTGACCGAGGAGAATGGCAAGACCCTGTTGGGACGCATTCGCCGCCGTCTTGCATTCCACCATGCCCGTCCCGATTTCCTGGCCTATGACATACGCGATCTTCCCAGCCGGTTTGCGGCCGCGCGGCGCCGCCGGGGCCTGCCCGTGCTGACCTGGACGGTCCGCAGCGTGGATCATCGCCAGCGGGCGGCAGAGCATGCGGACGCGCCGATCGCGGAGGGAGCGGGCCTGGAGTGAGCGACCAAGATCCCCTGACCGCTGCGGTTTACGGGTCGGTCGGGGCGCTGCCCGCCGATGAATGGGATGCACTGGCCGGAGACGACAATCCGTTCGTGAGCCATGCCTTCCTGTCCGCCACGGAGGATTCCGGCAGTGTCGGCCCCGGCACCGGCTGGGCTCCCGCGCCGATCGCGATAACGGATGGGGCGGGGCGTCTTGCCGCGGCAATGCCTGCTTATCTCAAGTCGCACAGCCAGGGCGAATATGTCTTCGACCATCCCTGGGCCGATGCCTGGCACCGGGCCGGCGGGCGTTATTATCCCAAGCTGCAGATCGCGGTGCCGTTCACCCCCGCAACCGGCCCCAGGCTGCTGCTGGGCGATGCGGCGCTGGCGAAGCCGCTGCTGCGGGCGGCGCAGGGCCTGTGCGCGGAGCACGGTTTTTCTTCCGCCCACGCCACCTTCATCGAACCTGCCCAGTTGCCCTTCTTCGAGGAAGCCGGCTGGCTCACCCGCAATGACATCCAGTTCCACTGGGAAAACCGGGATTATGCGGATTTCGACGCCTTTCTCGCCGCGCTTTCCTCGCGCAAGCGCAAGGCGATCCGCAAGGAGCGGGCGGAAGCGCAGGCAGGACTGGAGATCCGGCATCTCACGGGCGACGAGATCGGGCCGGAACATTGGGACGCATTCTGGATCTTCTACCAGGATACGGGCGCCCGCAAATGGGGCAGCCCCTATCTGACGCGCGAGGCGTTCACCCTGCTGGGCGAGCGGATGGGGGATCGGATCCTGCTGATCCTCGCCTGCGACGAAGGCAAGCCGATTGCCGGCGCTCTCAACCTGATCGGGAAAAGCGCGCTCTATGGGCGCTATTGGGGCTGCACCGTGCACAAGCCCTTCCTGCATTTCGAGCTGTGCTATTATCAGGCGATCGATGCGGCGATCAGGCTGGGCCTGCAGCGGGTGGAAGCCGGGGCGCAGGGCGGGCACAAGCTGGCCCGGGGCTATGAGCCGGTGCGGACCTGGTCGGCGCACTGGATCGCCGATGCCGGATTTCGCGAGGCGGTGGCCGATTTTCTCGCGCGTGAAAGGCGAGGCGTGGCTGCGGAACAGATGTTCCTGGGTGACCGGACACCTTTCCGCAAGGACTAGGCGCAAGGACCAGGACAGCGCGATCCGCCGTGGCGGCGCTGCTGCCCTCAGGCGGCCTTGTGGCAGGATGCCGCGATCCATTCCCGTGCGCGGCGCTGGGCTTCGGCGATTTCGCGCGCCGTCATTTCCTCCGCGATGTCGGCGCGGCAGAGCGCGGCTTCCTCATGCCCCTGCGTGGCCGCGAGATTGAACCATTTATGCGCTTCGACGAGATCGATTTCCACACCGTGGCTACCCGTGGAGAAGGCAAATCCAAGATCGTAGTAAGCGGAAATATCCCCGGCCGCGGCGGCGGCAAGGCAAGTGGCGACCAGCAGGTCGGTATGGTTTTCACCTGTCGGCGCCGTATCGGCAGTCTGATTGATCCAGGCCATTTGCATGATCTGATCCCCCGTTGCGGGAGGCACCTTTGCCACCCTCGAGCGGGACATTCGCCCAATCATGGTCAACAAATGGTTAACGGGTCATCCCATGTTCCGGTTCGGCCTGGCTTAATCCACACTCATTTAGAGTCATTCGCAATTGGGCCTTGTGCCGGATTTGACGCACTCCTATAGGCCCGGCCAGCCGTGCCGGTTGTGCCACCGGAAAACCCGGGTTCCGCAGGAAAGCGCCGGTTTGGATATGGTCTGGGTGCGGAGTTTGGATAGCGACGGTTATGAGCGACGAAATCGATATCCTTGCCAAGGCAAAGCATGCGATCACGGACGATTACGTGCCCGCCGAAAACGAGGAATACATGAATGAGGCGCAGCTGGATTATTTCCGGCGCCTGCTTCTCGAATGGAAGAAATCCATTCTGTCCGCTTCGGCCGGCACGCTTCAATCGCTGCAGGATGGCCCGATCCGCGAGCCTGATCTCAACGACCGCGCTTCGAGCGAGACGGACTGGGGGATCGAGCTTCGCACGCGCGACCGCCAGCGCAAGCTGATCGCCAAGATCGATTCGGCGCTGCGCCGGATCGAGGATGGCGAATATGGTTATTGCGAAGTCACCGGCGATCCCATCGGCATAAGGCGGCTTATCGCCCGGCCGATCGCCACGATGACGGTGGAAGCGCAGGAAGCCCACGAACGTCGCGAAAAGGTTTCCCGCGACGATTGACAAGCGATTGTCCGGCAATGGTTAATCGCTCCGCAGCGATTAAGGGTTTCTTTGCGATTTGCTGTTTAATTCGGGCACGAGGAGCGTAAAGCTTGCTCGCCGAGAAACGCCAACAACCGGTCGCAAACCCATGACCAGCCTCGAAACCCGCAATATTCCGCGCGACAGCCTCTTCCTGATGGCCCACTTGCGCCTTGAGGGTCAGGATGTTTCCCATCAGGTGAAGGTGCGCAATCTTTCCGCCGGCGGAATGATGGCCGACGGGGATGTCCGCGTCGTGCGCGGCATGATGGTGTCGGTCGAGCTGAGGAATATCGGCTGGGTGGAGGGATCGGTGGCCTGGATACAGGACAACCGCTTCGGGATCGCCTTCCGGGAAGAAATCGACGCGAAAAGGGTCCGGGCCATGCCGCAGGCCGGCAATGAGCATTCCGCCCCGCGCTACACGCGCAATTATTCGGATTCGGCGGCAGGCAAGGTCCGCAAGATCTGAAGTCATCGGCGTCATCGGCACTGGCCGGTGCCGGGCGTGTCGCCGGAGCGGTTCCGGCTTTGGCTGCCTGAAAAGCGACGCTCCAGATTCCTGTTTTTCGGCGATTTCCGAGGCGCCGGATTTCCATCCCGCTCGAAATCGCTCTAAGCAGGCGCACGATGGTCTTTCGCTTGCGCTTTCCTGTTCTGCCTGTCCTCGCCGCCTTGCTGCTGGCGGGTTGCGGCGCGGACCGGGAAGGGGCGATCGACCTTGCGGCCATCGGCGATCGGGACAGCCTTTTGCAGAAGGGAACGCGGCTTTCCCCCGATGCCCAGCTGCTTCGCGCCGCGACGGTGGACGGTCTGGTCAGGCTGGATGCGAATGGCGACGTGACCCCGGCGCTGGCCGAGCGCTGGATCGTGACCGACGACGGGCGCAGCTACATCTTCCGCTTGCGCAACGGCACCTGGCCCGACGGCACGGAACTGAGCAGCGAAAGCGTGCAGGAGGCCTTCAGGCGAACCTTGCGGAGCCTGAAAGGCACATCCCTGGCGCTGGACCTGGCGCGCATATCGGAAGTCCGCGCGATGGCGGGGCGGGTGGTCGAGATCCGCCTCACCAGCCCGATGCCCGATTTCCTGCAATTGCTGGCGCAGCCGGAACTGGGCCTGTTCCGCAAGGGGGCGGGCCAGGGCCTGATGCGGCTGGAGCATGGCGATGGGCCTCTCGTCCTCCATCCCTTGCCTCCGCAGGCGCGCGGTGAGCCGGAGGATCCGTCCTGGCCCAAGCGCAGCCGGCAGCTGAGGCTGCGCGCGGTTTCCGCGTCCCAGGCGATCATGCTGTTCGATGAGGGCAAGGTCGATCTGGTCCTGGGCGGACAGATCGAAACCTTGCCGCTGGTGGACACCGGCCCGCTTTCACGCGGAACCGTCCGGCTGGACCGGGTGATCGGGCTGTTCGGCCTGCAGGTGCTCAACCCCAAGGGCGTGCTGGCGGAACCCTCGATGCGGGAAGCCGTGGCGATGGCGATCGATCGGCCCGCGATCATCGCGCCGTTCAACGTGGGCGGCTGGGATGCGACGACGCGGGTCGTTTCTCCCGGATTGGACGATGATCTCGGCACGATCGGGGAACGCTGGGAAGCCCTGTCGCTGGAGGATCGGCAGAGCCAAGCCGCGCGCCGGGTGGCGGCCTGGAGCGCGGCCAATGCCGGGGCTGCGGCACGACTGTCGCTGTTCCTGCCGGAGGGGCCGGGGTCCGATATCGTGCTGGCGGTCCTGCGCAGGGATCTCGCGAAGGCGGGCTTCGTCCTCGATCGCGCGGCGA
Source organism: uncultured Caenibius sp. (assembly GCA_964468045.1). Classification (GTDB taxonomy): domain Bacteria; phylum Pseudomonadota; class Alphaproteobacteria; order Sphingomonadales; family Sphingomonadaceae; genus JAWKXU01. The sequence continues at coordinate 7,570 of CAYXTO010000006.1, read as the reverse complement.
CGGAACGGCAGGCGGACCTGATCTGGGTGGATCGTGTCGCGCGCTATGCCGCCGCGGAATGGTTCCTCAACCAGTTCAATTGCTCCCTGCGCCGGGGGGCCTGCTCGCCGGAAGCGGATGCCAGGGTGAAGGAGGCGAGGGCGGCGCCGGACGCGGCCTCGGCCGCCGCCCTGCTGGCGGAGGCGGAGGCGGAGCTGACGGCCGCCAATGTCTATATTCCGATCGGTGCGCCGTTGCGCTGGTCCCTGGTCCGCAGCGACATCACCGGATTTGCCGCCAACCGCTGGGGCTTTCATCCCTTGCCGCCGCTGGCGGTGCTTCCCAAATAATAGCAGGCCACATAGCGGCAGGCCAATGGTGCAGGGCGTGTGCAGGAGACGACGATGGTGAAGCAAGGACCGGTCCGCCCCATGCCGATGGGGGTGCAGATGCCGTTGGGCATGGACCCGGCCTCGGTCAGGCAACGGTTGGAGACGCTGGAGAAACTGCTCGAGCGCAGCTTCACCGTGCCGGGTATCAACCGCCCCGTGGGGCTCGACGCGATCGTCGGGCTGGTCCCGGTGGTGGGCGATCTCGTGACCGCGGCGATGGGCGCCTATCTCGTCTGGGAAGCGCGCAATCTCGGCATGCCGAAATGGAAGCTGTGGCGGATGGCGGGAAACATCGCGTTCGATACGGCGCTGGGGGCGGTGCCTTTTGCCGGCGATGTGTTCGACTTCCTGTTCCGTTCGAACAGCCGCAATCTCAGGATCGTTAAGCGCCATCTCGACAAGCACCATCCCGCGAGCCGCGTGATCGACGGCTGAGGCGGACGCGACCCTAGGCTTCCAGCTCGACGTCCCAATACAGCCAGTCCCGCCAGGATTCGTGCAGGTAATTGGGCGGGAAGCTCTTGCCATGCTGCTGCAATTGCCAGCTGGTCGGCCTGATCGGCTCCACCGTCGGGGTCATGCGCGCCTGCCGGGGGGTGCGGCCGCCCTTCTTCATGTTGCAGGGCGCGCAGGCCGTGAGGATGTTTTCCCAGGTGGTCTTGCCGCCCAGCCGGCGCGGAACCACATGGTCGAAGGTCAGGTGGTGCGGGCTGCCGCAATATTGGCAGGCGAACCGGTCGCGCAGGAACACGTTGAAGCGCGTGAACGCCGGGAATTCGCTGGGCCGCACATATTGGCGCAAGGCGATGACCGAGGGGATCTTCATGTCCAGCGAGGGGGAATGAACCTCCCGCTCGTAGCTGGCGACCACATCCACCCGTTCCAGGAACACCGCCTTGATCGCGGTCTGCCAGGGCCACAGGCTGAGCGGATAATAGGAAAGCGGCGTGTAATCGGCATTGAGGACCAGCGCCGGGCAGCTTTCCAGCCGCCGGTTCGGGTCACCTTCCGCGTTGCGAAAACGCGTAGCTTGATCAATCAGTTCGGCCTTGAACACCAGCGTGTCCTCCCTGATGACGGCAGGGGAGCATTTGCGTGGAAATGCGTCAACCCTGTTACGAATCCGCAATCCACAGGAAACTTGCCGAGCCGCAAGCTGCGGGTAGAAGAAGCGGCCAGATCATGATCCGCACCCGCTTCGCCCCCAGCCCGAATGGTTCGCTGCATCTCGGCCATGCCTATGCGGCGATTGTCGCGCACGATTTGGCCAGGGCAGCGGACGGCGATTTCCTGCTCCGCATCGAGGATATCGACGGCGCGCGCAGCCGCCCGGAACTGGCTGGGGAATTCAGGGCGGACCTGGCCTGGCTGGGCCTTGCTTGGGACGGGGAGGTGCTCCAGTCGGCGCGGCTCGGCCGCTATGCGGACGCGGGCGAGCGGCTCAAGGACATGGAGCTGCTCTATCCCTGCCGCTGCACCAGGGCGGAGATCGCGCAGGCCGCGCGCGAGATCGGGCCGGACGGCCCGGTCTATCCCGGCACTTGCCGGGGCCGGGCGATCGAAACCGGGGACGGCGTGGCGTGGCGGCTGGATATGGGCAAGGCGATGCAAATTGCCGGCCCCCTGCTCTGGGAAGACCGGATTGCCGGAACGCAGCGGGCGCAGCCGCAGATTCTAGGAGATGTCGTCCTGCTCCGGAAGGATGCCCCCGCCAGCTACCACCTTGCCGCCACGCTGGACGATGCGGCCGATGGCATCACTCTGGTGACGCGCGGGCTGGATCTGTTCGCGGCGACGCATATCCATCGCCTGCTGCAGGCCCTGCTCGATCTGCCGGTGCCGGTGTGGCACCATCACCCGCTGCTGCTGGACGAGGACGGGAAGAAGCTGGCGAAGCGGCGCAACTCGCCGTCGCTCGCGGATCGCCGCGCTGCGGGAGAGGATGGGCCGGCGCTGGCGGCCTTGCTGCGCGACGGCAACTTCCCCGCTGGCATTTCACTCTCGGGCCCCCTACATAGGGCGCCATGAACATATTGCTCGTCATCCTGGTGATCGGCCTTACGATCATGGTCGTGGTTTCGCTGGTGCGCGGGATCATAGCTTTTCTGCAGAGCACGAAGCTCGATCTCGAGAGCGATGGCGATCACGTCACGGAAATGCAGTTGCGTCAGAACAAGATGATGTTCGCCCGCATCAAGTATCAGGCGCTGGCCGTGCTGGTGGTGGCGGTGCTGCTGGCGATCAACCGCTGAACCTGATCCCAAGCACGTGGTAAAGCTCAACAAGATCTATACCCGCACCGGCGACGATGGCACGACCGGCCTCGTCGATGGTTCGCGCTGCCCGAAACATGCGGCCCGGATGGAGGCGATCGGCGCGGTGGACGAGGCGAACAGCGCGCTGGGCCTCGCCGCGGTGGCGCTGGCGGGCAATGCGCATGGCGCGGTGATCGCCCGCATCCAGAACGACCTGTTCGATCTCGGCGCCGATCTGGCTACGCCCGGCGAGGATTTCGCGCCGTCCGAAATGGTGCTGCGCATCGTTCCGGCCCAGGTCGAATGGCTGGAGCAGGCGATAGACCGGTTGAACGAGGATTTGCGGCCCCTGACCAGCTTCATCCTGCCGGGCGGCAGCGAGGCGGCGGCGCGGGTGCATGTCGCCCGGGCGTCGGTGCGGCGGGCCGAGAGGAAGATTGTCGCCCTTATTGCCGATGAACCGGCCAATCCGGCGGCGCTGGCCTATATCAACCGGCTGTCCGATTACCTGTTCGTCCTCGCCCGCGTCCTCAACGACAATGGCGCGGCCGACATCTGCTGGGTTCCCGGCGCGAACCGCTAAACCGGCGCTGGCCAGCCTTGTGTGCTGGCGCTAACAAGCGGCCTTTCCCCTCAATTTGAAAAAGGAGCGGTTCGATGAAAGTCGGGGTGATCGGGGCGGGGCTGATGGGCACGGGCATCGCCCAGACGGTGGCCCAGGCGGGGATGGAGGTCGTCCTTGCCGATATCGACGTTGCGATTGCCGACAAGGCCCGGGCGCGGATCGCCGGCACGCTGGGCAAGCTGGTCGAAAAGGGCAGGCTGACCGAAGCGGACGCAGGCGCCGCCGTGGGCCGCATCGTCACGGCGGGCGACTATGCCGGCATGGCCGACGCCGATCTGATCATCGAGGCGGCCACCGAGCGCGAGGACATCAAGCGGCGGATCTTCGCCTCGATCGGCGAAGTGCTGGGCGCGGATGCGATCCTGGCCAGCAACACCAGCTCGATCCCGATCACCCGCATGGCCGCCGCCAGCCCTGACCCCGCGCGGTTCATCGGCATCCACTTCTTCAATCCCGTTCCGGTGATGAAGCTGGTGGAGGTCATTCCGGGCCTCGCCACCAGCCCCGGCACGGTGGAGCGGGTCCGCGCCTTTGCGGAGAAGATCGGCAAGACGGTGGTCCATGCCGGGGACGAGCCGGCCTTCGTCGTCAACCGCATCCTGTGCCCCATGCTGAACGAGGCGATCTTCGTGCTGGGGCAAGGGACGGGCAGCGTGCTGGACATCGACCAAGGCTGCAAGCTGGGCCTCAATCATCCGATGGGGCCGCTGGAATTGTCCGATTTCGTGGGTCTCGACACCTTGCTGGAAATCATGAAGGTGCTTCATGAGACCACCGGGGAGGACAAGTATCGCCCGGCCCCATTGCTGCGCAAATATGTCGAAGCGGGCTGGACGGGCCGCAAGTCGGGGCGCGGCTTCTACGACTATTCCGGGGAGAAGCCGGTTCCCACGCGCTGAGCGCGCCTCGCCTCGATCGAGCTATTCGCTGTAGCTGTCGGCGTCGTCGCCGGATTCGTCCATGGCCTCGCTATCGCCGGATTCGTCGCCGGAGCTGTCCATGCCGCTGCCGTCGTCGATCAGTTCCTCGTCCGATAGGAATTCCGTCGGCGTGGCCTCCGGCTGGCTGGGTTCCGCCGGCTCCGTCGTTTCATTCGGCTGTTCCACGGCCTCCCGCCGCTCGTGCAATTCATCGGCCATGTCGGTCAACGCCTCGCCCTGGCCGCCTTCGCTCACGAAGACCGCCACCGAAAGCAGCGTCATGCCGGCGAAGATCGCGGCGAACCAGCGGTTCTTGAACAAAATCTGCGACATGCCATCGCCATAGGCGAAAGCGGTTAAATTTCGGTGGCGGCCGCCTCGTTTTTCAACGCATAGAGCAGGTCCAGCGCCTCGCGCGGGGAAAGCGCATCGATGTCGAGCCCCTGTAGCTTTTCCCGCAGACTGTCGCGCTGTTCCGCCTCCGCTTCCGCCGCCGCGGCGAACAATGGCAGGTCTCCCAGCCCCGCCGCCAGCCCGCCCGTTTGCGCGCGGCCCTTCTCGAGCCGGTCGAGCACGGCCTTCGCTCGTCCCACGACTTCCTTCGGCACCCCCGCCAGCCGCGCCACGGCCAGACCATAGCTGCGATCCGCCGGGCCTTCCGCCACTTCGTGCAGCAGCACGAGATCGCCTTTCCATTCGCGCGCGCGGACATGGTGCAGCGACAGCGCCTCGCAGCTTTCGGCAAGGCGGGAAAGCTCGTGGTAATGGGTGGCGAACAGGCAGCGGCAGCGGTTGCGCTCATGCACCGCTTCCACCACCGCCCAGGCCAGCGCCAGCCCGTCATAGGTGGAGGTGCCGCGCCCGACCTCGTCGAGAATGACGAAGCTGCGCTCCGTCGCCTGGGTGAGAATCGCCGCGGTTTCCACCATTTCCACCATGAAGGTGGAACGGCCGCGAGCGAGATTGTCGGACGCGCCGACGCGGCTGAACAGGCGGTCCACAAGGCCCACAACCGCCCTTGAAGCGGGCACGAAGGCACCAGACTGCGCCAGCAGCACGATCAGCGCGTTCTGGCGCAGGAAGGTGGACTTGCCGCCCATGTTCGGCCCGCCGATCAGCCATAGCCGGTCTTGCGGGGCGAGAGTGCAGTCATTGGCGACGAAGCGGCCGCCGCTGGCTGCCAGCGCGGACTCCACCACCGGATGGCGCCCGCCTTCGACTTCGAGGCAGCGCTCCTCGGAGATCTCCGGGCGGCACCAGCCCCCTTCCGCCGCCCGCTCCGCCAGCCCGGCGGCGACGTCGATCCGGGCGAGCGCGGCGGCGGTGGCGGCAATGGCGTGGCTGGCGGCGATGGTGGCCGCGACCAGCTCCTCGAAATGGGCTTCCTCGGCGGCGAGCGCATGGCCGCCGGCCTCCGCGATGCGGCTCGCCTCCTCATGCAGCGAGAGCGAGTTGAAGCGCACCGCGCCGGCCATGGTCTGGCGGTGGGTGAAGCCGCTGTCCGGCGCCATCAGCGCATCGCCATGCCGGGCCGGGACCTCGATGAAATAGCCGAGCACGCCGTTGTGCCTGATCTTCAGCGCGGCGATGCCGGTCTCCTCGCGATAGCGCGCCTCCAGCGCGGCGATGGCCCGGCGCGCATTGCCTGAGACCTTGCGCAATTCGTCGAGCGCGGCGTCATAGCCTTCCGCGATGAAACCGCCCTGGCCGCGCTCGGTGGGCGGGGAGGGCACCAGCGCCCGGTCCAGCAGGTCGACCAGCGCGCCATGTCCGCCCAACGCGGGCAGCAGCTCTTCGAGCAGGGCGGGGCGATCGGGCCTGCCCTGCAACTGCTCGCGGACCTGCCGCGCTTCGGCCAGGCCGTCGCGGATCTGGCCCAGGTCGCGGGGGGAGCCGCGCCCGGCCACCACCCGGCCCAGCGCGCGGCCGAGATCGGGCAGGCCGCGCAGCGCCGCGCGCAGGTCCCCCCGCAGCAGCGGATCGTCATGCAGCCAGCCGACCAGCTCCAGCCGGCGCCGGATCGCCGCCACATCGGTCAGCGGCGCGCCGAGATCCTCCGCCAGCTGGCGCGCGCCCGCGCCGGTCACGCAGCGGTCCACCGCCGCGATCAGGCTGCCTTGCCGCGCGCCCTGCTGGGAAACGAGTATCTCCAGGCTGGCGCGCGTGGCCTCGTCCATCGCGAGGCGTTCGTCCCCGCCGCTGGCGACCGGGGGCAGCAGCAGCGGCAGCTTGCCGCGCCCGGCATGGTCGAGATAGGCGATCAGCCCGCCGGCGGCCGCCAGCATGGCGCGGCTGAACTGGCCGAACCCGTCCAGCGTGGCGACGCCATGCACCGCCTTCAGCCGCCTTTCCCCGTCATCGCTGGAAAAATCGGCCTGGGGCCGGGGGACCGCCGTGGCGGGCCGGTCCGTCCAGGCTTCGGGCGCCACGATCTCGCTGGCGCCGAGCCGGGCGAGCGCGGCCCCCAGCCGGTCGGGCGCGCATTCCTCCAGCTCCATCCGCCCGGTCGAGATGTCGCAGGCGGCGATGCCGACGGTCCCGCGCAGGTCGCACACCGCCACCAGCAGGTTGGCGTGGCGCGGCTCGAGCAGCGCTTCCTCCGTCAGCGTGCCGGCGGTGACGAAGCGCACGATGTCGCGGCTCACCAGCGCTTTCGCTCCGCCCCGCTTCTTCGCTTCCTCCGGCGTCTCGACCTGCTCGGCCACGGCGACCCGGCAACCCGCCTTGATCAGCCGGGCGAGATAATTCTCCGCCGCATGGACCGGCACGCCGCACATCGGCACCGGCTGCCCGTCATGCTCCCCCCGGGTGGTCAGCGCGATGTCCAGCACGCCGGCGGCCTTGCGCGCATCCTCGAAGAAGAGTTCGAAGAAATCGCCCATGCGATAGAACAGCAGGCAATCGCCCGCCTGCTCCTTCAGCGCGAAATATTGCGCCATCATCGGGGTCGCACCGCCTGCCATGCGAGCGGGTTAGCGGGTCAGCGGGCGATTCGGGAAGCATCGCCCCATGCGCTTTCCCCCGATCAAACCGTTGCGGGCGCGTGCGCCAGCGCCTAGTGGCCGATTGAATCAAGGAGAACCCGCTTGGCTGACGACAACAAGCTCCGCTTCACCGAACGTGAGGCGCTGTTCTATCACGAGACGATCCGCCCCGGTAAGATCGAGATCATCGCGTCCAAGCCGATGGCGACGCAGCGCGATCTCAGCCTGGCCTATTCCCCCGGCGTCGCCGCGCCGGTGGAGGCGATTGCCGCCGATCCGTCCAAGGCGGCGATCTACACCGCCCGGGCCAATCTGGTCGCCGTGATCTCCAACGGCACCGCGATCCTCGGCATGGGCAATCTCGGCGCGCTCGCCTCCAAGCCGGTGATGGAAGGCAAGGCGGTGCTGTTCAAGC
>CAYXTO010000005.1:0-242102 GCA_964468045.1 uncultured Caenibius sp. | reverse complement strand
CCCGATCGGCGTCCGAGCCGTCGATACAATCACCGCTCTCCTCATCTCTCTCTCCCAAAATGCACAGCCGCCTCACCGGCGCCTGTGCTGTTTTTCATGTCGCAGAACTTTCGACCGTTTGACGCCCGGCGGCCGGCAAGTCAGAGGAAGCAAGACAGTGGAAGTCCGCCAGATTGGCCTGCTCCGTCATCTGCCACACTTCCAATATGCGAAAGGGGTTGTTCACCACGATCCGGCCTCTGGAATTGCGATAGTAGCCGCTCACGTTCGGCAGCGTCCAGATCATCCGGGAATGGGCCTGATCGACCCGTTCATTATACTCTTCGTAGATATCCCGCCGGACATCCACCACGGCAATCGCGCGCTCGAACATCTGATTGAGCAGCGACATTATGTAATGCATCTGCCGCTCGAGCACCGAGATCAGGCTGCCGCCATGCCCGAATTGGGTGTTGGGGCCATAGAGACAGAAGAAGTTCGGAAATCCCGGGACCACAGTGCCGAGATAGGCGCGCGCATTGTCCCCTTCCCATTCGGCATGAAGCTCGCGCCCGCCGACGCCCTTCACCCGCATCGGCGCAAGGAGGTTGACGACATCAAACCCGGTCGCCCAGATGATCGCATCGGCTTCGTGCTCCCCCCCATCGCTGGTGAACATCCGATCCTCGCCGACTTCAGTCACGCCGCCGATGACAAGCTCGACATGCGGCCGGGACAATGTCCGGAACCAGCCGTTGTCGAGCAGCATCCGCTTCCCGAACGGCGGATAGTCCGGCAGGATCCTGGGCATCAGATCCTTCGCCTCGCCCAGTTCGGCTTCCATATAGGCGGTAAGCCCGCGACGATGCGTATCGTTGATGGCGTTGATCGAGTCCGAACGCGTGGTCCATTCGGGGTCCTTCTGCAACGCATCGTAGAGCTTGTCGTTGAATGCCCAGCTGAGCCGAAGGCGATACCACCGGCGATACAGCGGCATCCGGTCGAGCAATTGCTGAAGCGGCTCGGGAATATCACAGCCGAATTTCGGGAACGGCGCGACCCATTGCGGGGTGCGCTGCACGATCGTCAGCGAGGCGACCTCGTCGGCAATCGCAGGCGCGACCTGCATCGCGCTGGCTCCATTGCCGACCAGCACGACCCGCCGCCCCTTCAGGTCCAGCCCCGCGTCGGGATAACGGGCCGTGTGCACGCTCGGCCCCTTGAAGCGCTCCATTCCGGGCAGGTCGGGCAGGCGAGGCTTGTTGAAAGCACCAACTCCGCTGATCAGGATATTGGCCGTGAGGATCTCGCGCTCACCGGCGGCATTGACCGCGGTCGCGCGCCATGTGCCTTCGCTCTCGAGATAAGTCGCTTCCTCGACCTCCAGACCGAAGCGGATGTTCCGGACTATGTCGTTGCGCTCTGCGAAATCCCGGAGATAGCTGTGGATTTCCCGGCTGCCCGCAAAATAGCGTGACCAGCGGTAGGGCGCGAACGAGAAGGAATAGAGGTGGCTCGGCACGTCGCAGGCGGCGCCCGGATAACGGTTCTCGAGCCAGACTCCGCCCACGCTCTGGCTGCGCTCGACGATCGTATAGGGAATGCCCGCCTTGGCGAACTCCATCGCGGCGCATAGCCCCGAAATACCCGCACCGATGATGAGCGCGGAAAAGCCCGGAGGCACGGCGGCCTTGCCCGCTTTCGAGCCGGAACCCGGTTCCGGCAGCTGCAATTCGTGCCGGATCATCGGGGCATATTCGGCCGGGATCGTTTCCCCCAGCGAAACCCCCATCAGCTGGCACAGGAGCTCGTCGGACGGGTTGGCCAGAGCGGGAGGCCGGCCGGCGAACCACTCCTCTATCGCGACCCTGGCGGCGCGCCGGATTTCTTCCTGAACATCGGCCGGCAGCCCGCCCTCGTCATTGTCGTCCAGACCGCGCGTGCGCTCGGGCACGAAGCGCCCCTCGATCCACTGCCGGTCGCCGGTCAGCTGGACCAGCAGGCATGCGAGCGTGGGGATATTGGCGACTGCCAAGGCCGCTTCGAGCCATTCGGCTGGCGGCGCACCGGGCGAAGCAGGATGGTTCATCATTTCCCCAAATCAATCATATGGCCATACCTCTCCCGCGAGGGTGGCGAAGCAAGGCTCGTTTCAAGCTGACGGACCGTTCAGTTCAGAATGGCGACGGCGCGGGTCCATCCGGCGGAGGCGGCCCGGATCTTCACCGGAAAGCAGGCGATGGTGAAGCCGGCAGGCGGAAGCGCTTCCAGATTATGGAGCTTTTCGAGATGGCAATAGCCGATCTCGCGGCCTGCCTTGTGCCCTTCCCATATCAGCGAAGCGTCGCGCGTTTCCGCATAACGCTCCCCGGTATAGGTGAATGGGACGTCCCAGCTCCAGGCATCGGTGCCGGTCACGCGCACGCCGCGCTCCAGCAGCCACATGGTCGCCTCGCGCCCCATGCCGCAACCGGATGAGACATAATTTTCCTGCCCGTATCTTGCGCCCGCCGCGGTGTTCACAACGACGATGTCGAAGGGCTGCAATTCGTGCCCGATCCGTTCGATCTCTGCAGCCACATCTTCCGCGGTCACGATGTATCCGTCCTCGAAGTGGCGGAAATCGAGCTTCACTCCCGGCCGGAAACACCAGTCGAGCGGAACCTCGTCGATGGTGATCGCGCGCTGGCCCTTATCCATGGTCGAGGCGAAGTGATAAGGCGCATCGAGATGGGTGCCGTTATGGGTATTGAGCTTGATGAACTCGATCGCCCAGGCCTCTGCATCCGGCATGTCCGCCGCCGCCAGGCCGGGAAAGAAGGCTTGCAGCCCCTCCACCGATTGCTTGTGGTTCACATATTCGATCTGCGGCCGGTATCCCACGGGATCGGAAGCCACTTCGTTCTCCACCGGGATCGAAAGGTCGATGATCTGCATGGTCAAAACTCCACTCTGTCGCCGCCCTTGAGGCCCAGCATCTGCCGGGCTTCGGCGGGCGAGGCCGGCTCCCGCCCCATCTCGCGCAGGATGCGGACGATCTTCTCGACCTGCTGCGCGTTGGAGGTGGCGAACTTGCCCCGCTCGATGAACAGGCTATCCTCCAGCCCGACACGGACATGCCCGCCCATCAGCGCCGCCTGGGTCAGGAACGGCATCTGGTGCCGCCCCGCCGCCAGCACGGACCATTGGAAGCTCTCCCGCCCGAACAGGCGGTCGGCGGTCGCCTTCATGAACATCAGGTTTTCCAGGTCCGGTCCGATGCCGCCCAGGATTCCGAAGATCATCTGGATGAAGAAGGGCGGTTCCACCAGCCCCCGATCGACGAAATGGGCCAGATTGTAGAGATGGCCCACGTCGTAGCATTCATGCTCGAAGCGGGTGCCCGCATCCTTCATCGTCTCCAGGATGTAGGCGATGTCACGGAACGTATTGCGGAAGATGTAGTCGTCCGAATTGACGACATAGTCCTTCTCCCATTCATGCTTCCAGCTCTTGATCCGCTTCGCCACGTCGAAGAACGCGAAATTGATCGAACCCATGTTGAGCGAACACATCTCGGGATGAAATTTCGTCGCCGCCAGCAGCCGCTCGGCCACCGGCATGGTGGCCGAACCGCCGGTCGTCAGGTTGATCACCGCATCGGTACGCTGCTTCAGGACCGGCAGGAACTGCGCGTAGACATCCGGGTCGCCGGTCGGCATCCCATTCTCGGGAAGGCGCGCATGCAAATGCAAGATCGCAGCCCCGGCATTCACCGCAGCGATCCCCTGCTCGGCAATCTCGGCAGGCGTAACCGGCAGCGCATCCGACATGGTCGGCGTATGTGCCCCGCCGGTCACCGCACAGGTAATGATGACCTTGTCAGCCATGCACCTGTCCCACCGGTCCCGCCCGTTCCATCACGCCGGAACCACTTCCGACAACGTCTGCCCGAAGCAATTGGCGCTCAGCTGGTTGGGATCCATGAACTCGATCAGCTCCGCAACCTTGCCGTCGGCAATGCGGAAGACGAAGGCGTAGTTGCGCTGCCGATACTGGCCGAACTTGGCCGGCCCTTCCCCATGGCCGAGCGCAACGCCCCGGTCTCCTTCCACGATGATCTCCGTGCAGGTCACCACCGGGGGCGCGATGAACCGCTTTTCCAGCAGCGGCACCAGCTCCGAGGTGATCTGGTCGGGCCCGACATAAGTCCCCGACACCGGCGTATCGCCAATGATCGTATAGGCGCCATCGGATGCGAACATCCGGAACGCACCCGGAAAATCGCCGCTGTTCATCTTGTCCATGTAGGTCTGGATCACATCACGGGTCGACATAAGCTTTCTCCCAAATTTCTCGTCCTGTCCCTGCACCGCAGGTTCGGAAAACTTCAGTGGCATCATCGATTGGCTTGCTCGATCTCCTGCCGTGACGGCGATGTCAGCATGGTATCGCCCGCCGTCATGCCGCCATCAACCGGCAGCACCTGGCCGGTGACGTATCCGGCTTCGTCCGACAGCAGAAAGGCGATCACCTTCGCCACATCCCGGGGAGCACCAAACCGCCCCAGCGGAGTGCGGGCGAGCACGGCAGCAGCATAGCGCTCGACCTTCAGCACCCGCTCGGTCATGCCGGTCTCGATATAGCCCGGGCTGACCGCGTTGACCCGGACGTTACGCCCCGCAAGCTCCACCGCCAGCGCGCGGGTCAACATCGCCAGCCCGCCCTTGGCCGAGATATAGGGCGAGAGATTGGCGCCTGCGAAGTGGGCCATCACCGAGGTCACATTGACGATAGCGCCGGGCGCGCCGCCCAACTGGCGGACAAAGCGCTGCGACATGATCATGGCGCCGACAAGATTGGTATCGACCACCCGCTTCCAGTCATCGAGCGGAAAATCCTCGAACGGGCAGCCGATGGTGATGCCCGCGCAATTGACCAGCCCGGTCGCCACCAGCCCGGCATCGGCCAGCGACCGGTAAAGCCGCTCGCACGAATCCGCGTCGGCAACGTCAAGATGGACCGCTATCGCCCGCCTGCCGGCGCGTTCGATGTCCTGGGCGACGGCTTCGGCGGCGTCCTCGCGATAGTCCGCCACGACCACACGATTGCCTCGCTCGGCCAGGAGACGGGCAGTCCCCGCGCCGATTCCGGAACCGCCCCCGGTTACGATGACTGTCGAGTTGGCGGACACGCTCACGATTCCCGAGTATGCCGGTTCACGAATTGAGCGATCAGCGCCAGCCCTTCCCGCGCCTCCGGCAGCCGGTCGGCGTACAGAGTCCAAATATGGGCCATGCCTTCGCCCTCGAAATAGGTTGCATCCACGCCAGCTCGCTGGGCCGCTTGGGCCGCGAGCTTGCCGTCGTCGCGCATCATTTCGATTTCGCCTGCGAGAATGAGGAGCGGCGGCAAACCGCTCCAATCGCCATAGAGCGGGGAAAGCTCAGGATCTCTCGGATCGCGGTCGCCACAGTAAAGTGTGCCCAGAGCGCCGAGGAAATCGGTCGTGACCAGGGGATCATGCGGAATATTGGACTGATAGGATTCCCCGGTGCGCGCAAAATCCGTCAAAGGCGAAATCGCTATGCCGGCCGCCGGAAGCGCAACGCCTTGATCGCGCAGTTTCTGAAGTGCGGCGAGAACCAGCCCGCCTCCGCCGGAATCCCCGCAAAGCACTATTTTTTCCGGAGAATATCCCCCCGACAGCAGCCATTTATAAACCGCAATGCCATCATCCACACCGGCTGGAGATGGATGGTCGGGCGCAAGACGATATCCGGCGAGCAAGACACGACATCCCGTCGCGCCGGACAGATGGCCACCGAAGGAACGATAGCCCTTCGCCGAACCCACGACATATCCGCCCGAATGGAAGTGCACGATCACGCGATCCGGATCGGCGGACGGAGCATCGGCCCAGATCGAGCGGACTCCGTTGCAGGTCACATCCGTAAACTTCGTGTCGCCGGGAATCGCCAATTGGCCCAGCCATTCCTCGAATATCCGCCGCAGATCCTCTATCGTGTAGTTCGGGTCCGCCAGCCAGGCGTCGCGCAATTCGCTGTTGAGGCGCAGGACGGCTTCGGATTCAGGGCTTGGCATTTACGCGTCTCTCTCTCCGCATCGGGCCGCTCGTGCCGGCGGCATCCTTATTGTTTCATTGCTGCTGCGCAATTCCCTCTCCCCGCCAGCGGCCGGATGAGTCGAAAACATAGCTAAGCGGCGCGAAATCCCTTGGCAAGAACTTTGAAACACACCTGTTGTAATTTTGGAGCCAGCGCTTCGCCCTTGCTGCGTAACAGCTGCCGGCGGAAACCTGGGATGCGAAGGAACTGCGCTGGATCAACCGGACGCCTCGGCCAGCGGACGTCGCGCTTCTCCCAAGCCGGGCCCGATCAGTGTAGGACCCATAATTAATAATTATATTTCAAATGAATAAATCATGCGATCTATCCCATGAGGATTTTCTCCCGGCAGGCACCCGGCACCGAGCGACCTGCCGCGCAACAGGAGAAAGTCACCCCCGCAAACCGTCTTGTTCCGGGCACGAGAAGCAAGGGCTCCGACCGCGATGTGGGATGCGTTTCACAACATGCGTGTTGCAAAGACATTCCCAAGCGCTTATGCCTGCATGCAGAGACAAGAGAACCAATCCGGAAACGGCGCGAAACGGGAGTGATGCTATGGAAATCGGCCATCTGAATGTCATGCAGAACTGGCACAAGGATCTCAACGATCAGCAGATGTTCGAGGGTGAGATCGATCTTGCCATCGCCGCTGATCGTCTCGGTTTCGACTCACTCTGGTGCGTCGAACATCATTTCGAGGACTATGGGCTCTGCCCAGACAACATCCAGTATCTCTCCTATCTCGCCACCCGGACCAAGAATGCCAAGCTGGTTCCGGGCGCGGTAATCCTGCCTTGGAACGATCCACTGCGCGTCGCGGAAAAGATGGCCGTCCTCGAATATTTCGCACCCGGCCGGGTCGCGCTCGGGATCGGGCGGGGTCTCGCCCGCCGCGAATATCGCGGCTTCCGCGTGCCCATGGAAGAGGCGCGGGGCCGCTTCGAGGAAGGCGCCCGCCTGGTGCTGGACGCGCTCGACAAGGGCTACATGGAAAGCGATACGGAACTGTTCCAGCAGCCGCGCGTGGACATCCGCCCGCGGCCGCTGCGCGGCTATCGCGATGCGCTCTATTGCGTGGCGATGTCCAACGATTCAGCGGAAGCCGCGGCAGAGCTGGGCGGCTCGATGATGACCTTCATCCAGTTCGCCTTCGAACGCCACATGCCGATGATCGAGCTCTATCGGGAGCGCTTCAGCAAGGTTCATGAGCGCGAGGCGCCGCCGCCGGTACTGACCGATGTGACGGTGATCCACGAGGACGAGGAAGAAGCTCGGCGCCTGGCTTACGAGCATATCGGCAACCACTTCATTGCCGTGACCGACCATTACGAATTCGCCGGCGATCACTTCAAGAATATCCGCGGCTATGAAAGCTATCAGGCCGGAGCAGACCTGATCAAGTCGGCGGGACTGGAGGAATCCCAGAAGACCTATATCGAGGCGCAGAATTATGGCACCCCGAAGCAGGTCGTCGAGAAATATCGCGAGCGGATGGAACTGGTCGGCGATTTCAACGCGATGCTGATCGTGTCATCCGGCGGCATTCCGTTCCCTGTGGCGCAGAACAGCCTGAAGCTGTTCGCCGAACAGGTCATGCCGGAATTGCGCAAGATGAGCGCGCGCAGCCGCGTCGCAGCCTGACCGCCCAAACCTGTCCATGGGGATCCCGACGCGTCAGGTGCAGCTTTCCCGGCAGCCGGAGGGGCAAATCCGGGCAAGCGACTTTCGGGTGGTCGAGAGCGCGCTGCCCGAACCCGGCCCGAACGATATTCTGGTCCGCAACGAATGGATGTCGGTCGATCCCTATATGCGGCTCGGCCTGGGCGACCGGCAAGGCTTCCTCGCCCCGCTGCAACCGGGCGAGGTAATGCAAGGCGCCGCGATCGGGATCGTGGAGCATTCCCTCGATCCCGGGATCCCGCAAGGTTCGCGGGTTCTCAGCAACATGGGCTGGCGCTCGCGCTTCATCGCGCGTCCGGATCATCTCACTCCCGTCAGCTCCGATGTCCCGCCGCACTGGCACCTCGGCTTGCTCGGCCTGACCGGAGTGACCGCCTACCTAGGGGTGGAGGACGTGCTCGCGCCCGAACCCGGTGAAACCGTATTCATATCGGGTGCATCTGGTGCGGTCGGCTCGATCGCGGTCCAGCTCGCCAAGCTGCGGGGAGCGCGCGTGCTCGGAACCTGCAGCTCTCCCGAGAAAGCATCCTGGCTCTTGCAGGAAGCGGGTATCGACGCCGTATCCGACTACAGGCAGGAGGCGACCGAAGCGTTCCTCGCCCGCGAGGCGCCGGAGGGCGTGGACTGCTATTTCGACAATGTCGGCGGACCGATCCTCGAATGCCTGCTGGGAAGAATGAAGCCTTATGGACGCATTGCCCTGTGCGGGGCGATATCCCGGTATGAGGCTGGAGATTACCGGCGCGGACCCGCTGATTTCTTCTCCGTGATCGAAAAGTCCCTGTCGCTACGCGGCTTCAACGCCTTCCTGCTCACCCCGCAGGAGAATGCGGAAATCGTCGAATGGCTCAAGGTTCGGGCAATGGACGGACGGATCAGGCCCTTCGAAACGATCATCGACGGCCTGGACAGGGCGGCCGATGCCTTCGCGGGGCTGTTCAATGGCGGCTATCTCGGCAAGGTCATCCTGCAAATTCACGAATGAACCCACCATCGCAAGGCTTTCCCCAACCCTGGGTCCTGACCCTAGAGCAGGTGGCCGATCACCAGCATCATCGTGACCACCGCCAGCCAGATCGAATACATGATCAGCCAATGGCGCTCGGTCAGGCCCAGTTCCATGTAGTGCCGCATGACCAGTTCGGCCTTGGCGGCGGCGATGAGGAATATGCCGGCCACAGCCAGTGCGCGCAGGCCAAGCTGTTCGGCAAGGACAATCGACAGCCCGGTCAGCGCCACCAGGATTAGCCAGATACGGGCCGGGAGAGACAGCTTGCGCAGCATCAGAGGATTTCCGTCAGATAGAGCATCGGGAAGATGAACAGCCACAAGATGTCGACGAAGTGCCAGAACAGGCCCACATTCTCGATCTTGCTTGTATAGCTCGCGGTGCCGGTCTCAGCCGCCGCGCTCGCCCGGCAATGGCCCATGAACACCATTCCTCCGCATACGTGGAGGAAGTGGATCCCGGTGATCAGGAAGTAGAAGGTGAAGAAGCCGTTGGTGGCGGGAGTGATCCCGTCGGCAAACTTGGTGCCATATTCCACGAACTTGCTCGCTATGAAAAAGGCGCCAAGCAGCAGGGCGGAGGTCAGCCAGCTTCTGACGGCGGCGGATGCATTGCGGCGCGCGGCATGGACCGCTTCGGCCATGCACCAGCTGCTCGTAAGCAGCGCCAGCGTGCTCAACAGCGCCACCCAAGGCGTGAGCCGGTGTTGCGCTTCCACGAACACCTCATCCAGCCGATGCCTTTCGGTCAGATAGACCAGAAAGAACATCAGGAAGACGATCATGTCGATGAAGACGAAGGTCCAGATGCCGTTCGTCCCCGGGCCGACATGCAGCCCGTCGGGATTTCCCCGCCTGTCGTTTTCAGCCACGTCCGGGCAATCCTGTTGGCGAGGCTGCACTCGCCCCCGGCGAATGCAGCCTTGCTCAGTAGCGGTTCAGCCGGTCAGGCCATGGCGAAGCCAGCCGCGATCCTTTGCTGATCGGGCGAGCGATACACATGCTTCAGCAGGTAGAAATTATACACCGCGAAATAGGCGAAGAGCCACATGCCGAAGATAAGCCAGTAATTCCAGATCCCATCAACGGTGAACGGACCCTCGGTAACGAAGGGAACGAACACAAGGGCGATGAAGGCCGCACCGATGGCAATGGCGGTCCAGCCCGCCCAGGCCGGCACGATGACCTGCCGCTTGTTCAGCACGGTCCAGAGCCCCACTCCGAACATCTGCATGGTGGTGATCATGTAGGTGCAGTCATAGATGATCCAGGTGAAGGTATGGGCCATCTTGATGACGTCCGGATCCACTTGATGCGCCAGCACGGCGCAGCTCGCCCAGATGGCGGGACAGAAGGCCAGCAGCCAGCCGGTGAGAATGCCGCCGGAAAGCTCCATCAGGCTGAGCACGCCCATCGAACCGTTTTCGTCGCGCATGGTCGAGGCCAGCAGGCAGGACCAGATGGTGTAGAAAAGGCCGAAAGTCGCAGAGCCTACCATGCCGATTGCAACGGTAGGCTGGCTGTAATATTCGGCAACGAGCTGTTCGCCCGTCATCGCCATCATGTTCGGCGGCGGGATATTCCTGCCCAGCACCCCCCAGAACAGGAAATAGCCGACGACAAAGATCGGCCCGGTCCATGCCACGCCGCGTTCTATAGCTCTCTTGGTAGTTTCATCCATTTCCCCACTCCCATTCAATCTTCAGATTGATCTTTATATTATGCGTCCGCTCCTTCCGGCGCCCGCTGCTGATCGGGCAGCTTGATCCGGGGCGCGACTTCCTTCGCCGCCAGTTCCAGCGAGTGGAACCAGGGGGCGGGATCGTCATAGTAATCGTGCGATTCGATCTGCAGCGTCCCCCAGCCACCGCACTTCTCGAACAGCGCATTGAGCTTCTCGACGACGGTATCGGGGGAGCCGACGACGAATACATTGTCGACCAGGAACTCCAGATCGGCCTTGAGCGGATCGATCCCGGCATCCTTGGCGAAACCGTCCATCATGCCGAAGCGGCGCCAGATCGGGATCAGGTAGCGATCGAAGCAATAGCCGATCGGCCCTTCCATCACTTCCTTCTTCGCCTCGGCGTCAGTGTCCGCGACGAAGACGGTCTGCGAAACCGCGTGGCGCGCCCGATTGGGCGTGTAGCCGGCCTTGATGTTGGCTTCGGAATAGACTTCCCAGTGCTTCTTCAGCGCATCGAGGCCCGAATAGATCGAGACGGGCTTGAAGTTGCGCTCACCGGCCAGCTTCATCGACGGCGAATTATAGCTGAAGCCCGTCACCGCGAATTCCGGGAAGGCGCCGTTCCATGGCGAATAGTTGGCAAGCTTGTGCTGCTCGTCCTCTTCCGTCTCGGCCGGCTCCTCTTCAGGGAAGCCCGCGCTCCAGAACTCGCCCTCGTAGAAGAACGGCTCGCGCTTCCAGATCTTTTCCATGATATCGAGCGATTCACGGACCATCCGGTTGAGGTTTTCCGTCTTCTGATCGTCGCCGCGGATGCCGTGCATGTACGAGGCCAGCGGATAGGCTCCCGCACCGATGCCCATGAAATAGCGGCCTTCAAGGATCTGCGAGAGCCAGCCCACCATCATCGCCAGCTTGGTCGGATGCTGGTGCGGCAGAATGTGGGCCATCGGCGCAAAGTGGATATTCTTGGTCTGCAACGCGGCGGCCGCCATGATCAGCTCGGGATTTGGGATATTTTCCCAGATTTGCGAGGCATGCTCGGAAATCATCATGCTGGTGAAGCCTGCCTTGTCGGCGGCCACCGAGCTCTGGACACCCCACTCGAAGGTCTGCCGGGCAGTGCGGCCCGGGCGCATGTAGGGATGGAAAATGACGCCTGTTTCCATAGCCATCGCGAATCTCTCCTGATTTGATTTTTAAGCCATTTGGCTTAGACTATCCCAGGGGCCGCCCAAGTCAAGGTAAATCTACGCTCACGTTGACTATGACGTAAAGGCTTCAAATCCTGCCGGTTTGCGGCCAAGAAGCAGGAAAATCGCATGGCAAAGGTTTGATGGAAATGACGGCGATCGCCGAAATACTCAGCAGGGAACTCGACAGCCGGACCAAGATGATTCTGTCCGCCGAAGTGCTGTTCGCGCGCGAGGGGATCGATGGCGTTTCCCTGCGCAGGATCGCCGCCAGCTCCGGCCAGAAGAACCATCATGCCGTTCAATATCATTTCGGTTCTCGCGACGGGCTGGTCCAGGCCATCTTCGATTATCGGATGCAGCAGATGGATGCCCATCGCCTGGAAATGATCGCCCTGGCGGAACAGGAGCGGCGGCTGGAGAATCCGCGCACGATTGCCGACGTGATCTTCCTGCCCCAGCTTGCGCTGATCGATAAGTTCGGCGACCACAGCTACGCCAATTTCCTGTGCCAGTATCTCCTGCGCAATTCGGACGCGGAATATGGCCGCTTCGGAGGAAATCTGCCGGACGGCCTCAGGAGAACGCTCCATCTCCTGCGGCAAAAGCTGAGTTTCCTGAGCGACAGCGCGGCGCAGAGACGGCTCATCACCGCCTGCTTCATGTTTCTCAATCTGCTGGCCGTCTATACCCGCGATCTGGAAGCGGGACGGGCGACCGAGGATTTCGAGAACGCGCTGGAAGACACCATGCGGCAGATCGTGGCGGCCCTTTTCCTGCCGCCATCCACAGGCTGATCAATCCGGGTCGAAGAATATCTGCTTCATGTGCAATGTGTCGCAATATTCCTTCACCGCCGAAATCCTGCCGTCGCGCAATGTGACCAGCAGATGGTAGGTGTTCGCATAAACCCGGCCGTTGTGGAGCTCTGCCTGGCTCTGAGCCTCGACCGCAACCTTGTCCCCTTCGGCAACCATGCCGGTCGGCCAGATCTTCAAGGCGCCGGTCTTGTAGGCCGCCTTGGCCCCTTCCACCAGCGCAGCGAACTGGTCGCGACCATAGGTCCCGGACAGCCCCGCGATATTGCCGCCCACCCACCAGGTCGCATCCTCGGTCATCAGGGCAACCATGGCCGGCACATCGCCCTGGCTGAACGCCTCCAGCAGAGCCGCCGCAACTGCCTTGTTTTGCTCGGTCCCGGTCATGCGGCTTCTCCTGTTTCCTCGATGATCGGCGTGCGCCCCGTCACTTCAAGACCGAAACCCTCCAGCGCGGCCATCTTGCCCGAACTGGAAGTCAGCAGATTCATGCGCGTGACGCCCAGATCGCGCAGGATCTGCGCCCCGATGCCGTAGTCGCGAGAACCGTAGCGGTTGCTGTAGTCCTGCCGCCCGCCCTGCACCCGGCGCGAGATCGATTCCGGATCGGGATCGCGCACGAAAACCGCAACCGCAGGGCCATCATGGCTGGCCAGCCGTTCGAGCATCCGCGACACGTAACCGCGATGGGCATGCTTGTAGCCCAGCATATCGGCGGTGAGGTCCACCTGGTGAACGCGGACCAGCGTTTCACCCTCCGGCCGGATATGGCCGCGCACGAGGGCGACATGTTCGGCGCGATCGATGAGATCGCGGTACACATGAATGAAGAAGCCATCCCCGAAATGGGTTTCGAACGGCGCCCTGACGACCAGCTCGACGAGCTTTTCGGATTTGCGCCGGTAGGCAATGAGATCGGCGATGGTCCCGATCTTCAAGCCGTGCCGCTCGGCAAAGGGAATCAGATCGGGCAGGCGTGCCATGGTGCCGTCCGGATTCATGATTTCGCAGATCACGCCTGCAGGCATCAAGCCGGCAAGCCGCGAGACGTCCACCGCGGCTTCGGTATGCCCCGCCCGGATCAGCACCCCGCCATCGCGCGCCACAAGCGGGAACACATGCCCTGGGGTGACGATGTCGTCCGGCCCGTTGGCAGGATTGATCGCGACGGAAATCGTCCTGGCACGGTCGAAGGCGGAAATGCCGGTGGTGACGCCCTGCGCCGCCTCGATCGACACGGTGAAGGCAGTGCCATGCCCGGAACGGTTGTCTCGCGACATCTGTTGGAGCTCGAGCTGCGCCGCGCGTTGGGCGGTTATCGCAAGGCAGATCAGCCCCCTTGCATGGGTGGCCATATGGGCAATCCGCTCGGGCGTGGCGAATTGCGCGGGTATCACGATATCCCCTTCATTCTCCCGGTCGTCCGCATCGACCAGAATGAAAGGCCGGCCGTTGCGGGCATCGTCAATGATATCCTCGATCGTGGCGATACGCGTCATCCTGGCCTCCGGATTCTCTCGCTGGCACGGTCGCGCGGCGGCAAGCCCCCCGTGTGGTCGCGCACATAACCGACAACATCCAGCGCGGTCTGATAGGCGGGATCGCTATAGCTGTAGCACGCACCCTTGCGCGAAGGCTCATCCGCCGAGGCGAAGGGCACCGGCCCATCAACCACATAGGCGCGGCCATGCGAAACGAACGCCGCCATCTGCGCCATATGCCACAGGTCGCGCTCGAAGCCGGAGAAATTCTCGTCGGCCCAGCGCGTGAACCCGCCGAACAGCGATTGCCCGGCATGCTGCGCGGGCAATTCCAGGCATTCATGGAGGATCGAGAGGCTCAGCGCCGTTTCGTCGTTCACGGACAGATCGAGCAATTGCCGCCCGTCCGGATCGGGATCGGTCATGGCGATTTCGATCCATTGATCCTCCACGCCGCGCTGGAGCGCGGAAATTCCCCAGGTCGTCAGGTCGATCAGGTGGGTACAATGCGGCCCGCGATTGAACTTGCCGGCGATGGCGTAACGGCCATCGGCAATCGCACAGCCGACAAACCTCTGCAGCAAGGCAATCGCCCCCTGGCAGGTAGTCTTCGGGAAGCGTCGCATCTCCGCATCGATGGCGGTTATCTGGCGCCCGTCATGACTGATCTCGACCACCATTTCATGGAAGTCGTCGAACAACGAAACCGTCATTCTGCCGGGGGAGGCGGTGAAGCAGATGCGGCGCCGATAGGTGCCTGCCCCATACTTTGGATTCGCCGGATAACGCGTCAATCTCTCACTTGTGGCGCGCCGTTCGGCCAATTTCAGCGTCCCGTCCAAACCGGCTTGCGTCCCTCCGCCGCGGCTGCGTTGCGTTCGCGTACGTCGTCACTTTCGGCGTATTGCTCGATCTCTTCGAACCGGGTCATCAATGCCACTTCCAGCGGATGGCCAAGCCGCCCGAGCACCGCGGCTTTCGCCGCCTGGTTGGCAAGGGGGGCGCATTTATTGATCTTCGCCGCCCAGGCCGCAGCCGCGTCCGCCAGCCCCGCATAGGGCGCGACCTCGTTGACCAGACCATATTGCGCCGCGGATGCCGCATCGATCCTTTCTCCCGTCAGGATCATGGCCATGGCGATATGATGCGGCAATTGCCGGATCGCGCGGTGCACCACCCCACATTCGCCAATAATTCCGTGCCGCGTTTCCGGCAGACCGAACTGGGCGGTTTCGGCAGCAACGATGATATCCGCGCACATCGCCAGCTCGAACCCGCCGCCGACGCAGAAACCCTGAACCGCGGCGACCATGGGCTTCCTGAGCGTGACCAGCGGCCCGCCGATCCCGGTGAGTCCCCCCGCCAGCGCCATCCGCGTCTTGCGTTCCGGACCTTCCGAAACGTCGGCGCCGATACAGAAAGCCTTCTCGCCCTCGGCAGAAAGGACAGCGCACCAGATCTCCGGATCGTCATTGATGGTCTTCCAGGCCTCGAACAGAAGATCGTCCATGTCTCCCGTGATCGCATTCATGCCCTGCGGGCGATTGAGCCTGACATGAGCGACATGGTTATCGACATGGAATTCGACGTCAGCCATCAGCTGATCCTTTTCTTATGTTTCTGAAATATCTGGGTGGAGCTTTCGCCCCGATAATGGGCCACCACCGCCCCCAGCCCTTCATCGGCGATACGCCGGCGCATGGCGAGCACCGCGGGTTCGAAATGCAATATGGCGTCGCTCTCCGAAATGGCGTTCACGGCGGACAGGAAGCCGGCGGCCTCCATCGCCCGATTGATCGACTGCTTCTTGATCGTCAGAACGGGGGGAGGGATCATCGCGATCCGCGCGGCCAGCGCCTCCACGCAAGGCACCAGCTCTTCGGCCGGAACCGCGGCGTTGGCCCAGCCCCATTCGGCAGCGGTACGCCCATCGACCCAGTTGGCCGGGAAGAATGCCAGCTCCTTCGCGCGCTTGGCGCCCACCTGCGGCACCCAGGCGGGCGCGACATAGCCGCCGCCCACAGGTATCCCCGGTTCTCCGATCCGGGCATCTTCCGCAACCACCGTCATGTCCGCAAAACACGGCATCTGGGCGGAAATGCCCATGCAGAAACCATGGATGGCGACGATCACCGGCTTAGGATGCCGCCACATGGCGAGCCAGCGATCGAGATTGCGGCGCAGGCGCGCCACATCCTCCACCGGCGTGCCGCCGGCGTTATATTCGCTCAGATCCGCGCCGGCACTGAAGCCCTTGCCTTCTCCCCTTATGCCGATAACCGGCGCGCCTTCCTTCTCAAGCTTCGCCAGAGCGGCGGTAAAGGCATCCAGCAGGACGGTGGAAAAGGCGTTCGCCGCCTCGGGCCGGTTCAGCACGATCCAGTCGATCGAATCCCCGGATTCAATTCGGAGGGGGGCCTGTTCGTTCATTCAGTCACGGCGTCCAATCGGGTTGGCGGCCTTGACGTGATAGTCGGTCACCATCGTGGTGCGCAATTCACGGCGCTTGAACTTCCACTGACCATCCACTTTCACCAGCGTGTCGTGATACTGGCCGTAGAGGATGCCATCGGGCCGCTCCTTCATATAGCGGTGGATCGCGACGAGAATGGTGCGGGTGTTCACTTCGGTGGGGGAAACCCAGTCGATCACCGTGCCGGAATTATGGTGGCTCGTGCCCCTGAAGAAGGTGCCGATGCCGTCCAGCGTCTTCTTGTATTCCTCGATCCCCCTGGCGCCGAAATTGGGAGCATAATCAACCTCGCAATCGTCCACGAACAGCTCGGCCATCTTCTCCGGCATATTCATGTCGAGATAATAGGCATAGTCCGACAGGACACGCTGGATATCGCGCTCGTCCACCAGCTGCTGCAGCGCCTGTTCGTTGTTCACTTCCATTCCTTTCATCGCATTCGTCTGATTATCAAGATCTGGCCGCGCCGCTAGGCATCGGGCATGGCTCGCCCCTTGCGCGGACAGTCGCTCGGCAAGGGTTCCGCACCGGGCCAGCGCACATTGCGAGCGCTGGTCAGCGAGGTATCGACCTGCGACCACGGCGCGATGTGGATGGCCTTCATTTCGCGCCGGGCGATCCGCCAGCGGCCTTCCGCCCGGCGATACAGATCGATATAGCGGACCGCGCCGAAATATGTCTGTTCCCCGAGGCCAAGTTCGAGATGCGCACCGACCAGACCTGTCGCCTCGCAGTCGCTCAGGAACTCGATCTGGACGTAGTTCGGAGTATGAATGGTCTGCCCCATGCCCGCCCTGGCGGCGCGCAGGAAGGCCACCACCGCATCGCGGGTTCTGTCGCCATCGAAGCCCGACGCAAAGAATTCCGCATCTTCGGTGAAGCTGTCTCCGACAGCGTCGTAATCGTCATCGTCCACCGCCCGGAAATAGGCGGCGACCAGATCCTGCAATTCTGCCCTGTCCTCCAGCCGGCGGACACGTTCTTCCAATGTAGCCAAGGATTCGTCTCTCCCATCGGAACTATGGCGCTGGCCGATCCCTCGGTCAACACGAAAGTTGACTGAATGCGCGCTTCGACTAAACAGGGCCGATGATGCAGGATGTTTCAGCTAGGCTGCGCGAACAGGCTATCGCCGCGGTGCGCGATCTCCCGGAAGGCGAAGGGCTGGATGCCCTGGCGCGCGCGCTCATCCGGCTGGGCGTGGCGGTATCCGTCACGGCGCTGAACCGGCCAGCCATCGCCGAAGCCATCCAGGACGCATTCGAAGCCGGCGCAAGCGTGGATCAGGTCGAGGAAATCATTGCCCTGGTGTCCGGCCTCGGCGTTCATTCGCTGATGATTTCGCAGGTCATGGTGCTCGCGGCGGCCGGCGAGCGCGGTTTGATTGATCCCGGCGGTCCGCTCGATGCGGAATGCCAGGCGCTGTGGGACAGGCATGTCGGCGACGATCCGTTCTGGATCGGCTTCGAGCAGGAAAATCCCGGCTTTCTCGCGGCCATGCTGCGGCTCTGCCCGGATCTGTTCAAGGCCTTCTTCGATTACTGCGCGGTGCCCTGGAAGATTGGCTCGGTCCGGGCGCGGATCAAGGAACTGGTGGCGATCGCCTGCGATATCGCGCCGACCCACGCCTTCGGCCCGGGTTTCCGCCTCCACCTGAGGAACGCCATCGCACTGGGCGCGACCCGCCGCCAGATCATGGAAACGCTCGATATAGCGGCCGAAGGGCCGGGCCACGACGGGATCGCGTGACAACCCCGCTCTGACGCGCCGCCTTGATTGTCATTCCCAGGAGAGCCGGACGTTCTCCGCCGAGGCAATGATCCCCGATGCGTAAACCGGGTTGCATCCATCCGCCAGGCGGAATTCGGGGATGCGCTTGAGCCATTCCTGCAAGGTTACGGTCGCTTCCATCCGAGCGAGATGCAGGCCGACGCAGCGATGCGGGCCGCCGCCGAAGGTCGAGTGCTTGGGCAAGCGTTCCCAGTCGAGCGTGAGTGGATCGGGGTTTTCGTTCTCGTCCAGCCCGGTCAGCGCGGTGGGGATCAGGATCATATCCCCGCGCTTCAGTTCAACCCCGCGATAAGTCTGATCCTTCGCTACCATGCGGGCTTCCGCCACCACCGGAAAGCGGCGGAACAATTCTTCCACCCCACGCAGCAGCTTGAGATCGTTGCCGCGCACCTCGTCCATCTTTTCCGGATGGCGGGCAAGGTAGATCATCATGAAGCTGAGGAAGTTGACTACCGTATCCAGCCCACCCAGCAGCAGCAGCGAGATCAGGCCCAGTTCCTTGTCATGCGGCATGGGGGCGCCATCGATCGTGCCGTTGACCATGGTCGTGATCAGATCCTTGCCGCTGCCCCCCTTGCGCGCCTGGATCACCGGCTCGACATACTCGAAGAAGCCTTTGTTCGCGGCATCCAGGCATTGCGCCATCTCTTCCGGCGTGTTTCCGCGCGGGCGCGTCATGTCTTCGGCGAAGCGGGCCAGCTTGGGCGCATCTTCTATCGGCAGGTCGGCCAAGGCCATGAACACACGGACCGGGAATATCTTCGCATAGTCGTTCGCGAAATCGCACTCCCCGCGCGGGGCGATGTCCTCGATCAGATCGATCGCGGCCTTGCGCACCATACCTTCCAGTTGACGGATGCGGGCAGGATTGAGAGCGCTGTCGAGCAGTTTGCGATAGGGTGTATGCTCGGGCGGATCCATCCGCGTCGGCACCATCGCGTATTTCTCGCCTGCTTCTTTGGGGAGGAAGATCACCTCGCTCGAAAAGCGGGTCGGATCCTCATAGATTTCCTTGACCACCGGGCCGCTCATCGCGATCCAGTGCCCCCCGGTCAACGGAGTCCAGACCAGATCGGGCTGACCCTTCTGCACCGCTTTCCACGCCTCGTGATAACCCTGCTCGATACCGTCCAGCGCATACATGTCGATGTCGCGGACGAGGTTCTGCGGCACATGGTCGGGCTTTGGAGCGCGAGTGCGCGGATTGATGGTCGCGGTGTCAGTCATGGTGAAGGCTCCTGAGATAATTCGGTTAAGCGAGTTCGGGATCGATCACCGCCTTGATGACTTCACCCTTGGCCGTGGCGGAAAGTGCCGCCGCCGCGGACCCCACGCCGAAACGATGGGTAACCAGTTCAGCCAGCGGAAGCCGTTCCTGGCAGCGCACCGCCGTATGCAGCGCCTGGTGGTAATGCCTGGGCTTGGGGAAGGTCGCGCCCGCTATCGTGAGGTTCTTGAGCGTCGTGTCCCGGGGGCTGATCGGCTGCTGACCTATGGCGCCCCACAACCCCAGCACGATATAGCGGCCGTGATTTCCGGTAAGGTCGACGCCTTCAGGGAAGGCCTGGAGCACGCCGGCCGCTTCCACCACCACCTCCGGTCCGTGCGGACCGCAGACTTCGTAGACCTGGCGCCGACGCTCCTCCGCCGAATCCTTCAGCGACACGGTTGCGGTCGCGCCCAGCGCTCTGGCGACTTCCAGCCGCTTCTCATGCATGTCGATGGCCACGATCTCCCGCGCGCCGGCAAGCGAGGCGAGGAGTATGGCCGCAAGGCCGACCGGGCCTGCCCCCTGCACCACCACTGCTTCCCCGGTGCGGACCGGACCGCAGCGATCATAGCCGCGCAGCGCGGTGGGCAGCGCGCAGCCGAGCGAGATGACCGCATCCACCGAAGCATGATCGGGCAGGCGGTAGAACGCCAGCCCGTTCGGCAGCCAGGCGAAATCCGCATAGCTTCCCCAGTTGGGCTTTTCCGCATGTTCGAAGAACTGGGAATTCTCGCAGGGTGTTTCGTCGAGGACGGTGCAGCTATAGCACCTGTGGCACAATGCGATCGGCGCCCAATAGACCAAGTCGCCCGGCTTCACCGGCACGCCGGCATAATCGGTTTCGACACCGGGGCCGAGCTTCTCGATCCGGCCCACGCCTTCATGGCCCAGGATGATCGGGAACGGCATGATTCCCGCCTCACCGGTGAGGATATGAACGTCGCTGCCGCACACGCCGCCGGCAACCACTCTCACCAGGGCGCCGCCTGCTTCAGGATCGCGAATGGAGACCTCCCAGGTTTCGAGCCTGTTGGGCTCCACCAGAACGCAGGCTTTACCGGTTGGCATCCTTCTCTCCTTCCAGACCGCCGCTTGTCTTTTATCTGGCGGTCGAACGGCGGCGCAGAGCCACCGCTCCAATCTATCACATCGGCATGTTGACCTTGGGGCACACTTCGCTGGCCAGGCGGCGCAGCGATTCTTCCCAGGGCCTGGGATCATCGATGCTGTCGTGCTGGTTGGCGACGATCTGCCCCCAGCCGCCGACCTTGTCCGCCAGCGCCTCCAGCTTTTCGATCACCGTTTCGGGCGATCCGCAGAGGATGACATGATCGATCAGGAAATCATCGTCGACCTGATCCGGCGTGATATCCTTGCCGCTGTCGGCGATGATGCCTTTGAACAGGCCGAACTTGACGTAGATTTCCTTGAGATATTCGTTCCAGGTCCGCATCAGGCCGGTCTTGCGGACCAGCCGCTTCGCCTCTTCGTCCGTATCGGCGATGAAGATATCGCGGCAGACGCGGAAACGCCGGCGATCCGGAGTGTGGCCGGCCTTTTCCATTGCCGTGGCCCAGGTTTCCCAGTGGGCCTTCATCTGCGACGTGCCGCCGAAGAACGAGATCGGACTGTAGTTGCGCGATCCGGCGAACTCCATCGACTTGGAACTTTCGGACAGGCCAGTCACCGCGATTTCCAGCGCCTCGCGCCCGCCGTAGGGTGAATTGTCGGCGATATCGACCCAGTATTCCGGCATGGTATCCGGCCCCGGAAAGCCTGCCTTGAAATATTTACCCTGCTCCTTGAATTGCTTGCCTTCCCAGACACGCTCCATCAGGTGCAGCGCCTCGAGCTGCATGGGCGCCAGTTCCATGATGCTGTCGAACCCATGCAGGATGGCATCGGTGTGATGGCCGCCGGGCGCAACGCCGAGGAAATAGCGGCCTTCCATCACCTGGCTCAGCCAGCCGACGCGAACCGCCAGCGTCGCCGGATCGTGATAGGGCAGGAGATGCGCCATCGGGGCGAAGCGGATCTGCTTCGTGGTCTGCGCGCAGGCGGCGATGATCGCTTCCGGCAAGGGGATATTTTCCCAGGCCAGCGTGTAGTGCTCGCCGATCATGAAATCCGTATATCCGGCATCATCCGCTATCCGGGCAATCTTCACGGCCCAGTCGAAGACCTGGCGCGGAGTTCTGTTCGGCGGATTGTAGGGAGTCATGAACATCCCGCATTGCATTGCCATTCTCTTCTCTCCGATTGCGCAGGTGCGTGGCAGTGCGCACCTGTTTTCTTATTTTCCGAACCGCTCCAGCCGTGCCCTCATACATTGAGGGGTTCAGACATAGATCCCCTGCTCGTCCCTATTGGCAAAGCGCGGCGCGATCTTCGTCATGAATTCCTCGATCTCCTCGTGGTTCTGCTGCGGTTCGAGATGGCCCTGGCCGAACATCAGGAACAGTTCGTTGAACCCGAGCTTGTCATGCGCTTCACCGATACGATCCGCAATCTCGTCAGCCGAGCCGATCAGGACGTTCGGCATCCGCTGCCCATGGGGTATGAACCATTCATCCCAGAACCACTTGTGCTCATCCATCAGCGCCTGCTGCTTGTCCTTGTCCTTGGTCAGCATCAGGAAGCCGCCCCAGGCCATGGCATCGCCAGGATCGGGATCGTGGCCGGCTTTGATCGCGCCATCCATCCAGCGGTCGCGCAGAGCCTTGCAGAATTCCAGGTCGTCGGCCAGCACGATCGGCGTGCCGTTCTCGCGGGCCCACATGTCGACCGTGCGCATCGTGCCGGCAAAGCCACCGTAGATGCGCGGGTGTGGGTCCTGGTAACAGTGCGGCGCGATGCCGATCTCCCGCACGACGCCATCCGCATCCTGCCCCTTGCCGAACTTGGCATAGGCCGGATGCCCGGCGGACCCTTCCTTGGGCGGGAAGTCCCAGTGCTTGCCGTGATGGCTGAACACATCGCTGGTCCAGGCTTTCTTGATGATCTGGATCGACTCCTCGAACACCTCCCGGTTGAGCGTATCCTGCGCGTCCCTAGCCTTGGCATTGGCAGGCTGGGTGCAGCCCACACCCTTGACCGAGGCATAGGCATCGACCCATCGCGCATGGTAGCCGCGCGTGAAGCCCACATAGAGGCGGCCCTTCAGCATGTGGTCCAGCGTGGCGATCTCCTCCGCGACACGGACCGGATTATGCGTGGGCAAGGTGTAGCCCATGATGCCCGCCTTGAGGCGCTGCGAATGGAGCCCCACGAACAGGCTGAACATCCCGGGATGATTGTTCGCTTCGAAGCCCTCGATCTGCAGGTGGTGCTCCGGCTGGCAATAGCCGGCAAAGCCGAGCTCGTCGGCTTGCCGGACGTATCCCTTAATCTCCTCCAGAAAGCGCTGGTACAGATCCTTTCGCTGACCGGCCATTCCCTGTTCGATTTCGTGACGCCGACCGACGACACCCGTTTGCATGAGGTGGAATTTCAAAGCATCTTCTCCACACGAGTCCCTTTATCAACGCAGACGTTGATATGCGCATCGCATCGGTCCTGTCAACTGTCCTGCCGGTCCGCGCTTCATCAACTTCAACGTTGACAGAAATGGCCCAGCCGCGCATTTTCAGATCAAGGCAAGAACTAAGATACCGGGAATCGGAGAGAAGGAATGACTGCGTTTGAACGCTGGAGTGAGGTTTGCACGATCGGCGATCTCCTCATCCGAAGCGCAGCGAACCATCCGGATCGAAAAGCTCTGATCACGCCGGAGCTCGCCATCACCTATCGCGAGCTTCTGGAAGAAGCGGCTGCGGTGGCCCGCGGCATTGTCGGGCTGGGCATCGAGCCGCGCTCGCACATCGGCCTGTTCTGCAACAATGGCCGGGAATTCGTGACCGGCCTGTTCGGCGCGCTGCTCGCCAATTGTGTCGTGGTGCCGCTGCATGCCCGGCACAAGGCCCACGAACTGGCCTATATCATCGATAATGCGCGGATTTCATTGCTGTTCAGTGCTGCTGCCGACACACGCTACCTCGATTTCCGCGAAGTCCTCGGCAATGCCCTGCCCTCACTGGCGACTGCCGGCCCGGGGCCGCTGGCGATTCCGGAAGCACCGCATCTACGCCATGCCGTCCTGCTTTCGGGTGAAGCGACAAACGGGTTCGTCGATCAAGCGGAATTCATGGCGGCTGGCGCTGGCATCGCTCCTGATCTGATCGATGAACTGCGGCGCCGTACCAGGCTCGATGACCTTGCCGCGATCCTCTACACCTCCGGCACGACGGCCAACCCCAAGGGCTGCTTGCTGACTCACGAAGCCATGACGCGCGGCCCGGTTGAGCGAGCGGACAGCCGGTTCCGTTCATGCGACCATGACGTGACCTGGGGCGGCGGCCCCCTGTTTCACATCGGCTCTCTGGCGCCGTTCCTCGGTTCGATCGGCACTGCCGGCACATATCTGACCGACAGCTTCTTCGACCCGGACCGCGCCATTGCCCTGATGACAGAGCATGGTGTCACCGCGTTCTGGCCTTGGTTCCCGGCGATCCTGCAACCGCTGATGGCGCATCCGGGCTTCGACACGGCCACCGCCAAGGTCAGAACGATGCTGCTCATCGGCCCGGAATCGCTTGTGCTGGAAATACAGGACCGGTTGCCCCAGGCCGAAGTGCTGCAAGGCTGCGGCATGACCGAAACCGCAGGCATTTTTGCGATCAGCGATCCCGATGAAACACGCGAACAGCGCGCGACATCGCACGGCAAGGCGGTGCCCGGCGTCGAGGTGCGCATCATCGACATGGAAACAGGCGAGGATGCGCCGGATGGAACCGTAGGCGAGATTCTGGTCCGCGGTTATTGCGTCACCAAGGGATATTACCGCGATCCGGCAAAGACAGCGGAAGCCATGGACGAGGACGGCTGGCTGCATACGGGCGATCTATATTCGCGAAGCGCGGACGGCAGCCTGATTTTCAACGGCCGCGCCAAGGATATGCTGAAAGTCGGCGGAGAGAACGTCGCCGCCATCGAAGTCGAAGCGTTTCTGTGCAGCCATCCGGCCGTAAAGATCGCGGAGGTGATCGGCAGGCCCGATGAACGAATGGACGAAGTGCCCGTGGCCTTTGTCGAGCTGCATCCAGGCGTCAGCGCAAATGAAGAGGAGCTTATCACCCACTGCCGTGGCAAGATTGCCAGCTACAAGGTGCCGCGTGCGATCTATTTCGTGACGGCCGAGGAGTGGCCGATGTCGGCCACCAAGATCAACAAGGTCGCCTTGCGCAAACGTCTCGGCGAGTTCGCTTGAGCGGCCTATGGATCAGCGCGGCCGCATCCCGTCGAGAAAGATCTTTGCAAACGATTTCGACACCTCGTCCGCGCCATGCGCCCCGCCCGGCTGATACCAGCGATGCGTCCAATTGAGCATTCCGAAGATGGCGTTGGCCACGATCGAGACGGGGATATCGTCGCGCATCTTTCCCGCTGCGATGGTTTCGGAGATCAATCCCATCACGATCTTCTCGAACTTGCGGGTCTGTCCGGCGAGTTCCTGCGCCCAGACGCTCTTCTCACTCGCGATCCGATCCATTTCCTCCTGAATGTACACATACATATGTGGATAATGCTCGTCATATGCCTTCATCAGCTGCTGGATTATCGCCTGCAGCTTCTCGAGCGAATCCAGCGTGTCGTTCTGGGAAATCTTCACGCATTCGCGAATATTCTGATCCACGCCGGTCCGAAGAATCTCCCGGAACAATTCTTCCTTGCTCCCGAAATAGTAATAGACCGTAGCCCGGTCCAAACCCGCCTTATGGCCTATTTCAGCCAGGGTCGTGGCGCGATAGCCGCTCTGCTTGAACTGCTGCGCCGCGATTCGGACCAGCTCATCGCGCTTCGCAAGGTAGTCCACGCTCCCTTCCTTGAGGGCGGATTCGCGACGTTTCGAAATATTGGATGCTTTTACCATTCACTCGATCGCGGCGGCCGGGAGGCCGCCTCTCTCCCCGAAATTAACCGATCAACTTTCGACAAAGGCGATAAATGACATGAACAGGCTCAAAAACAAGGTAGCAATCATCACGGGCGCCGCTCAGGGAATGGGAGAAGCGCATGCAAAGCTGTTCGTCGCGGAAGGGGCCAAGGTCATCCTGACCGACCTTAACGAGAAGGGCGGGCAGGCACTGGCGGACAGCCTGGGCGAGAATGCCCTGTTCATCAAACACGACGTCACGCAGAAAGCTGACTGGAATCGCGTCGTCCGGGAAGGCGAGGCACGCTTCGGCACGGTCAATGTGCTGGTCGCGAATGCGGGGGTCATCGGCAAGGTGAGCAGCACGCTCGAATTCTCGGAGGAAGACTATCACTTCGTCTGCAACATCAATCAGACCGGCGTCTTTCTTGGCATCCAGGCGGTGTTGCCTTCAATGATCAGGGCCGGCGGGGGATCGATCGTCAATATCTCCTCCATCGCCGGCATGGTCGCCTGCTACGGCCTGCCGAACATCGCCTATGTGGCGAGCAAGTTCGCCGTACGGGGGATGACCAAGCGGGTCGCGGTGGAGTTTGGCGACAAGAATATCCGCTGCAATTCGATCCACCCGGGCTTCATCAAGACACCGATGATGGTCGAAGCCACCGACGAAGGCGGCGGCGACGCCCTCGACATGATTCCCCTCAACCGGATGGCGGAGCCCATCGAGGTTTCGAACCTGGCCCTGTTCCTGGCCTCCGACGAATCCTCGTTCATCACCGGCATGGAGCACGTGATCGACGGCGGCATGACCGCCATCTGAGTGAAGAGCCACTGCTGCGCGGCGGGAAACCGGCGGCGCAGCAGCCAAGCTCAGACCATGGCAAAGCCCCCATCCACCGGCGTGCGGGTTTCCCGCCCCATGATCGATTCCCGTAATTATAGTGGCTAGCGGGTTTCGAACTCCGCATGAACCGCCAGGAGCAGCTTCTCTCGCCTTGCCTGCGCAGCCGGGCTCATCCGTCCGGGCGACCAGTCGAGACCGTTGTCCGGGACCAGCGAGACGGATGTCACACCCTGAAGCCGCCCAATCCTCTCCGAGCTTTCCTTCTTGAAGAACGCGATCATGTGGCAAAACGGTGCGGTAAGGCAGAGCTGGATATTCACCTCCCCTGCCTCCGAAATGTCCAGCTGCTTGATCAGCCCCATTTCCACCAGCCCGAGCGGCGCGCCTGAAGCAACGCTGCACGGGTCCTTGATCTGGTCAAGCTCCGCGAGGATCCGCTCTCGCAGGCTAGCCTGCGCATCAAGCATGAACCGCCTCGCCGACCTTCGCCTTGCCGTGCTCTATGGTCGATAGCGGCGGCTTCGGCGGTTCGCCGGGCTGACGGGCAAATTGATCGCCCTTGATGCCCTGCTTTATCCTGTCGAGATCGAGCCGGTGCAGCCGGGCATAAGTGCCGGCCAGAATGTTCTGCTTATCCTCGTCCGTGATCTGGCGAATCGGCTTGAACAACCCGGCCTTGTCCAGCATCTCTTCGGGAAACTGGAAATCGCGGAACGCTTCGAGTGCGGGTTGCGGATGGCACAACGTGCCGCCCGAACCCCAGAACATCCGCCCGAGCATATCCGAGCCGCCGACCTTGCAAAGCCCCAGCAGCACTTCGGCGAAAGCCATCGGACGGCGTTCGATAAGGATATTCTGGATTTCCATGTTGACCGCGATATTGCCGAAACGCGCAAGCAACCACGCGGTCTCCTCAAGGAAGGCCAGCCCGCCGTGCACGATCTCGAAATTGAGATCGGGAAAATCGGTGGCGGCGGCCTCGATATCGGTCGGATTGAAGGCATCGCCGACCGAGAACGGCCCGATCGGAACCGCCTTGTGCACGGCAACCGTGTCTATCCCGAGCTTCTGGGCTTCCTCGTAAAGCGGATAGGCGATCTTCGGATCATCCATCCGGAAGCTGATGAACTTCTCGCCAGTCCAACTGGTGGGATAGACCTTCATCCCCAGCGGCTTCCAGATGCTCGCTTGCTCCTTGAGCATCGCCACCGCGTCGGGGCCCTTGAGCGGGTCCGCAAAGGCATATGCGCCAATGAAGCGCGACGGATATTTTTCCAGGGCTTCCGCGGCTTTTTCGATCGACGAATAGCCATCCTTGAAGGAAGCGAACAGCAAGGGATGCATGACCGCGACATCCGTATCGCTTTCGGCAAAGAGCAGATTGGCCAGCCCGTCGACCTGCCAGTCAACGATATATTGTTCGCGATTCATCGCATAGCGCGGGTCCGGCGCATCCGCCCCGAGATGGTAGGCCATTTCCACCATCGCATCCGCGAAGATGGGCTCCGCATAATTTTCCTTAACCTGATTGTAAGCGTGCGTCACCGCATCAAGCACAAAGAAGTCGCCAATCATCTCACTCTCCTATCCTGTCTGTCTTGCCGCCAGCTTTGTCCGGCGATCATGTCTCGCAACCCGCCAATCCATCTTGCCCATGCGACCTTCATCGAAATCCGGCCATCTCCCTGGCGACTCCAAAACCATTATTCCACGATACCGTGGATTTCCTTATCCTCAAAATGGAATACACATCGGTTGCCGCTCGAAGAACGAGCGGCTGTTGCGAGGAGTCATGCCGATGCCTTCTCTCGTGAAAGCGTGAAGTCCCGATATCCGTTTTTCGCGCTGACCCAGCTCAACTCAAGAAAGCGGGGCAATCCGCCGGCATAATACAACGGCTCCATTTCCCGTCCGGGCAGATTGTTGCCGAACCACCAGCTCGCCGTCTTGGGCAGGAGCGTGGCATTTGCGGACTCCACGATTTCCTTCTTCCAGAACTCCTCGGCTTCGGGCTTCGCCTCGATGCGCATGAAGCCATTGTCACGCATATATTCGATGCAGGCGACCAGCCATTCGCCCTGGTATTCGGCCGTGGACGGGCCGTTCGTCCAGGCGGCTGGCGACTGCGGGCCGTAGATGAAGAAAAGGTTCGGGAAATTGGCGCTGGCGACGCCAAGCGCCGTGCGGAATCCCTCGCTCCAATATTCGGCGAGGCTCTGTCCATTGGTGCCGACGATATCGATCGAGGCAGGTCCGCCATGGACCGCATCGAACCCCGTCCCGAAGATGATCATATCAAGCGGAACGAATCCGGCGGCCGTTTCCAGACCATCTTCGCGGGCGCGCAGAATCGGGTTCTTCTTCAGATCGATAAGTTCGACATTATCCTGATTGAACGCATCGTAGAACCACTGCTCCAGCGGCATCCGCTTCGTGCCGAAAAGATAGGGCGGTTTTTCCGGAGCAAGCGTTTCGGCCGTCTGCGGATCCTTGACCCGTTCATGGACGCGCTGGCGCCAGTAATCATAGGCATCGTTGCTGACGCGCTCATCCGCAAGCAGGTCGCGGAAGGTGCCCAGCCAGGCATAGAAAGCGCCCATCTGCCACTTGCGCCGATAATGCTCGAGCCTCTCTTCCGGCGTCAGATCGAACCAGGAAACATCCTCGAACTGATAGTCGAAACCCGCAAAGGTGCGCCGGCGGGATTCGAACAGCTCCCTGTAGGTTTTCTTCAACTCATCCTGCTCTTCAACCGAAAAGGGGCGTTGCTGAAGCGGCAGGGCAATGGCCGGCGTGCGCTGGAACAAGGTGAGCCGTTTCGCCGTCAGGCTCGCCTGTTCGGTCAACTGGACGGCGCTGGACCCGGTGCCGATGATGCCGACGTTCTTGCCTGTGAAGTCGACACCCCCCTGCGCCCAACGACCCGGATGCGCGGTTTCGCCTCCGAACTTTTCGATTCCTTCGATCTGCGGATAATTGGGCTTTGAAGCAAAGCCCGTGCAGATGATCAGATAGCGGGTGCTGACCATGTCGCCCTTGTCGGTGGCGACCAGCCAACGCTGCGATTGCTCATCCCATCTCGCCTTCTCGATGCGGGTGTTGAGGCGCACATCCCTGCTGAGCTCGAGTTTCTCGTCGACATAGCGGAAGTAGGCGCGGATTTCTGTCCAGGCCGGGAAGCGTTCGGTATAATTCCAATCGCGCCACAGATCCTCGCGCGAATACTGATAGATCGGCGCCTCCGTATCGACCCGAGCACCGGGATAGCAGTTCCAGTACCAGATTCCGCCAATCTGCCCGGCCATGTCATAGACCTTCGCGTTGAAGCCTTTTTCGCGAAGGTGAATGAGCTGGTAAAGCCCGGCAAATCCCGCTCCGATGATCAAAGCATCGATTTCCTCGACAGCCACCTGCGGGCCATTTTCGAGTTCGACTGCTGCCATCATTCAGACATCCTCCATATTTTTCCACGATACTGTAGAAAAATTGTAGGGCGCACGCAATCGCACTTTTACGGCAATGGGAAGCAGAGATGGTGGAACCCGGAAAAAGGTGGATAACAGGTGAGCAACCGGGATACTGGCGGGTCGGCCGCGAAAGCCGGCCAGCAATTACGGCTTCGCGAAAACGAACAGGGCTCGTCCATCCGGTAAGGGATGAACGAGCCCCGAGCGAAGCCACCCGATCGCCGGCAAGGGAGGTTGCCGGCCGGGTGTGTATCAGGCTTGTCTAGAACCTGATGGTTGCCTCGACGCCATAAGTGCGTGGCTGCCCGGGAGTGAGCAGCACGGTGCCAAAGGCTCCGGCCGTATCGTAGCCGAACGGGTAATACTTCTTGTCGAAGATGTTTTTGCCCCAGAAGCGAACCTGCAGGTTGTCGCTGTTCCAGGCCAGGCTGGCATTGACCAGCGCGTAACCCTTGCCCTGGACAAGGTCCGTTTGCCCTGCGGGAATGCCGTCATTCGGATCCGGATCGCCGCCATAGAGGCCGGTCGGGTCAGGCCGGACATTATCGTTGAACGGATCGTAAAACACCTTGCTCTTGTAAGCGACTTCGCCGCTGAATACGATGTCACCGCTGGCGACATTGCCCAATGTCAGGTCGCCGCCGAAACTGAGCGTCCATTTCGACGCGAACGGAATTTCATTACCGCCGATTTCGATCATGCTGAGCGGCTGACCGTTCTTATACTTGGTATCGAGATAGCCCAGCGAACCGCGCAGGGTGAGTGCGGAGATCGGCTTTGCCAGCAATTCCAGTTCCGCCCCCTTCACCTTCGCATCGAGACTACGCAGATAAGCCACGCCACCGATGACTTCCTGAACCTGCTGTTTCTTGTAGTCGTAGTGGAACAATGCACCGTTCAGCTGCATACGGTCGTTGGCGAAGCGGGTCTTGAAGCCGAACTCGATGGAATCGAGACGTTCCGGCTCGACGAAGTAGATCGCGTTCTGATCGATGAAGCCGTAACCATTATAGGTGGCCGAACGGTAGCCGCGGCTGAAGCTCACATAGGTCTTGATGTCGTCGGTCCAGGCATAGTTCAGGATCGCGCGGCCCGACCAGTTATCATAGCTATTCTTGATATTGGCATCGTTGAACAGGAAGAAAGGATCTCCCAGGAGATCAAGCTGCGTGCCCGGGAAATCCGTGTAGGGTGCCGAATAGGCATCCAGGAAGTCCACGTGATCCTTGGTGTAGCGAAGGCCTGCCGTCAGAGCGAGCTTGTCGGTGATGTCGAAGGTGCCTTCGCCATATACCGCAAATGTTTCACGCTTCTGGTTGTAGCCGAACAGGACGTTGAGCGAAGTGGACAAGCCCGGGGCCCAATCCAGGACGCTGGTGGCATCCGGAAGGAAGTTGTAGGCCATGACCTCGTTTCTCGAACGGATGCTGTCCTTGCCATAATAGACGCCGATCAACCCGTTGAACCGGTCACTGTCATAATTAATCCGGAAGTCCTGGCTGAAATCCTTGCCCTTCGACCCATAGATAATGAAATAGACGTCATTATACGTCGCATCGTTGTCGATGTTCAGCTTGTAATCCGACTTGCTGTAGCCGGTGACCGAGGTGATCGACCAATTATCGCTGAGTTGATAATTGATGTTCAGAGAAAGTCCCCACGACTTGGTGATATACTTTCCACCCTTGTCGAGCGAGACTTGGTTGTAGCTGCAGCAGACATCGCCGTTGGGAGTGATACCGCCCTGACGGGTGCTGCCGACAATATCGGTTCCGCCATTCCCGTTGGCATCCATCCCGACCAATCCGATGTAATGCAACGGATAGCCCACCGGATCGTCCTTGGCGTAGTACCCGCCAATCTTGATATCCAGATCCTCATTGGGCTTGATCCGCAGATTGCCGCGCACACCGATAGAATCGGAGGAACCATAGCTGTCCGGGCCGTTTGCCCGGAAACCGGCATCAGGTTCCTTGAAATAACCATCGCCCTTGACCCGG
Source organism: uncultured Caenibius sp. (assembly GCA_964468045.1). Lineage (GTDB taxonomy): Bacteria > Pseudomonadota > Alphaproteobacteria > Sphingomonadales > Sphingomonadaceae > JAWKXU01. The sequence goes on along the minus strand of CAYXTO010000005.1, from coordinate 210,327 downwards.
TTGAACGCCACGCGCACGCCCACCTGATCCTCGACCAGCGTCACCTCAGCCGCGCCTTGCAGCTTCCAGCGGTCATAATTGCCATAGCCGGCGGTCAAATAGCCGTTCGCCTCGCCCAGTTGCGGCTGACGGGTGTACATCGCGATCGCGCCGCCGGTCGTATTACGGCCGAACAGGGTGCCTTGCGGGCCGCGCAGAACCTCGACCCGATCCAGATCGTACAGCTGCAGGCCGTGGGTATAGCGGAAGGTCTGGCTGACTTCGTCGACATATACGCCGATCGGAGATGCCGTGTTTGCCGCGAATTCGTTCGTCACACCAACGCCGCGCATCGAGAAGTTGGGCGAGGTTTCACCATATTGCGAACTGACCTGCAGGTTGGGAACCACCGCCCCGAGATCGTTCGAGGACGTAACACCGCGCGACGCGAGTTGTTCGGAGCCGATCGCGGAAATACTGACCGGAACGTCCTGCAAGTTCTCGGCGCGTTTCGTCGCGGTCACCACAATCTCGCCAAGGCCGCCGGAACTTACGCTGCCGCTCGACTGTGCCATGGCAGGTGCTGCGGCAAGCGCCGCCGACGTCAGCAGGACCGTTTTCAGCCCAACTCCGAACACACCACTGTTGTATGTTTTCATCTTCTTCTCTCCTCCCCTTCTTCGTGCTGCCCGACTTTGCGAGCGCAAGTTTATTGGCTTTGCTGCCTTCTAGATAACCTCGTTAAAAAAGCGCGTCAACAACACTGCTGTTGCAAGCCATTGCCTCGACCCCCGCCTTTCACGGATCAGGAGCCTTTGCAGAGGTAATCCTATTTGCCCTTACGATAACCGCTCCGAGAGAGCACGTCAACGTTCTCGTTGAACGCACCCTCAAACTTCATTCCACGGAGTCGTGGAATCGCTTATTGCTAACGTGCCGAGAGGGGAGACGCAACTCTCCTCTCTCCAGTGAGCGGAGGTTGCAGGAATAAAGCGTTATATGGCTGCAGGTGCAGCAGGTGCCGCGGTCAGTAGGGCAATTCGAGACCGCCCAGGACCAGTTCCGCAAAAGTGTTCCCGATTTCTTCGGCGCCCCCCGAACGATTGGGATTGAACCAGCGATGGCTCCAGTTGAGCATCCCCAGTATTCCATAGGTTACCGTGCGCGCGGACCCCATTCGCCGGAAACTTCCATCGGCATAGCCCTGCTCGATTATCTCGACGAAACAATTCTCGATGTTGCGGTTCAGATTGCGCATATGAAGCGACCAATCCGATCGCTTGCCCTGCACCTTGGTCAGGTCCTCGCGGACATAGATATGCAGCAAGGGATAATTATCCACATAGGATGACATGAACGCCATCAGCAGTTCGCGCATCTTCCGGCGCGGACTGATGTCACTGCCGGCAATTCGCTTCGCGAGCTGTTCGTTTTCCTCGAGCACGGACCGAACGACTTCATCGAACATGTCTTCCTTGGAAGAGAAGTAATAGTAGATCGTCGCGCGATCGACGCCGATTTCCGCAGCCACGGCGCTCAAGCTCGCTCCTTGGTAGCCAAGCCTGTGAAAGACCCGCACTGCCGCTTCGCTGATCTCAGCCTTGCGATTTTCGTAGGAAGCCCGCGCTTCCTTGCGTGCGGTGGAGCGCCGCCTTCCAATGACCGACTTCGTATCCAAACCTCACTCCAAACACCCAAGAGAACCAGGCCACCGGCACCGCTATTCCGGCGCCGAAGTCACCGGCGGCCCGGACATAAGCGGCATCGCATCGATGGATGCACATGCAGGGTTTGCAGAGATAAGGCGATTTACGCAACCACCATCATGCACGGGTAAGGGGCGCTGCTTTTTCAGGCGGTCGAGAGCACGCTAGGTTCGCGGCCCCCCGGCGACATACAGCACCTGCCCGGTGACGAAGGACGAGCGGGGATCGGCAAAGAACGCCACCGCCTGTGCAATGTCGTCCGGCTCGCCGGTTCGCCCGACCACGATGTCTCGCAGCATGAGTTGCGAAAGTTCATCCATGGTCATGCCGGCACTGACTGCGACACCCCGCGTCATTTCCGTCACGACAAAGCCCGGGGCAACGACATTGGCGGTCACTCCATGCGGACCCAATTCGATCGCCAGCGTCTTGGTCAGCCCCTGAACGCCGGCCTTTGCTGCGGAATAGTTGCTCTCGCCGAACACGCCGAGGGCAGCGATGCTGGACAGGTTGATGATCCGCCCCCACCGGGCCTCGCGCATGAAGGGAGCAACCGCGCGGCAGGTCAGGAAGACCGACTTGAGATTGACGTCGACCACCAGATTCCAGTCATCCAGCGTCATTTTCGAAAGCGTGCGATCCTTCAGCACACCGGCATTGTTGACCAGCACCGTGGGCGGCCCGAGCCTTGAAGCCACCTCGTCGATCGCTGCCTTGACCATCTCCTCGTCCGATACATCGCAATCGACCGAAAGGGCGCGCCGTCCGGCCTGTTCCACCAGGCTCGCGGTCTCCGCGCAATCCGCCGCACGGAGGTCGAGCAAGGCAATGTCATGGCCATCCTGCGCGAGACGCAGAGCGATAGCAGCACCGATTCCCCGCGCCCCGCCGGTAACGATGGCGATCCTTGGCTGTGGCGGCTGGGCGTTCATGCCTGCGCCCCATGGAGCTTTTGCGCAGCGAGTTCGGCCAGCAGAAACTTGCGGGGCCTGCCCGATGCGGTGACCGGAATTTCGTCCGCATCCAGGGGGATGTAGTGGCGTGGCACCTTGAAGCGCGCGACTCTCTCACGTACGAAACGATCGAGCGCGCCGGGGTCGATCGTTTCACCCGGTCTGGCCACGACAAAGGCAACCCCCACTTCGCCCATCCTTTCGTCAGGAACGGGAACAATATGGGCCTGCAATACCGTGGGATGGCTCACCAGCACCGTTTCGACCTCCGAAGGCAGCACCTGCTCGCCCCCGCACCGATAGGATTCCTTCGTCCGCCCCAGCAAGGTGATGTATCGATCGGCGTCGATCCGCCCCAGATCGCCGGTCCGCAGCCACCCATCCGCGGTAAAGGCGGCAGCGGTCGCTTCCGGCTTGCGGTAATAGCCGCGCGTCACGCCGATGCCCTTGGCCACCAGTTCGCCGATCTCCCCGGTGGGCAGATCGGCGCCGGTTTCCGGATCGATGACCTTGTAGTCCACCAACCGGTTCTCGATCGCGGGATCACCGGCCGGCCCCACATCGCGCAGGCGGCCATTGGTATTCAGCAGGCGCTCCATCGGATCATCCGGCCGGGTGACGGTGGTGGAGGCCGTTGTTTCGGTCATGCCATAGCCGGTCGTTATCTCGCGGACCCCGAACACATCGCGGATTTCCTGCCAGATCCGCTCAGGCGCGCGGCCACCGGACGCCAGGACGAAATGGAAGGACGAAAGATCGAAGCTGCGTTCGTTTGCGACACGAAGCATGTCCAGCGTCATGGTCGGGATAAGCAGGGCATCGGTCGCGCGATGGCGCTCGATCGTTTCCAGCATGGCAGTGGCATCGAATTTCAGATGAGGGATGATCGAGCCACCGGTGAAGGGCACGGACAGCATCCCCTCCACGTAACCGAAGACGTGATACATCGGCAGGGCGAAGAGAATGCGGTGGCCGTCCTCGAAGGCACGTGCATAAGCCGATCCGAACGCCGTGCGGGTCAGCATGTCATGCGTGATCTCCACCCCCTTCGGATCGCCGGTCGTGCCGGACGTATAGAGGATGTCGCATAGCTGGGCGGGATCCACGTTCTCTCGCTGGAAATTGTCCGCGTCGATCTCCAGTGCGGCAAATGGAAACGCGGCCTTTCCCGGGGAGCGCTCAGCCCCATCGAATACGATGAGAGTCGCGAGGTCCGGCAGATTTTCGCCGCCGCCGTGATCTTCCCAACCGGGCGCCAGCCTGTCGAGCATGTCGAGATAGTCGAGTTCCCGAAAGCGGGCCATGGTGACCAGCATCGCGGCCTGCGATTGCCGCAGGAGATATTCCAGTTCGCGCTCGCGATTGAAGATATTGAGCGGAACCGCAATCGCCCCGATGCGCGAGATCGCAAACTTCAGGGCCACGAATTCGGGGTGGTTGGCCATGATGATGGCCACCTTGTCCCCCGGCCCGATACCCTTTGCCTGCAGGCCCGCCGCAATGCGGATCGACCAGGCGGCCATGTCCGAATAGGTCCAGCTTGCCGCATCGGTCATGACATAGGGCCGTTCGGGAAATCGCTGCACCGCTTCATCCAGGAGATCATGCAGGGTTCTCGATCGCCAAGGCGTATAGTGCTGGGCCAAAGCAGCCTGCCGGGACGATACGCTTCCGACTTCCAAGACTTCAACTCCCATCCCGCGCGCAGCAGCTCCGCAACGCTTGTCCAGCCCGCAAAAAGGCTCGCGGGAAGCCGCTTACCCGCCGGTTCCACAGCGATCGCCTTATTTTCCAAGGACGATCTACACCTGCCTCAATTTTGTCAATGGTATCGTGGAATTTCCACATTTCATGCTAATGCAAAGCGAGAGAACCGCATTGACATCTGGATCATCGAAATTATCACGAGGCTGCGCCTCGCGAGACCCGAGGCCCTTTTATCCCCAATGTCGCAGTTTGCCGGTTAGCGGGAAATGCTTCTGTCCGAGGTCAATTTTCCACGTTACCGTTGACGTCCCATGTACATCATGACAGAGCCGGGCATATGGAGCGGGATGAACAGCATGATTGAGAAAGTGGATATCGTGATTGTCGGAGCAGGCTTTGCGGGCCTGCGCGCGCTCTACACCTTTCGGAAGATGGGCTATTCGGTCATCGTGCTTGAGCGGGACGAGGCGATCGGCGGCGTCTGGAATTTCAATCGCTATCCCGGCGCGCGCTGCGACGTGGAAAGTTACGACTATTCCTATCGCTTTTCCCATGAGCTGGAACAGGAATGGCGCTGGAGCGAGCGCTATGCGACCCAGCCCGAGATCCTGCGCTACATCAATCATGTTGCCGACCGTTTCGATCTTCGGCGCGATATCGAACTGAACACCCTCGTCCGCGAGGCCCGCTATGACGCCGAGGCCGGGCGCTGGCAGGTGCAAGCGCAAGATGGCCGCGCCTGGGATGCGCAATATGTGATACTGGCGCTGGGCCAGCTTTCGACACCCAAGGATACCACCTATCCCGGTCAGGATCGGTTCGAGGGCGAGATCATCTACAGCGCAAAATGGCCGCGTGATCGGGAGATCGATTTTTCGGGCAAGCGGGTCGCGATTATCGGCACCGGATCATCGGGCGTGCAGATGACGCCGGTTATCGCGGAGCAGGCGGCCCATCTTGCCGTGTTCCAGCGAACCGCGAACTATTCCATTCCTGCGGCCAACGCCCCGGTTTCGGAGCGAGAAGACGCGGAGGTGAAGGCACATTACAGGGAACGGCGGGAACAGGCGCGCAATTCGCCCAGCGGGCTGGGCTTCGTGCCCGACAACCGTTCCGCCCGCGAAGTTCCAGAAAAGGAACGGGAAGAAGCCTATGAGCGGGCCTGGAATCGTCTGGGCTTCGGCTTTGCGCTCGTGTTCAAGGATATCCTGCTCGACGAGGCCTCGAATGCGACCGCATCCGACTTCATCCGCCGCAAGATCGCGGAACAGGTCGAAGACCCCATATTGCGGGACAAGCTCACCCCGAAAGGCTTTCCTTTCGGCACGCGCCGTCCCTCGGTGGACAGCGGATATTTCCGGACGTTCAATCGACCCAATGTCGAACTCGTCGACATATCGGAGACTCCGATCGAGAGCTTCACACCCACGGGCATTCGCACCAGCGCCGCCGAATACGCTTTCGATATCGTGATCTACGCTACCGGCTTCGACGCCTTCACCGGCTCCCTGCTCAAGCCCGAGATCGTTGGCCAGGACGGCGTGACCCTGCAGGACAAATGGTCCGCGGGGCCGGTCAGCCACCTAGGCATCGCCGTCAACGGCTTTCCCAACCTGTTCATCATCGTCGGCCCGGGAAGCCCTTCGCTCCTGAGCAATGTGCTCCTTTCATCGGAAGAGCAGATCGACTGGCTGGCGGAAATGTTGGAGCATGCGCGCACCAACGATATCCAGGAAATCGAAGCGACGGCGGATGCCGAGCGCGAATGGGTTGCCCATGTCAACGAGCGCGCCAAGGAGACGCTCTATCTCAAGACGCCATCCTACTATATGGGAGCGGAAATGCCGGGCAAGCCGCGCGTCTTCATGCCCTATTCGGGCGGGGTGAGATACTATCGCCGCATCCTGGAGAAGACCGCTGCCGACGGTTACAGCGGATTCGCCCTGCGCAGGGCCAGGGAAAAGACGGCGATCTGACAGGGCTTCCGGGAGCGCCTCAGCGAGTCAGTATCACCGAGCCGCCATTGGCGCCGAGGCCCAGCACCGCGGTCATGCCCACTTTCGCATCGGATACTTGATGCCCCTCCGCCTGGCCGCGCAATTGCCAAAGGACTTCCGCCACCTGCAGCAAGGCCTGGGCTGTCGTCGCCTCGCCAAAGGAGAGGAAGCCTCCGCTGGGATTGACCGCGATCTCGCCATCGATCGCCAGCTTGCCGTTTTCCAGCATCCAGTCGCCTTGCCCGGGCTCGTAGAAACCGAACAACTCCGGCCAGGCCAGGATATGCCAGGCGGTGTTGTCTGCCATTTCAAGCACATCGATGTCTTTCGGCGCGACCCCCGCCATGTCGAAAGCCCGGTTAACCGCGCCCACGACCTCGCGGGTGTGGGGAATGCCTTCGCGCACCGTCGTCGCGATGGTCGGGATGCGGCGCGCAGGATCGCCGAACTGGCCTGAGCCCACCGCGCAACCGGCAACCCGAACTGCGGGTTTGCCCGAACGTTTCACGAAATCCTCGCTGCCCAGGATCACAGCGGCCGCACCGTCGCTTACCGGACAGATCTGGAGCAGGTGCAGCGGATCCGCGACCATGGGCGAGGCGAAGACCTCCTCCACGCCCACCGGATCGCGATACCGCGCATGGCGGTTTCCCGCCGCGTTCCTGCGCATCAACACCGAGGCCTTGGCCAGCGTTTCCGCAGTGGTGCCGTGATCGTGCTGCCTGCGCCGCGCTTCGATGGCCCAATAGGCGGGATTGGTCGCCCCCATGGTGACCCAGCGCAGGTAATCATTGTCGGTGCGGTCATCCTTGCTGCCCGGCGGCCGGGGAATGAAACCCTTGGGCATCCGCTCCGCTCCGAGTGCGGCGACCACATCATATTGCCCACTGGCAATAAGCGAATAGGCGGCTTGCAGCGCAATCACGCCGGCAGCGCACGCGCCGCCGACATTGATGCAAGGCATGCCCTGCTCGGCGACCGCCTGCACGACCTCGTTCGCATGCAGACCCCAGCCCATTCCGCCTTCGAAGCGCGACGAAGCCGCGGCCAGCGCTTGCACGTCCGGCCAGGCGACACCCGCATCGGCAAGCGCGGCATCCATCGCCTCCAGCGCCAGCTGCAGTTGCGGCTTGTCCGGCCACTTGCCCCAGGGATGAACGCCCGCTCCCAGCGCATAGACCTGCCTCATGGCCGATCTCCCGCCGCGGCGAACTTGTAGGTGCAGACCTCCCCACGCTCCGTATCGTGGTATAGCGGCTCGATCGCCAGGCGCAGTTTCATGCCGATCTCGACATCGTTTTCGCCAATTCCGGAAAGCATCCCCATCACGCGCAGACCGGCACCGAGATCGACCAGACCCAGCACATAAGGCGCCCAATCGTCCATGCGAAACAGGGGTGGCGGCTGGAAGCGCTGGATCGTGTAGCTGTAGAGCGTTCCTTCATCCGGCAGCAGCGTCTGCTCGAGGCGCTTATCGTGGCAATCCGGGTTGGGGCAGCCCGGCATCTGCGGGAAGTAGAGCGTCCCGCAGCCGAGGCAATGCGAGCCGATCAGGTGCGGCCCGCCCGGCCCCGTCTCGACGAGACCTTCCACCACCATCTCGGGATCGGCGCCGTTCATCGCAAGGCCGGTCAGAGCGAGAGGATGTCGCGGGTTTCGCGGAAATAGAGCGTGCCGTTGGCCACATCGGTCACGGTCACTTCATGCCGGACATAGCGCCGGCCGCGCTTCTCGAACTTGTCGATGGCCCTAGTCGTGATGCGCACCGTCGCGCCCACCGGGATCGGCTCCAGTATCTCGGAATCGTGGAAGGTGTGGATCGAACCGATCGCGAAGGGCTTCGTATGGTCGAATTGCACCGAGAGCACGAAGTGGGACACCAGCAGCGGCGGCACGATGGCTCCGCCGAAGGGGGATTCGCCCGGAATGTGCCAGGTGTTCATCCGCCACCCTTCGTACCACGGATTATAATCCTCCACCGGATCGAGATAGAGGATCACCAGTTCCGGGCTGAGGTGCAGCTCGCGCGACAGCTCGTCGCCGATCTCCACCCTGTCCCAATAGGTTTGCGAGCCCTGCTGCAGCCCTTCGATAAAGGCGCGCGTCTGCGCCTTCTGCACCGCCGTCATCGGCTTCAATTCGCCATCCTTGCCCGTCATCTCATCCACCCGGTTCCATCCCTCTCGCCCGATACTGAAGCGGCCGGCCTCAGACGCCGACATCCGCCTCGACCCAGCCGACCGTCTTCCTTTCGCCCGCCTCGTTCTCGCACCAGATATCCGCCTTGAAGCGGAAGCCGTTGCCCTTGGGCGTCTTCTCGGTGATCACGCCGTGGGTGGTGACGACCTCCCCGGCAACGGTCGACGCGATATATTTGCAGACGATCCGCGCGCCCTTGAACATCGCCGCGCCGAAATGGTTGACGCACATCTCGGCGATATAGGCGGATGACATCTCGCCGGTCTGGATCGGATCGGACAGGCCGGTCGATTGCGCATATTCGGGGTCCCAGTGATTGGGATTGAAGCGGCCCCAGACCCGGCTGCCCATCAGCTGGATCGCCGCCTTCTTCTTCAAGGGCTGAAATTCAAAGCCCACCGGCGTTTCCGGCGTGATCAGCAACGAGGCAAGCAATCTCTCGCCGGTTTCGGCCATCCTGTCCTTCTCCCATTCCCAGGCCTTTCCGGCCAATCCGAAGGGTAATGACATGCTGAACGCACATTCGTCAACGATATCGTGGAAAAATTGGACGCTAATGCCCGAAGGAGACGATCGGCTGTTCGCTTGCATCGGGATCCGGCGGCAGATGGCCGCTGCGATCGCGCGCGGTCACCCATCTAGGGCGAAACGCGCCGCGCGATCTCCGCATGGAAGGCGGTCAGGCGCCCCTCCGCCCGGTTGAACATGTAATCCCGCTGGCCCAGCGAATGGGCGACCTTGCCCCAGCCTTCGATCACTCGCGCGTCTTCCGACGCAACCGCGCGGAAATGATTCCAGTCATGGTCGTTCCGCTGCGCCCAGGCTTCCTCGCTCATCCCCTCCGGGCAGGGGCCGACCATCCCGTAAGCCACGAAATGCGTGGTGGTCGGCCCGACGGGGCAGATCGACCAGGTCTGCAGATGGGTCGGGAAATTGCTGTAGAAGGTGTTCGGGAACGCGAGATAATGCGTGATGTGGGATTTCCGGTGGTCCGCATCCTCCGGGAAGCGGTCGGTCATCCCCTTCACCGGAATGGTCATCCAGCTGTGGGGATCGCAGATCCGCAGGCGGGCCTTGCCCCATTGCACGATCTCGGAAAGCGTCTCCTGATGGGTGAAAGGCACATGCCAGGTCTCGTTGAACGCATCGACCACGACCTTCCAGTTCGCCTCGAGCGTCAGTTCCAGGCGATAGCGGGTGTCGAACCGTTCGAGGCCGAACCAGTCCAGCTCGGCGCCGATATCGGCGAGGTAAGTCCTGAGATCCGGAATATCGTCCGAAAGGCAGATCCATGCGAACCCGCCGAATTCCTCCACCCGCACCGGCTGCGCGCGGACCGTCTCCAAACGGTCCTGATCGAATTCCTGCCTGAGCGGCGCGAAGCGCAGCTTGCCTGACAGATCGTAGATGAACCCATGCCACGGGCACACAAAACGCCCGCTGGAACAATGCCCGGACTCTTCGACCAGGCGCGCGCCGCGATGCTGGCAGACATTGTGCCAGGCGGCCAGGCCGCCATCCTCCAGTCGGGCGATTACCACGGACTGGCGCAGTTCTTCCCAGATGACGTAATCCCTGGGCTTCGCGAGGTCCACGAGCGGGCAGACGCGCAGCCATGTCTTGTAGAAGACTTCCTCGATCTCGCGCTCGAACCGCGCGGGATCGGTATAGGTGCGCGAACTTACGACGCCGGGCGCGAGCGGATATTGCGCTGACCGGTCCGCCTCATCCATCTTTCCTCGTCCCTTTCGTGGCCCGGGAGCAACAGCCCTTGCGCTGGCCGGCGATCGACCGAAGACTAGCAGCCTTGACTGGCGGCCGCGAGTCCATATAAACAAATGATTGTTTTATTCCTAGTGCATGGCGCGGGAAATGACAACCGGGATTGAAGTGCGGCAGGGCAGACCCGCCGCGAGATGCCTGTAATACTGGATTTGCCGGCAGGGCCGGACGTTGCGAGGGCGAGCAAGCATGGGCGGAGGCATGGCACCACGGTTCGAGCAGTACCGCGAGCGGTATGAGAATATCGCGCTGAGCCGCGACGAGCATGGCATTCTCACCATGCGCCTGCACACGCAGGATGGCCCGATGGTCTGGTCGGCATCGATCCACGAGCAACTGGGCTTCTGCTTCACCGATATCGGGGCGGACCGGGACAACGCCGTTGTTGTGCTGACCGGCACGGGCGACAAATGGTGCGAGGATATCGACGCCGCCAGCTTCACGCTGTCCAACAGCCGCGACTGGGATGTGATATTCTACGAGGGGCGGCGATTGCTGCGCAATCTGCTCGACATCGAAGTGCCCGTCATTTCCGCCATCAACGGGCCGGTGCGGATCCATCCGGAAATACCCGTGATGTCGGATATCGTCATCGCTGCCGAAACGACCGTGTTCCAGGATGCGCCGCATTTCATGTCCGGGATCGTTCCCGGCGATGGCGCGCATGTCGTCTGGCCGCATCTGCTCGGCCCCAACCGGGGCCGCTATTTCCTGCTGATGGGGGAAGAAATCCCGGCTGCAGAGGCAAAGACGCTGGGCGTGGTCAATGAGCTCCTCCCCGCCGGCCAGGTGCTGGATCGCGCGCTGGAGATCGCACGCTATATCGCCGCGAAGCCGCCGCTCGCCCGCCGCTATGCGCGCGTCGCGCTGACCCAGCGGTACAAGCGCCTGCTGGAGGAAGGGCTGTCCTTCGGCCTGGCCGTGGAAGCACTGGCCGCCGTCGATGCGCTGCCGACCGAGGGCCGGATGAAGGACGCGCAATAGGCTTGCGCGCCTCCGGCGCCGGACGATCCTGATCAGACGGCCTTGAAATGCTCCATGTTGGAAGCGCCGGCGAAGAACGGCCGGACCAGCGAAACGAATTCGCCGAATTCCTCCGTCTTGGTGAAATCCGTGTGGGACTCGACCCGATCCCATTCGAGGACCAGGATGAACTTTGCGGGGTCTTCCACCCCCCGCCCGGCCTTGGCAGACGAGCATCCCGGAGCAGCCGCCAGGATCGCCAGCGCCTTGTCCTTCAGAATTGCGGCAAGCTCTTCTTCCTTGCCTGCGACCACCGGAAACTCCGCGCGTTCAATGAACATTTTCTTCCCTCTCCTCGATCCTGCGTATCGCCAGCTTCGCCAGCCTGAACTTTTGCGGCCTTCCCGTGACGGTCAGCGGGATGTCCCCGGCTGCAAGCCACAGGACATGCCGGGGAACCTTGAAGCGCGCAAGGCGGCGCGCGCAATGATCGAGCAATTCGCGATCATCGGGACGATCGCCTTCACCCGCGACGACACACAGGCAGCCCGCCTCGCCCATCTTGTCGTCCGGCACCCCGACGACCAGGGCCTGGGCGACGCCCGGATAGCCTTCGAACAGCAGCTCGATCTCGCGCGGCATGACCATTTCCCCGCCGCAGCGGAAGCTCTCCTTTATGCGGCCCGTAAGGGTGAGACAGCCGTCATCTGAAAGACGGCCCACATCTCCGGTCCGCAGCCATCCATCGGGCGTGAAGGCAGCCCGCGTTTCCTCCGGCTTGTTGTAATATCCGGCCGTCACGATCGGCCCGCGCGCCTGCAGCTCGCCATCCGTATTGCCGGGCAATGGCGCGTCGGTCTGCGGATCGACCACGCGATAGATCGCCACCTTGCCGCCCAGCTCCGGATCGCCCGCCGCACCGGCCAGCTTCTCGCGCCCGTTGGATTCGATCAGCCGCGCATCGCCATCTTCGGTATGGGTGCACACGGTCGAAGCGGTGGTTTCGGACATGCCATAGCCCGTATGGATTTCCTTCGCGCCCAGAACCTCGCGTATCTCCGCCCAGATTCCCGGCGGATTGACGCCGCCGCTGTTGAACACGGCCAGCAGCGAGGGTGCATGGAATCCTCTTTCGCGGGCAAGGTTGATCAATCGTCGCGTCATCAGCGGGACGCAGACCAGATCGGTCGTTTCCAGCCGTTCCGCCCAATCCAACATCTGCCCGGGCTCGAACACTGGATGCGGGACGATGGCGCCACCCACGAACAGGCTGGCGATGAAGCATTCGACATAGCCGAACACGTGATACATCGGCATGGCGTATTGGATCCGCCGGCCATCCTCGAACGACCGCGTGAGAGCGGACGAATAGGCAGCGCGCAGGACCATGTCATGGGTCAGCAGCACCCCCTTGGGACGGCCGGTCGTGCCCGAGGTATAGATGATGTCGGATATGGCCTGCCCATCCGCCAGGGCCTCGCGCCGGGCCAGTTCGGCATCGCTTTGCGGATTGGCCATGTCCGCCAGATCGCGCAGCGAAGGGGCGGTCCGCGAACAGGCCTCGCCGGTAGGCAGGGCGAAGAGGCTGCGCAATTCCGGCAGGCCGGAGCGAATGGAAGCGAGGTCCGCGAGATAATCGTGCCCGCGAAACGCATCCATCGTGATCAGAAAGCGGCTGTCCGACTGGCTCAGCACATAGGCCAGCTCCTGGCTGCGCAGCAGGAAGTTCACCGGAACGCAGACCCCACCCGCGCGTGCGATGGCCAGCTTCACCGGCACGAATTCCGGAAAGTTCGCCATGATCAGGGCGACATGCTCGCCCGGATGAAGCCCGGCGGCTATCAGTCCCGACGCGAGTCTGCGGCTTTCTGCCTGCACTTCGGCATAGCTCAGCACCCGATCCGCGGTAACGATCTGCGGGCGTCGGGCAAAATCCGCTGCCGCCCTGTCCTGCAATCCGGCTATGGTGAGCGGCTGCCACACCGGATGGCGCGCCTCGATCGCCCTGCGCCTTTCAGCCGGGTCTTCCACCTTGCCTCTCCATTGACCGGTCCGGGGCTTTATAATAACAAACGTTTGTTCATAGGCAATGCCTTTCGGCTGATCTGACCAAGGCTGCCTGCGGAGGAACAGGAATGGACTTCAGCTTCAACGACGAGCAGCGGATGTGGCGCGATGTCGTCTATAGCTTCATGGATCGCGAATTTCCGCGCGAAATCCTGCGCAAGCACGACCAGAGCCGCGAATTTCCGGAGGAGCTCTATCGCAAGATGGCGGAGGAAGGCTGGCTCGGCCTGCTGATCCCGGAAGAGCATGGCGGCCTTGGGATGGATCGGGACCCCGTGATGTTCGCCATCTTCTGCGAGGCGATCGGCAAGGACAGCCTCGACACGGCCGCCTGCATCATGACCTCCATGTTCACCGCGACGAACGTCTCCCGTCACGGAACGGACGCACAGCGCAAGCGCTATCTCGAACCGTTCCTGCGCGGAGAAGCGAAGTTTTCCATCTCCATCAGCGAGCCGCAATCCGGCTCCGACGCGGCGGGCGCGCGCTCCACCGCCAGGCTGGAAGGCGACGAATGGGTCGTCAGCGGCAACAAGGTGTGGTGTTCCGGGGCGCACCTGCCGAACACCTGCATCGCGATGATGCTGCGCACCGGCCCCGGGCGCTATGATTTCAGCGTGCTGCTGATCCCCAATGACACGCCGGGCCTCGAGATCCAGAAGATGGATACGCTGGTGCGCCGTTCGCTGGGCACCACTTCCCTGTTCATGGACAATCTGCGCCTGCCCAAAGATGCCTTGCTCGGCGAGGTCAACAAGGGCTGGCAATATATCGGCGAGCATCTTGATTTCGAGCGCCTGTCCATCGCCTCCTCACAGGTCGGCAATGCCCAGACCGCGCTGGACGATACGGCAAGATATCTCAGCGAGCGGACCGCCTTCGGCAAGAAGCTCTCCGAATTCCAGGTGCTGAAGCACCGCATGGCCGAAGACCGCGCCCGGCTTTCGGCCGCCTGGTATCTCGTCTATGCCGCCGCCTCGCAGATGGCGCGCGGAGAAAAGGTATCGGCCCTGGTGGCGCAGGCGAAGCTGATCTCGTCGCAAACGCTGTTCGACATCGCCTTCAACGGCATGCAGGCGCTGGGCGGCTACGCGCAGTTGCCCGAATACGACATGGAACGGTATTTTCGCGAGGCGAAGCACGGCATGGTCGGCGGCGGAACGAACGAGATCCTCAGGAGCATTGTCGCCAGGTCGATGGGGCTATAGGCGAACGGACGAGGCACGGGCGGAGTTTATTACCTATGGCTGATGCGCCTTCATCCGGCGGCACGCGCGGATCTCGCGAGACGATCATGAATGTCGCCATGCAGCTCTTCGGCAAGCAGGGCTACACCGGCACGTCAATGCGGGATATCGCCAATGCGGTCGGCGTCCTCCCGGGCAGCCTCTACGCCCATATCCAGAGCAAGGAAGCCTTGCTGGTCGATATCGTCGCCGACGGCATCGGCCGCTTCATCGCGGCGGTGGAGCCTCATGCGCAGGGCCCGGATTCCCCGCTCGATCGCTTGCGCCGAATGATCGTGGCGCATGTCGAGGTGGTGGCCGACAATCCGGAACGCTCGCTCGTGGTCTTCCACCAGTGGCGCTTCCTGGGGGCGGACAACCTGCCCGCCGCCATCGAGCGGCGCCGCGACTACGAGCGCAGCTTCATCTCGGTGATGGAGGAAGGCGTGGAACTGGGGCTGTTCCGGCCCGATCTCAACAAGCGGATCGCCGTGTTCACCATCCTGGGCGCCTTGAACTGGACGCCGGAATGGTTCTCGCCCGGCGGCCCGCTGACGGCGACGCAGGCCGGAACGCTCATGGCCGATACGCTGCTGGACGGCCTGCGGCCCCACTGATCGGGAACGCTTGCCCGCTTGACCGCAGGGCTGCGGCAGCTTAATAAACAAATGATTGTTTGGAATGCGTGATGACCGGACGAAGCTTTACCGATCCCCAGCCCAAATGGTTCGAGGATTTCGAACCGGGCGACACCATGACCACGCGCGGACGCACGGTCGATATCGGCGATATCACCACCTTCGCCGGCCTCACCGGGGATCATTACCAGCTGCACACCGACGGCGCCTTCATGGAGAGCAGCCGCTTCGGGCAGCGGATCGCCCACGGCCCCCTGACCTTTTCCATCGCGGTGGGACTGATCGGCCTGAGCGGATTCTACGGCGATGCCATCGCCGCGCTGGTCGAGATCAGCGGGCTGAAGGCAACGAAGCCGGTCTTCGCCGGCGATACCCTGCATGTGGTCGGCAGTGTCGAGGTGCTGGAAGCGAGCGGCCCGAAATACGGCACGCTGGGGGTGCGGTATTCGGTCCGCAACCAGAGTGGCGAAGAAGTGATGACCTTCCTCCAGACGATGCTGGCCAAGCGCCGACTGTCTGAATGACTGGACAAGAAACGGAGAGGCGGCGGATGGCTGAAAACTGGACGTTACACACCTCGCCTGGGGCGGCCAACGACCCGGTCTTCGTCGGGGTGGGCGAAATCAAGACCGGCCGGTTTCCTGAACGCGGCTTCATCGAGGCGCTGACCAGGGTAGCGATCCTCGCGCTCAAGGATGCGGGGATGATCCCGCGCGACATCGATACCATCCTGCTGATCCCCAACCTGCATTCCGCGGCGGACCAGGCCGATCTGGTGTTTTCCCGCATGGTCGAGGAACTGGGCATCCACGGCAGCTGCAAATCCAGCTACATGGTGCACTCCGGCGGCTCGACCAGCGACAACGCGGTGCGCGCGGCCCATGGCCTGATCACCGCCGGGCATGCCCAGAACGTGCTGGTCCTGCAATGCGAGCGCTGGGGCTCGGCCGACCTCAACGAAATGATCACCATGCTGTCGAAGAACGGCATCCCCGGCGAATGGGAACTGCCGACGGGCATCCAGTTCAACGCCATCGGCGCGATGATCACCCGGCGCTACATGCATGCCTCGGGCAGCACGCCGGAGGAAATGGCCGCGATCTGCGTCACCCTGCGCAACTGGGCCAATCTCAACGAGAACGCGATGTTCTATGAGAAGCCGCTGACGGTGGAGCGCGTGCTGTCCTCCCAGATGGTCGCCGACCCGCTGCATGCCTTCGAATGCCCACCGATGGCGGATGGCGCCTGCGCCTTCGTCGTGACCAGCACGGAGAATGCGAAGAAGCGCGGCATCGGCCACGCAGTGCGCCTGGCGGGCTCCGGCGGCTGCGTCAGCCATTACTGCCTCAGCCAGGAACCCGACCAGGCCGTGCTGGGCTGGCCGCTCGCTGCCGAACGCGCCTGGAACCAGTCCGGCTGGGGTCCGCAGGATGCGGATCTGCTGGAAATCTACGACAGCTATGCGGCGGTGACCACCATCGCGCTCGAAGGCATCGGCATCGCGCCCAAGGGCGAAGGCGCACGCTGGATCGCCGCCGGCAATGGTGATCCGGGAGGCAAGCTGCCGCTCAACACCAATGGCGGCTTGCTGTCGGCCGGGCATACCGGCGTCGGCGGCGGCACTGCCCTGCTGGTCGAAGGCATCCGGCAATTGCTCCATCGCGCGCCGTCGAAACGCCAGATCGAGGGATGCCGACGCGCCATCATCGGCGGCACTGGCGGCAGCTACATGGATGCGCAGATCCTGCTGCTCGAACGCACGAAACTGGGGCCTGAGCGATGAACCTGCCCAAGATCGTTTCCGAATTCCGCGACGGCCTCACAGCCGGCGACTTGCTGGTCCAGAACTGCAATGAATGCGGCAAGCCGAACATGTGGCCGCGCTATGCCTGCCCCCATTGCCAGTCCGAAAATCTCGGCTGGCTGAAGTCGGCGGGCAAAGGCACGCTGCACAGCTTCTGCGTGCTGCGGCAAGGCGCGCCGGAAGGCTTCGAGGCCGACATCCCCTACGCCATCGGCGTGGTGAAGCTCGACGAAGGCGTTCAGCTCGCGGTTCGCCTCCAGCCCGAGGGCGAGGAGGATTGGTCAGCCTATCGCTGTGACGACAGGGTCGAATTCGTGGGCAAGGAGGAGGGGCGCGAATGCGCCGTCTTCCGCCGATCGGCAAGCTGACGGCAGCGCGGTGAACAGCTTCGCGTTCCTCGAAAAATCCGCCCGGCATCGCCCGGACGGGCTTGCCCTGCTGCAGGGCGAGGAACGGCTGACCTATCGCGAGTTCCGCGACCGGGCTCTCGCCATAGGCGGCAATCTGCTGGCGATGGGCTGCGAACCGGGCGACCGCGTGGCTTTCTGCCTCGCCAATTCACCCCGCATCATGGAAGTGATCTTCGGCTGCTTCGCCGCGGGGTTGGTCGTGGTGCCGGTCAATGCGCGGCTGCATCCCCGGGAAATGGCCTATATCGTGCAGGATAGCGGCGCGAAGATCCTGATCCACGGGCCGGAATACCAGGACGGGATCGTGGCCCACGCCGCCCTGTTCGGCACGGTCGCCCGCATCTGCACCGCGCCCACCGAAGGGACGAAGCCATTCGCCGCGCTGATCGACCCGGCAGATGCCCTTGCCGCCGCCGTCGAAGCCACGCCGGAATACCTGTGCTGGCTGTTCTACACCTCCGGCACCACCGGCAAGCCCAAGGGCGCGATATGGAACCACCGCATGGTCCGCTGCGTGATCATGAATTACCTGGCCGACCTGCACAATATCCAGCCGGGGGAGATGGTGCTGCATTGCGCGCCGATGTCGCATGGCAGCGGCATCGTCGCCCTGCCCGCCGTGGCGCGCGGCGCGATCAACGCCATCACCGAGACCGCGAGCTTCGACGTCGACAATCTGCTGTCCACGGTCGAGCGGCTGAAGGTTTCACATATCGCCTTCATGGCCCCCACCCAGATCATCAGGATGCTGGAAGATCATGTGCCGGGCCGCCACGACCTCTCCAGCCTGCAGGCGATCTGCTATGGCGGCGCACCGATCTATGTCGAGCAGCTCAAAAGGGCGATGGAGGCGTTCGGCCCGATCTTCGTCCAGCTCTACGGCCAGGGCGAAGCGCCGATCACGATCACCGGCATGAGCCGCGCACGCCATGCGGAACTGCTGGCGGCGAACGATCCGCGTATCGGCTCCGCCGGACAGGTCCGTACCGATGTGGAGGCGCACTGCGTCGATGCCGATGACAACCCGCTGCCCGCCGGCGAGGCGGGAGAGGTGGTTGCCCGGGGCGATGTCGTGATGCCGGGATACTGGAACAATTCGGAAGCCAGCGCGGAAGCCTTGCGGGGCGGATGGCTGCATACCGGGGACATCGGCTATTTCGACGAGCACGGCTATCTCTTCCTGCTCGACCGCGCCAAGGACACGGTGATTTCCGGCGGCAACAACATCTACCCGCGCGAGGTGGAGGAAGTAATCATCCTGCATCCGGCGGTTGCCAATTGCGTCGTGTTCGGCATTCCGGATGCCTATTGGGGCGAGGCGGTTCACGCGGTAGTCGTCCCCAAGCCGGGCGAGACCCTGACGGCGCAGGACATCATCGCCTTCTGCGGCGAGCATCTGGCCGGCTACAAGAAGCCCAAGGCCGTGGACTTCGTCGATGAGCTGCCGGTCAGCGGCTATGGCAAGATCCTGCGCCGCGAAGTGCGCGACCGATACTGGCAGGGCCACTCCGGCCGGATCGGCGGCGGCACATCGATGGGGGCAGAACCGCATCAGGCAAGCGAAGCATGAGGCGCGTCGCCATCGTGGGCGTCGGCATGACGCAGTTCGGCAAACAGCCGGGACGGGGCCTGCGCAGTCTGTCGGTGGAAGCGACCGAGCGAGCCTACAGGTCGGCGGGCCTCGCCTTCACGGACACGGACCGGGTCTATTTCGGCAACGCCATCGCGCCCACCGTCCTGCAGCAGGACATGATCAAGGGTCAGGTCGCTTTCCGCGATCACCCGCTCGGCCATTTGCCGCTGATCAATGTCGAGAACGCCTGCGCTTCGGGCGGCTCGGCCTTCCTGCTCGCGGTGGAAGCGGTGGCCAGCGGCTGTGCGGAAGTGGTGCTGGCGCTGGGGGTGGAGCAGATGTTCCATGCGGACCGGACGCGCGCGTTCAACGCGCTGCGCGGTTCGACGGATATCGACGACATCGGCGAAGTGGAGCCGGGCGCCGAGAGCACGAACTCGATCTTGATGGATTATTATGCGCAGGTCGCGCAAAGCTATCTGGACGATTATGGCGCGACGCCAGACGATTTCGCGCGCATTGCGGTGAAGAACCGCGACAATGCCACCCGTAATCCACTGGCGCAGATGCGCACGCCGCAGACCATCGAAGATGTCTTGAACGGCCGGATGATCGCGCCACCGCTGACCCTGGCGATGTGCTCGCCGATGACCGACGGGGCAGCGGCGATCCTGGTCTGCTCGGAAGAGCGGGCCCGCAGCCTGCCTGTCCCCGCCGTCATCGTGCGCGCCTGCCAGAATGCCTCCGGCGCTGCCGGCAGGCCGGTCGCGGATGCTGCCGCCAAGGCCTACGCAATCGCCGGGCTGGGCGTGGCGGATTGCGACGTGATCGAGCTGCACGACGCGGCGGCGCCGGCCGAGCTGATCCAGTATCACGAGATCGGCCTGTGCGCGGAAGGGGAAGGCTTCGTCCTGGCGCGGGAGGGACTGACCCGGCCGGCCGGCCCGCATCCCGTCAATATGAGCGGCGGCCTGCTGAGCCGTGGCCATGCGCTGGGGGCGACCGGCTGCGCGCAGCTTTGCGAGCTTGTCCTGCAATTGCGCGGGGAAGCCGGGGATCGCCAGATCGACAAGGCAAGGATCGGCATGGCAGTGAATGGCGGTGGATGGCTCGATGGCTCCTATGCGCTTGCCATCGCGACAATCCTCGAGCGGGAGGGAGGCAGCCGATGACGACAGCTTACGACACGATCATTCTGGAACGCCCGGCGGACGGGGTCGCGCTGATCACGCTGAACCGGCCGGACAGGGGCAATGGCGTGGTCCCCGAACTCGCCGCCGACCTGATCCATGCGCTCAACGTGCTGGAGGAGGATTTCTCCGTCCGCGTCCTCGTCATTACCGGGGCGGGCAAGCAGTTTTGCGCGGGGGCCGATCTGGTCGAGTTCAAGCGCTACCTCGACGAAGATCACGCCAGGGCGCAGGAACCCTACAACGCCCGGGTGCTGTGGCCAGTGACGCAGAAGATCGTCTCCTGCCGCCTCCCCGTGATCGCGGCGATCAATGGCGGGGCGACCGCCGGCGGGCTGGACTTCGCGCTGGCCTGCGACATCCGCATCGCTTCCACTCGGGCGAAGCTGGGCGAAACCTACATCAAGCTGGGGCTCAATCCCGGCAATGGCGGGACCTATTTCCTGCCCCGGCTGGTCGGCAGCGGCATGGCCGCCGAACTGGCCCTGACCGGAGATCTGGTCGATGCCGCGCAGGCGCTGGAGATCGGCCTGGTCAATCGCGTGGTGGAGCCGGAGGAACTGCTGGACACGACGGTGAGACTGGCCGCGCGCATAGCGGAACGCCCGCGCCTGGCCATCGAAGCGACCAAGCAGCAGTTGCGCCAGAGCTGGCACATGGATCTGCAGGGTGCGATGAACGCCAGCTTCTGGGCAGTCGCGACGCTGACCTACAGCGACGATCTGCGCGAAGGCGTGAATGCCGCGCTGGAAAAGCGGGCGCCGGTCTATAACAGGAATGACGGCGGACAATGATCGACGGCCAGATCATCGTCGATGCGGTGGTCCATCCGTGGAACATGTCGCCGGAAAACCAGAACCCGGGGGCCAAAGCGCAGATCGAGGCCGTTTACGCCTCGCACAAGCTGTCCTTCGATGAAGCGCATGCCCATTACGCACTCCGGCCGGACGAGTTCTTTCGCGACCAGACCTTCGACATGATCGGCAGGGCCGAATTCGTCGAAAGCCCGGTCGATTTCGCGGTGCTGCACGCACTGCCCAATCTCGGCTTCGGCCTCGGCCATATAACCCTGCCGGAAAAATGCGCCGCCTTCCGCGACGCGCATCCCGACCGGGTGAAGATGTACGGCACGGTCGGCAATCCAAGCGTCGCAAGCGCCAAGGAGGAACTGAGGCAGCAGGTAGAGGAACTGGGCATCGACGGGGTGAAGCTCTATCCCGCCTTCTTCTATGGCGGGGTCGGCCAGGGCTGGCGAATGGACGGAGCAGATTGGGCAACGCCATTCTTCGAATATTGCCAGTCCCTCGGCATCAGCCGCATCGCGGTTCACAAGGCGCTTTGGCTCGCGCCGGCGCCGAAAGAGGCTTTCGAGATCGACGATATGGATTCGCCGCTCACCCGCTTTCCCGACATCCGGTTCGAGATGGTGCATGGCGGCGCGGCTTTCCTCGATGAATCGATCGAACTGATGAAGCGCCATCCCAATCTTTACATGACGCTGGAATCCACCTTCTCCTTCCTGCTCACCAAGCCGCGCGTCTTCGCCAGGGTGATCGGCCGGATGGTGACGGAAGTCGGGTCGGACCGCCTGCTGTTCGCCAGCGGCAACAATCTCACCCACCCGCGCCCGCTGATCGAGGCGTTCCGCGATTATCAATTCCCGCCCGAGTGGCAGGAGGAGTTCGGCATCCGCGCGCTGACTGCGGAAGACCGGGCGAACATCCTCGGGCGCAACGGCCTCGGGCTCTACGGATTCGATGCGGACGCATTGCTGCCTCGTATTGTGGAAGACGTTTTCGCGCAGGCCCGCGCCGAAGGCATTCCCCAGCCCTGGAGCGCCATTCGCGGATGACCCGGGACCGAACCTGGCTGCTGGAAGAGATCCACGCACGGCTCGATACGATCCCGGACCCCTGCAGCATCGCGATGGGCAAGCCGATGAGCCTGCTGGAAATGGGGCTGGTCGAAAATGTCGCCATTGCAGCCGATGGCGCTGTGACCGTCACCTTGTGCCTGACGGATACGGCCTGCGTCCACTTCGGGGGGATGCGGGACTATATCGAGCAGTCCCTCCAGGATATCGCCGGGATCGGATCCGTCTGCGTCGATCATACGACCGAGGTGATCTGGACCGACGAGAGGATTCTCTCCCGAACGAAACCGCGCACGAAATTGCCGTCAGCGCAATAGGCCAGACCGTGCCCTGACCGAGGGTACGACTCGACCTCGAACCCGGTTCTTCAGCCGCTCCCGCAAGGCATTCGCCCTGCCTCACATCATCCCCCCTGCTTCCCATTCCACTGACGGGAAAAGAGTGTCCTGGCACGGCGAACCAGCACCGCGAAACAGCTGCCCAACTGGCTTAAAAAGCCGAACATCGTTCCAATAAACCATCCGATCCCATCGGACTTTTTTCCCGAACATTATTCTAAACCAATTACTTTGAATGTTATCCAATTTGGCAAAAATTGGAATGCAATCTATTGTTTTACAGGAGTATTTTAGACGGTAAAAATCGTAAATCGGTTGACATGATCCCCGAGGATCGTATTTTGCGTATCCGTTCACGCAAAAATACGTGAAGCTTTGTGAACGATTTTTACAAGGGGAGGATTTCATGAAGGCCATTGCTGCCGTAAGCGTCTTTGCGCTCGCTACCGGAACCGCGATACCTGCATTTGCCCAGCAAAGCGACAGCGGATCGTCCACCGGCGGTCTGGAGGAAATCGTCGTCACCGCCACCAAGCGCAGTGAAAATCTGCAGGACGTTCCGGTTGCCGTGTCCGCGATCTCTTCCTCGGCGCTTCAGGCAAAGGGCGTCTTCGAAACATCAGACCTCAATGGCTCGATGCCCAATCTGCAAGTATCCTCGCCCTACGGCAGCCAGCAGCCGAACTTCTCGCTGCGCGGCGTCGGTGTGGGGACCGAATACAATGCCAACGCGGCCTCGCCCGTCGGCGTCTATGTCGACGAAGTCTATCAGGCCTTCCGCGCCAGCCATGGCCAGCAGCTCTATGATCTGGAGCAGGTCGAAGTGGTGCGCGGCCCGCAGGGCACGCTTTACGGCCGCAACACCACCGGCGGCGCGATCAACTTCATCACCCGCAAGCCCAAGCTGGAAGGGACCAACGGCCAACTGACGCTCGGCTACGGCAACTATGACCGCTACAACGCGGAAGGCGCCGTGGAATTCACCCCTGTTACCGACAAGATCGGCATCCGCATTGCCGGCACCTACGTCAATTCCGATCCCTACATCCACAACCGCCTGCCGGCGGGTCTGAACACCTGGGCTGCCGGTGGCGCCTCCGGCCTGAACCTTGCAACCGGCCGGGATCCGGGTGGGGTCGAAAGCTATGGCATCCGCGGCACGCTGCGGGTCAAGCCGTCCGATACGCTGGATATCTCGCTGAAGGGCTATTACGCCAAGGCCAAAGGCGGCGCCGAAGGGCCGCTGCCGACGGGCCAGGACAAGAACAGCGACGTCATCGACTATAACAGCCCGAACTTCCTGCTTGGAGGGCTGTTCCAGGCGCTGGGTCCGAACGGAGCCGGCATCCTTCCCGCCTCCTACAGCCAGTCCGCCAATGGGCTGGGCATCAACGAACTGGAAGCGGATACGATCGGCACCGCCATCACCCGTGCGGAAGGCGTTGTCCTGACCCTGAAGGCGGAACTCACCGATAACCTCAACCTTACCTCGATCTCGGGTTACGATTCAGGCCGTTATCTGAACTCGCCGACGGATTGCGACGGAACTCCGTTCCGGGGTTGCTCGATCGGGTATGAATCCCATTTCGACGCCTTTAACCAGGATGTCCGGCTGGATTATGGCGATGGCCCGTTCAAGATGATCGGGGGCGCCTATTACGGGCGCGACAGCATCACGGCGGACAACACGCCGGACTTCTTCAACTCGTTGCGCGACGTGAATGCCGCCTTCGGTTCGCTCGGAGCCTACGATGCGATCCCCGGCGGCTGGCAATCCTATTTCAATCCGGCCGGCGGCTTCAACGGCACCGCTCTTTCGGCCGGTTCGCTGCCCACCGGCATCACCGCGACCCAGCACTTCAAGCAGGTCCGCAAGAGCTGGGCGATCTACGGGGAAGGCAGCTTCGAAGTGACGCCGACCCTGAAGCTGACCGGCGGCCTTCGCTACACCATCGACAAGAACGCGTTCAAGGATGGCGTCACCACCTATTACGACGACGCCGGCGTGGCGCGCATGCTGTCCGTATCCGCTTTCGAGGATCCCTACTTCCTTGAAAACGTCTATGATGAAGCCGGAAACATCGTCATCCCGTCATTCGTCGATCTGGGCATTCCGGTTCCCGGGGGCCTGGAGCGCCGCGGCAAGTCGAAGAAGCTTTCCGGACGCACGATCCTGGACTGGAAGCCGGTCGACAATGTCATGATGTATGCCAGCTACAGCCGAGGCTACCGCGCAGGCACCTTCAACGGTCTCGCCTATGGCAGCAGCGCGCAGGTCTACTTCGTCGATCCGGAAGAGGTGAACGCCTATGAGATCGGTTTCAAGACCCGATTCTTCGATAACCGCCTGCAGATCAACGGGGCCTTGTTCTATTATGACTACATGGGCCAGCAGGGCCAGGTCGTGGACAATACCGCGACCGCCAATCTGATCTCGCTCGACGGGAAGCTCAAGGGCCTGGAGCTCGATGTCCAGTTCGCCGCGACCGATCGCCTGAAGCTGTCCGCCTCGCTCGGCCTGCTCGACAGCAAGTACAAGGGCTACGATCAGGCTACCTGCGCGGCGCTGAATCTTTCCGGCCAATTCCCGGCGCAGGATGGTTCCTGCGTCCAGTCGTCGGGTGGCAATGTCAGCGTTGGCGGAAATCCTTTTCCCTATGCGGCGAAGTCCTCGATCAACCTCGCCTTCGACTGGGATGCGCTGGACATCGGCCCGGGCGTGATTAGGCTACATGGCGACGCGTCCTACACCGGCCGCTTCTACTATGACGCCTACAAGGACTACAGCCGCGGCGTCCTGCCGACGGTCGCCACCGGCAAGTTCACGCAGGGCGAAGGCGACTACTGGGTGCTCAACGGCCGTGTGACTTATGACGCAGGCCGCTACAGCCTCTCGGCCTGGGGCAAGAACCTGACCAACGAGACCTATTACCCCTTCGGCATCTCGATCGAGAACCTGTTCGGCAATGGCTATCGCGCGCGTGCTCAACCGCGCACCTACGGGGTGGAAGCAACCTTCCGCTTCTGAACCGAAATCAAACCCTTCTTCGCCGGGCCCGGTCTTCCGCGGCCCGGCTTCTTGTATGCGCTTCCGGAGAAACGGAACATCCCATGTCGGAAAGCTCCTTGCCAAACGATTGCCCCAGGCTAATTTCGAGAAGCAATCGGCTGGCCCCGCCGCAGATCACGATGAGCCAGACTGGACTGCACTGGACATAAGCAAAAAAGCAAATGATCGGCACGGGGAGAGGCATCATGCCGGACGGAAAATCGGGTCAAATGGCATCGATCGGTGCGATCGTTTCCTGGGCGGTCTTCACCTTATTCGCGATCTTCTATTCAGGAAATGAGCCGGCAAGGGTCGCAACATTTCTCGCCATCCTGATGCTGGTCCTGTTCTGCCTCAGCCATAGTGCGCGGCGGCTTGGACTGACCCGAACTCTGATCCTGTTCGCGATCGCGGTCGTGATTGCGAACATCTATGAAAATCTCAGCATTTCGACCGGCTTCCCGTTCGGCTCCTATGTCCACACCCCCGCCTCGGGCCCGAAGCTGTTTCAGGTGCCCCTCATTGTCGGCCCGATCTTCTACAGCGTGGGCTACATCGCCTGGACGCTGGCGACGATGATCCTGGGCGAGCCCGCCGGATCCGACGATCGGCTGCGTTATTGGGGAATACCGATCGTTGCCGCCTTCATCGTCGTCGGATGGGACATCTGCTCCGATCCGATTGGCGCCACTCTCGGGCGGCAATGGATATTCGCCGAGAGCGGCGCCTATTTCGGAGTGCCGCTGACCAATTATCTGGGATGGTATCTGTGCACATGGACGTTCTTCCAGGCCTGGAGCTTTTATCTCTTCGCCCGCTCGACGCCCATATCCCGCATGAAGCCCGCCTATTGGTACGAAGCCGCGGCATTCTGGGCGATCATCGCTCTGCAATATCCCCTGCTATGGCTTGCCAACCCGGTCACCCAAGTCGTCGCGGATACTGGCGGCTGGAACTGGCGCAGCGGCGATGTGCTGCAGGCTGCGGTGATGATGGGCATCTACACCATGCTGGCAGCGGCTGCGACGGGGGCATTGGCGGTGGCCGTTCGCAACCGGGAAACCCCTCCCTCTACCTGAAACCACCTGCAAATTGGCACATGCTCCCTGGAGACACATCATGATCCTCGACAAGCCCTGCAGCCAGATTGCCTATTTCGTGCCGGATGTGCGCGCCGCCGCCCTGGACCATCATCGCACCTATGGCTCGGGGCCATTCTATGTCGTCGATGAGGTGATCCTGCCGTTCTGCGAATATCGCGGCGAGCCCGCGCAATGGGATATCAGTTCCGCCTTCGGGCAATGGGGCGATATCCAGGTCGAGTTCATGCAGCAAAACGACGACGCGCCCTCGATCTTTCATGACGTGTTTCCCGCCGGGTCTGGCCGATACGGGCTGCATCACCTCGCCTTTATCGTCGAAGACCCATGGTCGGTCGCCCGTTCATTCGAGCAGCAGGGCAATCCAGTCGCGCTGCATGCCAGGATGAGCAACGGGATCGAGGCTCTCCTGATCGACACGATAAAGAGCAATGGCCATGTGCTGGAACTGTATGCGCCCACCGCTCCGCTCGTCGCCCTTTACGATTTCATTCGGGAGCAATCGATCGGCTTTGATGGTTCCGATCCCGTTCGTTCCTTCAATTTCGATAGCTGACAGACGGTTCGGGAGAGGCGGTTCCCACCGCACGTGCCTTCCACCTGACATGTCATGGAGATTTGCGCCAGCGGTCATCGCTTCCGTGAACCTGCGGATTTAAAGCAATCTTAGACAGTTGCGGCTATCGCCCTTCCAGGAATGTGGCGATGGCATGACGACAATGATAAAAATCCTCCTGATCCTGTCATATCTCGCCTGTGACTATCAGGCGTTCATGGAGCGGCTGGGGGCGATCGGTGGCGGCGCGATGCTGGTCGTGTTCTTCGCGCTTTATGCCCTGCTGGCGGCAAGCCTGTTCCTTTGCGCATTCATTCGCAACCATGCGGTCCGCATTGCGCTCGCGGCCCTGTTCTCGGCCGCATCCGTCTTTCAGCAATCCTTCGAATGGACCACGCAAGGCGCATTCACCTACGAAGCCTTCCTCAATCTCTATAATGCCAGCGGGCAAATCGGTGATGCGATCGCCCAGCACGGGCAAGTCCTGACCAAGACGATACTCGTCGCTTCACTGCTGTTTCTCGGCATCGCACTGCCCGCCCGGCGCTTGCGCATGGATCCGCGGCTTGCGCCGGCAGCGCTGCTGATCGCATTCGGATCGCTTTCAGGGCTGCTCTATCTGCGCGGCGGCGAAGGTTCGCGCGCGCTGCCCGCCGCCTATCCCGCGATCTCATATTCCGCGCTGATGGCTGGCGAACGTCTGCTGGAGGACAGGGGACCGCGCGAAAAGGTCGTCATTCGCCGCAACCCTGCCCCCGTGGCGCGGGATATCGTGCTTCTCGTCGATGAAAGCGTGAGCGGCAATTATCTGGACATCAACAATCGCAACGGGGTGCGCAGCGGATTGCTGGAGCCGCGCGCGCAGATGCGGTTCGTCAATTTCGGCTACGCCGGCTCGATCCACCGCTGCAGCGCCAACTCCAATGTCGTCCTGCGCTATGGCGGCACGCAGAAGAATTATCAGCAGGCGATCAAGCACTGGCCTTCGGTCTGGGCCTACGCCAGGAAAGCCGGCCTGCGCACGGTCTATATCGACGGGCAATCGACCGGCGGCGAGCTTCAGAACATGATGGACAAGGCCGAACGCAAGGAGATCGACGACTTCATCCAGTTCGATGGAACTCCGGCGGTTGAGCGCGACATGCGGATTGCCGCTACGGTCGCCGACAGGATCAACAACGGCCGCGCCGAATTCATCCTGATCAACAAGGTCGGTGCCCATTTCCCCATCCAGGACAAGTTCCCCAAGACATTCACGCATTATCGCCCGGTGCTCGAGCGGGGCGACCATCCGCTGGCAATCTGGACGAGCGATCGCACCGGCTTCAACGGAAGCGCGGAGGAATGGGTGCGCTACCGCAATTCCTATCGCAACACGCTGCTATGGAATGTCGGCACATTCTTCGACCGCTTGCTGGACAAGGCGGACCTGAGCAAGGCGACCATCCTCTATACCTCGGATCATGGGCAGGATCTCCACGAGCGGGGTAATCCCGGCAACAACACCCATTGCGGCGCGGAATTCGCCGCGCAGGAGGAAGGGCTGGTGCCGCTGGCGGTGATCGAAGACGCCAGCGAGCGCTCACTGGACTGGGCTTCGGCGCTTGCGGCCAATCGCAACGGATCGAACCACTTCCGCATCTTCCCGACATTGCTCGTGCTGATGGGCTATGATCGGCCGGAGGTGCGCGAACGCTATGGCCTGCCGCTGGACGAAGCGGGCGAGCCTGCGCTGGCCTATAATGTGAATTTCTATACCTACCTCGGCCGAACCCCGGAATTCCGCAAGATCGAACTGCAAGAGATTGTCGACCCACCCACCTCGGACTACCACGCCTTCGTGCGGAAATAGAAATTCGCCGTGACTACCCGGCAGCAGGAAGATCCGGCCCACCGGAGCTCAAATCCGCCAATATTGTTTCATCGGAGGAAATACGCCGCGCGGTGACGAAGGTCTGCGCCAGAAACAGGACGATCAGTATCATACCCACCACCCCGACAAACAGGTCGAAGCCTGAAACAGGGGCGAACAAGCCGGGCTTGGGGCCAAGCGCCATCATGGCCAGGGTAAGGCCGATCAGCACAATACGAAGTTCGGTCGGCCCGGCCGCGAGATATGAAAGCTTCAGCTCGCCCAACACCCTGGCCGAAAGAAAGGCATGGATCGAAAGCAATAGGTAACCGGCAAGCGCGACCAGCGCCACGTCGAGCGTCACGAACGGGCTGAGCCCCATGCCTGCCAGGATGAGAAGCGTAGCGATGCCATCGCAGCTATGGTCGATGAAATACCCGAATGACGGCCGCTCAATCTGCCGGAAGCGGGCAAGGCTGCCATCCATGGAATCCCCGAACCAATGCAGCACATACCCGCCGATAGCCAACCACAGCCAATTCGGACTTGAGCCGCTGGCCACATAGCCGAGAAATACGGCCATGGCCCCCACCACCCCTGCCGCGGTCAGATGATCCGGCTTGATCCACCAGGGCATCCGGCTGCAAAGCCATGTGAGCAATCGCCGCTCGGACCTGGAAAGGACATTTTGCTGAATTCGCACGATTTGCTTGGGTGGATCTTCGCGCTTTTGCGTCATGGCCTCTTATCGGGCATTCTCAGGCATTGCGCAACGCAAACCAACTCCGACGGTCCAAACCGGATGTTGAAAACCTGTCGCAGAGCCGAGGCGCGCCTCTTGCCCGGGTCGAACATGCGCACGCACCCGATTTTTTCGACTTACAGATTACCTATATCTCGATCTTCAACCTGTGCATCCTGTCCGGGATGCACGTGAAATTGCCACAACCATTGTGCGTTGATTATCCGGTTCATTCTGACGGCAGGCAGGCAGCTGCACAGCCGGAACAGTCGTTGCGGGCGGTCCATTTCGCGTGCAATAGAAGCACCACATAGTTGGAGGCTGGAAATGATCGTGCGTGATATCATGCTGCAGGCAAACAGTTATCCGGAGCCTACTCCGGCCTGGGCCATGGAACGCACTGCCGAGTTGGCCGCCCGATTCAGTGCAAAGGTCACGTTCGGGGTTTGCCAGGTTCATATACCGCCAGTTTCAAACTGGCTGGCAAACTCGCTCCTCAATATTGATGGAATGATCGCCGGCGAAAATAAAAAAAGCATCGACCATGTAAATACGCTGGTGTCGCAATTCACGTCGATCGTGCCGGCGGAATATCGGGGCGAAGCCATCGTGATCAATTGCCCTGGCACCGTCACGCCCTGGCAACTCGCCGTCCAGGCCCGGGTCCATGACCTGATAGTCGTTCCCGTTTACGATCACGGCCAGGTCTCCGCGATGACAGAGGGGCTGGTCTTCGAATCCGGGCGTCCGGTGTTGTTGCTGCCGGCGATGGATGGCGGCGCATTGAAGTTCGACCGGATTGTCGTGGCATGGGATGGCAGCCGCGTGGCGGCGCGCGCATTGGCGGATGCACTTCCATTCTGCCGGCAGGCACAGGCCGTCTCGATCGTACAGGTGACGGGCGAAAAGGATCTGTCGAAGACCCTGCCGCTATTCGACGTGGTTCGCCATCTCGCCCTGCACGGCATCACGGCTGAACCCGTTGAAATCGAGCTCGAAGGCCAGGATGCGGCCGCAACCCTGCAATCCTATTGTGAGCGCGTCGGAAGCGAGCTGCTCATCATGGGGGCTTACGGCCATTCGCGGGCGCGCGAATTCGTCTTCGGCGGTGTTACTCGATCCATTCTCCATGAGTCGAAATTGCCGGTGTTGATCTCACATTGAATTCTTCCTTTTTCACTTGAGCCCGATCGCGGGCTCAAAGCGTCCTTTTCGCATTGCTTATCACGGACGCTGCGGACTGATTGGTCGCGAGGCTGCGCTTCAAGCACGGTCCATGAAGGATCCGGAACGGGAGAATGCACGGGTCAGCCACGCACCGTTACCGGCCCATGCAAGCGCTATCGCGGTGCCGATCAGCATGGCCAGCGCCGGTTGCTGGGCGATTTGGTCTATGCCCGTCTTGACCCAGCCGCTGACCGCATCCGCACCGCGATATACCACCGTGTCGTTGAAATTCTTGGCCTTGTATTTCGCCTCGGGGCCGACGGCGGTGTACAGCATCTCCCGGCCCGGCCGCACCAAAGCATACTCACCGGCGCGGCGGACGACCATGACGATAGCAAGAACCGCAAAGACCGGCGCGAATGCCAGCCAGAGAAAGCCCGCCGCGACGATCAGCGGCACCGCGACCAGCAACACGCCGATGCCGAGGCGCCGGGCGACATGGCCGGTGATGAACAACTGCGCGAGCAGCGCAAGGGCCTGGACCACGAGATCGATGATGCCGAAGATCCGGGTTTGGCGGGCGCTGTCGGGGAAGGTCTGCTCGACAAGCCTAGCCTGCTCGAAATAGAGAAACGTCGAAACGCTGGCGAGCAGCAGAATGAACAGCGCAATGCCCAACAGATAGGGCGAGCGGAAGACCTGGGCCGCCCCAGCGAACGGATTGCCGCCAAGCGGGCGGGCGCGCCGCATTGCCTGGTCGCCTGCCTGCGGATGGACATCGCGCCAGCGTTGTACGCCAGCAGCGCAGAACGCCGACCCGACCAGCAATGCCGCGGAAAGGAACAGCAGCGCGGCATGTCCCAGCGGCTCGACCAGAATGATCGCCAGCGCGGGACCCGCCAGGCCGCCAAGGCTGGCACCGGCCGAAATCAACGCGAACAGCCGCTTCGCCTGGCCTATCGCAAACACGTCGATGAGCACGCTCCAGCCTACCGAGATCGCAATCAGGTTGAACACGGAAAGCCAGATGTAGAATATGCGCGCGATCCATATGTCCTGCGGCTGCGCGAGGAAGGCCAAGCCGAACAGGGCGAGGTTGGAGGCAAAGAAACCGAAGACCCAGTAAAGGATGCGCCGCCGTGCGACGCGGCTCGCGATCCAGCCGAACAGCGGCATTGCGGCTACGGTCGCCAGGAAGGTGCCGGTGAACAGCCATTGGAGATTTTCGACGCCGCCGGCGATGCCCATCGTCTCGCGCACCGGCCGCAGCAGGAAATAGCCGGAGAACAGCAGGAAGAACATCGCGAAACCGGCGACGACCGCGCCGGTCTCTTCCGGCTTCACGTTGAGCGCCCGGACGATGTAGGCGCGCACCATCCGCTCAGGCGAACAGGGCAATCAGTTCGGATTGCTGACGCGCATCAAGCAGCGGCCCGATGCCAGCCTTCAGATTGTCGGCCTGCCGTTCCG
This sequence comes from uncultured Caenibius sp., assembly GCA_964468045.1. GTDB lineage: Bacteria > Pseudomonadota > Alphaproteobacteria > Sphingomonadales > Sphingomonadaceae > JAWKXU01. Next base: position 177,986 of record CAYXTO010000005.1, on the reverse strand, counting down.
GCTTGCCGGTTGCGGGGATGGCGGTCGTAACCGCCGGATGACTGATCACGAACTTGAGAAACATCTGCGCCCATGAACCCACTCCGGCCTCCGCTGCCCAGCCTGGCAAGGGCTTGTCGCCCGCGGCGGTAAACAGACGCCCATCCTCGAACGCGCGATTGACGATGACTGCTATGCCCAGTTCCTGCGCGACCGGGAACACGGTCTCGGCAGCCTGCCGGGATACGACCGAATAATTGATCTGGACGAAGTCCGGCCGCTCGGCGCGCATGATCCGGACGACATCGGCATGTGCCCGCTCAACAAAATGGGTGATGCCGATATACTTCGCCAAGCTCTGGTTCTTCAACTCGCGCGCATAGGCGAGCGCCTGATCGAGATTGCGCAGATTATGGACCTGCAGCAGTTCGACGCGGTCGGTTCGCAGCCGTCGCAGGGATTCCGCCCATTGGCGCTCCAGCGCCGGACGGTCGTCGGCAGCCAGCTTCGTCGCCAAAAAGCAGCTGTCCCGCCAATTGCCGCCGGCAAGAAGTGCCCCGACGACGTCTTCGGCATTGCCGTAGTTCGGCGAGGTGTCGATGACACTGCCCCCGCCCTCGAAGAACAGTCGCACCACATCTTTCAGCGCGTCGAATTCCGGCGAGTCCAGCGGCACTTCATAGCTGCCGGATGTCCCCACCCCTATGACCGGCAATGCTTCCTCGGCCGACGGGATCCTGCGGGTCAGCAGCTTGCCGGCAGCGGTAGACGCGCCAGGGGAATTCTCGCTTCCCGCCACGTTGGCCGGCTCGCGTGCACATGCGGCCAGCGGGGTGAACATGAACCCCGCCGCGGCCAGACCCGTGGCCGATAGAAATTCACGCCGGCTGGTCATGTCGGTTCTCCATCAGAGCGGAAGAAGAGGTTAGCGCGATCCGCCTTCGGAATACAACACGCGCGCACCAAGGTGGTTTCTGCGAAAGCTCGGCCACCCCGGCCCGAAACTTCGCCGACTATAGCAGATCATGCAGGGCCGGATCGGTATTTCGCCTCAACCGCCATGAAAATGCTCAATTGATCCGCATCAAAGACCCACTTCCCCGAACAGATAAACCAAAATCGCTTCGACATTTTTCGTATAAGCTTCGAGAGGAAGTAATCATGACGCGCCTGCGCTTTGGAGCCTTTATCGCACCGCATTTTCCATCGAACGAGCACCCTTCGCTCGCGATGGAAGAGGATATGGATCGCGTGGTCCTGATGGAACGATTGGGCTTCGAGGAAGCATGGATCGGCGAGCATCATTCCAGCGGTTGGGAAATCAACGGCAGCCCCGAACTGTTCGCGGCTGCGGTTTCCCAGCGCACAAGCCGGATAAAGCTGGGCATGGGCGTAGTCTCCTTGCCCTATCACAATCCATTCATGGTCGCCGACCGCATCCGTCAGCTTGACCACATCACCAAAGGCCGGACGATATTGGGCATGGGGCCCGGCTCGCTCCCCTCCGACGCCTATATGATCGGGGTGCCGACCTGCGAAGCGCGCGACCGGATGGAAGAGGCGATCGAGCCGATCATTCGTCTGCTGAATGGCGAGGTGGTTTCGGCAAGAACCAGCTGGTTCCATCTTCAGGAAGCCCAGCTGCAGCTGAATTCCTATAATGAGGACGGCATCGAGATCGCAGTCGCCAGCCAGGTCTCACCGACAGGAGCGATAGCCGCCGGCAAGCATGGTCTCTCCATGCTTTCCATCGGCGCGACTTCGGCAGGCGGTTACAACGCGCTCGCCAGCAATTGGCAAATCGCGGAGGATACCGCAGCGGAAAACGGGCAAAGCGTGGACCGGACCGGATGGCGTCTGGTCGGACCGGTCCATATCGCGGAAACGCGCGAGAAGGCGCGTGAGAATGTCCGCTATGGCCTTGAAGGGTGGATCAATTACATGTCGACCGTCGCGGCCCTGCCCCTGGCTCCGCCGCCGGGAGTCGATCCGATCGATTTCATTATCGATACCGGCTTTGGCGTGATCGGCACCCCGGACGATTTCGTGGCGCAGATGAGCCGCTTGCAGGAGCAGTCGGGCGGCTTCGGCTGCTTCCTCAATCTCGACAACCATTGGGCCGATTGGGCGGAAACCAGGCGATCCTACGAATTGATCGCGCGCTTCGCCATTCCCAGGATCAACAAGCTCAATGAGTATCGCCATCGCTCCGAGGCGTTCCTGCGCGATAATCACGCCAAGTTTCGGGGTGAAATGGACGCCGCCGTGCGAGCGAAGCTGGAACAATATGCCCGCGAGAAAGGGGCCGACAAGCTCGCGCCCGATATCGTGGCTCACTACGCCGCCCAGACCTGAGATTTCTCCTGGGAAGATAGCGACGGAACTGATCCGCTATCTTCCCAGGAAGCCTCGCAGATAGCGCTTCATGCGCGCTCGGGTGGATGGCTGATGATCATATGAGGCCTGCATGACACTGATCGCGATATCCTTCCGGGCCACGATGGACTCATCGTCCCTCTGATTGTCACGCGGCGCCTCGGGGTTGCTGGCGATCACAATGCCCGGACCGTGCGACTGGCCGAGGCCATGGACCGGGGTTAGCGAAGGATCGCCTCTGTCTGCCGCAAACTTGACCTGCAGCCCGTCGTAAGTGCCGATCCGCGCCAGCTTCCATTGCGCGCCCTCGAGCTCGTCCGGAAAGTTCACGTTCAAGGCAACCCCGGCTGGAAGCAAGGCCTCGCCTTTCGACCGTTCGTCCAGGGACTTCACCAGATGCACGATCAGCCCGGCAATCGCTTGCGACCCGGGATTGGCGAGATTCGTGTCATCGGCCGTGCTTGCCGAGGCGCTCAAGGCGATCGCCGGAATTCCCCGGACGATAGCATATTGAGCATTGCTGACCGTGCCGGAACTGATCACGATGGAGCCGATATTCTGCCCCTCGTTCGGCCCGGAAAGCACCAGGTCCGGCGCCTTGCCCCAGCGCCCTGCCGCCACCACATCCAGCCCGTACAGCATCGCCATGACCGGCGTGCCATCGACATAGAAGAAGTCCTTCTCAAATCCGGGTCGGGTCATCGGCCCCGCACCCGGCTCGCCCGCTTTCGCGGCATGGCTGCGGCAATCCACCTTCAGCGGACCGAGAGGCTCCATGAACCGGATCGCCGCGCCCATCCCGCTCTGGTTGGCGCAAGGCACCGAAACGATGACATCGTGCCCTTGCGCCTTGAGCGCCTCGTAGAGCGCCTTCACATTGCTGGTGAGCCCATCATCATTGGACAGGACGATGGTCCGGGCAAATGCGGTTGCCGGCTGGAAGACCAGCGCAAGCGCCGCCAGAAATCGAAGGGGCATATATTCAGGCTCCGCTTATGATGTCCGCCTCAACCATGGGACTTGGGCAAGAGTTTTTCGGGTTCAGTATCGTCAGTACCTGTAGCTCAGCTCGAAGCCGTAGGTTCTGGGCAGATTGTAAAATTCCCATATGGCGTTCGTCGTTCCAGCGCCGGATGAAGCCAGATTTCTGAATACCTTGTGTTCTTCATTGAATATGTTCTTCATCCAGAATGCCGCTTGAAGGGAACCTGCACCTTTCCCCAGAGGAATTTCATCAAGGCCAATTCGGCCATTCGATGTGAAATAGGAGTCCGTCTTGTAAGGCTGGCCCGGCAAGGAATAGGAACCGGTCGCATAATTGCCGTCCAAATGGAGGAATGGCGTCCCCAGCGACGTCTCATTGAGGCGATAATCGATTGACCCCGAAGCAGAATGCTTTGGTGCGAAAGTAAGGAACGTGGTGACAGGTGTTCCCCTGAACGGGTCGAGCGTCAGAGGCATCCGATTGTGAAGATAGCTATAGCTCGCATCAAGGGTAAGACCGGGGATGGGCCGCAAAGCCGCATCGATCTCGATGCCTTTGACCTTGACGGTGCCATTGGCATTCATAGTTTCGACGTTCGATGGATTGGCCGGGTTGGGGAAATCCGTTTGCACATCACGATAACCCCGCGCGCTTGAAGCTGTTCATTGCCCAGCGCGGTTGCGGAAAGCGGCGTCTTCTGCAGGGATTCCGCGCGCTTTTGCGCAGTCACGATGATTTCCTCCAGCCCGAAGTCTCTCTGCGGAGCCGGCTCTGCGGCCGGCGGCGGAGCCGCCGCCGCGGGGGCAGGCTGCTGTTCCGTATAGGGCGTGTAGGAAATCTTCATCGGCTGTGCGGCCGCCTTGATCAGGTAGACATTCTCCCTCGACTTCGTGGCCTTCAATTGGGTCCCGCGCAGCATTTCGTTGAGGGCATCCTGCACCTCGACCTTGCCCTTGACCGGATTGGTGGTCACGCCCCGCAGGGTTTCGCCCGACGCCAGCACGTCCACACCGGCCTGGCGCGCAAAAGTCTGGATAGCCTTGCTTGCAGGCATTGCAGGCACATCGAAGTCGCGAGGTTGGGCGAATGCCGGCGATGCGCATGCAAGGCTGATCCCGGCCACACCGCAGGCCAAAGCTGTCTTCAAGCTATTCATTATTCCCTCTCCCCCTGGCTGGCATGATCATGCCTTTCGAAGGGAAAGATGCCTGGTGCGATCAAATCCGCCGAAGGAAGGAAAATATTTCATCCCTTCTTGCGCAAAACTATTCCTCTTCCTTCGGGAACGGCATTTAGATCAAATACTTCCGCCACCACATTGGCGAACCCCATGGGATCATCCGACGAGAAAACTCCAGTCACGGTATGGTTCAGCAATAGCGGGTCTTCCACTTCGATATGGACCGATCCATATCGATCGAAGGCCGCGATCGCATTGCGCAGCGGTGTATCATCGAATGCGATCTTGCCTTCGCGCCACATCAGCTCCCGGTCCAATTCGGCCTGGCTGAGCATTTTGCGCGACACCCTGCCGCCGGACAGGACCGTTATCCGGGTGTTCGCGATCACGCGCAGCGACGTCGCATGGGCAGGAGTGACATCCACCATGCCTTCCTTGACGACAAGTTGAGGCGCCACGCCTTGCAGTTGCTGTATCGCAAAACTGGTCCCCACCGCACGCGCCTGAAAGCCGATCGCATCCACTACAAAGGGCCGTTCGGCCTCAGGAGCAACATCGAAGAGCGCTTCCCCACGGATCAATTCAACCGTGCGCTGTTCCTTCCCATACAGCACCCGGATCTCGGATTCCGTGTTGAGCGCAATCTTCGTTCCGTCGTCGAGAGAGATATCCCGCATCTCTCCGAGCCCGGTCCGGAATGTCAGTGCCTGTGCCGACTGTCCGCTCGCGAGGAAGGCTAAGGCCAATCCAGTCGCTGCCACACCGCCCGCCAATCCCAGAAACGCACGGCGCGACACAGGCTCGGAATTGTCCTGATCGTTATCCGCAATTGGGATGTCACTGATAACGTCCTGCTCTTCCGATTGAGCGACGCGCACCCAGTCATCAGGATCAGGTGAATGTGCAAACGCCTTGGCGCGACCAGCCTGGCTGAACACGGCCTTTGCGCGGATATACGCACCATAGTGCCTGCTGTCGGAAGCCAGCCAGGCATCCAGTTCCGTCTGTTCGGCGGATGAAAGCCCCCTATCGACCCGGACCAGCCAGTCGAACGCAGCGTCGTTAACGGAGTTATCTTTCATATGGGCGATCATCGTCAGCTTTGCCGATCACGCATGCTATCAACATCGGTAGATGCACGAGCATCCCTGTTTCCGCCTCTGCCGATTTCCAGCGCCAGTGAACTCAGGCTTCTTGCCAGCATCTTTTGCACCGCGTTTTCCGATAATCCAAGCCTTTGCCCGATCTCCTTATGGGAAAGCTCCTGAATCATGCGCAGCACGAACACCGATCTGTTGGGCTCTCCCATCTTTGCGACCGCATGGGCCAGCAATCTGAGTTGCTCCCTGTCCGAAACGCGCGTTTCCGGCGACGGAGCTTCATCTGCTGCTTGCAATTGCTCAAGATCGGCAATGACTTCGATCGAAACCAGCCTTGCCCGGCGGACATGCATGAGCAGAATCGAGCGGGCGATCTGAAGGAAATAGGCCTTTGGGGAAGCGATCCGATCAACCGACGCCAGGCGCGCAATTCTTGCGTAGGATTCCTGGATAATGTCCTCGGCTTCCAACCCTTCCGGAAGGCGCCATTTGCCGATAATTCGCCTTATCGAATATTCGTGAGGGAGAATGTTTCTGGATAACCAGAGCGCCCTCGCGTCCTCATCCAATCCCATATCTGTGCTCGCCCCGAGCCCTATTTATCGAGTGGCCATACTCGATGAACGGCTCGGAGTTTGCAACTTCCATCTGCCAGATTCCTGCAATGTACTGATTTTCTATAATATTCCCTCATCCTTTTCTCATGCATCGGAAGCCGACGTGTGAGGTTGAGGTATCGATGGGCTGGGGGTATCTGGCGGCGGGTCTGTAGCGCTGGCAGTAATTCTCGGCGCACAGGTGCGAGCCGCCCTTGAGCACCTTGCGCCCGATCGCAATCTCCGGCTGGCACGGGTCCCGGCTCTCCGCCTCCACGCCCCCGCGCGGGTTCCGCGGAATGCAGCAGGCCTTGCGCGGATCGGCGGGATGCTTGTCGGCATACCAGTCCCGGGTCCATTCCCACACATTGCCGATCATGTCGTAGAGGCCATAGCCATTGGGCGCAAAGCTGCGCACCGGCGAGGTCCGCTCATATCCATCCGTCGTCAGGTTCTGCCATGGAAACTGCCCCTGCCAGTAATTGGCCAGCATCGCTCCATCGGGCGCCAGTTCCTCGCCCCAGGCATAGGCCAGGCCCTCCTGCCCGCCCCGCGCCGCATATTCCCATTGCGCCTCCGTCGGCAGCGCCTTGCCCGCCCAGCGCGCATAGGCCTCGGCATCCTCATATGCCACATGCACCACCGGATGATCCTCGAGCCCCTCCACAGCGCTGCCCGGGCCCAGCGGATGGCGCCAGTCGGCCCCGAAGCAATAGCTCCACCACTGCGTGAAATCATGCAGCGGCACCGGACCTGCCGGAGAAGTGAACAGCAGCGAGCCCGGACGGATCATCTCCGGCGCGATCCCCGGATACAAGGCGGGATCGGGCGCCCGCTCCGCCAGCGTCACATAGCCGGTCTCGCCAACGAACCGCCCGAACTTCCGGTTCGTCACCGGGACCTCGTCTATCCAGAAGTCATCCACCTCCACCGCATGCGCAGGCCCTTCTTCCGCATAATGCCCATCCGACCCCATCAGGAACCGGCCGCCCCGGATCAGGATCATGCAATCTTCTTGGAGTTTCGTTTCCATCAGAATGTCCCAATCGCAGCGTTAAAAGCGTCAGTCACAAGGATTGAGCCGCCGCAGCACAGACTGCGACGGCTCAAACATAGCGAACAGGGAGGCGTCCGCCATGTATCTTCAGACTATTTTCGCGCTACATCCACAACATTGATCCCGAATGCCTCGATTTTCCTGTCAATAGCGCCAGGTAATCCGGGCCTGAACCGTTCTTGGCAGCGCCACGAAGCCGATCTGGTCTGCGGGCACAGCGTTCGGAGTACCGGTGCCGGATCCCGTTATCGGACCATCGTAAACGCCGTTGACCACGAATTCATTGGTCAGGTTCTTTCCAATGACCGCCAGTTCCCAACGCTCATCGGTAGTCTGCAAGCGGACCGATGCGTCGAGATTGACATAGCTGGGCTGGCGGGAATTGGGCTGGCCGAATGCGCTTGCCAGATAGTTGTCGATGTAACGCGCGTCTGCCGTCAAACCCAGCTTCAGGCCGCTCGAGATATCCGTGTCATAGGATACCCCCAGCGAAGCCGTCCATTCCGGTGCGATGGCAGGTACCTTGCCCCCCAGGTCCTGGCGCAATTGCCCGTTCGGCAGGGCGAAACACCCCAGGGTAGAGCTCTGCCCAGCATAGCAGGGAGCGATGAATTCGCCATAGCGGACATGGTTGTAATTCAGCGAACCGCGCAAGGTGATTTCCGGAAGCGCCCGGGGAGCGAACTCGAAATCGGTTTCGATGCCCTTGGTGATGACGCTGCCCGCATTGATGGTACTGAACGCAAAAATCGGCGAGTTGAAGAAATCGACCTGCAGGTTGGAATATTTGTAACGGAAAGCCTGCATGTTGAAGCGAAGCTGGCGATCGAACAGTTCGGACTTGAAGCCCGCCTCGAAGCCTTTCACCGTTTCCGGCTCATAAGCGAAATCTTCGACCGTTGCGCTGGCTCCATAGATGCCGGAGTTGGAGAAGCCCCCTGATTTGTAGGCCGTCTTGTAAGCGCCATACAGCATCAGGTTGGAAGTCGGCCGATAGCGCAACGTGAATTCCGGCGACCAATCGCTGAACTTGTCATTGGCGATGATGCAAGTGCTCGGATCCGCCACACAGTCGCCCTGGATGAAGCGGCCCAACGCCTGGAGAGCCGGATTGGCATAACGGTGCCGGAAATAGGAATCCTTGGTTTCATGCGTATAGCGCACACCGGCGGAGAGGTCGATCTTGTCGGTGAGGTCCCACTGGACCTGGCCAAAAACAGCGACCGTCTCGCCCTTCGTTTGAGAGTCCTTGGCGTTGGTCAAGTATACGTCCGGAGAATCGACGTTTTCCAATCCCCCTCCGACGGCCCCGTTCGCAAACCTGCGCTGGCTTTTCTCATAGAGGCCACCGATCATGAGATTGATCGGACCGTCGAAATTGGTGGTTGCCCGCACTTCCGTGGAATAGGCCCAGAAACTTGTCCTCTCGACGCCCCAGTTTCCCGGCTGGCTCGTGACAACGAAATCACAGTCGCAGCTATACTGATTGCGATTCCAGTTATAATTCAACATCGCAGTGAGGGTAATGTCCTCGCTTGCCAAATATTCCAGGTTGGTGGTCGCCTGAAACGCTCTGTACTTATTATAAAGATCGCCATCATTCGTATATCTGGTAGGTCCAGCGATTTGCTCATCGAAGGCTGCGTTGTAGACATTGAACTTGCGCTCGCACGGCACTTCGGGATTGCGCGCGCTTGTCCCAGTAGGACAACTGAAAGGCACCCAGTTCCACGCCGGGTTGTTGGCGTCATTCATATTCCCGCTGACCTTCACGTTCGCCGTGAACCGATCGCTCGGTTCCCATTTGAGGGTCAGGCGCGCGAGCAATTGTTCGGTCTGAGGCGTGTCTCGCTCTCCGGGAACGAGTTGATGTATCGTCCTCACGCCAGTCGCACTATTGGTGGTCGTATAAGTGGTCGGTGACAGATCGCCCGCGCGGTTCTTGAAATAGCCGCCATACATCTTCGAGCCCATCACGGCCAGCCGGACGCCCAGGGTATCGCTGATCGGGCCGGAGGCAATGGCTTCGAGGCTTACATCCTGCGAGCGGAATTCATAACCGGCGCGAGCCACGAATTCAGGCTCGCTCGATGGACTTTTGGTCGTCAGGGAAATCACCCCGGCGGTTGCATTCTTGCCGAAGAAAAGCGCTTGCGGTCCCTTCAGGATTTCGGCCCGCTCCAGATCGAAGAAACCTTCGTTGATGATACGGCCCTGGCCATAATATGCGCCGTCCACGATCACGGCGATCGATTGTTCGATGGAAACGGAGCTCGAGTTCGAGCCGATGCCGCGCATGACCATGCTCGCACCTGAACCCGCGGCGGCACGGCCAATAACCAGTTGAGGGGTGGATGCAGCAATCTGCTCGAGATTGGTCAAGCCGCGCTTTTCCAGCACCTCAGCGCTCAGCGCGGTGACCGCGACCGGCACGTCCTGATTGCTTTCGACGCGCTTGCGGGCGGTGACGATAATTTCCTCAAGTCCCCCAGTCCGAGCACTTGCTGCTGGTTCGGCGTTCGTCTCGACTTCCTGCGCGACAGCCTTCATCGGCAGAAACGCGCAAGTCAAAATGGCTGATGTCGAGAGCAAAAGCCCGTTGCGGAACGAAGCGCTGGCACTGTGTGATCTGAACGTCATCTTTCCCCCAAAATTCTCTAAATTATCGACCCGGGGCCCAATTATGATTTCCTGACGCCACCGTATCGGGGGCGGGAAAGTGAAAGCGAAAGCTCACGACTTGTCCTAGGCACCATATGACCCATGCGCATTCCGATTTGCCCGAGATCGCCGCAAAATTCTTGTACAGCTACGATTGTTCTATTGTCCGATCCCGAAGTTTGCGTGAGCGCAGCACGCAGAAAAGGATAGGGAAGCTCGAAGACGCAGATCACCTGATCCGCTTGCCCGCATTCCGCGAGAACAGCCAAGTTCAGCCCCGGAACAGGCAGTCAATCCCTTGCCGCGCCCATCCCATATCGTGCGGAAGGCGCGATCGGTGTTCCTGGCCCAACGTCTCTGCGTGCTAGGTTTTAATCGTGCTCATACAAGCACTGCCCCAGAAGAGCGGGTACCCCTTGCCCCGGACGAATTGAAGTCCGGCGGCGAACCGGCAGGGGAGAACAGCAGACATGTCGCATCGTGCGAAAGTGGCATCCGCGACCAATTTCCGGCCTGCCCGGGCGGGACAAGTGGCGAGCGCGCTGCTCGCGACGGCAAGCATGGGCATTCTTGCCAGCGGCCAGGCAACCGCCCAGACATCTCAATCGGGCAAGGTCGCTCAGCAGATCATTGGCCGCACGATCGCGGAAAGCAGCGCGCCGGAATGGTCTGCGGAGCCGCAAGCGCCCGCTGCCGCCCCCAACATATTGCTTATCATGACCGACGACGCCGGCTTCGGCGCAAGCAGCACATTCGGGGGCGCCGTACCGACACCCACATTCGACAGGCTGGCGAAGAATGGCCTGCGCTATAATCAGTTCAATACTGCCGCGATCTGCTCGCCTACCCGCGCGGCGCTCCTCACCGGCCGCAATCCGCACAAGGTCGGCGTCGGCAACGTGGTGAACGTTCCGGCGGGCTATCCCGGCTACACCGGCTCGATCCCGAAATCCGCCGCGACCGTCGCCGAACTGCTGAAGCGCAGCGGCTATAGCACCGCGATATTTGGAAAAGCCCATGTCACGCCGGAATGGGAACAGAGCGCCGCAGGGCCGTTCGACCGCTGGCCGACCGGCCTTGGCTTCCAATATTTCTATGGCTTCCTTGGCGGAGACACCGATCAGTTCGCGCCCTCGCTGGTGGAGAATACGACCTTCAAGGAGCCGCCCTACAACGAACCCGGCTACTTCTTTGAACGCGATCTTGCCGACAGGGCAATCCGCTGGATCGAACACAGCCGCTCCCTGGCGCCCGACAAGCCTTTCTTCGTCTATTACGCACCTGGCGCAACGCATGCTCCGCATTCCGCGCCGCAGGAATGGCTGCAAAAGTTCCGTGGCAAGTTCGACAAGGGTTGGGATGTGCTGCGTGAAGAAACCTTCGCGCGGCAAAAGGCGTTGGGAGTCATTCCCGCTGACACGCAATTGACTCCCCGCCCCGACAGTCTTCCGGCCTGGGCATCGCTCCCGAACGATCAGAAGCAGGTTTCGGCCCGCATGATGGAAAGCTTCGCGGCAATGCTTTCCTACACGGATCATCAGATCGGCCGGATCATCGACGATCTCGAGAAAACCGGTCAGTTGGACAATACGCTGGTGATCTTCATCCAGGGCGACAATGGCGGAAGTGCGGAAGGAGGCGTGCTGGGCGAATTGATGGAGCAGAGCTTCACCAACGGCGTGCCTGACGATGTCGCCTATATGAAGAGCCGGATCGACGAGATCGGCACCCCCACCCTCTACAACAACTATCCTTCGGCATGGGCCTGGGCGACCAATGCGCCATTCCAGTATTACAAGCAGATGGCCTCCCATTTCGGCGGAACCCGCAACGGCATGGTCATGTCGTGGCCCAGGCGGATCACCGACAAGGGCGGCATTCGATCGCAGTTTCACTTCGTCGCGGATATAACGCCCACCATTCTCGAGGCGGCGGGGGTCAAGCCGCCGTCAAGCGTGAACGGAGTGGAACAGCAGCCGTTCGACGGCATCAGCATGGCCTACACATTCGATGCACCGAAGGCGGCATCGCACAGGCGTTTCCAGCTGTTCGAAGTGGCGCAGAACGTCGGACTTTATCTCGACGGATGGTGGCTGGGCACGACCCCCGCCAAGGCGCCATGGGATCTCTTCAACGGCTCCAAGGTCGACATCGATAGCCGCAAATGGGAACTGTACAACGTCTCGAAGGACTTCTCGCAATCCAGGAACCTGGCCGCGGAAGAACCGGAGCGGCTTGCCCGCATGAAGGAACTGTTCTGGGCCAAGGCCGCGGAGAACAATGTGCTGCCACTGCATGTTCCCGGCGAAGGCGCTGAGGGCGTTCCCGGCTTTGGCAAGAACCGTTCGCGCTTCGTGTACACCATGCCGCAATCGCGGATTCATGAATTCGCGGCGCCGCAGGTGGTCGGCAAATCCTTCCGGATCACAGCCAATGTCGAAACCGCCGAAGGAGCGACGGACGGCGTGCTGGTGGCGCATGGCGGGCATACCGGCGGATATGCATTCTATATCAAGGACGGCTATCCGACCTTTCATTACAATGCGCTGGAACGCCAGCAATATGCCATAAGATCCGGCACGCCTTTAACCCCCGGCGCCCATCGGCTGGAAGCAAGGTTCGTCAAGGACAAGGAAGGGCGCGGGGGCAGCGTAACTCTCCTAATCGATGGCCGTGCCGCGGGATCCGGACGCGTCGATACCACGCTGTGGCCCTGGATATCCTACACCGAAGGCTTCGACGTCGGCGCCGATACGGTGACCAACGTGTCGCCGGAATACAGGTCGGGCGACAGCCGTTTTGCCGGAAAGATCCAGGAGATCGTCGTCGAGGTCGGCCCATGACAACCAGGGGCCGGAAACGGCCCGGGTCACTGGGGCGTGGCTTATCGGTGCTGATCTGCGGCATCGGCGCTTTCGCCCATGGCGCGCAGGCTGCCAGCAACCCGCCCGACCCGGGCCGAACCATAGCGGAAGCCAGCCCTCCGCAATGGCCCGCGCGCCCGAAGCCGGCCAGGAACGCGCCCAACATCCTGCTGATCATGACAGACGATGTCGGATTCGGTTCGGCCAGCGCTTTTGGCGGTCCGGTTCCTGCGGAAACGTTCGAGCAGCTCGCCAGGGACGGATTGCGATACAACCGGTTCAACACGACGGCATTGTGCTCCCCGACGCGCGCAGCCCTGCTTACCGGGCGCAATCCGCATAATGCGAACATGGGCACGCTGACCAACACGCCGACCCCGTTCGAAGGCTATACCAGCGTCATTCCCGGGACGACCGCGACAATCGCCCAGATACTGAGCCGGCAGGGCTATGCCACCGCCGCCTTCGGCAAGTGGCACCTTACGCCCGAATGGGAAATGTCCGAGATCGGGCCGTTCGACCGATGGCCGACAGGCATGGGCTTCGATTATTTCTATGGCTTCCTCGCGGGCAGCACATCGCAATTCACGCCTGCGCTTTACGAGAATACAATTGCGGTCGACCCGCCTCGCGACGATCCCGGTTACATTCTCGATCAGGACCTGGCCGATCATGCGATCCGCTGGATTGCGGAGCAGCGCGCCATAGCACCCGACCGCCCGTTCCTGGCCTATTACGCTACCGGGACGGCACATGGCCCGCACCACGCGCCCAAAAAATGGCTGGAGAGGTTTCGCGGACGGTTCGACGATGGCTGGGACGCGATGCGGGAGGAAATCTTCTCGCGGCAGAAGTCCCTGGGGGTGATCCCGAAGGATACGGTCCTGACTCCCCGCCCGGATTCCCTTCCCGCATGGTCATCGCTCAGCGACGATCAGAAGCGCCTCGCCGCCCGGTTCATGGAGGCATATGCGGCCGCCCTTGCTTATGGCGATCACCAGATGGGCCGGATCGTCCAATACCTGAAGGACCAGGGTGAGTACGAGAATACGCTGATCATCTATATCCAGGGTGACAATGGAAGCAGCGCCGAAGGCGGCATCTCGGGCCTGATCGACGAGATGGGCGTGGTCGAAGGGGTCGATGAAAACCTCGAATACCAGCTTTCCATGATCGACAAGATCGGCACGGCCGAGGCCTACAATGCCTACCCCGCCGGCTGGGGCTGGGCGATGAACACGCCCTTCCAGTATTACAAGCAGGTCGCATCCCATTTCGGCGGCGTGCGCAACGGGTTGGTGATCACCTGGCCGGATCGCATCAACGCGCGCGGGGCCGTGCGCTCGCAATTCCACCATGTGTCGGACATCGCGCCGACTATCCTTGAAGCGGCACAGATCGAAGCGCCAGAGGTCTTAAACGGCACTCAGCAAAGGCCGATGGACGGGATCAGCATGGTCTACAGCTTCGATGCTCCAACCGCGCCTTCCCGCCGTCGCACCCAACTCTTCGCGATGGTGCAAAATCTCGGAATCTATCACGACGGATGGTGGGCAGGCACGCGCCCCGCCAAGGCGCCCTGGGAATTGCTCAAGCCCGGCAAGGTGGACCTCGATCAGAGAGTCTGGGAGCTTTACGATCTCCGCAGCGATTTCTCGCAGTCCCGGGATCTCGCCGCCGCCCGGCCGGACAAGCTCAAGACGATGCAGGAACTGTTCTGGGCCGCAGCCGGCCAGGGCCATGTGCTGCCGCTTCACGATTCCAGCGAAGCCGCGGCGAACCGACCCTCCCTCACCGCCGGCCGAACGAGCTTCACCTATCGGCCGGGCATCACGCGCATACCCGAGAACACCGCGCCGCCTACGCTGGGCAACAGTTTCGCGATCACCGCCGAGATCGAAGCGGGGGACAGTCCGGCCCATGGCGTGCTTGCGACACATGGCGGACGGTTTGGCGGCTACGCCTTTTACGTGAAGGATGGCAGCCTGCGGTTCCACTACAACACCGTGGCGGAGCGCCAGTATCACATTGTCGCGGACAAGGCGCTTCCGGCCAATGCGCGCGTTCTGGAGGCAAGGTTCGAAGCCGACAGCAGGCGCCGGGGCACCGGCGGCACGCTCACGCTTCTGGTCGATGGCCGCGTTGCGGGTCGCGGCCGCATCGAGGCAACCCTGAAGAACTGGATCTCGCTCTCGGAAGGGCTCGACATCGGCGAGGACACCCTTTCGACGGTCACCGACGATTACTCCCTGGCGGAAAGCCGCTTCAACGGCACGCTCAAGAGCGTCCGCATCGATATCAAATGAGGAAATTTGCCATGGCCAAATGCAGCGGACGCGAGGTCGCGTCGCTTGCCTCGATCCTGATCGCAGCCAGCGCGTTGATCGTCCCCGGCGCGCCTGCCTGGGGACAATCCGCGACCGCCGAGCCGGCACCAGCGCGCGTTCCGCGCACCGCCGCCGAGGCGCCTGCGCCGGAATGGCCGCAGAACCCGAAGCCGAAGGAAGGAGCGCCGAATGTCATCCTCATTCTCACCGACGATGTCGGCTTCGGAGCATCGAGCACCTTCGGCGGCCCCATTCCAACGCCGACGTTCGACACCCTGGCCCGCACCGGCATCCGCTACAACCAGTATAACAACGCCTCGCTTTGCTCCCCGACCCGGGCGGCCCTGCTGACGGGCCGAAATCCGCACAATGTGGCCATGGGCCATGTCACCAACATCGCGACCGGCTACGAAGGCTATACCTCCGTCATTCCGAAGTCGGCGGGAACAGTCGCGCAGATCCTGAAACAGGCCGGCTATAACACGGCCGGGTTCGGCAAATGGCACCTTACGCCCGAATGGGAGGAAACCGCCGCCGGCCCGTTCGATCGCTGGCCAAGCGGGCTGGGCTTCGAATATTTCTATGGCTTCCACAGCGGCGATGCCAATCAATATGCGCCGCGGCTGATGAAGAACAATCACGAAATCTACAAGACCGAGAGCGAAGGCTACATCCTGGACAAGGATATCGCGGATCATGCGGTCGAATGGATCCGGACCCAGCAGGATCTCGCACCGGACAAGCCGTTCTTCCTCTACTACGCGCCCGGCACCGCCCATGCGCCGCATCATGCCCCGGCGGATTGGATCGCCCGCTTTCGCGGCAAGTTCGACCAGGGGTGGGACAAGATGCGCGAGGAAATCCATGCGCGTCAGCGGCGGCTTGGGGTAATCCCCGGCCATGCGGAACTGACCCCGCGCCCGGACGAGCTTCCCGCATGGTCGTCGCTCTCCCCGGATGAGCAACGCGTCGCCGCAAGGCTTATGGAATCCTACGCAGCCGCCCTTGCCTACTCCGACGATCAAATCGGCCGGCTGGTCGACGCCCTGCGCAAGACCGGCGAACTCGACAATACGCTGATCATCTACATTCAGGGGGATAACGGCGCGAGCGCGGAAGGCGGCCTGCTTGGCGAATTCTACGAGCAGAGTTTCGTCAATGGCGTAGAGGATTCGCTCGAATATCGGCTCAGGCATCTCGACGAAATCGGCGGTCCGAAGGCGTATAATCACTTCCCGGCGGGCTGGGCCTGGGCGACCAACGCTCCGTTCCAATATTACAAGCAGATCGGATCGCATTTCGGCGGATTGCGGGATGGGCTGGTGATGTCCTGGCCCGATCGGATCAAGGCCGACGGACGGATGCGCCAGCAATTCCATTTCGTGTCCGACATCATGCCGACGATACTGGACGCAGCGGGCGTGGAGGCGCCCGGGACCCTGGACGGTACCCCGCAAATGCCGCTGGACGGCATCAGCATGACTTATACGTTCGACCAGCCGGGCGCTCCGTCACGGAGAAAAACGCAAGTCTTCGAAATGCTGCAAAATCTCGCCATATACCAGGACGGCTGGTGGGCAGCGACAAAGCCGGTGAAGGCTCCGTGGGAGATTTTCCGCTACCAGCAGATCGATCCGGATGCGCGGCAATGGGAATTGTACGATATCACTAGGGATTATTCGCAGGCGCACGACCTTGCCGAAAAATATCCCGAGAAGCTGGCGACTCTGAAGGAGCTGTTCTGGAAGGAAGCGGAAAGGAACAGGATACTGCCGCTTCATGACCCGAGCGAAGGCACCGCGAACATGCCGACGCTCGCGCCCAATCGTTCGACCTATGTATATACCAACAGGACCGTCGGCATTCCGCGGAAAATAGCGCCGAGAACCAATGGCCGATCCTTCGCGATTTCAGCTGAGCTGGAACTCTCGCCGGGGCAGGGAAGAGGCGTAATCGTCACTCAGGGCGGACGGTTCGGCGGCTATACGCTCTATCTCAAGGACGGCAAGCCGGTGTTCCATTACAATTCCATTGGTGCGCGCCAATTCACGGTGGCGGCGCAACGCCCGCTTGCGGCCGGCAAGCACCGCCTGGACGTGGCATTCAAGGCGGACGCACCAAAGCTTGGTGCCGGGGGCTCGCTCACGATCTCGGTCGACGGAGTTCAGATCGCCCAAGGTCGGATCGACCGCACCTTGGCCAATTTCTGGTTCACCGAGGGGCTCGATATCGGCCAGGACACCATGACGCCGGTTTCCGACGATTATACCATTGCCGACAGCGCGTTCGACGGCCAGATCGAAAAGATCACGATCTCGCTCGATCAGGACCCTAGATAGATCCGTTTTCGCGATAGACCTTGGGAGAGCAGCCAAACTGCTGTTTGAACGAACGGCTGAAATGAGCGAGATCGTAAAAGCCGAAGCGGCAAGCGATCTCGGTTATCGACACATTCGCCAGGACAGGTGAAGCCAGGGCCCTGGCGGCTTCTTTAAGGCGCTGCTCTTTCAGATAGGCGCCAAAGGTCGAACCCGCGAGCATGAATGCCTGCTGGATCGACCGGGTCCCTATTCCCAGCTGCTCCGACGCGGAACCGATAGACAGATCGTAATCCTCAAGGTTTTGATGAATATAGGATACCGAACGATTGAATATTTCCTTCTGATATTTCGATCCTGAAAATTCCCTTAAGTCAGAGTCCAGGCTGCACGCCAGAATATCAAGAATCGATGATACCATTCCCGGGATCTGGTGATCGCCCAGTTCCGACACGATATTGTGAAAATCGACGATGTTGTTGTACAAAATCCGCGTAAGCGGATCGCTGGAGGAGGATTTTCGTCCAATCAGACTGCCTGGATCGCCGATCTTCCGCTTGATGAGGGAGAAGGGGACCATGCAGGTCCTGCCCTCCGCACCATCGCTGCAGACGCTGACGCTGGGGACCTGGGCGTTCCAGATGAACACGTCCCCCTCCTTGACCTCGACCTCTCTCAATCCTTGCCGGAAATTTTGCCCTCCGCCAAATTGAGCGACGATACAGATATATTCATCGTCCAATATCGACTTCACATCCGTTCCGCGAACACTGGTGCAGGAATCCACACGTATTTGGGAAAAGATGATGCCGGCCCGCTCCCAGCGGCGCACCTTGCCGAGGAATCCGTCATCTCTCGAGGGCTTGTGATCAAAGGTCACACGATAGCGGGATAATGCCTCCATGAAGGCCCCATGATTGTCGAATGTCTGATTTATATCACAAATTTCTGACCCGATTTTCTGCAATTCTGTCAGCCCTTCTCTCCCGAACCCGCCTCTTCGAAAACCGGGCGTTGTCGATCTATAACATGCTTCACTGAGGCAGAACACTCACCATCCGTTCGCAAACCTGAGGGGCATCGGAGCGGAACGGGTCGCTCGGCCGAAGTCAAAGTTTGCGATAAAGCCTGGGAGAATTGCCGAATTGCTGCCTGTCCCAGTGCAACCAATGGCATATTTGCCTCTATTGCATCGTCAATTAGCACAACACCGCCCTGATGGGCAGCCTTACTTGCTTCGGAACAAGCGATTTCAACCGGCCCAGCCATATCCGTCGCCTTCCACAAATTTACATGCGCATGAGTACAAGAAATCATGCGCAGGCCCCTCTAGCCATCGAACAGGCAAATGTCGGATGGGAGGGTAAATTGAGAATATCATTTCGGAGAAGCGCCTGGACGATCTCCACCAGCGTATCCTTGGTGCTGATGAGCCAGCCTGCTGCATGGACATCGGACGCAGGCTGGCCCAGGCCCGTTACCGCGCCGCCGGATGCACCCAATGTGCTTGTCATACTCACAGACGATGTCGGCTTCGGTTCGACAAGCGCCTTTGGCGGGCCGGTCCCCACCCCCGCCTTTGAGGCGCTTGCCCGGCAAGGGTTACGGTATAATCGCTTTCACACGACCGCTCTTTGCTCTCCGACCCGCGCTTCGCTGCTCACCGGCCGCAATCCTCATTCCGTGGAAATGGGCACCCTGACCAATACCCCCCGCCCGCAAGCCGGTTATACCACGGTCATTCCAAAATCCGCCGGCACGATCGCGCAGGTTCTCCAGCAAAACGGCTATTCGACCGCCGCCTTTGGCAAATGGCATGTCGTGCCGGAGTGGGAGACAAGCCAGGCAGGACCATTCGACCGATGGCCGAGCGGCCTCGGCTTCGATTACTATTATGGCTTCCTGGAAGGCAGCACAGACCAATGGACGCCTTCCCTGCATGAGAACAATGTGCCCATAGATCCGCCAGCCGGCGATGGCGGCTACATCCTCGATCGGGATCTTTCCGATCATGCCATCGCCTGGATCGATCAGGTCAAGGCGGCAGCACCTGCCAAGCCTTTCTTCATGTATTATGCGACGGGAACCGCGCATTCACCCCACCAGGCTCCTCGGGAATGGCTCGACAAGTTCCGGGGCCGCTTCGATATGGGCTGGGACGCGATGCGGGAGCAGACCTTCGCGAGACAGAAGGCTCTCGGCATAATTCCGCAGAATGCAGCGCTTACGGAACGTCCCGCCGCCTTGCCTGCCTGGTCATCCCTGCCGGCCGGGGAAAAGCGCATCGCGGCTCGACTGATGGAAGCCTATGCGGCCGCCCTTGCCTATTCCGATGACCAGATCGGCCGCATCGTCCAGAAGCTCAAGGACAGCGACCAATTCGACAACACGCTGATCATCTACATCCAGGGTGACAACGGCAGCAGTGCGGAAGGCGGCCTGGACGGGCTGCTGTATGAAGAAAGCTTCGTCCATGGGTTTTCCGAAAGCCGCGATTACGTGGCGCAGAACATCGATCGGATAGGAGGGCCACAGGCTGCGAATAATTACCCCGCCGGCTGGGGCTGGGCGATGAATACGCCGTTCCAATACTACAAGCAGGTCGCATCCTATCTGGGCGGGACGCGGAACGGAATGGTGATCTCCTGGCCGGATCGCATCTCCGCCGGCGGCGAAATAAGGGAGCAGTTCCATTTCGTGGCGGATGTCATGCCGACCATTCTCGAGGCAGCCAAGATCGAGCCGCCCGCAAGCATGAATGGGATCACGCAGAAGCCGCTCGATGGCCTCAGCATGGCCTACAGCTTCGATAACGGGAGCGCCTCCTCCCCGAGGGCCACCCAAGCATTCGAGATGGTAGGCAATTACGGCATCTACCATGACGGCTGGTGGGCAGGAACGGTGCCGGCCGTCGCGCCCTGGGATCTGCTGAAGCCGAGAGGGGCCCGGGATCATGAAAGAAGGTGGGAATTGTTCGACCTCTCCAGGGATTATTCTCAATCCCGCAATCTGGCGGAGCAGCGGCCGGACATCCTCGAAAGGCTGCAAAGGACCTTCAAACAGGAGGCCGCAAGAACGGGTATCTCCCTCGCACCGGTTCCCACGGCCAAAGCTGAAGATCGTCCGCAACCGAATGCCGGGCGCAAGCGGTTCGTATATGGTCCGAACGTCTCGCGCGTGCCGGAAAGCGCCGCCCCCTCTCCGATAGGACGATCCTTCACCATCACAGCGAATTTCCAGGTAACCGATGGTCAGGCCGGTGGCGTATTATTGGCGCAAGGCGGAAGATTCGGCGGATATTCGCTTTTCCTGAAGGATGGAAGGCCAGCTTTCCATTACAATTCCGTGGGTGAGCGCCAATTCGCCATATCAGCCGAGAGGGCTGTCGGCCCGGGCGCGCATGAGCTCGTTGCCAGGTTTGAAAGCGATACCGCCCAACGCGGGTCCGCCGGGACAGTTTATCTTGCCCTGGATGGTCAGGAAGTGGCGAAGGGCAGAATTGACCAAACCCTGCGTACATGGATTTCCCACACCGAGGGCCTGGATATTGGCGCGGACCGCATCACCCCTGTCAGCGAAGAATATACCTCCGCCGGCAGCACATTTTCCGGATCGATCAATCATGTCGGTTTCGAGCTGGAATAGATGAACCATCCCGTTCATGGCCTCGAACCGAAGAATTTCAGCGCAATGGAGGAGTAATGGCGCAAGCGGCCGGGGTAGGCTATTTCACGAGAATATGAGACCCCATTCCATCGTGGATGCCCACTCCCGGGCCATACCAGTGCTCCTGATATGTGTAGGGGTATTCCTGATAGCAATAAACGCCGCAGCCGCGAAGTGGCTGGTGGATCGCTACACGCCGCTTCAGATCCTCTTCGCGCGCAGCGTGCTCGCCTTTCCTCTGGTGGCAGTGGCCACTTATTGGTTTGGAGGGGAAAGGGCCTTCAAATCCCATCGCGTGAGCGTGCACGTGATCCGTGGCTTGCTGACCGTGGCAGCGATACTGGCCTATGTCGAAAGCCTCGATCACCTGGCGCTGGCCGATGCCACAGCCCTTATTTTTACAGCTCCCATATTTGTGACCCTATTGTCAGTGCCGCTGCTCAAGGAAAAACTGACTGCCGCCAGAATCATCGCGATCTCCGCCGGCTTCATCGGTGGAATAATCATTATCCGCCCCAATGACATATCCTATCAGCCCGCAACCCTGTTCGCATTGGCCGCTGCCCTGCTGAACGCATGCATGCTCCTCAGCTCGCGCTGGATCGACGGACGGGACAGCTTCTGGACACTGATGTTCTACGTCGCGCTTTTCCCCCTCATATTAAGCTCGCAGGCCATCTTCACGGTTTGGCCGACTCTTATCTTTTTGGACGCAGCGCTTTTTTGCGGCATCGCCATTTGCGGCACGTTGGCGCCCGCGCTGGTCAGCCAGGCGTTCCGCATGGCTCCCGCATCCTCGATTTCACCCTTCGACTATAGCGCCTTGATATGGGTCATCTTGCTGGGCTGGGTGTTCTGGGGCGAGTATCCCGGACTATGGACCTGCGTTGGAGCAGCAGTGATCGTTGCCAGCGGCATTCTCCTGGTTTTCACGGAAAAAGGACAAGGAGCCTAGGCGGTTTCCCTTCAATACCTCCAGGTCAGTTGCATCTGCACTGTTCTTGGAAGGGCTACCAGCCCAGCCTGGTCAGCCAGACGCCCCGAGGCGGTGCCCGTTCCGAAACCGGTAGAGGGAGCGTCGTAAGCGCCGGTGACATAAAACCTGTTTGTCAGGTTCTTCCCGATCAACGCCAACTCCCAGGTATCGTCGGCCGTGGCGATGCGGATCTGGCCATCCAGATTGATGTAGCTGCCTTGGCGGGAAAGCGGATTGCCAAAGGCGGATGCCAGATAGTCATCGCTGTAACGCGCGTCCGCACCGATGGTCAGCACGAGCTTGTCATTAACCGGTGTTTCATAGGTAACACCGAGTGACCCCGTCCATTCAGGCGCCATCGCGGTTGGAATGCCGCTCAGATCCTGTTGAGGCCGGCCATTGATTGTGCATCCCATGCCTATGGTCTGGCCACTATAGCAGGGCGCATTCGGGAAATTCTTGTAGCGTGCCTTGTTGTAATTGACACTGCCGCGAACGCTGAGCCCGTTAAGCGCTCTCGGCGCATATTCGAAATCGAGTTCGATACCTTTGGTAACGGCAGATCCCGCATTGAATGTAGTGAATGCGAAGACTGGAGAGTTGAAGAAATCTACCTGTAGATCCGTATATTTATATCTATACAACCCGATATTGAGCCTGAGCTGCCGATCCAGCAAAGTGGTCTTTATCCCACCCTCAAATCCCCTTGCCTTCTCAGGTCCGAACGCGAAGTCACTTACCGATGCAGACGGACTCAAGATACCTGAATTGGAAAATCCGCCAGACTTGTAAGCAGTTTTGTAGCCTCCATAGATGGTTATATTCTCATCCGGCTTATAGGTTATGGTCGCTTCCGGTGACCAATTATTGAAAGTTTGATCCGCTTCGAGCCTTACATTGGGAAGAAACCGGCCCAGTGCCACCAGGGTGGGATGAGAGTAAGGATGGATGAAGTAGCTATCCTTGGTCTCATGCGTATAGCGCAGTCCCGCTGCAAGCTCGATCGCGGGAACAATCTTCCACGTGACCTGGCCAAACGCGGCAAGCGTTTCGCCCTTCGTTTGAGAATCCTTCGTAGTGGAAAGATAGCGAAGACCATCAGGTGCAGCGCTGTTTTCGACACCACCTGTAATCGTCCAAATATTATATTTACGCTTGGTGTTCTGGTAGTAGCCACCAATCATCACATTTATGGGTCCATCGAACGAGGTGAGCGCTCGTAGCTCACTGGAAAAGGCATCGAAACTGGTCAATTCCGTCGGGAAGGAGCCATTCCTGTTGGTCACAAAATCGCCGTCCGATCGGAAACGATTCTTGTTCCAGTTATAATTCGTGACGGACGTCAGCCCGACACTGCCGAAGTCATATTCGATCGTGGCGGTCGTGGACCAGGAACGATACCGGTTTCCCAGATTTCCTTGATCGCTGGCATGCGGCGTGACAGCCGCGATATCGACCGGATAGCGATTCTGATAATGCTGGAATTTGTTTCCACACTGCACCAGGGGATTGAGTTGGCTGGTGCCCCCCGGGCAACGGAACAAGGCGTAATTGAAGGCCGCGTTGTTCTGATCGTTGATATTGGCGCTCGCTTTCAAAGTCGCCGTAAGGGCGTCGGTCGGCTCCCAGCGCAATGTCACCCGGCCGATAAATTCCTTCAATTTTGGATCGTTGCGGTCCGAAGGCAGTTCGACGTGATTGGTCACCACTCCGGTAGCTACGTCGGTGGTGGTGTAGGTAAAAGGGACGTCGGCCTTATTTTTGAGATAGCCGCCCCACATCTTGGATGCGCGCAAGGCGATGCGAATTCCCAATGTATCGGTAAGCGGCTGCGAAAATACGGCCTCTCCGTAGAGATCTCGCGACCGGAACTCATAACCGGTGCGCAAGCGATATTCCGGCGTGCTGCCCGGATTTGCGCTGGCAAGCGAAACAACCCCCGCAGTGGCGTTTTTTCCAAAGAACAACGCTTGCGGCCCCTTCAGGATCTCAACTCGTTCGAGATCGAAGAAACCTTCATTGATGACGCGGCCCTGACCATAATATACGCCGTCCATGATCACCGCCACCGACTGCTCGATACCGATCGAAGTCGTGTTGGAACCGATCCCGCGCAACACCAGGGTTGCGCCCGATCCGCTGGCGGCCCGCCCGATGGTGAGTTGCGGCGTGGAGGCAGAGACCTTTTCCAGGCTGGTGAGATCATAGCGCTCGATCTGCTGAGCACTGATAGCGGTAACCGCTACCGGAACATCCTGCGTGCTTTCGGATCGTTTCCGCGCGGTCACAACGATATCTTCAAGGCCGCCGGCTGCTTGCGCGAATGCCGCCATCGGCGTGACGATTGCACAGATCGCCGCCGAGTAAAGCAGGCCATTTGCGAAAATGCGTCCCTTTTTTGTCATCATTTCTCTCCCCACAATTTTATCTGGCCGGCTTGAGCCGGTATTTGACGTGCTCGATTTCTCCGGGAAACGCGCTGGTTTCAGGCGTATAGGCGTTGGATACGGCCGTGATGGTGTCGCGCCCCACGTCGAGCCCTTCGGCAAAGGAAATCCAGGTCGGCAATGTCCGGCTTATCCGCCCGCTGCCGGCCACCTTGCCGTCGATCAGCAGATCGACCTTACCTCCCGCGCCAGGCTCGGAAGAGTCCGGCGTGTAATCCACCACCACTTCATGATCGCCCGTGCCAAGGGGCCGGTCCGCACGCACCACGGATATATTTGGTGGAACCGCGTTATATTCGAACGTCGGCACACCATCCTTCAGGTAAAGCGAATAGCCGCTGAAACGCCCGCCTTGGGCGACGATAACACCGGTATCGTTCGCTCCCGCCATCGATAGACTGGCCGTGATCGAAAATCCCCGACCGATGATCGGCGGCGCACTATCTTCCGGAATTCTCGTCATGCCGGGCAAATAGCTAAATTCGGTTCGCCCGGCGCTGCGGCTTGGCCTTCCGGCAGCTCCCTGGCCCAGGTGGATCGGCAGGATGTTGTTCCTTTCCGCTTCCTTCCAGAACAGCGATTGCATTTCCCGAAGCTTGCCCGGCTCGCTTTTCGCGAGATCCCTGGATTGGGAAAAATCCTTCTCGATGTTGAAAAGCTGCCATGTCCGGTCGGAAAGCTTGAGATCCGCTGCGCCGATATCGGCATATACCTTCCACGGCTGCCGCTTGGGCAAAACTCCGGCAAACCAGCCCTCGTGATAGATGCCAAAGTTCTCCATCATTTCGAAAACCTGGGTCCGACGGAGGGATGGCGCCTTCGGTGTCTTGAACGTGTAGGCAAGACTGATGCCGTCGACCGGCTGTTGTGGGACGCCGTTGAGCGTTGAGGGCGCCTCCAAACCCGTGACCTCGAGAATGGTCGGCATGATATCCGACACATGGGCAAACTGGTCACGAACACCGCCATCGCCCTGCATGTGGCCTGGCCAGGACATCACCATTCCATTCCGGATTCCGCCGAACTGGGAAGCAGCCTGCTTGAAGGAGGGAAACGGCGAGTTGGCCGCCCAGGCCCAGCCCGCATTGTAGTTGTTATAGGCTTGCGGGCCGCCGATTGTATCGATCCTGCCCAGGACATATTCCAGATCTTCGGTCTGGCGGTTGACCATGGACTGCTCGAAGAGCGTGCCGTGAATGCCGCCCTCAGCGGATGCACCATTGTCGCCTTGAATGTAGACGATGAGAGTATTGTCGATCTGGCCGCTTTGACGAAGTTCATCGATCACCCGGCCGATTTGCGCATCGGCGTAGGTGAGCGAAGCCGCGAAAGCTTCCATCAGGCGGCTGGCAAGTCGTCTCTCGTCAGCGGACAGACTGTCCCACGCGGGAATCTCCACCGGACGCGGAGTGAGGACCGCGTCGCGCGGTATCACTCCGAGTGCTTTCTGGCGGGCAAAGATCTGCTCGCGAAGCTTGTCCCACCCCATGTCATATTGGCCGCGAAAGCGGGCAAGCCATTCCTGCGGAGCATGATGGGGGGCATGCGCGGCGCCGGTGGCGAGATAGACGAAAAACGGATTCTCGGGGGCAAGCACGCGTTGCTGCCTGATCCATCCGATCGCGCGGTCGGCTATATCCTTGTCGAATAGATAGTCGGGATCGTCATGCGGCGGCTCGATCGGCGTCGTGTTCTCCACCAGGCTCGGCGCCCACTGGTCGGTATCGGCGGAAAGGAATCCGTAAAAATACTCGAACCCCAATCCGGTGGGCCAGCGTTCGAAAGGCCCGGCCTGGCTCATTTCCCATTCCGGCGTGACATGCGCCTTGCCGAACATCGCGGTATTGTAGCCGGCTTGCTTGAGTATCTCCGCGATGGTGCCGGCGGACGAGGGCATTACCGTCGTATAACCGGGATATCCGGTCGGGATGTTGGTGACATTCCCCATCCCGACATTGTGAGGCGCCCGGCCGGTCAGAAGCGATGCCCGGGTCGGAGAACAAAGCGCAGTGGTGTGGAATCTGTTGAAGCGGATGCCCTGCCGGGCCAATTCCTCGAAGGCCTGGGCGGGCACGGGGCCGCCAAACGCCGTGGTGGAGGCAAAGCCCACATCGTCCGTAAGGATAAGCAGCACGTTGGGCGCATTGGCAGGTGCCTTGCGGATTGCCGGCCAGACCGGCTTCACATTGGCGGGATCGGCTGCGGCCGGAATGGGCCCTTGCGCATTTGCCGGGCCTGGCAATCCGGCAAGCACGACAGCCATTCCAATGAGAGATACGCCCAAATGGCGATACCGCCCTTCCGATTTTCCCCTCGCATGAACGGAAATCGACGGCACCAGCCTTCCCATATTGCCCCTCCATCATCCGGCGACATGCCGTCTCTTATCCGGATGAATCTAAGACTCGGCGGGAGGCGACACTTGTTCGCAACCGAAGCAATAATTGACCGAATGGAAGGAAATGCGGTAGGTTTTGCCAGGATGAATGGAGACAACGCATGCGCAGAAGAGGGTGACGCTATGGCGGTACGTGGTTCACCAAAGGCCGTGGCCGCCTGCGATGATTCCTTCTGGATAGATCGAGAGTTTGAAAGCTACTGCGCATTCTCCGAAGCGTTGGAAAATCTTCGGATCAGCTTTCGCATGACTCCTCATGACAAGGACAGTTTCCGGTCCCGCATTCGTCGCCGTCGTTTCGGGGACATCATTTTTGCCGAGATGCGGGTCGACCCCTGTGTCGGGGGGGCGTAACATTCTGCCTGAAGATCCAAATGACTATCTTTGTCTCACGATTTACCAGCAGGGGCGACAAACCTTCCATCAGGCCGGGCAGACTATCGAAATATCCGGCAAGGCGCTGATGGTATGGGACGCCAGCATTCCCAGTGAGTTTGAAAACGCAAGAACCACCGAAGTGCGTACCCTCATGCTGCCGAAGGCACTTGTTGAAAAACTCTATGGGTCATCCTCGGAATTGGTCGGTTACAATAGTCAAAGCAACTCGATCTGCGTCGAAGCGCTCTATTCCCATATCAACTATGTGCATGAATGCTTTGAACATATTAGTTCCGACCGCCGGATGAACGCGATCTTTTCGATCATCGAATTGATGTCCGCATGCCTGGAGCCAACTGACGCGGCAGGCGGAGAAACTCGCTATCAGTCAGACATTCTGAAAAGGGCGAAGCGCTGGATACGCGCCAATCTCGAAGAAGATATTTCCGTCATTGATCTGGCAAACGAGTTTGGCCTGACCCCGCGTGCGCTGCAGCATGCCTTTGCGAGCATCGGCACAACATTCTCCGCCTTTGTCCGAACAGAGCGACTCAATCATGCCGCGGCCGCGCTGCAGTCACCCAATTTCAAGCGGGAATCGATCACCGAAATCGCGTTTCGCTTCGGTTTTTCAGACAGTGCGCATTTCAGCCGCTCCTTCAAGCGGCAGTTCAATATTTCACCGCGCGAATATCGATCAGCCATCCCGTTCGACTACGTTTCATAATCGGGTATAGCCTCATGCCGGCTATGATGAGCGACGAGCAACCAAGAGATGCCAAGGTGCTGAGCAATCAGATATTGGGAATGGAGCGGGCAAAACAACGCCGGCGGGAGGCGATATTTGCAGCCGCCGAGACCATGATCCGATCACGTGGCGATACGGATTTCTCGATGAATGAGTTGGCGCGCGCGGCCTCCGTCAGCACCTATACCATCTATAATCTCATCGGCGCCAAGGACACTGTCTTCTACACCTTGCTCAACCTCGGGATCGACCGGATCGAGACTCTCCGTGCCGATACATTCAAGGATGGCGATGCCTTGCTGGCGATCTTTACCGCCGCAGATTCCGTTGTCGCGACATTTGTCGATGATGCCGGCTTCTATCGCCCGCTGATGCGCCATCTGCTCGGCGTTCCCGACCCGGTCAATCGCCCGCATTTCATGGCAAGAGCGTTCGACTATTGGCTGTTCGCCATCACTCCGGCCCTGGAGGCTGGAATTTTTCGCGAAGACACGTCTGCTCACGCTCTTGCTCGCACCATCCAGGTCTTCTTCACCGGAGTGACCGATTACTGGGTCCATGACGAAGTGAGCGACGACGAGTTCCGCCAGCAGATCCGATATGGCGTGGCGGCGTTCCTGCTTGCATCCGCGAAGGATAGCGTTCGATCGCGCCTGATCGCGATGATGGGCGACAACAAGACCGGAATAGAAGCGGTTGTCGCCCGCTTGCACTAGCGGGAAAGCTGCCTTCCGTGGCTGGTCAGCCGAAGGGTGACGTGCTTCTGACCAGCCTGATGGAATTGGGATAGGGCGTATCGGGCGCACGAGGTTGCCCGTGAATCTCGACCGCCACCGATGCCTGGGCAAGCCCGAGCAGGAGCTTGGCGAGCCGGGCCACGTCCTCCGGCATGTCTCCCAGCGGATAGCGCTCGATCAGATCGAATGCTTCGTCTGCGTGTTCCAGCATGGAATTGTAGAATGAACGGATTTCGCCCATATCCGCCTCGCAGCGCACCTGCATGCGCTTTTCCGAGGTGTCGCAACACCACTGCGCGACAAAAGGCTCCAGCGCTTCGAAACCACGGGGCAGCCCTTGCTGCACGGATGAGGGATGTCCGCTCATGCCAGCGCCTCCTTGACCGTACCGGATTGAGTCCATTTCAAGACATGATCGAGCGAGTGGCGAATGGCGACTTCGCTGTCCTGAAGGTGCATCGTCGCGGTGCCGCTGGATTCGATGCCGCGCTGGGTCCACCACAGGTTGCTCAAATCTTCCAGAACCACTTCCCCGACCCGGGCAATATAGAGCTCCTGGAGAAACCGTTCCCGGAAATGCTTCGCTTCGTTCATGTAGAAGCGCACTTCATAGAAGCACTGGTTCTCGGACATGGGCCAGAACTGATGGGTGAGAAATCCGCCCGGGTTGGTGTCGATGTGGAAATTCGGGAAGACCTGATTGATGTCCATCGACCAATGGTTGGTGCGGTTGGGGTTGACCGCGGGATGCTTCAGATAATCGGCCGCATCCTCCAGCGTGGCTTGAGCGATCACATTACCCGCCTCGCCAGCCTTGCTGCCGAGTTTTTCCACCCTGGAATTGGGATCGGCCGCATATTCGGTGTTGCCGAAAGCCGAAATGGTGCGGTGAGGGCCAAGGGGCTGCGCACTGATCAGCCGCGAGTGCGGATTGATCGTGCCGGCGAAGGTCGAACCGATGGTCTGCTTGTGGATATGGGGGATGTGATACGTCTCGATGAAAGCGTCTGAGGCCGCCTTCCAATTCGCTTCGAGGACGGCGGTATAGACGACCGGGTTATGCGCCCCGAGATAGACCATGCCACTCAGATAGTCTTTTACCGGGCCGAGGAATTCCTCGAGCGTGACCTCCGGCTCCTCCATGAGATTGACGAAGATCCAGCCCTCCCACATCGCGGTCGAGATTTTCTTGAGCCCGCAAGTGGATTTCTGGAGGCTGGGGAAGAAGTTCTCTTCATCCGGCACCCCCAGCAGGCTGCCCTTATTGTTGAAGGTCCATTTGTGATACTGGCAGGAGAACCGGCTCACCCTTCCCGCTTCCGCCCTGACGACTATGCTGCCCCGGTGCGGGCAGCTGTTGTGAAATGCCTGGATGTGGCCCGATGCATCGCGCGTGATCAGCACGGAGATGTTCCTCGGGTAGAGCTGCTTGACGATGAAGCTGTTCTGCTCGGGCAGCTCCTCTTCCCGCGCCATGTAGAGCCAGGCGCGATCGAAGACCTTCTCCCGCTCCAGTTCGAAGAATTCCCTGGAACGGTAGGGCTCCAGTGACCTTACATCGGTGTCCAGTCCGAACCGCTCGGTGAATGTTCCACGGCCCGTAAAATCCTCTCGCGTCATATCCATGGAATGTGCCTTTTTGCTCTGGTTCCAAGAAGCTTGTCGAATCACTTTTAGCATCTATACTAAAAGTACGCAATGCCGAGGTGGGACCGAAGATGAGTCGGCTGGTCAATCCTGCCGCCTGGAGCCTGAGTTCCACCTGCGGTTGAAGCTATGGGAGAAGTCTGATGGAAGGTCTGAAAGGCAAATCGATCGTCGTCACCGGGGGTGGCAGCGGCATCGGTCGAGCAACCGCAGTGATGCTGGGGAAAGCGGGATGCAATGTGACGATTGCGGATCTGCATCCGGATGCGGGCGAAGCTGTCGTCAAGGAAGTTCAGGCGGCAGGCGGAGACGCGCAATTCATTCGAACCGACGCTTACCTCGAGGACGATGCGCGAAACATGGTGGAAGCCGCGGTCAATCGATATGGCCGGCTGGATGGCGCGTGCAACGCAGCCGGTGTCCAATCCTGCAGCAAGCTGGTTCATGAAATGTCGGCAGAGGAGTGGGACCGCTGCCATAATCTGAACATGCGCGGGCTGTTCTTCTGCAACAAGCACGAGATCGCGGCCATGCTCGAGAATGGCGGTGGATCGATCGTGAACATCGCCTCCAGCGGTGCCCTGGCGGCGTTTCCCAATGGCAGCGAATATTGCGCCAGCAAGGCGGGCGTATTGGGTTTCGTGAGAGCGGCGGCGCTGGATTATGCCACCAAGGGCATACGCATAAACGCCGTGCTTCCCGGCGGCACGCTCACTCCCATGCTCGCCGAAGCCATGAAAACCGATCCCGGGCTGGAACCTGCCATCGCGGCGGTTCATCCCATGAACAGGTTCGGACAACCGTCAGAGATCGCATCCGGCATTTGCTGGCTGCTTTCGGATGGGGCCAGCTTCGTTACCGGCGTCAGCCTGCCGGTCGATGGGGGACATACAGCGGTATAAGAGGCCTCGCTCGGAGAGCGGACTGCCCCTTTCAGACCTATTTGGGCTCCGGCTGATCCTTTTGATCGCTTCGCGCGGACTCTTGCTTGCCGATGAAGCTGATCTTGCCATTCGGTTCGAGGATTGCCCAGTCAACCTCGCTTACCGTCGCAATCCCCGCCAGCCGCATTTCGGATTCGACCTCTTCGACGGTCATGCGATCCCGCCGGAGGTTCGCTTTCAAAAGCTGGCCGTTCTGGATGATGACGCGTGGTTCATCCTCCAGCAGCTTGCGCAGCGCGGGAAAGGCATAGGCAAGCCAGCCGAGCACCACGGTCCAGAAAGCGAAGGTGAATATCGCCAGCGTAGCACCCGTAATGCTGAAGTCGTTATGGGTGACTCCCTGCTGGATCAGGTCGCCGATGACCACGAGCATTACGACTTCGAAAGGGGCCATTTGTCCCAGCTCACGTTTGCCGAGGAGGCGCAGAAGCAGGAACGTGATGGCGAACAGGGCCGTCGCCCGAATTACGATATCCATCAGGGAAGCACCTTGATTGTGACCGGGATTGTCGCCAGCCTGTTCTGACCGTCGAAAACGACCACTTCGCCCCGGCTTGAACCGATCAGCGGCGGGTTGACCTGCCCGTCGAATTTGATCTTGATCCGGTTCCCCGCTTTCACCGGCCCATATCGGAAGCGGAACAGGCCCTCGCGATAATCCTGCTCGCCAGCCTCAGGCATCGTCGTGTTGATGGTCATGTCACGCCACAATTCTGCAGTCAGGCCGATTGTCAGGTCGCCGATGTCCCGGCGCGCGAGAACATCGACATCGGTTTCGAAGAATACGCCGCTGCGCAATGTCGTCGGCAGGGCGAGCATGACACGGGCCGAGGGAGCGGCAGCGACCAGGCGGGTGGATTGGCCACCGCCAAACAGGCCGGCCATTGCCAGGGTCAGGAGCGCACCGGGGATCAAAAGAGAGAGCCAGCTGCGAAGCGGCATTCCTTGACCCCGGGTCAGGTGCTGCTGCTGGATGCCGTCAGGAAGTACGTTCATAACTGGCCACTCCTGCCGCTAAGCAACGAAGCACCTCTGAGGCAGTTCCGACCGGGGAATTACAGCTGATGGGCAGCGCTCGGCTTCGGCCCAGCCTTGCCCCAGGCGATTTTGCCATACCCCTTTACCGGGACAGTGCATCCCTGAGCAGATTCAGCGCAAATCGGGTGGCGATCGCCTTTCCTTCCTCCCGTTCGACCGGACCGAAGTGACATTCCCGATGAATCCGGTAGCCATCGCGTTTGCAAACCGCGAAGTGAACCAACCCGTTCTCGTGCTTCCCCGCCGAGCCGGTATAGCCGCTGACCGCCACAGCCACATCCGCCGAGGATCTGGACAGCGTCCCTCCGGCCATGGCAAGAACGACGTCCTTGCTGACCGCCCCCTCCGACTCGATCAGGGCAAGAGGAATGCCGAGCAATTCGTTCTTTGCCGCGTCGGAATAGGTTACGAAGCTGCAATGCACGCGATTGCTCAAGCCCTCCACCTCGGTCAGGACTGAAGCTATCTCGCCGCCGGTGCAGCTTTCTGCAGTAGCGATCACCACCCCAGCATCGTCCGCCAGCTCCAGCACCTGCCGGGCCAGATCTTCCAGCGCTTCGGTCTCGCCCTGCGTTTGCGTATGTCCCATGAAACGCTCGCCTCTCTCGTTCCGGGCAGCCGAGATATAAGCTGAAGCCTGTACTAGCTACCGACAATGATCCCGCCATTGGGATGAAGCACCTGCCCGCTCATGTAGCTTGAATCCTCGCATGCGAGAAAAAGGAAACTGGGGGCCACTTCATTGGGCTGGCCGGGGCGGCCCATGGGCGTGCTTTCGCCAAAATGTTCCATCTTCTCTTTACTCGCCCCGCCGCAAGGATTGAGCGGCGTCCATATCGGCCCGGGGGCGACTGCATTCACCCGGATGCCATCGCCGATCAGGTTCTCGCTCAACGAGCGGGTGAATGCCGTGATCGCACCTTTGGTGCTGGAATAATCCAGCAGTTCCTTCGAGCCCTGGTACATCGTGACCGACGTGCAATTTATGATTGCCGCGCCGGATCCGAGATGGGGCCGAACCGCCTGCGTCAGATAGAACATGCCGAAGATGTTGGTCTGGAAGGTCCGTTCCAGCTGCTCCTCGGTGATGTCGATGATGTCCTTGTCCGGATGTTGTTCGCCGGCATTGTTGACGAGAATGTCGATGCGTCCGAAGGCGTCGAGCGTTTGCTGCGCGATGCGGTCGCACATCTTCCTCGAACCTACGTCGGCCTTGATGGTTATGGCCCTGCGGCCTTCGGCCTCGACGATCTCCTTCGTATCGGCGGCATCGTCATCTTCGAGCAGATAAACGATCGCAATGTCCGCGCCTTCCCGCGCATAGAGGGCTGCAACCGCACGGCCGATGCCGCTGTCGGCGCCGGTTATGATCGCCACCTTGCCCTTAAGCCGGTCGGAGCCGCGATAGCGCGGCTGCCATTCGGGCTTCGACTCCAGCTTGCTTTCGTGCCCGGGCAAGCCGTCTTCATGGATCATCGGCGCTGTTTCAACCATCTCGGTTCTCGCAGACAATGGAGGAACTACTACGAGGTGGATCAACCCACCCTGCCGCTCCGTGCCTTGATCAATGGACCCAGGTGCCGGAGGTTCCCGACGGAGTGGGCAGTAAAAAGGCAAGGAGGGTTTCGCACCCTCCTTGCCGCTTCGATCCGTCAGTTCATTTCGGAGTGGATGTCTGAACGCGAAGATTGTTTTGAACGTGTTTGACGCCTGAAACGGCTTCGGCGCAATCTTCCGCACGCCGCTTGGCGAGGCGGCTTCCGACCGATCCATCCAGGCTCACCTCGCCCTCATCCACGCTGACGGTGATATTGCGGGCATCAACCTGCCAGTCATCCGTCAACCGATCGCAGACATCTTCCTGTATGCGAGAGTCGGAACGGGAATATCCGGACGGGCCATGCCCTCTGTGATCTTCCTCGATTCGGCGGGCCGCTTCCTCGTCCCCGAACCACTTCGCGATATGATCGCCAGCCCTTTCCAGGAATCCACGTTCCTCATCACCCTGACGATAGCTGTAGGGAGAAACCGGGGCATAGCGACCACCTGCCGACTGGACGAAATCCCGCCCCCCATAGTCGTCGCTGGTGAAGCTTCCGAAGTCCGCTCCCGGGTCGGCACCATAGGCATTGGGCGAATACCGTGAGGGGAGCGGCCGACTTGATCCACCCTCGTAGTACTTTTCATAGCCGCGATTTTGAGGAGCAGACGAATATCCTCTGCCTCTTTCGTAATCACGCTGCTCGTCGCTGTAGGACTCCCCGAATTGATCTCCCCCGGTCTGCCATTGCTGGGGCTGGCGGTAATCTTGCGAGAAATCGGATTCCCCGAATTGCCTGCGGCGACTCCGGTCACGGTTGTTCATGGCTTTTCCTCTCGGACTAAGGTGCGTTCCCGTCTCTCGAACAAAACGCCCGGTCGCAGAGCTATGTCCCACCTCTCGTCTCTAAATAGCGCCACCCCGGCGTGGATTTGCGAAGGACGTGAAGCGGGATCGGCGATGCATCCGCTGGCCCCATTCATGATCGGAAAGGAGAACGGCCGCCGAAGCGAGCCTGCGCGCTGTTCGTGCGGTGGGCGTCCTACTGGTCCGCGGCGTCCAGGACAGGCACGATCATAGCGGCTGTCATCATCTCGAGCAGGGTGGCAAAGAGAGCGGGATGCCGGTTCCGAGCGTTCCGGTCACGCGCGGCATGCTGCATGAGAGCGCCGAGGAACATGGCGCCTATGCTTTCGAGCCTGAGGAAGAACTCCTCGCGATCGAGTTCGCCCAGGCACTTTTGCAGGTGTGCAATCGCCTGGCGATAGGCAGTGGTCGACGGGCATTCGTAATCGACGGGATGGGGCACGCCCCGCGGCCTCAGATTGGCAAGATACTGCGCATGGAGCCGAATATAGGGCAGCCCGTCATTATCCATGTAGTGGCGATACTCCGGATAGAAAATGACGCGCAGCAGCCAGCGCACATCGGCAAGATGTCCGTGAAGCCGGGCTTCCTCCAGCAGTTCCGCACGCATCGCATCGAGCTGCCCTTCACGATAGACGAAGGTTGCCTGGAGCAATCCCTCCCTGTCCTTGAAATGGTACTGCACCGAACTGGTGTTCCTTTGGCCCGCCGCGCTCGAGATTGCGCGCATGGCGACGGCTTCGATGCCCTGCTCGCCAAACAGCCGCTCGGCCGCCTCGATAATGGTGATGCGCGTTTCCTCCGTTGAAGCGCGCAGCCTTGCTCTCCGGGCGGGTTCGGTCATGCCCCCCGTCTTGTCGAACCGCAGCAGAATCACAAGGCTGAATGCGCTGAAAAAGATAAATCACATGACTGATACCATCATATTTCTACCGTTACACTATCTTAATCAATGACTTAAATTAACTCACTTGCGTTAAATAAGCAAATCATTCACCTTCAGTCCGAGCGGGGGATCACCCCCAGGCCCGGGCAAACCCGTATCGCCGGGCCCCGTTGGAGGAGTGGATGATGAAAGAGACTGAAAAATCCGCCAGGATCGTGTGGTTTACCGACGCGGCCGCGGCCGACCATGCCCAGGTCGGCGGCAAGGGAGCCAACCTCGGCAACATGACCGGCAAGGGCTTCACCGTGCCGCCCGGCTTCGTTGTCAGCACTGCAGCCTATCGCGAGCATGTCGAGGCATCCCGCATTCGCGACGGCATCGATGCAATCCTCGGATCGGTCGATTACGGCGATGCCGAGGCGCTCGAAACGCACGCTGCCAGCATTCGCAAGCTGATAACGGATGCCGCCATGCTGGAAAGCGTCGGCCGGGAAATCTCTTCCGCCTATCGCCTGGTGGGCGAAGGCACCTTCGTTGCCGTCCGGTCGTCCGGCACCGCGGAAGACCTTGCAGGCGCTTCCTTCGCAGGGCTGCACGACACCTATCTCGACATCAGGGGGCAGAACGCGCTGGCAGATGCAGTCAAGCGCTGCTGGGCATCGATGTGGACCAGCCGCGCCATCGCCTATCGACAGAACGGCGGCTTCGATCATTACCAGAGCGCGATTGCGGTGGTGGTGCAGGAAATGGTCCGATCCGACATTTCCGGCGTGATGTTCACCGGCAACCCCGTGAACGGCGCGACCGACCAGATCTTCATCAACGCCAGCTACGGCCTTGGCGAGGCGATTGTCTCGGGCATCGTCACTCCTGACGAATATGTCGTGCGGCATCGCGATCTGAAGATCCTTAATGCCCAAACCGGCAGCAAGCTGGTGCAAGTGGTGCGCGACGAGAATATCGGCACCGGCACGATCGAAGCGGAAGTCCCGGCGGATCTTCGCGATGTCCAGGCGATGACCGACCAGCAGATCCGCAGCCTGGCCGAGCTGGGACGGTCCATCCAGCAGGCCTATGGCGATTTTCCGCAGGATATCGAATGGGCGATGCGCGACGGGCAATTCTATGTCCTGCAGGCCCGGCCGGTTACCGGCGTGGAATTCAGCTGGGACGCCGACGTGACGGACAGCGTCCAGGGCAATGATGACGGCTGCGAATGGGACGAATTGTGGAGCCGCACCTTCCCGCAGGAAATGTGGACCGGGGCGATCAGCCCGCTGATGTTCTCCTGGCGATGCTGGGGCCTCAACCAGTGCCACTCGCTGGGAGTCCAGACCTACGCCTATCCGGAGCTGGACTATTCGACGCGCCGGCTGTGGATCTACCACAAGGGCGTATCCTACTATAACTGCAAGGCGGATCTCGAACTGATCAAGACGGCTGTCCCGCCGCAGGTCCGCCCCGGCATGCTGGACAAGCTGCCGAGCGATTGGCACGAGGAGGCGCTCGACGCGCCGTTCGACTGGGCGCGCTATATCGACAGTTATCTGGGGGTCGAAGCGAAACGACCCGACATGGGCCTCAACTGGTGGCGCGCGATCCGCGACGACTTCATCGAGAACGAGGAGTATCGCGAATTCACCCGCCCGCGCCCCGTCGAGGAACTGGGCACGCTCGATGACAAGGCGCTGCGCCAATATATCGGCGACGTCATTCGCGAGGAGGTTGCATCCTACGATCCGCCATGGAACGGCCTGCTCTACCCGATGCGCGACGCGCTCGGCACAATCGCATGGATCTGCGAGAACTGGTACACCGGCGGCCGGCCCACCATCATGATGGACCTCGTCACCGGCACGCGGAACCCGACCGTCACCACCGACGACAATTTCGCGGTGTGGGAGCTGGCGGAGATGATCAACACCTCGCCCGAGCTTAAGTCGCTGTTCGAGCAATTCCCCGATGCGCGGTTCTTCGACTTCCTCGACCAGTGCCGGGACGGGCCTGCTTTCCGCGAGAAATACGATGAGCATGTGCGGCGGCGCGGCCACCGTGGCCATCCCGACCGCGACATCTATTTCGAGCGGCGCGCCGACAATCCGATGGTGGACCTGCGCCTCATGAACGCTCTGATGGGCACGCCCAATCCGCGTATCCAGGAGCACAAGATGACCGAAAAGCTGGAGGAAACGATCCGGCACGTCATCGACAATCTGCAGGGCCAGCCGATGGGTGCGCTGAAATCGCGATTGTTCCGCTTCCTTGCCGACTTCGCCCACAACAGCCTGGAATACCGGGATAACGAACGGGAAGTGATGGATTGGTCGACCTACGCGATCAAGCTGGGGTTCGAGGAAGTCGGGCGCCGCTGCGTGGAGCGCGGCGTGTTCCGGGACTTCAAGGATTGTTATTTCCTCACGATGGAGGAACTTTACAACGCGCTCGGCGGCACGGACAATCGCCCGCTGACCCTGGCCAAGATCGCGGCCCGCAAGAAGAACTTCCACGATATCGATACGCGCCGGGTCACACCGCCCCATTACCTGCAGTTCGGCCGTCCGGCGGTGATCGACCTTCCCGATGTCGGGGACGGCAGCCTGCTCAAGGGCAAGACCACCAGCGTCGGCAAGGTGACCGGCAGGGCACGGGTCGTCCTCGAACTGAACCAGATCGGCCGGGTCAAGAAGGGCGAGATCCTGATCGTCCATGCAACCGATCCGGGCTGGACCCCCGTGTTCAACGTGATCGGCGGCATCGTGCTCGAAACCGGGGGCCTGATCTCGCATGGCGCGCTGCTGGCGCGCGAATACGGCCTGCCCGGCGTGCAGATCGAGAACGCGCTTCGCCTGGTGCCTGACGGCGCCATGATCACCCTCGATGGAGACGCGGGCCTTGTCATCATCCATGACGACGACGATGAGCAGGGCGAAGCAACAGGGCAAAGGGAGCTCGAGCCGGCCGAATGATCGGCAAGCCTGAAAGCTTGCGCTCGCGCGGCAGCAAATCCCGAACGTAAACCGGATGGACGCCGTGGCCGTTGATTTTCGTCATATTACGAAGGCCGGCGAGCCGATAGAATGTTTGGCGGAAATGGGGGCTCTCGCTGATCTGGCAGCGTGGGCCCCATATCTGGAGTAAGGACTGCCATGGATGAACAGGACCGCAAGACAGCGCTACGCATGATCCCTTACGGGATTTATGTCATGACCGCGCTGGGCGAAGACAATGCGATCGCCGGCGCCACCGTGAACTGGGTCACCCAGACCAGCTTCTCGCCACCCTTGCTGGCCTTGGGGGTGAAGGCCGATTCCGGCGTCTATGCCGCTGCCAAGGCGAGCGGGCATTTCGTCCTGAACATCCTCGGCAAGAACCAGCAGGGCACCGCTTTCGCCTTCTTCAAGCCCGCGGTGGTGGAAGACGGTAAGCTTTCGGGCGAGAAAATCGGCTGGGCGAACAATGGTGCTCCGATCCTGAAGAGCGCCCCGGCCGCAGTCGAATGCCGGGTGGTGGATGTGGTCGAGATCGGAGACCATCATACCGTTGTCGCCGAAGTTACGGCCGTACATATCCATAGCTATCCGGAAGGCCGGCCCGACGATGCCGTTCTGGCAATGAAGGATCTGGGCGAGAAGGTCTTCTATGGCGGCTGACCGATAAGACCGCAGCCCAGCTCATTCTCCCCATCTCGCGCGCCGGCTCGCGCCAACTCGGAACAGGCGTGCCCGGGCTTGCTGGCCGTCGTCCTTCCCTTGGCAGCAAGGGTGCAACCTGTCGCCGCGTTAACCATGTCTGTTGAGCAAACGTTAGGTATTGGAGCCAAGGATCGCAGACGACAGGGGGGGCATGAATGGAGCCCCAAAATGCAGCAGACTGATTTCAAGAGCAGCAATTTTTCCGAACCGCTGGGCGTGCTTCCGCGATCTCACAGGGTCCACTGGACGCCTTCTCGCAAGGCCCAGGTCGTCAGGGCCGTGCAGATAGGGCTGCTCAGTTTTGAAGATGCCCGCAAGCGGTACATGCTGAGCCGCTCCGAGTTTCAAAGCTGGCAGCGGTGCTTGACCGAAAAGGGCCTGGAGGGACTGCGGATTCAATAGTCTCAGGAGAAGCCGCCCGTTTCCCGGTTTATTTCGGAATGCAGCGGTTGCGGTCCCCGGCCTGGCAGGCGGCGACATCCGCCTGCCATTTGGCGATCGCTGCCTGATGCTCGCGCTCGACCCGGGCTTTTTCCGCTTCATAGGCCTTCACGGCTTCCTCGTGAGCCCTCACCGCCTCCTGATTGGCGGTATTCTGCTCCAGTTGCTTGCGCGCAAGCTCCGCCTGTTCGCGATTCAGCGCTGCACGTTCTTCTTCCGGGGTTGCCTCGGCCTGCTGCACTTCCGGCGCTGCGGCGGCAAGGACAAGGGCAAGCGTGAGGGGAATCATGTGCATCGTCTGTCTCCTCTGCAATGACCCGACCATAAGGTCTCGCAGCGGTTTGCCCAACCGCTTTCAGTCATTGGCCGCATCCGCAGGCCGCGCGAGTTTGCACATTGGCGGCGACGGCAGATCCGGAGGGTGAAATCCCGGAAGAGACCGTAATCCGGCGCCGGCCCGCTTCATGCCGCGCGCCACCCGGCCAGCGGGATCGGCGAGGATCCTGCCAGCCAGGCGGTTTCGCAAATCGAAAAGGCGCTGATAACCATATTGATGACCCCCTGCTTTTCCCAAGAAATCGCGGGGCTGATTTCAGCTTCTCAGCTTCTATTCAGCGTAGTGAATGCTGCTGCCCCATCGTCGATATCATCCACGATGCGAGGGCGGCGGCGATGAGGCTCTTGGCATCGCTTTCATCCAGAAAGCGTGCATGCAAATCGAGAGATTTGCGAAGATCATCGGGAACTTCCGTTCCGAGGAAATTGCTGGGAATCTGCACCTGCGACATTTCTGACATAAACCTTCTCCTGATTGATCATTTTATGTTCCCCCCGCCGAACGACATGATCCCGTTGAAGCGATTGTCAGGTCGTACAGCTAGGAATTCCACTATTGTCTGGGCTGTCGGCTACAAAATCCGAATGAAAGGATCGCTCTCCAGCGGATTCAGAAAGACGGAATTGGAGAGGATGATGGCACTGCATGAGCTGACAGGTCCAAAGATAGGAGAAATCCACAGCGAAAGATTATATCCCCGCAAACTCCACTCGTCTTTGATTTATATCCTTATCTTCCTTCTGTCGTCGCTGAATGAGCACGGCTCACCACGCCTCGGGTCTTATTGGGCGATGAGCGGTCCGGACACGCGGCGTTGTAATACCTACTTGGCGAGTCGGAATGTGCGCGACTTCAACGGTAAAATGGGCGCTCAACGCTTGCCCAGGATGGGGATGGAGCCGCGCGTATCCTGTCAGCCCTCAAAAAGCCGATCAGCGCCGGTCTGCTATTGGCTCGCCGCCTTCCTCCACCTCGAACAGGGCGGCCACGTCGGCATTCGCGGAGAGCCGTACCTGATTGCCCTCCACGCCGGCGACCAGATCGCCGCTCAGATAATGGTGATGGTCGTCGTGCGATCCGCTGTCCGCACGCGTCATCTTGATGCGGCCGTCCTCGACCCTGTCGACGGTGCCGAGATGTGCGCCGTCGGCGCCGATGATTTCCATGTGCTCCCGGATCTGACTGAGATCGGACATGACACTTCTCCTCTGCTTCGATGCTGGGAGAACGTGGCGGCCCATATCCGTTTCCGCCGATGCGACAGGATGAGGCTCACTTCAGCCCGATCTGTCCGCCCGGCCCCAAGCCGTTCAACGTTGGGCTGTCAAATCGTGAAGAAAGCTATGGTGCCGCTTACGTGACTCGAACACGTGACCCCATCATTACGAATGATGTGCTCTACCAACTGAGCTAAAGCGGCACTCGGGCGGCTCTCTAGTCACCTTCGGCGCGCGCCGCAATCGCTTTTGGACAGGAAAGCGGGTTTGCCGCTGCCGGCCGCAGCACCGCGCGGTCAGGCCGGCCGCTCCGCATACAGCACCAGCAGGAAAGCGCCGATCTCGCGCCAGATTGCCATGCCCGGAACCCTGGCGCAGGCTTCGGGCGACGGGCGCGGCTCGTCCATCCGCACGATCCGGAAACCCGCTTGCGCCACGGCATTGCAATAGGCGCTGATTGTGCGGGGATAGCGCAGGACGAGCATTTCCGTTTCCTCGCCGCCGTCTTGCCGCCAGCGCAGGCCCGCCAGCGGCTCGCGATAGGGCGTGTCGTCGAAATAGCCGGCCACGCGCAAGGCCCTGACCGGGCCCTCACGACCTTTCAGCAGCTTCATGCCGCGCGTGAAGAAGCAGGGGTGCAGCACGCTGAAGGCCAGGAAGCCGCCGGGGCGAACCAGCCGGTAGGCTTCGCGCATGGCCTCCTCGATGCCCGGTCCGTCCATCAGCGCCATGGTGGAGACCACGCCGTCGAAGCTGGCGGCCGGCAAGCCGGTATCCTCGCAATAGGATGCGACGCGATAATCGACGCCGAGCGGTTCCGCCCGTTCCGCGTCGCTCGCGATCCGGATCATCTCCGGCGACAGGTCGATGCCCGTCATCTTCGCGCCCATGCGGGCGAAGCGCCGGGTGTTGCTCCCCTCCCCGCAACCGAAATCGACCAGTTCCCTGCCCGCCAGCGGCGGAAGGATCGCCTGCAAGGCCGGGAAAGTGAAAAGGTCGCGATAAAGATCGTGGCCCCCGCGCACGAAGACCGACCATGGCCTGGCATTTTCATTCCATTGCGAGGCGACACGTTCGGCATTGCTGTCAGGCATGCCCGTGCATAGATCGTTATCCCGAGCTTGAGAACCACTGGCCGCCGCCATTCATCGCATTCCCGCCGGAATGCCGACCAGCCCGGATGATCGCTCCGGACAATCGTCATTGTCGCCGGTTCGTATTGAGGCTAGCCGGGGGACCGGCCGGGTCGAGCGGGCCGCATGAGGGGACAGCCGGATGCGCATTCTGATTACCGGGGCGGCAGGCTTCATCGGAGCCGCTCTTGCCAGGCAATTGCTGGCGCGCGGCGATCAGGTGATCGGCATCGACAATCTGAACGATTACTACCAGGTCTCGCTCAAGCAGGCGCGCCGCGCCCGGCTTGCCGAAGCGGGGGGCAACCGGTTCTCCTTCATCCAGCAGGACTTCGCCGATCCGCAGGGGCTGGAAACGGCCCTGGCCGGGCTGGAATTCGACCGCATCGTCCATCTCGGGGCGCAGGCGGGGGTACGCTATTCGATCGAGAATCCGCACAGCTATGTGCAGTCGAACCTCGTCGGCCATCTCAACATGCTCGAGCTGGCGCGCCACCGGCAGATCGGGCACATGGTCTATGCCAGCTCCAGCTCGGTCTATGGCGGCAACCGCAAGCTGCCCTTTGCGGTGGACGATCGCGTCGACCATCCGCTCTCGCTCTATGCCGCGACCAAGAAGGCCGACGAACTGATGAGCGAGACCTATGCCCATCTCTATCGCCTGCCGCTGACGGGCCTGCGCTTCTTCACGGTGTACGGGCCGTGGGGTCGCCCGGACATGATGATGTGGATCTTCACCGGGAAGATCCTCGCTGGAGAGCCCATCCCGCTGTTCAACCACGGCGACATGTATCGCGACTTCACCTTCATCGACGACATCATCTCAGGGGTGATCGCCTGCCTCGACAATCCGCCGCCCGATGACGGCGCGGAAAAGGCCGGGGGCAGCACCAAGCCGCACCGCCTCTACAATATCGGCAACAACCGCTCCGAGCATCTGATGAAGGTGGTCGGCTTGCTGGAAGAGGCGTGCGGC
The DNA here is from genome assembly GCA_964468045.1 of uncultured Caenibius sp. Classification (GTDB taxonomy): domain Bacteria; phylum Pseudomonadota; class Alphaproteobacteria; order Sphingomonadales; family Sphingomonadaceae; genus JAWKXU01. The sequence continues at coordinate 134,475 of CAYXTO010000005.1, read as the reverse complement.
CGCAAGGCGCAGCTGGAGCTGCTGCCGATGCAGCCGGGTGACGTGCAGCGCACCTACGCCGATATCGAGGCGATCCGGGGCGAGCTCGGCTATGAACCGGCCACCAACATCGAAGATGGCGTACCGCGCTTCGTGGAATGGTTCCGCCAATACCACGGCGTCTGAACATCCGGCCGACGCTGACGCTGAAGGCTGGCGCAGGCCGCGCCGCAGCTATATCCCTCCGCAGATAGATGCTTGCCGAGATTCGCCTGTCCGCCGCCCTGAGGCATTGTGCCGTCATCCTGGTTCTCGCCGCGCTCTGCCTCGTCCTGCTGGCCGCGCCGGCCTGGGCCCAGAGCAAGGGGAAGGGACCGCTGGTCCTGGCCGCCGCCAGCCTCCAGGAATCCCTTGGGCAAGCCGCCGATGCCTGGGCCAGGCGCGGCCATCCCCGGCCGGTGATCTCCTTTGCCGCATCCTCCGCCCTCGCCCGGCAGATCGCTTCGGGCGCACCGGCGGATCTCTTCATCTCGGCTGACGAGCCATGGATGGACCATGTCGATAAGGCCGGGCTGATCGCGCCGAAAACCCGCGTGTCCTTCCTGGCCAACCGCCTCCTGCTGGTGGCGCCGGCAGGCAGCAAGGCGCGGCTTGCCATCGGCCCGCGCTTCCCCCTCGCCCGCGCATTGGGCGAGGGACGGCTCGCCATGGCCGACCCCGATTCCGTCCCCGCCGGCAAGTATGGCAAGGCCTCGCTCGAAAAGCTGGGGGTGTGGAAGACCGTCTCCCCCAAGATCGCCCGCGCGGAGAATGTCCGTGCCGCTCTGGCGCTGGTAGAGCGCGCTGAGGCGCCGTTCGGTATCGTTTACGCCACCGATGCGAAGGCATCCGCCAAGGTCCGCATCGTCGGGCAATTTCCGGCCAGCAGCCATCCGCCCATCACCTATCCGGTGGCCCGCCTGAAGAGTTCCACCAACCCGGAAGCCGAGGCTTTCCGCCGTTTTCTGGTATCGCCTGCAGGGAAAGCGATATTCGTCCGCCATGGCTTTGCGGCAAGATAGGAAGGCCATCCCATGCTGAGCGCGGAGGAATGGGATATCGTCGCGCTCTCGCTCAAGGTCAGCACAACGGCGGTGCTGTGCACTATGCCGATCGCGTTCCTGCTTGCCTGGCTGCTTGCCCGGGGGCGCTTTCCCGGTCGCATCCTGCTGGACGCGCTGGTCTATCTGCCGCTGGTCCTGCCGCCGGTCGTCACCGGATGGCTGCTGCTGCTGGCCTTCGGCAACAACGGCCCGGCCGGCCGGTGGATGGCGGAATGGCTCGGGATCACCTTCATGTTCCGCTGGACCGGCGCGGCATTGGCCGCAGCGGTGATGGCCCTGCCTCTCATGGTGCGCGCCATCCGCCTTTCGATCGAGGCGGTCGACCGCCGGCTGGAAGGGGCCGCGCGAACGCTGGGCGCGTCTCCGGCGCGGGTTTTCGCCACGATCACCCTGCCGCTGAGCCTGCCCGGCATCCTGGCCGGCGCGGTCCTCGGCTTTGCCCGATCCATCGGGGAATTCGGAGCAACGATCACGTTCGTCTCCAACATTCCGGGCGAAACGCGCACCTTGCCGATCGCGATCTATTCGGCCCTGCAGACGCCGGGGGGCGAGGACATCGTCACCCGCCTCGCCCTGATCTCGGTCGCGCTTTCGCTGGGCGCGCTGATCCTTTCGGAATATCTGGCGCGCAAGGCCGGCAGCGGAACGCAGGGCATCCATGGGATTTGAAGTCGATGTCCAACGCCGCCTGGGCGACACGCTGATCAAGCAGCATTTCGTCGCGGAGCGGGGCCTGACGGCGCTGTTCGGCCCATCGGGGGCGGGCAAGACCTCGATCCTCAACATGATCGCCGGGCTGCTCAGGCCGGATGCCGGGCGCATCGCCGTCGATGGACAGGTATTGTTCGACAGCGAGGCGAGGATCGACATTCCGCCGGAAAAGCGCCGGCTGGGTTACGTGTTCCAGGACGCGCGGCTGTTCCCCCACCAGCGCGTGCGCGCCAATCTCCTCTATGGCTATCGGCTGATCCCCCCCGCCGAACGCTGGATGACGCTGGATGAGGCAATGGGCTTCCTCGGCATCGCCCACTTGCTGGACCGCTGGCCGCGCACGCTGTCCGGCGGCGAAGCCCAGCGCGTCGCAATCGGCCGCGCCTTGCTGAGCGGCGCCAGGTTCCTGCTGATGGACGAGCCGCTTGCCTCGCTCGATGGACTGCGCCGCGAAGAGATCATGTTGGTGATCGAACGGATCAGGGACGAGATGAAGCTGCCCATTCTCTACGTCACGCATGACCGCGACGAAGTAAGCAGGCTGGCCACTGCAACGATCTTCCTGGATGGATCAGGCTGACCGGATCATCTTCGCCCGGCGCGGAGAAAATATCCACAAGGTGGGCACATTGCGGAGCTGGCGGCTCCCTCGTCCTCGGCATTCAAGGGTTCTTGAAACCGGCAAAGGACAAACTAATTCTACTCCGCTTGCCGGATGTCCGGAGGCATTTGCATGGTCAACTTTTGCATGGAGTAGACGATGTCTGACCACCTTCTGAACTATCTGTATCGCGAACATGCGCGCCTCGAAGGCGATCTCGCGAAGGAAGCGGGCAGAGTGCTTCCCGATCAAATCCAGATAGCCAGGCTGAAAAAGCTCAAGCTGGCGGTGAAAGACCAGATCGCACAGGCAGAGAAGGCAAGCAGGCAGGTCGAACAGGCGGCCTGACTTGGCGGCGGGGCGTTTACCGCCCCGCCAATCTCGAGGGCCGATCATCCCCAAAGCGACAGAGAAAGGAGGATATCATGTCGCAACCAGTCTCCCGCATTCTTCACCCCTTCGCCGTTGCCAATCACCCCCAGATGGAGCCGGAAGTGAAACGCGCGATCCTCGCGTCCTGGGCTTCCGACCGCGTTGCCGTGAGCGATCATCCTGCTCTCAGGCAGCCGCCGGGCTTTGATCACCCCATACCCGTTGCGGAAGTGCTGGCCGCCCTGCGCTCCCTGGATGCCGATAGCAACCCGACGACTTTCGGATGATCCGATGGCTTGATTCGGCCCAGGGCGCTCCCAAATTCAGGATCGGCGAAACAACCGTGCAGGAGAGCAAGCGGCAAGAGCGACCGACTGACTTGCGATGCAGGGGCTGTTTGATTGCCATCAATGCATTCCCTCCGAAGCGGGAGCAGATGCGCAGCATAGTGAGAAAGGAGAAAAGCGATGGCTGAATTTCGTTCTCTTATCCCATTTGGCCGCACGCTGGCGCGAAGCGGCTATGATCCCTTCTCGGGTTTCCGTCAGGAAATGGACCGGCTGCTCGAGGATTTCGGGCGTGGTCTCCCGACAGCGCTTTCCAGCGACAAGGGCGGCTTCATCATCCCCAAGGTAGATGTGGCTGAAACGGACGAAGGCCTTGAATTGACCGCGGAATTGCCGGGTTTCGATGAGAAGGATGTTTCGCTCGACATCCACGATGGCGTGCTGACCATAAAGGCGGAGCACAAGTCCGAGCGCGAGGAGAAGGACGAGAAGAAGCAATACCATCTCGTCGAGCGCAGCCAGGGCACGTTCCTCCGGCGTCTTGCGCTGCCTTTCGAGGCTGATGCGGACAAGGCCAGCGCCCATCTCGACAAGGGGCTTCTCAAGGTCGTGGTTCCCCGCCTGGCCTCGGCCGAGAAGAAGCCGAAGCCGATTCCCATCGGCGGCAACAAATAGCGCCCCTACCGCCGCATGCCGATTGCCAGCGGACATTGCCGGACGGGGGTGATCCGGAGCTGTTGTCGGCGTGCGGCGGGGAAACTTCGAGGCGACAAATTGCCGTGAAGCAGGATTATCATGGCTGGAGGCCCGAGCCGGAACCGAAGTATCAGGCTAACTATCAGATGTATATATGTATTCTATTGTGGTTTTGAAATTATACCCGCAGACATACCCACGCCTTCATTTTTGTAATGGGTTCGACTCCCGATAGCCTTCCCATGCACGGCGACGATGTTGAAATTGATCAAGCAATGCCGATTCGGCGATGATCATTTTGATGGTTTTGAGTTCTTTTGATCAGGCTAGCATATCGGCGAGAGCAGCACTGGTGTCAGAGTTACGCAGCGGCTGAGGGGACAAGGTTGCCGATGGAGCTGGGGCGGAAAATCCAGTTCGAAATCCGAATAGCGTGCCGGTGCTCCGAACGTCTGCTCGCCGTTACGCCCGGCGTATCGGCCAAGCAGCGGTGAATAGGTATAAAAGTGAATTTTGCGGCGTTCGGTGTCGAATTCCATGAAGCGCAGCCAACCGGCGCCGCCATTGGCTGAACCGGGCGTGCCCTCGGGGCCGATTGTGTTACCCTGATAGTCCTGAAGCACCTGATAAACAGGATGGCCGGCATCGTTCTTGTCGATCCGCAGATTCTCACCCTGTGACACGCCATCCTTGGTTGGTGTCCAGTTATGGCCTGACAGAATGAGGAAGATCTGCGCGTTCCGGCGAATGAAGCGATCCCAGACAGCGTCGGGCGGGAGATGGTCTGTGCCTTCGAAATAGGCCGCATAGCCGTTCGAGCGTTCGGTCCCGCCGGCAAGCGCGGGGCGCAGCCATTCATGGGTGGTGACGATCGTCGGCACGCCGGGATTGGCGTCGATGATGCCCTGAGCCCAAGCGAGCGCGGAAGGCGTCGGCTGCATTTCCAGCGAAAGATGCAGGAACCGCTGCCCGGCGCCGGTGAAGGTCTGATAGCTGTTCAGACCCTGATTGAACGCACCGCCATACCATGACCTCCCCACGAAATGGCGGGATTGCGGTCCGAAATAGAGGTTCCACACTCTCCCACCGGACAGGGGACGACCGGCACCCGGTCCATCGTCGTCCGCCTACCAGCTATAATTGTCGTAGTCGTGGTTGCCCGGCGACATGCCGAACGGAATCGCCGTGCGCGAGAGGATCGAGATCGCACGGTTCGCGATGTCCCACTCCGCGCGGCTGTCCCAGCCGCGGAATTGCGGGTTCTCGGCGTCGCCGCCGATCTGCTGCCGAAACTGGCCGTCGCCATGCTGGACGATGTCGCCGACGAAGCTGACGAAGGCGAGCTTCTTCACCTCACGCGTCTCGACCAGATAGCGCATCTGCCGGGCAAAGGTCTCCTCGCCGCGTGGTTGCGGGAGCGTTGCGTCGGCATAATTCTGGGTGTCAGGGACGACCGCTACCGTGAAGGTCTCGGCTATGGCGGGTACGGCGGCCAAAAAGCCGATAGCCCCAAGAAGAATAGCGAACTGGCGGCGGCTGAACAGTCTCATGAAATCCTCGCTTTAGCTGAGGCCTTCATCGCCTGTGTCGATGACGCATCCGTGACCCTGGTCCGGGCAACTTCTCCGTTTATGCCGCTTGTTTATTCAGGGGTGGGGCTTGCCGGCTTGCATTTTCTGTGCGGAGCGGGATGTGCATACAGAACTGGATGCACGATAAAGCCACCTTTCTAGCCGCCATCGGCGATGCCTTTCCTACCGCGGTCATGCTCGCCCCGGAGACGAATGCAGACGGCCCGGATGCGACGGGCGCCTATGCGCTTGCGATCATGCTATACGATCCCGTCGCGTTCGCGCTGCGCGGCACGGCGCATTCTTTCTCGCCCGGTTACTATGTTTATGCGGGCAGCGCGCGCGGTCCGGGCGGTATCCGCGCCCGGTTGCAGCGCCACTTCCGGCGCGAGAAGAAGCCTCATTGGCATGTCGATCGTCTGACTCTGTCGGCGGTTCGATTATGCGGATTCGCTATTCCCGGCGGCAGCGAGTGCGACATCGTGACTCGCCTGGGACGGCTCGCAGGGTTCAGCCACCCGCTCGCGGGGTTCGGCAGCAGCGATTGCCCGGTTTGCGCTTCGCATCTGCTCGTCTCCCATATGGCTATGGCGCAAGTGGTGGAGCCACCATTGGCCCGGCTCCCCCGATGAGAAGAAATCAAAAAAGCTGGCAACCGCGATCCTCCCAGCACACACGCCTGAGCGACAAGGCGTTTTGGTCCGTTACCGCCATAATGTCGGCAAGCGCCTTTGGCGCGGTCTGGTTCTGGGATGGCGGACCACCGGCGGCGAAGCCTGACGATCCAGACACGTTTGCCTGCACCACGCCCTATATCCATGATGGCGACAACATCCGCTGTTCCGAGACAGGTCGGGGGCGCCTCGCCGGTATCGATGCTCCGGAAATGCCGGGTGCCTGCCGTCCCGGTCGAAGTTGCACACCCGGTGACCCGATCGCCAGTCGTGACCATCTTCGGGGACTGGTTGCGGCAGGCGATGTTCGGTGCAGGCGCATCGAGACCGACCACTATGGCCGCGCTATCCTGCAATGCTGGTCTGAAAGCGTCGACCTTGCCTGCGCGCAGGTGAAGGCAGGCCACGCCGTGGAGCGGTATGGGCGTCTCAAGTGTCCGTAGTGCGATCGTGGCTACACCGGGTGCATGCGTACAGAGTCAATCTCGTCGCTCTCCCCACGAGGCCCAACGGGGCCTGAAGCAGCACGGCGGAAACTGATTTGAAAGCGAAAGGCTGTTAGAGGGCGCCATGATCGAACACCCTCTGGACCAAATCACGCTCGAGCATATCGAAGCGCTCGTCACATATCAGCGAAGCGAAAGCAGGACGCTCGATTTCAAGGAAGCGTTCCCGGCGGCTGATCACAAGGGCGTTCGCGATTTTCTTGCCGACGTGACGGCCTTCGCCAACACCGATGGCGGCGACATCGTTATCGGTGTGCGCGAAGACAATAATGGGGTCGCGGCGGAAGTCATAGGTATCGACCGGGCCGGACTCGATCAGGAGCTGCGCAGGGTTGATGATCAGTTGCGGGCGCTCGTCGATCCCCGCGTGCCGCAATTCACGGTCCGCGAACTGGCAAAGCCCGATGGCCGTGTTGTCCTCGTCATGCGGGTCGGCGCAAGCCTGATTGCGCCGCACAGGGTCGCGCATGACAGGAGCAGCCGTTTCTTCAGACGCGCAAACCGGAGCAATCACGAGATGAGCACGGCAGAAATCCGCCAGGCATTCGCAGCCTCTCAGGACTTTCCCAATCGAATCCGCGACCTTCACCACAAGGCCGTCGAGGCAATATCGGGCAAGGACATGCCGATACGGATCGTCGATCGACCAACCTTGATCCTGACCGTCGCCCCGCTCTCCGTGCTCCGCGAAGCACGAGACATTCCTGTGTCCCAGGATTATGCCGTGCTGCCGCCAGGCGCGATGGGCGGCATCCATTTCCTCGTAGGTCTCGAGGGATTGATCGTCCTTGTCGATGTCGATGAAGGCCAGGGTGCCAGTTCCTGGGCGGTCAATCACCGTCTCGGCTACGTCGATCTGGCCTGGACGATCGGCCGTGAAGCCAATGGCAAGAAGATCATCTGGCCAAAATCTGTCGTCGATCACCTGCCGGGCGCTGTCCGCAGCACCATCGCGCGGCTGCGTCACTATGGGATCGAAGGCCCGTGGATCGTCATGGTGACACTCACCGGGATCAAGGACTATGGCATGATCATTGGGGACGGTTATCCGGTCGGTCCGGTATGGCAGGACACCGCCTATCTTGGCGAAATTGTCGATGACGCGATGGCGGATGAGGCCACGCAGCCCCTCGTCAACGGCTTCTGGCGCCTGTTCGGCGTCGATCAGCCACCCAAGCTCTAATCTCCGATCGGCAGCGACATGGACGCACTCGCCTTCCTCAAGAGCCGCACGGTCTTCATCCGGTTTTTCTACGACGAGGGCGCGAGGGGCTTCGTCGAGATGAAGCACCAGATCGACAACGCGCTGCCGCCCTTCGACAATCCGCCTTACAGCGAAGACGGCGAACCCGCCTTTCTTGTCGAATGGCTCGATGCAGACACTGGCCTTGAGGTTCTCGGCCTGGCCTGCATCTCGATGCTGTCCGATACGCTCAAACTATACTTCAATACGCTGGCGAGCCGGGTGATCGGCTTTTCCTTCCAGAACAAGAAGCAAAAGGGCGGCTTCGTACCGGCCTATTTCGAGGCGCTCGGTGAAATTCTCGATACGGACTGGAGTGACTGCCCGGCCGACCGCGCTCTGATCGAGCAGATCGTTCTCGCCCGAAATCGCGGACAGCACGGCGAGGACCTGACCTCGTTCACGGTCACGCACGACAAGGCGACCATCGCCAAACACCCGCGGCCCTTCTTCATCGACGAGACGGAAATGTCGGCGGCAACCACCGAAACCGGCTCGCTCGCTTCATTCCTGATGCCCACGATCAAGATAAGCGCGGCGGCGCTGGAAACCGCCATGAGCGAGGTCGAGATGCTGGCGGAATGGATCGACGGCAGGCTCGACCGCGCCCACGAATGGCGCCTGCGCCAGAAAGCAACGAAGAACGTGAGCAGCGCCGAACCGCCCCGCGCCGCTGACCAAAGCGATTGAGCAATGCACATCTTCATAGATGAATCGGGAAACTTCAGCGGAACCGGGGGCGAGGACTCTGCCGTGTCCGTCATCGGCGCGCTGACCTTTGAGACCGCGCGTCTCCCGCGGATCTTTCAGAAGTATGAGCGTCTGCGCGCAAAGCTTCCGAAGAACACGTCGGGTGAGGTCAAAGGCAGCGGACTATCCGAGGCGCAGGTCGCGAGCGTTGTCGAACTCCTGCGACGCAACGGCGCCATCTTCCATGCCGCGATGATCGATATGGCCGACCATGAGGCCGCCGACATTGCCGCCCACCGCGCGAAGCGGATCGAGAGCCTCGGCGCCAATCTCACCGAAGAGCATAAGCCGGAACTGCATGCAGCCATCGCCGATCTGCAAGGGCGAATGGCCCAATTCTCCGACCCGCTCTACGCGCAGATGGTCCTCACCATCGATCTTCTGCGCGACGTCATGGAGGAGATCGTCAATTACCACGCACAGCGCAATCCCAAGGAACTCGCCGAATTTCACTGGGTCGTTGACGCGAAGCAGCCGAAAGGCATCACCGACTGGGAAGACTGGTGGCACAAGACAATCGTCATCTGGTTGCAGGCTCTTGCCCTCGAAAGGCCAGGCGCCTTCCTTGCCGAAGCGGACTTCACCCATTTCCAACGCTTTCGGATGGACGTTCTGCCGGCCTATCTCGCTGAAGAGGTCCGCAAGCGCGGGCTACGTAGCACCAGCGGGATCGACCTGCACCGGCTGTTCACGGAGAGTTTCCGGTTCTCGAGCGGCATCGAGCCCGGACTCGAACTGGTCGATATCGTCACCAATGCACAGCGACGCGCTCTTGTCGGCAACCTTGGCGAGGAAGGCTGGCTTCCGTTGCGCGCGTTGATGATCCATCGCCGCGGTCTCTATGTGGAACCACGCGGCCTGTTAGCTGCCGACAGAACTGTGACGCGCGCTTACAAGCGTGTGCTCAACCACTTTCGCGAGGGCGGCCGCGACATGATGGCTCCCAGATTCCGAAAGGACTGATCGGAAGCGCGCCGTCAGCTTTGTTTCATCGCACGTCGTGGTCGCGCAACAGTTCTGGAGCAGACCGTCCTGAGTGAGGAGACATAGCGATGAAGCTGGCCGTCTATAATGTCGAAAACCTGTTCGATCGCGCGAAGGCGATGAACCTCGACAGTTGGGAAGAAGGGCGTCCCGTCCTCGACAAGTTCGCGGCGCTGAACGGGCTTTTGGGCCAGATTCACTATAGCCCCGCCGACAAGACCCGCATGACCGAGTTGATGCGCGATCTTGGTCTGGAGAAGTCCGATACCGGGCCGTTCGTCCTCCTGCGCCGCAATCGCGGCGGGTTGCTGCGCCGGCCCACAACCGGCGGCCTAACGATCGAAGCGGAGGGCCGCGCGGACTGGGTGGGATCTTTGGAACTGCGCGACGAGCCGGTCAACGAACATGCCATGCGCAACACCGCGCGCGTGATGATCGACCTCGGTGCCGACGTGCTGGGCGTGGTCGAGGCCGAGAGCCGCCCGGTGCTTGCCGCGTTCAACACCGAGATTCTGCCCGCGCTTGGCGGCACACCGTTCCGCCATGTCATGCTGATCGACGGCAATGACGAGCGCGGCATTGATGTCGGCCTGATGAGCAGGGAAGGGTTTCCGATCGGCACGATGCGCAGCCGCGTCGATGATCGCCTGGCGAACGGCGCCCCCATCTTCTCGCGCGACTGCCCCGCGTTCGAGGTGACCACGCCTTCGGGTGCCCGCCTGTCGGTCCTCGTCAATCACCTCAAGAGCAAGGGGTATGGCGGCACCGCCACGGCCAATGCGAAGCGCAAGGCGCAGGCCGAGCGGATCGCCGCGATCTATAGGGAAATGACCGACAATGGCGAAAAGCACATCGCGATCATCGGCGACTTCAACGACACGCCCGCCAGTGCGCCGCTGGCGCCGCTTCTGGCCAACACCGACCTGCGCGACATCTTCACACATCCCGACTTCGACGACGGCGGCTATCCCGGCACTTATGGCCTGTGCAACGCCGCCAACAAGATCGATTATATGTTGCTGTCACCTTTGCTCTTCGACCTTGTGAAATCAGGCGGCGTGTTTCGCACCGGCATGTGGCCGGGCTCGCGGCCCAAACGCTGGGAGGCCTATCCGGAAGTCGGCAGGCCCGCCGACGCCGGGTCCGACCACGCAGCCTTGTGGGCTGAGATCGATATCTGAGGGAGCCCAAGATGCGCGTTCTCATCCTCGATGGTCATCCCGACGAAGGCCGGCTCGTCAGCCATCTGCTCGACCTCTACCAGGCTGGGCTCGCCGGTGACGCCGAGGTCGAACGCATCGCGGTGCGCAATCTCGCCTTCGATCCTGTCCTTCGCCGTGGCTACAAGGTCGTGCAACCCTGGGAGCTCGATCTGGAGCGAGTGGGCGCGGCCATCGCGGCCTGCGACCATCTCGTCGTCGCTTTCCCGATGTGGTGGGGGAGCGAGCCGGCCGAGCTCAAGGGCCTGCTCGACCGTGTCCTCCTGCCGGGCTTCGCGTTCCGCTATCACAAGGACGATCCGTTCTGGGACCGGCTGCTCGCCGGGCGCTCAGCCGACGTCCTCATCACGACGGACACGCCCGCCTGGTTCCTGCGGTTCGCCTACGGCAATCCTGTCGTGCGCCGCTGGCGCGGGCAGATCCTGGGCTTCTGCGGCTTCAAGCCGCTGCGCGTCACCCGGTTCGGTCCGGTTCGCCAGGGCGGCACCGAGATGAACATTGCCGCCTGGCAGCGCAAGATCGAGCGCCTTGCCGCATCCGTGCCTGGCCTGCGGCGCGGCGCCCGGCGCGAGGCCGTGCTGCCTGCACGGTCCGATAGTGTATGAGCGACAAGGTCAGCCTTCGAAGGTGATTGTGCCCGAGAGTATGACCACCCATGATGGTGTGGCCGAGGAGGCAGCGATGTCCAACGAAACCCTGACCGACGCCGAAAAGGCGCATTTCACCCTCGCACTGGTCGAGCAGTGTGTGCGGAACACGTTCCTCGAAACGCTTCACGCCGGCACGGTCCCCGACAGCGCCAGCGGCGACTATAGCGATGTGAAGGTGGTCACGCCCTTTGGCGAAATTCCCTGGACCCAGCTCTCGCGTATCTCGGACGACGAGATGAAGACGCTGATGATCGAGATCACCAACAAGGTGTTCACCTTCCTGACCTACGCCGAGGACCTGACCGCGCTCGGGCCTGCCGCGCGCTGGAATCGTCCCGAGATCGACACCGCGCTCCAACGCAAGGCCGAGCGGCGGAGAGCCTTGCGGTCAGGGGCGCAGGATGAAGCTGACGACGTCGGCTGACCCACGTCTCAGCTTTCGCGAAGTTCGATATTGGGATGGTCGGCGATGATCTCGCGGACAATCTCGAAATAGGTCTGCCCGGTGCCAGCCTCTAGCGCCGCGATGTCCTTTTCGATGCGCGCGCGGTCGTAGATATCCGGGCGGTCGAGTTTTGCCCGATAATGCTCTCGTGTCGCATCCAGCCCCAGCTCCGTCCGGCTGCGCGCGATGTTGCGCCAGATCAGCGTGAAGGGTTCGGCGCCGTCAATCGCGCCAAAGCCGCCGTAGAGCAGATCGTTCAGGGCATCGAGACTCGGACGAAGCTTCCAATCCTCGCTCATCATGAAGACGCGATTGATCTCATCATAGAAGCTGGCGATGCCGTCGATCGCATCGCCCTCGATGATAAGGGTCTTCCTGTCGTCGGCGATCGACATCGCAGGCATCAACCGCTCCATTCCTTCGCGCTGCACGCGATAGTGGGCGATGCAGCCCCGCCAAGACAGGGAAGAGGCCGGCAAAGCCGGCCTCACGGATCAGCCGTTGAGCCGGTCCTTGAACGCCTTGGCAGGCTTGAAGCTGACTTTGTTCGCCGCCTTGATGGTCATCGGATCGCCAGTGGCGGGGTTGCGGCCTTCGCGCTCGGGCGACTTTTTCACAGTGAACTTGCCAAAGGCCGCGAGCGAAACCTCTTCGCCCTTCGCCGCCGCAGCGACGATCGCTTCGAACACCGCATCGACGTAAGATTTGGCGTCCGCCTTGGTGAGACCGTGGGTTGCGGACAAATGCTGGGCAATATCATTCAGGGTCATATTCTACTCTTCTACACGTTGGAATGGGTGGGCCTGGGGGAATAGCCCGATTGGATGGACGAAACACCCGCTTTCGAAGTAGATCAGTGCAGGGTCCGGGGAATGACGGGCGGCTGCGGGCGCGGGGTGGTGGGACGAGCCCGCGGATCTTCCAGCAGCAGCCGGTTGACCCCGCCACGTTCAGGAAGGCCGAGGGCATCCGTCGCCGGGCGCGGCTCCGCCGGTGACGGGAGGAGCTTCCGATTGGCCTCGTCGAGCGCGGTCTGCGCGCCTTCACCGGGCGGCGCCGGTGGCAACTGCACCAGGATGCGCAAGGGCAGCAGCATGTCCTCGGGCGGAGAGACATCGAACAGACCGCCGACGATCAGCGCCTTGAGATCGGCATTGGCCTCCGCATGCGCGAACGGCGTATGCTCAATGCGAGACACCGTCCCATCCGCACCGATCCACACCTTGAGGCGCAGCGGCGCCGTCGGCTGGTCGGGCGCTGTCCGCGTTCCATCGAGATAGGCGCGAAGGCGGGTGGCGGGATCGCTTGTCGCTTCAAGCCATTTGGTGATCGTCGTCGTCGCATAATCGGCATAGGCCAGCCATTCGGCGGGAGCCTCTTGCGGCGACACGCTCTGCGCGGACGCCGGCGAGGCTACCGCCGCCGCGCCAAGTCCCATGGCCGAGGCCAGTTTCCAGGCGATCCGGGCAAGCCGCGAGCGGCGGGACATTGGACCAGGCATCACGTCACTCCAAACACAGGATCGTCACCATGATTGCAGCGCCGGGCACGACCATCCTGAATATCCACGCCTCTGCGGGGCCGATTGGCCGGGCGCGCTTCAACGCGCGCAGGCGCGCCTGTTCGGCCATCACGTCGCCGTGCGAAACCAGGATAGCCTTTGCCCAGCCGGCAAGTCCGCGCCGCGCGCGACCTTCAGTCATCGCCGGCCCTGCGCATCGTCACGATGGGCGCGCCATTAGGCAGGGGAATGCCCGCCAGATGCGTGTCGACGATCCGGACGGCCTCGGTATGCAATATCCCGAAAACCCCCGCCGCCACGATCGCGGTCAGTACGGCACCGATGACGATCCCTGCGGCGAGCAAAGCAATCCCCATCAGCATCGTGCCACCTCCCTGACTCGGTTCAGCGCTGCGCCGCTGCGGCAGGCTGCGGCTGCTGCGGCAGTCGCTCGCGCTCGAAGCTGATCGTCTGCATCTTCGCGTCGAGGCCGCGCACAACATCGCCGGTGAGATCATTGGCGAAATTGCCGCCGAGCGCCGCGCCGCGATCGAACAGCAAGCCGCACTTCTTCTGGCCATAGACCTGCGCGATCACCGGCTGTGCCTCATTGGCGATGCGCTCCAGCGCCTTGGCGCGGGTCGCCTCGATCTCGCGGCTGGTGTGCGCCGCCTGCGTCTGCAACGCCTGCCAGCGAACGGCAAGCGCCTCGCGCTTCTGCTTGTTCGCGGCGTTGTCGGGCTGGCCTTCGAGCGCCTTGGCCTCGGTCTCGATGGCGGGGCGCTGGCCGTCGATCTGCGTCTGCGCCGCGCGGGTCAACTCCTGAAGGCGTGCCGACGCCGCCTTGCCGACCGCGGCATTGGCGAAGATCGCCTCGCGCGACAGCAGGCAGACGCCCGGCACAACCGGGCCTCCGAGCGGTTGCCCTTGAGGCTGGCCCGCAGGCGCTGCCGCAGCCGGGGCGCCGCCGACCGTTTGCGCGGAGGCGGTGGCCGGAAGGGCGGTTGCGAGCGCGAGCAGGAGGGCGGGCGTAAGGGAGAGGGTGGATTTCATCGATCAGGCTTTCTTGGCTTTGGTCTGGGGTGCGGGGACTGCGACAGGTTCCGGAGCTTGCGCGGAATCGGTGTCGGGTGTCTTCGCATTCGCCGCATCGGAAGCATCGGCCGATGACGATTGCGTGACGCCATGTGCGGCCTGGCGATCGAGCAGCGCCCGGAAGCGGTCCAGTGAAGCGAGGTGATGGTGCACCAGCGCGAGAAGGCCCTGGCGCTGCCAGGCGACGATGGTCGCATCGTCGAGGGCGGCGAACTTCTCGGCGTCGACGATCTGGAATCCGTCGAGGCCGAATTTTCGGCCGTCGGGCAAGGTCGCATCCGCGCGGCGGTCGATCAGCAGATCCTTTTCCCGCAGAGCCGTGGTGAACAAAGTGGTCAGTTCGGCATCGCGCCCGAACGCCGCGCAGAATTCCAAGGCCTGGCGGGTGAGTTCACTCCGCTGGCCGTTCTCGAACAGCGCCGCGCCTTCCTCGCTCTCAGTCACCACCCGCTCGGACCCGCTGTCGATCGCGAGCGCCGCCCCCCTGGGTTCGTCGGTCAACACGAACACGAACGGATAGCGCCGCACATAGGCCGGCACATAGGTGTCGCGCTCCCAGCGCCCATCCTCGACGAACAGGTTTTTGCGCTCCAGGCCAAGAATGGCGAGCGGCTGCGCGCTGTCGGCGGCGAACACGACCGGATAATCGCGGGCGGCCGCAGCCAGCTCGCCCGCGACGATCGGGACGAACGGCGTCTCGGCGGCGAATGCCGCGTCACCGCCTCTCAGCCGCCAGGTGGCATGAGTGGCGGCATGAAGCGGCTCAACCGCCTTGTAGAATAGCGGCAGCGGCAGGTCGTTCCCGCGGGCCGCCTCGTTGGTCTCGGACATGATGATCTCACTTCTTGAAAATCTGGCCCGGGATGGCGTGGGAGGGCGCCATCCCGGTGAGGCGAACGGCGCTGGAGCCGTTCGTGTTCGCTCAGGGCTGCTCGCCGAAGCCCAGCAGACGGACCTGCACGATGACAGGGACTTCGGTCCGCACCTGCGGCCGCGCTCGCTCGGCAAGTTCAGCTGCCTGGTTAGCAACCGCGCTCGCCGCCGATGACGCCGAGGTCAAGGCACCGGTGTTGACGGCCGCAACAACCGGGATGCCCGACGCTTCGCCCTGGATCTTGATGTTCGCGGCGTTGAGCACCTGGAGCGCAGCAAGGTTGATATTGCCTGACACGCGAATGCCCGCTTCGCCCGCGTCGATCGTGCCGAGCGGCGCGATCAAGTCGATATCGCCCGGCTCGACCTCGGGAATCGGATTGAGCGTTGCGATGCCGGCTCCCGACGTAGGCACCTGCGGCGACAGGCTGACATTGCCATAGCTGTCGTAGATCCGGCGCGGCGGCGTATAGACCAGGCTTGTCTTCGAACCCCGGCCAGCGTTGATGTCCCCCTCGACCGACCACATGGTGATACCGCCACCGAACGTCGTGAACACCCGCGACAGGCCGAGCAGGACGCTCTCGCGCGTGAACACCTCGATATCGCCGCGGCCTTGCGTCAGCAAGCCGGTGGTAGAGGGTGGCGCAACGCCGTCCGCACCAAGGATCAGACCGCCGCCCGGCGCCAGCACCTGGATATCTCCGCCGGCATAGGTGTGGGTGCCGGCGGCTTCAAGGAAGGTGATCGATCCCTGATAGTCGCCTTGCTCATCTCCTTCGCCCATTCCGGGGAGGAAGCTGGCGATCGCGTCGCGCCCCCGAAGATAGGAACCGAAACGGCGGCTGTCGGGGTTGTTATATTCGCGCCCCGCTAGACGCAGTTCCTCATAGTAGACGGACCGAAGGAAGATACCGCGTTCCTCCGCGGACAAGGCATCGAACCTGGTGAGTGCTTCTTCCTGCCCACCCTCGAAGCCATAGCGCGAGCGCAGCCAATCGCGCAGTTCCCGCTCATAGGTCTTGACCACCTTGCCCGGCTGATCGGCTAGCGGCCGTTCGGGATCGGCGAGATTGGCGGGGTCGAGATAGCGCGCGGCAAAGCCTGCGAGATCAGGTCCGTCCTGGCCGAGCCCCGCCGAGAGGCTGATGCCGGCGCCCGGGCGGGTGTCGCCGGGAATAAGCGACCCAAGGCTCTGGAAGACGCCGAGATTCTGATCCCTCTGCGCCGGAAAGACCGAGCCGCCTTCCGTATAGGCCTGATAGATGTTGCGACCGGCGGCGACATCGAGAAGACCGGGCCCACCGATCCGGAAGCTGCTGTTCAATATGTCGCGGCCGGCGCGGACGACCGAAATGTCGTTTGCGTTCCGATTGAGCATCAGAAGACTGCTGCCAACGATATCACGACCGGCGCGCACCTGGGTCGGCCGCGAGACGATCCAGTATGTCTCGGTATTGTAGATATCCTGGTGCGCACGACCCCCACGGATATTGATGTCGCCGGTCAGCGCATAAAGGCGGATCGGGTCCGTGGAGTCCATCGGCAGATTGCCAGCAGTGTCGGGAGCGAAGGCGAACAGGATCGCGCCGCTTGTGACATCGTACAAGGCACCGTCCAGATGCCCGAATTCAAGGAACGCATTGCTCACGCGGCCATTGGGTCCGTCCAGCACCCATAGCGGATTGAACGGTGTCGCGATGCGATCCTGCGTGGCGCCGGACATGGCCACACGTCCTCCTTCTCCCCCGATCAGATGATCGCGGGCCAGCAGTTCCAGCGTGCCCTGCCGCGAGGGTGCGAGGATGAGTTCGTCGCGGATCGCGATCGAGCCGCCGGCGGCGACCGCCGTGAAGCGGCCAGGGCTGTAGGTCGGGAGCGAGGATTCGGACCGGGCGATTGAGGACCACACGATATCGCCTCCGGCCGAGAACAGGTCCGTACCGCTGCGATCGGTCCATAAGCTGAACGACGTCGTCCCGGTCGTCGGTCCCTCACCCGCAGCGGTTTGTCCGCCGACCAGCGCCATGCGTCCTGGATCTCTGCCGTTCGCAACTGTGAGGTTACCGCGTGCCGACAGCCGCGCATGAGCGTCGCCCAGCGAAATCAGAAGCGGTGAGTAGGCAATGATAGCGGACGGTTGCGTAACGTCCACCGGACGGGGATCCCCATTAGGGTTGACACCATAGCCCGTCACCTGCGTCTGGCCGATCGCACCGGCGCGGACATCGATTTCCCCGCGCAGATTGGCGATCATGCCACTGGCATCAGGATTGGCGCGCCGGTCATTCAGGCCGGTGTTGATCCGGCCTCCCGCCGTGAGCGACAAATTGCCGCCGCCCTCCTGAAGCAACCGGCCGGACGCATCGATCCGTCCGCTCGAACCAATGGCGACCGCCAGGCCGTCGGTCATGGTTTGCGAGTCATATTCGAGGATGTTGCTGGTCGAGCCGACATCGCCGCCCGCTTCTATCCTGATATTCCCGCCACCAAGCGTACCCAGGCCGGAAAAGCCGGTGAATTCCACAGCAGAGGTGAACGGATTGAAATAATATTGACCGAAATTGACACCCCAGGCGATGGACTGGTCCGGTCCGGAACCGCCCTGACGCCAGAGCCACTGGCCGATGTCCGCACTCGTCTTGGGGGTGAATGCCACATGCTCGATATAGCTGCGCACATCTCCCTGCGCGGTCAGCCGAAGGTCGCCACCGCCCGTCGTCATGAACATGCGCCGTGCATCCAACGTCGCCTCATAGGCTTCGTTGCCCCCGCCAAGCAGCGTGCCATCCCACTGCCGCGCCCGTTCGACATCCCAGGCCGCGCCGTCATCGATCTGCGTTCCAGCGGTATAGATGCCGAACAGCGAGCGCTGGATGTAGCTGCCACCCGCCAGCAGTTCGAGATCGCCCGTGCCGGTACGGATCACCGAGATCGGAGAGATTTGGCGTTGTGCGCCGATCTTGCCCGGCGCATCGAGGATCATGTCGCCCCGATCCGTCAGATGAGACGCGGCCACAAGCGTGCGGCTGTCGGCGGAGCCCAAGTCGGCGCCGCTCACCAATCGCATCGACCAGGACAGCGAACCCGGCGCGAGCATCTGTGCCGCTGCCCAGACTCGACCGGGTTCATAGGTATCAGGCGATACCGTGGCATAGGCGGGAAGCGGCGTATTGGCTTCGAGGATCGTGTTCCAGGCGATAAGCGTCGTGCCGGCGGGAATGGTCTGGCCCGGCCCGTAATAGTTCCAGTTCGTGTCGTACACGTAACCTAGGAAGTTCTGGTAGAAGGGCGTGTCAGGCACAGTCCAGTCTTCCAAAATGGTCAGATCGACCTCGATCAGCCAGTCATCGGGCCGCGTGGTGCCGCCCGGGGTGGTCACTGTCTCACCCGGCACGAGATGAAAAAAGGAATCGTCCGGCGTGGCAGGCGGCGGCGCGAAGCCGTCGGTGATGCTGCCCTCGATCTTGAGATCGCCGCCGGCGCGGATCGTCACGACGCCGGGCTCGCCCGAACCGCGCAGTGCCGGATCGGCATCGGGCCCATAGCGATAGCCGGACAGATCGATGTCGCCGTCGACCACGAGCTCGCCGTCCGGTGTCGTGCTCCGGATCTCGACGCCGGGCCGCAGATGGAAGGCATCGCCATAAGCGGCCAGTCCCGCCAGGCGGCTCCCTACCACTTCGTTGGCAAGCGCCGCGTCGATGAACGCGGTGCTGTCGCCATGGATGATATCCAGATAGTCCTGATTGATCCGGCCGTCCTCCGGCGCATAGCTCCGGAAGGCGTTGACCGCGATGCTCTCCGCGCCGCGGATCGTAACACCGGTGGCGGCGTCGACAGCGACATTGTCTCCGCCAATGCGCGGGACGTTGATCTCCAGCCGGCCGCGCGCGACATCGTCGGCGGACCGCATGTCGATGGTCGTTCCGGACGCCAGCGATACACTCCCATGGGCGGTGGTGAGTTCGACATGTCCGCGGTTGGCCGCCTCGATGGCCGCGCCCCGACCGTCGATCTGGAGCTGTGTCGAGCGGACATCAAGGACGGCGCCGTTCGTCAGCACCAGATCGTCACGCGCAGCGAGCCTGATCTCGCCGGGACGGGCGCCACTCGCGTCGATGCGGCCGTTGACCGTCAACGACCCGCCATCGGCCGAGATGGACACGCGATGCGCCCTTACTTCGTCGCCGATCACCAGATCGCCGGAGCCGACGACAAAGCCGCGCGCCTCAAAAAATCCGCCCGTGTTGAGGCGTTCGTTGAGCGCCGTGAAACCGTCGAGAGCCCGCGCCCGCACGCTTATCCCGCCCGAGACATAGTCTTCCGAAGCGCTTCCGCGCAGGATTCCGGCAAGTCGCACCGCGCCGTCCGTCCCCATGGCCGTGGCCTGGATCGTGCCCGCGTCGTTGCCGGAAGCCGAGACATCGATGATCGAGCCGACAGCCTGGTCGATCGCGCCCGTCGCCGTTTCCATCACCAGATCGCCACCCCAGCTATGGCGGGTCACGTCGAAGAACTGCGTGGTCCGGCCCGACAGGTCGACAACCGCCCGATCTGTAAGGGTGATGCCGCTTTGCGCGTCGAGCACCAGCCTGCCGCTCGGCAGCGCCACTGCCGTATCCACGCGCACGCTCTCGCCGGCCAGCCGCACCTCCGCGCCGAGGGCCTTGAAAGCCGACAGATCGGAAGCAGGAGCGCCTGCGGGTGCCGTGAGTGTCACGTTACCGCCCGCGCGATAGCGCGCGAAGGAACCCTCGCCGCCGGTCAGTACAGGCGCTACGATATTGAGGTCGCCTCCCGCATAGCTCTCCGCATCGGTGCCGCTCGCATAGACGGACAAACTGCCGCGATGGTTGGCGGTGATATGATCGCTGGCTAGGAGATTGACGGTGGAGAAGCCGAGCGCCAGCCGGTCGAGCTCGACCTGATCTTGAGGTTGGGCATAAGGGGCGTAGCCAAGCTCGATACGCTCCGCGTCGATGGTGAGCGTGCCATGGCCCGTACCGGAGCCACCTGGCATGACCGAACCAGGCCGGGCACTGACATAAGGGCTGGTCGGCGCACCCGCGCCCGTGGCCACGCCGCTCCAGATCACGGTCCCGGCGGCAATCCGCGCGGTCTCGCCTTCTTCACCCCAGCCATATAGGGCTGGCGTTTCCAGCATCAGCTGCGTGTCGGTGCCGGCGAGATCGATTGCGACATTGCCCAGCATGTTGATTGACGAACCGGCGTTGAGGGTCAGCCGCTCGATTGCTATCTGGCCTGGCGCCGTCGGCGTCACCAGCCGCTCCAGCAGGCTTTGCGACAGGCGAACCCCGCTGCCGAGTACGCCGGCGGCATCCGCGCGGGCGAAGGATTCGGCGGTGCCGATATGGATGCCGGGAGAGGTCAGCGTCAGATAGCGCGCATTCAGCTCCGCCTCGCCAAGGGTCAATTCGCCATTGGTTGAGAACAGGATCGAACCCGGCGTGCGCAGGATTGCGCCATCCCCGATGCTGATCGCGGTCGTCGGCACTGAACTCGGGTCTGACGACACGGTCGGCGCCGTGAACCGGACATCGCCGCTCGAAACGCCGAGGATCGCGCCGCCCGTCGAACTGCGCAGGTCAGTCGTGTCGGAAAAGATATAGCCATGCGCGGAATCGATAGCCCGCGCACCGGTGGCGACAGCCTCGATCACCGCACCGCCATCGACGGTGACCCGGTCGAGGCTGGTCAGGAATATCTGCCCTGCGGAAAGCCGGGCGCCGTCGCGCACGACAACTTCATTCTGGCCCGCCTGGAAGACGACACGCGGGCCAAGGAGATAGCTACCAAGCTCAGGGGCGGCCTGGCCATCGCGCAGGCTGAAGATACCGCCGACGGTGAGAATGCCGGCCTTGATCAGCGCGAGATCCTCCGAATCGACCGAGGTGAACCCTTCGCTCGCCTCCGTGCCCCGCGTCTTGATCTCGATCGGGCCGGCTCCGGTCAGAAACAGATTGCCTGCCGCCCCGTTGTCCGCGCCGGCCATGCGCACCTCGCCCTTGAGATCGAGGACATCGCCTTGCCAGGTTCCAAAATCGAACTGGAGATTCTGGGCGTCGCGCTCGAGCCGAGGCGTCGGCGAACCGAAGCGCGCTGCGTTCGCGATTGCGAAGGCGGCATAGCCCGTCTCATTATATTGCGAGAAGGAGCGGACGTCCTTTGCCGCCATCAGCGAAAGGCGGGTCGGCAGAGCGTCGCGCACGCCCGTGTTGGCCGTGCCGAGATAGCCTGTCGTCTGGAGCATGCCAGTCGGCATGCCGATCGCGGAAAATGTTCGGGTGCTTGTCCCGCCCAATTCCACCCGGAACGCGCCGGGCAGCAGGGCATAGGTGGATGGCATCAGCGTATAGGTGCCCGCTGGCAAGCCCGGAACGGATTCGGTGATCGTGATCTGCTGCCCGATGCGCGGCATTCCCGCGCCGGCGTCCGGCGAGATGGGGGCATAGGCGCCATTCATCGACGGCACGATCGCATAGACTTCGGCATCCGGACTGCTGAAGCTATAGGCGGGGCTGATATTGGCCAGCGCCGTCCGCAATACGTCCAGTGAGCCGCCCCGGCCAGTGAAGAAGCCGGCCCCGGTCAATTCGCCGCCTCCGGAGACATCGATCACCGAACCGGCTTCGGACGTGACACGGGACTGGCCCATCTGCACGCCGATCTTGACCCCTTCATCACCGAGTTCGGCGAGGTCGTCGAAGTTCACTTCGGCGCCATCGAAGAAATATTTCAGGCCATCGGCGGTTCCGCCATAGGGCATGAGCAACCCGGCCGCGCTTGTCGATGTTATGCTGCCGTCGCGGAGCACGACATCATATTGGAACGGGCCACTCGGCGCATAGATATTGGGCGTACTGCCGAACACGACCCGCCCGAGCGGCGCACGTACGATGCCGCCCTGGTCGATCGTCGGCGCACGAAGATAGAGTTCGCCGAAAACGGAGTAAGGCATATTCGGCGTCAGACCGTTGCTGCGGATCTTAAGCCAGCGATCGGCGTCGAATTGATCCTGATTCAGGTTGTCGACGCCCGCATAGATCTCGCCCTTTGCATGGGTGGAGGGGTAGATCTGGCTGGCCGTCAGCGTCATGTTGCCCGCGGTCGAGAGCAGGCCGTCGGTAAAGCGGATGTCGCCTCGGCTGGCGATATCGACATGATCGAAACCGAAACGATCGATATCGGTCAGAACCAGTTGCCCCTGCGCGTCGGGGAGATAGGCGTTGCCGGACCCGCCGAAGAACACATCGTCCGTCACGTCGATCAGATCGGCACTGATAGCGAGTTGCGCTGCATTGCTCGACGCGGGTCCGTAGCCTGAATAGCCATTCCCATGGGTTGGCGCGGAAATCAGACCGGCCATCGGCGGGGGCGGCAGGCCGTCTTCGCCGGGGCCGCCGATCACGGCCACCTTGCCCGCCAGCAGCACATGAGGCGCGGAAAGCGTGACTCGCGCCTGAGGCGTGGCCTCGGATACCGACAACAGACCACGACGAAGCGCGAGGCTTTCGCGCATCGACAGGTCGACATTGCCGTCGAACTCGATGACGTCGCGGCTCCAGAGGTCGAGCGAGCCGAACCCGCCCGCCTCGATATCCTCAACGCTGACGCGGGCCGTGCCGACGAACGAACCCGGCAGCGCTGTGTCCGGCGTGGCGTCTGCGGCGAGACCGCTTTCGACATGCGTCTGTGTTATCGTCAAGGTGCGGACCGCACGCATCGCGACCCTGTCGCTTTCCAGCACGATGTTCAGCCGACCGCCGGCCGCGCCTTCGCCGCCAGCGGCACCGCGCATTGTCCCGTCATTGACGATGCCCGTCATCGAGCCGATCTGGATCAGGCCGCCATCGCCGGCCAGCCTGACCTCCCGAGGCGAGGATGGAATTGCTTCCGCGACATCGATCGTCACGCCCGCACCGGACGCATCCAGTATCGCGCCTTCGCGGATGACGACCATCGCTCGGGTGGCGTCCAGCAAGTCGCCATCGACGCGATCATAGTCCTCTAGTCCGATCCGAATAGCGCCGCCGTCCTGTGCGATGCCATAGCGCCGACCCTGCGTGTCGCGGGCCGTCCATGCGCGCCCCGCCGCATCCAGCCGTGCATTTTCGCCGACCCAAATCGACTGGCCTGGCGGGTTGCTGGCAAGCGCATTGATCGTGCCGACCGGCTCGCTGACCAGGGCTATGTTGCCACCGGGGGCTACGACCGTGCCATCCACTACCATCTGTTGCGCCGCAGCCAGCCGGACGGCCTGACCTGGGTCCACGGTGATCCGTGCGCCTGTACCGACTTCAAGCGAAGTACCGCGCAAGGACAGGCTCGCACCGGCCCGTTGTTCGAAGCGGCCTGCCTGTGGATTCTCCATGAAGGCCGGAGGCGTCCAGCTTTCCATGATCGACCGGGACGATGACCCCGATGCAGCGGCGAAGGTTTCAGCGGTAGGACGCAGCACCGGCGTTTCGACCGTCAGTTCGACACCGGGCGCTACCACCAGCCCGGCATGGCTTGTGATATCATAATCGGAGAAGCCGCTCTTCAGCAGTCCGGCATCCAATCGCGTCGCCGCGGTGAACTGGATCGGCTGGTCGAAGCGGCTGCCGCGCGCAAGAACCCGGCCAGCGGCGACGGCGACGTCCACGGGAGCGATTTCCCCGGCCTTGACCACGGCCGAATAGGGAAGAACAGGAATGCCTTGCGGAAATGCGTCGGCCGGCAGGACGAAGCCTTGGGGAATACTGCCCTGGATGAGGATGGACGACCCCGCGGGAATGACTCCCCCCGGGAATACGTTCTGGCTGTCGTTGACGCGGACGCGAAAAATGCCCCCCGGCACAACCCAGTCCGCTTCGATGATGACGGGCTGTAACATGCCGGTGGGTTGCGGTGCGGGCACCCCCGGCCTGAGGTCGGAAAACTCCACCGTCACGTCGAACGGCAGCTTCGCGCCAGCCGGGAGCGTGATCGGCTCGGCCAGTATGACATCGGCCGGCAGTTCCACACCCGCTTCAAGGAATCCGCCTTCAAGAACGGCATTCTCACCGAAAACGACGGGCGAAGGCGACTGGAGCGTCAGCTTGCCGCCGCCGACAACGCCCTCAGCGTGGATGGTCCCGTTCAGGACCAGTTCCGTCCCCACGGGGCTGGAGACAAGTCCCGCGCGCGCTTCGTTGGCGACCAGGGTCAGGTCGCCGCCACGGCCGCCCCTGAATATCCCCTCGGCCAGCAAGGCGGCGCCCGAAGACAGATCGACGGTGCTGCCTTCGCCGAGGCGCACCGACCCTTCCACCATGCGAACGGACAGGTTGCCGCCGTCGACATGAGCAAGCGCGCGCGCGTCGCGTCCGTCTTTGCGTTCGTTGGTCCAGATCCCGGACAGATCGATGGCCGCACCGTTCCCAAGATCGAAATTCGCTTTCCCATCGCGAAACAGGATGACGCTCGAAAGTTCGGTCGAACCCGGAGCAGCGACCATGGCGCGGTTGGTGGCGGTCACGGTGCCGCCGCGGATCGTGATATCCGCGTCAACGGCAACGTCGCCCGCCACCAGATTGAGAGCAGCGCCGTCCGCCATGGTCAGCGCCTTCTCGATCGTGATGCTGTCGCCGCTGACAATGGTCAGTGCGCCAAGGCCATAGCCATTCACCAGGTCCGCATCGAGCAGCGTAGTCGCTTCCCGGTCCGCCGGCAGCGGCGCTCCGGCTTCGCCGTCGATCGGCGCGAAGGAACCGATTACGACCCTGCTGACATGCGGCGTATCGAACCCGACGGCGTTGACATTGCCGATCGTCAAGGCGCCGGCCCTGGCGACCTGATCTTGTCCGAGCTTGTAGCCGTCGGCGCTGCCTTCGACGCGCGCGACGGACTGGCGCTCGCCGTTGAACGCCTCGGCGAGAATGTCGGCTTCCATGATAACGGTCGGCGCAGAAAGGATGAGGTTGCCGGCGTCGCGCCCGACGCTGTAGCCATCGGACCAGCGGCGCGAGGAGCGCGCGCCGCCGAGCGGATGCGACCAGACCTGGGTATATTGCTCGCCCCAACGGTCGTGCTTGCGGATGAATGCATCGCCCCAGGCAAGCATTTTCATGCCAGCCGGCGCGGTGCCTACATCGTAAAGCTTGCCATCCTCGCCAAGCACGCGCGTCGAGTTCACCCAGCCCGCGGCATAGTCGAGGCTGCCGCCAGATATGTCGAACGTGGCGCCCTTACGGGCAACCACCTCTTTTGCGGCGAGCGTGATCGTGCCGCCAACCGCGGTCCATTCACCAATGCCATGCGCGGTATTGCCCAGCCAGCCGCCGACCTCGAGCAGACCGCCCTTGGTATACCAGCGGTCGCTTTCATAGCCGCCTGTCCCCGAAGGCAGCAGCACAAGATCGCGAACGTCGATCCAGATATCCTGGCTCTTGAGGCGATCATTGTCGCGGTTGGCCGGCGAATCGCGCAGTTCATTGCCCTGGACGTTGACCAGAATCGAATTGGACTCCATGTCGAGCGCGACGCCCATCACGCCCGAGACGTCGATTCTCGCCCCATCCGCGACCGTGATCCGTCCATTGTTCGCTTGAACCGCAACCTGACCACCCTGGGCGCTGGTCTGTGAACCGCCCTCGAACAGCACGTCGCCGCCGGAGACGATCTCGACGCGCGATTGATCGAGCCGGTCAGACAATAACGATCGATCGTCGAACCCGCCATTTGTCGTCGTTGTACGGTTTATATTGGCGGTTTGGCTTTCTTTGATCAGCGCGTCGCGCTGCGCATCAAGCGCGGCGTCCTTGGCTTCCAACTCCGGCAGGATCGTGGTCAGGCTGTCCTTGCCGAGCGTGACCGAGCCGTCGGCGTCGCTGGCGGAGTTCAGCAGGTGGATGGTGCCGCGCTGGTTGACCGAAGTGGTCGCGAGCGCGACGCCGTCCTGACGGATCGTGCGGCCGGCGAGCGTGATGTCGCCCTGAGCAGCTTCGATCAGGCCGCTGTTGATGACCATGCCGCTGGCGGAGTCCGCGCCGATGAGCCCGCGCACCTCGTTGCCGCGCGTCGTGGAGTATTTATTTTCCTCCGTGCCGTAGCCGCGGCGGACAATGAAGTCGTCGCCGGCCGAGAGCAGGGTCTGTCCCTTGGGCGTCGTGATCGAACCGGCGTTGGTGACCTCGGTGCCCATCAACAGCACATAGCCACCGCTGGTGGTGACAGATTCTGGGCTATGGGTCTTGATTTGCGCTCCCGCCTCAACGGTGATCTTACCGCCCGCACCCGTGAACGAGGGTATATAGTCACCCGAAAGCTGCGAATAGATCCCGTTGGTCAGGAACTGGCTGTCGGTGATATTGGCGGTCGAGGCGACGAGGTTGCGGACGTTAACGCTGGACGCGCCCCCGAACAGCACGCCGTTCTGGTTGAGGATCAGCACCGTGCCCTTGGCGTTGACGCTGCCGTGGATCTGGGAGGGCGCCGCGTCGCGTACGCGGTTGAGCACGACCCAGTCCGACGCCTGCTGGTTGAAGGTCAGGTCGGTCTCGCGGCCGACATTGAAGCTGTCCCAGGTGAGGATGGCCTTCTGCTCGGTCTGGTCGACCGTGACATTGGTGCGGCCGTCCTTGCCGGCGCTCTGCTGCGGACCATCGGCGCCGACCCAGAGGTTGGGGTCGATCGCGATCTCGGGTGCGGCCTGAAGCCCGCCCGGCTTGAGGCCGTTGGCGACGTTGTTGATCGCCTGCTGCGCTGCGATGCGCGCCTGGACCTGCGCGTCCTGCATCTGGACGCGAGTCTGCGCCTGGCGGCGGAACGCTTCGAGCGCGCGCTGGGTCGCCGAGCTGGTCTGGGCCTGCTTGAGCGCCTGGTCCTGCGCGACGCGCGCGGCGACCACCGCGGGGTCGACGCTGCCGCCGCGGCCGCCGCTCCAGCCGCCGCCCTCGGACTTGGCCTGCGCCACCCCGGTCAGCAGGATCGCCGAGAGCGAAGCGCCGATGAGGAGCTTGTTACGAAGGGTGCGGTTGCTGGTCATGGCTGTAACTCCGGCAGGCTGGCGGCCGCACCCATTGCATTTTGGGCAACCGCACGATGTTCGGGAAGAAGGTCGGTTTGGTGACAGGGCCGCCGGTCGGGCAGCGGTCTGAAGTCTGCGATGATCATGGCCGGGGCGCTCGCGGCGGGCGGGTGACGGGACGCTCGGAATGGACCGAGTTGCCGAAGGCGCTGCCCATTCTGAGGCGCGTCGCGGTCTGGTTGGCGACGCCGAGCTGGACGTCGGGCGAGCCGGCCTGCGGCACGGGCACGTCATAGCCGGCACGCGCTTGCGTTTGCGCGCTGCGCGCCGCCTCGGTCAGCTTCTGCGTCGCGCAATCGAGATGACCGGCGCGTGTCCCCGCGATCTCGACGATGACGCAGGGGCCTTGCGGCGCCTTGCCGCCGATCATGCGCCCATCGCGTGACGCCGTCTCACCCTCGACGCGAACCGGCGGCAGCGTGACATCAGCGTGGTCTTCCGGCGCCGCCGTCTGGGCGTGGACGATCGTGGTCGTACCGGCCGAACCGATCAGCGCAAACAGGCAGGCGGCGACAAGGACGCGGGCGCGTGGAAGGGGGAGCCGCGCCCCCGCGTGAGGATGTGGACGTAGTGGGCGCCGCGCCGGGAGTGCGCGCGGCGCCGGTTGTCCGGCGGTATCGCGCCGGAACAGGATGAGCCACGCCGCTCGCTCCCGCGTGACCCGACTCCGCCCGCATGAGGGAGCGAACAGAGCCGGGTCGCGGTATCCGTCCGCGCGGGCAAGCCCACGCAGCCGGGCCGTCACGATGAGGAGCGTCGCGGTGGACATGGGTCTGATCGTCAGAACCGGGTCATCAGGTCGATGAACCCGCGGTCGACGCTGAACGGCGCGCCGGCGACCTCCTCGGCGGCGAGCCAGCGGAAGCCCAGGATCGTGTCCCTCGCGATCGCGTAGTTGCCGCCGAGCTGCCAGCCCTTGTTGTTGGTGCCGCCGATATGGAAGTCGGAGTCCGCGAACGCATCGACCACCGCGTCGCTGGCGAGGCGGCGATAGGCGAGCCAGGCGTTCCAGTCGCCGCGCTTCGCCGACCAGTCGCCGGCGAGGTTGAGGTTGAGCACCGTGCCGACCGTCAGGCGCGCCTGCCAGCCGTCGTTGCCGCCGGCGTAGGGCCCCTGGACAGTCTTGACCGCGTCGGGATCGTCGTCGGTCGGCACCGGGATGGTGATGTCCTCGCCGAGGTTGTTGAGCGCCTTGCCGACCCAGCCCACCCGGTCGACGAACGTGCCGCGGATGGCATCGCGGTCCCAGGCAAGGTTGCGGACATAGTCGCCCTCGAGCCGGACGCCGAAGCCATCATTCGGCTTGTAGTCGATCGCGCCGCGGACGTGCAGCACGCGGAACTTCGACGACAGCCCGAAATATTGCGGCTCCGGCGAAATATCCGGGTTGAGCGGATTGCGCACGACGTCGCGGATCGCGAACACCGTGTTGCCGAACTGCTGGAACGCCGGGCGGGTCGCGTCGGTCGAGCAGACCAGCTCGTACCAGTAGCAGGGGTCGGAGACCTTCCCGGCGATATTGTCGAAATGGTAGTAAGCGCCCGCCAGCCTGACGCCGATCTCTTGGGTCGGCTTGAACTCGGCGCCCGCCTGGGCCGCGAACAGATATTTATCCTGGCTCGGGAACGGACGGCCGCGCTTCACGTCGTTTTCTTCACGCGCGTTCTGGGTGCCGAAGTTGAGGTCGGTGTTGAACACCGGGAAGGCGCCCGCCGTGCCGAACACACGGAAGGTATCGTTGACGGGCGCGCTGGCCGAGATCGCGACGCCGTCGAAATTGATGTCGTTGTCGAAGATGAGGTCGCTCGACCAGAAGGGATTGGCGAAGCGGCCGACATCGATCGCGACATCCTTGACCGGGGTCAGGCGGATCGAGGCGCGGTCGAGCCAGAGCTGATATTTGCCGGTGCCGTCGGCGCCCAGCGTCTGGTTGGTCGACACCGGCGAATTATCCGCACCCGTCGCAATCCTGAGGTCGGCGCTGATCCAGTCGGTGATCTGCGCCTTGATGCCCAGACGCGCGCGCAGGCGGAAGCGCTGCCGGTCTTCCAGCGTGTTGATATAGGGGGCGCCGATGGAATCGGGGTTGCCGGTGTTGATGTCGAACGGCGCGCCGTGGTTCAGAGCGCCATAGTTCCAGAACACGTCGAAATTGGCGTCGTCATAGCGCCGGGCTTCGCCGCGCACGCGGACATCGCCATAGAGCTTGATGCGCCGCGTCCATTCGGGCGTCTCGCCGGGCTTCGACCAGCCCTCGGCCGCCGCCTGGGTGCCGAGTTCGGCACGAACCTGCTGGGCGATCTGCTCGCGCACCACCGGCGACACATAGGTCACGGTCTGGGTGCCGTCGGCGCCGACGCCGGCCTGCGGGATCGGCGCGCGGGCCTGCTGCGGCGCGGGTTCGACCACCTCCGCCTGGGAAATGATCGCGTCGGCGTCGGCCTTGCTGATCACGCCCTTGGCGACGAGCAGTTCGAGGATCTTCTCGCCGTCGACGCGGCGCTCTTGCGCCAATGCGGGCGAGGCCAGCAACGTCGCACCGGCGGCGCACGCCATAAGCGCGGGTTTGAGGCGGCCGATGCGGCCATTGATCGTAGGCATTATGAGGTTCCCCTTCGAGAGACTGGTGTTCGGGTGCCGGGCGGACATGCGATCAGCCTCCCGAGCGGGTAGAGAGTTCGAGGCGCATCACCGGCAGCCCGGCAGGCGGGGCCTGGCATGACGCCCCGGCAAGAACGGAACGGATCTGCGCGGCGCGGCGATCGTCGACCCCCGAGACGCGGACATTGGTGAACCGGCCATCGGGCGTGATCGTCACGGTGAGCGCCGCGTCGTAGCGCCCACGCGACAAGTCCCGGTCACGCTGGGCCGCCGACCGGACGCAACCGAGCGCGACATTGGCATAAGCGCGGTAGGCGTCGCCCGAGCCGCCGCCGGGCCGTCCACCGATCCGGGTGCCCGAACCGTCACCCCGGCCAAGGCCGTAGTTGCTGGGACCGGCGCCCTCGCGAGCAGTCAGCGCACTGTCGCCGGGCGCGGGATCGTTCGCCTGATCGGGCGGCGGCGGGGTGTCCAGCGGCTGCTCGATCGGCGGCGCGATCGCCGGTTCGGGCGGCTGCTCGACCTGCTCCTTGGGCGGCGGTGGCGGAGGCGGTGGCGGCGGCGGCAGGATCACCTGCGTCGTCTTCATCTCATTGGGCCGGTCGGAAACGGACTGCCAGCTCAGCATGTTGTAAGCGATCGCCACAACCATGCCGATGCCCACGACCGTGAGGATACGACCGAAGGTGAAGGGCGATCGCTTGCGGCGGCGGCCTGGCGTAGGGCCATCCGGCGTCATCAGGGATGCGGCCGCCATCACAGCCCCCCCAGCGACGCTTCATGCGCGCGTCCGATGCCGTTCAGGAAAAGGCGCGCGCCACGCCAGTCGGCAGTCCAGCCGGAGAGGTCGATCCCGCAGGCGGCAGCCCTGAGATAAAGGCGCTGTCCGCATTGTCCTGCGGCCCCTGCAAGGCGAAGGCTTCGTTGTGCCTGGACAGCAGCAGGACGATCGCAGCGATCAGAAGCAGCGCGAACATCATCAGGAGCCACGCCCGGCCGGACCGGAGCCACCAGCTTCGCTTGCGGAAACTGCTGCGCGACCGGCGAATGCGGAAGCGGGCCATCATGATTATCCTTGTGCATGGATCTCACCCCCCTCAGGCGCCGCCGGGCGCCGAAACGGGCGGACGCGTGGACGCCATGCCGAGGCTCGGCACGCCGACCTTGGAACACAGGTCGAGCACCTGCATGACCTTGTCGTACTGGACGGCGCGGTCGCCGCGCAGGATCACCGCAAGGTCCGGCGTGGTCGCGATGCTGGAGCGAAGCTGGCTTTCCAGTTCCGCCATCGACACCGGAATGGCGTCGATCGACACGGTGCCGTCGTTGCTGACCGCGATCACCCGGCTCTTCTGCGCTTCGAGCGTCTTGGCCGAAGAGGCGGACGGCAGGTCCACCTTGATCCCCTGGACCGCCGCCGTCGTCATCAGGATGAAGATGATGAGGAGCACCAGCACCACGTCGACGAACGGGGTGATGTTGATCTCGTTATACGGCTTCTTGCCGCCGCCTACCTGCATACCCATGGCCTGAGCCTCCTGTTCGGTGTGGGGCTCAAGCGGCCTGGGCCGCGACAGGCGCGTCCTGCCCAGCGGGCCCGCCTGCGGGACCGATATCCTGCCAGGTCTCGGCGATGCGCTTCTCCAGCTCGTCCACGAAGATGTCGTGGTCGGCGGTGATCTCCTCGATGCGGCTGAGCAGGTAATTGTAGCCGAACAGCGCCGGGATCGCGACCGCGAGGCCGGCGACGGTGGCGAGGAGCGCCGCCGCGATGCCCGGCGCAATGGCGTTGATGTTGACCTCACCGGCCGCGGCCACGCTCGCAAAGGTAATCATGACACCGAGCACGGTGCCGAGCAGGCCAATGAACGGGCCGCCCGAGATGGCGATGGTCAGCAGCACCAGCCGCGCGTTGAGCTTCTGGCCTTCACGGACGCGCCCTGCATCGAGCGCCGAGCGGATCGCGGCGATCGACTGGCTGCGGATCGCGAACCGGCTGCCGGTGGCCTTGCCTTCCTTGAGACGCTCGGTCAGCTCGCGGCGGCCGATATTGTAGAGCCGGCCCAGCGTGGAGTCCGCCGCTGCGGCACCGGGGTCGAACGCGGGGAGACCGTCATGGTCGCCGGCCCGGCGCGACAGGCCCGCATAGGCTTCGAGGAACGCTTCGTTTGCCGAGCGAACCTTGCCGATGAGCAGGCCCTTGCTGATCATGATCGCGATCGCGACGAGCAACATGAAGGCGCAGATGATGATGACCACCCAGGCGTCGAAGGTCAGCGCGCCGAACAATATGCCGAAATGGCCGTGGCCGCCGCCGGTCTCGACCTGCTGCGGCGTGTCGGCGGTCACCAGCTTCGCGGCCTGGCCTTCGCTGCCCGCGGCAAGCTGGAACGCGGCCTGCGGCAGGGCGACGCCCGCAACGCGGAACTCGTCGATCTCGCCGGAGAAGCCCTGGCCGAGCAGTGGCGCGCCCGTGGCAGCGGCAAGGGCGCCGGTTACTTCGCCGGCAGGCTGGCCATTGATGTATAGGACCGACTTGGCGCCGTCGTTGACCAGCGCGACGTTTGTCCAGCTATCGGCGGCGAGTGCGCCGCCGTTGCTGCGGTTGCCGCCCGCATCGATGAAAAGCTGGCCGCCCTCGACGACGAGGCTGACGCTGCCCGGCAGGCTGAACAGCGTGCCGTCACCGGCAGGCTTCACCCAGAAGCTGATGCTGAGCGGACCGCTCGCGAAGGCTGGCGCGGGCAGCGTGACCGGAGTGGTGCCGTCGAGGACGAGACTCGATCCGATCAGGCCGCCCGCGTTGCGACCCGCGGCTCCGCTCGCGTTGTTGCCGTTCGACGTGGCGTCCTTCGCGGCGCCCTCGTCATTGAAGTGATAGACCAGCCGGTAATCCGGCGCGAAGGTGCCGGCGACGTCCTGCTGCGCGGCAGCGTCCTTGTTGCCGTAATAGGCATAGACCGCCGAAGCCTGACCCGGCTGAAGCCCCTGCACATCGACCCACACCAGCGCCTGTTCTTCTTGCGGCGACCATTTCTCGATGTGGAACTTGAGCGGTGTGCGATCATCGCCCGCGACAAAGCGCAGATCGGAGCCGTCGGGCTTCACATCCTTGAAGCTGAAATTGCCCGAATGCAGCCGGATCAGCACCGGCGCGCGCGCGACCTCGCCGGTGACACCCGCGGCTTGCGTGTTGAGGTTGATCTTGGTGCGGTAGCTGTAATCCGCCTCCCACCAGGCATGAGCCGGCGATGCGAAAGCGACCGTGGCGGCAGCGGCCAGGAGCGTTCCGGCCACGCCCTTCTTGAGACGTGCAAAGACTGACATGGTTTAAAATTCCCCCTGGATGCGGAAGCGGACGAAGATGTCGCCGGACTCGGATTCCGGTCCGGACTTGAGCGGAACACCGGCGTCGATCGCGCCGGTCAGATGGTTGAAGAGCTTGATGCGCCCGCCGAGGCCGGCGCTGCTGAGCCACGTATTGCGGATCGCGGCCTGGCTCGGGAGCGGCTGATGGATGCCGACATAGCCGCTGTCGACGAAGGCGTGGAACCGCAGTTCGTTGATGAGATCGGTGCCGAGCAGCTTGGCGAAGTCGGGCGAGCGCAATTCGGTCTGATAGGCAAAGCCATAATCGCCGATCGCCTCGGATTCATAATAGCCGCGCACGCTCGACATGCCGCCGAGGCTGAAGCCCTCGTTGCTGATCAGCGGATCGGGCGACCATTGTCCCGTGAAGCGCGCGTTCAATTGGAGATCGGGGCCGAAGGTCTGGGTGCGTTCGGCGTCGAGCTTCAAGGCGATGAAGCTCTGGCGTGCCATATAGCGCTTGGCGTCGAACCGCTCCCAGCTATCGCCGAGCCCTCTGATGCCGAAATTGCCCGTGATCGTGATATTGCTGGTCGCCGTCTCGCCCTGCCAGTCGCCGCGCCAGGACGCGATCAGCGGGGCATATTTGATCGGCGCCTTGGCCCGGTCGGACCCAAGCAGGACATCTTCGGAGAAGTCCTTATAGTCCATGCCGATGGTCAGGCTGTGGTAGAAGCCCTCGCTGCTCCCAAGCGAACGGATCAGGCGGAACCCGCCCATCTTGCCCCGTCCGATCACGCTGGTGCCGCCGACCACCGCGATGTCGCTGTCCGAATACACGCCGTAGAGCAGCAATTGCGTGCCCTGGCCCAGTCGCATCAGGTAATTGCCCGAAAACACCGTTCCGTCGTCGGTGCGGCGAGGCGCGGTCTGCGCCGAGAGGGAGAGACTGTCGCCGCGGCCCCACATGTCGTCATAGCGCAGCGTCGCCGAGGCGCGGAGGTCCGTGGTCGCTGAGGAGGAAAAGTTGTTCAGTTCGGCCGAGGCGTGCCAGGGCGAGCTTTCCTCGACTTTGAGCACCACGTCGAGCGTGCCCGGCGCTTCGCCCGCGCGCAGTTCCGGAGTGACGCGGCGGGTCGGCTTTGCGTTCAGCGCCACCACGTCGCGCTGGAAGGCCGGAAGGTTGGGCGTGGTGCCGACCGCCACCGAGGGCGCCATGGCACGCACGGCGTCCGCGTTTTTCGTGTCGCCTTCGACGAGGAGTTGCCCCACCGCCTGCGGCTGCACCTGGAGTTGCAGCACGCCGCTATCGACGGCCTGCTCGGGAATGTAGACCGAGACGGCGACATAGCCCTTGTCCTCATAAAGCTTCTGCAGGGCCGCACGCGCCGCCTCTACGTCGGCTTCCGACTTGCCCGGACCCATGAACGGCAGGATCGCGCGCTCGACATCGTCCGCCGCCAGCAAGGTGTTGCCCTTCACCTGAAACGCCATGATGTCGAAGTTCGATGTCGATGCCTGCTGAGCAGCCGCATCCGGGGCGGCGTCGGGCAAGCTCCCATCCTGCGCAAAGGCTGGCGCCGCCATCGACACCAGCGCCAGCGCGAGCGCGGTCCCGCTTGGCGCAAGCCGCCAGCTTTCTCTCTCGAACGTCAAAACCACACCCCCCGCTAGAAGCGCCGCCAGGGCAGAAAGCCGGACGGCACACGGTCTCTCACGTCTCAAATACGGGCACTCGAAGACTCGATTGCTGCAATGCAGCGCCCGTTGACGTCAGCCTGTTAAAGGGGGAGCGTTCCGATTCTCAAGGAATAATCTTACCGAATGTCGTTTCGTATAATCCAGTCTAAACAATATGTAAGTTGTGTTACAGTGGATCATGGACTAACGAAAAGTAGACTGGATCGAATCGGTGAATTGATCGCGGATTTATCTTGATCTTTATTTGAAACAAGAAACGGGGTTCGCCTTGAATATGATTCAGGACGCTGGATATATCTTGAAGCCCTCGGTTCGGAGGGCGATTTCAGTCGCGGCGCGATCGGAATGCGCGCGTGCGCGTCTGGCTCGGCGTTTCTCCAAAATGACGCTGGTAGGTCCGGTTGAGCATGCCCGACGCGCCGAACCCGGCAGCGATCGAGAGTTCACCGATCGATCGGCTCTCGGTCACGCTTTCCAGCCGCGCCCGGACCCACTCGATGCGCGATTGCAGGACGAGCTGGGTCACCGACATGCCGAGGCAGGTGCTGAAATTGCGGCGCAGCGTGCCGGCCGTGACACCCGCCACCGCGGCAAGATCTTCGATCGACCAGGACAGGATCGGGTTCGCACGAACATGGTCCACGGCGCGCTGGACCGACCGCGCCAGCGGAAACAGGGCCGCTTCCTGCGGGCTCGCGCGCAGCGCAGCGACCAGCGTTTCCAGAATGCGCTTCTCGGTGAGTTCTGCATTGCCCGAGGCGATTGCGTCAGGCGCGAGCGCGAACCGGCAATCGATCGGGGCCAGCCGGCGGGCATTGCCGAATGCGCGCGAGCCGACGGCCTGGATCGACGCGCGGGGGACGCGCAGGATCAATGCCTGCGACCCGCCGGTCCATACGCTGGTGATTTTCTCGGTGTCGGCAGCGAGCAGAGCCGTTCCCGGCTCCAGCATATAGCTTTCGCCGTTGCTGACGACCACCGCATGGCCGACACGCGGGGCGAGGATATGCACCATCGTTTCGGTCGGCGTGATCGACACCGCGCGCTGCCTGGCGAAGACGCGCCGGTCGAGGTCGATACGGCCGACTTTCACGCGATGCCGCGCCCGAAGTTCCTCGCCAGGGGCGGCCCGAAAGGGCGCGCGAGCGCACACGGCGACAGCGCCGATGGGCCGCACAATCGCCCTCGGCTCGACATCGCAACATTCCAGCATGCCCGTATGCAAGTTCACCGCCATCTCATCGACTTTCAAAAACTCGACAGCCGGGGCGACGCGATCACGAACGCAAAAATGCGAATGCCCGCAAATTATTTTCGCGGAAGGTGCGACGAGCGATGGAGAACCGCCGGAATCCGCCGAAAAAGGCGCGCGCAGCAGAACTGTCATCTTAGGCGACTAATTGCGCGCTGGGGTGGACCCTTGTGCATCATTGCCATGTCAAAACTGAACCGCGCGGCGCGGCGATGATCGAAACCGTTTCGTCCCGGCTCTTCGCGATCATCCTGTCGCTGCTGGCGCACGCAGCGCTTATGACCTTCCTGTTCCTGCTCGACCCCTTCACGGGCGACGGCGGACGCTCCCGCGCACGGGGGCAGAGCGAACGCGTGCTGGTCGTCGAGCTGCTCCCGCTCGACCGCACCGATAGCGGCGCCATCGCCAATCAGCCATTGACGCCGCCCAAGCTTCCGAGCGACGCGGTGCCGACCGAAGCGCCCGTCCGGCCGCCCAGGCATCTGACAAGCAGCGTTCCCGATCCGCTCAGCCCCGGCGGCTCCCATTCCGTTCCGGCAGCGGCTACGGTCAGCGATCCGGGTCAGACGCCCGCCGACCTCTCGGGCGCGCTTGCGCTCCAGTATCGCGACATCCTCCTCGCCCATATCGCCCGTTACCGCCAATATCCTGAGGATGCCCGCCTCGGCCGCAAGCAAGGCACAGCCTGGGTCCGCTTCCTCCTCGACCGCGACGGACGGGTTCTCAAGATGTGGCTGGAGCGCGGCTCAGGCATTGCCGTGCTGGACAGCGAGGCGATCGCGGCGGTCCGCCGCGCCGCGCCGTTGCCCGCCATCCCGGACAGCTTGCCCGCGCAGATCGATATCACGGTCCCGATCGAGTTCCGGATCGAATAGATGAAGTTCCGCGCGCGCCCTGGATATCCGCCGATCGCTCGTGCCGTCTCCCGTTGGCGGCACCGTGGCTGATCATGACGCGCGCACCCGATCAGTCCGCCGGCGAAAGGATAGCCTCCTTCGCGCTGCCTTGCCGTTCCTCCTTCTGGCAGCCAACCCTGTGTCACCCGCGCGGGCACAACAGGAGACGCCGCCGGCACCGGCCGAGCGGAACCATTATGATATTCCCGCGCAGCCGCTCGACCGCGCGCTTATGGAACTGGGCACCGTGAGCCGTATCGATATCCTCTACGAAAACGGCGTCGTCGAAGGGAAACGATCGCACGCGGTCAGCGGCACCCTCTCCGAACGCGAGGCCATCGCCGCCATGCTCCAGGGCACCGGGCTCGCATTCCGCTTCACCAGTATCACCGCCGTTCTGGTCTTCCCGCCCGAACGCCCTCCGGAGCCCGGCGTCGATGCCTGGGCCAAGGCCGAAGGCGCGCCACGGCTCATGCTCGACACGTTGCGGGTCACCGCGGCGCCGATGATCGGCACGCCGTCGCGCGCGCGGTTCGAGCCGTTCGGCCGCGCCGTCCAGGCCGCCATCAACCAGCGGCTGCAAAATGATCCACGCACCAGCGCACGGCCATTTCGTGTGCGGCTGACGGTCGAGATCGATGATGCCGGTCTGGTCCGGCGCCCCACCATCATC
The DNA here is from genome assembly GCA_964468045.1 of uncultured Caenibius sp. Taxonomy (GTDB): domain Bacteria; phylum Pseudomonadota; class Alphaproteobacteria; order Sphingomonadales; family Sphingomonadaceae; genus JAWKXU01. The sequence continues at coordinate 96,709 of CAYXTO010000005.1, read as the reverse complement.
CACTCCAGCGGCGATGAGAAGCTCGACCGGGACATTCGTCTCGTGCTCGATGGCGCGCGGATGCCCGCACCACCGCCTGCCGATCTGCCGCAACCCGTGTGGTTCGAGGTGGCGGCGCGATGAGCTGCTGTAGGTTCACGGTCACTGGGACGCAGATGGTGCTGGAATCGACAGCATCTCCGCTTTCGTATCCGCTGATGGCGCGAGACCATCGGGGACAGCCATGACCGCCGATTCGCGCCCTGGAAACCGCGACGATCCCGACAAGGACGCGCCCGCGTCGGAAACGACGCGCCATCAGCTCCTGCGTGCGCTCCAGGACCGTTACGCCGAACTCAAGTCCCGGCTCTCTCGCAGTTTCGCGCCCGACCTCGTCGAAGACGCGCTGCACGACACCTGGCTGAGGCTCCAGAAACCGCGCGATCTGAGCGCCGTCCGGGATCCTGCGTCCTATCTTTCGCGCGCGGTCGCCAACCGTGCCCGAAACATTCTCACCTCGCGCGAACGTGTGCTCGACTTCACCGATATCATGGACCTGGTCGATGTCGTCCATGAAGCGCCGGGACCGGAGATCATCGCGGGCGATCGCCGCGAAATCGCGCGGTTGCAGGACGCCCTGGCCGAACTGACCGAGCGGCAGCAGGACATTTTCCACGAGACCTTCGTGGGCAATGAATCGCATCACGCCCTCGCCGAGCGGTACGGCGTGACTCAGCGCACGATCCAGAAGGAACTCCAACGCGCCGTCGAACACTGCGCGAAACGGCTCGGACGACAAAAATCGTTCGCAACCGGCCTGCCGAAATTGTCTTCAATGCAGGGAGACGATGAATGACCACCCAGCCATGCGGAACCGCGCAGCATCCATGAACCACGAAGACGCCCTGAATGATGATCTCGACCCCCTGATGAAGGAGGCGTTGCAATGGCTCGTGCGCCTGACCTCGGGCGCGGCGACGACCGCCGACGCACGCGATTTCGAGATCTGGCGCGCGCAAGGGCCGGCGCATGAGGAGGCTTTCCGCGAAGCCGCCGCATTCCGTAAGACCGTGCGCGCGATGAACCTGCCGCATCCCGCCGCGCTGCGCGCTGCCAATGTGGCGTCCATCCGGCCGCGACCGCGGCCAGCGCTCATGAACCGGCGCGCGATGCTCGCCGGATCGGGCGCCATCGCCGCGTCCGCGGCCGCCATCATGGTCGCCAATCCGCCGCTCGGGCTCTGGCCATCTTTCGCGGAGCTGACCGCCGACTATCGCACCGGACAGGGCGAGCGCCGGGACGTCAAGCTCGCGGGCGGCGCCAGCATCGATCTCAACGCACGCTCCGCGCTGTCGATCATCAACGATGGTCACGGGGTCAGCCTGGTCACCGGCGAGGCCTTTATCGACCTCCCTGAGACCGCGCGGCCATTCCTGGCCCGGGCCGGCGGCGAACGCTTCGCCTCGCGCGGCGGCACGTTCAACATCCGCACAAGCGAGCGCGAAACCTGCGTGACCTGTCTCTCGGGGTCGATCACGCGGGAAAGCGCCGACGCCTCGCAGGCGCTTGAACCGGGCGAGCAGCTCGTCGCATCGCCGTCAGGCGAGACCAGGATCGTGCGGGTCGATCCGGAACGGATATCCGGATGGCGGCAAGGCTTGCTCGTCTTCCGCAACACGCCGCTCGCCGAAGCGGTCGAGGACATCAATCGCTATCGCAGCGCCAAGATCATCCTCACCAGCAACGATATCGGTCGACGTCCGGTCAATGGCATCTTCCACACCGAACAGATCGAAAATGCCGTCGCCCAGATCCAGCAGCTATTGCACCTCGGCGTGCGAGAACTGCCGGGCGGTATCGTCCTCATGGGCTGACGTCACGAATCTGTAAAAAACTGTTCGCGCGCCTGCCTCGCCATCTGTCTCAAGATGGGAGGCAATTCGCGTTTCTTCTCAAATCGCTGCGCGACCAGTTCCTCCCTGGCGACGGCTGAAGGGCGCCGAATGACGCCGCTGCCCCTCACATTCTGGCGCGCGAAGGAGGACGCTGATGGCCAAGAGACAGCAGCCCGGAATGAGCGGGATCAGAGGGGAGCCGCACCATGCTCTTTGATCTCAACCAGCTTCGCTACGCGCTCTGCGTTTCCCAGCACGGCAGCTTCAGCCTTGCCGCCATTGCGCTCGGAACGCCGCAAGTCTTGCTCGAGGACGCAGTGTCCACCCTGGAGGCGCAGATCGGGCTGACCTTGTTCGAACCTGCCGGCGACGGGCTGCGCTACACGCAGCGCGGCGCGCATTTTCTCCACGAAGCCGAGCATCTGCTATGGCGCGCCGAACAGGTCGCCTTGCGCCTTTCCGGCGCGCGCTCGGTCATGCAGCGACCTGCCTATCCCTTCGAGGATATCGGAGACCCTGGGACGGCTTGCGCCTGCAATCCTCCCATCAGCGTTGCGGCACCGATACCGCCTGTCGCGGAAACGTCCCCCGACCTCGCGGACCCCGACGATCAGACCTGTCGATATGCCGATCTTTGCCGGGCCATACTCGCGGCGCGGAGACGCGCCGGGCGAGCCTTCGGCAATGACCTGATCAGCGATCCGGCAAGCGAAATGTTGCTGGACCTCTATATCCGCGAGCATGAAGGGCTGACGACCTCGGTCACATGCTTCTGGCAGGCCGCCACCAGTGCCCTGGGAACCGCCCGTCGTTCGCTCACCATGATGGAACGACGCGGATTCGTCGTCCGCTCCGACGATCCGAGCGATGGCCGGCGCGCGCTGGTTCAACTCACCCCGTCGGCTCGCGCGCAGCTCGAGGAATGCCTCGAGGTCATTCTGCGCAGTGCGGCACTCGTGGTCGAAGACATGACATCAGCCGCTCCCCGCCCATCGGTCGACTGACGGAGCCGGCCCCCGCTGGAGAGGAGGAAGAGGGGCATTGGCGAAAGGATAGCAGCCAATGCCTCATGCCATCGCTACGAGAAACCTCGACCTCGAATCCGCGGCGGCGCGGATCGTCAAGCAGCTGGGCGGAACCTGGACCAAGCGCGGCGGCATATGTCTGTGCCCGGTCCATGCCGACCGTCGCCCAAGTCTGTCGGTCCGCGTCGGTGCGTCCAGCCTCTTGTTCCACTGCTTCGCCGGCTGCGACCGGCTCGATGTCCTGCGCGCCGTCCGCCGCCTGCGGCTCGACGTGCCGGTCACGGATACACCGCGCATCGAGACATGGCGACCGCGGGAGGTGGCGATGTCCGCGCGCGCCCGCATGCTCTGGGATGACGCGATACCGCTCACGGATTCGCCAGCCCGTCCCTATCTCGACTGGCGCGGGCTAATCGATCGTTGCCCCGATTTGCGCTTTCATCGGCGGACGCCGCTGGGCGGTGGCCGGTCGGTTCGCTTCCGGCCCGCAATTCTCGCCGCCGTGCGCTCCGGCGCCAATGAGGTGATCGCGCTCGAACGCCTGTTCGTCGATCTCCCGTCCGGCCTGCCGGCCGCCGACCTCGATCCCCCGAAGCGGCTGCTCGGACGGCCGCGCGACGGCGCCGTGCATTTCGGACTGCCGGGAACCACGCTCGGGCTTGCCGAAGGCTGGGAGACCGCGGTCTCCGCTCATGTCCTGCTCGGCATTCCCGTCTGGGCGACGCTCGGCAGCGAACGCATGGCGCACGTCGCCGTGCCCGATCGCGTGACGCGCCTGATCCTGCTGCCCGATAACGACCAGCCAGGCCTCCTCGGCGCCGGGAAAGCCGTGGCAGCCCACGCGCGCGAAGGCCGGGCGATCGATCTGCTTTTGTCGGCCCGCGGGCACAACGACTGGAACGACCAGCTCCGCAAGGGAGGGAAGAGAGAGGGGATGTGGGTGGGCAAGGCAGCCGACCTGCCGGGTGCTGGCGGGAAGACCACGATCGCCGGCTGTCCCTGAAGTTTCTTCAGCCCCTCGATCCCCTAGCGGCCATGCCCCAGGCTCGCCGCGCTACCTGGTTCAGGAGTGCTCCCATGCACATCGCGTTGCGCAACATCACATATTGCGAAGCCCTGTCGATCGACTCGACCGCCTATGCTGCCGAGGTGTGGATCGACGGCACGCTCGCATTCCGCGTTCGCAATCATGGTTCTGGCGGCAGCGACGTGATCGAACGCTCGGGTCGCTGGCGTGAAGAGGACGTCAATCGCTGGCTCGGATCCAACCGCCCACCTCTCCAGGTCAACGGCGCTCCCTTCGCGTTCGATCTGGAATGCGAGGTGAGCCGGCTGCTCGCCCGCTATCTGGAGCGTGGACGTCTGCTCGCCTTGATCCAGACCCATCTGGTGACGATCGAGCAGGATCGCACCTACCACTATTCGCTGCGCCGCTACGCACGAGACAAGGTCGAAAACGCCGTTCGCAGCGCAAATCCCGACGCCATCGTCGTCGACGGGACCGACGATGCGATCCTCGACCAGGCTATCGACCTGATCATGAAGGACCTCGACCGGGATTGACGGAAGAAATCCGCTTCACCGGGCGCTTGAGCGGCCTCAGAGGTGGAGAGGAGGAAGTGGGAAGTGGTTGCGGAAGAGCAGCCTGATGGTCGGGCGAGCGCCGCATCACCGGAGATATCCTCATGACTATCAGTAAATCCCCGAAGATCGTCTATGCGCGCGCGCTGGACTGCCACAAGTCGCCGGACAATGTCCGCACCCAGAGCGATCCCGTCGCCGACGCGGAACTCGCCGCCAATATCGGCGAGACCGGTATCGTTCTTGAAAACCTGATCGGCGTCGCCGTCCCCCGCAAGAAAGGGCATTTCGAGATCTATGGCGGCGGTCGCCGGCTCGCAGCCACGCTGGCGGTGATCGAACAGGGCAAGCTTCCGCAAGACTTCATGGTCGCGGTCCTCGTCGCCGCGAACAAGGACGACGCGATCGAGATGAGCCAGGCGGAGAATTATTTCCAGTTGCCGATGAACCCCGCCGACGAATGCATGGGGTTCAAGCGGATCATCGACAAGACCGGCAAGACGCCCGCCGAGCTCGCCATCCGCTTCGGCAAGACCGAACGCTTCATCCGCGGCCGCCTTCGGCTCGCCGATCTCGCCGAGCCCGTGTTCAACGCGCTGCGCCAGGGCGAAATCGGCATCGAGGTCGCGCAGGCCTATGCCTCGACCGGCGATACCGGGCGGCAGGCTTCGGTGTTCGCCCAGCTCGACGGGAGCTATTATCGCAACAACACCGCCGAGATCCGGCGCCAGCTCGCGGCGTTCAGCTATAGCGGCAGCGATCCCAAGGCTCTTCTCGTCGGCCGCGATGCCTATATGGGCGCTGGCGGCATTATCGACGAGGACCTCTTCTCCGACGCCGCCACCGAACGCTGGACCGACACCGACCTGCTCGATCGGCTCGCCGAAGAGCAGCTTGCCGCGGCCGCCGAGGAGATTCGCCAGCGCGAGGGATTTGCCGAGGTCCGGCCGCTCGTCGCCACCCATGTCCCCTATATGGCGACGACCGGGCTGCGTAGGATCCACGGCGTCGTGCCCGACCTCAGCGAGGACCTCGATGCCCGCAAGCAGGCGATCGAAGCCGAACTCGAGGCGATCGAGCAAGAGGCTGCGGATACGGATGACTATAGCGACGAACAGCTCGAACGGATCGACGCGCTTGAAGAGGAACTTGGCGGCATCGTCGATCGCGAGCCCGTCTATGAACCCGAGCAGAAAGCCCAGGCGCTCGCCTTCGTCGTAATCGGCAAGGACGGCACCCCGGTGATCGAAGAAGCGCTCTACCTCGCGCAGTCCGACGAGGATGAAGGCGATGACGGTGACGACGATGCGTCCGATGACGACGCTGGGGCCGACGACGAACCCGTCGCGGCTTCCGCGAAACCGGCGTTCAGCCAGAAGCTGGTCGAGCGGCTCGCGGTCATGCGGACCGAACTGGTGGCGCTGCACGTCGCCAACGATCCGCACTTCGCGATGGATCTCGGCACCTTCATCATGGTCGATGCCGCACACCGGCGCTACGGAGCCCATGATCTGGCATCCGAACTGCGCGCGCCCAGGCCGGAAACCGGCGCCAGCAGAAATCCCACCGAAACGGCGGCGGCTGAAAGCTGGGCGAAGCTCGAAGCCGATCTGGCGCGCGACTGGCTGGACGTGGGCGACATCACCGCGCGCTTCGACGCCTTCCGCGCGCTCGATGACGATGCCCGCGCCAACTGGTTCGCCTGGGCGATCGCCCGCACGATCCAGCCGGTCGCCAACAGCGGCAGCGGCGCGCCGTTCCTGCGCCATATCGGGCGCGCGCTCGACATCGATGTGGCGCGCTGGTGGCGGCCCACCGCGCGCAATTTCTTCGACGCGGTGACCCGTCCCTCGATCCTCGCCCTGTTCGAGGACATCGGCGGCGCGGACCTCAAGTCCCGCTACGGGGCGTCGAAGAAGGCCGACCTCGCGGCGGCGGCGGAAAAGCTCTTCTCCGGCAATGTCCTGGTCGAAGCGGACACCAAGGAAAAGGCGCTCGCCTGGCTCCCCGCGCCGATGCGGTTCGACGAACCGGTGGTCGAGGCGGTGACCGGGCCGACCCGCGCTGAACTGGCCGCGGCCATTGGCCGGTCCGGCGAGGACGACACGGACGCTGAGCCGATCGATGCGGCCAATGACGGCGACGACGGGGATCTGGCCGAAGCCGCCTGACGCTCGATCAATCCCGCACCTCCTGGGGCCGGGCCGTCATGGTCCGGCCCTTTTTCTTGTCCGCGCGGGTCCGGCCATCGGCGCTGCCTGGGCGGACCGTCCAATCGGAGTTGATCCCATGAGCATTTCCACGTTTCCGGCCGCGTCTTCGGCCGTTGAAGACCAGCAGGGCAGGGGAGCCCGTCTCCACAGCGTCGCGCGGCAGATCGCCGCGTGTCTGGCGCAAGGCGCAGCAATCTCGCGGCAGGCGCTGACCGGGATGATGGAGAGCGCGTTCGGCCAGCCGAACCGATCCGGCGCCTGGTCGATGCGCGACGCTTATGACGCGCTCGAGGCCGGCCAGGTCCTGCACTTGCGCGATAGTGCGGCATCTCCACTGGCGCTGAGCGATCCCGGCGAGATCCTGACCGCGCTGATCGCGCTCGAACGCCGCCTGCCGACCCAGACCTATCGCTCCGAGCATCAGATCGACATGCAGCAGTTCAGCACGCCCGCCGCGCTGGCCTGGCTGGTGGCGCTCGCCGCCCGCATCGATGACAGCGACATCCTGCTCGAACCCTCCGCTGGCACGGGCATGCTGCTTCCGCTCGCCATGCGGGCCGGCGCGGTCCTGCATCTCAACGAGCGTGATCCCGGCCGCGCTGCTTTGCTTGCTGCCATTGCGGGACAGATGGTGACCCAATATGACGGCGCGCTGATCAACGATTGCCTGGCGGGTTTCGTCCGGCCAACGGTTGCCCTCATCAACCCGCCGTTCAGCCGCAGCGAGGGGCGCGGCCGCGACCGTCATGCCGGGGCGAGGCATCTGCGCTCGGCGCTGGTCCGGCTTCAGCAAGGCGGACGCTGCGTCGCGATCCTGCCTTCGGGGTTCTCGGCCGATGGCACGGGCGCTGCGGGCTATGCCGCCGTGCGAGAGGTCGCCTGTCCGCGCGTCGAGATCGATATCCGCGGTGACGTCTATGCCAAGCATGGCACCAGCACCCGCGTCCGTATCCTGGTCTTCGACAAGGGCTGGACCGGGGCCACGCGGACGATCGCGGTCGATACGCTGGCCGAGGCGCTGCCGCATGTGCTGGCACTGCCCGACCGGCTTGGACCCGGACCGATCCCGCCGGCGCCCGCCGCGCCTGCGCTCCCCGATCGACCGGCCTGCGCAAGCAGGTCGGTCCTCTCGCTCTTCCGCAAGTCCGACAAGGTGCGCCCAATCGCGCCGCCCGAGATCGTGGCGCTCGACAATGCGGTCGCGCCGATCGCCTATAGTGTGCGCGATGAACCGCTGCCGATGGGCGAGGCTGCCGGCATCTTCGCGCCCTGGCGGCTTTCCCGGATCGATATTCCCGGCGCGTCCGATCATCCCGACACGCTGGTCGAGTCTCTCGCCATGGCCTCCGTGCTCCCGCCGGTGCCGAGCTATCGGCCCGCAATCCCGGCGCGCTCGTTCAAGGCGGTATCGACCGCGCAGCTCGAAGCGATCATCCAGGCCGGCGACGCTTTCGAGCGCGATCTGCCGGGCCGCTATCTCCCCAACACCGCCGGCGACCAGCTGATCGAGAATGAGAATGGCCATGTCTATCGGCAGGGTTTCTTCATCGGTGACGGCACCGGCGTCGGCAAGGGCCGGGAAGCCGCCTGCTGCCTGATGGACCAATGGTTCAAGGGACGCCGCCGCCATCTGTGGATCAGCCTCAACGGTCCGCTCCTTGTCGATGCTCGCCGGGACTGGACCGCGCTCGGCGGGCTTTCGGTCGATGTCCAGCCGCTCGATGCCATCGCGCTGGGCAAGCCGATCGAGATGTCGGCGGGCATCCTGTTCCTCAGCTACAGCATGCTACGCTCTGTGCGCGACAAAGGGCCGTCCCGGCTCGATCAGATCCTTGCCTGGCTCGGCGACGACTTCGACGGCCTCATCGTGCTCGACGAGTCCCATGCGCTGGGCAACGCCGCGCCGGCCCCGAGCGAATTCGGCGATGCGATCGCCTCCCAGCAGGGGATTGCCGGGCTGCGGCTCCAGAACGCCTTGCCGCGCGCGCGCATTCTCTATGTGTCGGCCACCGGCGCGACGACCCCCGCCAATCTGGGCTACGCCCATCGGCTTGGCCTCTGGGGCGTCGGCACGGCGTTCACGACGCGCGGCAGTTTCTGCGCCGCGATGGAGAAAGGCGGCATCGCGGCGATGGAGGTCGTGTGCCGCGATCTCAAGGCGACCGGCCTCTATACCGCGCGGTCACTTTCCTATGCCGGCATCGAATATGATCCGCTCGAACATGTCCTCACGGGTGCGCAGATCGGCATCTATGACGCCTATGCCGACGCGTGGACGATCATCCACCGGGCGCTCGGCGAGGTGCTGAAGGCGACCAATGTCGTCGACCGGATCAGCGGCGATACGCTGAACGGTCAGGCGCTCGGCGCGGCGCTGTCCCGGTTCGAATCCGGCAAGCAGCGCTTCTTCTCCCAGCTCCTCATCTCGATGAAGATGCCCAGCCTTATCCGGGCGATCGAGGCGGAACTGGCGGTGGGCCATGTCGCGGTGATCCAGCTGGTCTCGACCTCCGAAGCCATGCTGGAACGGCGGCTTGCCGCACTCTCACCGGAGGAACGCGCCAATCTGGATTTGGAGTTGTCTCCCAGGGAGCTGCTTGTCCAGTACCTCACCGATGCGTTCCCGACGCAGCAGATGGAGGTCTACAAGGACAATAGCGGCGAGACCCGGTCGCGCCCGCGTCTCGACGAGGCGGGCAACCCGGTCCAGTGCCGTGAGGCCATTCAGGCGCGTGAGGCGCTGATCGAACGGCTCTGCGCGATGCCGCCGATCTCGACCGCGCTCGACGAGCTGATCCGCCATTTCGGGACCGACAAGGTCGCCGAGGTGACTGGGCGGACCCGCCGCATCGTCACCGACAGTGCCGGACGGCAGAAGGTCGAGCGCCTCAGCCCCAATGCCCGAATCTCTGAAACCGACGCCTTCATGGCAGGGCGTAAGCCGATCCTCGTCTTCTCCGGCGCGGGCGGCACCGGGCGCTCCTATCATTCGGACCGCGGCTGTCCGAGCGCGGGCAATCGCCGGGTGCATTTCCTACTCGAGCCAGGATGGCGTGCCTCGGCCGCGATCCAGGGGCTGGGCCGCACTCACCGCACCAACCAGGCGAGCCCGCCGATCTTCCGGCCCGTCACGACCAACTGCAAGGGCGAGCGGCGGTTCATCAGCACCATCGCCCGCCGTCTCGATGCGCTCGGCGCGCTGACACGGGGCCAGCGTCAGGCGGGTAGCCAGAACCTGTTCGACCCCGCCGACAATTTGGAAAGCGACTATGCCCGCGACGCGCTGCTGCAATGGTATCACCTGCTGCACGACGGCAAACTTTCCAGCACGACGCTGGGCGACTTCGAGGCGATGACCGGGCTGAAGCTGACCATCGGGGGCAGCGGCGAACTGGCCGAGAAGCTGCCGCCGATCCAGCGCTGGCTCAACCGGCTGCTCGCGCTGCGCATCGGCGTGCAGGACGCGATCTTCGAGGAATTCTTCGCGCTCATCCAGGCCCGCATCGATGCCGCGCGCGAAGCCGGCACGCTCGATCTCGGCGTCGAGACGATCAGGGCGAGCCGCGTCGATCTTCTCTCGGACATCGTGATCCACCGCGACACCATATCGGGCGCCGAGACCCGGCTGCAGAAGCTCTGTCTCCATCTCCTGCGGAGCGTCACGAGCTTCGAGCGGCTGATGACCCTCTGGGGCGGCACCGACGACATCGCCTTCCTGTGCAACAACCGGTCGGGCCGCGTTGCGCTCCGCGTGCCCTCCTGGTCGTCGATGGACGACGAGGGCCGCCCGATCCCGATGTGCCGGCTCATCCGGCCCACAGGCGAGGACCGGGCGAAACTCGAGAATCTCACCCGCAGCTTCTGGGAACGGATCGATCCGGACAGGTTCAAGGAAATGTGGGCAGCCGAAGCCGCGGCGGCGCGCGAACAGGTCAATCTCGAAACCGTCCATATCGCTACCGGCCTGTTGCTGCCGGTGTGGGACAAGCTGCCCGAAGACGATGTGCGGGTCTGGCGGATCGTCGACGATGCGACCGGTACGTCCAGACTGGGGCGTATTATCCCGGCCGACATGCTTGCCGGAACCGCCGCGAGCTTCGAAGTGTCCGATCAGGTGAAGCTGACGCCGGCGGATCTGATCGCGGCAGCTGCAACGGGGGACGGCGCGGCGATCGAGGCGCTTGGCGCTGCGAAGCTCGTCAGGGTTCGCGTGAATGGCCAACAGCGCCTTGAGATACGGGGATTTCCGGTCGAACGGCTCGACTGGCTCAAGTCGCTCGGTTGTTTCACAGAGATCATCTCGTTCCGCACGCGGTTGTTCCTGCCGCCCGATACGGCCGAGGCGATCCTGGAGAAGATCAGTGCCTCGGGTTCGTGACAATGGTCTCCGCGGTTGACCTGCTATCGGCAGGTCACCTTGTCATCCTGTATCTCAGGCAAGCCTGGCGAGCGATACCTGCCGTTGAACCGAAATGAACTTGATCATAGACCGGCTTCTGGCAGCTATTCGTTCGTCGGCGCTGGTTCGGCTTTTTTACGGGTGCGGCGAGGTGCGGCGGCCTTCGCCGCTTTGGGCGCCGGAACTGTCGTTGCCGCAGCGGGTTTGCGGCCAAGGCCGATCTTGTGCGCGAGGTTCCGGCGCTGCTCCGCATAGCTGGGCGCAACCATTGGATAATCGGCGGGCAGGTTCCACTTCGCGCGATAATCGTCCGGGGTCATCTGATAGCTCGTCATCAGATGCCGCTTGAGCATCTTGAGCTTCTTCCCGTCCTCAAGACAAACGATATGGTCGGGTTTCACCGAGGCGCGGATCGAAACCGCCGGTTCCTGCTTGACCTCTGCGGCCGCTTCCTGAGCGCCAAGCCCGCTGAGCGCGGTAAAGACATTGCCGATCAGGAGCGGCAGGTCAGCGACCGCGACACTGTTGTTCGCAACATGGGCAGAGACGATATCCGCCGTCAAAGTCACAAGCGTGCTGTTCTGTTCCGTGGTGTCGGTCATCTTGTCCTTCGTTGCCGATCTGCTCGGCACTGGGCGGGCTGGATAGTCTGGCTATCCGGCCACTCCTCTTTTGTGAACCCGTTCTTTCAAGCAACCCGAGGGTTTTTGCTGCGATTCCAGCAACAGTTTCCCGCTCCCCGGAGGGAGGGGGATGGAATTGGGTGCGGAAATGGGATGCGGGTGCGCCGCGTTTCTCCGCTCCACCCGATTTCGGAGACTATATATGACCATGCTCGCTACCCAGCCGGCGGGTGCGCCCTCGGGCGCCTATCGCGTCGATGTGACCCGCGGCTCCTCCAACAGCCGCGTGTCGTCCGAATGGTTCAATCGCCCCGACGACGAACGCTTCCTTTCGCTGGGCGATCTCTATGACAGCGTCCACGCGCGTGCCGAGCGGGCGCACAGCCAGATCGTCGAGAGCCGGGCGATCCGGGTCGAGGCGAACCGCGACCAGCCCGAACGGCTGTCGCTGATGCTGCCGGGGAACGATCGTCCGATCGCACCGACGAACTGGTCGTTCGGCCAGATGTGCAGCCTGGTCGGGGCGCCAGCCTCCTATCTGCGTGACCTGCCGGCGGCCCTTGCCGGCATCAACCTCCAGCACGGCCTCCTCAATCACCGCGGCGAGCAGGTGAAACTCCTCCAGACCGACGACGGGCGCACCGAGCTGCGCGCGGTGACGGGGCCGGACTATGGCCGCATCTGGGATCATGAGCTGGTGTCCGCCGTCATGCGCTTCGCCGGCAACGGCACAGGCGACACGCGCTGGAAGATACCCGGCGTGCTCGACTGGTGCTCGCACCAGTATAATCCCTATGTCGACGTCACCCGCGAGACGACCACGCTCTTCGCAAGCGACAGGGATGTCTTCCTCTTCCTCGTCGACGACACCCATCCGATCGAGGCCGGCAAGCTGCCCAATGGCGATCCCGATCTCTTTTTCAGGGGATTCTATTGCTGGAACAGCGAGGTCGGCGCCAAGACGCTCGGCATCGCCACATTTTATCTGCGCGCCGTGTGTGCGAACAGGATCCTCTGGGGCGTCGAGCATTTCGAGGAAATCAAGATCCGGCACTCGAAATTCGCCGCAGGCAGGTTCGCGCAGCAGGCCGAACCCGCGCTCGCCCACTATGCCGATGCCTCGCCGCGCAACTTCATCGACGGGATCCGGTCGGCGCGCGAGCGCATCGTCGCCAGGGACGATGAGGACCGCGCCGGGTTCCTGCGCAAGCGCGGCTTCTCGAAGCCGGAAACCACCAGGATCATCGAGACGGTGCTGAAAGAGGAAGGCCGGCCCCCGGAAAGCGTGTTCGACTTCGTCAGCGGCATCACCGCGCTGGCGCGCACGAAATCGCATCAGGACGGTCGGCTCGAACTCGAAGGCAAGGCCCGCACGATGCTCGAACAGGTGCGCTGATCACGGGCAACGCACCGCCCAACATCCTTTCATTCCTGACCCCAAACCCGGCCATCGCGCCGGGTTTCGTCGTTTTTGGAGACTTGTCATGACAATCCAGAATGCCGCGCCGGTGACACCGGCACTCCTCTACAGCCAGATCGCGTTCGATGAGCGCGGCAATTTCCACTATCAAGGCGATCTCCAGAAGGCCGGTGAAGTTCTCCCTGCGACGGCTAGCCGCGTCGAGCGGCATCTGCGCGAGCAGTTCCCGGACTCTCGCTTCGCAATCCTCACCCAGAAGTTCGCCGGCGGCCGAAAGATCATCGCCGATGTGCTCGACACCCCGGAAGACCTCAGCGGTCGCGACGCGCAGCAGTCGTTCACCGTAAAGGTCAAGGATCAGATCGAGCGGTTCGGGTTCACCCGCTCGAACATCTATCAGGACTCGCACCACTGCGCCTTCTTCTGCGAAGTCCGCATCGGGCAAAGCTATTGGACTGCCCTTGCGGCGCGGCGCGGATCGCAGGGCAGTATCGACAATCTGGTGTCGCTCGCGGCCTTCAAGAAGCGGGTCAAGCCGGGTGACCAGTTGAAGCTGATCAGCGCGCCGGACGGGCATCGCTCGCTCGGCACGACCCGCACCATCACCGCGATCCGCTCCAAGGACATCGTCATCGAGGGTCCGAGCTTCCTCACGCTCCCGCGCGCCGCGCAGTTCGCCTGCGACGGCAAGCACATCCGCATCGCGATCGGCAACGAACACGAACCCGATGCCCATCTTCTCTACGAGTGGATTCCCGCCCGCGCCGCCTGAAGCCCGGCAGTTCTTCTGCGAATTCCGGCGCGCATGGCCTGGTCGCGCTGGATGGCGCCGTTCGTGCGCCGACCATTTCCGGGCCAATTTCCTAACACATTGGAGGAGTGACCATGAAAATTGACGATATCGATACGCTGACGCCGGAGCAGCTTGCGCCGGTCCTGCGCGCCACCATCCAGCGTCTGGGGCAGCTCGGGCGCACCGGCGCTGTCGCACTCGCCGCCGTCGTCGAGGATGACGATGGTGATTTCGACGAGGGCGCGTCCTGGGTCAGCGACGTAGCCGCGGGCGGAGTTCGCGACTGAGCACTCGTCACACCCTTTTCCAACCTCACGGAGCCCGGCCATCGCGCCGGGTTTCGTGCTTTTTGAGGACTCTCATCATGCACACCGCACGTCAGATTTATGAGATTGCGCCCTTAGGGTCGTTGATCCGTTTCGCCAGCGGGGAGCCCCGTCCACCCGAACGCTTCACAAGAAAAGTTAGAGCCTGGGAGAGCGAGAATGGCACGGGCCGTCTCGTCGAGCGCCAGAATGGATCGGGCAGCTATCCGCCGACCTTTACGCTGCATCTCGGCGATTTCGGAAGCGAAGGCATCATCGTCATGGTGGTCCGCCGGCTGTTCAGCGCCGACAGCGGCAAGCCGTTCGAGATCCTCGAGACGCCAAAGCCCGGCTCGGTGCGCGTCCTGACCGGCATCGGCGATCGCGAGGAACTGCGCTACCTGGCGCCCGACATGGCGAGCGCTGAGCGCTGGATGGCGGACAACCGCTATACCGGCATGCGCACCGAGATCGTCGGAGACCCCGATCCGGTATCTTTGCCGCAAGCGAGAGCGGCATGACGGCGGGCCTGACCGAACGGCAGGCCTGCGATGAGGTGACCGGCGGCGCGAGCCGCCGGCACTTCGTCCATGTCTACGCCGTCATCCGTGTGAAGGTCGCGGTTGATGCGCCGGATCACACCGCCGCGATGCAGGCGGCAGATGGCATCCTTTTCGGAGACGGCTTTGCCGTCCGGCTTGCTCCGACGGCAAGCGCGATCCTCGATGCCGAGTCCGCCGAAGAGGTGACGGAATATCTGGTCGATGAGGCCGGAGATACCGGGTTCGCCCGATCCCGTTCCTACGGACCGGGCCACGCAGCGCGGGAGCCATCGTCATGACCTCTCACAAGGTTTTGATCGTTCAAGTCTTTCGGGTCGAGCGGGAGATCATCGTCGCCGTCGATCCACCGGACATGCAGACAGCGATCGACGTCCAGGAAGAGAGCCACGCGCCGGGCTTCGACGATCCCGGCTGGCAATCATCGTGGACGCTCGAGAACGAAGCGGTGACCGCGAAATGACCGGGCGGTTGTCGGCGATCACGCATGCAGCCATCCCGGTCGCCATAGACCCAGCGGTCCGCGCCGCGATCATGCAAGGCGCCTGGGTCGCCTTCAGCCTGTCGGGCGGGAAAGACTCCACGATGGCCGCATGGGCGGCGACGGACCTGCTCGACCGTCTCGGCCATCCACGCGATCGGCGCATCGCCATCCATGCCGATCTTGGCCGTGCGGAATGGCGCTCGACGCCCGCGATGGTCGAAGCCGTGGCGGACCGTCTCGGCGTGCCGCTGCTGGTCGTGCGGCGCTCGGCCGGCGACATGGTGGCGCGCTGGGAACAGCGGTTCGAGAGCGGCAAGGCGCGCTACGCCGCTCTCGAAACCTATAATCTGATCGGACCCTGGTCGAGTTCGAGCCTGCGCTTCTGCACCTCCGAGCTGAAGATCGCGCAGATTGGACCCGAACTGTCTCGGCGTTTCCGGGGCGAGACGATCATCTCGGTGATCGGGCTGCGGCGCGAGGAAAGCGCGGCCCGGCGTTTCACGCCGATCTCCCGCTGCGATCATCGCTTCGCGGCTCCCGGCAATCGGGCGGGCACGCGCATGATGAGCTGGCATCCGCTGGTCGATTGGACCGCCCGGGATGTTTTCGCCGCGCATGATCGCCACGGCCTCCCGCTGCACGAAAGCTACCGTGTCTATGGCGCCCGCCGTCTATCCTGCGCCTTCTGCGTTCTTGCATCGGGAGCGGATCTCGACGCGGCGGCCCGCGCGCCGGACAATGCCGAGCTCTATCGCCACCTCGTCGGCATGGAGTTGGAGTCAACCTTCTCATTCCAGCCGGGCCGCTGGCTCGCAGACGTCGCGCCGCGGCTTCTCGGTTCCACGCTTCGCTCCCAGATCGATGCGGCCAGGCGCGATGCCGGGGAACGCCGCCGGATCGAGGCCGCGATGCCCGCCAGCCTCCGCTTCGTGAAAGGCTGGCCGCCGCGCCTGCCGAGCCTGCGCGAAGCTTCGCAGATCGCCGCTGCGCGGTCTGTGATCCTCGCGCGGCATCGACTGCCCGACCACTTTCCCGACGCCGTGTCCGTGCGTGCGCGCTTTGCCTATCTGCTCGCAGCCAAGGAAGCGTGGGCTTCGCGCCGGGAACACTGAGCCCGGAGGGAGGGGGATCGAGATAGGCGGGTTGTGGGGACGGTTCCGGCGATCCCGCCCGACCTCGCGCCCGACCTTCATTCACATTTGCGAGGAACATCATCATGGAGACATCCGAACCCGCCTTCGCGCTCGAAACCGCCGCCTGCCTCTGGGAGGCCGTACTGGGCCTGCGCGACAATCCCGTCACCGATCCCGATCCCATCGCGCGCGCCATGCAAATCCGCGCCTCGTTCGAGGCCGTGGGCACCGCCACCATGCGGATGATCGTGATCGGCTGGACCGACGCCGTCGATATGGCTTGGGCCAGGGTCGCGGACGACTACACCATGAGTTTCGACTGGGACTTCGTGCCCGACTGGATCGTCCGCAATATCGACTGGTCCACGCCCGGCTGCCCTGTCGTCAGGCCTGAGCCGGACCCGACCGGCGATGGATCGGTCGGGCAAGGAGAGGAGGAAGCGGAAAGTGGGTGCGACGCGAATGTCGCGGCAATTCCGGAGCTTCCCATGCCTTTTCCTTCCAAGATCAACACCTCGGTCAGCCAGTCGCTGCTCAAGCGCGTCGGACGTTTCAGCAATGGTTCGGTGGCTGACATTCTGGTCGAAGCGATCCAGAACGCACGCCGGGCCGGCGCGACGCGCATCGACATCGATCGCATCGACACGCCCGGCGGCCCGGTGCTGCGTATTTGCGATGACGGCTGCGGCATCGCCGATCCGGACAAATTTCTGACGCTGGGGGATTCCGGCTGGGACGATGCGATCGCGCGCTCCGAAGATCCGGCGGGCATGGGCGTGTTCAGCCTCGCCGGGCGCAACGTCACCGTGCGCTCCCATGCGGCCGCGCTCGGCACCGCCTGGCAGGTGACGATTCCAGCACATGCTTGGGAAACCGGCGTGCCGCTCGATCTCGCGCCATGCGCGCTCGCCAAGGGCACCGAACTCGAGATCGATCTGCCCGAAAGCTGGGCCAATGCGCTTGAAACCGCGGTGAAGGATACCGCGCGCTTCTGCCCGGTGCCGATCTATTCTGCCGGGACCCGAGTGCCCCAGCAGGATTTCCTGCGTGAGGCGGTCCGGGTCGAGGACTGGAACGGCTGCCGGATCGGCATCTTCGCGGATAAATATCATATTTCGCGCGAGCTGGTCCGGATCAACTTTCACGGTCTCGCCATACCGTGCCGGTTGCCGCATATCGTTGACGCCGACGGTGGGCGTGGCTGGTATGCGAAGGTCGATATCACCGATGCCCCGCAGATCCAGTTGGTCCTGCCTGCACGCAAGGAGGCCGTTCAGAACGCGGCCCTCGATGCGCTGCATGAAGCCTGCGAGGCGGCGATCTTCCGGACCATCGCCCGCGAGGGTCATCACAGGCTCTCCTTCGCCCAGTGGCTCCGGGCCAGGGCGCTTGGGGTGAGCCTGCCCGACGCGGCGCCATGGCTTTCAGCCTGGGGACCGCGCAGCGCCGAGGAACAGAGCGTTCTGCTCGGCGAGCGCGTGGCGGGCGAACCGATGATCCTGATGCCGGCCGATCATCCGCATATCGAGCAGTGCATCGCGCGCGCCATCGCCGCTGACCGGCCGTTCGGTGCGGCCCCGGTCCATCCGCTCGACGAGTTCGCGGGCTACCCCTGGTATGATGACCTCCCACGCGTGCTCGGCTGTTCGTTCCGGATCGAACGGCCAGATGGCGAGGCGTTCGACTATGCCTCGGGCGCGGCGGTGCCGCCGGGACTCGTGTCCGGACGCGTGGCTGCGATCACGCTCGAATGCGCGGTGACATCGCATCGCGATTCCGCTGACCCCGTCGACGTCGTGGCGCTGCCGTCGGATGTCGTGATCGTTCCGGGCGATAGCTGGATGGACCTCGAAGAAGTCGCCATCCTGCTCAGCCCCGATTGCCCGATAGCGCCCCGCGATCTTGCCTCGCTCATCGAGCGCGCCTGCTTCTATCCGAGCGACGACTGCGAGGCGGACAGCTATCATACCCAGCAGTCGGCGTTCGAGGTCCAGGCCCGCTTCACCGCCAATCTGCTCCTGCTCGGCGAGGATGCCGCGATCATCGAGCGCGTCCGCGAGGCCATGCGCGAGCATGTGTCCTGGCTCGTGCCGGATGACCGGCCGATCGCCTTGCGCGTCGGCGGCCGCCGGATCGATGCCGCCTTCGCGAACAATGACGACGCGCCGCTGGTCGACGCCGCCGCATAGGTTTCCCGCAACCATCGTGACCGGGCCGGTGCCGCAGGCGCCGCGCCCGGTCATGTCCATCAGGATATACGCCATGAACGAGAACCAATTCGACGCGCTGGTCGATGACGCGACCCATGCCGTCAACAATCTCATTCCAGACCGATATCTGAACGGCCTGAGCGACACCGCCCGCAGTGACATGCTGATCGCGATCAACGACGCGCTGACCCCGATCCTGCGCGAGACCATCGACAGCGTTGCTCCGGACAACGGCAATCGGACACGCGCGAGCACGATCGCGGCAGCTATTTGCGAGCTATTCGAAACGCACGCCGCCAAGTGCGACGAAAGCGCTGAGGTCCCGGGGGACCGGCCGGCGCATCTGGTGTCAGACGTCTACGACACCAGCGCCAATATCGACAGCATCGCCAGCTGCGACGTCGACGGCGCGACGCAGATTTACATGGTGCTCGACGATGGCGCGGCGTTCCGCATCACGGTCGAAGCGGTGGTTGCGGATCACATCTCGGGGTGAGCGTTCATCGCGTGAGCGAGCCACTCCCATTCGCGCACCGTCCGGCGCCGGTCGCTACGCGCCGCGTCGCGCGCCATTTTCTCTTCCCCTCAGCATGGAGGACATCATGCCGCTCCTGTCACCGCTGCGCGCTCGACTTGCCTCTTTCGAGCACGCCTATGCCGTCGCTGTCCAATGCCGACGACACACCGATCGAAACCAGTTCATCGTGCGGACGAACGATCCGTTGCAGCCATTTCGCGTCGTGACCCGCCCACCCGCGCTTAGCGAGGACCTGCTCACACGGGTGGCCTGAGCATTCTGCGAGCCGTCCGCTCGATCTTGCTTGTCCAATAATCGTGTCCGCCGCGCGGCAGTGCCTGCGCCGGATGGAGGAAGTTTGTCACATGTCGAACATCTCAACCGCTGACGGGCAGGCGCTGTCTGACCCCATGGTCGCCGTTATGGGAGCGACCGATCAACATCGCGCCGATCCTTGCGACCATCCCGCTACGGGTTCGGAGCCGGTCGTGGTTTCGTGGGGCGCCGGTGTGGATTCCACCGCCATGATTCTGGAACTGGTCGAGCGGCGGGAACGCATCGACATGGTGCTGCTGGCCGAAATGCCCGAACGGCCGGAAACCCTCGAATTCATCCCGGTCTTTCGACAGTGGATGGATGCCCATGGCATTCCGAACGAGACGGTGCGCTATCGGCCGAAACGCTTCAAGAACTGGCCGCCTTATGCCGACCTTCTCGAAAACTGCCTGACCAACGGCACCTTGCCTTCGGTCGCATTTTCCCGCGGTGCCTGTTCGGCGAAATGGAAAGTTGCCCCGCAGGATGCCTGGGTGAAGGCGTGGCCCGTCGCGCAGAAAGCCTGGGCGCGGGGCGAAAAAGTCGTGCGGCTCATCGGCTTCGACAGCGGACCACGCGACACGCGGCGCTACAAGAACGTGGCGGATCAGACCAACTCGCTTTTCCGCTATCGTTACCCGTTGCGCGAATGGGGACGTCAACGGCCCGATAGCGAAGCGCGTATCAGGCGAGCCGGCCTGCCGGTGCCAGTCGCAAGTTCCTGCTTCTTCTGCACGGGGATGCAGTGCGATGAGGTGCGCACGCTTCCACAAGAGTATCTGCGGCAGATCGTGCTGATGGAGGCTCGCGCCAAGCCCCGTCTGCGCAACTGCGAGGGATTGTGGCGATCCTCCACCAAGGGATTGCGGGGCCGTGAGGCCCGGCCCGGCTCGATGACGCGGTTCATTCGCGACCAGCGTCTACTTGACCCCGCCGAAGTCGACCGGATCGTCGCCGAAGCGCCCTCCGAGCTTGTCGCGTTTATCGATGGAGCCTCTCGCCTCCCACTCAGCCAACGGCCAGCCATGGGGAGCTGGCTCGAGCGCTTCGACGCCGGGGCGCTTGCGAAAGCAGCATGAGGATCAGGTCCCGAGCCCAGCCACGTCCCCTGAAACCGCGGACCGGGAGGGGAGAATGAGCGCAGGAAAGGCCTCAGCAGGGAGGCAGCGGATCGATCGATACCGCTCAATCCAGCAGCAGTTTCGATTGATCGTCAAATGCTGCTTACAGCAACAGGATAGCCACCATGCGCCTCAAAGATAACCTCGCCGCGCGCCGCCGGCTTTATACTTTTCCATTGCCGACCGCTCCGGCGCTGCTGTTGATCGACGTTCCGCCGCACTATGCGGGCGAAGGACTGCCGCTCGGCCGCTTCTACCCGGTAATCATCGAATCCCACCGCGAACTGGTTGAGTTCGAAGTTTATCTCGCGGCGAAGCGTTCGGAACCGGTGGCTCCGGACCTGCTGGCAACCCGTCCAAGCCGCCGCCAGACAAATTATATTACCTTCTTCCAGTATGAGCCCGTCGAACCCGGCTGGCCCTGGCTTTTGCTCTGCCACTGGCCGAAGCATTACACCGACCAGGTCGAAGAAAATGGCGAAATGCTGGCGCGGGGCGCCTACACGATCGAAACCTTCACCAGCCGGACCCAGCTTCTCGCAGCGATGCTTGAAATGACCCAAGTGCTGGGAAGCGAAATATGTGTCCATGCCGTTCCGCCCGAGGGCCTCACCTCCGGCCACGCCTGAACGCACCCGAGGGCGAAACCGTCACCAGATCGGCCCGCCTCTCACAATCGTGAACCGTCAAGCCGTTCCCGAGCCAGATCGAGCGCGTGTGACAGACGCATAGCGACCACGCCATCGTCAGGATCGACGAGGCATTCGAGCGCTTCCTCCATCAACTCGATGGCGCGCTTCAATCCGTTTGCTTCATGATTCATGACCGTGCCTTTCCCTGCATCGCTCAGCCGGCGGGCACCCCCTTCAATGGGGGTGCCGGCCCCTGAGCCGGACGTTCGAAAACGCGACGATAGACGCGTGCCTGAACCTTTAGACCGGGAGGCCCTGGACATGCGCACAGGCCATCCGGCCGCAAAAGCCATGCAGCCGACTCTATCGTTCGGAGTTTCGACCCTCCGGCCCACCATCGGCGGACGAAGTGCCTATAAGCGGAACCCGGAATGCTGCCAAGCAAACCGGGCTCCGCTGGATGGATTATCAAATGATCGAACTGCCGCGCTTCGCAGACGCCCCCGGCCGCGCGTAAATCAGATCGATGCGCGACGCGCTTCCTGCACGGGCCGGAACATCTCGGCACGCTTCTTCATCAGCTCGGTTAGCCACGACAGATGCGCCGCCGCTTCCGCAAGCGGCACCTCGGCCACGGTGTCGAACAGTGCTTTCTGGTAGGTGCCGTCCCGGTCGAGAATATCGCCAAGGTGCAGGCGCGCAGGGCTGTCCTCATCGGTGATCCCGGCATTGGCTTCCTTCGCCGCGTCCAGAAACGCAGCGGCCAGTTCCTGCGCCTCATAATATCCGCCATCGAGTCCCTCGCTGCGGGCGATGTGCGCCAGCTTGCGGCGAATGAAGGCGATCGCAGGATCGCCAGTGGCATCATCGAGCGGAAGATTAAAATCGAAGTCGGCAAGATAGTCGTCGATCATGGGGCACCTGTTGCTTGCGGCAATCGGGAACATAATACGAACGATATGCCGTTTCGACAACCGAAATCGCATGAGATCGACCGCTGCTTCCTGCCCCAAATGGGGGTGCGGGCGGCACTGTCGACGCGGAGCGCGGCGGGGACGCCGCACCCCGCTATCACCGTCAGACCAAGGTCGTTCATCGCATCCAGAGCCACCTTTCGCAGTGTCTCGGCGTGCCGGAACCGGGCCGGAGGTGCAAGGGCTGCCTCCGGTCAAGAAGTTCTAGAAGATAAGAGGCCTGCCGACAGGATTACTTGATCCAAAGGTGTCGACAGGCCTCTTATCTTCTAGAACTTCTAAAGACCGCAGCGCGACGTCCCTTGCACCTCCGGCCCGGTCCCGACCCTTGAGCCCCGGCGAAAGGCGGCTCCGGATGCGATGAACGACAGGCCCGGCGTTGTCCTACGTCGATCAAGTAGGAATGCCTGCGGCATGTTGATCCTTGTTGGGGCCGCTACCGCGGCCACTTCTTTGGCTCAGGCTCACCAGACACGATGAAATCGTGTCAAGAAAACAATCACATAGAAGCAATGGAGTGGAGAGAGTATAAAAGAAATGCGGAAGGGAAATGGCCCGGAAGCAAGCAATGATGGAGTAAACGCAATGAATATCGGTGAGTTTAACTTGAAGAATGGCCGCCTGCTTGGCTGGATTGCTACGCACACTATCGACCTTCCCCGCTTGGGGTTGCGGTCGGTCGAGAGCGAGAACGATCAGGCTCCGGTCTATGAAATCCTCGCGCAGAACGTGAGCAATCGCTGGGTGCAGATCGGGGCGCTTTGGGAAGCCACCTCCAACAAGACCGGCGAGGTGTTCCTGCAAGGCAATATCGACGATCCGTCCATGCCGGAACCGCTCCCCGTCGCGTTGTTTGGCACCCGCGAGGAAGGCTATCACGTCGCATGGCGTCGGCCCAAGCGCCGGGATGACTTCGCACCCGTCACCCGCACCAATGGCGACGGCTACCGCGACGAACCACGCCGCAGCAACGGCAGCAGCGGCGGAATGGGCGAGAGCACGGCGGGGGATAACGGCGACTATATCGGCGGGGAAACCTCGCAGATGCTGGACGACGAAATCCCGTTCAACTGACAGCCGCAAGACGGGCCGGGGGAGCGCAGGAACGCTTCCCCGGACCCTGACCGACGCAAGATCAGGAGCAAGCACCCATGAGCAAGACCACGGCTAAGCGCAGCGTTAGCAGCTTTACGGACATAGCGGAACTCTATGCGGAGTTGACGGCGACCGACGCTTTCGAGGCATCGTTCGGCGATCCGTTGCCGCTGACCATCATCGAAGCGGGCGAGGACGCGGGCGAGCATACCATGCCCGAACCGCTGGCGGCACAGGCGGAATGCGGCGGCATCGTCGCTGCCATTTTCGACCTGTTGACCGATACACGGCTGGACCCGCTCGCCCCCGAAATCGCTTGGGGTTTCGTCAACAGCTTCCACTTCACCGCCGGAAAACTGGAGCGGCAGGAAGATCGCCTAGCCGACACCCTCCGCGATATGGCGCGGCGGCTGGACCCCGGCGAAGTGTTCAACAAGGAGCTTGAGGACACCCAGCTTCAATGCCAATCGCTGGCCGAGCAACGCGCGGCCATCGAAGCCATGCGCGACTATGCCGCCGCCATGTATCAAGCCTGTTCGGGCCGGGCATGGACCCCGAGCAAGGGGTCGAAAGCCTCCCACGTCACCAGCGCCAGCCAGATCAGCGCCTTGGACTTTCTGCGCGCCCGCGCGGAGAAGCGGCGCGACCGTTACGAACCGCAAGGCCCGGTTGTCGTGGTGTCTGGCCCGACCGACTGGCACGATTGGGAAATCATCTGGAACCGGCTGGACGCGATCAAGGTGCGTATCCCCCATATGGCGCTTGTCACCACCGGCCAGCGCACCGGCGTTGATGCGTCGGCCGCGTCTTGGGCCGCGCGCAATGGCGTGTTTTGCATCGGCTTCGATCTGCAAGGACGGGGACGCGGCAAGAAGCGCGCTTTCGACCGCAACAGGGACATGCTCGCAATGCTGCCCGTCGAGGCGATCCTTTGCGAAGGATCGGGCATCCAGAACCATCTTTACGAACTGTTCAACCCGAAGGACGGCGGGCGGCGCGTTCCCACCCATGTCATCCGGCGCGCCGACCAGAAGGCCGACAAGCCCTTGCCCAAGACCCGCAGGCGCTTCGGCACCTGATCCATCGGGCTTGTGATCCGAACATGGCCGATGCGGCTTTTGCGCCGCATCGGCTTTTTTTATGCTTGCGGCGGCCGCCGCGCCTGGCGGCGCGGCGGATGATCCCGCAAAAGGGGGAAGCCGCGCGCATCCGAACCGTCCCGAACAGGGGAATCGGGCAGCAGCGCGATTCCCCCTCAGGATTTGGGGAGCGCGGCTTTCAGAGCGGCAATCGCGGCGGTTCCGTCCAGCTTCACCAGCAGACCGACCGCCTCGCGAAACTCACGTTCCCCGATCGCCTCCACCGGCAGCGCGGTGACGATCGCGCCATAGCGTTCCCGCACCCGCCGCCGCGTCGTTTCCATTTCATCAGCCAGCTTGCGGCTTTTCTCCGCCAGATCGGCGAGCCGCTCCCTATCGGACATTTTCGGCATGACAGCTTTCTTCATTCGCTGCCGGTCCGCCCGCCATGCGCCTTGTCGCATGACGGGAGCCAAGCCGCAATCGCCAGAGCATCGGCAGTTGCACCGCCCGCACCGTCATTTGGTGACGCAGCGACGCCGTCGCCGCGTGGCGAGGGACGCACGCCGCTTCGGCGTTTTGTAATGCACCCTACGCACGGGTGCTTTTGCCTGATAATCATGTAAAAACAGTGTGTTATTCTGGAAGACAGGTCAGCCAGTAGCTTAGTTGGTTGGCAGACACGTCTGCCAGCTCAGGGCGCGCCAGGCCAAAACCCTTGAATTTCCGTCGCTTTCTGCCGGCAGACAGGTCTGCCACGTCGATTTTCTTGTGTTTTCCATGCCTTTGCGCTAAAAGGATCGCGCTTCAAGACCGCCCTGGCGAAGCTCCAACCGGAGCATAGCCTTGGCCAGAGTTACCATTCGCATCGATGACGCGCTCCACGACCGGCTTCGCCGCCGGGCGCGGCGCGTCGGCGTCACCGTCGCCGAGCTTCTCCGCCCCGCCATTGACCAGGCCGCCGATCCGCGCAGCGGCTATGTCTATACCACCCAGGATGAGATCCTCTCCGGCGTCATCCAGACGCTGGCGATCGTCGCCGCCTCGGTCCGGCGCCGATCCCCCGAACTTCTCGAAGAAGGGATGTCGGACGCCAAGCAAATGCTCGCCGACCGGGGGCTCCTCGCACCGGAGGAACGGGGATGAGCATCTTCCGCAACGACACCCTTGGATCATGGACGCGCGGCGGTCAGGCGATCGTCCACAATGTCCGCATGACTACGCAGGTCTTCATCCAGACCATGCTCGCCGGCCTCGCCATCTGGGCGATGGGCACGGCCTGGTATGCGTTCGAGAAATCGACCGACTATCATCGCTTCGTCCTCCTGAAATTGGTGGAAGCCACCTTCAAGGAAGACGCCGCGCCGGGCACCCACGATCCCGTTCGCTTCCGCACGCCGGAAGGGAAAGAGTATTGGACCTCGGCGGACCTGCTCCTCGAATCTCCCATCGCCGAACAGGCGCTCAAGAAGCTGGAAAAGGATCTCATCCGCGGAGCGGCTATCGCGGGCGGTGGGGCGCTTCTCGCCCTTGTCTGGGCGTGGTTCTACTTCACCCGAACGGGGCGCGGCCTCGGCTCCAACGAGTATATCCGCGGCGCTCGGTTTGGAACCGCGGCGCAAGTTCGCCGGACAGTCTGGGGGCAAAAGAAGGGCAGCTTCTCGATCGGCGGCGTCGCGGTGCCCGATGCCTTCGAACCCGAACATATCCTGATCTGCGGTGCCCCCGGAACGGGGAAGACCAATCTCATCACGACGATGCTCGAAGGCATCCGCAAGAAGGGCAAGCGCGCCATCGTCTATGACACCGCCGGGAGCTTTGTGGAGAAGTTCTACCGGCATGGTCATGACGTCCTGCTCAACCCTCTCGACGAGCGCACCGACATCTGGTCCCCCTGGGTCGATGTACCGCGCGACTATCACTACGACCAGATCGCGGAATCGACCATTCCCGACAAGCATGGCGATCCTTTCTGGTCGAAGTCGGCGCGCGGCACGCTGGTCGCCGTTCTGCGCAAGTTGGCCCGCCAACAGCACACCCTGATCTCGGTCTTGCTGGAACGGGTGATCCGGTCCTCGGTCGGTGAACTTGCCGCCTTCGTGAAGGGCACCGATGCAGCCGCTTTCATCTCCGCCGAGGGTGAGCGCACGAGCGCCGGCATTCAGGCCGAGCTTGCCTCGGTGATGCGCAGCTTCTCCTATCTCGACGACACCACGGACGGGTTTTCGATCCGCAACTGGGTCGAGAATGAGGAAGATGATAGCTGGCTGTTCATCACGGTGAAGGCCGATCAGCTTCCCTCGCTTCGCCCCCTGATCACGGTCTGGCTCGACATTGCGATCAGCGCGATAATGAGCCTCGCACCCGATCGCGCGAGGCGTCTCTATTGCGTGATCGACGAGTTGCCGACGCTCCAGAAGCTACCTTCGCTTTCCGACTTTCTCGCCCGCGCGCGTAAGTATGGCGGGTGTGGCATCCTCGGCTTCCAGAGCTATCCGCAGCTCGAGGCGACCTATGGGATTCAGGATGCGGCGGCCATCACCGGCTACTGCTCGACCTGGGTTGCATTGCGGGCGAACGACACCGCCACCGCTAAGCATGTCAGTGAGAATCTCGGTCAGGTCGAGCAGGTCGAGGCGAACGAAGGCATGTCCTACGGGGTCAACGACATGCGCGACGGCGTGAACCTGTCGCGGATGCAGGTGACGCGGCCGCTGGTGATGCACACGGAGGTGACGAACCTCCCAAACCTCACCGGTTATTTGCGGTTCGGCCGCAACCTGCCGGTCCTGCGCTTCAGCGACCGTTTCAATCCAATCGCGTCGATCTGCTCAGCATTTGTCGAGCGGAACACGCCCCCCACCAGGTTGCCGGTGGGCAGCGCGATTATTGCCCGGATGCGCGCGGCTGCACAGGCGCGTGGAACCGCTTCGAGGGACGCCACAAGCAGCTCCGCTGACACACCGCCGCAGCCGGATCTGTTCGATGAAGACATCGACCAGCCCGTAGCGTCCGACCCGGATACCGTGAACGATACATCGCCTCGGCCCGGTGATGCCGGAACGGACGAGCCGGCTGCGGACGCAGCAGCACCGGAGGATCCGACACGACCGGTTGCATTCCTTGGAGCGGCGCGGGGCCGGATGAATGTATCCCTTGAGTCGCATGGCAGGTCGGACGGCCCGCGTGACGTGGCGAAGCCGGCATGATCCATCCTCGCCGCCTCAAAGGCACCCCTGCCAATCTTGCTCGATACTATACAATCGGGGACTATTATTCGAAGGGCAACGAAGAACACAGCGAATGGGGCGGCAAGCTCGCCGACGAACTGGGGCTCGAGGGCAAGGTCGATCCCGCCCGGTTCGAGGAACTCCTGTCAGGCAAGGTCGGCGACCAGCAGCTCGGCCGTCGCCGCAAAGAGGGCATCCAACACCATCCAGGCTGGGACTTCGCGGTCAACGCCCCCAAGTCGGTCTCGGTCATGGCGCTCGTGCATGGCGACGAATGGATAGTCACCGCCCACGAGCGAGCAGTCGGTGTGGCCATCTCCTATCTTGAGGAAAATGCCGAGCTGCGCCGCCGGGTCGAGGGCGAGATCGTCCACGAGACCACCGGCCGCCTGCTGTTCGCGCGGTTCACGGAACATAGCAGCCGGGAACTGGATCCCCACCTTCATACCCATGTCGTCGTAATGAACATGACGAACGCGGCGGAAGGCGAGCGTATTGTCAGCCTCGAAACCCGCGCGATGTTCACCGAGCAGATGGTCGCGGGCCAGGTCTATCGAAACGAGCTGGCCTATTCCCTGCGCGAGATCGGATATCAGGTCGAGTTCGATCCCCGGCGCGGCCTGTTCGAGATTAGGGGCGTCCCCGAGGCGATGGTGCGCGACATGTCGCAGCGCGCCGAACAGATCGAGGCGCACGCCAGGGAGCATGGACATGTCGGACAGGCGCAGCGCGCCAAGTCCTTCTACGCCACGCGCCGGGCAAAGGAAAAAGTCGGACTGGAAGATCTCCATGCCCGTTGGACCGAGCGCGCACGTCCCTGGCAGTCGGAGATCAACAGGGTTTCCGAACAGGTGCGCGAAAAGGGCGAGCACTCAATCGTCCCTGATCCCAGGACCGCTGCCCGCGCCGTCCTCTTCGGCATCCGCCAGACCGAGACGCACGAAGCGGTCAACAATCTTGGTCGCTACTATCGGACCGCTCTCGCCTCCCATGTCGGTGAAGTCCGGCTTGGCGAAGTGCGTCCCCTGATCGCGGAGCAAGAAGCCAAGATAAAGCTCCTGCGCACCATCCGGCAAACGGGCGATCAGACGCTGCTGAAGGGGCGGACCAGTCTGCGGACCGTCCGCCTGGAACTGGCGCTGTCCGAACATTTGTCGCTCGCCATGGGGGATGCAGCGCCTGCAGCCACGCCGGAACGAATGGTTGGCGCCGCGCGCGCCGCCGGGCTGACCGAGGCGCAAAGCGTCGCCCTGCACGGGATCGCGCTGGGGACGGACCGGTTGGTAGCTATCCAGGGTGTCGCGGGGTCCGGCAAATCCACGCTGGTAGGAGCGTTGGTTCGAGCTGTGCGGCCAGACCGGGAGGTCATCGCGCTCGCGCCGACATCGTCGGCGGCAGCCGATCTCGGCGCAAAGGCAGGTATCGAATCCCGAACAGTCGCGGAGCTGCTCGCGACGGGCGGCTGCGACATCACCGATCGGCATATCCTCGTTCTCGACGAAGCCGGGCAGCTCGGCAACCGCCAGGCGATGCGCATGCTTGAGATCAGCCGCCACACTGGTGCGCTGTTGGTCCTTATCGGCGACACGAAGCAGACCGGCGCGATCGAACAAGGCAAGGCCTTCTGGCTCCTCCAGAAGCTTGGGATGCCGACCAACCTGCTCAACGAGTCAAGGCGTCAGGAAACCGACGCGATGAAGGATGCCGTCTCGCTAGCGCGCAAGGGCGACTACGCCGCTTCGCTCGGCGCGCTCGATCGCGTCACCACCGCGACGACCAGCGAGGATCTGGCGAAGGATATGGTCGCCGCCTGGACTCGGCTCAAACCTTCAGGGCGCGCCGCCACCAACATTCTCGTGCTCGACAATGCCACCCGCCTCATCGTCAACAGCCAGATCCGCGAGGTTCTGAAGCGCGAGGGGGCGGTCGCGGCGGAAGACCGGCGGCTGGAAGTGCTGACGCCCTCCGGCATGTCGGATCAGGAGAAGCATTTCGCGCGCTTCTATTCGGGCGGACAGGTCGTCATGTTCAGCCGCGACAATGCCGGCCTGGGGATCGCCCGCGATACTGAATATCGCGTGGTCGGGACCGGCCGAGACAGCAAGGGCCGCCAGGTCGTTCGCCTGATCGACCAGAACGGACGGACCATCGCCTGGAATCCGCGCCTCGGCAAAGCCGGCCAAGTCAATGTGTTCATGGCGGAACAGCGCGACCTTGCCGAGGGCGATCGCATCCAATGGCGCTTGGTCAACAAGGATCTTGGCCTCAAGAACGCCGAGCGTGGAACGGTCCAGAAACTCGACGGTATGGTGGCGACGATCCGATGGGATCGCGACAAGCGCGTCGAGACTGTTGACCTAGGCAACAACAAGACCTGGGATCATGGTTATGCGGAGACGGTCTATTCCGCCCAATCCAAGACCTATAGCCGCGTCTATGTTCTAGCGCCTGTCGAATCCGGACTGGTCAACGGACAGAACTACTACACCGCCATTACCCGCGCCCAGTATGGCGTGAAACTCTGGACCGAGAGCCAGGAGCGGCTCGCTGCGAAACTGGCCTCGCGGTCCGGCGAGAAGACATCATCGATCGAAGGCCTCGGGCGCCTGCGTGCCGACAGCCATCGCGTGCGGGGCACTCGCCACAAGGATCGTCTTGACGAAGCGCGGCGAAGCAACGCCGGTGAACGCGGCGCCCGACATTCGGAGACGGAAGAGCGCGAGCGTCAGGCCCGCGAACGCGCAAGCCGCGAGCCGAGCGGCATCGGCGAAATTCTCGCCAATCGTGCCCATGAGGGTGTGACCGCGCTCGATCGCTTCCTGCGCGGAACCCTCGCACGTGACCAGGCAAGCGGGCCGTCGCAGTCCGACGGTGCGGAGCGGACCGATTCAACTCCCCAAATCCAACAGCCACAGCCCGATCATGGTCATTCCGATCATGGCGGGCACGACCGATAGGACATGCGATGCCCCTGCTAGTTCTGACCCTGCTTGCCGCCTTGACGCTCATTTTCCTTTTCCGGCGCTACCGCGTGCCGGTACGGCATCGCTGGCGGCGCCGTCAGGCGAGGGTTATGGCCGAGCAGCTCTGCGGACGCGATCGCCACCAGCCCGCCGTTCTGCATTTTTCACGCCTGCGCGCGATGGATGCGCTTGCCTTCGAGGAATTGCTGCTGGAGGCGTTCGAGCGGCGTGGGTTCCGCGTGATCCGCAATCATCGCTATACCGGCGATGGCGGCCTCGACGGACAGGTGGTCATCTCCGGCCGAACCTGGCTCGTCCAGGCGAAACGCTATGCGAGCGCGATTCGGCCTGAGCATGTCCGAGAGTTCGCTGCGCTTTGCTCGCGGTGCGGCCAGACTGGTCTGTTCATCCATACGGGACGCACGGGCGGGGAGAGCCGCGACGCCATCGCCGGGGCTTCCGAGATCGAGATCATCTCCGGTCAGCGGCTCCTGGCGCTGCTTACCGGCGCTCCGTTCGCTCTACCGGGCGGGAGCGGCTCGGCGGCGGCCCGACCGCACCACCTTGGCGCGCCGACAGATCGCAATCGCGGAAGGTCGGCGTGATGGACGGCTTGTTCAACCGCGCGCGCCTTGGCGTGACGATCGCGGCGATCGTCGTCGCGCTGACCATCGCACCGCATGGTGCGGCGGCGAAATCGTCCCCCGCCGACGACCTTCGAATCGCACGGTGCATCAAGGCGGCAGCACGCGGGCGACCCTGGCTCGAACAGACCTTATGGGGCCTGCGCGACCAGGAGGCGGGCTGGCTGGGTGCCGAGATCGCCAACACCAACGGCACGCATGACCTTGGACCGTTGCAGATCAATAGCTGGTGGGTGCCGCGCTTCGCCCGCATGCTTGGCCGCGAGAAAGCCCATATTCGTCACTGGCTGCGCTACGACCCCTGTTTCAACGCAGAGGCAGCGCGCTGGATCTTCCTCGCGGCGCTGGAGCAGACCGGCGACTATTGGAAAGCGGTCGGTGTCTATCACAGCCCGACACCGTGGCGGCAGCGGCGCTACGCGCTTCTTGTTGCGGGACATATGCGGGAGCGTTTTGGCGCCAGATAGCGGGAATATGGCTGACACATTTTCACTATAGGCTTGGCTTGTCCGATTGCAGTCCGGTCTGGTTGGCGAAATGGAGACGATGTCCGAACGACCCTTGTTCAGGTTGGCGTCCGATGACGACCTACCGCCCTTTCCGGGCGAGGAGCGCGATCGCCATGGAGCCAATCTGCCGTCGCTTCTGGGCATCCTCCTCAAGGCAGCGCGCTGCAACATCATCGACGCGCCGGCCAAAGCGCCGGACGACCCTTCGGTCGTCGATGAGTTCGGGCGGCTCAATCAGGCGGCGCACACGTTCGACGTCGCACCGGGCGTTCTGCTCGCCGATCATTTCTGGACGCATGGCGAGCTGTTCCGGCGGGGCGAGGTCGCGGCTCGGCTGCGGGGCAGCGCCCATCGCTCGGTCGAAAGGGTGGACGGCTTCCTGACTCTCTATGGGACTGATGTCGCGTCGCCCTTGCTCTACGGCCCGAACATGATGCCGTTCCGCGTGGCGCGCTCCCTGGAAGCCCCCGAGGGGGTGCCCGGACCCTTTGTAGCCCTGATTGTCTGCCGGCTGGCCTCAAACGCGAAGGTGGAAGCACTCAGCGGCTACGCGCAGCCCGTCTTTCATGGTCGCCGCTTCGTGCCGGTTGCGTCCGAACTTGAGCGCGACGTGCTGCGCGCGCTCGAGCAGCTTCAGGTCGCGCTCGATGCACAGGGCGTCGACTGCGCGATCGAATCGTCGGGGAGCGGCATCGAAGCGATGGCGCGACGATCGAACTGACCGTTTCTCATGAGGACGAGTTGATCCGGAGATTGCGGCTTTCGGTGCGCGCCGAGGACGGTGGGGAGCGGAACGCGGAAACCGGATTTGACGTTACGCCGACGATATGGGCGGACGGCAGCTTCGTTGCCTGGTTGGAACAGAAGGTCCTCGAATAGGGATCCCCCGTGGAAGGGCTCAATCTGGCGTGACGGCGTTTGTACCAGATCGACAACGTCACTTGATACGGATGAACGTCGCGCGTATATTGCCCCAAAAGACAGGCAATTGATGAGACATATCATGACTTCAGTATTTTTAACGGATGTGGTGGGCCAAGAAGGGCCGGTGTCACCGGACCTACTGTCCGGCCGGCTCAAAATCACCAAGGCCGAACTCGCGGCAGCGCTCGGTCTGTCCCGCGAGTCGGTGTCGAAGCGCGATCGCATCGCATCTGTCGCGACACAGCGGCGGCTTCGTGACATGATCGAGATCATAAACAGAGTGCTCCCCTGGGCGGGGTCTGAACTTGCGGCCTTTGCGTGGTATCGCTCGCAGTCGATCCCGTCCTTCGGTGACCAGACTGCCGAAGACCTGGTGAGCGCGGGACGCGGCGAGGCAGTGAAGCGCTATCTCAGCCGTATCGCGGAGGGCGGCTACGCTTGAGCCTGCCGACGGCTCCATTCGAGGGCATCGTCTATCGGGCGCATCATCCCCGATGGGCGTTTGAACCTGCTTCCGGTATCGGCGCCAGCCAACATGGCGGGAGGTTCAATCGGCCCGGAATACCGACGCTTTATACCTCGCTTCGCGTCGAAACGGCCTGGCTCGAAGCGCAGCACGGGTTCGCCTTTAAGGCTCAGCCGCTGACGATCTGTGCCTACAAGGTGAATTGCGCCGACGTTCTGGATTTATCCTCACCCGGCATTCGGGAGGCGGCGGGCTTTTCGCTCGATGATCTTGGCTGCGCATGGGAGGACTTGGCGGACCAAGGCAGCGAACCGCCGACGTGGGGGATCGCGCAGTGCTTGATGAATGCAGGCATAGCTGGCGTGATCGTGCCGAGTTTCGCCAGTCGCGCAACACCTGAGGATCGGAACCTCGTTTTCTGGACCTGGGAAGATGCTAAGCCGCACTTTGTTCGTGTAATCGACGATCATGAACGTCTGCCGAAGAACGATCTTTCCTGGAAAAGGAAATCCGACGGTTAGATTTCAATTAAATATTTGAATTCAATAAATAAAGTAACAAATCCAGGATTGTCAGATCAGTATAATAATGGTATGTTTTGGCGTTAGGAATAGCGTCATGAATAGCGAGCAGGATAGTTTACCAATTCTTCGATCCACTAACGCTGTGCCGCGGCCTGGTGCGTCGGATTGGCTCTGGCGCCGGTGGTATGCGAAGCTCTGGTGGAGCGCCATTCCAGTTTGGTGGCTCGGGATGGCGGCCGCCAGTGCAAGCGAGCCGCTTGCCCATTTCTATGACGGTGCGCTGGCCGGCTTCTTCAACGTCCTGTTCTTTCCGATGACGGCCTTGCTCGTTCTAGGGGTAGGCTTCGCCCGGCACTGGATCGATGGGTTTGTTGTAATCGGGACCGATATGTCGGCCGATGGAACTGAGATCGCGGCGGCCGAGGAGGAGTATCTTCGCGCGTTCGAGGATCTCAACGCGACGACCGACATCTACGATCCTCGGTCGGGTGGACTATACATTGGAAATCCACTCAGCTTTCAGCATCCGGACCGGGCCTAGTGGTCAAAGCTTGTCGACTAGCGCCCATCTTGACGACCCGCTAATACTGTTTGTCGTTCTGTGGTGCCGGTCAGTCCGACGCCCGATGGCAGCTGTCGACCCAAGTCACGACATTCGGCAGCGGACGCTTGAATGTCCGCTCACGCCGAGACCTGTCGTTGGCATGCCTCTGAGCGTCGGGGCAGAACGCCGACAAGGACGAACCCGCTCCGCGGGAGGGGCGCGTGGGTGTGAGGTAGCGTGATAATTATAGGCTTTGGGCGGGGAGAGGCTGCCGTCTGACCATGCAAGTCCCTTCAACGAGAGGAACTTGCCATGTCTACCAACCCTTCACGCCGCGCTCGCCCGGATACCCGCGCCATGATCCGGCATGGCCCATTACTCACGCTGGCCGTGCTCGCCCAGGTCCGGCCACTGGCCCGGCCTGCGCCTGGCATTCTTTGCACTGCAATCTACCCGGCATGGACGCGATCAGGCAGTGTAAGCTGTCGATCTGCTTCATCCGAACGGCACTACCTCAGCCGGATGCGAGCTGCTCAGACACCTGCGTCTGCCGCTAGCCAGATCACCGCTCAGCACAAATCCCCATAGCCCAGCGCTCGCCGGCCCGCGGGTTCCTCCATGTTAGGATTTCGTACGCAAGCGCCCGAAATCCTTCGCCATTGCGGGCGTTCTAGGACTGAGATCGCACCCTTGATAGCTGCCGTTGGTTCACGTGCCCGTACCGACTCCCCGAACAGATCAAGAAGCAGTGACGGCTTAAATTTCGGATTTCTCGGACAAGGTCAATGCGTCGTCGATGTCGACGCCGAGATAGCGCACCGTATTTTCGATGTTGGTATGGCAGAGGAGTCTCTGCACAGCTCGTAGATTCCCTGGGCCTTGTAGATGAGCGACGCCTTCGTTCGACGCAGCGAATGAGTGCGTACTCGCGCTGATACAGGCCGACGGTCGAAACCCATTCATCGACTAGAACCGGGCCTCCTTGATCCGGAAGGTGAAGATGGCGGCCAAAAGCGAGTGCGGCGAGAAAGATGTCCGCGCATCTGTCGTAACCAAACCGTCATCAGGCACGTTGACATAGGCGCGCGCGCGCCGGACAGCCAAAACCCTTCGGGATGGCCGGGCAGTTCCATCGCATCGTCATCCGCTCAATTGGTTGCGGCCGCCACATGGTCGAGCGCCGCCGCCAATCCACGGGCGAGCTTCTGCGCATCGTCATTGGCCCAGAAATGCATGAAGAACAGGCGCGGCTCATCATCGAGCATATGGTTATGCAGAGCCGTCACCTCGATGCCGTTCTCGCGCAGTGTCTTGAGAACCGGGTTCACTTCGGCGGCCGTAAGCACGAAATCGCCGGTGATCGCCGCCTTGCCTCTGCCGGTCGGTTGGAAGTTGATCGCGATCGCCGCCCCCATCGCTGGTGGCAGCGCCATGCCGCCATCGCGTGGTGTCTCGGCGCGGGGGATGCCAAAGGCATAAACGCCGCCCCCGACCTTGCCCTTGTGGCCAAGGAGGCGGTCAAGCGCGGCTGTGTCGAGATCAAGTGTCTCCGGCGCTGCCGGGTTGGCTGCTGGCGCTACCGAAAGCGGCGTTCCGCTCAGTGCCAGCGCATCATGCACTGTCTTGGCCAACTGGGCCGGATCACCGTGCCCGGCGATATGCATATACATGGTGTGCGGTGTGTTTCGCAGAAGATGATTGTGGAGCGCGGTGATCTCGATCCCGCCGGCAATCAGCTTCGCCATTATGGGATTAACCTCGGTATCGGTAAGCACCAGGTCTCCCATGACCATCACCTGATTCTGGCCATGTCCAACAAAGGCGAGCCACGAGCCGAGCGCGAGCGCTGGCTTCAGCATCACGCCGTCCAGCGTCACTTTAAGATCGCTACGCGGCAAGCCAATGCGATAGACCCCTCCGGACATTTCAGTGCCGGTCTTGCCGATCACAGTGCTGACCGTTTGTTCCCAAGGCTCCGCCGCCTGAACGGGCGAGACCATGCCGAGAATCCCGGCGAGGCCGAATACAACAAAACCCTTCATATCGATCTCCTTTCGACAGAACTTCAGCCGATTACCCCGGACAGATAGAGCAGGACGCCGGCTGCCGACGTGGCCGCCAGCGTCGGAATCATGCCGGCCTTGAAACGGAACACAGCGATCGCGGCGGCCGCCGCCAATATCAGCGCTGGAATGTAGAGAGAGGCCACCATCGGTGCCTCGAAGACGAGTCCGGCAAACCGGATCTCGCGCACATCACGAAACAGCGTGTGAATCGCGAACCATAGTGCAAGATTGAGGATCACGCCGACAACCGCCGCGGTGATCGCGCCGAGAGCGGCCGACAGCGCCCGGTTGCCGCGCAGCCGCTCCACAAAAGGCGCACCGGCGAAAATCCACAGGAAGCAGGGCATGAACGTCACCCAGGTCGTGAGAACCGCGCCGAGGGTTGCGGCGACCAGCGGCGGCAGCCCGGTCGCCTGCCGGAATGCAGCCAGGAAACCGACGAACTGCGTCACCATGATGAGCGGCCCCGGCGTCGTCTCGGCAAGGCCCAGGCCATCGAGCATTTCGCCCGGCCTCAGCCAGCCGTAGGTATTGACCGCCTGCTGCGCGACATAGGCGAGGACGGCATAGGCCCCGCCGAAGGTCACGACCGCCATCTGGCTGAAGAAGGTCGCGATATGCGTGAACACATTGTCGGGACCGAGCAGCGCCAGCAGGGCCACGACCGGCGCCAGCCAGAGGAACAGAAACACAGCTGATATCTTGAGCGACCAGACCAGATTGGGGCGGGCATGATCGGGCAGACCTTCACCGAGCGCGGTATCCCGGTCGTGGATCACGTCGCCGCCAGCCGGGCCGTGCCCGCCACCGCCCTTGAACGCCGCGATCCCACTGCGTCCGCCGATATAGCCGATGATGCCGGCGGTGAGGATGATGAGTGGAAACGGCGCGTCGAAGAAGAAGATCGCAATGAACGCTGCCGCCGCGATACCACGCATCACGCTGTTCTTCAGCGCGCGTGATCCCACACGCACCACGGCCTGAATCACAACCGCCAGGACCGCTGCCTTGAGGCCAAAGAACAGGCCAGCGATGACCGGCGCGTGACCAAGCAGGACGTAAAGATAACTGAGAGCCAGAATGGAGAGAAAGCCGGGGAGCACGAACAGGGCTCCCGCGACGAGGCCACCCTTCGTCTTGTGGAGAAGCCAGCCGATATAGGCTGCAAGCTGCTGCGCCTCGGGGCCGGGCAGCAACATGCAATAGTTAAGGGCGTGCAGGAACCGTTCCTCGCCGATCCAGCGCTTCTCTTCGACCAGAATGCGGTGCATCACCGCGATCTGGCCGACAGGTCCGCCGAAGCTCAGTGCTGCGATGCGTGCCCAGACGCGGACCGCCTCACTGAAGGGGATGCCATGATTCTTCGGTGGAGCCGCGACACTTGCGGTCATTTCCGTCACCGCGCCGCTCATGGCCGCACCTTGCCTTTGGCGCGCGCCTTGGCGGGCTGGTGAGAGACCCAGTTGTGGGTCTCGTCGGTCGCATCGCGGCACCAGCGGAAAAAGGCATCATAGAGCAGCATCCCGGCTTCGAGCTGTTCCTGATCGTCTGCGAACATGCGCGACAGGCCGAGCGATGCGGCCAGTAGGCCCGCCGCTTCCGGCACGAGATCGGGGCGACCCGTATCGGCCCCGCGCACGATCGGCGCGAGGCGTGTTAGCGGCCCATAGCCGCCAAGGCCGAACGCCTCGACCATCACGTCGAAGGTGCAGGCGTCGCCGCGATGGCTCCAGAGGATATTTTCGCCTTCGATATCGAAGGGCGCAGCGGCGAAGCGTTCGGCGACGCCTTCGACTTCAGAGGGTGGGACGAACAGGAAGATGGCCCGCGGATCGGCGAAGCGGCGGATCAGCCAGGGGCAGGCGATCCGGTCCACTTTTGGCCGACCACGCGTCACCCAGATCGTGCGGCCTTCCGTGTCACGCGGAGGCAGGACGGTTTCCGGCACCATCGGCAGGCCGGCAGCAGCCCAACCGGCAACGCCGTCTTCGAGCGCCTCCGCCGAAACCCCCTCATGGCGCAGGCGCGCTGCGACGCCCTGGCTGAGCGAACCACCATCACGACAGGCGATCACGGCAGAGCGACCGCGAAACGCCGCCGCCCACGTTGCGACGTCGGTTGCGGATCGCCGCAATGTTCCGGGAACAAGAAGCGGTTCGGCCGCGAACGCGTCATCCGGCCGGACATCAACGAGTACTGGTCCGGTCGGTATACCGATCAGGCGAACGAACTTATCCGAAGAGATCGTATTCAAAACAGGCATGATGCGTCCTTCCAAGAAGCAGGACGCGATTCTTCAGCCTGTCGCCTCGTGGGGAGATCGCGTTCCCCATGTCTGGCAATAGATCGTCGATGCCAGATCGAGTCAATCGCAAAAGAACATGCCGTAGCGCCCACTCGCCGGATCGCCCCGGCTGCGAGAGGCTTGATCGGCTCGCTCAGTGTAAACAATACGATGCGCGATGCTTGCGCGCTTCCGGCTAACTCTGTAGCAGGATGCTTGTGGTTCGCCTGATTCAATTTCCGCCATTTCGGCTCTGCTCGATGCTTTGCATCGCGCTGACGCTCGTCTTTGCGGGTGCGAGCATGGCCAGCACCGTCGATCGCTTTCAACATCAAACTGGTGTGAGCGCCGATCACGAACATCTGCCGCTCAGCATTATCGCCTCCGACATGGGCGATGATGGTGACGGGCATTCGGATACTACGAACCCCGATGATAGCGGCAGCGTGCCCAATCATCAGTCCGGTGCTGGACATCACCATCATGGTGATGCGGGATCGTCGTTGCCGGCTCTTGGATCGCAGGGTGACGCTGGGCTTTTCCAGGCATCATTATCTCAGCCTCCCGTAGCTGACGACCGATTGGCTGGGGTCCTCATTCACGGGCCTGAACGACCACCTAAAAACATCGCAAATCGCACCTAGAACCGCCGCGTCACGTGAGGCGCGGCTTTCGCCACGCCTGCTCGTGAGGCCGATTTGTCATGTTTTCAGTTATTGCTGCGCGCCCGTCGGCGCGTTTGCGGCGCGCGCTTGCGATAAGCGCGGCGTTCGCGGCCCTGTCCGTTCCGTCCATCGGAGCGGCGCAGGAACTCAGTCTATCCGACGCTCTGTCGAGAGTCGCCATTGGCGATCCAACCGTGGCGGCAAATGCTGCCCGGCTCCAGGCGGCTGAGGCCGCTGTTACGCAGGCCGATGTGCGGCCGCGCGATGTCATCGGCGTCGATGTAGAGGATTTCGCGGGCACTGGCCCCTATTCGCCTATCGAACGGTCACAGACGACCGCATGGTATGAGCGGACCTGGGAACGGGGGGGCAAGCGGGAAGCCCGCATCGGCGCAGCCCGCTCGGAAATCGGTGTCGCTTCGACACGCAACCGCCTGCGGATGCTGGACCTGCTGGCACAGGTCCAGGCCACATGGGTCGAAGCCCAGGTCGCGGAAGCCCAAATCTCCATCGCGGAGCAACGACACGCCGCAGCCCTGCGTGTTGAAACGGAGGTAGGCCGCCGCGTCGGGCGCGCGCTCGATCCGTTGTTTTCCGGTGAACGCGCACGGACAGCCGTGGCGCAAGCACGGATCGCTCTCGATCAAGCGCGCGAAAGGGCACGCATTGCCCGCGCCGCGTTGGCCTCATATTGGGGAGGAACCGCCGACTACAGCCTCGACGGCGCAGCTTTCGCCACGTTCGCGGCGACGCCAGCGGATGCCGACAACAGCCCTGACCTCGCACTGCTCAGCGCCGAGCGGGACGCCGCCGGAGCACGGACCCGGCTTGCTGAAACTGGTAATGTCAGTGATCCGACTGCCCGCGTTGGCGTTCGCCATTTTGGCCAGGGCAACGATGTCGCAATCATGATCGGCGGATCTATTCCGCTGGGTAGCCGCACGGCCAATCGCGGCAATGTCCTGCGTGCCAACGCCGAAGCCCAGGCCGCCGAA
The DNA here is from genome assembly GCA_964468045.1 of uncultured Caenibius sp. Classification (GTDB taxonomy): domain Bacteria; phylum Pseudomonadota; class Alphaproteobacteria; order Sphingomonadales; family Sphingomonadaceae; genus JAWKXU01. The sequence goes on along the minus strand of CAYXTO010000005.1, from coordinate 56,542 downwards.
GCAGAGATCGCCGTCACGCGCGTCCAGATCGAACGAGAGGTCAACCGCCTCGTTGCCGAGCGGGCCACGATCGTTGCCGAGATCACCCGAATAGATCGAGAGGTGCTGCCAAGCGCTCAGCGTGCGGTGACGCTCGTTCGTGACGGCTTCGCGCGTGGCGGCACCGCCTTCACCTTTCTCGAAGTGAACCAGGCCCAACAGGCGCTGTTCGACGCGCGCGCTCGCCGTGTTGAGCTGCTGCGCAGCTTCCATCTCGCGGGTGCTCGCCTCGACCGGCTGACCGGCCGCCATGCTTCCCTGCTTTCCAATGCGGAGAACCGCTGATGAAACGATCCTTCCTTTTCGCAAGCTCGCTGCTCGCGCTTTCCCTGCTCGCCGGATGCGGCGAATCCAATACCACCAACGAGGCCGCCGAACCCAAGGCTGCGGCCGCTGCTGCCGACGATTATGAACGCGGGCCGCATCGCGGGCGAATGCTGCGCGATGGCGATTTTGCGGTCGAGGTCACTATCTTCGAGGATGGTGTCGAGCCGGAGTATCGAATCTATCCCTATCGGGACGGCAAGCCGCTTGCCCCCGGCGACGTCCGCCTCACGATCGAGCAGAAGCGTCTTGGCGGCAACGTGGACCGTTTCGCTTTCCGGCCGCAGGAAGATTTCCTGCGCGGCAATGGCGTCGTCACCGAACCACACTCCTTCGATGTGAAGGTGCGCGCTGCCGAAGGCGGGCGAACACATAACTGGTCCTATGCTTCCTATGAGGGTCGAACCACCATATCGGCGCAAGCCGCTCAGGCTGGCGGTGTTCGCTCCGAACGTGCTGGGCCGGCGACCGTTGCCGAGCTGATCGACATGGCCGGCAGGATCGAAACCACGCCGGAAGGTCGCGCCGAGGTGCGCGCGCGCCTGCCCGGACAAATCGTGTCGATGTCGGGCCAGTTGGGACAGCCGATCCAACGCGGACAAACCTTGTTCCGGGTTGAATCCAGCCATTCGCTGCAAACCTACACAGTGTCCGCTCCGATCAGCGGCGTCATCGTTGAGAAGAACGCGAATGTCGGCGATACCACCGGCGACCGCGCCATATTCGTGATCGCCGATCCCACAAAACTTCACGCCGAGTTCTTCGTCTATCCGCGCGATGCGGAACGCATCCGCGTCGGACAAAGCGTGCGCGTGCGCAACCTCGCCGGCGACAACAGCTTTCAAAGCAGGGTGGAAGCGGTGCTGCCAACGGCCGACGCGGCGAGCCAGACGGTTATGGCGCATGTCGAAGTGCCGGCGTCCCTCAGTCGCGGTTTCCGGCCTGGAATGGGGGTCGAGGGATCGTTTGCCGTTGCCGAGGCGCAAGTGCCCCTCGCGGTTCGGACGAAGGCTATCCAGCGCTTCCGCGATTTCGAGGTGGTCTATGCCAAGGTCGGCAACACCTATGAAGTGCGAATGCTGGAGATCGGGCGGCGCACGCCCGAATGGACCGAGGTGCTGGGCGGCCTTGAGCCGGGCACCGAATATGTAACCGACGGCGCTTTCCTGATCCGTGCCGACATCGACAAGTCGGGGGCCAGCCATGACCATTGAGAACGAAACGCCTGTGCGTTCCGAGCTTCTCGAACGCCTCATCTCCAATGCGATCCGCTTCCGCTGGGCGGTGCTCGCCATCGTCGTGCTACTGTGCGGGATCGGCGTCTGGGCCTTCCAGCGGCTGCCGATCGACGCCACACCCGACATCACCAACGTCCAGGTTCAGATCAACAGCGAGGCGGCCGGATTCTCGCCGCTCGAAGCAGAGCAGCGCGTAACCTTTCCGGTCGAGACGGCGATCGCCGGCCTGCCGGGTCTCCAATATACCCGCTCGGTGTCACGCTACGGACTTTCCCAGGTAACTGCGGTGTTCGAGGATGGCACCAATATCTATTTCGCGCGCCAGCTCATCAACGAACGACTCCAGACTGCGCGCGACCAGCTTCCCGAAAGCGTCATCCCGGAAATGGGGCCGATCGCGACCGGGCTGGGCGAAATCTTCATGTATACGCTGGAAGCGGAGCCGAACGCCCGCAAGTCCGATGGCAGCCGTTACACGCCAGAGGATTTGCGCACGCTTCAAGATTGGGTGATCCGGCCGCAACTCCGCAACACGCCAGGCGTCACCGAGGTCAACAGTATCGGCGGCTATGAGCGGCAATATCATGTGACGCCGCTGCCCGACCGGCTTTCGGCCTATGGCCTGACGCTCAATGATGTGGTCGAGGCGCTCGGCCGCAACAATGCCAATGTCGGTGCCGGCTATGTCGAGCGCTATGGCGAGCAATATCTGGTTCGCGTGCCAGGTCAGGCTTCGGGCATCGACGATCTCAAGTCGATCATTGTCACCAATCGCGGCGGTGTGCCGATCCGCATCGCCGATGTGGCCGACGTCGGGATGGGCGAGGAGTTGCGGACCGGGGCTGCGACTGAAAACGGGCAGGAAGTGGTGCTGGGCACCGTGTTCATGCTGGCCGGCGAGAACAGCCGTATCGTCGCGCGCGCGGCAGCCGCGCGGCTTGAGGAAGCGGCCAAGGCACTCCCGGCGGGTGTGAAGGCCGTGGCGATCTATGACCGCACCGATCTTGTCGAACGGGCGGTCTGGACTGTCGAGAAGAACCTGCTTGAAGGCGCGCTGCTCGTCATCGTCGTGCTGTTCCTGCTGCTGGGCAATATCCGCGCGGCGCTCATCACGGCGGCGGTCATCCCGATCACCATGCTGATGACGATCACCGGAATGCTCCGCGCAGGCGTCTCGGGCAACCTCATGAGCCTGGGCGCGCTCGACTTTGGCCTCATCGTCGATGGGGCGGTCATCATCGTCGAGAACTGCCTGCGCCGATTCGGCGAGGCGCAGCACCGGCTAGGGCGCCTCCTCGAACGCGAGGAACGCTTCGCTCTCACGGCGTCGGCCACGTCCGAGGTCATTCGGCCGTCCCTGTTCGGGATGCTCATCATCGCGCTGGTCTATGTGCCGATCTTCGCGCTCACCGGCGTCGAAGGGAAGATGTTCCACCCGATGGCGATCACCGTCGTCATGGCGCTCACCTTCGCGCTGATCCTGTCCTTGAGCTTCGTGCCGGCGGCGGTGGCGCTGTTCGTCACCGGCAAGGTCGAGGAGAAGGAAAGCCGCCTCATGGTCTGGGCGCGCAAACTCTATGCGCCCGCGCTCGATGCCGCCTTGCGGCTGCGGGTCGTATTCATCGCGGGTGCGGTGGCGCTGGTCGCCATCGCAGGCTTTGCCGCGACGCGCATGGGATCGGAGTTCGTTCCCAATCTCGATGAGGGCGACATCGCGCTTCATGCGCTGCGCATCCCCGGCACCAGCCTCAGCCAGGCGATCCAGATGCAGACAACGCTCGAAGCGCGATTGAAGCGGTTCCCCGAGGTCGAACGGATCGTCGCCAAGATCGGCACCGCAGAGGTGGCTACCGACCCGATGCCACCTTCGGTCGCCGACACCTTCATCATGCTCAAGGATCGCAGCGAATGGCCGGACCCGCGCAAACCCCGCGCGGAGCTGGTCCGCGAGATGCAGGAAGCGGCCGCCGCCATCCCCGGCAATAATTATGAGTTCACCCAGCCCATCCAGATGCGGTTCAACGAGCTGCTGTCGGGCGTTCGGGCCGATGTGGCGATCAAGGTGTTCGGCGATGATCTCGACCGGCTTCTGGAGATCGGCCAGTCGATCGAAGGCGTGGTGAGCGGGATCGAGGGCGCTCAGGATGTGAGCGTCGAACAGGTGACGGGCCTGCCTGTCCTCCAGATCACGCCCGACCGGCCCGCGCTGGCGCGGCTTGGTCTCAACATCGGCGACATTCAGGATGTAGTGGCCGTCTCGATCGGCGGCCGGGAAGCCGGCCGGATATTCGAGGGCGATCGTCGCTTTGCGGTGATCGTGCGATTGCCCGAGGACATCAGGAGCAAGGCCGACGAGATCGGCAGGTTGCGGATTCCGCTGTCAGGCGATGGCGCCGATCCGCGCGGATTCGTGCCGCTTGCCGATGTGGCCAAGGTCGAGGTGGTGATCGGCCCGAACCAGATCAGCCGCGAGGACGGCAAGCGGCGCGTGGTCGTGACTTCCAATGTCCGAGGCCGCGATCTCGGTTCCTTCATCGAGGAACTGCGGCAGAAGGTCGATGCGGAGGTTGAAGTCCCGTCCGGCTATTGGGTGAGCTATGGCGGCACGTTCGAGCAATTGATCTCGGCGGCCGAACGGCTGCGCCTGGTCGTGCCCGCCGCGCTGCTGCTGATCTTCGGGCTGCTCTACGGGCTGTTCCGATCCGCCAGGGACTCCGCCATCGTCTTTTCGGGCGTGCCGCTGGCGCTGACCGGCGGCGTGGCGGCGCTGTTGATCCGGGGAATGCCGCTGTCGATCTCGGCAGGCGTCGGGTTCATCGCATTGTCGGGCGTGGCGGTGCTGAACGGCGTGGTGATGCTGAGCTTCATCCGCCAACTCCGCGCCACCGGCAGCGGTCTTGAGGACTCGATCCGCGAAGGCGCGCTGACAAGGCTGCGACCGGTGCTGATGACGGCGCTGGTGGCAAGCCTCGGCTTCGTGCCGATGGCGTTCAACGTCGGCGCGGGCGCGGAGGTCCAAAGGCCGCTGGCGACAGTGGTGATCGGCGGCATCATCTCCTCGACGCTGCTGACGCTCCTTGTCCTGCCCGCGCTCTATCGCCTCGTCCACGGTCGCGAAGCGCGCCCGGAAGACGAACACCCATCCCCCGATACGGCTCCGGCGCAAGCCTGAGCGACCGCTACTCCCACGCGTCGCCCCCCGGCGCGTGGGAGACCGGAAAGGACATTTTCATGAGTTTCTACGCAACCATTTTCGGGAACGCCTTGCGAAACAGGTTGAGTCTTGCGCTCGGCCTTATCGCGCTGACATTCTGCTTCGGTTTCGACGCCTTTGCGCATGGCGTGGCGGAAGGCGATCAGGGCTATATTCAGGAAAGCAGCGGCGTCCTGTTCATGCCCTTCGTCTATCTGGGTGCCAAGCACATGGTCACGGGATACGACCATCTTCTGTTCCTGTTCGGCGTGATCTTCTTCCTCTACCGGATGAAGGACATCGGCCTTTATGTGACGCTGTTCGCGATCGGCCATTCAACGACGATGCTTTTCGGCGTCCTCACCGGCATCAGCGCCAACGCCTATGTCATCGACGCGATCATCGGCCTTTCGGTGGTTTACAAGGCGCTCGACAACCTGGGCGCATTCCAGCGCTGGTTCGGCTTCCAGCCCAACACGAAATGGGCGACGCTGATCTTCGGCTTCTTCCACGGCTTCGGTCTGGCGACCAAGATACTTGAGTTCGAGATTTCGCCGGACGGCCTGCTGCCGAACCTGATCGCGTTCAACATCGGCGTCGAAATCGGCCAGCTTCTCGCGCTTGCCGCCATCCTGATCCTCATGGGCTTCTGGCGCCGGACGAGCAGTTTCCATCGCCACGCCTTCGTCGCCAACGTCGCTCTCATGACCGCCGGCTTCATCCTCGTCGGCTACCAGCTCACCGGCCTCGCGGTCGCGTAACAAGGAGTAATGCAAATGTTCAATTCCCAGATGCCCCGCCCCGAAGATTTGCCGACTTCAAAGCAACTCATCCGCTCCACGATTATCGCTGCCGCGACTGCCGGAGCGATCCTGGCCATCGTGGTCCTGCCTTCCGAATATGGAGTCGATCCCACTGGTGCCGGCAAGGTTCTCGGCCTGACCGAGATGGGCGAGATCAAGATGCAACTCGCCGAGGAGGCCGCTGCCGATGCAGCCGCCGATGCTGCGGCCAGAGCGGAAAATGCGCGCGCGCTCGTTGTCCAGGCGGCCAATGGCGGTGCGCAATCGACATCGGCGCCACCAGCGGCGCCGAGCATAGTTGCAGGCCGCAACGACACGACCAGACTGACGCTGGCGCCGAACGAAGGCGCGGAGATCAAGCTGACAGCCGCAAAAGGCACGCGGATCGCGTTCGGCTGGTCGGTTGAAGGCGGGCATGTCAACTTTGACACGCATGCCGATGCACCGGGCATCTCTTACCACGGTTATGGCAAGGGCCGGGAATCGACGGGCGAGCAAGGTGAATTGGTCGCGGCGTTCGACGGCAAGCACGGCTGGTTCTGGCGTAACCGGTCCGGCGCTCCGGTCACGATCACGCTTCGCACCCAGGGCGAATATAGCGAGGTCAAGCGGGTTGTCTGACGATGCCACTTCTCGTCTGAATCGTCCCCGCCTCGCTGCGCGACCTGTGCGACGCGGCGGGGCGGCGGGCGCTTTGTCAAATGTCCGGGAGCACTCTGCTGCCAAACGTCGATTTGATGGTGCTGGGCTATCCTGGCCTCTTTCTCGCCGCGCTGGTCGCCGCGACGCTGCTGCCCGCCCAATCGGAGCTGCTATTGCTGGCGATGCTGGCCTCGGGCCGTTTCGATCCGGCCTTGCTTCTTCTCGTTGCATCTCTGGGCAACGTGCTGGGTTCGACGATCAATTGGGCGTTGGGGCGCTTCCTGGCGCATCATCGCGACGCGCGCTGGTTTCCGGTGTCGAAGACCGCAATGCTAAGGGCGGAGCGGCGCTATCGGCGGTTCGGCGAGCTTTCCCTGCTGTTGTCATGGCTGCCGATCATTGGCGATCCGTTGACCTTGATCGCCGGCGTCCTGCGCACGCCGCTTTCGCGTTTCCTCCTGCTCGTCATCATCGCAAAAGTCGGACGTTATGCCGTCCTGATGGCCGCTCATGGCTATCTGACGGCATGACCAGCCCGCTAAACCCCTAGGATCGAACGAGGTTCTGATGCTCTCTGTATTGGCCAACCGAACCTATCGCCACCTTTTCCTGGCGCAGATCATCGCGCTGGTCGGCACCGGCCTCGCCACGGTTGCGCTCGGCCTGCTCGCATATGACATCGCCGGGGCCGATGCAGGCGCCGTGCTCGGCACGGCAATGGCGATCAAGATGGTCGCCTATATCGGCATTGCCCCGATCGTCGGGGCTTATGCGAGCCGCTTGCCGCGCCGCAGCTTCCTCGTGGCGATGGACGTGATCCGCGGGCTGGTCGCGCTCGCGCTGCCGTTCGTGGATCAGGTGTGGCAAGTCTATGTGCTGATCTTCGTGCTGCAATCGGCATCGGCCGGGTTCACGCCGACCTTTCAGGCTACGATCCCCGACGTGTTGCCCGAGGAGAAAGACTATACTCGGGCGCTGTCACTCTCACGCCTCGCCTACGACATGGAAAGCCTGACCAGCCCGATGCTGGCTGCAGCCCTGCTGACGGTGATGAACTTCCACTGGTTGTTCTCGGGCACGGCGATTGGATTCGCCTGCTCGGCGCTGCTGGTGCTGACGACGGGTTTGCCCCGCTCCACCGCCGTCAAAGCCAAAGGCGGCATCTATGACAACACGACGCGCGGCGCCCGGCTTTATCTGAGGACGCCCCGGCTGCGCGGGCTGCTGGCGGTCACGCTTGCCGCCGCCGCCACGAGTGCGATGGTGATCGTCAATACGCCGGTGTTGGTGCAGGCCGCGCTCGGACTTGGCCAACGGGAGGTGGCGATCACGCTCGCCGCTTTCGGTGGCGGTTCGATGCTGGCCGCTTTGCTGCTGCCGCGCGTGCTCGACAAGCTGCCTGATCGAACGGTGATGCTTGCGGCGGCTGCGGCGATGACCGTCGCGCTCGCTGTGCTTGCCCTGGCCTGGCATGGCCATGCTTCACCCAATGATTGGGGAGTGATCCTCGCGGGCTGGGCTGTGCTGGGCATCGCTTATTCGGCGAGCATCACGCCTGGCGGCCGCCTCCTGCGCCGGTCATCAGGCGAGGATGATCGCCCGGCACTGTTCGCCGCTCAGTTCGCGCTGAGCCATGTCTGCTGGCTGGTCGCCTATCCGCTCGCCGGCCAGGCTGGCGCAATCGGCAACATGGGTATCGCCTTTGGCGTATCCGCCGTGCTGGCGCTGATCGGCACGGTCATTGCGTTTCGTATCTGGCCGGTGGCAGACCCCGAAATAGTGGCGCACGCCCACGACGATTTGGCACCGGATCATCCTCATCTCGCGGAGGGGCACCCGGAAGGCAAAGCCAGCCACACCTTTGTGATCGACGAACTGCACCCACATTGGCCGATCCGGTAAGGAGGGACAGCCCGGCCATAGGGCGATTTGCTTTGCATCCGCCACAGCTGCCGCAAGGCGCGCTGGACTGCCGTCGATTTACCGCGACGAGCGAGGTTGCTCTTTACGCGGTCACAGCCGCCTTTCCGGAGTTCCACGTAGCTGCTCCCGCCGAGATCTATCGTACGAACGACAGCTTCATCCGTCGTCACCGCCGAAGCGGACCTTCCAGACCGTTGTCTAATTGATCTGAGCATCGGACTCCTTTTTTCCCGTTGGCCAATGGTTGTCTTCGAGGTCATCGGACGGCTTGGGTAGCTGATTGTCCGAGCCTTCATCATCGCGGCCGGGCGGTGTGGGTGGCATGGCGCGCGCAAATGCACTGGGCCGGAAAGCCTCGCTCCGCCAGGCCATGATAGAGGAAAGTCGATAACGGGCCGGTTTCCAGCAGCACCCGGGCCAAGTCAGGGCAATGCCACTCGAGCCATTTGGCCAGAAGATCCGGATCACTCGCCACGATGTCGCGGCGCAATATCATGCCTTCAGCGTCGACCACGCACACATGTTTGGTCTTGTCGCTTACGTCCAATCCTGCATAGATCGACATCGGGCACCCTCCTGCATTGAAGCGTTCATGCGACTTCGTGCCCTCCAGGAGGGTGGCCACATCAATCACGCAGTGTCCAACATTGTCGCTATAACAGGCCTCACCAACTGACGTCGGCTATTGGCGAACCCTGCCGTTCGACGGGTGACTTGAGAACGGCAGAAAAGTCCCACTAAGCGTCAGATTTTGACCGCTAGCGCTTCTTGAAGTTGCTATCCCCGTCACCGGGACTTCCGTCGATATCGTTGGAAAACCGCCCCGACTTGAGCACCGATGACTGCTCGATCGACGTCAATGGGCCGGTAATGTCGAACGTCGCGCGACCGGAATCGGCATCACCGAGATAGCGATTGCGGAGGCCATCGGGGCCTAGGACGCGGTTAGACAGTTCGCGCGAGAATGCTTCCTCCGGTCGTGACGATCTCGCAGCAGCGCGTTCAGCTTGAGATATCGCTTCCCGAACGTCGTAGTTGACGATGTCGATGCTCGACCTAGCGGTCTCGTTTGTGGTGCCCATGTCGCTGCTCGTGAAGCCTAGTTGGCCGCCGACACGACCAGATGTCGCCTTGGAGGATTGCGGACCTTGCCGGCCGCGGCCTGTTCCGCCTGATGTCTCGGATTCGGAAGAACTGACGGAGCCGCCGATGTTCGCTCCCACAGTGGTGCCCATGCTGACTTGGTCCTGGGCGGACCGGGAGAGCGAGCGCTGCCAACCAGTCTGGCCGATGATCGACTGCACATCGCGCTGGAGCGTATCAGCGACCTGCGGTTTCAGACGCCAATTCCCATTCCGGTCCATCTCGAACCCGCCGCGCAGCCAGTTCTGCATCATCGCCTGGCCTTCGGCGCCGCCGCCCATGAAGTGCTCGATCGTATCCGGGCCGGCCTGCTTTCCGGCTTCGAACCGGGTGCTGGTGTCGCTGCGGCCCGATTGCTGGAATCCGACCGAACTCGAGACCAGCACGTCATTCTCGGCAAAGCTGAACCGCGCCCGCCCGCCATTGGCGATCGCGCCGAGCTGGCTTTCGTTGATCAGCCCGCCGCGCCACATCTGCGCGGCAGTGTCGGGCGTCAGGTTGAGGCTGAGATCGCCATTCTGCGCCATCGCGATCTCGCGCTTGGACATGGTAACGCCATGCTCGGCAAGAAGGCCCTGCATACGCGTGAGCCGCTCATTCTCGACGATCCTGCCCAGGCGCTCGTTGCGCGCGCGATCGGCGATGCCCGCCGCGCCGCCTTCGGCCATGTCGGTCTGATTGCCGACCCCCTGGCTGAGCGTGCGAATGAAGCTGTCGAGCCGCGCCGCCTGCCGCACCGACATGCCGGCCGCCGCCGCGCCTTCGGCAAAGCCGGCATTGTCGGCCTGGCGGCGCTGCTCGCCGATCCGGGCGGCCGAGCGCGTGCCGTCATGACCGACCTCGCGCTGCGCATCGAGCTTGCCCGACCGTTCGGCGAAGTCGTAGCCCGCAGCGTCGCGCGTGCGGCCATAGACGCTGGTGCCTTCACGGCCCGCCTCAGCCGTCGCGCCATCGGCGGTGCCGACCTGCACAGCGGCATTGTAGGTTTCCAAGGCCCGGAGGACTTGCGCCTCGTTGCGGCCGGTGGCGCGCGAGAGCTGCGAGATCGCCGTCGAGCGGGCCTCGCCCGAGAGGCTGTTGATGAAGGAGGTACGCCGCGCCATCTCCTGGACCGGCAGACCGAGCATGGCGGCGGCATTGCGCTGGCCCTCGGTGTTGCCGGTGCGATGCGCCTGTTCGGTCGCGACATTGCCGCGCTCGATCCCGGCGACATTGTCGCCCGCAAAATCACGCCTGCCTTCCATCGCGCCGACCTGGACCTGCGCGCCGGTCAGGTCATTGCGCAGCATCTGCTCCTGGTCATAGGCATTGGCGATGAGCTTGGCGAAGGTCGGATCGGCCGATGCCTGGCCGATGACGGTGGAGGCCTTGAGCGCCGCATCCTTGTGATCATAGCCATTGCGCTCGAAATGCCGCTGCGCGCCGGTTTGCATCATGTCGTAGGCGCGCTGGTCGCCGAAGGCGCGCCATTGCACCATGCGCTGCGCGAAGGCGGCAAAGGCCCGCTCGCCCGACTGGCCCTCGCCAAAATAGCCCGTGCCCAGTGCCCGAAGCGCATCCTGTTGCGCAAAGTTGTGGATCGCGGAGGTGGTGGCATTGTCCCGGATCGCGCGCACCGTCGCCGGATCGGAAAGGCTGCGCCCGGTGAGCGCGGGCGATAGCCCGCCCAGCTCGCGCGCGGCGTCGAGGCCGCCGAGCGAGAATGCGGCGGTTCCCGCCGCGCCGCCGCCTTGCTCACCAATCACCCGGCTAGCGGCGCCGAAGGCCCGGTTCTGGCCGAAGGTCGAGCGCTCGCCGAAATCGCCGAAGCTCGACGAGCCTCTGACGCGCGCCATCGTGCCCGAGGCCGAGGACTGCGCTTCGAGCGCGCCGGCATAGCCCTCGCGGGTGCCGAGCGGCGCGGCAGCCGCGGTGCCCTGGCCCTGGACGCCGAGCGCGCCGCTGGTGAAAGCGGTGAACACATTGCCGCTGAACCTGAAGACCGTGAACACGAAAGCGCCGGCAAGCCCGGCGGCAGCCGTGCGGAAGCTCCCGAATATCGCGAGCGCCTTCATTGCCGCGGATGGCGCCAACATCCACGCATTGGCCGCGACATTGTTCGAGCGCATCTCGGCGAGCACGTCGGTCGCCCGGCCCAGGGTGAGCTGATAGATGCCAGCGTCGATCACACCCCAGAGCGCCACGAACACGAACAGGCCGAGCGCGAAGCTGGCGACGCGCAGGTTGATCGGGGTCAGGATGAACAGCAGCGCGACCGGCATCATGAACAGCATGATGCCGAACACCGTCGCGCGGATCGTCGGCATCCACTCGTTGGCGGTCGACATGGTGGCAAGCCCGCTGGAGATAACGGCGCGATTGGCCATCACGCGTGCGGCGGTCGCCGGACTATCCTCGAACAGCACGTCGCCGACCGTGTTGCCGAGCAGCACGTTGGTGAGGAACTGCTGGAGGGTCAGCGGCGCATCCATCATCATCTGGCCCATCTCGCCGATATTGGATCGGCAGCGCTGAAGCTGCGCGGCATTACCGATGTCGTAGCCGGTGCGGGTGCAGACCTGCGCGACATAGGTGTCGAACAAGCCAGGTTCCGAGAGGCGCGTCGAGATATGCTCCCAGGCCTCGTTGCAGCTCATCGTAGTCCCGGCTTTGTCGGTCGAGGTGAACACAGTGCTGAACGTCGCGGGGCCGGCCATCGCGGCGAAGGCGGCAGGCAGATCGGTGGTGGTGCGGAACAGCTGATCGTCATCGACACCATAGGCCGGCGACACACGCGCGACCGGGTAGCATTGGCGGACATAGTCCTTGATCGTGGAATCGAGGAACACGTCGGTCATCGGTCCGCGCGGGCTTGCTGCATTGAGGAACAGGTCGAACGAATGCCCGCCCGCGCCGAACTCCAGCTTGGCATTGGGATCGGTGGTGTTGTCGTCGATCACCTCAACCAGCGCGCGTTCCATCATATTGGTCATGCCCGCGACCAGCACGATGAGGTTGGGCACGTCACCGACCGGCTGATAGGCGTTGCGCACGCGGTCATAGACATGGACCGTGCCAGTGGTCGCGACCATGCCGACGAACAGCCCGACCCCGATCAGCATCTGGAACCCGAACGCGACCAGGCCCATCCCTTGGCCTCGCACGCTGGCGAGCAGAACACCCAGGGCGATCCCGACCACCGCGACGATCAGCACCAGCGTCTCATAGCGCGCGTCGCCGAAGATCATCGAAACGAGCCGGAACGCATCCACGGTTTCGGCGAATCCGTCATAGGTGTGATAGCTCGTGTCGATCGCCAGCGCGGGCGTGGCGGCGAAGACAGCGAACAGGGCAAAGAGGCTGCGAAGCAAACGGGGCATCGGCTCGGCTCCGGTCAGCGGTTGCGATTGGCGGCGGCGCCGGCGGCATCGCGCGCATCGCGGTCGCGCTGGCGGACCACGCCGGCATAGTTGGCCGAGAGGTTCGCCTGACTGAGCGCAGCCATGTAGGACTGGCGCATCTGCGCGCGCTGGCGCAGCACCTCGTCGCGCAGCCCGCTGAGCTGCTCGATCCCCTTGGCGAGGATGCGGGTCTGGCAGGCCTTGGCGTTGCCCGCATCGCCGGCGCCCGCGGCGGTCACGCCGCGCTCGGCATTGGACACGGCAAAATCGATGCTGCGCGTGAGATCGTTGAGCATCTGATAGGCGAGCGTCAGCGCGACGAGTTCGTCGGTGTCGCCGATGACACTGTCGACGACACCCTGGCGCACGCCCCATTCGAGCAGGCGATAGACTGGCAAGGTTCGTACATTGGCGACGAACTGCTTCTCCTCATCCGTAAGCGCGGAGCGCGTGCGGATCTTGAGCGCGATCGAGTCCATTCGCGCGCGCGCCAGCACCAGCGCGCCCTTGCCGGTGCCGTCGACCGCGCAATCGGCGGCGGTGGGCGGCACCGCGATCGCGCGCTTCTGGACCTTGCCGGTCAGGAAATCATCGACGCTCTCGGTATCCTGCCGCGCGCAAGCCGGTATCGCGGTGAACAGCGGCACCTTGTCGGCCGGGTCCCAGCGCATATAGACGTCGCCGACCCGGGCGCGCATGACGCCAGCCCAGTCCGACGCGCCGACGCGCGCGGCGGCATGGGCGAGCAGCGAGCCGGTCTTGAAGATCTCCGTGACCTCGGCGGGGCAGTTTTCCAGCGCGTCGCGCAAATCCTCGGTCGGGTTGCCCTGGTTCGCCTGGATCTTCTCGCGGCTGTTCTGATAGCTTTTCGAGAAGCCTTCGCGCACCGATTTGTAACCGGTCATCTCCTCGATGATGCCCGACATATTGTCGTCGCCCTTGGCGATCTGGACCATGCGGTTGGCGAGCCGGCAGTCGTTGACCTGGATCGAGTTCAGGAAGTTGGTCGCCGCTTCCATTTTCGAGATGATGTTGCCCATCTTCTCGTCGAGAGTTTCCAGCAAATACTGGAACGCCACGGCGGGCGCGGCTTGGAGGATGCTCTCGAGCTTCTGGACCAGATAATCGGGGTCGAGGAAGCTCATGCCGCCAAGGAACATGTCGATGCCGCCGCAGCCGGCGCGGACCTTGGGCAAGGTCACGCTCATCAGATAGTCGTTATGGACATCGACCCGGCCCGACATGCCACCGGCGGTGACATAACCGCGGGTCTGGTCCTCGAAGGAACCGGGGCTGGTGTAGGTTACATTGTCGAACCAGCTTTCCGCCCAGCTTTGCGCGGAAGCGGGCGAAGCGGTGGCCGCAATGGCGAAGGTGCTGGCGAGCAGGGTCAGGCGCGTGGAGAATTTCGCCATGGCGGGCTTCCTTTATGAAGAAATGCGAAGAACTGGCCCGCCATGCTCAGTTGCCTCGCCGGTTGGATGGGGGACGCGCAGGCGCGCCTACGATCCCGGTGAACTTCGACATGCCGCGCACGCCGACCGCGGGTTTGACCCCGGTCAGCATCTTCGCGGCGAGATAGAGATTGCGCGCGACATTGGGCGCATGGTCGGTGCCGATCGCGACCGGAATGATGCGGTTCGGATCGGAGACCGGACGCACCCAGGCGACGGGATGACCGACCCAGGGCAGCCCCAGACGCCCCGAGCGCAGCATCGCCTCCTGCGCGGTGATCGTTCGAACCTGCCAGCCATAGCGGCGGCCGAGACCGCCGAGCTTGGTCCAGAGATCGGCGCAGGGAATGCAGCCCGGCGCGGTGCTCATCTCGACCAGATAGGCGGGCGCATGGCCCTTCATCGTCTCGGCGAAATCGGGCGGCCAGTCGCGTGTTACAGGGACGCGGCCGAGCCATTCGCGCAGCTCGGCCTCGCTCCCGACCGGGTGGATCGCCGCCCGCATCGCCTGGTCGCGCGTCACCGGCTGCGCCGACGCCGTCGCGGTCAGCGCGATGCCCGCCATGACGATAAAGACAGGCGCCGCTTTCACCGCTGTGGCTCCAGGCTGGCACCGACGAGATCGCCGCCGAGCACGCGTGGATCGGTCGCGGAGACCGGGCCATTGGCGAGCGCGTCGAAGAAGCCATCCTCTTCGCCCGCACCGGTCATAAACTGCTCGGGGCGGATGTCGCCGGCGAGCAGCCGCACCGCCTGATAGGCCATCTGGATGAGATTGGGATAGGCCTCGACGCCGCTCGCGATCACCATGCGCTGCTGGCTGTTGCGGCGGATGATCATCGTGGTCGGCGTCACCTCGACCCCGAAGCGCTGCGCCAGTTCCGGCCTGCGATCGATGTCCATCAACGTGACCTGCCAGCCCATCTCCTCCTGGAAGCGCTGCACGATCGGCCATTGCACGCGGCAATAGCCGCAGGTCGAGCGCGAGAACATCACCAGCGCATATTCGCCCGCTCGGCCGCGCAGATATTGGCGGCGAACCTGATCCTTTTGTGCCGAGAGCTGGTCGCGCGCTTCGCCGACCATCGGGTTCGCGGACTTGGCATCGAGTTCGGGATGCTGGAGCATCGCGATCTGGGTAACACCGGCAAAGGCGCGCGCCTTCCTCCGCGCAAAATCCTGCAACCGCCAGAAATCGGCGACGGCATCGATCGTCAGCACGGTCGCGGCATAGTCACGCTGCTGCTCGATCAGCTTGCGGATCTTCGGCGGCGTCCAGGTCGCCAGTTCGGCCATCGGCGGGATCGCCGGCTTGACCAGCGCATCCGGATCGTCGGACTCTTCGGTTGGCCTGGGCGGCGCCTGATACCACCAATAGCCTGTTCGGCGCTCATCGCGGTTCTGCGCGTTTGCCGCCGGGGCAGCGAGCATGGCGATCGCCGCGAAGCTGAACGCGAGCCGCTTCACAGGAGCTTCTCCATCCGGCGCAGGCGATCGATCTCGATCGGGCCATAATAGCGGCTGTCGAACCCGCTGACATGTGAGGAGCCGACGAAGATGGTGCCGGGGAGAATCCGGCCATTGTCGGGCTGCCAGTGTTCGAGCGCCTGCCCATTGTGGCCATAGGGCTTGCTCACGCCCAGCAGGCGCTCGTTGCAATAATACCAGCCATCCCATTTGCCCGGCGTCATCGAGGGTTTCTCGATCATCGAGATGCGGTCGCCTGGCAGGCAGAGCGCATATTTGGTGACCGTAACCGGCCGGGGGCCGGCGAGCGGATGCGACAGTGTGAACGAGACGAGATCGCCACGCGCGATAGGGCCCGGTGCTTTGCGGATCAGATAGGCCTCGACCGATGGGCTCATCACGATCGTCACCTGCGGCAAGGTCCAGAAGGTCAGGAGGCCGATCGGCAGGACGATGCCATAGGCCTTCCAGAGCTGTTCGGGACGCGGCGGCTGACCGAGGCCGGCGCTGCCGAGCGCGACCGCAGCCTTCAGCGGCAACTGGATAAGTTCGGCCCAGCCGGATCTAGCGGCCCTGTAAGCGAGCCTGAGCATCGCGCACCTCCTCCTTGCCGCCGAGGCGGGCATATTCTTCGAGCAAACCGGACAGCGCGGCGTCACCATAGATAACGTGCGCGGCGCGCGGGCTGTCATCCTCCCGCTCGCAATAGGGCAGCGCTGGATCGCCGGGCACCATTGCCAGGGCGGGAACGCGCGCGACGCCGTGCTGCCGGAAGATCAGCGGATCGACGATGAGCTGCACGTCGCGCATGGCGCAGGCCGGACCTTCGCAGCCGGGATCGAGCCGCAGGATTTCGGCCGACAGCTTCGCCATCGGTTCCACCTTCGTCAGACCGCCCGGCATGCCGCGGAAAGCGAGGATGCCGCGCGCCTTCTCGAGCTGCGCCGCATAGGTGCGCAGCGTCGTCACCGGCATCGACGAGGAGACGAACAGCACCGGCACCCAGGCTTTGGCGGAGGGCGGCGCGACGACGCCGGCGACCGCATCCATATCCGGGGTTTCAAGCCCCAGCGCCTGGCTGAGCCGCCGCGCCATCGCCTCGCGCTCGGCCGCCATGGCTTCCTTACCCTGGCCGAGCGCGGCGCGGGCACGCTTCTCTATCTCGGCGTCGGAGGGGCGACCGCGCAGCCCTTCGAAGGCACGGCGGCGCATGGGTTCCGAAGGTGTCGGGAGCACGGTCGGTCCCTTCGCGTCGGCCTGTTTCTGGCGTGCCGCGGTCGCATCGCGCATCCGCGCCATCGCGTCTTCGCCTTGCGCGGAAGCCGCGTCACGGGCGCCCGGCGAAGATGGGGACTCCTGCGCCGATGCCGGTAATGTGGCGAGCATCAGCGCGGCCAGGGCGAGCGAGGGAAAGGCGAGCGGCGCGCGCACGTTACTTCCCGATGACCTGCATATAGGCATCGATCTTGTCCTTCATGTCGATCTGGATGTCGGCCTGGGCGCGGGCTTCGATCTCGGAATAATATTCGGAGAGGTCCATTTTGCTGAAATCCAGCGCCTGGAACTCTTCCGGCGTGAATCCGCGGCAATAAGGCTGCTTGGGCGTGCCCCAGCCGAGCCCGTTGAAGCTCTTGAGCTGCGGGCGGCCCTGTTCCTGGAGGATGCGGCCGAGCTTTGTGTTGAAGCAGCAGTGGCCGCGTGCCTTCTGGATACAGATGCCCAGAATCTTCGACGAGCAGTAGCTGCCGACCTCGTGGCACATGCCCGAGCCGCGCAGCATGCCCACTTCCATATCTTGGCTGTCACAGCCCGAGAGC
The DNA here is from genome assembly GCA_964468045.1 of uncultured Caenibius sp. Lineage (GTDB taxonomy): Bacteria > Pseudomonadota > Alphaproteobacteria > Sphingomonadales > Sphingomonadaceae > JAWKXU01. Next base: position 39,119 of record CAYXTO010000005.1, on the reverse strand, counting down.
AGGAAATCGATCATGAAGTTGATGGCGAGGCTGATCGCGATCGAGGTGGGATCGATGCCGACGACGATGGCGTTGGCGCCGGCGCTCGCGGCCTGGCCCGCGGTCGCGCCCACCTTGAACGCGCCATAGGCCGCCTTCATGCCGGTGAACACGCCCTTGGCGACGGCGACCTTGGTGCCGATCGACGAGAGCGACCCGCCCATGCCGTCCTTGACGATCTTGCCCTTGTCCTTGCAGCAATTGGAGAAGGTGGTGCGCAGCCCCGCCGGGCGACAGCGCGCGGCGCGGCCGGAGAAGATCTCGATATTGCCAAGGCACGCGCCATCGGCATCGACCGCGCCATCGGCGGGCACGCCGGGATCGTCGGGGACCGGTTCATCCTCGATCGGGGTCACCGCAAGGTCCGCGCACTGGTTGGGCGAGCAGGCCGGGCCGCCATCCTGCGGCAGGCAGGCGAACTGGTCTCCGAGCGGGCAGCTATAGGCGCCGTCCTGTTGCTGGACGCACGAGACCTTCTGCAGGGGGCATTGATGCTGGCCGAGCGGAGTGATCTCGCAGGCAGCGGTCTCGCCGGGATCGTCAGCATCGCCGTTGCCGTTGAGATCTGCGGCGCAAATCTGCGTTGCCTGCGAGAAGGCGGGCGATGCCGGCATCACCGCGCTGATGGCTGCGAGCAATCCGGCTATCAGGGAGAGAATGGCTCGGCGCATCAGCGGGACTCCGAGGTGCAGATCATGTCGGCGCCGCCAAGCCGCACGGTCTGCATCATCACGATCGCTTCGGGAAAATCGTCGAGACAGCCGCAATCCGAGACCAGCTCCTCGCCATCGCCGACCGGGCAGGACGCGGCGCCGGCGCTTGTCGTCTTGCAAGCGTGGTAGAAAGTGTCCCAGCCTGACGGTGTGTTCTGCCGCGACCCCACTACGCCGTCCGGCGCGACGCCGGTGTTGGCCTTGGGAGCACGGGTCTTGCAGATCGGCTCGCAGGCCGCGACCGAACCGCGATCGGGCAGCGCGAACGCGCGCGACGAGCTGGTGTAGCCGCCATCCTTGGTCTTGACGCGGTCGGCCAGCAGCGTCTCGGTCGAATGGTCGATGATATAGGCGCCGCGGCTCCGATCAGGCTGCGGCAGGACGCCGGTGTCGATCGTGCAGCGATAGCGGCGGTCCCGGTCGAACCAGGGGCGAACGAGACTGAGCGAGCAGGCCCCGCTTTCGAACAGGCGGGTCTGCGGCAGCGGCGTCAGGCCTGTGCCGACCCCGTTGCGGAAGGTCTGGACGCCGTCGACGGTCTCGTCGTGGAGCTGGCAGTTGGCGTCGGCGGCATAGCCAGCGCACAGGTCGACGAGTTGCTCGGTCGGTTTGCAGGAGAGATCGAGCGTGGCGTCGATGCGCGCGGACACTTCGCCTTCGCCGCCGACCGCGACCCGGACCCAGATTTCATGGGCGCCCTTGGTCAGATAGGGTTTGAGGTCGAGGTTGGGATAGCCATACCAAGTCTTCTTGCGCTCGCATTTGCCCGGCGGGAGGCCGGTGCCGGTCCAGTTCCCCGGATCGGCTGCAACGAGCGCGCCGTCGACCCGCACCTGGATCCAGTCGTCGAACAGATATTGCGAGAGCTTCGCCGAGACGAGGCGATCGGGATCGCCGACGGTCAGCGTCATCCGGAAATCATGGATGCGGCAGCTTCCGCCGCTCAGGCTGTCGTCGGATGGCGACCCCATGAGAAACGAGCGCGTGTCGGGCGTAGTGGCATAGGTCGCATAGCCGCCGGACGTGCGGGCGATAATATCGTCCGCCTTCACGGCTTCCAGCTTCACCTCGCGCCGGATCGTGCAGGCACGGATCTGTTCGGCCTTGCCCATGCCCGCCGGCGAGCCCTTGAGCGCCTGGAAGACGCTGTTGCCCGATGCGAGCGAGGCGGCATCGCCCTGGATCTGCGCGGGGTTAGCGCGATAAACGGTCTGCGCGAGCGACGGACTGGCGGCGCAGGCCGTCGACTGCGCGCCGATATAGCGGATGACAGGACCGTCGATGCTCGCCTGCGCGACGCCGATGCGCGGATCGGCGCTGGTGAGCGCGCCGACGACACCGCCGCCGATGTCCTTCAGCGCCCCGGCCATGTTGCCCCAGACGAGGTTGCTGCCGCAGCTGTTGTTGACGCAGTAGCAACCGGCGAGCGCGGTCAGATCGACCTCGGTCAGCTTGAGGTCGCCCTCGGGCGCGACATCCCATTTGTAGCTGCGGCACGCATTCCAGGTGCCGGGCTGGCAGGAGATCACGCCATTGGCGCAGATGCCCGAGACCGGCATCGGCAGGGTCATCGTCTGGTCGACAGTGCCGTCGAGATCCTTGTCGCGCGAGATGCGTAAGCTGGCGATGTCGCCCGTCGATCCCGGCTGCGCGAGGATTTCCAGCAGGGTGGACGTGGTCTGGCAGGCAAGGTTCGGGGTGAAGCTCTTCGTGCCGTCCACGGTCGAGATGGATTGTCCGGCGAGGCCCGGCGTCAGATAATTCTGCTGGATAGCCTCGCTGTCGGCGCTCTTCTCTCGCGCGGCTTCGGCCGCGGCGCGGGCGCGTTCCTCGACCGTCTGCGCCTGCGCGGTTATCGGCAGCGCCACGGCGGTGATGAGCAAGGCGAATGCGCGCTGTCTCATCGCGCACGCTCGTTCGATGTGCGCGAGCCATAGGCGAAGCGCAGCAGGTCTCCCGCCCGGAACGAGGGCGATCCGGGCGAGAGTATGCGAAAGACGGCCTGGCCCTCGAAAATGGTCAGCACGGCCGCGACCGGGGCGGCGGTGAGAGGGGAGCCCGCCGGTCCGGCCTGGGGGAGACTGCCCAACAGGAGACTGGCGGCCGTGCTGATCGAGGGTGGAGCGGCGGCGCAGGGGGCTACCACCGCCGCTCCGGCTACGCGCGCGGCCGCCTTCGCAGACGGCCCATGGCGGGCGGACCGGCTGGTGGAAGGGCTGCGCGCGCAGCTTGGGGGAAGCGATCGGCTCATGGGGTGGAGACCCCGGCGCAGCAGATCGCTTTTTCGAAGAGCATGAACTGGGCGTTGTCGTTACCCGACGCATGTTTGCCGGAGGTCCAGAGCGCGCCGGGGCGTCCGATGTTGACGCACTTGCCGCCCTTCACGGGCTCCATGATCTGGAGCTTGTAGCGGCTCTTGGTCCAGATCGGCTGCGCTTTCAGCGAACAGCCGTCCTCGCTATGGATGGTGAGCGCGCCGAGGCGCCCCATCATGAAGGTGGTGCGCGCGGCAAGCCCGGCCCAGGCCTCGACCCGGTCGCCCATATGGATGTCGCCGGCGATGGGGTATGTGCTTCCCCACGATCCCATGCACCAGAACAGCGGATCGATGACCTTGCCGGCAGCCGCCGCGGCGCTGTCGGCCATGCAGGCAAGGCCCGCCGCCGGATTGCCGAACAAGATGCCTTCGGGCTGGATGATCGCGCCCAAGGTTCCCGACTGCCAGGTCGGCAGCACCTCGGTGATCATGGCGACGTCGAAGCCCTCATCCTCGATGCAGGGGAGGTCCGTGAACATGTCGAGCATCTTCCAGACCGGCGAGATGTAGTAATGCGCCTGCGCGAACAGCTTGGTCGTGTTGGTCCCGTCGGAAATGCTGGACTGGCTGCCCTGGAGCTTGCCGCCGGTCGGCAGCAGATCGACGCCGAGCGCCATCATGCAGCCCGGCTCGGTCACGACATCGACCATGCGATTGGGCGACCAGAAGCTGACCTTCACCCCGAACCAGAAGGTCGCGCCCTTGCGGCAGGCGCATAAGGGTTTGGACGCGGACTGCGCGTCGAGCGCCTTGTCGAGCTTGTCGAAGCTGCCGACGCGCACGCCGCCGATGGTGATCGGGAAGATGCAGTTCCAGCGCACCTTGGTGATCGGATTGAACACCGTGCCCGCCGGGCATTTGGACGCATGGGCTGGCGTCGCGGGCGCCAGCAGCGCGAGCGCGATGGCGGCAGCGCCCGCCCGCAGGGTGGATGACAGCCAAGTCATTGGATGCGGCCTCCCTTGCGATCGAGATGGACTTCGGTGAGTTCGAGGCGTGGCCCGCTCTGGCGGACGATGACCGGCGCGACGGTGAGGCCAAGCCGCTCCTTCACCCGCTCTTCGAGGATGAAGAGGGGGCGGCCATGCTTCTCGCCGAGCGACAGCGCGTCATCCTCGGCGCCGCCGCCACCGGCCAGCAGGATCCAGTCGGTGAGCGCGGCGGTCTTCAGCGCCCAGCCAAGATCGCGAGGATGAACGATGATCAGCCGCGCGGGCAGCGCCACATAGGTCAGCGGATTGAAGGTGAAGCCCTTGGGATAGAGAATCTTGCCATCTGGCAGGCGGATCTCCTGGTCGAGCGTATAGAAGGGAACGACGCTGCGGACGCGGCTCTTCTCGGCTGTGCCGAGCAAGGCGCCCTTGAGCGCGCTCCATCCCGAGCGCGGTCCGAACTGCGGCGCCATGCTCGCCGGCTGGCGTGCGACCGCGGCCTCGATCTCGGCCATCGCGTCGGGTTCCGCGATCGACCAGGTGCGCCCGATACTGGAGGTCTCGGCCTTTGCCGACCCGGCGAGGATGAAGGCGCCGACGATCATCGCGCCGATGAGCGCCGACTGGATGGCGACGACATGCCAGCCTTGGAGGTAGCCATTATCGTCCACGGCGACGCTCCCTCCAACTCGGCGGGGGATTGCGGCTCTCGCCCCAGCCAGCGCAGCACAGGCCGGTGGTGCCGACCAGCAGCGCGAGCCAGATCAGCGGGCGCGTGCCATCGAGATCGAAGCCCGACCAGATCAGCAGGAACGCCTGGACCAGAAGGATCAGATGCGTTCCGACCAGCAGGCGGATCGACGACTGGCAGGGCGCGGCGGAGAAGATGCCGTTCATGGCCGCCTCTCGATCGAGCGCAGCACGCGGCGCGAGCGGTGCGCGAGGAGCCAGCCCGAGACTTTGGGGCCGATTGTCGCGACGGCGCGCACGAACGGTCCGCCGGTAATGCCGGCCACCGCGACCACCCCGGCGATGAACTCGACCCGCGCGACGTCGGTGATGCCGGCGCAAGCGAGCCCGACATAGGCGGCAGCGCCGATCATCGGGCCGGCGAAGGTCAGGAGAAGCCTGTCGATCCGCCAGTTGGCGCGCTCGCTGGCCTGGAGATATTCCGCCTCGTCGCGCGCCCTTGCGAGCATCCTGACCCGGCGGGTCAGGGTCCGATTGGCCCGAACCAGATAGTCGTGCAGGCTTTCGTCCGGTTCGCGCGGCACCTCGGTCAAATGCGTGTCCGAATTATAGGTGAACGGCTCCAGGCTCATGATTTCCTCCTGAGCTTTGCAAGAAGGCGGCTCGTCGCGTTAGTCAGGGCGATCAGAGCGACACCCGTCAGCAAGCAGCAGCCGCCCGCGACACCTGCGCCGAACACGACTTTCGTGGCCGGGAGTTCGAGCGCGAGGCCAGCTGCCAGCATCAGCGTCGCGAGCATGAACGACTCGATCACGATCAGCCGGAACCGCCAGATGAAAGCTTGCGCTTCGGCGCGCTCGGCGACGCGCTCCTCGATGATCCGTTCCAGTTCATCGTCGGGCTTGAGATCGAGCGTCATCTGGCCGGCGTCGGGCTTGGCGGTCCGCATCACAGCCTCCTGCCCGCGCCGCCAGGCGACAGGATGTCGGCGGGATCGACCCCGGCGAGCTTGCAGACCGCTTCGAGCGGCGAGCTGCCCGCGCGCACCAGCGCCTCGAAGGCCGCGACTTCATCCGGCGCGGAGGTGTTGATCCAGTAACTGAACGGATCGACGACAAGCCGGGCGATGCCGAGCCCAAGGGGTGAGTCGATGAAGACTTCCGAATAATTGGGCTTGTTGTTGCGGACCGATTTCAGGAGGTCGAGGACGAAGCCGGAATAGTCGAGGATCTTGTTGTCGACCGCCTTGTCATAGGTCGAGCCCTGCAAGAGGAAGCGCGTGGCGGCATTTTCGAGGATCACCTGGCCGGTGCCGCCGAACAGCATCAGGTCGTTCATGCTCTGGAGCACGATACCGAAGCTGCCGCGATATTTGCGCGCCCGGCGATAGCCCTGGCTGAAGGCCTCGGCGAGACGGGAAAGGTCCTGTCCGTCGCTACGGGTCATGAACTGTGCGGCTTCGTCGCACAGCACGAAGCGTGGCCGGTCGCGTGCCGAGAGATAGAGTTCCTGCGTCACCGCGTTGACGACGACCATGATGACCACGTTGAAGAGGTCGGGCATGGCCTTCAGCCGCTCGAGTTCGAGCACCACGAACTCGTCGCTCGATATGTCGAAGGTCGATGGCCCGTTGAAATAATGGCCGTAAGCGCCGTCAGACCCGAAATCGCGCAGGTTGAACGCCAGTTCGCGCGCGGTCGGGACCAGATGGTCGACGCGGTCGAGATCCGACGTCGTATTGGCGGGATAGGCGCCGAGCCATTCGCGCACCGCATCGATCCCGGCTTCCGCCCGCCCGCTGTCGATCGCCCATTGCACGGCGGACTTCAGCAGGTTCCATTCGCTGGTCGTGACCGGCTTGCGCGTCGCGGCATTGGCCATTTCCGCGACGATCGCGACGGCCATCGAGATCGCGGATTCGCGGTCATCGCCGTCGAGCGCCAAGCCCAGGTCAAACGGATTGAGAACGAGATGCTCTTCGCCGAGGTCAATGTAGCGACCCGAGCAGAGCGTGCAGAGCTTGCGATAAGAACCGCCGATATCGATGATGCGGATCAGCGCGTTCTGCGCGAAATATTGCTGGCAGAGGTTGTTGAGCAGGAAGCTCTTGCCCGCACCGGATTCCGCCGAGACGACGAAATTATAATTGTTGATGCGCGGATCGAACAGATCGAGCGTGACGAGCTGGCCCTTGCGTCCGGCATAGAGCAGCGCCGGCCGGCCTCCGCCCCGGAAATCGGTCTGGATCGGCGACATCAGCACGGCCGCGCGCGCCGGCACGCGGAAATCGCGCTGGAGCATTCGTATCGTGCGCTTCTCCGGGTAGAGGCCGAAGGGCAGGCTCGCCGACAGCAGGATCGGATTGAGATAGCTTTCCTCCTGAACCATCCAGGGGAGCGGCTCGGATTCCCAGAGGCGCTTGGCGCGCGCCGCCATCTCGCGGGCCTGGCTGCGCGTCTGGCCGAACACCCACATCGTCGGGATCACCGAGACGAAGCGGCTGTTGCCGATCTCGTCGAGCACCCAGCCGATCTCCTCGATCTGCTTGCCGACTTCGACCGCGAAGCTGCCCGCCGCCTTCTGCGCCGAGAGGATCTGGGCGCGCTTGTGGATCTCGAAGGCCGACTGGTCGAACAGGACATTGAGGGTGAACAGGAACGGCCCGCCGATCTGGTCGCTGTCCTCGGCGCTCCCGCGCATGCCGCCGGTCAGGCGATTGGCGCGCTCGGCGGTGATCCGGCGCGGCGGGGACTTCGGCGTCAGGCAGCGCGCCACCTGATTGCCGAGAAACACCTCCGGGCCTTCGAAGGCGAAGGACGGCCCGGCGTCGATGATCTGCTTGCGGACCGGGACCGGGCGGGTTTCGTCGCCTTGCGAGAAAACGCCGGGGGCATGGTCGAACACGCCGTTGAAGATGCGGCGATAGAAGGAGACCAGTTCCTGCGGCGGCAGCTTGCGGATGCCGAGCTTGGCCAGTTGCTCCTCGATCTGGCGCTTGAGGTCATGGTCCATCGGCACGCGCGTCTTGACAGACAGGAAGGTGCGGAAGTCGCGCACGGGGATACCGTGCAGGGCCTTGAGGCCGGCGGTGCCCTGGCGGAGATAGTCGAAGGTGCGCCGCGCCGACGCCTGGATCAGCGGGTCGGGCCGGGTCTTGAGATCGAGATAGGCATCGAGCGCATCGTCGATCAGCGGATCGGCGAAGCTATGGATTTGGAGCACCGTGCCTTCTGGGAAATGGACGTTGAGCAGGCCGAGCAGCGCTTCATGGACGTGCGCGAACATATAGGCCGACGGCACCAGCTCCCACGCATAGCCCCAGCCATCGTCGATACAGAGGAAGGCTTCCTCTTCCTCGACCCACGCGACGAGCGGCAGGAAGTCGGAAAAGCTGTCGCGCGAGACGCTCTGGCGCAGCCGCGCCAGCGTCATGCCGTCACGCTGATCGACCAGCGCGCTCATGGCTGTTCGCCTTCGCCCGCGGCACGCTCGCGCACCTGTTCGAGGATCGGTACGCGCGAGGATGACGATTGCGGGGTGACCAGATAGTCACCGACCACCCATTGCGGGCGCTCAAGGATCGAGAAGACATAGCGCTGCATGTAGAGCCGGTCAGGCCGATGCTGGTCGGCATAGGGCAGGATCAGCGTGCGGATCGTCCGCGGGGGCTTCAGCATCGGCGTGACCGGCTGGTCGATCAGCCCCTGAAGCTCGCGATAGACGCTCTCCCGGTAGCCGGCATAAGCCTGAGGATCATTGCGGCTCCGGCCGGCGTTACGCTTGCCGCCGCGCTCGCGCAGCATGGCCTTGTCGTTCGTGACGGCGGGGTCCGACTTCGACGTCGCACCGGCCACCGCGTCGGCATAGGCCTTGTCGGGGTGGATGCACTGGCCATGATCGTCATTCTTGCACGAGAATTTCTCGCTGTAGGGCGACATCACCGATCCCAGCGTCGCGCAGCCGCCCAGGGTGGTAAGCGCGGGGAGAATGAGGATGAGGGCAGCGACGCGTAGGGCGCGCCGGCGTTGCGTCTGGGGCATGGGACTGGCTCCCTGAATGCGAGGATGGGCGCGCATCAGAACTTCGCGCCCGCGGTTGGCTTGATTTCGAGGGACACGCCCTCTTGGATCACGACGACGACGTCCTTCGCCGCGCCGACCTCGACGATCGGACCGGCCTGACGGGCAAGGTCGAGATAGAAATCGGTGAGCTTCTCCGACGATCGCGAGAGCCCGCCGGCAATGCCGGCTTTGGCGGCGTCGCCCGCATCGAAGCTGCGCACCGAGCCCAGCGCCGAGGTGGAGACGTCGCCCACCGTATTCTCGACGGTATCGGCGATCCCGGTGATGGTGCCGGCGATGAAGGCGCGGGCGAGCGCCGCACCGGCGCGGGTGACGACCTTGCCCGACAAGCCTTTCTTGCCGTCGGCATCGACGAAGAAGCCCTTGATGGGCTGATCGACCACCGAGCGTTCGTCGAAATCGACGCAGGAGAGCGAGACGAGCTGGATTTCGACCCGCTCCTTGGCGAGGCTCCCGGTCGCATTGCCGATGACGAAGCACCCGGCAAGGTTCGCCTTCACATCATTGGGGAGCACGGCGGGCGCTTGGACGCGGGCGATCAGCGGTTCGGGATTGCTGGTCGCGTCCCGGCTGGCCAGCGCGTCGATCCCGGTCAGCAGCCGCGCCTTCATGAAACCAGGCGGCAAATAGATCGTCCGGGTCTTTTTTTTAGCGCCCGCTGCCCCGTCGCCGGCCGCGACCGGGCTGGTCGCGGCGCCGATCGCGCCGACCGTCTTCTCGACCGGCGGCGCAGGCGGCGCGGGAGGCGCCGAGGGAATGGCCGGGGGCGCCGTCATCGACGGATCGAGATCGCTCGTGTTGGGCGGCTCGGGGAATGCGGGCGCATCTCCCTCCAGCGCGGGGGGAAGGTCGCCGCCCGCCCCGCTTCCCGCGCCAGGGAGGATCTTGCCTTCCTCGATCGCGGTGATCCGGTCGCCGAGCAGCGATTGGCCGTCGAGGATCTTCTTCAGGTCCCCGCTCAGTTTGATCTCGAGGCTGTCGCCGCGCAGACCCGCGCCCATGTCGAGTTTGGAGGCGGCGGGCGCATCGGCGTCCTGCGGCGGATTGCCGCTCGCCACATAGAGTCCGGCGCCCAGCAGGCCGACGATGCCGGCGACGCCCAGTTGCTTGAGGCGGAGCTGCTGCCGGGAATTGAACGACGCCCAGCGCGCCCGCATGTCGAGCAGGGCTGGACCGCGCTCGGGCGCTTGCGCGTCGCCCCGTGCCTGCGCGGCGAGATGCTCGCGGTAGCTGGTCGGCGCGCCGGTATCGGCCGGGCCTGTGGGTTCGTCGGCGGGGCTCATTGGGCGGCTCCCCGACGAATGACGATCAGCCGCGCGGTCTCGCCTGGCTTGAGGATCGTGCGATCGAGCGTGACGGCGAAGATGTTCGCGCCCAGCTCGGGCGTCAGGAAGCTGCGTTCGTCGAGCGTGACATCGGCGATCGCGGTTACGAGATACTCGGACGCGGAGAGGCCGGAACCCTCGATCTCGACGCGGCGACGTTCGTCGATTTGGGCCTCCGCCAGATTGGCGAGGCGCAAACGATCCGAGCGTGGCGCGACCGCGGTGAAGCTCGCCGGAATCCGGTCCTGTAGCATGGAAAGCGTGATCGAGACCGCGCGCTCTTCCTCGACCAGCGGTCCCAGCAGTTCCTCGTTCGCCCGCGAGCGCTGCGCGGTGCCGGCCTGAAGCATCACCGTCTGCGCCGGGATGTCGGACGGCTCGGCATAGAGCGCATAGACCGCCCCGTTGCAGGTGATGAAGAACTCCGACGGCACGGTGACGAAGGTGCGGGTCACCGCGCCGGAATCGTCGATCTCGCGCACCAGGAACTTGATCCAGGCGTTGGAGCCGGCACGTTCGACCGCGATGGCCTTCTCGGCCGAGAACTTGATGTCCTCGATCTCGCCGCCCGCGCAGATGACATGGTTGATGTCGCGGTTGGACAGCCGGATCGTGCTGGTCTGATCGGGCAGCGCGACGATCGTCTGCGCGGCGGCGGGCAGCGGCGCCAGCACCAGGCCGAGCACCAGCAATCCTTTAGCGGGGGTTCGCATCGAAATTTTCCTCGGAAAGGGCGACCAGCCAGAAGCGGCCATTGTCGATCGCGTATCGGATCCGCAGATTGCCGCGGAACTTGCGGATCACGCCGCCGATCACGCGGACCTTCTCGACCGGCACAAGGATCTCCTGGGTCGTCCAGGTCACGGGCTGGTCGGGACGGATGTAGGTCGCGATCGAGAGCGTGGGATTGTCGGCCATCTCGTCGAGCAGCCGGTTGAGGCTGTCGCGCAGGCTGTTATAGGCGGAGGGATGCGTGATGCTGAGCAGTTCCTGGAACTGCCGGTCGGCCGAATAAGCCGAATAAGTGCCCGACAGCGACACCAGGTTGCGTGTGATCGTCCGCATATAGGCTTCGGACGGCTTCGAGCCTGTCACGTAGAGATCGCCGCCCGCGCCAAACGGTACGACCACCGTGCGCGTATTGTTCGCCGAGGTGTAGATCAGCGTGCCGAGCACGGCCGAGATACCGAACAGGCCGGCGACCGCGACCTTGAGCAGCCGGTTCTCCTCGAACAGGTTGCTCGAGCCCTGAAGATAGCGGTGGATGCCGTAGCTCGCCGGCTTGCCGGCCAACAGATCGTCGGGCGCGCGTTTGGAGCGGCGGAACATCGGCCACCTCACTCGAAGAACCGGGTCTGCGTCGGACCCGGATAGTTGCGGAAGCCCACGAGTCCCCAGCGCCAGGCCAGATGCGGGATGAACCCGCGCGGCTTGGTGCGCAGCCACGGCACGAAAAGAAGAAGGCCCGCGATGAGCGCCCAACCGAGCATCCCGCCGACGATGACGGCGACGAAGATGATCGTGATCACCAGCACGAATTCGTCCGAACCAAACCACAGGATCTGGACCGGTTTGTGCAGATATTGGGGCAGTCGCTCGTCCACGAGCCTTCTCCTCTTGCTTCAAGACCGCCCCGCGAAGCCGATGGATTCTGCGGGGTGGTTGCCGGGGCGCCTGTGCGCCCAGGTTCGATGGTCCCGCGCGCGCCAGTGCCGGCGCGCGCGGGCAGAAACTGTCAGATCACCATTCCGAAGGACTGGAGGATGGTGTCGGACTTGATGAGGCAGACCGCGGCAACGATGGTGGGGATGCCCACCATCACGTTGCTGAACAGGCGCGACACGCCGAACAGGAACGCGGCGACCCCGCCGACGAACCCAAGCGGTCCCTTCACACCCTTGTTCACGACGATATCGTAGATGTCGTAGCCAAGGTCGCCGGTCGTCGGAGCGGTGAACGCGTGGGCGCCACCGCTGACGAGGGCGAAGGCAGCCAAAGGGATGCCGACATTGGCGACCGAGACGACCCGGTTGCCGATCTTTCTGATCATGGACTTGCTCCGTGCAATATGGGCCGTCCTGGTGACTGCCTGCCGGCATCGATCGGGATCGCTGTCGGCCGGCGGCATGGCTGGACGGCCCGATTGGGCCATGGCCGCCGGCATTCCGGTCCGCCGCGCCGTGCTGCCTGCGACATGCAGGACCACGGGACCGCGCGCGGCCGCCATGAATGGGGGCGAGGTCAGGTCAGCGCTTCTCATCGGGCCGCGCCTTCGCCTGCTCGTTCAGAAACTCTTCGAGTTCGGCCTGCTGGAACCCGGAAATCAGTTTGCCGTCCGCGATGATCGTGGGCGTACCGGTGACGCCGATCTTGGCGACGATGTCCGCGTCAGCCCGGACCCGGGCCGCGCCTTCGGGACATGTCCGCAGCACAGCAGGCGCCGCACCGGCATAGATCGCGTCGAACGCGGCCTCCTTGTCGGTGGAGCAATGGATGTGCTCGGCCTTGGCTGCGGCTTCGGGATGGATACCGCTGACGAAGAAGATCAGTCGACGAATGGGCTTGCCCTCGGCGGCCTTGGCCGCCCAGAAGCGATCGAGCGCGCGGCAATAGGGACAGTCGGGATCGGTGAACTCGATGACGGTCGGCGCGCTAGCCGGGCCAAGCGCGAGCGCCTTGCTCGTGTCGATCCCGGCGAGCTTCTTGCGCGCCGTCGCATCCTGCGTGAGCGCGGTGACGTTGATGCCGTTGCGATCATAGACCGCGGCGAACAGAATATGCTCGCTGTCGGGTGCATAATAGACAATGCGTCCGCCAGCACTGGCCTGATAGATCGGTCCTTTGACCGGAGACGGGCCGAAATCCTCGAACTGGAGGTTGGTAAAGGTCTGCTGGAGCTGCTGCTGAGCTTCTTCCATCGCAACTGAAAGCGCAGGGTCGGCCTGCGCCTGAGCCGTCGTCGGCAGGGTGACGCCGAGCGACAGGATCGTCAGGAGATGCTTGAACCGATTATTGCGCATGGGGGGTTACCTTTGCGGACTGGCCGGAGGCCGGGACCAGGGAAGGATCGAGGCGGACGGTTGCGCCGACGCGGATCGTGGTCGGGCGCTTGCCCTGGTCGCCTGAGGTGCCGCTCTTGCCCGAGCAGGTCGAAGCGCAGGTGCAGATCGCGAACCCGCTGGGCGTTTCCACGATACGGCTCGGTTCTACCATCGGCGGTGCTTTCTGGTCGCTCCGCGCCATGCCCGGCGAGCTGATGAGGCTCGCCAGGGCAGCAGCGATCGCGCCGATAATCGGCTTCGTCATGCACGACTCCCTGTTCGGCGTTGATGGCGCCGGCTCAATTGAAGATGGAACTTCGAAGGAGCGGCGAATCTGTCCGTTCAATCGAAGTCGATGTTTGGATGAATGGTCGCGAAACGAAGCGCAACCGGGAGCGGAAGTGAAATTCCGCTATAGATCAACTTAGTTCCACAAGGATCAACTTTGTTGAAAACAGATAATGTATCTCATAAAACCCAGATGATTCCAAAATAGGAATCTCAATGCCGAAACTAGTCGTTTTTACCAGATTTATGAGAGTCGAGACGATTTGATATGAAACTGTATCTATATTCGATTATATTCCGAAACCGGCAGTATTATTCTTTCGAAACTTGCAGCAGTTCAATTTGCCCAAATGCCTATGTCCCCCATACTCTGTCGAGCCGCGCTCCGTGACGACGCGCTCTCCATGACAGGGGATCGAAATGGCAGCATTGGAACAAATTCCCGAGAATGATTTCGGCGGCCTTCGGCTGGTGAAGAAAATATCCGGCGAGCGTATACGCGATGAGCGCCGCCGCCGCGGAATTACGCAATCAGAGTTGGCCGAGGAAATGGGCGTGAGCCATAGATGGCTCCGTGAAATTGAAACCGGCAATCCGGCCGCGAGACTGGATGACCATCTGAACGGCACAATTCGGCTCGGCCTGTCTGCCGGACACATAGCACTGCCGATCCTTTTCATCGCGCAGCGGATGTCGGTGCCGCAAACGCTTCTGCACAAGGATCTGCGATCACTGGAACGCGCATGCGTCGACTTGATCGCAGATTCGACGATCAGATCGCTGACGGAGGAACTACGGCCCACCTGGTGGGACCGGGACAAAGAGATTTGAGAGCGAGACTGCTCAGATGCTTCAGCTTCAAGAAAGATAGGGCTTGCCGTGGCGAAAACCGATCCCGCCCTCGGTGATGCGCGCCGTGACCGCCAGGGCTCACTGGAGCCACTGACGGTCCGCATCACAACGGCAGTTCAACTGACCGGAATCAGTCGGTCACGATTGTATGAGCTGATCCAGTCGGGCGATCTTGAAACCGTTAAGGTCGGCCGCACGACACTAATTCCATACAATAGCCTCAAGAAACTGATCGGCGGCTAGCGGGACACACGCTTCTTTCGACCGAACGAGGCGTGTAGAATCTTGGCGCCGTCCCGCAACTGATCGATATAGTCCGACCAGTGCTGCATCATGCGCACCCGCTCATCCCAGTATTCGCCACGCATGTATGCCCGCCGGACCGAGTTGGTCTCGGCATGGGCAAGCTGCCGTTCGATGGCGTCCGGGTTCCATTGTCCCATCTCGTTGAGCAACGTGCTGGCCATCGCCCGGAACCCGTGTCCCGTCATCTCGTCCTTCGCGTATCCCATCCGGCGCAAGGCGGCATTGATCGTGTTTTCCGACATGGGCCTTTCAACCGATCTTAGTGACGGAAAAAGGTAGGGGCTGAAATCCGAATCGGTCTCGATCGTTTCGATGATCTCGATCACCTGACGCGATAGCGGCACCCGGTGGATGCGGCGCATCTTGGTTTTGTGGGCCGGTATGGTCCAGATGGCTTTGTCGAAATCGAACTCTGTCCATTCCGCGAATCGCAACTCGCCAGGCCGGACGAAGACATGCGGCAGAAGCTTCAACGCAGTAGTAGTCAGAGCATGGCCTTCGAACGTGTCGATTGCTCGCAGGAGCGCTCCCACGGCCTCAGGTGTCAGAACAGCCGCACGATGCGTGACCTTGTGGGAGACCAGCGCGCCCTTGAGGTCGGCAGACACGTCCCGTTCCGCGCGTGCTGTAACGATCGCATAGCGGAATATCTGGCCACAAGTGCTGCGAAGACGTTGCGCCGTGTCATGGCGTCCTGTGGTCTCGACCTTTCGAAGCGCGAGAAGGAGTTCTGGTGCGCCGATATCAGCAATCGGCCGTTTCCCAAGCGATGGCCGTATCTGCTTCACCAGCCACCGATTCTTTTTCAGCGTCACCGGGGACAGCCCGTCCTTCTCCGCTTTCTCGAGCCACTCGTCAGCAACCGCTCCAAAAGTGTTCGCAGCGGCGAGGCTCGCCGCGATTTTGTCGAGCTTGGCCTGCTGGCCGGGGTCGATACCTTTCGCTAGCAGCCGCCGCGCCTGATCCCGCCGCTCGCGCGCATCGGCCAGGCTGACGTCAGGAAAGACACCAAAGGCGAGCAACTTGTGCTTACCCTCAAACCTGTAGGCCAAGCGCCAGTAGCGCTGGCCGCCAGGGGTCACATACAGGAACATGCCGCCGCCATCGCCAAGCTTGTAAGCTTTGTCGGCGGGCTTGGCGTTTCGAACGGCGATAGCGGTTAGGGACATCTGTGGGTATCTCCTGACGGACCCCCGCCGACATACCCGCAAACATACCCACAAATTGCGGGTATGTCGGCGGACGGGGCTGGACCGACGAGGAAATTATACCGCCAAAAACCCTTGAAAAACAGCCATATCCTGGACGAATCTGGACTGTGCTGGAAGGGTGAGTGGAGGCCCGAGCCGGAATCGAACCGGCGTATACGGATTTGCAGTCCGCTGCGTCACCACTCCGCCATCGGGCCTCTCGGCATCACTGCGGTGAGTGCGGGCAACTAGCGAAGGCTGCCGGACAAGGCAATCGCTTTTGCCCAGAACAACTGCCCAGAACGGCACCCAACCGCCGCAGAGAGGAACTCAGGGATCGACAAAGCGCGGCGAGCGGCGCTCCATCTGGCTTTCAACCGCCTCGCGCTGGTTGCGGCTGCCAATCAGCTTGTCCTGCGCCCGGCTTTCGGCCAGCAATATCTCCTCGATCCCGGCATCGCCGGCGCGATTGGCCAGCTCCTTGGCGGCGCGCACGGCATGGGGGCTCTTGCCGGCAATGGCGCGCGCGATCTGGACGGCGCGCTCCACCGGATCGGGATCGACATGTGTGGCGAAGCCGAGCTCCCTCGCCTCCTCCCCCGAGAATTCGCGGGCGGTGTAAAGCAGGTCCCGAAGCAGATCGTCGCGCACCACCCCGCGCCACAGGGCGAACCCCGCCATGTCCGGCACCAGCCCCCACTTCATTTCCATCACCGAAAGTCGCGTGTCCGGGGCGACGATCCGGATATCCGCCCCGCTCGCAAGCTGCAGGCCGCCGCCGAAGCAGATACCATGGATCGCGGCGATCACCGGGACGGGGAGCTTGCGCCACTGCATCGCCGCCTGCTGATAGGCATTGGCGTTGCCATGAGTCCGCTCGGCCAGCTTCGGCGCATCGGCGGAGGACAATACCGAGAACAGCGAGAGATCGATCCCCGCGCAGAAGGCCCGCCCCTTGCCGGCAAGCACCACCGCGCGCAAGCCGCGGGTCTCATAGAGCGCCTGCCCCGCTTCGAGCAGGGTCGCGAACATCGCTTCGTCGAGAGCGTTGAGCTTGTCCGTCCGGATCAGGCGGACCTGCGCCACTCCATCGTCTTCGATTTCGAGCGAGACACGTTCATTGGGGCGAAAATGCGGATGCATGTCCTCTCCTTCCCGAACCCGGCCGAGCGGCCGGCAGGATCCGAACGCCGCACAGCACCGTACCGGACAACTCGCCCGGATGGCCGGGCCCGCGCATTTCCATGCGCGAACCGAGCCGTATCAGGCGACCGACGCGTTCACGCCCATGCTGGCCAGATAGCGGCGGATATTGCGCGCGGCCTGACGCAGGCGCTGCTCGTTCTCGACCAGCGCGATCCGGACATAGCCTTCACCATCCTCGCCATAGCCGACGCCGGGTGCGACCGCGACCTCGGCATGGGTGAGCAACTGCTTGGAGAATTCCAGGCTGCCCATGTCCTTGAGCGCGGGCGGAAGCGGCGCCCAGGCGAACATCGACGCCTTGGGCGACGGAATGTCCCAGCCGGCGCGGCCGAACGCCTCGACCAGAACGTCGCGGCGCTTCTGATAGAGCTGGCGGTTCTTCTCCACGATGTCCTGCGGGCCGTTCAGCGCGGCACAGGCCGCGGCCTGGATCGGGGTGAAGGCACCATAATCGAGATAGCTCTTCACCCGGCTGAGCGCCGCGATCAAACGACTGTTGCCGACCGCGAAGCCGACGCGCCAGCCCGCCATCGAGAAGGTCTTGCTCATCGAGGTGAATTCGACCGCCACATCCTTCGCGCCCGGCACCTGCAGGATCGAGGGGGTCGGGTTGCCGTCGTAATACAGCTCGGAATAGGCAAGGTCGGACAGGATCCAGACCTTGTTCTCCTTCGCCCAGGCAACCAGCCGCTCGTAGAAGGCGAGATCCACCGTCTCCGCGGTCGGGTTCGAGGGATAGTTGACGATCAGGATCGAGGGACGCGGCACGGTGAACGCCATCGCCTTGTCGAGAGAGCGCCAGTAATTCTCGTCCGGCGTGGTCGGCACGGAACGGATGGTGGCGCCCGCGATGATGAAGCCGAAGGTATGGATCGGATAGCTGGGATTGGGCGCGAGCACCACATCGCCCGGCGCGGTGATCGCGGTGGCAAGGCTGGCCAGTCCTTCCTTGGAACCCATGGTCATGACCACTTCGGTTTCCGGATCGAGCTCCACCCCGAAGCGGCGGCCGTAGTAATTGGCCTGCGCACGGCGGATGCCGGGAATCCCCTTCGACGCCGAATAGCCGTGGGCATCGGGCTTGCGCGCGACTTCGCACAGCTTGTCGATCACATGGTCGGGCGGCGGCAGGTCTGGATTGCCCATCCCCAGGTCGATGATGTCCCGGCCCGCCTGGCGTGCCGCCGCGCGCATCGCATTGACTTCGGCGATGACATAGGGCGGCAGGCGCTTGATGCGGTAGAACTCGTCTTCCATGAAACTGACAATCCAAAAATGATGAAACAAGGTTCGGGGCGGAATTGCACCCGTCGCGGACTCTAGGCGATAAAACGCCCCGCGCAAATGGCCCATATGCTATCGTGCGGTGCGGCGCTACTATGGCGCGTTCCGAGGCGATGCATCAGCAGGGGTGGAATAGAGACATTACGATGGCCGAGGACAGCAGCGACCAGCACAATCCCTTTGCGGACTTCATCGCCTTGCAGGATCAGGCCGCCCGCCGGTTTTTCAGTCTGATCGCGCCTGGCTCGGATCCCAAGCTGCCCGAGCCGGCGGATTGGCCGGAATGGGCCGAAGCGGCCCAGCGCCTGCAGGAGCTGTGGCTGGAACTGCAGCGCGAAAGCGCAAGGAAGGAAGCATCGACTTTCCCCTTGCCCGATCCGGCGAAATGGGCGGCGATGGCGCAACACTGGTATCACGCCATGCCGCTGGCCGAACCGGAAGCGCAGCGGCGCTTCTGGCAGGACAGCTTCACCCTTTGGGAAACGGTGCTGGGCCAATATGGCATCACCCCCGGCCTCGGGGAGATGAAACCCGGCGCGGACCATCTGCCGCGGAAAGATCGGCGCTTTGCCGACCCGCGCTGGACCGAGCAGCCCTTCTTCGCGCTGATCCACCAGACCTACCTGATGATGGCCGAGCAAGCGACGGGCATGGTCGAAGCGGTCGAAGGCATCGACGAGGACCAGCGCGAGCAATTGCGCTTCGCCACCAGGACCGTCGTCGACGCGATGAGCCCCGCGCACTTTCCGCTGACCAATCCCGTCGTGCTCGATCGGATCGTCGAGACCAAGGGCAAGAGCCTGGTCAAGGGAATGGAGCACCTGCTGGCCGACCTGCGGCGCGGGCAATTGACCCATACCGATCCCGACGCCTTCAGGCTGGGCGAGAACATCGCCGCCACGCCCGGCAAGGTCGTCCATGAAACGCCGCTCTACCAGCTGATCCAGTATAGCCCGACCACCGAGAAGGTGCTGCGGGTTCCGCTGGTGATCTTCCCTCCCTGGATCAACCGCTATTACATTCTGGACCTGAGTCCGCAGAAGAGTTTCGTGCGCTGGGCGGTCGACCAGGGGCTGACCGTGTTCATGGTCTCCTGGAGATCGGCCGACAAGGACATGGCCGATATCAGCTGGGACGATTACATCCGCGCCCAGATCGAAGCGATCGATGTCGTCCGCGAAAGGCTCGGATCGGAATCCGTCCATACGATCGGCTATTGCGTCGCCGGCACGACCCTGGCCGCCACGCTGGCGATACTGGCCCGGCGCGGTGAGGCGGACAAGGTGAAAAGCGCCACCTTCTTCACCGCGCAGGTCGATTTCGAGAACGCCGGCGACCTCAAGCTGTTCACCCAGGACGCCCAGATCAAGGCGATCGCCCAGCTTGGCGAAAGCGGCTATCTCGATGGCCGCTACATGGCGGCGACCTTCAATCTGCTGCGAGGCAACGACCTGATCTGGAGCTCGGTGATCAAGCATTACCTGCTGGGCGAGGATTATCCCGCTTTCGACCTGCTGCACTGGAATGGCGACACCACCAACCTGCCCGCCTGCTGGCATCGCAACTATCTGCGCGATCTCTACCACGGCAACCGGCTGGTCATCCCCGACAAGCTGAGCGCGGACGAAACGCCGATCGATCTCACCCGCATAGAGACGCCGGCCTATGTGCAGGCCGGCCGCGAGGATCACATCGCCCCGGCCGAGAGCGTGCACCGCATCACTCATCTTCTGCGGGGGCCGCTGCGTTTCGTGCTGGCCGGCTCGGGCCACATCGCCGGCGTGGTAAACCCGCCCAGCTCAGGCAAGTATCAATACTGGACCAATGACAGCGCCGCCGCCGATCTCCAGTCCTTCATCGAAAGGGCGACAGAGCATCCGGGAAGCTGGTGGCCGGACTGGATCGAGTGGATCCGGACCCATGACCACGAGACGGTCGCCGCGAAGGGCAAGCGCAAGCCGGGCGGAAAGAACGACAGGGTGATCGAGGATGCGCCAGGGCGATATGTCAAGATGCGCTGATACCGCCGCTCCGACAGAGCAGGCAAACCGATAGGAAATTACTCGCTTCCTTCATTTTTGTGCACTGCACAAAAAATGCTTGACCATGCCATGCGCCATGACTATTTGTGCAGCGCAGCATGACCCAGAGCAAGTATTTGCGAGGAAGCTAAGATGGCTGACGAAAGCGATATATCCAAGGCCGAGAAAGCCTACGCCGACGCGGCCGCGAAGATTCGTTCGGCGGAAGCGGCCGAAGCGAAGCAGAAGCCGGCTGGCGGGAAAGCGGGGGCCGCGCCCCTCGCCGCAGCGCCCGTCGAGACGGCGCCCGCCACCCCGGAGAAAACCGTTTCGGAAAAACCCCCGGTTGCGGAACAGCCAAAAGCAGGACCGGCGCCAGTGATCGCCAAACCCGCCAAGAAGGCGATCGCGAAGAAAAAGCCGGCGATGAAGAAGGCGCCTGCGATGAAGACAAAGCCAGCCCCGGCCAAGGTTGCTATCGGCAAGCCGGCCGCCGGGACGGGGGGCAAGCCGATACCCTTTATCAGCAAGAAACGGACCGAAACCGCCGCTCCCGCGGCTCCGAGCATGACTACCGCAAAAATTGCACCCGCTACCGAACCTACGATTACCGAACTGAAGGAAAGAATCATGGCTACCGCTAAGAAGTCCCCCGATCTCTCAACGATCGTCACCGAAATCAAAGACAAGGCCAAGGCCGCCTACGAAAAGGGCAGCAGCCTTGCCGGCGAAGTTGGCGAATTCACCAAGGGCAATCTTGAAGCATTGGTTGAATCCGGCAAGATCCTCGCCTCCGGCGCGCAAGAGATCGGCCGTGACTATGTCGATGAATCGAAGTCCGCCTTTGAAACTCTCACCGCCGATCTGAAGAAGATCGCCGCCGTGAAATCCCCGACCGAATTCTTCCAGCTCCAGGGTGAGCTGACGCGCCGCAATTTCGATTCGGCCATCGCGTTCGGCTCGAAGAGCAGCGAAAAGTTCGTAAAGCTTTCGAACGAAGCTTTCGCTCCGATTTCCAACCGCGTCAGCGTGGCCGTAGAGAAGATCTCGAAGGCCGCCTGAACCGGAACAAGGTTCGCCGGCATCCTCTCCCCCGGCGATAAAGACGGGCCGGACAGCATCGACTGTCCGGCCCGTTTTACTTTTTGCGGCCTTTTTCACCGCCGCCATCTTGCAGCCTGGCGCCGCAATACGATATTCTGGCATGATCATGATCCATCCCGAACCTTCCTGCGCAACGCTTCTGCGGACGCTTTCCGCCGCTGACGACCATGGCGAGGGCAGCGGCGAAGGGCAGGTCGGCATTGCCACCAAGACTCGCGCCAAGCCCAAAAAGCCGAGCCAGTTCAAGGTGCTGATGCTGAACGACGATTATACGCCCATGGAATTCGTCGTGATGGTGCTCAAGCGCTTCTTCCACATGGATCTGGAACAGGCCACGCGGGTTATGCTCCATGTGCATCAGAAGGGTGTGGGCGTTTGCGGGATCTTTCCCTATGAGATCGCGGAAACGAAGGTGAACCAGGTCATGGATTTCGCCCGGCAGAATCAGCATCCGTTGCAATGCACATTGGAAAAAGCCTGATCGCATGACCGAAATCCGCTTCCAGCCGCTCTTCACGGTTCAATTCCAGACGTCCCCGCATGTGATCGGCGACGTGCCGCAAGGCTATTTCCGGCGTGCCGGCATCATCTCCTCCGGCAGTTTCATCGGCGAGCGGTTGAGCGGGCGCGTCCTTCCCGGCGGGGGCGACTGGCTGTTCCGCCGCACGGACGGCGTCATCCATATCGACGTTCGCACGATTCTCGAGACGGATCAGGACGAGGCGATCTACATGACCTATACCGGCCGCCTGAAGGCTGCCCCGGACGTGGACGAACGGCTCGCCCGCGGCGAAACGGTCGAGGCGCATGAGCTCTATTTCCGGACCGCGGTGCAATTCGAGACCGCGTCCAGCCGCCTTTCCTGGCTGAACGATATCGTGGCGTTCGGAATCGGCCACCGCCGCCCCGAAGGGCCGGTCTACGAGATCTTCGAACTGCTCTGATTGCCCGGCCAGGCCGCCGCACTGCCCAACAAGGGGCATGACCTTGTCTCGTTCCCGCGCTATAGGCCGATCCTTACCCATCGGATTAGCACGGCCCGACGCTTGAAGTTCATCACAGATATCGACCGGTATGTTCTTCGGCTGACGCTGGTCCCGATGCTGTCGGTGTTCGTCATCGCGGCGTCCCTGCTGCTGCTGGACAAGATGCTGCGGCTGTTCGATTTCGTGGCCGTCGAGGGCGGCCCGGTCAGCATCGTCTTCAAGATGCTGGCCAACCTGCTCCCGGAATATGCCAGCCTCGCCATTCCGCTCGGCCTGATGCTGGGCATCCTTCTCGCATTCCGCCGCCTTGCGACGTCGAGCGAGCTGGATGTCATGCGCGCCGTGGGGCTGGGCTACACGCGCCTGCTGCGCATCCCCTACATGATCACGCTGGTGCTGGCCGCGCTCAACCTGCTGATCGTCGGCTATCTCTCCCCGCTGAGCCGCTATTATTACGAGCAGATGGAATATCAGCTGCGCCAGGGCGCGCTGGGCGCCTCGATCAAGGTGGGCGAATTCACCACGCTGAAGGATCGGATGGCGCTGTATATCGACGAGAGCCGCGACGAAGGGCGCGAGCTTTCGGGCATCTTCGCCCGGATCGCGAACAACAAGGGCCAGGTGCTTTCGATCTCCGCCCATGAAGGCCAGTTCATGGCCAGCGCCGAAAGCCGGGATACGGTGATCCTGCGCCTGACCGATGGCGTCATCGTCGAGGAAACCCCGAATGAAAATCCCCGGGTGCTGAGCTTCTCCCAGCACGACCTGCCGATCGATCTCCCCAGGATCGAAGCCTTCCGGGCCCGCGGCGGCAAGGAACGGGAATATGTCCTGCCGGAACTGCTGCGGATCGGGTGGAGCGATGATCTGCCCAAGGATGTGCGCGACCCGATCCGGGCCAGCTTCAATTACCGCCTGGTCGAGGTGGTGATGATGCTGCTGCTGCCCTTGCTCGCGGTCTCCCTCGCCATTCCGCCCAAGCGCTCCACCTCCGCGCTGGGCGTGTTCCTCTCGATCGTGATGGTCGTCGCCTACCACAAGGTGAATCAATATGGCGAAGACGTGGCGGCCCTGGGGCGGATCGATCCGGTGATCGCCTTGTGGGGGCCGTTCATGCTCTTCGCTGCGCTGATCCTCTGGATGTATTACCGGGTGGCCTTCGTTCCCGGCGGCCAGGCGATCGGCGCGCTGGAAGCGGTTTTCGCCAAGCTGACGGATCGCCTGAAGACCCTTTCGCGCAAGTACCGGCATATCCAGCAGGCGAGGCAGGCTGGCGATGCGGCTTGATTTCTTCCCCTCGCGCACGCTGACGCTCTATCTCGCGCGGCTGTTCGTCACCCGCATCCTGGCCGTCCTGCTGATGCTGGTGCTGGTGCTGCAAACGCTGGACCTGCTCAGCGAGAGCGGCAAGATCCTCGAATATCCGGGCAACGGAGAAGCGCAGCTGTGGCATTACGTCACCTTGCGCGTGCCCCAGCTGGTGGCGCGGTTCCTGCCCTATTCCGTCCTGCTGGCCACCATCATCACCCTCGCCACGCTCAACCAGAACAGCGAAGTGATCGCCATGAAGGCGGCGGGGCTTTCCGCCCATCAGATCCTGGCGCCGCTGCTCGCGGCCGCGCTGGCGGTTTCCATGATCAGCCTGACCTTCAACGAGATGGTGGGAACGCGGGCAACCGCCACGCTCAACGCCTGGGAAGATGCCGATTACGGCCCGATCCCCGCAGAGGAGACGGTCCGCAGCAACGTCTATTTCCGGGATGGCGCCAATATCCTGGCGGTCACCACGCTGAGCGGCACCGGCAGGGCGATGCGGATGGATGGCGTAAGCTGGTATCGCCGCGACGGAAGGGGATTGATCGTCGAGGAGGTCAAGGCGCCCCGGGCAGTCTTCGCCGATCCGGGCTGGCGCCTGGAAGACCCCGTACGCTTCGACGTGCAATCCGCGCGACAGGTGAAGCTCAATCCGCTGACCATTGCGGCGGAGCTGACTCCGGAGCAGATCAGGATGAGCAATGTGAATGCGGATACGGAAGATATCGTCACGCTCCATGGCTCGATCCGCGCGATGGAGGCGGCGGGCCGCCAGACGCGGGAGCTGCGCGGCGAGTGGTGGCACAAGCTGGTCGGCCCGCTTTCCGCGACGCTGATGCCGCTGCTGGGCGCGGTCGCCGCCTTCGGGCTGGCGCGCTCAGGCCAGTTGTTCGTGCGCGCGGTGCTCGGTATGGGGCTTGGCTTCGCCTATTTCGTGGTCGACAATGCCGCGCTGGCCATGGGCAATTTCGGCGCTTATCCGCCTTTCCTGGCGGCCTGGGCGCCGTTCCTGCTGTTCCTGCTGCTCGGGGAGACGGTGCTGATCCGAACCGAGGAATAGCTCGCAAAGGCGGCGGATCGCATTCAGCGAGGACTCATCAATGCTTTCCTATAGCGCCCCCATCGCATATGGGCGCCCCATTGCTGCCTCAAATTTGCGCTTATGGTAGCTTCATGCCCGCCATGATACAGGGCGAGCGCCCGCCAGACCAGGAAACTTGGAACAGTCGTGTCGCAATCCGCCCCCGAACATGCCGATAGCCAGCTGCCATTCTGGAAACGGAGCCATTATCTCGACCGGATGACTCTGGGCGAGTTGATCCGCGCCTATTTCCAGCATTACACGATCATGGCCTATCTCGCCCTTACAGCGCTGTGCATTGCTTTCTTCGCCTTCTATCCGGCGGCCCCGCTGCCCACGCTTGGCGCCATTGCTGCGGCCGTGCTCATCTATCCGCTGGTCTGGCACCTGCTGCACCAATACATCCTGCACAGCCGCTGGATGTGGCGGCACAAGTGGCTCTGCCCCACCTGGAAGCGGATTCATTACGATCACCACCAGGATCCCAATCACCTGGAAGTCCTGTTCGGCGCCCTGCACACCACCGTGCCGACCATCGCTTTCGCGACGATCCCGATCGGCTGGCTGATCGGCGGCCCGGGCGGGGCAGCAGCCGCCTTCGCCACCGGCCTGCTGACCACCTGCTACTATGAATTCATGCACTGCATCCAGCACCTGGCGTTCAAGCCGAGATGGAAATGGGTGCAGCACATGAAGCAGCGCCATAACGAGCATCATTATTTCGACGAGAAGGGCAATTTCGGGATCACCAACTATTTCTGGGATCGCGTGCTCGGCACCTATTACGAGAAGAAGGACCGCCCCCATCGTTCGGCCACCGTCTTCAATCTCGGCTATGATGAAGAAGTTGCGAAGACCTATCCATGGGTCAAGGAACTGTCCGGAGGCATCGCCAGCGGGCACCCCCGGCGCCGCGCGATGACAAAGGACGAGACCGGGCAGGTTTCGGCCTGAACTCCCGCGGAGGGGAAAGCAGATGGACGATGTGCAGCTGACCCCCGTTTCGGGGAAAGCCGATCTCGATGCCTTCATCGACGTCGCATATCGGCTGAACGCCAGCGATCCCAACTGGGTGCCGCCACTTCGTGCCGAAGTTGCGGAACTGCTGACATCCGGCAGGAATCCCTTCCATGAACATGCCACCGTGCAACTGTTCCTGGCCCGGCGCGGCGGCCAGATCACCGGCCGCATCTCCGCGCATTACGATCATCTCGCCCTCACCCAGCCGCCCGAGCAGGGAATGGGGCCGGGCACCGGCAACTGGGGACTGTTCGAAGCCGCGGATGAGGCGACTGCCCGGGCCCTGATTTCGGCGGCGGAAGAATGGCTTCGCAGCGAAGGGATGACCCGGATGCTCGCGCCGATCAGCCTTTCGATCTGGGAGGAGCCGGGCCTTCTGACTCTGGGCCACGACCATCCTCCGATGGTGATGATGGGGCACAACTCGCCCCTGTACCAGAAGTGGATAGAAGATGCGGGCTACAAGGTCGCCAAGAAGCTGCTGACCTACGAGTTGGACGTCAGCAAGCCGTTCCCGCCTCTGATACAGCGCATCGTCCAGTCGGGGGAACGGAACGATCGCATTCATGTGCGGAAGGTGGAGCTCAAGCGATTCCATGAGGAAGCGGCGATCATCCTCGCCATTCTCAACGATGCCTGGTCCGACAACTGGGGCTTCGTGCCGATTACCGAAAGCGAGGTCGCCTATATCGGCAAGAAGCTCAAGCCGCTGGTGCGGGAAGATCTCATACGGATCGCGGAGCTCGACGGAGAGCCGGTGGCCTTCATGATGACCCTGCCGGACGTGAATCCGGTCATCCGCGGGCTGAACGGCAAATTGCTGCCCTTTGGCTGGGCCAAGCTGTTGTGGTGGCTCCGGAAGCCCACCAATGCGCAAATGCGCGTCCCTCTGATGGGCGTGCTGAAGAAGCTCCAGTCTTCACGGCTGGCAAGCCAGCTGGCCTTCATGATGATCGAGTACATCCGGCGGGATGCGGTCGCCCAATACGGCAGCAAACGCGGTGAAATCGGCTGGATCCTTGACGACAACCAGGGAATGATCGCGATCGCGGATGCGATCGACAGCAAGGTCAACCGGGAATATCTGATCTACGAAAAACCGCTGGCCTGAAGCCGCCAGCCAAAAAAGGCCTCCGCCCGTCTTCCGGGCAGAGGCCTTTCGGGATCATATCACCAGCCGGTTGGACGGGAGGGGGGTCTCGGCGGTGACATAATCGATAACCTCCTACCGACGAACCGGTTCCCCCCCCGGGACAAATTTTTTGCATATTCGCTCACAAACTCATTCATCGCCGGAATTTCGTCCGGAAAAGGGGCAGCGGCGGGAACCAATGTGCTGTGGGAACGTTTCGCGCGGGTAGTTCAAGGGAAGGGGTCACATGTCGCTTGGTGATCAGATAGCCGCCAATCTGCCTTATCTTCGTCGTTATGCCCGGGCCCTGACCGGCTCACAATCCAGCGGCGATGCCTTCGTGCGCGCCACGCTGGAGGCCGCACTGGCCGACCCTGACCTCAAGCAATCACTCGAGAATGGCCGGGTCGCGCTTTATCGGGCCTTCACCAAGGTCTGGTCCAGCGCCTGCCTGGAAACGGAAAGCCTTGGCGACGATCATGCGGGCTTCCACGAAACCGTCGCCCGCGAACGCTTGGGCGCCATTACGCCGCTGAACCGCCAGGCCCTGCTGCTGACGACGCTGGAGGATTTCACTACCGCCGAAGCCGCACGCATCATGGATCTCGATCAGGAAACCATCGAGGGCCTGGTGCGCGAGGCAGTGGAGGAAATCGACCGCGAATCGACCACCAACGTCCTCATCATCGAGGATGAGCCGCTGATCTCGATGCAGCTTGAAGACCTCGTCCAATCGCTGGGACACGAGATCTGCGGCACCGCCGCCACTCGCACCCAGGCCCAGCAAGTGGTCGCGGAACGCCGCCCCGGCCTCGTCCTGGCGGATATCCAGCTAGCCGACGGAAGTTCCGGGCTTGATGCGGTGGACGATATTCTGGCGATCGGCAGCGTGCCGGTGATCTTCATCACGGCCTATCCGGAACGTCTGCTGACCGGAGACAGGCCGGAACCGACCTATCTCATCACCAAGCCCTTCCAGGAATCGACGGTGCGCGCCGCAATCAGCCAGGCCCTGTTCTTCGGATCGAGCCAGCCGCTCGCCTGATCGTAAGGTTCCCTGTCCCGTGGCGCCTCCCCTCGGGGAGAGCCGGGAGGGGGATTCTCATGAGGCCGGGTCGGGCTTCCTGCTCTTTTCCCGGATGAGGAACTCTCGCGGCGCGCGCACCGAAATGATCAGGGTGCAACGCACCCCATCGGGCTCGAACCGCAGATCCACGGGGTGCCCCAGTTCATGGGCCACGATCTTCTCGATCAGTTCCGTGCCGAAACCCCGCTGCCGCTGAAGCGATACAGGCGGGCCATCCAGTTCCACCCAATCGACCTGGGCGCGGCCATCCGGCCGCAATTCCCAGCTGATCCGGACCTTGCCGCCGGCGGCGCTCAGGGCTCCGTATTTTGCCGCATTGGTGGCCAGCTCGTGAATCGCCAGGCCGAGCGACAAGGCATCGTTCGGCGCCAGTTCCACCAGCGGCCCGGACATTTCCAGCATCTGGCCGCCATCCTGGGCGTAGGGCACGAGTTCAGCCTCTATCACCGAGCGGATCGGCGTGGTTCCCCATTCCGACCGGGTCAGCAGATCATGCGTGGCGGACAGGGCGCGGATACGCCCGCTGAGGCTGTCCGCGAAACTGTCGATATCTTCGGCCCGGCGCCGGGTCAGCGCAACCAGCGACAGCACATTGGCCAGGGTGTTCTTCACCCGATGGTTGAGTTCGCGCGTCAGCGAGTTGCGGATCGAGTTCTGCTCTTCCAGCCAGGCTGCCGTCGCACGGTCTTCCAGCGCCTGCTGGGTGAGCAGCCGGGCAAGGACCATCAGCAGGGTCGCCACGAGCATCCCGAACAGCAGGGCCAGCATGGAAAGCGAGGACAGCGTTCTTTCCGCCGATCTTTCCACCACGAGCACCCAGGGATGATCGGCCACCACCATGCGCAGGGTCACGGCAGGCCCGCCCATCCGGCCGGGGGCGACCCGGGCCAGCAGGTTCTGCGGAGCGACCGACCCGTCATAGAGCGACACGCCCACTTCCTCCGGATCCTGAAGGCGAACGGTCGCTGCAAGGAAATCCTGTGCATTGAACGGGCTGTAGATAAAGCCCTTGAGCTGGCGGCTCGCGCCCCGTCTTTCGAAGACCGGCATGTAGATCAGGAAACCGGGCGAGTTTCCCAGTGGTTCCTGCATGAGAACCACCTTGCCGCTGGAAGTGGGCCGCGCGGCCCGCGCCGCTTCGGCCATGGCGGCGCGGCGGACCGGTTCGGAATACATGTCGAAGCCGATCGCGCGAAGGTTGCGCTCGGTCCGGGGCTGCAGATAGGTCACGGGAACCGCGAAAGGCTGATCGGGCGCAAGTTCCGGATGCAAGCCGGCTTCCTGCGAATACACCTCGGCAAGCTCGCGATTGAAGACAGCGATTTCCGACCGCTCCACGCGAGAGGCCCAGCCGATTCCTTCCGCCCCGCGATAATCGGTATCGAGCCGCAATTCGGAAACGAAATGGCGAAACAGCGGCTCGCTCACCTGGTCGAGCGTCGCGAAAAGGGCAGCGCCGGCTCGAAGATAGGAAGAGGTCGAGTTCACCCGCCGCTCTACCGCCGAAGCTACCGATTGCGCTTCCTGCCGCAGCAGGGCGGTGGAGCGCTGGGATTCGACGCGTTCGATCGCAAACACGCTCAGCGCGGTCACGGTCAGGGTAAGAAGGAAAATCGCGATGGGCACGGCCCGGGGAAACCGCACCAGCATGCGGCGAATATCCCGTACGCTTCCGAGTTTCTTCAACCCAATTCGCCCCATTCCAGTGCGACGACAAACGACCCCTCGGCATGCGTCTTGCATCATTTGCCGGGCACGGCAACCATATGGTCCGGCAAGGATAATCCTGATATTCGCATGGGAACGAATGGGTGGCTGCTTCGTTCCATCGGAGGCGCGGTCTGAGATCGCCGCACCGAATGTTGCAGCAAAGGATAGCCGAGGGCGAAATGTCCGGGGTTTTCATCGGAGGGGGGCGGTTCCTGAGCGCAGATGACCAAGAAACGGAACAGGAATACCAAGCGAAACATGTTCGAAGGACAAGTCGGCACGGCAGGTAATACCCGCAAAGGCTCCAACCCGGAATGGGCGCAAGGCCTTCGACAACTGTATGATTCGGTGGTGGACGAGCCCTTGCCGGACAGCTTCATGGATTTGCTCTCCAGGCTGGACGACAACAAGCAATGAGCGATGCCGGCAAAGACGCGGCAGCTGATTTCAAACGGGAATTGAGCGCTGTCATTCCGCATCTGCGTGCGTTCGCACGCGGGTTGTGCGGCCGGCCGGACATGGCCGATGATCTGGTGCAGGAAACCATGCTCAAGGCCTGGGCCGCCCGTGAACGCTTCGAGCCGGGCACCAGCATGCGGGCGTGGACCTTCGTAATCCTGCGCAATGCCTATCTTACCGAGATGCGGCGCAATCGCTTTCGCGGTGAGTATGACGAAACCGTGGCCGAGCGCATCCTGACCCAGCCGGCCAGCCAGGAAGATCCGGTGCATCTGTCCGACATGCATCGCGCGTTGCTGAGCCTGCCTCCGGAACGCCGCGAAGCCCTGCTGCTGGTTGGCGCAGGCGGGTTCAGCTATGAGGAGGCGGCCAGCATCTGCGGATGCGCGGTCGGCACGATCAAGAGCCGGGTCGGCCGCGCGCGCGCCACCTTGACGGAAATGCTGGCGGAAGGCTCGATTCCGCGCCGTTCCCATGGCGACAGCGTGGCGCACAGCGCGATCATGCATGAGCTGGACGAAGTCTCGGGCCGGGCCGCCGAATAGGCGAAGGGGCCGCTCAATTCGCGTCCGAGGCTGTCATGAAAAAGCCCGCTCCGTAGAGCGGGCTTCGTCTTGCCTGGGCAAAGACCCGAGGGGTCAGCCCGGATAGACCCAGGGAGTGCCGCGTGCGAGATTCTCGGCGGCGAAATCCCAATTGAGCTTTTCGTCGAGCACGGCCTTCAGATAGCTCGGACGCGCGTTCTGGTGATCCAGATAATAGGCATGTTCCCACAGGTCGATTACCAGCAGCGGATTGCTTTCCCCATCCGCCAGCGTGTCGGCGTCATGGGTTTCCTCGATCGACAGCTTGCCGCCCTTCTCCGCGAGCCAGACCCAGCCCGAAGCGAAATGACCGGCGCCACGATCGGCCAGCTTGCCCTTGAGCTCGTCCAGCGAGCCGAAGTCGCTTTCGATTCGGGCCGCGAGATCGCCGCTGGGCGCAGCCGATTCGCCCGTAAGGGAATACCAGTAGAAACCATGGTTCCATGATTGCGCGGCATTGTTGAACAGGCCCTTGTCGTTGCCCCGGGCCGCGGCGATGATCACTTCGAGCGGCTTACCCTCCAGTTCGCCGCCTTCAATGGCGGCATTCGTCTTGTCGATATAGGCCTTGTGGTGCTTGCCGTGGTGAAAAGACAGCGTTTCCGCGGAAATCGCAGGCTCCAGGGCGCTGCTGTCATACGGAAGGTCGATAAGTTTGATGGCCATGAAATCTCCATTCGTGCTGAATCTCCGTCCTCTCCCCAACGAGCGGGCCGTAGTCGAGTTGCATGGTGATTTTCGATCATCCATTATCGATTATGCCCCCGGGAGGGCGTGACATTGGCCGCGAACCCGGCCATGTGCCGTCCCGGCCGTTCATGCAAGGGGATGGAACGAAAATCATGGCGCGCAAATTTTTCGGCACGGATGGTATTCGGGGGCGAGCCAATGACGGAATTCTGACGGCCGAGCTGGCGATGAAGGTAGGCCAGGCGGCGGGGCGGCATTTCCTGCGGGGCGACCATCGCCATCGCGTGGTGATCGGCAAGGATACGCGCCTCTCCGGCTACATGATGGAAAACGCGCTGGTCGCCGGCTTCACCAGCGTGGGCATGGACGTGGTCATGACCGGGCCGCTGCCCACCCCGGCGGTCGCGCTGCTGACGCGGGAAATGCGGGCGGACCTGGGCGTGATGATCTCGGCCAGCCACAATCCCTTCGACGACAACGGGATCAAGCTATTCGGACCGGATGGCTTCAAGCTGTCGGACGAAGATGAACTTGCCATAGAAAAGGCGCTAACCGAGCCATGTCCGCTGGCCCATGGCGGCCAGATCGGGCGCGCAAGGCGGATCGATGACGCGCGCGGCCGCTATATCCATGCGGTGAAGGCATCGCTGGCGGACGATGTCCGGCTCGATGGCCTCCGGATCGTGGTCGATTGCGCGAATGGCGCGGCCTACACCGTGGCCCCCTCCGCAATCTGGGAGCTCGGCGCGGAAGTCATTGCGATCGGAGTGGAGCCCAACGGCCTCAACATCAATGACGGCGTCGGCTCCACCTCGCTGGATGCGGTCAAGGCCAAGGTGATCGAGGAAAGCGCCGATATCGGCATTGCGCTGGATGGCGATGCGGACCGTCTGATCGTGGTGGACGAACAGGGCAAGGCCGTGGACGGCGATCAGATCATGGCCCTGATCGGCAGCCGTCTCGCCGTATCGGGAAATCTGCGTGGCGGCGGCGTGGTGGCGACCGTGATGTCCAATCTCGGGCTCGAGCGCTTCCTGGAAGGCCAGGGCCTCAACCTCATCCGCGCCAAGGTCGGCGATCGCTACGTGCTGGAAGCCATGCGCAAGCTCGGCTGCAATGTCGGCGGCGAGCAATCCGGCCATATGATCCTGCTCGATCATGCGACCACCGGCGACGGCACGGTGGCGGCCCTGCAGGTGCTGGGGGCGTTGGTCCGCTCCGGCAAGCGGGCAAGCGAATTGCTCCATATGTTCGACCCGGTCCCGCAATTGCTGCGCAATGTGCGCTATGCGGGCGGCGCCCCGCTCGAGAATGCCGTGGTCAAGCAGACCATCGCCGAGGCCGAGGGGGAACTGAAGGGAAAGGGCCGCCTGGTGATCCGCCCGTCCGGCACCGAGCCGTTGATCCGGGTCATGGCGGAAGGCGATGACGAAGCGCAGGTGGAACGGGTGGTCGACGAGATCTGCGCCGCCGTCGCCGCCGCGGCGTGAGCGCCCCGCCCCGCATCCTGGCGATCGCCGGTTCCGATTCCTCGGGCGGAGCCGGGATCCAGGCCGATATCAAGACCGTCACCATGCTGGGCGGCTATGCCATGACCGCGATCACCGCGGTCACGGCCCAGGATACCACCGGGGTTCATGCGGTGGAGGCGCTGTCTCCGATCATGGTCGCGGCTCAGGTCGATGCCTGCGTGGACGATATCGGGGTGGACGCGATCAAGATCGGGATGCTCGGCTCACCCGGCATCGCAGAGATCGTCGCTGACCGTCTTGCGCGGATCGACGTCCCGATCGTGTTCGATCCGGTCATGGTCGCCACGAGCGGCTCGGCTCTGGCCGATGCCGCCACCATCGCTTCCTTCGAACGGCTGATGGACCTGGCCACGCTGGTCACTCCCAACCTGCCCGAACTCGCGGCATTGGGCGGCGCCGGGACGCTGGCGGAAAAAGGCCTCACCTTCCTCGCGAAAGGCGGCGATGCGGAAGGGCCGGTCGTGGAAGACAGGCTCAGCCGGCCGGGCATGGCAGACGTCATCTGGCGCGACGACAAGATCCAGACCCGCCACAACCACGGCACGGGCTGCACCCTTTCCAGCGCGATCGCCCTCTTTCTCGCCAGGGGGAAGGATCTCGAAGGCGCGATAGCCGCGGCGCGGCTGTTCGTGCGCGAAGCATTGCTCAAGGCGCCGGGATTTGGGCAAGGGCATGGCCCGCTGGGCCACCAGGCGGTCAAGCTCCAGGCGGAAACGGACAATCCAGCTGGTAGAAGCCGGTAATTCGCTCCCAGGCTTCCTCCGCCGTTTCGACGATCCGGAAAAGCTCAAGGTCGTTCTCGTCGATCACGCCCTCTTCGGCCATGGCGCCGAAATCCACGACGCGGCTCCAGAATTCCTTGCCGAACAGCAGGATCGGAATGGGTTTCATCTTGCCGGTCTGCACCAGGGTGAGCAGCTCGAAGAACTCATCGAAGGTTCCGAAGCCGCCCGGAAATATCGCCACCGCACGCGCACGCAGCAGGAAATGCATCTTGCGCAGCGCAAAATAGTGGAACTGGAACGACAGGCGCGGCGTGACATATTCATTGGGCGCCTGCTCATGCGGCAGGACGATGTTGAGGCCGATTGATTCGGCCCCCGCTTCGTTGGCGCCGAGATTGGCAGCTTCCATGATGGCGGGCCCGCCACCTGACGTCACGACGAATTGCCGCTGTCCGTTCTCCACTACGGCGCATGTGCTGGCCATGTAAGCAAGCTTGCGGGCCTCTTCATAATAATGCGCCTTGGCGACAAGGCGCTCGATCACCGCCCGCCCGCGCGGATCGTTGTCGGCATTGGCCAGCATCGCCTCGGCCCGCGCCGGCGATGGAATGCGGGCGGAACCATAGAAGACCAGGGTGGATCCTACGCCGGCTTCCTCCAGCATGGTTTCGGCCTTCAGCAATTCGAGCTGAAAGCGCACGGGCCGCAAATCGTCGCGCAACAGGAAATCCGTGTCGCGGAAGGCGAGGCGATAGGCAGCGTGCTGGGTCTGCGGAGTAACCGTGGGGGCGGTCTCGGTGAAGGCCGCTTCCTGATCCGCCTTGTAGAACTTGTGGGGGGTCAGCGAACGGTCCGCTTGCTCGGGCTTGCCATGCGGGCCCGGGACGCCGGGTTGCCGGGGCGGTTGCTTGCGTTCTGTCATGTTTCTCCCCGTTTGCTTGCGCCTGGGTTGCCCGAATCCGCATCTCCGCCCGGCGGGCCGGATACCGGACCAGAAGCCTGAAGGAAGGAGATGGATGCCCCGCGATTATCCTGAATCAGCATCAAGCGGCAGATTTACGCACTTTCGCAATGGCCATGTCAAACCGCTCCCGCAGGAGAGCGAAATTTTCGTCCCGATAGACGCACAGGGACCCGAGGTCCAGACAGGATCGAACGAGCCGCACTGCCCATTGTCCGCACGGCCGCCGGACCGAGATCAATGCTTGTCCGCATTCTCCGATTTCGTTGCGTCCGTAACCCGATCATCATGCCCGCTCTTGTCGCTGAAAAACGCCAGGGCAAATAATCCGGAGCCAAGCCCCACGGAAACGAACACGCCCAGGATGGTGGCGATCGTGGTGTGTGTGCTCAGCGAGCCCTGATAGGCCAGATAGGTCAGCGCGGCAGCGACCATGAGGACGCCCGCAACGGCGATCCATATCATCATGCGGCGAAACTGCTGCCTCGCCCGCTCTCTATCCAAAGACATAACATAGCCGGCCTAGGCCCGCGCTCCACACGAGTCAAACGCCATCAGCGGCAAGCTCCGATGCTTCTTCACAGTTGCCGCCCCGGTGGCTCGCTTGTCGAATCGACCCGCATCTTCCCGATCTGCGGGAAGGTGCAGGCACCAGTGCGGAGGTACGACGAGAGTCTTCCCTACAAAGGAGTAATTCATTGATCATTCAATGGAGGGATGGATGCCCCGCGATCATCCATATATCGGCCATAAAACGGCATAAATACGTGCTTTCGCGAAAGCTATGTCAAATCGCTCCCACATTTACTCCCACAGGAGAGCGAATTTCCATTCCGATAGACGCACACGGACCCAAGGTCCAGACAGGATCGAACCGTCCTGCTTCGTTGACCATTCATTGGGGTGAGGCAACGTCTGTATCAAGGAAGGTGATTGAGGATCGAGATAGAAAGTATCTACCCATGAGAGGGCGTAAGATTGAGGGTCCGGATTCGGTTCTAGCAATCACCTGGTAATCACGGGGTAGAGTTTTACCGCCAGATCGACCCCTCAGTTGGGAGTGGAATTGACTGCCGAGGGACCCTTGCGAATTGTTGCATAGTCGGCTTCGGCTTGTTCCATCTGCAAGCTGCCGCTGGCGATAAGTTGCTCTCCACGCATTTTTTCTGACCGAGCCTCAAAGATCTGGCTTTCAGCCTTGGAGGCTTGCTTCTGGGCTTTTGCCAGATCCTTTTCGCCATCGGTTGTCCGGCTATCGCTCTTGTCCACCAGGTTTTGCCCTTGTTTGACTTTCTTCTGCCCGTCAGTCCATGCTTGGCCGCGATCGGAAATCTCCGCTCCACGTGAACTGATACGTTCGCCGGTATTCATCTGTCCTGAGCCGGAGGAGCATCCGCCCAGGAAAATTGCGGGCACGGCAGTGAATGCCGTGAGGAGCGACTTGGTCATTAAGCGTGTCATTGTGATTTTCCTTAGGGACTGCTCACTTGATTGACCGCTTCCCATTTCATGCAGCTTAAAATTGATAAGCGGTACTTCAAAGATAAATGGGGGAAGAAGCGTGACAGGTTCAACAAAATAGACGCTTCTCGTCAGGCCGATGCAAAGCATTCAAAGTGGCGGAACCAATATGCTTCAAACAGGGAATTGTTCCCGGCCCGACCGCCTGCAGGCACGCTTCATCAACTATCGTTCGAATTAATGCCGCGTTTTCGTCTCGAGAGAGTATGATGACGGTAGAGCGTCGCGCTATTCAATCTCGATTATCAGCCAAGCTCTACCAGACCGGACTGGTTTGCACTTTGCAAACTCGGCGGCCATCCAAGGTGCAAGCCATGCCTGAACCCAGTTCACCGCCGCCCGGCAAGGGTGCGAGCCTCGCGTTGGCCTTGATCGATTCGTCAAGAAGCCCGGTGCTCCTGCTGGATGAAAACTCCAGGATTGTCGGCGCCAGCCAGTCCTTCTGCGGCGCTTTCGGCTTTGATCCGGAGAAGATCGAGGGAGTCGGCCTGGCCGAACTAGGCAGCGGCGAATGGAACGTCCCCCAGCTTCGCTCGCTGCTGAGCGCCACCTTCGCGGGCACTGCTGCAGTCGATGCCTACGAAATGGATCTGATCCGCGAGGGGCATGAGCCCGCAAGCATCGTCCTGAATGCTCACAAGCTCGACTACGATGAAGATGCCCCACGAGTGCTTCTGACCATTGCGGATGTTACATCGGCGCTGCTCGCCGCAAGAATCAAGGATGACCTGATCAGGGAAAAGCAGGTGTTGCTGCAGGAGCTTCAGCACCGCGTCGCCAACAGCCTGCAGATAATCGCCAGCGTCCTTATGCAAAGCGCCCGGCGGGTCCAGTCGGAGGAGACCCGGCTGCATCTCCACAATGCGCACCACCGCGTGGTCTCGATCGCAACGCTCCAGAAGCAACTGGCCGTGTCGAGCGACGACAAGATTCAACTGCGCCAGTATTTTCAGGGTTTGTGTGAAAGCATTGGCGCTTCGATGATAGACGACGAAGGGTTGATCACGCTGCACGCTACAGTCGATGACAGCTCGGCCACCGCGAATGTATCCACGAGCCTTGGCTTGATCGTGACCGAACTGGTGATCAACGCCCTGAAACATGCCTTTCCCAATAAGGATCAGACGGGCGACATATCCGTGGATTATCACGCACAAGGCGAAGGCTTCGCACTCACGGTATCAGACAACGGAGTGGGCATTTCGGCAAGCAAGGCGCCTACCACGCCTGGGCTTGGCACCGGCATCGTCGATGCGCTGGCCAGGCACCTTGGGGCAACCGTCAAGACTTCGGACACTGCACCGGGAACGAAGGTGGATGTGGTGAACAT
The DNA here is from genome assembly GCA_964468045.1 of uncultured Caenibius sp. Taxonomy (GTDB): domain Bacteria; phylum Pseudomonadota; class Alphaproteobacteria; order Sphingomonadales; family Sphingomonadaceae; genus JAWKXU01. The sequence goes on along the minus strand of CAYXTO010000005.1, from coordinate 1,597 downwards.
CGGATAACCCTTCCCTCTCAGTCCACCGCTAACCCCGGTGATGGTGGTGCTAACCTAACAATTGCTTTTCCCTGGAATGGATCGGGCAATCCGGCTGGTCGAGCCCCATCAGTTCAATTGCAAACACCGGTCCATCATCGAGTGAGAGACCGGCGTAATCGAGCGCATCTGCCAGCGATTGGCCTGCTGGCCATAGAAACGGGCGAAGCTGCACGGCATCCGGGCTCTTTGCTTCAAGTTTCGCTACACGCTTTTCAAAATTACGCATGGCATGCATCAATGGGCCACGGCTTTGATATCCAGCAAATCAGTCCATCGGGCTCCGGTATCGCTCCATGTTCACCTTCATACCGAGCTTGCGCATCTTCCATGCTCTCCCCGATGCGAGATACCAGCCAATGCCAGTGACGAACGTCTGTCTTGTGCTTTTCAAGCTGAGTGACGCGCTTGTGCAATTCCTGCCTCGCCATTCACAGTTCCTTTCAGGCTGGAGTGATGATTTTCCGGAAGATGATCCCATCGGTCGGCGGGATCGGCCCATGCGCAAACTCATATCGGCAGCGCGCTTCCGGTTCGGTTTCGCCATCGACAAAGATACGATGCCACCGCCGAGGCCCTGACGGCCTGCGATCTTCCAGCGCCTTCACACGATTGCTCAATCTCATTTCGCCTCCAGTGCAGTGATGCGGGCTTCCAGATCGCCGGTTTCCACCATTGCCTTATGAGCCGTCAGCAGGGCCATGACGCGCCCGGCTTCATCGGGGGTGACCTCTCCGCTCGCCACAGCCGCAAGCAAAGCAGAGGAAGCCTCCACGGCATCGGTTGCGGATTTGATCCGAGGCAGGGTGAACGTGACCGGCGAATCCTTCCGTGGCGGTGCAATCCTATCCAGGCACAACCGCAATGCCGTAGTGTCGCCTTCCAGCGCCTTATTGATCGCCGCCTTGGTCAATGCCTCATGTTGCCCGTCCAACAAGGCTTCGATGGCAAGTGTGGTCTTGTGCCTTGCCCCACGGGGCTTGCCGGCTGGATTACCTGACACGCCGGGGGCAAAAGTCCCGTCCTGGTTTCGGCCAGATTTTTCAGGATCCGCCATAATCAATCCAGTACAAACCCTGGCGGCGGCGGGGGCATACCTTGTAGCGGGTTCTTCAAGCCTGCACTCCTTGCTCCACCGACGGCCGGGGCTCCGTAATAGCCGGGAAAGGTCGTGTGCAGATGGTCGCCTTCATCCAGCATCTGCGCGTCAGGATGGAACTTGCGGACTTCCTGCCTGAGCCATGACATCGACTTGCCGGGAGGCGGAAGCAGATCGAGCGATGATCCCGACAAGTGCGCGCTGTTCTGCGCCGGACGATAGACCTCTTTGCTCTCACCCGAGACTGGATCGTACACCACGCGCGCACGGCCAATCGTAGTAGGGTGCATGGCCTGCAAATCCGCCTGGCGCTGATCTACCCAGTCCTCGCGCTTCCACTTCTCGATCGTATTGTCAGTGTCCCGAGCGCGGCTGGCCATGCGGCCAGTGATTTCCGCAGCCCTGTGTCAACCGGCGCGGGATATTGACCCCGGATCGGCGCGCAACATTGACCCCCTG
>CAYXTO010000004.1:0-303706 GCA_964468045.1 uncultured Caenibius sp. | reverse complement strand
CTCGCCGCCGGATGAGGGGGCGTGTCCTGTCGTCATCCCAGCGCCTTTCCACCCCCTTCGTCATCTCCGTGCAAACGGGGAACCAGTTCTGCATCGGTCCTGGATTCCCGCTTTCGCGGGAATGACGAAGGAGGTGGAATGATGTCGACTGCGCCCCTTTTCGTCATCCCAGCGAAAGCTGGGATCGTTGTGGGTAGCGCAGTACGTCGCGGAGAGAGATGCCAGCTTGCCCGAGGGGCAGTTTATCCCGAGCGGCCGGCCTGCCGGCCAGCCGAAGGGCGGGAATGACGAAGAGGGCGGGGATGACGAGTGAAATGTGAGCAGAATGACAAAGGAAACGAACGGAAATGCCCAATGGCGCGAGCGGCTTACGCCCGGCCGATGCTGACATAGGTGAAGCCCGCCGCGCGCATCTCGGCGGGATCATAGACATTGCGCAGGTCGACCATCACCGGCGCCTTCACCATCGCCTTGATCCGCTCGAGGTCGAGCGCGCGGAAGGCGTCCCATTCGGTCACCAGCGCGATCGCGTCGGCGCAGTCCACCGCGGCATAGGCGCTGGCGCACATCGTCACCTCCGGCATCAGCGGCTGGGCCAGCTCCATCCCCTCGGGATCGTAGGCCATCACTTGCGCGCCCGCATCGATCAGCGCCTTGGCGATGGCGAGGGACGGGGCGTCGCGCATGTCGTCGGTGTTGGGCTTGAAGGTCAGCCCCAGCAGGGCGACGCGCTTGCCACGCGTGGCGTCCGGGCCGCCGAGCGCTTCGATCACCTTGCGGCCCATCGCCCGCTTGCGGCTGTCGTTGACCTTGACCACCGCCTCGACGATCCGCACCGGGCTGTCGTAATCCTCCGCCGTCTTGAGCAGGGCCAGAGTATCCTTGGGGAAGCAGCTGCCGCCGTAACCCGGCCCGGCATGGAGGAACTTGGGGCCGATCCGGTTGTCCAGCCCGATGCCGCGCGCCACGTCCTGCACATTGCCGCCGACCTTCTCGCACAGATCGGCCATCTCGTTGATGAAGGTGATCTTGGTGGCGAGGAAGGCGTTGGCCGCATATTTGATCAGTTCCGCGCTGCGGCGGCTGGTGAACAGGATCGGCGCCTTGTTGAGGAAGAGCGGGCGATAGACCTCGTTCATGACGTGGCGGCCGAATTCGTCCTCCGCCCCGATCACGATCCGGTCCGGCCGCTTGAAATCCTCGATCGCCGCGCCTTCCCGCAGGAATTCCGGATTGGAGACCACCGCGAACTGCGCCTTCGTGCCCGAATCGCGCAGGATGCGCTCCACCTCGTCGCCGGTGCCGACCGGTACGGTGGACTTGGTGACGATCACCGCCGGATCGCGCAGGTTCGCGCCGATTTCCTTCGCCACCGCATAGACGAACGAAAGGTCCGCATGGCCGTCGCCCCGGCGCGAGGGCGTGCCGACCGCAATGAAGATCGCCTGCGCGCCCCTGATGGATTCGGCCAGATCGGTGGAGAAGGCCAGCCGCCCGGCCCGGACATTGCCGGACACCAGCTCGGCAAGGCCCGGCTCGTAGATCGGCATGATGCCGTCCTGCAGCCTGGCGATCCTGGCCGGATCCTTGTCGATGCAGACCACCTCATGCCCGAAATCGGCAAGGCAGGCGCCCGATACCAGCCCGACATAACCAGCGCCGACCATGGCGATCTTCATTCTGCTGTTCCCCTCGTCCTGACCGCCGCGCGCTTACGGATCGGCCCGGGTTTCAAGATATCGCCGCCGAGTGCCTTCCAGCACCAGCGCGGTCAAGCGTCCGTAGCAATAGGCCCCCGTATCGATTCCGATGCGATTGCCCCGATCCTCCGCATTCCGGGTGATCGTATGCCCGTGCACCACCACATGCCCGTGGCTCCCCGGATAGGACAGGAACGGTTCGCGAATCCATCGCAGATCGCTCACCGTCTGCTCCTGCAGCGCGATTTCCGGCGCGATGCCGGCGTGGACGAACAGGTAATCGCCGATGGCGATCATATCCTCGAAAGAGCGCAGGAAATCGAGATCGGCGGGGGGGACATGGGCGTGCATCCATTCCGTCAATTCGGCGAGCGAGGCGCGCCGGTAGCGATCCTGGGCGAGGCCATAGCTGAGGATGGTCTCCTTTCCGCCGTGCATCAGGAAATGCCGCAGGACATCCTCGCTTTCCAGGCTGCGCAGGAACATCTCCTCGTGATTGCCGCAGATGATCCGGACATCGCGGCTGCGTTGCCACTCGCGCGCGAAATCGATCACCTGCGCGCTATGCGGCCCGCGATCCACCAGATCGCCCAGCAGAACCACCGTCGTCCGCGCCGGGGCCGCCTGGGCGTCGTCCTCCTCGATGGATGCGGCGAGGCGGCGGAACATGTCGAAATGGCCGTGGATATCCCCGATCGCATAGACGCGCGTGCCCTCCGGCACGGCCGCGCTGCGGGCCGCTTCCTTGCGCTGGAACAGGTTCTTGAATCGGTTGAGCACGGAGAATCTACGGTTTTTCGAGGTTATGGGGCGGTGTTCGCATGCGCATATCACGTCCGAGCGAGAATGGGAGTGGGCAAGAGTGATGCATGAAATCCACACATGTGCCGCTTCGGAAACATTCAGGTACAAATATCTCTTGTGCAATGCAGCACAATTCTGCACCTTCCGTTTTGTCTCCGCACGGTTGCCCATCCAACGAGGACCCGGCGGACACGCAGGTGGGACTAGGCTCGGTTTTCAATAACTAGGGAAATTGCCATGCTTAAGTCCGTCCGTAGCCTCCTGGCTACAACTGCTGTCGCGAGCGCTGCGTTCGCTGCTTTCGCCGCCACTCCGGCCCTGGCCCAGGAAGAAAGCGAATCCGATCTTACCGTTACCGGTAGCGTCGGCATCGTCACAGACTACCGCTTTCGGGGCGTGTCGCTCTCCGATGGCTCCCTGGCCGTTCAGGGGGGGCTAAACCTCAATCACTCCAGCGGATTCTATATCGGCACCTGGGCATCTTCGCTGGAAGATACGCCGACCTATGGGGAAGTCGAACTCGACGTGTTCGGCGGCTGGAAGGGGGACGTCGCCTCCGGCCTGACCGTCGATGTCGGCCTGCTCTATTACGCCTATCCGTCCAAGGATAACGGCGCGGGCCCGTCCGACTATTTCGAGCCCTATGCCAAGCTGTCGACCACGCTCGGCCCGGTGGGCGCGACGGTTGGCGTGGCCTATGCCTGGGACCAGGACGCGCTGGGTGACGAGGACAACCTCTATCTCTTCACCGATCTCTCGGCGGGGATTCCGTCCACCCCGATCACGCTGACCGGCCACATCGGCTATACCGATGGCCCGCTCGGTCCGAAGTTCCTCGCCGGCGGCACGTCGAAGAACGGCTTCGACTGGTCGATCGGCGCTTCGGCGACGGTTCTCGGCGGGCTGACCCTGGGCGTGTCCTATGTCGGCACCGAAGGGCACAACATCAACGACTTCACCGACGACGCCGTGGTCGGCACGCTGTCCTACAGCTTCTAGAGTGATTTTCGAAGCAAGTGGGAGCACTTGCTGATTCGGAAATCACGGAAAAACAGGCGAATTCCAGATTCTTTCCGGCCAGCCGGAACGGGTCTGGAACGCCGGTTCTCAAGGGGGACAAGGCCCGCGCCAAACGGTGCGGGCCTGTCTCGTCGCGCGGGGCGCCTTTATCGGAGATAGAAGTCGATGGTCGTGACGACCCGTACCTTCTTGTAGGGCGTATCCGACACGCCCCAGCCGCCTCCGCTGTCGCCGTCGCGCGCTTCGACCGAGAAATAGCCCTGGGTCGCCTGCTTGATGCCGCCGACGCTGGTGCCGCTGTCTTCGGCGAATTGTTCCGCGGCGGCGCGAGCGTCCTTGGTCGCCTCCGCCACCATGGGAGGCTTGATGTCGTTGAGCTTGGTGAAGGTATAGGCCATGCCGGACCCTTCCTCCAGCACGACGCCGCGCTTCACCAGATCGAATTGCTTGCGGACCGCTTCCTGCGCGCGCTTGATGTCCGTGCTGCGCAAGGTCATGCGCTGCCTGACGGTGAATTGCGTGACGCCATCTGTGGTGAACTGGGACACATTGACGCCGGCGGGCTGCAATGCGCTGGCCGGAAACCCAAGCTCCGCGAAGAACGCCTTGATCGAGGCGGTGTCGCGGTCGACGCTGCCCTGCGCGGAGGCGAGATCGCCGGCGGTGGAGGAATAGGCGATCGTCCAGGTAGCGAGGTCGGCGGTCACTTCGCGTTCCGCCAGTCCGCGCACGGTGACGGACCGGTCCGCATGGCGCGCCCGCGTGAGGCCATCGCCGAGGAGATAGCCGCCCAGGATCAGGCCGATCGCGACGATCCCGGAACTGGCCAGCCAGCGGCGGCTGGTCGAATCACGCCAGAACGGGCTGGCGGCGGGCGAGCTTTCAGGGTTAGACTCGGACATCTGGCGTCGATCCTCTCAGAACAGGCGGGCTCTGTATGGCACCCCGCCGATGAACCGTGTTTTAATATGGACGAATGGAGAAGTCTTTCTTGATCAAATTTCTTCACACCATGATCAGGGTTGCCGATCCGGACAAGACCGTGGCCTTTTTTCGGCTGCTCGGCCTTGAGGAGGTGCGGCGGCATGAATCGGAGCAGGGCCGGTTCACCTTGATCTTCCTCGCGGCGCCCAACCAGGCTGGCATCGCCGAGCTGGAGCTGACCTACAACTGGCCGCCCGAGGACGGCAGCGAACCGGAAGCCTATGGCGGCGGGCGCAATTTCGGCCACATCGCCTATCGGGTCGAGAACATCTACGAAACCTGCCAACGGCTGGCCGATGCGGGCGTGGCGATCAACCGGCCTCCGCGCGATGGCTACATGGCCTTCGTCAAATCGCCCGACGGCATCTCGGTGGAATTGCTCCAGCATGGAGATCGGCTGCCGCCGCAGGAACCCTGGGCCAGCATGGAGAATGTCGGAAACTGGTGAGGTCCGGCCCATCGCTTGCCGGAAATGCCGGCGGTGGAGAGGAGACCTATCCATTTTGGAAATGTTCCTCCATTGCAAGTGGTTGAGCGCTCCGATAGGCGAGTTTCCTGAGGGGCTGAGAGCGGGGGCGTTCGTCGGTGTTGCTGGGGTTCACACCACTCGAATGGGTGGCGCTGGCAGGTTACGAGCTGCTGCTCTTCGCCGGCCTTTTCTTCCTGATCGGCTCGATGGACGACATCGCGGTCGACCTGATCTGGCTTTGGCTCAAGCTGACCGGCAAGGCCGAAACGGAAACCGTTGATCGCGCGGCATTGCGTGGCCGTCCGCTTTCCGGGCGGGCGGCGGTGATGATCCCCGCCTGGCAGGAAGCGGAGGTGATTGGCGCCACCGTCTCCCATGCGCTGGAAGCCTGGCCGCAGGACGACCTGCGGATCTACGTCGGGTGCTATCGCAATGATCCGGCGACCGTGGACGCCGTCATCGCGGCGGCGGGCGGCAGCTCACGGGTGCGGCTGGTTGTGCACGGGCGCGATGGCTCCAGCAGCAAGGCGGACTGCCTCAACCGGATATATGCGGCGCTGTGCGAGGATGAGCGGCGCAGGGGCGTGCGGGCGCGGGTCGTGCTTCTGCACGATGCGGAGGATATGGTCGATCCCGCCGCGCTCCCCCTGCTCGACCGGGCGCTTGAACAGGCGGAATTCGTCCAATTGCCGGTGTTGCCCCAGATCCAGCCGGATTCGCGCTGGATCGCGGGTCATTATTGCGATGAGTTCGCCGAATCCCATGGCAAGGCGATGGTCGTGCGCGAAGCCTTGGGAGCCGGCTTGCCCGCCGCCGGGGTGGGCTGCGCCTTTTCCCGCGATGCGCTGGAAAGGATAGCGCTGCGGGCCGGACGTCCCGAGGCGCCCTTTGCCGGCGAATCGCTGACGGAGGATTACGAGCTTGGCCTGAAGATCGGCGCGCTGGGCGGAAAATCGCGGTTCCTGCGGATACGCGGGCAGGATGGGCAGCTGGTCGCCACCCGCGCGTTTTTCCCCGGCACCCTGAATGAAGCGGTCCGCCAGAAAACCCGCTGGATTCACGGGATCGCGTTCCAGGGCTGGGACAGGCTGGGTTGGGACGGCTCGCTGGTCGAACGATGGATGCGCCTGCGAGACCGGCGCGGGCCGCTGGCCGGCCTCGTACTCGCGTCCGGCTACCTGTTCTTCCTCATCATCGCCTTTCTCTGGCTGACCAGCCTGCTGGGCTGGGTCGACATGCCGAAGCCCGGCGCGGTGCTGCAGGTCATCCTGCTGGCCAATGTCGCGAGCTTCCTGTGGCGCGCGGCCTGGCGGTTTGCCTTCACCACGCAGGAATATGGCGTGGTGGAAGGGATTGTCGCGATCCTGCGCATTCCCTTCGCCAATGTCATCACGATCATTGCGGGCAGGCGGGCCCTGGCCGCCTATTTGCGGTCGCTCAACGGCCATCCGCCCGTCTGGGACAAGACGGAGCATCGATCCCACCCCGCCATACTCAAGGGGGCCGTATCCTGATGATTGGCGACAGATTGCGCGGCCAGCCGCTGGCCGTCCTGCTACTCGTTCTCGGGGGATGGGTCGCGATCCGGATGGTGACTTGGCAGCCGCCGCAATGGCGGGAAGGGCAGGCTGCACGCGCCATGCTGGTCCAGGTCGAAGGACAAACCCAGGAGGAGGAAGAACTGGCCGGCCCCTATGTGCCGGTCTCCGTCCCACACGCCTATGGGCCCTGGACCATGCAACCGGCGCAATGGCAGTGGCCCGGCCCGATCGCATGGCCCGCAGCCGGTCAGATGGGGCCGCTGCAGCCGGTCAGGGTGATCATCTCGGCGGACGCCCTCCGGTCCGCGCTGCAAGGCATGGATCCGAAGACGGGGGGAGCGGCCGGGCTGCTTCGCGGCGACGATCGAGCCTTGGTCGAAGCGCTCGGGCGCATCGGGACCTTGCCGGGAATGGCTGCCTATGGCGGGCAGTCGATACCGGAAGCGCCAGCGCCCTTGCCCTTGTCGCCCGGGGCGGCGCAGAAGGGCGGAGATCGCTGGTCGGCGGACGCATGGATGCTGCTGCGCCGGGAGAATGCGCAGTCGCTCGCGGCGGGGCGGCCGGTCTATGGCGGAAGTCAGGCGGGCGCCGTGCTGCGCTATCATCTGGCGCCGCAAAGTGCGCATTCGCCGATCGCCTATCTGCGGGCGAGCCAGGCGATGGGCGGCATCCGGCAGAGCGAGGCGGCGCTTGGCTTCGGGATCCGTCCGCTTGCCGCCCTGCCTGTGATGGTGGCCGCCGAAGGCCGGGTTTTCAACAGCCTTGGCCGGACCAGCATCCGGCCCGCAGCGCTGGCCTATACCGAATTGCCGCCGGTCAAGCTTCCGTTCGGTTTGCGCGGCGATGCCTATCTCCAGGGCGGCTATGTCGGCGGGTCGTTCAGGACTCCCTTCATCGACGGGCTGATGCGGATCGATCGCGGAGTCGCATCGCCCGGCGGCATGGAACTGAGGCTGGGAGGTGGCATATGGGGCGGCGCGCAGAAGGGCGCCCAGCGGCTCGATGTCGGGCCGAGCGCCAGCGCATCGGTCGACCTGATGGGCGTGCCCTCCCGCGTCTCGATGGACTGGCGGTTTCGGATCATGGGCGAGGCCGAGCCGAAGTCGGGACCGGCGGTGACGATGTCCGCGGGATTCTGATGTGGCTTCCCGCCAGCCGCCCATCGCGGCCATCGCCCGGGTGCCGCCGATCCGCCTCACGGTTTACGCAGCAGCACCTCGATATGGGGAGCGACCCAGCCCGGACTGCGGCCGGTCGGCCGGACGAGAGCGTCCAGAAGCCGCATGGACGGGGACGGTGCGCCATGGATCGCCCGCCGTCCCTCCAGCCAGTAGCGGCCTGTCGCATCGACGAACCGTCCGCGAATGGCTCTTACCAGCAAGCGCGGGCTTAACCCTCTTTGCAGCGGTCTCCCGGTCAGCTTGTCGGCCCAGCGAGGCAGATAATTGACCAGCCAGCGCCGGGAATGAATTTCCCGGGGAGCCAGCCGGCTGGCGGTCCCGCATATCAGCATCGCCCCACCGGCGAAGCAGGCGGTGCAGCTCGGCCATCACCGCATCCAGCTGATCGGGAGCGACATATTCGAGCACGCTGTTCGCCAGGATGAAGTCGAAGGAGCCGGCTGCGAATGGCATGTGCCGGGTATCGAGCACGTGCAGAATATGCGCGGAACCGCCAAGCCCATGCCTTTCCAGATTGGCGGCGGCCACGCGCACGGCCCCGGCATCGACGTCCACTCCGGTCAGTCGCGCGCGCAGTGCGGCCAGAACGACAGACGAACCGCCGGCATTGCAGCCGAATTCCAGCACATCCTTGGCGGCGGGCGCGAGCTGGTAAGCCTGCAGCAGCGGGCGCAGATGCGTCCATTCATAATCCGCATAGCCTCCGATCCACGGACTGGCCGGTTCCATTCCCGCAGCGCGCGCGGCCGCCTCGAAGGCGCGATGGGCCGGTGACGCGGGATCAAAGCGCGGCTTTTCCGGCGCAAGGGCCGTCGAACCCGCTCCATTCTCCACTTCCACTTCTCTCCTTCCGCCCTCGCAGGAGCAAGTCGCCCTGATGCAGGACAATCATGACCAAACCCTGAGGACTGGCGGTGTCCGCAGGATTTTGATGGGATTCCCGGCACCCGCCGTTGCGGTAATCGCCATACCGCCTTAACCCACTGGGCCATGGACGTTTACCTCCCCATCGCCAATCTTTCGGTCAACGGGTTGGTGATCGTTGCGCTCGGCGCGCTGACCGGCATCCTTTCCGGGGTGTTCGGGGTGGGCGGCGGTTTCCTCACCACACCCTTGCTGATCTTCTACGGCGTACCGCCGACCGTGGCGGCCGCCTCCGCGGCGAGCCAGGTGACCGGAGCGAGCGTTTCCGGGGTCCTTGCCCATACGCAGCGCGGCGGGGTGGATTACCGCATGGGCATGGTGATGGTGGCGGGCGGCATATTGGGGACCGGCATCGGGGCGCTGCTGTTCCGCTTCCTGCAATCGATCGGGCAGATCGATACGGTCATCAACATCCTCTATGTGCTGATGCTGGGCACGATCGGGGGATTGATGGGGCGGGAAAGCCTGCAGGCGCTGATGGCGCGGCGCGGCGGTTCGCTTCCGCCCCCCCGCAAGCGCCGTCATCATCCGCTGGTCGCCAGTCTGCCGATGCGCTGGCGCTTCTACCGCTCCGGCCTTTATATCTCGCCCCTGGCCCCGTTGACGATCGGGGCGGTGGTGGGCGTGCTGACCATGCTGATGGGCATCGGCGGCGGTTTCGTGCTGGTGCCGGCGATGCTGTACATTCTCGGCATGAGCGCCAATGTCGTGGTCGGGACATCGCTGTTCCAGATCCTGTTCGTGACCATCGTGACTACCATGATGCATTCGCTGACGACCAAGGCGGTGGATATCGTGCTGGCGGTGATGCTGCTGCTCGGCTCGGTGTCGGGGGCGCAGATCGGCGCGAAGATCGCGCAACGGGCGCCGCCGGAACGGCTGCGCCTGCTGCTGGCGATCATCGTGCTGGCGGTGGCGTTGCGCATGGCCTTCGGGCTGGGCTACCGTCCGCCGGAAATCTATTCCGTGGTGCCGTTGTGAGGATATTCTGCGCCCTGCTTGCCTTGCTGCTGCTGGGCGGCGCGCGCGACCCGATCCTGGTGCCGGAGGTTTCACAGCACGAAGTCCATGTCCAGCAGGGCTTCACCGGGACGGAGCTCCTGCTGTTCGGCGCGATCCTCGATCCCCAGGGCACGCGCGCCGGGCAGGATTACGATATCGTGGTGGTGCTGAAGGGGCCGACCCAGCCGATCCTGCTGCGGGAAAAGGAGAAGATCGCGGGCATCTGGCTCAATGCCCACAGCACCGCCTTCCGTTCGGCGCCGTCCTTTTTCGCGGTTTCCTCGTCCCGGCCCATCTCGCAGATCGTGGACGACCGCACCGCCGCGATCTACGAACTGGGCCTCGATTGGCTGCAGCTTTCCCCTTCCGGCACGATCCGGCCGGACGAGCAGGCCCGCTTCGCTGCCGGTCTGGTCGATCTGATGCGGCGCCAGGGCCTGTACAAGCAGGACGGCAACGGCGTCCGCGTGAGCGAGCAGGTGCTTTACCAGGCCCGCATCAGCCTGCCTTCCAGGGTGCAGACCGGCACTTACCAGGCGGAAACCTTCGCCATCACCAAGGGGCGCGTGATCGCGTCGGCAACCGCGACCGTGGAGGTGCGCAAGTTCGGCTTCGACCGGCTGGTCGCCAATTTCGCGGAGGAACATTCGCTGTTGTACGGGCTGATCGCCGTGGCCGTGTCCGTCGCGATGGGCTGGATCGCCGGAAGGCTCTTTGCGCTGATTTGATGGGCATAATCCCGAATTGACGCGTTCTTAACTTCATCGCCGATAAATTGCCGCTTTACCGACCCTGGGGCGGGACAACGCACAGCATGAGCGATATGAGCAACCTGAATTTCCAGACTTCCACCCCGGCGGCCATGCCGGGCGACCTCGCGCCGCATGTCGCGGCCCAAGCTGGCGCCGGCGACAATGCGAAATTGCCGATCGGCGTAGTGCTGGAGATTGCCGGCTCGTCGTCGCAGATCGCGCTCGACCTGCATCGCCTCAACGAATGTAGCGAGGATCCCGATCCGTCGATCGCGCTGGCCGGGCAGGTCGGCAGCCAGATCAAGATCCGGGTCGGTTCCGGCTGGCTCCTCGCCAGCGTGCGCACCCAGAAGAAGGACGGGCGCAACCAGCAGGGCATCATCGCCAATATCGACTTCCTGGGAGAAGGCGAGGAGGAAAAGCTCACCGGGCGCATCCACAGCTTCCGCCGCGGCGTGACTCGCTATCCCATTCCCGGCGCGCTGGTCTATCCGGCCACCAATGCGGATTTGCGCCACATCTACGCCAGCGACGGCCGCTCTTCTATCCAGATCGGCACGGTCTATCCCACCTCCGACATCCGCGCTGGGCTGTATATCGATGCCTTGCTGGGCAAGCATTTCGCGCTGCTGGGTTCGACCGGCACCGGCAAGTCCACCAGCGCGGCCCTGATCCTGCACCGCATCTGCGAGGCGGCGCCGGAAGGCCATATCCTGATGATCGACCCGCATGGCGAATATGCTTCCGCCTTCCGCAGCAACGGGTTGATCCTGGACGTTTCCAATTTGCAGATGCCCTATTGGCTGATGAACTTCGAGGAACATTGCGAAGTCTTCCTGACCAGCAGCGGCAATGCGCGGCAGGAGGATGCGGACATCCTCGCCAAGTGCCTGCTCCAGTCCCGCATGAAGAACCGCCTTGCCGAAGGGCTGGGCAAGCTGACGGTGGATTCGCCGATCCCCTATCTCCTTTCGGACCTGACCAACATCATCCAGAACGAGATGGGCAAGCTCGACAAGGCGACGTCCAGCGCGCCCTATATGCGGATCAAGACCAAGATCGACGAATTGAAGGCCGATCCGCGCTACCAGTTCATGTTCTCGGGCATGCTGGTCGGGGATACAATGGCGGAATTCATCGCCAAGATTTTCCGCATGCCGAGCGACGGCAGGCCGATTTCCATTATCGACGTGTCCGGCGTGCCTTCGGACATCACCTCGACCGTGGTGGCCGTGCTCAGCCGCCTGGTGTTCGACTTCGCGATCTGGGGCCGCGACGAGAAGCTGCGACCGGTGCTGCTGGTGTGCGAAGAGGCGCACCGCTATGTGCCGAGCGAGAAGAACGCGGATGGCTCCTCGGTGGGGCGCATCCTCTCGCGTATCGCGAAGGAAGGCCGCAAATACGGGATCTCGCTGGGGCTCATCACGCAGCGCCCGTCGGACCTTGCCGAAGGCGTGCTTTCCCAGTGCGGCACGATCATCTCGATGCGCCTCAACAACGATCGCGACCAGAGCTTCGTGAAGGCGGCGATGCCGGAAGGCGCGCGCGGCTTCCTCGATTCCATCCCCGCGTTGCGCAACCGCGAATGCATCGTCTGCGGCGAGGGCGTGTCGATTCCGATCCGCGTATCGTTCGACAATCTGGAGGAAGTGCGTCGCCCCGCCTCTGAAGACCCGTCCTTCGTGGATCTGTGGCGCGTGACCGGTGGTGAGGAGGAAGCGGTGGAGCGCACCGTCCGCCGCTGGCGCGCGCAGGGCAGATAAGCGTCCCATCGTCGCGCCCTGTAGTGGGAGGCAGGAGCAATCCTGTCCGTTCGGGCTGAGCCTGTCGAAGCCCGGCCTTGCTTTCTGCCATAAGGATCGCCCCCTAGGGTTGGCTGGCCGAGCGCGCCGGTGCTTGAGGCGAAACACCCGGAACCGGCGGGTTCCGCAAGGCCGACTGGCCGTCCGCAGCGCCGCCAGGCGCGAGGATAGCCAAGGCTGCGGATGCAGCCGCCGGCGCCTGAGGCTCCCCAATCAAGTTCCTCGCGTATCTCCGTAGAGATGGATATGCAGCCGGTCGCTCATCCGGAAACCGTGCCGCAGGCACAGCTCCGCCAGCCATTTTTCGCGCTCGCGCAGGATCGCGCTGTCCGTGCCTTCCGGCATCAGGAAGATGCGTTCGCCGGCAATCCCGTATTCGCGCTGCAGGTCCAGCACTTCCTCCACATCGGCAGGCTGCGCGATCACGAATTTGAACCACGCCCGCTCGTTCGCGGCCCAATCCCGCAGCCGCTCCGGCGGCAGGGCCAGCTCCGCCGGATTGCCGCTATGGGCGAGCTTGGGGCTGACGTTATATTGGTGGATCAGCGAGTCGAGCGCGGCAGGCGGCGCCACCGTGCCGTTGGTCTCGACTTCCACCCGGATGCCGGGCAGCACGGCCAGCAGGCGGGCGAGGGCGGGGGCCTGCAGCAGCGGTTCCCCGCCGGTGATCACCAGCCGGGGCTGGCCGAGCGCGGCGATGAGAGCGGCCGTATCGTCTTCCCGCAGCGTGACCTGGTTGGTGGCGCGATCATGGGTGATGCCGTCGCGATGCGGGCGGTTGTCGCCGGTGAAATGCCAGGTGTAGGCCGTGTCGCACCACAGGCAGGCGAGATTGCAGCGCGACAGACGGATGAAGGTGCAGGGCAGCCCGGCCGACGGGCCTTCGCCTTGCAGCGAGGCGAAGATTTCCGGCTCGCCGGGTGCGGTCGTGGCGAGGGTCAGCGGCATGAAAACCGACCCGAAGTTGACACGGTTGACACTGTCCAGCGAGAAAATTTCAAACTCGCCCGAAAACGGCGGGAAGCGCGGATAATCGAGGGTTGGAGGGCGGTCATGCCTTGGCTTTTGTCACTTTGGGCAAGTGTAGGAAAGTCATTCCGGCCTGAGCTCGCCCGAGGTGGAGATCGGGGACATCAAACTGCTTTTCCCCCTCCCCTGAAGGGGAGGGGAGGATCGTGGTCTCGGGCTTGCATCCGTTCAGGCTCAGCACGAGCGGTTATGAAATCTAGCCCAGCCGCGCCAGTGCCGCTGCCAGCCGTTCCGCTTCCGCCGCATGATGGGCGTGATCGGCGCGCGCCTTGTCCACCGCTTCGGGCTTGGCCTTCTCGACGAAGGCAGGGTTCTCAAGCCGCTTGGCAAGGGCATCCCGCTCCTTCCCGGAAGCGGCCAGCGCTTTTTCGAGACGCGCCTTTTCCGCCGCGATATCGATCACGCCCTCCAGCGGGACGGCGAAGGTGTCCTCACCCACGCCGATCTGCATCGCCGCGCCTGCGGGGGCGGCGGCGAAATGGATGGCGGACAGGCGCGCGAGCCGGTCGATCGCCGCGCCATTGCGGGCGATCACACCCTGCGCATTGGCGCTCGGCGTTTCCAGATAGGCTTCCAGCTTCGCGCCGGGGGCAATGCCGAGTTCGTTCTTCGCGGCGCGCAGATTGCCGATCAGCCCGATCAGCCATTCCACTTCCGTCTTGGCGGCGGCATCCACCGTTGCGGCCGGTTCCGGCCATCTGGCGGTAATCAGCGGATAATCCGCCCGCGCGCCCATCTTGCTCCACAGCTCCTCGGTGACGAAGGGCATGAAGGGATGCAGAATGACCAGGATCTGATCGAGCACCCAGCCTGCGACGATGCGGGTCTCGTCATCGAAGCTGCCTTTGATCAGCTCGATATACCAGTCGCAGAAAGTGTCCCAGACGAAGTGATAGATCGCGTTGGCGGCGGCGTCGAAGCGCAGCTCGGCCATCGCCTTGTCCAGCTCGGCCAGCGTTTCGACCACTTCGCCCACGATCCATTGGTTGACCGCGAGGGTGGCGGCCGGCGCGGCGATCGAGGTGCTCGCGCCGATCCCGTTGGCCTGGCAGAAGCGCGCGGCGTTCCACAGCTTGGTGGCGAAGTTGCGGTATCCTTCGACCCGCTTCTCGTCCATCTTCACATCGCGGCCCTGGCTTTCCATCGCCGCCATGAAGAAACGCAGCGCATCCGCGCCATATTGGTCGATCAGGCCCAGCGGATCGACCACATTGCCCTTGGACTTGGACATCTTCTGCCCGTCCGCCGCGCGGACCA
This sequence comes from uncultured Caenibius sp., assembly GCA_964468045.1. GTDB lineage: Bacteria > Pseudomonadota > Alphaproteobacteria > Sphingomonadales > Sphingomonadaceae > JAWKXU01. The sequence continues at coordinate 289,241 of CAYXTO010000004.1, read as the reverse complement.
GGCCATGCAGATAGAGCCGCTTCCACGGCACTTCGCCCATGAAGTGTATCCCCTGCATCGCCATGCGCGCATCCCAGAAGAACAGGATGTCGAAGCCGGAGACCAGCACGTCGTTGGGATAGTGCTTGGAAAGGAGATTGTTTTCGGCCCATCCCCCCGTTCGGGCTGAGCTTGTCGAAGCCCCGCTTTTTCCCTGGGAAGAGAAGGACTGCCTTTCGACAGGCTCAGGGCGAGCGGGATCATAGGGCAGGTCCGGCCAGCCCAGCGTGGCGAAGGGCCACAGCGCGCTGGAGAACCAGGTGTCGAGGACGTCGGGGTCGCGGATAAGAACGAGTTCGTCATCCCCGTGTAAACGGGGATCCAGTTGCGGCGTTGCAGCGGGATTCCCGCCTTCGCGGGAATGACGAGCAAGGGCCAGGGCCTGCGCCTCTTCCTCGGTCTCGGCGACGAAGACATTGCCGTCCTCGTCATACCACGCCGGAATCCGGTGCCCCCACCAGAGCTGGCGTGACACGCACCACGGCTGGATGTTCTCCATCCAGTTGAAGAAGGTCTTTTCCCAGCTCTTGGGCACGATTTCGATGCGCCCGTCGCGCACTGCCTGCATGGGAGCGACGGCCAGCTTTGCGGCATCGACATACCACTGGTCGGTCAGCCACGGCTCGATCACCACCCCGCCGCGATCCCCGAAGGGCGTCTGGATCGTGCGCGGCTCGGCGTCGTGCTCAGTGCCGTCCTTATCGACGAAGGGGACGAGGAAGCCCTGTTCCTTCATCCGCTGGACCACCAGCTTGCGCGCATCAAAGCGATCCATGCCGATGAATTCCGCCGGGATCAGCCCGTCGGCCGTCTGCACCACCTTCGCTTCGGCATCGAACATGTTGAGCATCTCGGCCGGCTTGATGCCGGCGCGCTTGCCGACCTCGAAGTCGTTGAAATCGTGCCCCGGCGTGATCTTGACCGCGCCGCTGCCTAGTTCCGGGTCGGCATGCTCGTCGGCGATAATCCTGAAGCGCCGGCCGGTGATCGGCTGGAGGATGTCCTTGCCGATCACGCTCCGGTAGCGTGGATCGTTGGCGTTCACCGCCACCGCCATGTCGGCCAGCATGGTTTCGGGGCGGGTGGTGGCGACCACGATATGATCTGCGCCCCTATCCAGAGTCACGCCGTCCGCCAGCGGATAGCGGAAGTGCCAGAAGCCGCCCTGGATCTCCCGCGTTTCCACCTCGAGGTCGGAAATCGCCGTCCTGAGCTTGGGATCCCAGTTGACCAGCCGCTTGTCGCGGTAGATCAGCTCCTGATTGTAGAGATCGACGAAGACCTTCACCACCGCGCGGGTAAAATGCGGGTCCATGGTGAACTGCTCGCGACCCCAGTCCATCGAGCAGCCCAGGCGGCGCAGCTGGCGGGTGATGGTGCCGCCGGACTCATGCTTCCATTCCCACACCTTCTCGACGAACTGCTCGCGTGTGTAGTTGGTGCGCTTGTCCTGCCGGGCTTCCAACTGGCGCTCGACCACCATCTGGGTGGCGATCCCGGCATGGTCGGTGCCCACCACCCACAGCGCGTCCTTGCCCTTGAGCCGTTCATGCCGGATCAAAATGTCCTGGAGCGTGTTGTCCAGTGCATGGCCGATGTGGAGAGAGCCTGTGACATTAGGGGGCGGATTGACGATGGTGAACGGCACGGCATCGCCGCGCTCCGGGCGGAACAGGCCGTTATCTTCCCAATGGGCGTACCATTTCGCCTCGATTGCGGAGGGGTCGAATGTCTTGTCTAGCTCGGTGCTCATATTGCCCCGGCCTTTGCCAGTGCGGGCAATGCCGCGCAAGCGCTCCGATCATCGGCGGAGGGCAACGCCTTGCCGTTGCCTCATTTTCCGACCATAGCTGCACGGGATGCGCGATTGGGCCGATTTTTCGATAGAAGAAGGGGACGCGGGCGGCACCCGGCTGGTCCTGCACGGTCCGCTCGTAGTCTCGTCCGTGGGGCCGCTGGACCAGCGGCTGCGCGCGATGAGCGAGTCCTTCACCGTCGTCGATATCTCGCAAACCACGCTGATCGACACCGTCGGCGCTTGGCTGGCCTGGCGCGTGGCGCGCGATCATGGCGCGGAAATCACCGGCGCGAACGATCAGGCCAGCCGGCTGATCGAGGAAGTGCGGTCCAACGCCAGCAGCGCGCCCATTGCGCCGCTGCGCGAGGTGCTGTGGCGGCGGGTGCCGGAAACCGTGGGCGAGACGGTCATCAGCTGGGGCTGGGGCGTCGTGCGGCTGGTCGGTTTCCTGGGCGCGATCCTGGTCGCTTTCGGCAACACGATCCGGCACCCGTCCCGTTTTCCGATGCGCTCGCTGGTCCGGCAGATGGAGCTGGTCGGGGTCAATTCGCTCGGCATCATCGGCCTGATGAGCTTCCTGATCGGGATCGTGATCGCGCAGCAGGGGGCGGTGCAGCTGCGCCAGTTCGGCGCGGAGATCTACACGATCAATCTGACGGGCCGCCTTACCTTGCGCGAACTCGGGGTGCTGATGACCTCGATCATGGTCGCGGGCCGGTCCGGCTCCGCCTTCGCCGCGCAGATCGGCACCATGAAGCTGACCGAGGAAGTGGACGCCATGCGCACCATCGGCGTCTCGCCGATCGAGGCACTGGTGGTTCCGCGCGTTCTCGCGGCCGTGCTGATGATGCCGCTGCTGGGCTTCTTCTCCGCGGTCATCGCGATCATCGGGGGCGCGTTCCTCGCGGATGTGGCGCTCGACATCCCCTTCTTCACTTTCCTCTCCCGGATCCAGGAAGTGGTGCCGATGCACGACGTGTGGGTCGGGCTGGTGAAGGCGCCCGTATTCGGCCTGATCGTGGCGCTGGCGGGTTGCTACCAGGGGATGCAGGTCACCGCCAACGCGGAGGAAGTGGGCCTGCGCACCACGATGGCGGTGGTGCAGGCGATCTTCATGGTGATCGTGCTGGATGCGTTCTTCGCGGTGTTCTTCACCGAGCTGGGCTGGGACTGAGGCGATGGACGAAACCACCGTCGGGGCCCGCGACGAGGAGTCGCTCGGCGGCCAGTTCAAGGGAGAATATCCCATCGTGGTCGAAGGGCTTACCAACCGCTTCGGCAGCCAGGTGGTGCATGAGAATCTCTCCCTCAAGGTCAGACGGGGCGAGATATTGGGCATTGTCGGCGGCTCCGGCAGCGGCAAGTCGGTGCTGATGCGCTCGATCATCGGGCTGCAGGTGCCCGAGGAAGGCCATATCGAGGTGCTGGGCCGCTCGATGACCGATCCGGAGCCGGAGGATGAAGTGGGCGTGCGCTCGCGCTGGGGCGTCCTGTTCCAGGGAGGGGCGCTGTTCTCGACACTGACGGTGGCCGAGAACGTGGAGGTGCCGCTCAAGCAGTTCTATCCGGAAGTGTGCGACGACTTCCGCCACGAGATCGCGCGCTACAAGGTACGGCTGTCCGGGCTGCCGGAGGAGGCGACCAGCAAATATCCCGCCGAATTGTCGGGCGGCATGAAGAAGCGGGCGGGGCTCGCTCGCGCGCTGGCGCTCGATCCGGAACTGCTGTTCCTGGACGAGCCGACCGCCGGCCTCGACCCGATCGGGGCGGCCGGGTTCGATCGCCTGACCCGCGAATTGACCGACACGCTCGGCCTGACCGTGTTCCTGATCACCCACGATCTGGATACCTTGCACGAGATCTGTGACCGCGTGGCCGTTCTGGCCGACAAGCGCGTGATCGCCGTGGGCACCATTCCGGAACTGCTTGCCAGCGACCATCCCTGGATTCAGGAGTATTTCAACGGGCCGCGGGGGCGGGCGGCCCAGCAATCGCAGCAACGCGCCAAGGCAATGGACAATGCCGGTGCGACGGGGGATATCGAATAGCCATGGAAACGCGCGCCAATCATATCTGGGTGGGGGCGGTCACGCTTGTGCTGCTCGCGGCGTTGGCCGCCTTCGTCATCTGGATCGCTCGCCTCAACGCCAGCGAACAGAACGAATATGACATCTTCTTCAAGCAGTCGGTCGATGGATTGGCGAAGGGTTCGGAAGTCACCTTCTCGGGGGTCCCGGCGGGCCAGGTCCGGACGATCGACCTGTGGGAGAAGGATCCGGAATTCGTGCGCGTGCGGATCAAGATCAATGAATCCGTGCCGATCCTGCAAGGCACCACGGCCACCATCCAGGGTTCCTTTACCGGCGTGTCCAAGATCCAGCTCGACGGCGCCACGCGCGGTGCGCCGCCGATCACCGAGCTGGGGCCGGAAGGGGTGCCGGTCATACCCACCAAGCCGGGCGGGCTGGGCGAGATCCTCTCGAACGCCCCGCTCCTGCTGGAACGGCTCGCGACGCTGACCGAACGGCTGACGCTGGTGCTGTCGGACAAGAACCAGAAATCGATCGAGGGCATCCTCGCCAACACCGACCGCATGACCAGCAATCTCGCCGATGCCTCGCCCAAGGTGGAGCAGACCCTGGCGGAGCTGCAGGCTACCTTGCGGCAGGCCACCTACAGCCTCGCGGCTTTCGAGAAGGTGCTGGGCTCGACCGATCAGTTGCTGAACCAGGAGGGCAATTCGCTGGCCGCCCAGCTGCGCGAGACGCTCGCTTCGGCGAAGAACGCGGCCGATGCGCTGGAGAAGACGCTGAAGGAAGCCGAACCGGCGACCCAGCAATTGTCGCGCAGCACCCTCCCCGCGGCCGAGGCGACGCTGCAGGACCTGCGCGCCACTAGCAAGGCGCTGCGCAGTGTCACTGAACAGATCGAGAGCCAGGGCGCCGGCAGCCTGCTGAAAGGGCAGAAGCTGCCGGATTACAAACCATGAGCAAAGCAATGGAACAGCGTAGACGAGGGGCGGAGCCGATGCCGAATGCAACGAAGGCCAATTGGGCGCGGCTGATGGTGCTGCCGCTGGCGCTGGGTCTTTCGGGCTGCCTGAGCCTGTCCGGGGAAGTGCCCGACAGCTTGCTGGAGCTGACGCCGCAAAGGGCGGTTCAGGCCGGAACGGCACGATCGGGGAATCTGGCGCAGGCCATCGCCGTGGTCGATCCGGAGGCCCCCGCGAAGCTCGATGTGCTCAGGGTGCCGGTGCAGAGCAATGCTTCGGAAATTACCTATCTCAAGGATGCGGTGTGGGTGGAGAAGCCCGCGCGGCAGTTCTCGCGCCTGCTGGCAGAGACGATCCGCGCCGGCGGAACGCGGCTGGTGCTGGATGCCACCGACGGCCGGTTCCAGGCGCCCACGCGCCTGACGGGGCAATTGCTGGACATGGGCTATGACGCGGCAAGCCAGTCCGTGATCGTGCGCTATGATGCGGTGCTGACCCGGCCGGATGGATCGATCGCCAATCGGCGTTTCGAAAGCCGCGTGCCCGGCATCTCGGCCACCGCGACCACAGTGGGGCCGGCGCTGAACCAGGCCGCGAACGATGTCGCCGCGCAGGTGGCGGATTGGGTGAACTAGGCGCTGCCTTCAGCCCGGATAGGGGCTTTGCTGCAACAGGCGCGCGAGATGGGCGGCATTGGCCGCGACCATGTCTGCCGTCTGGCTTACCTTGCGGGGGGGATGGTCCAGATCTTTGAAATCGACCGAGCCCATTGCTTCGCCGACCCAGTAGCACGCGGCCACGGCGGGAATGGTCCAGCCGGTGTCGTTAAGGGCCTGGAACAGCTGGGCCGATGACGAATGCGCGCCATCCTCGTTGCCGACGATCGCCGCCACCGCGACCTTGCCGTAACTCGGCATCCGCCCCTGCTCATCGGTTTCCGAAAGGAAGGCATCCATCCGTTCCAGCACGCGCTTGGCGATGCTGCTGATCTGACCCAGCCAGATCGGGCCGCCGAAGATCAGTATGTTATGCGCCAGTATCTGCTCCCTAAGCTTCGGCCAGTCGTCGCCCTTGCCTTGGTCGGAGGTGACGCCGGGCAGGATATTGTAATCCGCCATGCGCAGGGTTTCGCTCACTGTGACGTCCTGCCCCCGGAATGCTTCCGCCAGGACCGCGATCATCGCGTCGGTCGAGGATTTCTCGCTTCCGCCGGGCTTGAGCGTGCAATTGATCGCGATTGCCTTCACGGCCATGGCTGTTCTCCTTGCATCCCCCGGATGGAAAACAGAATGCGCCGCCGCTTCGTTCCCGGGTGCGCCCGTTCCTCTATTCCTTGCGTGCGAGCGCGGCAAAGCGCAGGGCATTGGCGAAATCGCGCAAGCGCTTCGCCCGGCGCTCCTGCGCCAGGCTGTCCTGACCCCATTGTTCCACCTGCCAATCCTCCTCCAGATTGGCCGCCGCCCAGAGCGTCTCCGCATCCGCACCCGGTTCAAGCGCGGCGAGGGCGATGGACAGCGACGCGGATAGCGATGCGAGCGTGGCCAAAGCGGCGAGGGAGAAATCGTTTTGCCCCTCCAGCATTGCCCGCAGGCGTTCGAGGCTGGCCTCGGGCTGGGGGCGATGGATGACGCCGCTCACCCGTTCGAGGCGGATCGCATGGCGTGCCTCGATCTCCTCCAGCAATGGCTCCCACACTTGCTGCTGGCGCCTGAACAACGGTTCGTCCGGGTCGGCCCGGTAGCAGAGCGTATCGGTTTCGGCATAACGCAGCAGATCGTTCACCGCGCGGACGCGGTCAGCCGCCACCACGTCGATGGCGTAATCGGCAAGATCGCGCAGCAGGAAGGTGGCGGGGTCGATCTCTTCCCCCTGTTCCGCCCATTCCCGGGCCAGTTCATCCGCCAGCCTGCGCGAGCGGACGATTTGCGCCTTGCCGGTCGCCGTCTTCACCCTGCGCCCATCCAGCGCGACCTGCCATCCGCCATCAGCCTCGATGGCGGTGGCGTCCTTGTAGAAGCGTTTCATGGAACCGGCGTCCTCCAGGCTCGCGCGAGCACTTGCGGTACCACGAAAATTCCGACCAGTCCCAAGGCCAGTCCGATCCATCCCGCAACAGGCGGCAAGGGAAGCAGGCCGTTGAGCAGGAGCAGCGAGAGCAGCACAACCACCACTCCGCCAAGGCGGATCAGCGACATCACAAGGAATCGGCCACCCGCGCGACGGTCGGCTGCCTTCGGATCTTCCCTCATGCCAGCAGTGCAACCAGATCGCCGGGCGTCCGCGCGATCGCCCCCGCGCCCGCTTCGCGCAGTTCCTCGGTAGTGTGATAGCCCCAGGCCACGCCGATCGCGCGAACCCCGGCGGCACACGCCATCTCCATGTCGAAGGCGGTGTCGCCGATCATCACGCTGTCCTCGGCCGGCACGCCCGCCTCTTCCAGCGCGGCCACCAGCATGGCGGGATGCGGCTTGGACGGATGGCGATCGGCTGTCTGGAGAGTGAGGAAATGCTGCGAGAGGCCGTGCTCGGCTAGGCAGTGGACGAGCCCGCGATCGGATTTGCCGGTGGCCACGCCCAGCAGCCATCCGGCGAAGCGCAGTTGGTCGAGCATGTCGGTGATGCCGGGAAACAGCGGTTCGGCCAGCCGCCCTTCCGCCCGGGCGGCGCGGAAGGCGCCCTTGTAGGCTTCAGCCGCCGCCGTCTGCCGGTCATGGTCCGCTTCCGGGGCCAGGAATCGTATGGCCTGGGGGAGGCTGAGGCCGACGATGCGCCGGATGTCGTGCCGGTCCGGCGCGGTGAGGCCCACCGATGCGAAGGCAAGCTCCATCGCGGCGCAGATATCCGCCTGGCCGTCCACCAGCGTCCCGTCGCAATCGAATACCGCGAGGCGCAAGGTCATGCTCCGGCCACCCGCATCAATCCCTGGTTTTCCTGGGGCCGGGCTTGCCGGGCTTCGGCGCGATCCTGCCCGGACGCTTGCCCGCCGCCGGGGCGTCCGCGCGCTTGCGCCGCTCGCCCCGCCGTTCCTTGCGATACTGCTTGGCATGGGCGCGGGCGGCCTGCTTCTTCTGCTCGCGCGTAGGCGGCGGCGGGCCTTCCTGCGGAGCGGCATCGCTCTGCGCGGGGTCGAAGCCCAGTTGCGCCATGCTGGCCGCGAAATGATCCGGCAGTTCGGCGGTGACGTCCAGCGGAGCGCCATCCGGATGGTCGATAATCAGGCGCCGGGCATGGAGATGCAGCTTGCGGCTGATGCTGCCGGTGAGGAACGCGTCCTGCCCGCCATACTTGCCGTCGCCGACGATGGGATGGCCGATCGCGGCCATATGCACGCGCAGCTGGTGGGTGCGGCCGGTCAGCGGCTGCAGCTCGACCCAGGCCGCCCGGTTCCCGGCCCGGTCTACCACGCGATAGCGCGTCCTGGCGGGCTGGCCGTTCACCTCGTCCACATACATCTTCTCGCCGCCCGTGCCGGGCTGCTTGGCAATCGGGGCCTCGATGGTGCCCTCGGCGATGTCCGGAACGCCCACCACGAGCGCCCAGTAGATCTTCCTGGCGGACCGGCCGGAGAAGCGCTTGGAGAAGAAGGCGGCGCTGCCCGGCGTGCGGGCGATCAGCAGCACCCCGCTGGTATCCTTGTCGAGCCGGTGGACGAGGCGCGGCCTGGGCCCGCCCTCCTTCTCGCCATGCGCGATGAAGGCGTCGAGCAGGCCATCGACATGCTCATGGGTCTTGGTGCCGCCCTGGGTGGCGAGGCCGGGGGGCTTGTTGAGCACGATGGCGGCCCGGTCCTGTGTGATGACCATCGCGTCCGCGCGGGCCACTTCCTCCTCGCTCAGTTCGCGGCGGGGTCTTGGCGTCTGTGGCGCGGGGTCCCCGCCGGGCGGAACGCGCACGACCTGCCCGGCCTGCAGGCGGTCGTCCGGCCTGGCGCGCTTGCCGTCCACCCGGATCTGGCCGGTGCGCGCCCAACGCGAGACCGTGGCGAATCCCACTTGCGGCAGATGGCGCTTGAACCAGCGGTCCAGCCGGATACCCTCGTCATCCGCGCCGACGGTGAACTGGCGGACCCGATCATCCTGAGCCTGCGGGACGGTCATCCCGCCACCCGCATCACGATGAGGCCGATATAGAGCGCGGTCAGCCCCGCGAACAGCGAGATCGCGGCGTAGGAGATCGCGAGGGCGGGCTGCCCCCGCTCGATCAGCAGCATCATCTCCAGGCTGAAGGCGGAAAAGGTGGTGAAGCCGCCCAGCAGGCCCACGCCCACCAGCAGGCGCAGGGTTTCACCCTGCTGCCCATGGCGCGCGAGCAGGCCCGCCAGCAGGCCCATCACCAGGCTGCCGACCACATTCACGGTCAGGGTCGCCCAAGGAAAGGCCGTCATCACGGCCGGTCCGAAGATATGGGTGAGCCAGCGCCCCGTCTGGTAACGCAGCAGGGAACCTACTGCGCCGCCAAGCGCGACGTAGCAGGATGCGGTGAAGGGCGAGGGCATGGTCATGCTGCCGCTTTAGCCGGGTGCGCTCCGCAACGCCAAGAGCTTGTGAAGGCCAAAGCTCTCAGCCCGCATGCTCCAGCTCTCCACGCGCTTCGCGGCGAGCGGCCTCCCGCACATTTTCCAGATCGGCGAAGGCTTGCGGCGCGTCTTCCAGCGCAAGCTCCCAGTCGATCTCCCTGCCTTCGCCGAGGTTGGTGAGCTGCACATACATCCAGGCGAGCTGGTGATTGGATTCGAGCAGGTTGAATTCCCGGTCGTCGAGCTGGCCGAGATAGGCTTCGCGATCCAGCAGCATGGTTTCCTCGATCATCGGCACTTCCTCGACCTCGCCCCGCAGCAGCCTGGCCGGAAAATCGGTGGAGGCGCAGAACGGGCGGGCGAGGCCGACCACATCGGTCGCGTTCTCGGCCAAGGCGCCATTCATCGCATCCAGCGTGCGGAAGCCGCCGGTGATCATCAGCGGCATGTTCGCCACCGGGCGGACCCGCCGCGCATATTCCATGAAATAGGCTTCCCGGCGCAGCGTGCGTTCCGCCTTCTTGCGCGCCAGCGGCTGGTCGCCGCCCATCGCCCCGATCATCGCGGGCGCATCGTAATTGCCGCCGGAGATTTCCAGCAGGTCGAGATTCTCGGCATTGAGCATCTCGATCACCGCCATGGACTGGTCCATGTCGAAGCCGCCCTTGTGGAAATCCGCCGAATTCATCTTCACCGAAACGGGAAAGTCCGGCCCCACGGCGCGGCGGATGGCGCGCAGGCTTTCGATCAGGAAGCGGGCGCGGTTTTCCAGGCTGCCGCCCCATTCGTCGTCCCGCGTGTTGCAGAGCGGGCTGAGGAAGGAGGACGCCATGAAGCCATGGGCGGCATGGAGCTGGACTCCGGTGAAGCCGGTTTCGCGAGCGATGGCCGCCACCTTGCCGAAACGCCGGATCAGATCCTCGATCTCGGCCCCGGTCATCGCGCGGGGCATCCCGAAGCCTTCGGCGGGCAGGCCTTCCCGGTTGGCTGACGGGGCCATGGGATGTTCCTGCACATCGATCGGCGTCTGGCGGCCCGGCTGGTTGATCTGCATCCACAGGTGGTTGCCGGCAACCTGCCCGGCGGCCGCCCATTCACGCAGCTCGGCCATGCCGCCATTATCGTCGACGACGATATTGCCGGGCCGCTCGCGGTGGGAATAATCGACCATGACATCGCCGGAAATCAGCAAGCCGGCCCCGCCTTCGGACCAGCGCCGATACAGCGTGACATTGAGGGGGGAGGCGTGGCCGAGCGGAGTCGCCAGCCCTTCCTGCGTGGCCGATTTGCCGATGCGGTTGGGCAGGACGGCGCCGCAGGGAAGCTGGAGGTTTTGCCCGAGCAGGTTCGATTGTTCCAAACTATCCCTCCAGATTTGCCGAGATCGCAGCCGATCGTTCGGGAATCTATGCCGGATGCCTTGCTGGGTGTCGATATTCGAAGAGCGATCGTGTCGCATGACGCGCCGTGCAGGCGCGAAGCTTGCCATATGTCCCCAATTCCGCTAGCGGCGGCAGCATTCGGGCCGATTCCAGTGGGATTCGGCGCGCTTATTATTGGTCAGGAAAGGCGTTCCCACCGGCGTGGGCCTTCGCCCATAGCTTCGAGGTAGTGGAATTTTATGCAGATTATCGTTCGCGACAACAATGTTGATCAGGCTCTTCGCGCGCTCAAGAAGAAGCTGCAGCGCGAGGGCGTGTATCGCGAAATGAAGCTGCGCCGCCATTACGAGAAGCCGAGCGAGAAGCGCGCCCGCGAAAAGGCCGCTGCCGTGCGCCGCGCCCGCAAGCTGGAGCGGAAGCGGATGGAACGCGACGGCGTCAAGTAAGTCGTTCCAGGGCGAGTGTGGCCCCCGGTTCTCGAACGGGATGCGCCCATCGCCCAAGGACTGGCTTGAACGCCGGGCCTTGTTAAGCCAAGAGGGCGCGGATTCGTTTTCCGCGCCCTCTTGCATTTTGGGGCCGGCCCCGCAGGCCACCCCTTGAAGGATTGCCAGATGACCGAAGTGACCCGCGTACCCATCCTCCCGATCAAGAAGGGATCGCTGCCCAAGCTGTGGCTGGGCGTGGCCGCCGCCGTGCTGGCCGGGGCCGGATTGGCCTGGGCCGCCGTGCCTGACAGGGTCGAAGTGGTCGAGCTGACTGCCGGCACGGGCGGCAGCCCCACCATCGACGATGTGGTGCTGGTCAATTATGTCGGCAAGCTCAAGGATGGCACGGTGTTCGATCAGGCGCAGGGTGCGCCGCTGCCGCTGGGGCAGATGATCCCCGGCTTCGCCGAAGGGCTGGCCAAGGCGCAGAAGGGCGGCAAGTATCGCATCGATATTCCGTCCGAGAAGGGTTACGGCGCGGAAGAGAAGCGCAATCCGCAGACCGGGGAAGTCGCGATTCCCGCCAATAGCGATCTGGTGTTCGAGATCGAATTGCTCGATTTCGTTTCCAATGCGGATTTCCAGCAGATGCAGCAGATGCGCCAGCAAATGGAGCAGGCGGCGCGCCAGGGGCAGGGCGGCCAGGGCGGGGCGCCGGTTCCGCTTCCGGGCCAGCCCGGGCAGTAGTCGCGCGTCGCGAGGCGCGTTGTGACAATTCAGTTACGAGAGGGCAGCCATGTCCGTTGACAAAGCCACCGTGGCGAAGATCGCCTCGCTGGCCCGTATCAAGGTCAGTGACGAGGAGCTCGAGGCGATGGTGCCCGAGCTGAACCAGATTCTCGGCTGGGTCGAGCAGTTGGCCGAGGTCGATGTGACCGGGATCGAGCCGATGACCGCCGTCATCCCCAACACGCTGCGCCTGCGCGAGGACGTGGTGGATGCCGATCCGCTGACCGGCGGCGGCATTCGCGATGCGGTGCTGGCCAATGCGCCCGCCGCCGAGCATGGCTTCTTCGGCGTGCCCAAGGTGATCGAGTGATCCAGATGGGAACTTTCTTTCCCGTTCGGGCTGAGCTTGTCGAAGCCCTGTTTTTCACTTCGAAGTGTGGCACACGAAAAGAAAGGCCGCCCTTCGACAAGCTCAGGGCGAACGGAGCCCGGTAATGATCGACCTGACCAATCTAGGTGTTGCAGATATCCGCGCAGGCGTCGCCAGGGGCGATTTCACCGCCCGCGAAGTGGCGGAAGGCTTCAACGCCAATGTCGCCGCGGCCGGCGCGCTCAATGCCTTCATCGTCGCCACGCCGGACAAGGCGCTGGAAGCGGCGGACAGGGTCGATGCGGACCGTGCGGCGGGCAAGGCGCTGGGCAGGATGGCCGGCGTGCCGATCGGCATGAAGGACCTGTTCGCCACCCATGGCGTGCAGACCACCGCGGCCAGCCACATCCTCGAAGGTTTCTCGCCCCAGTATGAAAGCACCGTCTCCCAGAAGCTGTGGGATGCGGGCGCGGGGATGCTCGGCAAGCTCAATCTCGACCAGTTCGCGATGGGCTCGTCCAACGAGACCAGCTATTTCGGCAATGTGATCTCGCCCTGGCGGCGCAATGATGCCAAAGGTATTGGGGACAATGCGGCGCTCGCGCCGGGCGGCTCCTCCGGCGGGTCCAGCGCGGCGGTCGCGGCGCGGCTGTGCCCGGCCGCCACCGGCACGGATACCGGCGGCTCGATCCGCCAGCCTGCCGCCTTCACCGGCATTTCCGGCATCAAGCCCACCTATGGCCGCTGCAGCCGCTGGGGCATCGTCGCCTTCGCCAGCTCGCTCGACCAGGCCGGGCCGATGGCGCGGGACGTGCGCGATTGCGCGATCATGCTGGAGGCGATGGCCGGGTTCGATCCCAAGGATTCGACCAGCCTCGACCTGCCGGTGCCGGAATGGGAAGCCGGGCTGGATGCCGATCTCAAGGGCAGGACAGTCGGCATTCCGCGCGAATACCGCATCGACGGCATGGATGAGGACGTGGCGAAAAGCTGGGAGGACGGGATCGCCTGGCTGAAGGACGCGGGGGCGCGGATCGTCGATATCAGTCTGCCGCACACCAAATATGCGCTGCCGACCTATTACATCATCGCTCCGGCGGAAGCGTCGTCCAACCTCGCCCGCTATGATGGCGTGCGCTACGGCCTGCGCGACCTGCCCGAAGGGGCCAACCTGCAGGACATGTATGCCGCCACCCGCGCCGCAGGCTTCGGGCCGGAAGTGAAGCGCCGCATCCTGATCGGCACCTATGTGCTGTCGGCCGGGTTCTATGACGCCTACTACACCCAGGCGCAGAAGGTCCGCGCGCTGATCTCGCGCGATTTCGCGCAGGCCTTCGGGCAATGCGATGTGATCCTGGCGCCCACCGCGCCGAGCGCGGCCTTCGCGCTGGGCGAGAAAAGCGCCGATCCGCTGGAGATGTATCTCAACGATGTGTTCTCGGTGCCGGCTTCGCTGGCTGGACTGCCTGCCATGTCGGTTCCGGCCGGGCTGAACCGCGAAGGCCTGCCGCTCGGCCTGCAGGTCATCGGCAAGGCTTTCGACGAGCAGGGCGTGCTCAATGCCGGCCTCGCCATCGAGCAGCGGGCCGGGTTCAGCGCGAAGCCGGAGAAGTGGTGGAGTTAATCGTCACTCCAGCGGAAGCTGGAGTCTCGGACCATCCGGTCCGACCCCGATCAACCAGATTCCAGCCTTCGCTGGGATGACGGAAGAACGAAGATGTCTGATTACCGCATTCAGGGCGCAACCGGCGAATGGGAGGTCGTGATCGGCCTCGAAGTCCATGCGCAAGTCACGAGCAAGGCCAAGCTGTTCTCGGGCGCGGCCACCGCCTTCGGGGCGGAGCCGAACGCGCAGGTCAGCCTGGTCGACGCCGCCATGCCCGGCATGCTGCCGGTGCCGAACCGCGAATGCATCCGCCAGGCGGTGCGCACCGGCATGGCGATCGACGCGCAGATCAACCGGTGGAGCCGGTTCGACCGCAAGAATTATTTCTACGCGGACCTGCCGCAGGGCTATCAGATCAGCCAGCTCTATCACCCGCTGGTGGGCGAGGGGCATATCGATATCGCCCTCGACGAGAAGGACCCGGAGAACGCCAAGCGCATCGGGATCGAGCGCATCCATGTCGAGCAGGATGCGGGCAAGCTGATGCACGACCAGCACCCAACCATGTCCTATGTCGATCTCAACCGCTCCGGCGTGGCCCTGATGGAAATTGTCAGCCGCCCGGACATGCGTTCGCCTGCGGAAGCAGGGGCCTATGTCCGCAAGCTGCGTACCATCCTGCGCTATGTGGGCTCCTGCGACGGCAATATGGAGGAAGGCTCCATGCGCGCCGACGTGAATGTCTCGGTGCGCAAGCCGGGCGAGGAATTCGGCACCCGCACCGAAACCAAGAACGTCAACTCGGTGCGCTTCATCATGCAGGCCATCGAATATGAGGCGAGCCGCCAGGTCGATGTGCTGGAGGCCGGCGGACAGATCGTGCAGGAAACCCGCCTGTTCGACCCGGACAGCGGCACCACTCGCTCCATGCGCTCCAAGGAGGATGCGCATGATTACCGCTATTTCCCGGACCCGGACCTACTGCCGCTGGAGCTGGACGAGGCTTTCCTCGACGAATGCCGCGCGAGCCTGCCGGAACTGCCCGACGCCAAGCGCCACCGGTATGAGAACGAGCTGGGCCTCTCCGCCTATAATGCGGATGTATTGACTGCCGAGGTCGAGACGGCTCGCTGGTTCGAGGCGCTGCTGGCCGCCAGCGCGGCAAGGCAGGGCAAGCCGGAAGCCGATGTCGCGAAGCAGGCCGCCAACTGGCTGATCTCGGAGCTGTTCGGCGCACTCAACAAGCTGGGCGTGGAGTTGGAAAACAGCCCGGTCAGCCCGGAAGCCGGGGCGGAATTGCTGGCGCTGATCGGCGATGGCACGATTTCCGGCTCCATCGCCAAGCAGGTGCTGGAAAAGATGCTGGAGACCGGGGACGATGCCGCCGCCATCGTCGAGCGCGAAGGGCTGAAGCAGGAAAGCGACACAGGCGCCATCGAGGCGGCGGTGGACAAGGTGCTGGCCGACAATGCCGACAAGGTCGAACAATACAAGGGCGGCAAGGAAGCGCTGTTCGGCTTCTTCGTCGGCCAGACCATGAAGGCGATGCAGGGCAAGGCCAACCCGCAGGTGGTCAACGAGCTGCTGAAGCAGAAGCTGGGGTAGGGCCGGGGGGGACGGCGCGCATGTCGATGGCCGTGGTCCTCGTCCATCCGGAAATCCCCCACAACACCGGCGCCATCGGGCGCACCTGCGTCGCGCTCGACCTGGAGCTGGTGCTGATCCGGCCTTACGGCTTCGATCTGTCGGACAAACACCTCAAGCGCGCCGGGCTGGATTATTGGGAGCATGTGCGGCTGGCCGAGTTCGATAGCTGGGACGCTTTCCTGGCGGACCGCGCCCCGCGCGAGGAGCAGATCTTCCTGTTCGAGGAATATGGCGCGCGCAGCTTCTACGAGTCTGCCTATCCCGACGATGCCTATCTCGTCTTCGGCCGGGAGACGAAAGGGCTGCCCGCCGCGATCGTGGAGCCGCTGGCGCATCGCATGGTTCGCCTGCCGATGCGCTCCGACCGCATCCGCTCGCTCAATCTCGCCAATGCCGTGACCGCCGCCGTTTACCAGGCGCTGCGCGGGCAGCTTGGCGGCTGAGTGCCGCTGACGATTTTCCTACAGGGCGGCGATGTGCGACAGTGCCGCCCATGTTTGTCCGGCCCCTCCCCGCACCACCTTGCGCCCGCCCGCATCGCGCCCATTTATGCCATGAAAACAAGGAGTGAATTTTTCTTCCTGAACAGTGTCAACAGTGTCAACCTGCCTTGGCCGAAGTGAGAAAATTTGATCCATGTCCTTGTGTTGCAAAATAGCAACACTATCTGGGTGTCAGAAAGGTGAGGGGAGATACCATGAATCTCGAAAAATTTACCGACCGCGCCAAAGGCTTTCTGCAATCGGCCCAGACCGTCGCCATCCGCATGAACCACCAGCGGATCACGCCGGAGCATCTGCTCAAGGCCCTGCTGGAGGATTCCGAAGGCATGGCCGCGGGCCTGATCCAGAAGGCCGGGGGCAATCCCCGCTTCGCGGCCGAGGAGGTCGACCGGGCGCTGGCCAAGATTCCGGCCGTGTCCGGCGGCGGCTCGCAGGCCGCGCCGGGGCTGGACAATGAATCGGTGCGCGTGCTCGATCAGGCCGAGCAGCTGGCGACCAAGGCCGGCGACAGCTTCGTGCCGGTGCAGCGCATCGTGCAGGCGCTGGCGCTGGCTTCGACCACTGCGGCCGGGCAGGCGCTAAAGGCCGCCAATGTCGATGCCAAGGCGCTGGAAGCCGCGATCCAGGAAGTGACCGGCGGCCGCGCCGCCCACAGCGCCAGCGCCGAGGAAAGCTATGAAGCGCTGGGCAAATACGCCCGCGACCTGACCGAGGCGGCGCGCGAGGGCAAGCTCGATCCGGTGATCGGCCGCGACGAGGAAATCCGCCGCACGGTGCAGATCCTCGCCCGTCGCACCAAGAACAACCCGGTGCTGATCGGCGATCCCGGCGTGGGCAAGACCGCCATCGCCGAGGGCCTCGCCCTGCGCATCGCCAATGGCGACGTGCCGGAAAGCCTGCGCGACCGCCGCCTGATGGCGCTCGACATGGGGGCGCTGATCGCTGGCGCCAAATATCGCGGCGAGTTCGAGGAACGGCTCAAGGCCGTGCTGGACGAGGTGAAGGGCGCCGAAGGCGACATCATCCTGTTCATCGACGAGATGCACACGCTGATCGGCGCGGGCAAATCCGAAGGCGCGATGGATGCGGGCAATCTGCTGAAGCCTGCCCTTGCACGCGGCGAACTGCACTGCATCGGCGCCACCACACTCGACGAATATCAGAAATATGTCGAGAAGGACGCCGCGCTGCAGCGGCGGTTCCAGCCCGTTTTCGTGGGCGAGCCGACGGTGGAGGACACCATCTCCATCCTGCGCGGATTGAAGGAAAAATACGAGCTGCATCACGGCGTCCGGATCACCGATGGCGCGATCGTGGCGGCCGCGACGCTATCCAACCGCTACATTTCCGACCGTTTCCTGCCGGACAAGGCGATCGACCTGATGGACGAGGCCGCCAGCCGCATCCGGATGGAGGTGGAGAGCAAGCCGGAGGAGATCGAGAAGCTGGATCGCAAGATCATGCAGCTTCAGATCGAGGAAGCGGCGCTCGCCAAGGAAAAGGACGAGGCATCCAAGGATCGCCTCGCCACCTTGCGCGAAGAACTGGCCAATCTGGAGCAGCAAAGCTCCGAGCTGACCACGCGCTGGCAGAACGAACGCGACAAGATCGCGGCGGAAAGCAGGATCATGGAAGCGCTGGATACGGCCCGCAACGAGCTGGAGCAGGCCCAGCGCGCGGGCGATCTCGCCAAGGCGGGCGAGCTTTCCTATGGCCGCATTCCCGAGCTGGAACGGCAATTGGCCGAGGCCCAGAGCCAGTCCAAGAACGCCATGCTGCGCGAGGAAGTGACGGAGGACGACATCGCCAGCGTCGTCAGCCGCTGGACCGGCGTGCCGGTGGACAAGATGCTGGAAGGCGAGCGCGAGAAGCTGCTGAAGATGGAGCAGGTGATCGGCGCCCGCGTCATCGGCCAGCAGCAGGCGGTGGAGGCGGTTTCCAAGGCGGTGCGCCGCGCGCGCGCCGGCTTGCAGGACCCGAACCGTCCGCTCGGCAGCTTCCTGTTCCTCGGTCCCACCGGTGTCGGCAAGACCGAACTGACCAAGGCGCTGGCGGAGTTCCTGTTCGACGACGATGGGGCGATGGTCCGCATCGACATGTCGGAATTCATGGAGAAGCACGCGGTCGCGCGGCTGATCGGCGCCCCTCCGGGCTATGTCGGCTATGAGGAAGGCGGCGTGCTGACCGAGGCGGTGCGCAGGCGGCCCTATCAGGTCGTGCTGTTCGACGAGGTCGAGAAGGCGCATAGCGACGTCTTCAACGTGCTGCTGCAGGTGCTGGACGATGGCCGGCTGACCGACGGGCAGGGGCGGGTGGTGGATTTCAGCAATACGCTGATCATCCTCACGTCGAACCTCGGCAGCCAGTATCTCGCCAATCTGGGCGAGGGGCAGGATGTCGCCTCGGTCGAGCCGCAGGTGATGGAAGTGGTTCGCAGCCATTTCCGGCCCGAGTTCCTGAACCGGCTGGACGAGATCATCCTGTTCCACCGGCTGGGGCAGGAGCACATGGCGCCAATCGTCGATATCCAGGTCGGCCGGGTGCAGAAGCTGCTCAAGGATCGCAAGATCACGCTCGACCTGACGGAGGCGGCCAAGCGCTGGCTGGGCCGGGTCGGCTACGATCCGGTCTATGGCGCGCGGCCGCTCAAGCGGGCGGTGCAGCGCTACCTGCAGGACCCGCTGGCCGAGAAGCTGCTCGGCGGCGAAATCCCGGACGGTTCGACCGTCCGTATCGACGAGGGCGACGGGGCGCTGAACATCGCGATCGCCTGACTTGACCTGCTTGAAACCGCCGCCTGGAGCCTTTCATCCTGACGGGAAAGGCTCTAGGCCGGTCGGCAGTCAGCAACCAGCCGGAGACGTGCCGATGCATGCAGCCTTGTCCGCCCCTGTTGCCGAAGCGGGATGCCGGCAGCGATGAAGGATCAGGGCTGGCATATCGGCGTGATCGGCGGATCGGGCCTCTATGAAGGGGCGGGGCTTGAAGAGGCCCAGCAGATCGCTGTGCACAGCCCGTTCGGCGAGCCCTCCGGCCGGGTCACGCTCGGCACGCTGGCGGGGGTGCGCTTCAGTTTCCTTCCTCGCCATGGCGAGGGCCATCGCCTGCCGCCGGGGCGCGTCAACTATCGCGCCAATGTGGATGTGCTCAAGCGCTGCGGCGTGACGGACATCCTGTCCATCTCCGCGATCGGTTCGTTGCGGGAGGATCTGGCGCCAGGCCATTTCGTGGCCGTCGATCAGCTGATCGACCGGACCGAGGGGCGGGAGCGCAGCTTCTTTGGCGAAGGGCTGGTTGCCCATGTCGGCCTTGCCGATCCCGTCTGCCCGCGCCTTTCGGGCCTTGCCGCCGACGCCGCGGAAGCGGCCGGGGGCACGGTGCATCGGGGCGGGTGCTATATCGCCATCGAAGGCCCGCAATTCTCGACCCGGGCCGAAAGCCGGATGTATCGCCAATGGGGCGCGGATGTGATCGGGATGACGGCCATGCCGGAAGCGCGTCTCGCCCGCGAAGCCGAGCTTCCTTATGCGCTCCTGGCGATGGTGACAGATTACGACTGCTGGCGGGAAAGCGCGGAGACGGTCGAAGCCGCGGAAGTATTCGCTGTCATGGGCCGGAACGCTGCTCTTGCGCGGCGGGCCTTGCTGAGCCTGGCCGAGGCATTGCCTCCGGTCAGGGAGCCCAGCCCGATCGACCGGGCGCTGGATGGCGCTTTCGCCACCGCGCCGGAGCATCGCGACAGGCGGCTTGCGGCCATGCTGGACGCGGTGGCCGGCCGTGCGCTCGGAAACGGAATGAAATGAAACAAGGCCCCGCGTGGGCGGGGCCTTGGTCGCGGGCGTGCGGGATCAGTGGCTGCCCGGCGGTCCGTCGGCGAAGGCATCCGCGATGGAGCACGCTGCCGGGCCGAGGATCACGATGAACAGCGTCGGCAGGATGAACAGGATCAACGGCACCGTCATGATCGCGGGCAGCCGCGCGGCCTTCTCTTCGGCCCGCATCATGCGCTCGTTCCGGAATTCCGCCGACAGTACCCGCAGCGCGGAGGCCAGCGGAGTGCCATAGCGCTCGGTCTGGATCATGGTTGTCACCACGCCGCGAACCGAATCCAGATCGACGCGATAGGCCAGGTTGTCGAAGGCCTGCTTGCGTTCGGTCAGGAAGGACAGCTCGATCGCGGTAAGCGTGAACTCATCCCCCAGTTCGGGATAGGCGCGCCCCAACTCCTTGGCGACGCGATTGAACGCGGCGTCCACCGTCAGGCCGGCTTCGGCGCAGATGACCAGGAGATCGAGCGCATCGGGCAGACCCTTGCGGATCGCATCGGTGCGCTTGGAGATCTGGTTCTGCAGGAGAATGTCGGGCAGCTTGTAGAAGAAGATCAACACGGCGGCGAAGGCGAAGAACCGCTTCATACCCCCCCATTCGGGAAAGGTGTTCGACCCATAGATCACCAGTGCGCCGATCAGGCCGAAGACGATGGGCAATATCATGCGGCCGAAGATGACCGCGAAGGCCCACTCCTTGTTGCGGATGCCGGCTTGGGCCAGCTTCTGCTGCGCCTGCTTGACCTGCGTGTCCTGCAGGACCTTCATCTTTTGCAGGGCCAGCTTCAGCCTGTCTGTGGTTTCGCTCTTGCGAACCACGCTGGCGCGCTTTTTCACCGTGGTCGCGACGATGCCTGACTTGAGCTGCTCGCGCCGATCATTCAGGGCCTTCACGCGCTTGGCCATGGGATCGCGAACGGTCACGGCCGTGTAGATCGCGAAGATCACTGCAACCGCAGCTACGCCGGCAAGTATGCTGCCGACGAAGACGACATCGACACCGAGTAGCGTTGGTCCGGGCGGGGTTCCAATCATGCTGTGCGTCCCTGCTCAGATTTCGAAGCTGACCATCTTGGCCATGATGAACACGCCGATTCCCATCCAGATCATTCCACCGAGCCCGGCCACGATCAGGCGGTCGTCGACAAAGAAATCGGCGAGATACTTGGGATTGACCCACCAGATCAGCCCGAACACGATGAAGGGAAGAGAACCCACGATATAGGCGGAAGCCTTGGATTCGGAGCTCATCGCCTTGATCTTGAGCTTCATCTGCGAGCGCTTGCGCAACACATCGGCAAGGTTGGACAACGTTTCGGCAAGATTGCCGCCGGTCTCGCGCTGGATGGCCAGCGTGATGCAGAAGAAGCTGAATTCAGCAGTATTGAGGCGGTCCGCCGTTTCCTGCAGCGCATCTTCCATCGTGCGGCCGACCTTGATGCGATCCACCACCGCGCGGAACTCTTCGCCCACTGGCCCGGAAACTTCCTGCGCAACGACCGACAAGGTCTCCGTGACCGGCAGGCCCGAGCGCAAGCCGCGCACCAGCAGTTCGATCGCGTCGGGGAACTTGGCCGTGAAATTGTTGACCCGCTTCTTCACGAAGAAGTTGACGACCAGGTGCGGGATGCCCGCGCCGAGCACCACCCCGATGCCGAGGGCCAGCAGCGGAGCGCCCGTACGCAGATAGATGAGCACGGTGAAGGCCAGGATCAGGCCGAGCGTGGCATAGAAATATTGCGCGAGCGTCCACTTCTTGCCGGTGCGGTGCAGACGCAGCGCCAGCGCTTCCATCCGGGACCCGGAGCCGGCGATCTTGTGCATCTTCGGCTTGCGGGCGGCGACGGCCTTGCGCAGCTGCGCTTC
Source organism: uncultured Caenibius sp. (assembly GCA_964468045.1). Classification (GTDB taxonomy): domain Bacteria; phylum Pseudomonadota; class Alphaproteobacteria; order Sphingomonadales; family Sphingomonadaceae; genus JAWKXU01. The sequence goes on along the minus strand of CAYXTO010000004.1, from coordinate 267,538 downwards.
GACCTTGTCCTTGGTATTCTCGGAATGGCGATCGCGCAGGGTCTGCAGGCGCCGCGCACTTTCACGGGCCAGGGATGGTCCGGCAAAGGCGAGATAGCCGAGAACCATTATGGAAATCAGCCCGAACAGGACAATCAGGGGCTGGATGATGCTCATATTCTAGCCTCGCTCGCTCGAATTCGGTTCTGCACCGGATTGCAACACCGGCCGCGGCGACACACCAACGAAGGATGCCGCTGCGGCCGCTGCGTCATTCCGCCGGCTCCACTACAGCTTTGCGATTGCCCTTCTTGTTCATCAGGGCCTTGAGATCGAGGCTGCCGAGCAGGGAAGGCTTCACCTTCTTGACGGGATCGGTCTCTTCCACGGTTTCGCCGGCACCCAGGACGGCGCCCGCAACCTCGCGGATCACTGCGCTTGCCTTGCTCGCCCGGTTCGCCTCCACGAAGGTCTGGCCCAGCTTGGCGGCGTTCGTGGCGGCCTTGAGATCATAAGGGACCATCCAATCGATCTTGCGTTCGATCGATGCTTCGAAATCGGCCTTGCTGATCTCGCTGACGCCCGTCTGTACCCGATTGGCAACTACAATGGTCTGCGCGTGTGCGGCATTGGCCTTGAGCCACGACAGAATACGGATCGAATCCCGCGCTGAAGCGAGCGTGAGCTCGGTCGCCAGAACGACCACGTTCACATCCGACAGCAGATGCGGGAAATTGATCAGCATGTTGCGCGGCAGGTCGATCACCGTCATTTCGAAGGCATGCCGGAATTCCTCTTCCAGCTGCACGAAGGCGGCGCCATCGGTCATCAAGGGCGAATTGATCGGAGCCTCGGCCGAAAGGATGGCGAGGTTGTCATTCGCCCGGATCATGGCGCGTTCGATGAACAGCCCGTCGATGCGGCTGGGATTGTCGATTGCGTCCGTCAGCCCCCGGCCCGGTTCGAGATCGAGCGTGAGCGCGCCGGTTCCGAAGTGCACATCGAGGTCGAACAGCGCGGTCGGTCGCTTGTAATCGCTGCTGAATATCCAGGCGAGCGAAGTCGCCAGCGTGGATGCGCCCACCCCGCCGCGAGTGCCCACGACCGCGGTCGTGATATGCTGCTTCAGCGTATCGCCGTCGAGCGCCTTGGGCTGGCTGAATACCAGTTGGGCCTGGGTCAGCGTATCGCGCAAGGCGGTGGGTGAGAGCGGCTTGAGCAGATAATCGTGGATCCCGCTGGCGAGAAGATCGCGGTACAGCCGGACATCGTTCACCTGACCGATGGCGATCACCACCGTCCCCGGTTCGCAGACTTCGGCGAGACCGTTGATATCGTTCAGCGGATCTCCGCTTTCCGAAAGATCGACCAGCAGGATGTTCGGGCTTGCCGAAATCGACAGCGATTGAACGGCGTTGCGCAGGCCACCCTTGTTGCATTTCTCGGGCGGCCAGCCCAGTTCGATCACCACCGGCCGCAGCGCATCAAGCGTGTTCTCGTCGCAGACAAAGGCGTTGAACGGGTCGCGGTTGCCCGGCAGGTTCGCTTTCCAAGGCGCGTTCATGGCTTATTTGCTCCCCTTGCTATTGCTGGTGGCGTTTTCCTTCAGGCCGGCCTCTCCGGTCGGCACCTGATTGCGATAGCTTGAGATCGCCTTGCTCGAACTCATCACGACGGTATCGCCCGTGCTGTCGGCACCCTTCAGCAGATGCTCGGGATCGGCGACCATCGCCGCCAGATTGCTGTTGACCGCGCAGCCGTAGCCGGACCAACTCTTGTTCGAGAGATTGCTGGCGGTGCGGTGCGACCAGTCGGGGCAGCCGGGGACCAAAGCGGACGAGCGTGTCACGACCACCCGAGCCTGGCCGGGATCCACATATCCTTCCGTGACCGGCGCGACATCGCTCACCAGCAGGCCATGGCGTGCCGCGATGGCCGCCACCGCTTCGCGGGTTGCGGTGCTGCCGAGCGGATCGTCGATCGATACGCGGTCGCCATAGCGCAGATTCATCGCCTCGAACCAGTCAGCGAGCTTGCGCTGCTCCGGAACAGGCAGGCCGCCTGCGCCGGTATGCAGGTCCAGAGCGTAATTGGTCCGCTCCACTACTGGCTGATGAACGCTTTCAAGCCCCCGGATAGGTGCATTCGAGCCTGAACAGCCGGCCATGAGAAAGCCCAGTGAGATGGCGATGGCGACAGCCATCGGCTTATTCGTGCGGTTATGCATCCTGTTGACCTTTCTCACTTGAGGCTGAAGCCGGGTTCGGGAGTCGCCGCGGCCTGGCTCTTTTTCCTGCGATCACGCTTGGCATCATCCGCATTGGGTATGGCGCCGACTTGCGGCCCCGTCGCGGGATTGGGCGCTGCGCTGGGCATTGGCCGGGTCGCTCCGCTTTCCCCATTGGTTTCCAGATTGCCAAGGAGCTGCTCGAGCGCGGTCGGGGCCCGGAAGCCATCCGTCGGCAGCTTGATGTCCCTGTCGTCGATCGGGTTGACCAGATACGGCGTCACCACGATCACCAGTTCGCTCTGCCCCCTGCGGAATTCGGTCGATTTGAAGAGATTGCCCAGGATCGGCAGGTCGCCGACGCCCGGTGTCTTATCGATCGTGTTCTGGGAATTGTTGCTCATCAGGCCGGCGATCATGAAGCTCTGTCCGGAGCCCAGCTCCACAGTGGTTTCCGCCCGGCGGACCGTGAGAGCCGGAACCTGGAAGCCGCCCAGCGTCACAGCGCCCTGGCTGGACAGTTCGGACACCTCCGGGCGGACCCGGATCGAGATGCGGCCATTGGCCAGCACCGTGGGGGTGTAGGCAAGGCTCACACCGAACTTGCGATATTCGATGGCGGTGGTGCCAAGCCCCTGGCTAATCGGGATCGGAAATTCGCCACCGGCGAGGAAGTCGGCGGTTTCACCCGAAAGAGCGGTCAGATTGGGCTGGGACAACGTGGTGACCAGGCCGTTGCGTTCTGCAAGGTCGAGCGACCCCAAAAGGTCGAGGCCAAGAAATTTCCCCGCGCCGGCCAGGGTCGCACCCGGCGTGATCGGGTTGACCGTGGTTCCATCCACTTCGATGAATTTCGTAGGATCGTTGGGGTCTGGAACCAGGACCTTGACCGCACTGCCGGTACCCGTGGCCGAGTTGGGACGGAAGGTGGACGCAAAGGATCGTCCCTGGCCGATTCCGAACTGGAAGCCGTTCGTGCCGTCGAGGCTGGTGAGGTTGGCGCCGAGTGCGCGGACCAGCGAACGGCTGACCTCGGCAAAGCGGACGCGCAGGTTGACCTGTAGCGGCGTCGCCATTCTCAGGCGGCTGATAACGTTGGTGCCTTCGCCCACGAACGCGCTGACCAGGCGTTCGGCCTCGGCTGCGTCCTCGGGCGCGGCGACGGTTCCGGTGAGCAGGATGGTATTGTTGCTCATCGTCGCGACGCCGATCTTCGCCTCCGGCATGGCCAGCGCGAGCATCTGATCGATGGTATCGATGTTGGAACCGACCCGGACATCGGCGGACCATATCACGTCGCCCGCGGAGTTGCTGGCATAGACGGTCGTCATGCCCCCCGCCTTGCCGAAGATGTAGAGCTGTTTCGTGGACTTCACCTGGACATCGGCGATTTCATCATTCGCGACGAAGATGTCCGCCATGCGGTCCGGCACGGTGATGAGCTGGCCCCGGCCGATCGAGATGTCGATGGTCCGGCTGGCCGGGTTGACCGATTGGGCGGCGGCGGTGCCGGCGGGCAGGGCGCCCAGCGGCATCGCAGCGCAAGCCGCGGTCAACAGGGAGACAGTCAGGCGTTTCATGTGTTTGCCCTTCGATTGCGCGGTGCGCATTGCGGCGGAAATTTCAGTATGGCCCGGCATCTCACTTCCCCCCCACAGGAACGGCGGTGGTGTCCTTGCCGCGCGTAACCCGCACGATCGGCCCGATCTGGACCTGCGGAGTCGCACTGGCCGGAACAATATTCATCGAGCCTGCGGACGAAGGCCTGGATTCCATTGCCGGCATCGAACGGCGCTGGAAGCGCGAGACGTCGCCGCCGGTCACGAAGGTTCCGCCGCTATCGACCGGACGGCTCATCGCCGCGCGCAGCAGGCGTTCCTCTTCCGCGGGCGTCGCCCCTTCGGGCACGGTCACGTCGCCGGCCGCGATCGCCTTTTCCAGTTCGGACTGATTGTCCGCGATGGAACGGAGCGACAGGCTGAGCGTGCCGATGGTCTGCGCCACGGCCACCTTTTCCGCGATCTTCGGGGTTACCTCGAGCGTGACGGTACGGAAGGCGCGAACCACGGTCTTGCCGTCCACGGTTTCGCTTTCGGTCGACTGGTCGGTGGCAAGCACGCGAAGGTTGCGCAGGATCGTTTCCGAAGCCTTCAGCGCAGCGCCTTCCTCACCCTTGACCGTCTGGGTCAGGACGAGGTCGACACGGTCACCGGGGAATACGAACCCGGCCACGCCGGTCTTGGCGGAAACCGGAACGGTCACGGCGCGCATGCCTGGCCCGAGGGCGGCGGCCAGGAAGCCGCGATCGCCAGGGCTGACCAGGGAGCCGCGCGTTACCGGTTCGCCGGCGGAGATCGGATTGCGCACCACGGTGCCGAGCAGCTTGCTCATATCCGCTTCGCCATCGATGAAATAGGCGTCGGTCACCAGTTCCTTGGGCCAGAGCTGGTAGCTGACGGAATCAGCGGTGATGATGGTGCCCACCGGCAGCGCTCGCTGTGCGACCAGGATCTTGGGGCCTTGCGGAACTTCCACCGCGGCTTGCACCTTCGGCGCAGGCGACCCTGCAAGCATGCTTCGGGCGGTCAAAGCCGTGCCGATCGCGATGACCAGCGCTCCCAACAGCAAAATCAGCTTCTTCCTGTCCATGGCTGTTAAGCCCCCCTGTATTGCCCTTCGATCCCCGGGCAGTCTGACCTGCGATCAATCGCAGCGAATGGTTAAAATCAGGTTCACCCAGCGAGCCGCGCGGATTGCGCCGCATTCGGCAGGTAATGAAATCCCAGCACCCACAACCCGCCGATGGCGATGGCCACGCCGTACGGGATGGCAAGCTTGTGGCGTTGCCGCCGCATGACGTGCCAGGCGCCCAGCACGATCGTCAGCCCGCCCCCGGCCAACGCCATCACCATGAGCAACTGCAGGAACCATTCCGGTTTGATCCACAAGGCGAGAGCGGCAAGAAGCTTCACATCGCCTCCGCCCATCGCGCCGGCGGCGAACAATGCGGCGAGAATGACGAATGCCGTGAATGCAATGCCAAGCTGGATCGCGATGTCGGGCCAGAGCGAAAGCCCGCAGGACCACCAGAACAAGGGTGCGCAAAGGGCGATCGCGGCATTCAGCCAATTGTCGATCTGCCGGCGCCGCAAATCGGTGAAGGCGGCCAGCAGCAGCGCGCCCGCCAATACGGCGAGCAGAAAATAGTGGAAAAAACCGCTTTGCATCAAGAGCCCCCCGGGTACCCCGAGGAATAAGTGGTACTGTTAATCACTTACCAAATAGTAACCACGGGCAGGAGGGCGGTATTAGGTCTGATTCCGACGCGTCTGCCCAAGCCGCATCGACATCGCCGGGCAAAGGGTTCGATCGCAGGTCGATACCCGAAAAATCCGTGGAAGGGCACTGGATCGCCGCTGACGGGCAGGCGATCCGCCGGATAGATTGGCCCGGTGATGGCGATGCCAAGGGCTCGCTCCTGTTCATGCCGGGGCGAGGCGATGCATATGAGAAATATCTCGAAACGCTCGACCACTGGGCATCGCAGGGGTGGCGAGTCACCTCCGTGGACTGGCGCGGCCAGGCCGGCTCCGGGCGGCTGGGCTTCGATCCGGTGACCGGGCATATAGACGATTTCGCGACATGGGTCGCCGACCTGCGATCGTTCTGGGAAAGCTGGGCGGCGCAGGGTCCGGGACCCTCCATATTGGCGGGCCACTCGATGGGCGGGCATCTGGCCTTGCGGGCCGTCGCGGAACGGGCCGTGAATCCGGACGCCCTGATCCTGATCGCTCCCATGCTGGGCTTTGTCAGCCAGAAATTGCCGGCAGCCTTTATGCATGGCGTGGCGAGGCTGATGGCGGCGCTTGGCGACCGCCGCCGCCCGGCCTGGCGTTGGGGCGAGAAGCCGGGGCAGGTGCCCGAAGGGCGGATCGCCCTGCTGACGCATGACAGCGAACGCTATGCCGATGAACTATGGTGGCGGGATGCGCGGCCGGAGCTGGCGATGGGACCGGGAAGCTGGGGTTGGGTGGAGCGCGCCTATGCCTCCATGCGGGGACTGGCCCGTGGCGGCGTCCTGGAAGCGATCCGGATACCGGTGCTGATCGTTGCGACACGGGCGGACAGGCTGGTGGATCCGGGGGCGATCAGGCGGGCGGTCGAGCGGCTGCCCAATTGCGAGCTGGTGCTGTTCGGCGAGGAAGCTCGCCACGAAATCCTGAGGGAAGGCGATCCGGTCCGTGGCCGGGCGCTGGATGCTATCGACCAGTTTCTTGAAAAGGCCGTATTTGCCGCAAGGAGCACTGCGTGACGGAAGATCGAGGTGCGAATTCGTTCGATATTGTTGTTGTGGGCGCAGGCATGGCGGGAGCCAGCCTCGCGGCGCAGCTGGCGCCGCACGCCAGCGTGCTGGTGCTAGAAACGGAAGACCGGCCCGGATTTCATGCGACCGGCCGCTCCGCCGCGTTCTGGGTGGAGAGCTACGGCGGCCCGCAGATCCTCCCGCTTACCGTGGCGTCGGGGGCCTATCTGGCCGAGCACGGCTTCCTGATCGATCGCGGCGGGCTGAACATCGCCCGGAAGGACCAGCTGGACCAGCTCGATCGCTTCCAGCAGCTTTATTCCGAAGCCGGGATCCGGCTGGAGCGCTGGGACCGGGCGAAGATGGAAAGCCATGTGCCGGGGCTGCTGCCGGATTGGGTCGAGGCGGTGATGGAGCCCGACAGCAAGGATATCGATGTCGGGGGGCTCCATAATCATTATCTCGGCCTTGCGCGCCGCGGCGGGGTGGAGGTCCGCTGTCGCGCGGGGCTGGCCGCTGCCGCCCGCGAAGGCGGACGCTGGCATCTGGCATTGACCGATGGAAGCAAGGTGAGTTGCGATACGCTGGTGAATGCCGCGGGTGCCTGGGCCGATCCGGTCGCGGAAATGGCGGGGGTCAGGCCGGTGGGCGTGCAGCCGCTCCGCCGCACCATGGTGCAGTTGCGCACCGTGCCCGAAGCGGCCCCGGATCTGCCACTGGTGCTGGATATCGGCGGAAGCTTCTATTTCAAGCCCGAGAGCGGAAGGCTCTGGCTCACCCCGCATGACGAACATCCCTGCGCGCCGTGCGATGCGGCTCCGGAAGAGCTGGATGTCGCGATCGCCATCGACCGGCTGGAACATGTGGTGGATTGGAAGATCGAACGGGTCGAGCATAAATGGGCGGGGCTGCGCAGCTTCGCGCCGGACCGGGTGCCGGTTTACGGGCCTGATCCGAAGGAGCCTTCCTTCTTCTGGTTCGCGGGCCAGGGCGGGTTCGGCATCCAGACCGCTCCGGCCGCCGCTCGTCTGGCAGCGCAGATCATGCTGGGCCTGCCCGCCGACGAGATGACCGCCCGTCTCGATGCGGAACTGTATAGTGCCCGCCGTTTCGGCTAGGAATGCGGCGGCCGCTTGCCGGATGAACGCCTGAAGAGAGTTTGCCTGATCACCAAGTGAGGACGCGAGAATGGCCCATCGTTTCGAGATCCGGAAGAACAAGAAGGGCGAGTTCGTCGCCTATTTCTGCTACAACAAGGAAACGATCTTCTGGACCGAAGGCTACGCGTCCAAAGCGGGAGCGAAGAACGCCATAGAATCGATCAAGAAGAATGGGCCGGGCGCAGATACCGTAGAGGATGGCTGATCCTGCCCGCCGACGCGGGCGCTTAGAGATTACCCGCCGGCAGCCCTGGCAGCATCGCTGGCCAGCTTGTCCACGCGCTCGTTTTCGGGGTGGCCGTCATGGCCCTTGACCCAGATCCATTCGATGCGGTGCTTATGCGCGACATCGATCAGCTCGTGCCATAATTCGGCATTCTGCACCGGCTTCTTGCTCGCGGTCTTCCAGCCGTTGCGCTGCCAGCCGTGAATCCAGCGGGTCATCCCGTCCATCACATATTTGCTGTCGGTATGCAGCACTACCTGGCAAGGCTCGATCAAGGCTTCCAGAGCCCTGATCGCCGCCGTCAGCTCCATCCGGTTGTTGGTGGTGTGCGGATCGGACCCGGAGAGTTCCTTCTCATGCCGGCCCATCCTCAGCAGTGCGCCCCAGCCACCCGGGCCGGGATTTCCCTTGCACGCCCCATCGGTGAAAATTTCCACCCGTTTCATGCGAACAGCAACCTATCCTTTCGTCCTGGGAAACGCGCTGCTTCCCATGCTGGCGTAAGCGCGCGATCGCCTGGCGAATGCCATCGGATCCTTGGGCGTGACCAATGCGCCATGCGGTGTATGCAGCCAATCATAGGAACGGGTCGCAAGGAAGCGCATGGCTGCACCCCGTGCCAATATGGGAAGGGCTGCCCATTCCTCGTCGGACAGGCGGCGGACGCTTTCATAGCCTTCCACCAGCGCCGCCGCGATCTCGGGATGAAAATTGCTGCCGTCGGGATCGAAGCACCATGCCGCATGCGTTACCGCCAGATCATAGGCGGTGATGTCCGTGCAGGCGAAGTAGAAATCGATCAAACCGCTCACGCTGTCGCCGAGCATCAGAACATTGTCGGGAAACAGGTCGGCATGGATCACGCTGCGCGGCAGTTCCTGCGGCCAGCGGTCCATCAGGAACGCCAGCTCCTCCGCCACAAGGCCGGGAAGCGATGGATCGATTCGGGCCAGGGCATCCCCGCAACCGGCAAGCAGGCTGCGCCAGGCGTCGAGGGCCAGCCCATTGGCGCGATGGCCAGGGAAATCGGCCGACGCGAGATGGATTCCCGCCAGCGCCAGGCCCACGGCTTGCGCCTGGGCGATGCCCGGCCGGTCCACCGAAACGCCCTGAAGGAACTCGATCAGTGCCACCGCCTTGCCCTCGATCATCCGGAAAGGCGCGCCGTCGCGATCGTGGATCGTGCGCGGGACAGGGCAGTTCCGCGCCGCGAGATGATCGAGCAGGCCCAGGAAGAAAGGCAGGTCCGCAAGATCGGTGCGGGTTTCGTACATGGTGAGGATGAAGCGGTCGCGGCTGGTTTCGACCAGCCAGTTGCTGTTCGACACGCCTTCCGCGATGCCTTTCGCGGAACGCAATTCCCCCACGTCATACTGGGCGATCAGATCGGCAAGCTGGTCGGCGCCGAGATGGGTATAGACGGCCATGGCTGGCGAGTTTCCTACTGGGACAATTGCCGGGGCAGCTTGAAGATCATCTTTTCCTCGGCCGAGACCACGGTGTGTTCTTCCACCTCGCGCCATTCCCCGAGGCGGGCGATCACTTCCCGAACGAGCGTTTCGGGCGCGGATGCGCCGGCCGTGAGGCCCACCGTGTCGACTCCTTCCAGCCATTGCTCCTCAATGTCGGTGGCGCGCTGGATCAGCCGGGCCTTCGTCCCGCAGCGCTCGGCCACTTCGACCAGCCGCAGCGAGTTGGAGCTGTTGGGTGCGCCGATCACCAGCACCAGGCCGCATTCCGGGGCGATCCGCTTGACCGCGATCTGGCGGTTGGAGGTGGCGTAGCAGATGTCTTCCGCCTTGGGTCCGGTGATGGCGGGGTATTTTTCCCTCAGCGCGCTGAGGATCCCGGCGGTATCGTCCACCGAAAGGGTCGTCTGGGTAAGATAGGCCAGGCGCGCATCGGCCGCGAAATCGAGCTTTGCGACATCCTCGACCGTTTCGATCAGCGTCATGTTCCCTTCCGGCACTTGGCCGAAGGTGCCGATGACTTCCGGATGGCCGGCGTGGCCCACGAACACGATATGCCGGCCCGCCTCGATCTGTCGTTCCGCCTGGCGATGGACCTTGCTGACCAGCGGGCAGGTGGCGTCGAGATAGTCGAGCCCGCGCTGCTGTGCCTGTGCGGGGACCGATTTCGGCACGCCATGGGCGCTGAACACCACGGGCACGCCATCCGGGACTTCGTCCAATTCCTCGACGAAAATGGCGCCCTTGGCCTTCAGATTGTCCACCACATAGCGGTTATGCACGATCTCGTGGCGCACATAGACCGGCGCCCCATACCGCACGAGGGCCTGCTCCACGATCTCTATGGCCCGGTCCACTCCCGCGCAAAAGCCGCGTGGAGCGGCAATGAGCACGGTGAGCGGCAGGCGGTCGGCGCGGGAAGCGGTTTGCGGAAAGGGCGCGTTCATGCAGAGGTCTCTAGCGCTTGCGGCAAGGCGGTGGAAGGGTCGCGCGATCTTTCTGCCAGACCCGTTGCGCTTTATTGGCACAGGCCCTAGGGCTGCAGCCAGTCTTTGGACGAGGATCGATGATGAGTGCTCGCTTTCGCCTGTTCGCCGTGATCGCTGTCGCCGCCGCGCTGGCGGGATGCAAATCCAAGGGCGATATCGTGGTGCAGGAAGGGGTGGGCATCACCGCGCTGCGCACTGTGTGCCCGGCCGTGGGCGTGCCTGATTTCACGGGCGACATCACCATGTTCTCCCCCGCCGAAGCGCGCACGGCGGCGGCGCTGGATGTGACGGCGGCCATCACCAACGTTCGCGCCAGCTGCAACGACACCGGCGCGCAGGTCTATTCCGAAGCGAGCTTCGACGTGGTGGCCCGGCGGCAGGACACGCGCGGCGCCCGCAGCGTGACCCTGCCCTATTTCTCGACCGTGGTCCGGGCGCAGGACCAGATCGTCAGCAAGCGCGTCGGCTCCGTCACGCTCAACTTCGCGGACGGGCAGGAACGCGCCATCGCAAGCGCCCGGGCGGGGGCCTATGTGGATCGCGCGGAAGCGACCCTGCCTCCGGAGATTCGCGACCGCGTGACTCGCAAGCGCAAGGCCGGCGACATGGATGCCGCGATCGATCCGCTGAGCGAGCCCGACGTGAAAGCCGCCGTTTCGCGGGCGAGCTTCGAGCTGCTGGTCGGTTTCCAGCTCAGCCGGGAGCAGCTGGCCTATAACGTCACGCGCTGATCTTCGCGGATTTCCCGCAGGCGGTGACAGCGGCCTTCCCCCGGCCGGGCAAAACGGCTAACCGCCCGCCCCATGTCCAATGACCTGATCACCGACCGGAAGACTCTCCATGCCGCCTTCGCGGCTCATGTGGCCGCCGCGCTCGACGCGCTGGAGCAAGACGGCATCCTGCCTGCCGGCCTGCCGCGAGGCAATGTCAGCGTCGAACCGCCGCGCGACCCGTCGCACGGCGATCTCGCGACGAATGCGGCGATGGTACTGGCCAAGCCGGCGCAAGCCAATCCGCGCGCGCTGGCCGAAGCGCTGGTCGCAAGGCTGAACGCCTTGCCGGAGGTGACCGGCGCCGAGATCGCGGGCCCCGGCTTCATCAATCTTCGGCTGGCCGACAGCGCCTGGTGCGGTGAATTGCAGGCGATCACAGCCGAAGGTCCGGATTACGGGCGCTCCACGCTTGGCGGCGGGCAGACGGTCAATATCGAATATGTCTCTGCCAATCCCACCGGCCCCATGCATATGGGGCATTGCCGTGGCGCCGTGGTGGGCGATGCGCTAGCCAATCTGCTCGAATTCGCCGGCCACAAGGTGATCCGCGAATATTACGTCAACGATGCGGGCGGGCAGGTCGACGTCCTCGCCCGCTCGGTCCATCTGCGTTACCGCGAAGCGCTGGGCGAGGGGGTGGGAGAGATCCCCGAGGGGCTGTATCCCGGCGATTATCTGGTGCCGGTGGGCGAGGCGCTGGCGAAGGAATTCGGCGATCGTTACGCCGCAGCGGCCGAGACGGAATGGCTGCCGCTGTTTCGCACCCGTGCCGTCGCGGCGATGATGGAGATGATCCGCGCCGATCTGGCGCTGCTCGGCATCCATCACGACAAGTTCTCGTCCGAGGCCGAATTGCAGGGCGCTGGCAAGCCGGCCGAGGCCGAGCAATGGCTGCGCCAGCACGATCTCGTCTATGACGGCGTGCTGGAAGCGCCGAAGGGCAAGACTCCGGAAGATTGGGAGCCGGTGGAATTGCCGCTGTTCCGTTCGACCCGCTTCGGCGACGACCAGGATCGTCCGATCCGCAAGAGCGACGGAAGCTGGACCTATTTCGGCGCGGACCTTGCCTATCATTTCCAGAAGGCGGAGGATGCCGATGCCCTGATCGATATCTGGGGCGCGGATCATGCCGGCACTGTCAAGCGGATCAAGGCGGCGGTGGCCGCGCTGACGCAAGGCGCCGGCCGTTCGATCCCGTTCGATATCAAGCTGGTGCAGATGGTCCAGCTGCTGCGCGATGGCGAGCCGGTCAAGATGTCGAAGCGCGCGGGCACCTTCGTGACCCTGGCCGATGTGGTGCGCGAAGTGGGCAAGGACGTGGTCCGCTTCACCATGCTGACCCGCAAGCCCGAAGCGCAGATGGACTTCGATTTCGCCAAGGTCGTGGAGGCATCGAAGGACAATCCGGTGTTCTATGTGCAATATGCGCATGCCCGGATCCGCTCGACCCTGCGAAAAGGGGAGGCCGAAGGTCTTGCCCCCGCCGAGGCCGCGCTCGACCGGCTGGGCAGCGAGGAAATGGAACTGGTGAAGCTGGCCGCGCAATTTCCCCGCATCGTGGAAGCGGCCGCCTCGGCGCGGGAGCCGCACCGCATCGCTTTCTTCCTCTATGACCTCGCGGCGGCGTTCCACGCCTATTGGAATCTCGGTAACGATAGGCAGGACAAGCGCTTCATTGTGGCACAGGACGCCGCGTTGACCGGCGCAAGGCTTTTCCTTGCCGCACAAATCGGGCAAGTTTTCCGCAACGGACTGGCCTTGCTTGGGGTCGAGGCAGTTGAGGAGCTTTGATGATGATTGCGAACCCGGATGATGGCCGCAAGGATGACGACAATCTTGCCGAGTTTGACAATGCTGACACGCCGGACGCGAATGCCGAGGAGGAGCGGCTTGGCTTCGAGGATGATGACGAGCAACTGCCGTGGCTGGAATCCGCTGACGATGCGGATGAGGAAGGTCCCGACACCGGGCGCATGGTGGGCTTCGCCCTGATCGGCCTGCTGGCACTGGCGGCCATTGTCGGCGGGATTTGGTGGGCGAGCCATCGCAATTCCAACCCGCATCTGGTGGCCGATGGCAGCACCATCGAAGCGCCGGAAGGACCTTACAAGTCCAAGCCCGAAGATCCGGGCGGCAAGACCTTTGCCGGCACCGGCGACACGAGCTTCAAGGTCGGCGAAGGCAAGACCAGCGAAGGCCGCCTGGATGCCAATGCTGTCGCCAAGCCCGGCATCGATGCCGCTCAGGCAGGCGACAAGCCCAAGTCCGCATCCGCCGCCACGCAGGATGCGGCCGGCGATGCCGGCGGGATCGGGGTGCAGCTTGGCGCCTATGTCACCAAGGAAGCGGCCACGGCGGGCTGGAATACCCTGGTCGGCAAGCATGAACTGCTGAAGGGCCGCAATCACCGGATCGTCGAAGGTCAGGCCGATATCGGCACGGTCTATCGGCTGCAGGTGGTGGCTGGCGACCTGGAGGGCGCCAACAGCCTGTGCCAGAGCCTGAAGGCTCAAGGGGCGGCCTGCCAGGTCAAGCGCTGAGCGCTATCCACATCCCGAAGCGGAGGAAACCTTGCTAAAGGCAGGGTTTCCTGCGACTCTTGCACATTATGACGCCTGCCATATTCGGTATTGCCGGAACCGTGCTCTCCGCTGATGAGCGGGCCTTCTTCCGCGAGAGCGATCCGGCCGGCTATATCCTGTTTGGCCGCAATATCGAAAACAGGCCGCAGCTTCGTGCGCTCACCGACAGCCTGCGGGAAATCCACGGGCGCGACCGGCTGTTTATCTGCATTGATCAGGAGGGCGGGCGGGTCGCCCGGATGCGCCCGCCGGAATGGCTGGCCTTCCCGCCGGGCGAAGTGTTCGACCGGCTCTATGATCTGGCGCCCGCCAGCGCGATCGAAGCCGCGCGCGTCAATGCGGAGGCGCTGGGCCTCGATCTGGCCGAAGTGGGCATTTCCGTCGATTGCCTGCCTTTGCTCGACGTGCGCCAGCCCGGCGCGCATGATGTCATCGGCGATCGTGCGCTGGGATCGGAGCCGTTGCGCGTGGCGGCGCTGGGCCGGGCGGTGCTGGACGGGCTTGCCAGGGCAGGCGTGGGCGGTACGGTAAAGCATATACCCGGCCACGGCCGCGCGACGGTGGACAGCCACAAGGAACTTCCGGTGGTGACCGCCAGCGAGGCGGAGCTGGAACGCGATATGGCGCCGTTCAAGTCTCTGGCGGACGCCGCCATCGCGATGACCGCCCATATCCGCTACACCGCCTGGGATGCCGAAAATCCCGCGACGCAATCGCCGTTCGTGATCGGGGAGATCATTCGCGGGCGGATCGGCTTCGGTGGGCTGCTGCTATCCGACGACCTCGACATGGAGGCGCTGGACGGCACGGTGCCTGATCGCGCGGCGAAGGCGATTGCGGCGGGCTGCGATATTGCCCTCAATTGCTGGGCCAGGATGAACGACATGGTCGGGATCGCCGATCGCTTGCCTGCCATCACGGCGGCCGGCGCGGCACGGCTCGAACAGGCGCTGGCCGTTGGCCCGATGCGCGCGGATACCGGGCGGCAGGCCGGATTGATCGCCAAGCGGGATGCGCTGCTTCGGCTGGCCGAGGCGGCGGCGTGACCCAGGAAGCCTTGTTCGAAAGCGCGCCTCGGGACGAGGACAGCGATTGGGATGCGCTCGCCGCGGCGCCGACCGACGATGCGGCGCTCTATCTGGAGTTGGACGGCTGGGAAGGCCCGCTCGATCTTCTGCTTGATCTCGCCCGCCGCCAGAAGATCGATCTCAAGACCATCTCGATACTCGCCCTGGTGGATCAGTATCTTGTCTATATCGAACGGGCGGAAGCCCTGAAGCTGGAAGTGGCCGCCGATTATCTCGTGATGGCGGCCTGGCTGGCCTATCTCAAATCCGCGCTGCTGCTGCCGAAGGACGAGCAGGAGGATCCCAGCCCCGAGGAACTGGCCTTGCGCCTGCAATTGCGGCTGCAGCGGCTGGGCGCTATGCGCGAGGCGGCCGCCCGGCTCATGGCGCGCGACCGACTCGGGCGCGATGTTTTCGTGCGCGGCGCCCCGGAAGGTTTGCGGATCGACCGCAAGAACGCCTGGCAATGCGCCTGGTTCGATCTGGTTCAGGCCTACGGGCAAGTCCAGGCGCGGACCGCCCCGGTCGTCCATATGGTTCGGGAGCGGCCCGTCATGACGCTGGATGCGGCGCTGACCCGGGTTTCCGCGATGCTGGGCGTTACGCTCGACTGGATGATGCTGGAGGAATTCCTTCCCCTGCAGATCGGCGATGCCGCGTCCGACCCGCGCTTGCGGCGTTCGGCGCTCGCTTCCAGCTTCGTCGCCATGCTGGAGCTTGCCCGGCTCGGCAAGGCGGAGATCGCGCAGGACCATACCTTCGGGCCCCTGCGGCTGCGGCGGGCAAGCGCATGAGCGAAGGGGCAGCCGGCGAGGATGCGCTGGTGCGCGCGGTCGAGGCCACCTTGTTCGCGGCGGAGCAGCCGATGAGCGCGGAGGCGATCTCCAGCCATCTGGGCGGCGCGGATATTCGCGACGCGCTGCGCCAGCTGGCCGCGCATTATCAAGGGCGCGGGATCGAGTTGGTGGAACGCGGCAAGCGCTGGCATTTCCAGACCGCGCCCGATCTCGCCCATCTGCTGCGCCGAGAACGCGAGCAGGTCCGCCGCCTGTCGCGCGCGGCGACCGAGGTGCTGGCGATCGTCGCCTATCATGAGCCGGTCAGCCGCGCCGAGATCGAGTCGATCCGGGGCGTGCAGACCGCCAAGGGCACGCTCGACGTGCTGCTCGAAACCGGCTGGGTGCGAGTGGCGGGGCGGCGGGAAGTGCCGGGCCGGCCCGTGATCTATGCGACGACCGGCGAGTTTCTCGCCCATTTCGGGCTTGCCTCGCGCCGCGAACTGCCCGGCATCGAGGAATTGCGCGCGGCGGGGTTGCTCGATCCTGTCGAGGATGCGCTGATGGGGGCCTTGGCCGAGGATGTGGGGGAAGGGGAGCCTGCCGGCGAACCGGGGAACGCCACGGATTGACTCGCCAATCGCGGCGACAAACATTAAGGGGGCACGGTGTTGAAGGCCGCGTCGCGCGGCCTCATATGGAAGTCTGCATTACGTCAGGAGAATAAGCATGGGCCTGTCACTTCCGCATCTGATCGTGGTGGCGCTGGTCATATTGGTGCTGTTCGGCCGTGGCCGGATCTCCGAAATGATGGGCGATTTCGGCAAGGGCATCAAAAGCTTCAAGCAGGGCATGAACGAGGAAGCCGATACGCCGCCCACGCCCAAGCCCGCACTGCCCGATCCGCAGTCCGAGGTGACGAGCGGATCCTCGACCGGGACCAAGACGGAATAGGTTCGCACGCCTTTCTGCCCACCGGCGGGTGGGTGCTGGCCCGGTGATCTTCACGATCCGCGTTGTTTGGGGAGCGGGTGGGGCGGGTCAGGCCCGGCACTGGTGCCGAATTGGCAATTGCCCTATAGACGGTTCGGAGCGAAAGCGAGTGCTGCCATGAATATCGGACCGTTTCAGCTGCTGATCATCGCGCTGGTGATACTGGTGCTGTTCGGCCGTGGCCGGATCGCCGAAATGATGGGCGATTTCGGCAAGGGCATCAAGAATTTCAAGCAGGGCATGTGCGAGAGCGACACGCCGGCCGTTCCGCCTCCGCAGATCGACTCCCAGCCCTCCGAGCCGGCCCCGGAGGCCAGGAACACCGACGGCTCCAGCCAGCCCTGAGCATGATCCGGTCGCTGCAAGATGTTTGATGTCGGTGCGTCCGAACTGTTGCTGATCGTGATCGTGGCGATTGTCGTCATCGGTCCGAAGGATATGCCGCTCGCCTTGCGCACCGCCGGCCGCTGGATCGGCAAGATCCGGCGTATTTCAGGCCATTTCCGCACCGGGGTCGAAGCCATGATCCGCGAAGCGGAAATGGAGGAAGCCGAAAGGAAATGGCGCGAGCATAACGAACGCATCATGGCCGCGCATCCGGACCCGCAGGTGGAGCCGCTGCCTCCGTCGCCCTCCGTTCCGGATGACACCGTTTCAGCGGCCCCGGCGGCGGCAAGCGCGGAAGCCCGCGCGCAGTCCGCATCGCCCGCCCGGTCCGTTGCCCCTGGCGAGGACGAACCGCTCCTGCCGTTCAACGGGCCGCCACCGCCGCCATGAAGAACATGCCCTTCAAGCTCAAGGATATCGACGAGACGCAGGCTCCGCTGCTGGACCATCTGATCGAGCTGCGCACGAGGCTGCTGCGCTGCGTCATGGCGCTGGGCATCGCCTTTGCCGTATGCCTCTATTTCGCAGAAGATATCTTCGGCTTCCTTGTCCACCCTTTGACGGAAGCCTTCCCCACGGGCGAGGGCAGGCTGATCTACACCAAGCTCTACGAGGCGTTCTTCGTGGAGATCAAGGTGGCGCTGTTCGCGGCCTTCTTCGTCAGCTTTCCGATCATCGCCAACCAGTTGTGGGCGTTCGTCGCGCCGGGGCTCTATGCCAGGGAAAAGAAGGCGTTCCTGCCTTTCCTGGTCGCGACTCCCGTGCTGTTCACGATGGGCGCTGCGCTTGCCTATTTCGTGGTGATGCCCACCGCGTTCCACTGGTTCCTCGGCTTCGAGGGCAGCCGGGGCGGGTTGAAGCTGGAAGCCTTGCCGGGGACGGGCGATTATCTCGATCTGGTGATGCAGTTCATCCTGGCCTTCGGGATCAGTTTCCTGCTGCCGGTGCTGCTGATGCTGCTCAATCGCGCCGGGATCGTCACCCGGGCGCAAATGGCGGGGGCACGGCGTTACGTGATCGTGGGAATCTTCATCGTCGCGGCGGTGATCACGCCGCCCGACGTGATTTCGCAATTGCTGCTGGCCACGCCGCTGCTGATCCTGTTCGAAGGGTCGCTGGCGCTGATGTGGTTTTCGGAGAAGCGCGCCGGGAGCCAGGCCGAACGCGAACAGGCCGGGCAGACGGAAAGCGGCGGGAATATCGACTGAGTTACCAGCCGGGCATCTCCTTGGTGTATTTCTGCTCCGTCTCAAGGCCTTCCTGGTAGATCTTGACCCCTCCTATCCAGGTTTCAAGCACCCGTGTGGTGCGCAGCTCCGCCGGGGTTGCGGTCATCGGATCCCGGTCCACCAGGATGAAATCCGCTCGTTCGCCCGCCACGATCCGGCCGAAGCGCCCTTCGCCATGGGCTGCGAAAGCGGCATTGGCGGTGAGCGCGGCCAGCGCGGCCTCCCGGCCGATGCGCTGTTGCGGCTGCCATCCGCCCGCCGGCTGGCCCTGGGCATCTTCCCGCGAGATCGCGGCCGCCAGGTCGGCAAAGGGCGATGGCAGGGACTGTCGAGGACCAGCGATGGCGAATTTTACGCGCGCCTGATCCAGGCTTTGCCAGGGCTGCACCGAGCCGATGCGGCCGGGCCCGAGCCGTGCCTCCGCCACGGCCGCTTCGGCTGCGAGATTGCCCGGCCGGAACGTGACGATGGCGCCATGCGCGGCAAGGCGCGGCAAGTCGGCCTGGGCGGCCAGCTGCAAACCGTCGATCCGCCAGCGCCGCTCGCCCTTGTAGGTAAGGGCCAGCTCGTCGATCGCGCCCAGCACTTCAATCAGGGCAGCATCGCCATGCGCGGCGACGGAAACCTGGAAGCCGTCGATCGCCGCGCGGCTCATCAGGTTGCGCAACTGCGTCTCACCCTGGATCAGCTTCCCGCTCATATCCGGGCGATCCGCATAGGGCGCCTTGAGCGCGGCGCCATGTGCCTCCAGCGTGCCGTCTGCGATGAGATGCACGCCATTCAGCCGCAAGCGGTCATCATACAGCCAGGGAGAGGGCCCCGGCCCTCCGATCAGGACCATGGAGGCAACGTCCCCGGCATAGGCGGCGATGCGCAGATAAAGCGTCCGCGCGTCGCCCGCCCGCCGATAGGCCTGCCAGTGTTCGATCGTGGTGGCGGTATCGGTCACCGCCGTGATGCCGCATGCGGCCAGTTGCCTCTGCGCCTTCTGCAAGGCGACATCCCAATCTTCCGGGCGGGGCGGCGGCAGGGCTGAATCGCCGCTTGCCCTGGCTGTCGCATTGAGCAGCGAAAGCCCGAAATCCATCAGCCGCATATCGGCTGCGACGATGCCGGGCAGCATCGTGCGTCCCTGGCCTTCTATCCGGTAATCGATCTTTTTCGGCCGTTTGTCCTTCTGCTGCAGGATCTGGCTGATGCGTCCGTCGTTGCCGATGACGATTCCCGTGAAGCGCTGCAACACGCCGTCCGATCCGATGGTGATGCCGTTGATATTGTCCACCAGCGTATCGGCTTGCGCCACAGCCGGGCATGCGAGAGCAAGGCAGGCCGCGAGGGCATGGCGCGCGGCGCGCCGCAGCAAATGCATCATTTCCGATGGCCCTTGGACAGACGGCGGATCAATGCGCTGGTATCCTGCCTGCCTCCATCCATGCGCTGAACATCCGCATAGAACTGGTCGACCAGCGCGGTGATCGGCAGCGAAACGCCCAGCCGGCGCCCCTCCTCGATCGCATATCCCAGATCCTTGCGCATCCAGTCGATCGCAAAGCCGAAATCGAACCGTTCTTCCACCATGGAAGCCCAGCGATTGTCCATCTGCCAGCTTTGCGCGGCCCCTCCGGAAATCACTTCCAACACTCGCTCCATGTCCAGCCCGGCGCTTTCGGCGAAGCGGATCGCTTCGGACAGCCCGGACAGCACGCCCGCGATGCAGATCTGGTTGACCATCTTGGTGGTTTGACCCGCTCCTGCCGCGCCGACATGGACGATGCGCGATCCATAGGCCTGCATCACGGGAAGCGCGGACTTCATCGCCCCCCGGCTGCCGCCGCACATGATGGCAAGTGCGCCGTTTTCCGCGCCCGACTGGCCGCCCGAAACCGGGGCATCGACGAAGCCGATCCCGCGATCCGCGCATTCGACGGACAATTGCCGGGCCAGCCCCGCTGAAACGGTGGTGTGGTCGATCACCAGCCCGACCTTCGCCAGGCTGGCCAGTGCGCCGCGCGATCCGAGCAGGACCTGCGCGAGATCCTGGTCGTTTCCGACACAGGTGATGACGATTTCGGCATCGCGGGCCGCTTCCGCCGGAGAACCGACTAAACGGGCATCGCCTTGGGCACCGAACCGCTCCAGCCATGCCTCGGCCCTTGACGAGGTGCGATTGTAGGCTGTCACCCGGTGCCCGGCACTCAGCAAGTGGCCGGCCATCGGCCCGCCCATCATGCCCAGGCCAAGAAACGCTATATGTTTCGGCGTGCTCATGGACAGGCTGTGTAACGGCTTTGCCGCCAAAGCAAGAGTTGCCGGACGGAATATGGCGAGGTGTGCGGCCACTGCCTTAAAATGGCGTTTCCCATTTTTGCGTTTTCCGTTAGGGCGCGCACGTCATGATCCAAAGCAGCGCCCTCAATGCCGATGCGGACGAAACACCGCTTCTTACGCTCCAAGACGTGCGGGCCGCTGCGGAGCGAATTCGTGGGGCGGTGGTGCGCACGCCGACCTTGCGCAGCCAGACCCTGTCCGAAATCACCGGAGCCAACATCTGGCTGAAGTTCGAGAACCATCAGTTCACTGCCGCCTACAAGGAACGGGGCGCATTGAATGCCCTGCTCATGATGGATCAGGAACAGCGCGAGCGTGGCGTCATCGCGGCATCGGCCGGGAACCATTCGCAGGGCCTGAGCTATCACGGTACGCGCCTCGGCGTTCCGGTGACGATCGTGATGCCGCGCACCACCCCGCATGTGAAGATCATGCAGACTGAGCGGGTGGGCGGCAATGTGCTGCTCGAGGGTGAGAATTACGACCAGGCCTATGCCCACGCCCGCAAGCTGGAAAAGGAGCTGGGGCTTACCTTCGTTCATCCGTTCGATGATCCCGCTGTTGCGGCCGGGCAAGGCACCGTCGCGCTCGAAATGCTCGAGGATGTGCCTGAGCTTGAGGTGCTTGCCATCCCCGTTGGCGGGGGCGGGCTTGCGACGGGCATGGGAACGGCCGCGCGAGCGATCAAGCCGGAAATCGGCCTGGTCGGTGTGGAGGCGGAACTGTTTCCCTCCATGTACAACCGGCTGAAGGGCACGACGCTGCCGTGCGGCGGAGACACGCTGGCCGAGGGTATCGCTGTGTTCGAACCCGGCGAATATACGTCGCGCATTCTGGAGACGCTGCTGGACGATTTCGTGCTGGTGGACGAAGCCGCGCTGGAAACCGCGCTGGCCTTGCTGCTGCAGATCGAGAAAACGGTGGTGGAAGGCGCAGGCGCCGCGGGCCTTGCCGCAGTCATGAACAATCGGGAAATGTTCGCTGGACGCAATGTCGGCATCGTCCTGTCGGGTGGGAATATCGACACGCGGCTGCTGGCGAATGTGCTGCTGCGCGATCTGGCGCGGCAGGGCCGCCTCGCGCGTCTGCGCATCTTCCTGCAGGATCGGCCGGGTTCGCTCTATCGGGTGATGCATGAGTTCAACGTGCATCACGTGAACATCATCGAGATTTCTCACCAGCGCATCTTCACCACCTTGCCGGCCAAGGGCCTGGTGACCGATATCGAATGCGAAGCGAGGGATCGCGCCCAGCTCGATGCGCTGATTACGGCGCTTCGTTCCAAGGGATATGTGGTGAGCCAAGTCGAACTGGACTGAGGTTATCCCCGATTTATGCCGCTTGCCGCAGCGCGGCAGCGGGCGCCTGTGCAAAAACTGTGGTTCGTTAACCCCGATTCTTGGTTAAGACTATTTCAACTATCGACTTGTGCGGGCATAATGCGGGCAGTCGTTCGTTGTTTGGTCTTTCAAAGAGGGCTGCGGCCAGAATCGTGACAGCACCTGTTCGCTTTCCCCGGTTTTACGTCACCAGCCCCGCGCCGTGCCCCTATCTGCCCGGCCGGAACGAGCGCAAGGTGTTCACCGAACTCAAGGGTCCGCATGCCGAAGCATTGCATGATGCGTTGAGCCGCATCGGTTTTCGCCGCAGCCAGACCGTTGCCTATCGCCCGAGCTGCAGTGATTGCCAGGCTTGTGTTTCGGTTCGCGTGGTGGCGGAACGGTTCAGCCCGTCGTCCACCCAGCGGCGCAATCTCCGCCGCAATTCCGATCTCGTGGTCAGCGAATGCAAGCCCTGGGCCACCAACGAACAGTTCCAGCTGCTGCAGCGCTATCTCGGTCAGCGGCATCCCGGCGGCGGCATGGCATCCATGGATGAAATGGATTTTGCCGATATGGTGGAACATACGCCGGTGACGAGCTTTGTTACCGAGTATAGGGAACCTTCGCGGGATGGCGAGCCCGGGCGCTTGGTAGGCGCCTGTCTTACCGATCGCCAAGGTGACGGGTTGTCGATGATCTACAGCTTCTACGACCCGGATCATGATACGCGGACCGGGCTTGGCAATTATATCATCCTCGATCACATTCGGCGCGCTGCAGAAGCAGGTCTGCCTTTTGTTTATCTCGGCTATTGGGTCCACGGTTCGGCGCGGATGCAATACAAGATCCGCTATCGCCCGCTGGAACGGCTTGGCCCCAATGGATGGGAAGCTTTTCCGGTTGAGGAGCAGGACCGCCTTATCGCCAAGGTTTCAGGCGCCAGGGCAGGTTGCTCCGGTTCCGTGGAGGGCAGTGGCAAGGACGGGGTGCCCGGCGGGCAGGAGCAGTATCACTTGCAGGTTTGACCTTGCTGCGGTTCTGGGTGCTTTGCTGGCGGCGGTGTCGCCGCTCGCCGGCTCCGCCGTGCTTGCCCAGAGCCCTGCCGCCGGTTCTCCTCGCCTCGAAGATCTGATCCCGGATTCCGCCGTCGAGAATCCGGAGGGCTGGGCAAATCAGGATGGTCCCGCTGCGTCATCCCCGGCCGAACCTGTCGATCCGGCGGCGCCGGATTCCGGTTCCGCCATGGATGAGATGCCGGAGATTTCGCTGCCGTGGCCCGAACCGGGCGATGTGCCGCAGCCGGAACCGCTGCAACCGGAACCGGATATCGATTTCGCCACGGATTTCGACGATCAGGTTCCCGCCTTGCCCGATGGCAAGAAGATCCGGGTGGGTTCGGATGTGACGCTGGTCTTCCCGGATACCGGTGCGCGGTTCGAACTGGAGGACGAATTCGTTGACCGCTTCCGCGAGCTGTCGACCATTACCGAGCTGTCCGACGATGAGGAGAACTTGGCCCAGCTTTCCGCCCGCGCGCGGCAGGATGCCGAATTGCTGGACCGGCTGCTCCGCAATTACGGCTATTACGACGGTTATGTGCTGCGCAGCGTGGGCAATGGCGCCAATGGCGATGGCTCGTCCTCCGAGAATCCGGAAGTGCGCTTCGATATCGTTCCCGGAGCGCAATACCGCTTCGGCACGATAGATCTCGGCTCGCTGCCGCAGGCGCCGGATTACGACGCCCTGCGCAAGAGTTTCGAGATCTGGCCCGGCGATCCCGTGCTGGCGGACAAGATTGTTGAGGAAAACTTCGATCTGGACCAGGCTCTGGGTGAGACCGGCTATCCGTTCGCGGCTATCGGCAATCCCTCGCTGCTGATCGACCACGCCCGGCAGGAAGGGGATCTCACTCTCCCTGTCGAGCCTGGCGGGCGGTATCGTTTCGGAGCGGTGATCAGCGGCGATCCCGACTTCCTCTCCAGCAAGCATCTCCAGCGGATCGCGCGGTTCGATTCCGGCGATATCTACAAGCGCAGCGACGAGATGGATCTGCGGCGGGCGATCCTGGCGACGGGCCTCGTCTCCAGCGTCACCATATCGCGGCGCGAAACGCGGCCGCCGGCGCCCGGGCAGGACGGCGAAGTCGCGCTGGATATAGAGCTTGCCAAGGCGCCCCTGCGCACCATTGCCGGCACGATCGGCTATGGTTCGGGCGAAGGGGTGCGGATCGAAGGAAGCTGGGAGCATCGCAACCTGTTCCCGCCCGAAGGCGCGTTGCGCGTGCGCGGCATCGCGGGAACCAAGGAGCAACTGGCGGGGATTACCTTCCGGCGCAACAACTGGCGCGGGCGCGACAAGATCCTGACGCTCGATGCCTATGCCACCAATATCGATCGTGATGCGTACGAAGCCCATACCGTATCCTTGCTGGCAACCTATGAGCGCGTGAGCACCTTGCTGTTCCAGAAGCCGCTGACGTGGAGCGTCGGTCTGGAAGCGGTCGCCACGGACGAGCGGGAAGCTTCGGTGCGGGGAGTGAGCACGCCGCGCAGCACCTATTTCGTGGCGGCCCTGCCGATGCGGGCCATGATCGACACCTCCGATAGTTTGCTGGACCCGACCAGGGGCTTCAGGCTGGGCGGGCGGATTTCGCCTGAAATCTCATCGCAGGGCGGAAACCAGTCCACTTATGCGCGAACCCAGATCGATGCCACCTATTACCAGCCGATGGGCGAAAAGGTGGTGATCGCCGCGCGTACCCGGGTGGGCAGCATTTTCGGAACCGGGCTCGACAATATCGCGCCCTCGCGGCGCTTCTATGCGGGTGGCGGCGGTTCGGTGCGCGGCTATGGCTATCAGAAGATCGGCCCGCGCGACGATGTCGGCGATCCCAACGGTGGCCGCTCGCTCGTGGAATTCTCGCTGGAGGCGCGTGTCAGGACCGGCATGTTCGGCGGGGCGCTTTCGGTGGTTCCGTTCATCGACGCCGGCAGCGTAGATCGCTCGACCACGCCGAGTTTCAGCGACATGCGCTTCGGGGCCGGTCTCGGCGTGCGTTACAATACCGGCTTCGGCCCGATCCGCTTGGATGTGGCGACGCCGCTCAATCCACGCCCGGGTGACAATCCCATTGCCGTCTATATCGGGCTGGGGCAGGCATTTTGATGGCGGATGCGGCAGAACCGCCCGTGGAAGGAAATCCCCCCCCGCCGCCTGAAGACGGTGCGCGCCAGCCGGTGGGCAGTGCGGGCCGGGCATGGCGCAAATGGACCTTCCGGATATTCGCCTCGCTGGCCGCCATCGTCCTGGTCGGGCTCGCGGTCCTCAACAGCCCGATCGGCCATCGCTTCGTTGCCGACCAGATCGCCAGGGTCGCGCCTGCCTCGGGCCTGCGCATATCGATCGGCCGGATCGAGGGGTCGCTCTACGGCAAGGCTTCCCTGCATCACGTGACATTGTCCGATCCCAAGGGAGCGTTCCTGAAGATACCTCGCGTGGAACTGGACTGGCGGCCGTTCAACTGGTTCTTCAGCGGTCTGGATGTGCGGAATCTCGTCGCAAGACGAGGAACCCTGCTGCGCGTGCCCGAACTGAATCCCGGCGATCCCGATGCCCCGATCCTGCCCAATTTCGATATCAGGGTCGATCGCTTCCAGCTGGTGGACTTCACGGTTGCCCAGGGAGTGGTCGGAGATGCGCGCAAGGTCGATCTGCTTGCCCGGGCCGATGTCCGAAAGGGGCGGGTCTATCTCAAGCTGGCCGGCAATCTCGGTGGGGAGGACAGGCTCTATGGGCTGGTCGATGCCTGGCCGGATGGGAACAAATTCGACATGGCGCTCGACTATCGGGCGCCGAAGAACGGGCTGCTGGCCGGCCTGATCGGTGCGGAAAGCGATTTTCGCGCGCGCATCGTCGGCGATGGCACCTGGGAGACCTGGAATGGCGCGATTCTGGCGGAACAGGATGGCGCCCGGCTGGCTGCATTCAGGCTGACGAACCGGGCCGGGCGCTATGGCGTGCTAGGGCAGGCCTATCCGGCGAGGCTGCTCGAAGGGCCGCCCCGGCAGGCGCTGGGCGAAACGGTGTCCCTTTCCGCCAATGGCACGCTGGTGGACAGCGTGCTGGATGGCGCTCTGGTCCTGCAAGGGGCGGGAGTCGGCTTTTCGGGCAAGGGCAAGGTGGACCTGGGCAACAATGCGTTCGATGCGCTGGCGGTGAACGCCTCGCTGCGCGATCCGGCGCTGTTCGGAAAGGATCTGCTGCTCAAGGGCGCGCGGTTGAGCGCTACTCTCGACGGGCCGTTCCGCGATCTCGCAGTAGTGCATCGGCTTGAACTGGATGAGCTGAATGCCGGCACTGTGCTGACGGGCGTGAGGCAGCAGGGAACCCTGACCTATGATGGCAAGACCTGGCGCTTGCCGCTTGCGCTGGATGTGCAGCGGATCAGCACCGGCACGGCGATGATCGATCCCAGGCTGGTGAACGGCAGGGCAACCGGGCTGATCGCCCTGGAAGGCAACCGCCTGTCGTCCGATGATCTGCGGGTCGCATTTCCCGGTCTGGCGGCGCGCTTCGCGCTGCGGGGCGACATTGCCCGGGGCGGTTACGGCCTGGCTGGGCCGGTCGACGCAAAAGGGCTTGCGATTGAAAATCTCGGCGCCATCGATGCGAATGCGAAGATCGTGTTCAGGATCGGCAGCGACACGCCCTGGAACCTGCGCGCAGATTTCGCCGGCAGCATGCCGCGCGTCACCAACTCCACGCTTACCGGCATCGCGGGCACGAATATACGATTCAAGGGTGGCATCAGCCTTGGCGGCGGCACGCCGATCGTATTCAGGGATACGACGCTCACTGCCAGCAAGTTGAGCCTGTTCCTGGACGGAACGGTGGCCGATGGCCGAACGACCCTGGCGGGCAGGGGACGCCATGCCGATTATGGCTCCTTCACGGTGCAGGCGACGATCGCCGACGACGGGCCGCGGGCGGAGCTGGTGTTCGCAAGCCCGCTTCCGGCTGCGGGGCTGACCGATGTCCGGGTGGCGCTGACGCCGATCAGGGATGGCTTCAGGATCGATACGCGAGGCGGTTCGATGCTCGGCCCCTTTGACGGCACGCTCGATCTCTTTTCTCCGCCGCGCGGCCCGACCCGGCTGGTGATCCGGCGCATGACGCTTTCGCAAACCGACATTTCCGGGGAGCTTACGCTCGGTTCCGGCGGTGCGAGCGGCGCGCTGGCGCTGGCCGGCGGCGGGCTGGACGGCACCATCCGGCTTGCCCCGCGCGGCGCCGGACAGGGTTTCGATGTTTCGCTGGTCGCCAGGAACGCAAGTTTCGCCGGACCTACGCCAACCCTGATCCGCAGCGCGCAGATCGAGGCGAGCGGGGTTTTCGGCGATAACGGCCCGGAAATGAATGGTTCGGTCTATGCCCAGGGCATCAGTCATGGGCAGCTGTTCATCGGTCGGCTGGCCGCCAAGGCGGACATGCGGGGCGGCAATGGCACGGTCACGGCCTCGCTTGCCGGGCGGCGGGGCAGCAGTTTCAATCTGCAGATGCAGGCGAACATCGCCCCCCGGCAGATCGGTGTGGTCGCGCGGGGGGACTTCGGAGGGCGGGCCATCTCGATGCCGCGGCGCGCGATCCTGACCAAGGAGGGCGATGGCTGGCGGCTTGCGCCTTCGCAGCTGAGCTATGACGATGGCATCATGATCGCGGAAGGGCGCTTTGGCGGTTCCCAGCCGGCCAGCGGCACGATCAAGCTGGCGGGAATGCCCTTGTCGCTGCTCGACGTGGCGGCGCAGGACACGGGCCTTGGCGGCAGGATCTCAGGTCTTGTGGAATTCCATGCGCCGAACGGTACGCCACTGACCGGCAATGCGAAGGTCGAGGTGAAGGGACTTTCCCGGTCCGGCCTTGTCCTGTCCTCCCGCCCGATCGATCTCTATCTGGTTGCGGAGCTTTCGGCGCAGCGCCTCGAAATGCGGGCGGTGGTCGATGAAGGCGGGGAGCGGCGCGGCAGATTGCAGGCGGCCGTTGCCGGCCTGCCCCGATATGGCGGGCTGTATGAGCGGCTCAGCGCGGGTTCCCTCTTTGGCCAGTTGCGTTATTCCGGCCCGGCCGACGCACTGTGGCGGCTTGCCGCGATCGAGGTCTTCGATCTCACCGGCCCGCTGCGGGTCGCGGCGGATGTGAGCGGCACCATTGCCGAGCCGCGTGTGCGCGGCAGACTCTCCAGCGACAGCCTGCGCATGCGCAGTTCGCTTACCGGCACGGATCTGCGCGACATCGTCGTGCGGGGCCAGTTCACGGATTCCCGCCTGCAGCTGAGCCGCTTGCTGGGCAAGACATCCAATGGCGGCAGTGTAACCGGCAGCGGAAGCGTCGATCTTGCCGGGCTTGGTCCCGGAAGAGGCCCGCAGATCGACCTGAAGCTTGCGGCCAATGATGCGCAGATCCTGAAGCGTCGCGACATGGCTGCGACGGTGACCGGGCCGATCCGCATCGTGTCGGACGGCAATGGCGGGATCATCGCCGGCCGGCTCAGGGTGGAGAAGGCCGATTGGCGTCTCGGCAATGCGGCCGACGTGCGCGAACTGCCCGATATTCCGACGCGGGAGATCAACGCTCCGCCCGATGTCGCGACCCCGAGCGCGCGCACTGCGCCCTGGCGCTACATGATCGATGCCCGGGCCAGCAGCCGGGTCGCCGTGCGCGGGATGGGGCTGGACAGCGAATGGAGCGCCGATGTCTCCCTGCGCGGCACCACCAGCGATCCCCGGATAGGCGGACGCGCCGAGGTGGTGCGCGGCGCCTACGAGTTCGCGGGAACGCGGTTCGATCTCACGCGCGGACGGATCGCCTTCGACCAGGGCGGGCCGATCGATCCGCGGCTCGACATTCTGGCGGAGACGGAACTCGACAATCTGGACGTCAGCGTGGCGGTGAAGGGCAGCGCGACCCAGCCGGAAATCACCTTCACCTCTGTACCCGCCCTGCCGGAGGAGGAAATTCTCGCCCGGCTGCTGTTCGGCGGCTCGATCACCGATCTTTCGGCGACCGATGCGCTGCAATTGGGCAGCGCGCTCGCTTCGCTGCGCGGCGGGGGCGGCATGGGGCCGATCAACAAGCTGCGGACCGCGATCGGGCTGGACCGCCTGCGTATCGTCAATGCCGACCCGGCGCTCGACCGCGAGACCAGCATCGCGCTCGGCAAGAATATCGGCCGCAAGTTCTATGTCGAAATCATCACCGACGGCCGGGGCTACAGCGCCACCGAACTGGAATTCCGGATCACGCGCTGGCTTTCCCTGCTGGGTTCGGTCTCGACGATCGGTCGCGAAAGCGTGAGCGCCAAGGCCAGCAAGGACTATTGAAGAACGATCAGGCCCGGGAATAGAGCTGGGCTTCCGCCTCGCGGCGGCGGACCAGTCCGTTCATGATCCTGCCGCCGGCATGGACCCAGCGCGCGAACTCGGCTTTCGCGCCGCTGTAATCGCCGGAGCGATGCTTGCGGGCGAGAGTGGCCCGATGGATCGCCCCGGTGTTGTAATGGAAGCTGACCAGCGCATCGAACTGGTTCTGGCTGGTCGGCGCATCGCCGATGGCGCTGTCGACTTCGCGCGCATAGCGGATCAGGTCCGTGGCCAGCCTCGCATCGCATTGCGCCTGGTCCCAGATGGTGCCCGGCCCGATGCCCGCGCCGGTGGCACCCCAGCCGATCGTCCAGGGTGCGGCGCCGGTTGCCGGATCGGGATAGGCTGCATAACGACCATCGGCCCGGCGCTTCGCGCATCCCTCGAACCGCTTGATGAGATCGATTCCGGCGTGCCCGATCGCGCGGGGTGAGGGAATCGGGTGGAAAACCCGTCTGGTTGCAGGCGGAGGATCGGCAGGAAGCGTGCGATCCGCCGGAGCGGGCTCCGGGCTTGCCGCAGAGCCCGGGCCGGCGGGGGTCGGCGCGGGAACCAGGCCCAGCAGCCGCAGCAGGACAATCAGCAGGTTTTCCATCCACATGATCCAACACCTTTTTGAAGGAAGATTGGAACATATAAGGAACATGAAAGGATGTAGGAAAGCGAAAAAGAAAAGGCGCCCGGATCTCTCCGGACGCCCTTCTTCATGATCCTGGGAAGCCGGATCAGGAGCTGTAATACATATCGTATTCGACCGGGGCCGGAGTGGTTTCGAAGCGGATCACTTCTTCCCACTTCAGGTCGCAATAGGCGTCAATCTGGTCCTTGGTGAACACGTCGCCCTTGAGCAGGAAGTCGTGGTCGGCGTCGAGCGCGAGCAGGGCTTCGCGCAGTGAGCCGCACACGGTCGGCACCTTGGCCAGTTCCACCGGCGGCAGGTCGTACAGATTCTTGTCCATGGCGTCGCCCGGATGAATCTTGTTCTGGATGCCGTCGATCCCCGCCATCAGCAGGGCGGCGAAGGCGAGATACGGATTGGCCAGCGGATCCGGGAAGCGGAACTCGACGCGCTTCGCCTTCTCTCCGGCGCCGTAGGGAATACGGCAGGATGCGGAGCGATTGCGGCCCGAATAGGCCAGCAGGACCGGCGCTTCGAAGCCCGGGACCAGGCGCTTGTAGCTGTTGGTCGTCGGGTTGGTGAAGGCGTTGAGCGCCTTGGCATGCTTGATCACGCCGCCGATGTAGAACAGGCAGGTTTCGGACAGGCCCGCATAGCCATTGCCGGCGAAGGTCGGCTTGCCGCCCTTCCAGATCGACATGTGGGTGTGCATGCCCGAACCGTTATCTTCCTTGATCGGCTTCGGCATGAAGGTCGCGGTCTTGCCATAGGCATGGGCAACCTGCTGCACGACATATTTGTACACCTGCACGCGGTCGGCGGTTTCCACCAGCTTGCCGAAGGTGAGGCCCAACTCGTGCTGCGCGGCGGCCACCTCGTGGTGGTGCTTGTCCATCGGCAGGCCCATTTCGAGCAGGGTCGAAACCATCTCGGCGCGGACATCCATGGTGGTGTCGACCGGCGGAACCGGGAAGTAGCCGCCCTTGGCGCGCGGACGGTGGCCCATGTTGCCGCCATCATATTCGCGGTTGGTGTTGCCCGGCAGCTCGATATCGTCGAGCTTGAAGCCCGAGCCATCATAGCCGTCATAGAACTTCACGTCGTCGAACATGAAGAATTCCGGCTCCGGCCCGACATAGATGGTGTCGCCGATGCCGGTGGTCTTGAGGTATTCCTCGGCGCGCTTGGCGCAGGAACGCGGGTCGCGCGAATAGAGCGAGCCGTCCGACGGCTCCACGATGTCGCAGATGATGACCATCATCGGGGTGGCGGAGAACGGATCGATGTAGATGGAATCGAGATCCGGCTTCAGGATCATGTCAGATTCGTTGATTTCCTTCCAGCCGGCAATCGACGAGCCGTCGAACATCAGACCTTCTTCAAGCGAATCCTCGTTGATCGCGCTGGCGCACATCGAAAGATGCTGCCACTTGCCGCGCGGGTCCGTGAAGCGGACATCGACCCATTCGATTTCCTCGTCCTTGATACGCTTCAGGACGTCCTTTGCACTGGCCATTTCGGTAAGTTCCCTTCTGTGCCGATTAAATTTCAGACCGCCCCTGGCTCGGGCGGCCCGAGAGAAACTGAGCTTCAGAGCGCGTCGTCGTCACGCTCGCCGGTACGGATGCGAATTGCGGATTCGATGGCGGTGATGAAGATCTTGCCGTCGCCGATCCGGCCGGTCTGGGCGGCCGCGGCGATCGCTTCGACCACGCGCTCGGCGATCGTGTCGCTCACCACCACTTCCAGCTTAACCTTCGGCAGGAAGTCCACCACATATTCGGCGCCGCGATAGAGTTCGGTATGTCCCTTCTGCCGGCCGAAGCCCTTGGCCTCAGTCACCGTGATCCCGGAAACCCCAACTTCGTGAAGCGCTTCCTTGACCTCGTCCAGCTTGAATGGCTTGATGATCGCCTCAATCTTCTTCACGCGGTATTCCCCCTGCGCAATCAGCCGGCGCCGTCCTGGGCGGGCCGGTATGTCAAACTTTCCTCGGCAATCTCTAATCAAGAATCATGCCAAGAGCTCGATGGCTGGATTAGGGCATGAATGGTTCCGCGAAAAGGGAGGAATCCGCGGGTGGACGCAAGCATCGCAGGGAGCCCGGCCGGCCGGCGCATTCAACGAAACCGGCGAATGCGCAAAAAACGGTCAGCCGGCTGCCCAAACTTTGGGCATTACAATCTCATGCCCGCCGTTTCAGGCAGGCCGGCCATCAGATTGAGCGCTTGCACGGCCGCCCCGCTCGCCCCTTTCCCGAGATTGTCCAGCAAGGCGATCAGCCGCGCCTGATCGCCCGCCGGCGATGCGAAGACATGCAAATCCAGCCGGTCGGTCGGCTCGCTGGAGCGCCGCAGCAGCAATTCGCTTTCGGGACTATCGTGCACGGTCACGATCGGGCTGCCCGCATAGAATTCCGCGAGACCCGCGCGCAGCGCCGCCGCATCCACCGCTCCCTCGATCGCGGCCAGCGGAAGGGGCACCTCCACCACCATGCCGCGATGCGCGGGGATCACCGCAGGCGCGAAGATCGGGGCATGGACCAGCCCGGCATGAACCTGCATTTCCGGCAGATGCTTGTGCTCCAGCGCGAGGCCGTAGGCACGAAAGGCGATGTCGCTGTCCGTCTCGAACCGCTCGATCAGGGCCTTGCCGCCGCCCGAATAGCCGGACACCGCGTTCACCGTATAGGGCCAGTCGGCAGGCAGGAGGCCCGCCCGCACCAGCGGGGCGACCAGAGCGAGGAAGCCGGTCGGGTAGCAGCCCGGATTGCTTACCCGCGTCGCTTGGGCGACGACCTCCGCTCCGGTCAGTTCGGGAAAGCCATAGGTCCAGCCATCGGCCACCCGATGCGCGCTGGAGGCATCGATCACGCGGACCTGCGGATTGTCGATCATCGCCACGGCCGCCCGGGCGGCGTCATCGGGCAGGCAGAGGATCACGAAATCGACGGCGTTGAGCGCTTCCCTGCGGGCCGCATCATCCTTGCGCCGCGCTTCGTCCAGCGACAGGATCGTGAATTCCGCGCGGCCCGAGAGCCGTTCCACGATTTCCAGGCCGGTCGTTCCAACGGCGCCATCGATGAAAACGGTCTTGCTCATTCCGGGTGTCCTTCGAGCAGGTGCAGCGCCACATAGCCGACCGGCCCATCCGGCCCGCAAATGCCCCACGCCCAGTTGCCCGCCATGTCCAGCACTTCGAAAACCTCGCCAGCGGCCAGATTCGCCATGATCTCGCTATCCTCGCGTCCGGCTGCGCGCAACTCCGCGCCATCCTTGGCGATGCGCCGCGCGAACGGCACGGCATAATGCGGCACGAAATATTTGCCTGCCAGCCCGATATGCGCAAGATCGCCGCGCACGGGCAGGCCCAGCGCCTCCGGCCTGGCCACCGGACCGGATAGCGCAAATGGCCCCAGCGGCCGCGTCCGGCAGATTTCGGATGGCTGATCTGTCACGTGTCCTGCAAGCTCCTGCGATCCAGGGAAGCGGCGCGCTTAGACGGCCAGCCCGGCTCGGGCAAGATCGTAAGAGGGGTGCGGCCGGGCGGGCAAGTCAGCCATAGCGGCCCAGCAGCATGTGCCAGGCAGCGCGCAGGCCGAGCGCCTCGCCCCCAGCGGGGCGCCCGGGCTTTGCCGAGGGGCGCCAGGCGAAGGTGTCGAAATGGGCCCAGTCCATTCCTTCCTCCACGAATCTGTCGAGGAACAGCCCGGCGATGACGGCGCCGGCGAAAGGCGTGGCGGAGGCATTGTTGAGATCGGCGATCTCCGATTTGAGATAGTCGCCGTAAGGCTGGTGCAGGGGCAGGCGCCAGACCGGATCGTCATGGCCGTCCCCTGCCGCGCGCAACGCGTCCGCCGTGTCGTCGCTGCGCGCCATCAGCGCGGGCAGGTCCGGCCCCAAAGCCACGCGGGCCGCGCCCGTGAGAGTCGCGAAATCGAGGACCAGCTCCGGCTTTTCCTCGCAGGCGCGGGCCAAGGCATCGGCCAGGATCAGCCGCCCTTCCGCGTCGGTGTTGCCGATTTCGACGCTCAGCCCCTTGCGCGATGCCAGGATGTCGCCCGGGCGGAAGGCATTGCCGGCAATCGCATTCTCCACGGCGGGCACGAGCACATGAAGCCGCACCCGCAGGCCGGCTTCCATGATCAATCCCGCCAGGGCCAGGACGTGGGCCGCGCCGCCCATGTCCTTCTTCATCAGCAGCATGCCCGACGAAGGCTTGATGTCGAGGCCGCCGGAATCGAAGCAGACGCCCTTTCCGACGAGCGCCACGCGCGGCGCCTTCGCATCGCCCCATGCCAGTTCGATCATGCGCGGCGCATGGGATCGGCCCGCCGCCCGGCCCACGGCATGGACCATCGGGAATTCCCGCTCCAACGCGTCGCCCTTGGTCACGGTGAGTTGCGCGCGATATTTCCTCGCAAGCGCTTCCGCCTCGGCTTCCAGTTCCGCGGGCCCCATGTCCTGGGCGGGCGTGTTCACCAGATCGCGCACCTTGGCGATAGCGACCGCTTCCGCCAGCGCCGGCCCCACCGCCGCCGGCTCGCCGGTCAGCAGGATGCGCGGGCCCGCCGGTTCCTTCGGTTCGCGATAGCGCGTGAAACGATACTGGGCGGTCTGCCAGCCGATCAGCGCCGGGCCGGGCTCCCCTTCCGCGAGAACATAGGTTCCGGCGGGGAGGGTTTCGGCCAGCTTGGCCATGCACCAGCTCGAAAGCGATTGCGTGTCGGCCACGCCGCCCACCGCGAACCAGCTGTCGCCATCCGGC
This sequence comes from uncultured Caenibius sp., assembly GCA_964468045.1. Taxonomy (GTDB): domain Bacteria; phylum Pseudomonadota; class Alphaproteobacteria; order Sphingomonadales; family Sphingomonadaceae; genus JAWKXU01. The sequence goes on along the minus strand of CAYXTO010000004.1, from coordinate 232,927 downwards.
ACGATGCCGACCTCATAGCCTTCACCCTTAAACTTCTGCCCATCCAGCGCGGCCCGCTGGGGTGCGGACAGGCGCTTCGCCCATCGGGCAAAGCCGGATTTGTCGACGAGATGGATCGGAATGGCCTTCTGGCCCCGGTTCGGCTGGATAAGCGCGTGTTTGTCGGACATATTCGCATTCCATGCCGCAGCGAATCGATCTTCGCGAGGGAAAATCGCATCCTGCCCGCCTTTGGCTGGCAGTGGCTGGCGCGCTGGTGCTTGCATCCTGCGGGCCGGACAGCAGCCCGGGCGCTGCGGATGGCGCTTCTCCCGCCGAGAGCACCACTGTGGCAGCCGCTTCCGACGGGGTGGAAGCCAGCGCCAAAGCCTCCGCCGAGGCCGGGGGCGCTCGCAAGGTCGACGATGAGAACGAGTTGTTCTCCTTTGCCTATTCCTATCCGGCGGCCGCGGGCAAAATTCCTCAGCTGAAGGCCTCCTTGGATGCCCGGCTGGAAGAGGAACGGAGCAAGCTCGACAAGGATGCGCGGCAATTCAAGCAGGAAGCGGAGGCCGATGGCTTCCCCTATCGCGCCTATGCCAACCAGACCGACTGGGCGGTGGTGGCCGACCTTCCGGGCTGGCTCAGCCTGTCGGCCCAGAAATATTCCTATACCGGCGGCGCGCATGGAATGACCGTTTTCGATTCGCTGCTGTGGGACCGGCAGGCGCAGGTGGAGCTTGACCCGCTCTCGCTGTTCCGCTCGCGCGATGCGCTGGAAGCCGCGATCAAGCCGGCCTTCTGCGACGAGCTGGACCGGCAGCGCGCGAAAAAGCGGGGTGTCGAGTTCGATCGGGCCAACCCGGGGATGTTCGATGAATGCATCGGCCTGGCCTCCACCACCGTCCTGCTCGGCTCCGCCAATCGCAAGACGTTCGACCGGGTCGGTTTCCTGATCCCGCCCTATGAAGCCGGCCCCTATGCGGAAGGTAGCTATGAGGTCACCTTGCCGGTCAGCGAGGCGATCCTGGGAGCGGTGAAACCGGAATTCCGCGGCAGCTTCGCCATTTCGCGTTGAACGCTCGCAATTCCGGCGCCTTCTCGCTACATGGGAAGGATGACGGAATATCAGATCATAACCGAAGGCGAGACCGTCCTGCGCGACGGCTCGATCAAGCTGCATGGCCCGGAAGGGTTCGAAGGAATGCGCCGGGCCGGGCGGCTCGCGGCGGAAATCCTGGATGCGATGGTGCCGCTGGTCCAGCCGGGCGTGACCACGGCGGAGCTGGACGACGTGGTGCGGCAGATGACCCTGGATGGCGGGGCCGTGCCGGCGACGCTCGGCTATCGCGGCTATGCGCATAGCTGCTGTATCTCGATCAACCATGTGGTGTGCCACGGCATCCCCTCGGACAAGCAGCTCAAGAACGGCGACATCGTGAATATCGATGTCACGCCGCTGCTGGACGGCTGGCATGGCGACAGCAGCCGGATGTATCTGGTGGGCGATGTGCCGCTGAAGGCGCGCCGCCTGGTCGATGTCACCTACGAATGCCTGATGCTGGGCATCGAGCAGGTCAGGCCGGGCAACCGGCTGGGCGATATCGGGGCGGCGATCCAGGCCCATGCCGAAAAACACCGCTACGGCATCGTGCGCGAATTCTGCGGCCATGGGCTGGGACGGCTGTTCCACGATGCGCCCGAAGTGGTCCATGCGGCCAAGGCCGGTACCGGCCCCGAGCTGCGTCCGGGCATGTTCTTCACCATCGAGCCGATGATCAATCTCGGCAAGCCGTGGTGCAAGATGTTGAGCGACGGCTGGACCGCCGTGACCCGCGATAAGTCCCTTTCTGCGCAGTTTGAGCACTCGATAGGTATCACTGAAGACGGCTGCGAGATCTTCACCAAAAGTCCGAAAGGTCTCGACCGACCGCCTTATATGGCGTGATAAATCGCCCCGGCGCGGCAGCCGGGCCTGAATTCTGGTTCAATCCCGCGCCGCGCGGATCGCGGCTCCGCCCGCGAAGGGGGCGATGGCCAGCAGCGCGAGGCTGATCGCTCCGGTCAGGGCGAGGCCGTCCTCGCCGCCTGACACGAGGCTTCCGGCGCCGAACACCAGCAGCGGCAGGGCGAGCGGGATCAGCAGCAACCCGGCAAGGGCAGCACCGCTGCGCAGCGAGGCGGTAAGCGCCGCGATCGTCACGCCGACGGCCGCAAGGCCCGGAGTGCCGAGGAGCAGGCCGATCAGGACGGTTTGCAGTGCGTCACCCGTCAAGCCCAGCAGGGCTGATGCGGGAAGCGTGGCCAGCAGCAGTGGCGGGGCGAAGCTGAGCCAGTGAGCCACGACCCGGACCGCGACAATCGCTTCTTCCGCCACGCCGCGCAGCGCCCATTGGTCGAAAAAGCCCTGTTCGAGATCCGGGGTTATCAGCCGGTCGAGCGGCAAGATCGCGGCAAGCAGCGCCGCTACCCAGATCACGCCGCCGCCGGTGCGGGCCAGGAGCGGCGCGTTGGGCCCCACCGCGAAGGGATAGAGCATCGCCACCGCCAGGAAAAACAGCAGCGGCAGCACGGTCCCGCCTTGCCTGCCGCCTGGAAGCAGCTGGGAAAGGTCACGCAGAAAGATGGCGAGGAGCACGCGGATCATCCGACGAACTCCACCAGGTCCAGCTGACGGGTATTGTGCAGCCGGAAAGGCTGGTGCGAGGCGATGACCACGGTTCCGCCGCTCGCGATGTGCTCTGCGCATAGATCCTCGATCAGCGTCCGGCTGTTCCCGTCGAGGCCGCTGAATGGCTCATCGAGCAGCCAGATGCCGGCTTGCTGGCCCACAAGCCGCGCCATCGCGCTCCGTTTGCGCTGGCCGGTGGAAAGATATCGCACCGGCACGTCGGCCAGCTCTTCCAGATGTAGGCGGGCAAGTATGCTCTCCACGCTTTCCCGCGCGTCGATGCGCCGCCAGAAGTCCAGGGCCCGCCGCAGCGGAAGCTGGAGATCGAGCGCGGGGCGCTCATCCAGCAGGGCTATGTCTCCGGTCCGGTCCACCTGGCCCGCGAAGGGGCGCAACAATCCTGCGAGGATGCGGATCAGGCTGGACTTGCCGATCCCGTTCGCGCCCGCGATGTGGAGCGCATCACCCGGTTCGAGCACGAAGCCGACATGCGTAAACAATACGCGGTCGCCGCGGCGGCAGGCGAGATCGGTCGCGGCTAGGCGGCAGGGTTGCATGGCGGCTTGCGATAGGGGAAACCCGGGATGCTGCCAAGGAGGAGCCCATGGCCATAGCGCAATTGACCGAAGCCGAACGCGATGCCGCGCTGGCCGGCTTGCCCGATTGGACACTGCTGGTCGAACGTCCTGCGATTTTCCGGGACTTTGCCTTTCGCGATTTCAGCGAGGCATTCGCCTTCATGACGCGGGTCGCGTTGCTCGCGGAAAGCCAGGATCACCATCCGGAGTGGTCGAACGTCTATAACAGGGTGCATATCCTGCTCACCACGCATGATGCGGGCGGGCTCTCCGCGCGCGATATCAGGCTGGCCCGGGCGATCGACGCCCTGCTCTGAAGTCTCGCTATTTGCGGGATTTCCTGCCGCGCATCTTGTTGCGGAGCATTCCGGGCGTCCAGCGGGCCGCGAAAGCCAGCTTGCGCGCGGTCTTGCCGACAAGCGAGTGCAGCCTTTCGCCATGGACCGCTTCCCATGCGGCTTGCGCAACTTCCTCGACCGGGGTGAATTCCAGCCCGGTCGCCTTGACCTTGTCGCGCATGGTGCCGCTGCTGCGCGCATTGGCTTGCTTGGCCAGTAGCGGGGTATCGATGAAGCTCGGCATCAAGGAATGGACCTTGATTCTCTGGCCCGCCCATTCAACGTCCAGCGCTTCGGTCAAGCCGCGCACCGCGAACTTCGTGGCCGAATATACCGACATGTTCGCCGTACCGTAAATTCCCGCCGCGCTAGCCGTGTTGAGCAGGCAACTGCCCGGCGCGGTCTTCCGCAAATGGCCGAAGGCCGCCTGCGCGCCATAGATCACGCCGCGAATGTTCACATCGATCAGCGCGTCGATTTCCCGCTTGCTGTTCTGGATTAGCGGACCGCCGAAGGCGATTCCGGCATTGTTCGCAACGACGTCGATTTGTCCGCCGGCGGCAGCGGAAAAGCTCTCCAGCGCCGTGTCCCATTCGTCGCGGTTGGTTACGTCGAGCCGGTACCCGAACCACTGATTTGCGGGAAGCAGCGCGCCGGTTTCCTCGATTCCCGCCTCGTTGATGTCCCCTATTCCCACGAACCAGCCGCGATCCGCGAACAACCTTGCGATGGCACGCCCGATCCCGGAGCCGCCGCCGCTTATGAATATGCTCTTGCCCATCACCCTCCTTTTACAATGTCGGATTGTCGTAGCAATGCCAGGTGAAGATCGCGATTGCGCTCCGGTCCGGCCGCCACGCTTCGGCCATGGCTCTCGCTGCCTTCTCATCCGGCCGTTCCTCCAGGCCGAGGATGCGCTGCAACCCGGCCTGCACGCCAAGGTCGCCGCCGGGCCATATGTCGCCGCGCCCTTCCGCGAACAGGAGATATATCTCCGCCGACCAACGGCCGATGCCCTTGACCCGGGTTAGGGCGGCGATGGCGGCTTCATCCTCCTCGGGCAGCTGGTCGAGGTCGAGCTCGCCCCTTGCGACCAGTTCGCAGAGCGAGCGGACATAGCCCTGTTTCTGCCGGGAAAGACCACAGCCGCGCAACTCGTCGAAACTGCGGTCGAGCAAGGCTTGCGGCGGGATGTCGTCACCCAGCAGGCTCTGGAGCTTCGTCCAGACGGAGCGCGCCGAGGCGGTGCTGACCTGCTGGCCGACGATCGTGCGGAGCAAGGTCCGGTATCCGCGTTCGCTGATGCGCGGCTCGGGATAGCCGGCCAGCGAAATTGCGCGGGCGAAGGCCGGTTCGCGGCTTGCCGCCCGGTCCAGCCCGGCTCTCAACCTGTTCCGATCCAATCCCATGCCTCTTCCCGCTTGTAAAATCGTGCCATTGTCCCTAGCAGCGCCGCCATGGCCTTGACGGGCGCAACCGGTGAGCGCGAAGGAACAGGATACCATGGCAAAACTCATTGTCGTCAATCGCGAAGGTGAAGAAAAAGCGATAGACGTTGATGGCGGCATCAGCGTGATGGAAGCCATCCGTGACAATGGTTATGACGAATTGCTGGCGCTGTGCGGCGGATGCTGCAGCTGCGCGACCTGCCATGTCTATGTCGATCCATCCTTTGGCGACAAGCTGCCGACGATGTCGGGTGACGAGGATGACCTGCTCGACAGTTCCGATCACCGCAATGAAACCTCGCGCCTTTCCTGCCAGATCCACATGACGGACGATCTCGATGGCCTGAAGGTTACGATCGCTCCCGAAGACTGATCGGTTGCGGAAGGCGGCGCGGAGAGGCCCTTCGTTCCAAAGCCGTTGCGAACGACCTCTTCACCGCCTAACCCAAGGCCATGACCGCACCGACCATCCGCGAAGATACACTTGAGCTGATCGGGAACACCCCTCTGGTGTTCCTGAAAGGCCCCAGCGCTGCCGCAGGCTGCGCGATCTATGGAAAATGCGAATTCGCCAATCCCGGCGCTTCGGTGAAGGACCGGGCGGCCCTGTGGATCGTCCGCGACGCGGAGCGGAAAGGGCTATTGAAGCCTGGCGGCACAATCGTGGAAGGCACTGCCGGCAACACCGGGATCGGTCTTGCGCTGGTCGCCAATGCGCTGGGCTACAAGACCATCATCGTCATGCCCGAGACCCAGTCTCGCGAAAAGATGGATACCTTGCGGGCGCTGGGCGCGGAACTGGTGCTGGTGCCCGCCGCGCCGTTCTCCAATCCCGGCCACTTCGTGCACACGTCGCGCCGCCTTGCGGAGGAAACCGAAGGGGCGATCTGGGCGAACCAGTTCGACAATACGGCCAACCGCAAGGCCCATATCGAAAGTACCGCTCCGGAATTGTGGGAGCAGATGGAAGGCCGGATCGATGGTTTCACCTGCGCGGCCGGCACGGGCGGGACCATCGCCGGAGTCGGAATGGGCCTCAAGGCATTCGACGAGAATATCGCCATCGCCCTGACCGATCCGCATGGCGCGGCGCTCTACAATTACTATGCGCATGGTGAATTGAAGGCGGAAGGCAATTCCGTGGCCGAGGGTATCGGCCAAGGCCGCATCACCGCCAATCTCGAAGGCGCGCCGATCGACACCCAGTTCCGCATTTCCGATGAGGAAGGGCTGGAATGGGTCGCCCGGCTTCTCCGGGAGGAGGGGCTCTGCCTCGGACTTTCGTCAGGGATCAATGTGGCCGGAGCCATCGCGCTGGGGCGCAAGCTGGCAGCGGAAGGCAGGAAGGACCCCCGCATAGCGACTATCCTGTGCGATACGGGATTCCGTTATCTTTCCTCGCTCTACAATGCGGAATGGCTCGAGGCGAAGGGGTTGCCGGTGTTCGACTGGTTGAAGGTTCCGGCGCCGGCTGGAGATTGACTGGCGCCGGCAAAAGGTTAGCCTTGCCCGATGATATCGCAAACATCAGAGCATTCCGGCGCAAGTCCAGGCGGAGGTGAGGAAGCGCTGCCGCAGCAGGGCGGCAAGCGGGCCGAAGTGATCCAGCGCTTGCAGATTGGCTTGTTCGGCCTTGCCGCCATGGTGCTGATCGTGGCTCTGGCCAACGTGATCATGGAGCGTGCGAAACAGACCGAGGCGACTGCCGTGCCGGAGGCGGCGGCGACCACCGCCCCGGTCACGACCACCGGGCCCCTGAGCGATCCGCTTGTCGATGCCGGGATTGTGCCTGACATGCCGTCTAACGCACAGGAGAATACCGCTCCCCGGGCTTCGCCGGTGCCGAACGGTGCGCCGAAGCTTGCGCCCCGGCCCTAGAGCAATCCTGCTGGTTGCTGTCTGCCTCGCCCTCGCCGGAGCGGCGCTGGCGGGCCTGCTGCAGGCGAAAGCTCAACGGGAAAGGCCCGTGCTGGGACTTTTCACCACCCTGCCGATCTACTGGGGCGAAGCGGCGCAGCTTTCCGATCTACTTGCGGAAGATCGCAAGCAGCATTGGGTTCGTGGCGGCCTGGAAAAGGATTATGTGCTGCGGCCGCTGGATGTTCTGGAGGCGGGTGATGCCGGGAACAGCCTGACCGGCTTGCGATTCCTGCTCATGGCGCAGCCCCGCGCCCTGTCCCCGGTCGAGAACGTGGCCCTGGATGCTTGGGTTCGCGGTGGGGGCCGGCTGCTGCTGTTCGCGGACCCCATGCTGACCGAGGAATCCTCCTTTGCCATCGGCGACAGGCGACGGCCTCATGATGTCGTGCTGCTCTCCCCTATTCTGACGCATTGGGGCCTCGACCTGCAGTTCGACGACCGGCAGGATGCCGGAATGAAGATCGTGCCGGTATTCGGAACCGAACTGCCGATCGATCTGCCCGGGCGGCTGGTGCTGCGTCCGCCCACGAGCGCGGGCGGGTCGTGCCGCCTGGCCGCCGGAGGGTTGGCGGCCGACTGCGCGGTCGGGCAGGGGCGGGTGCTGGTCGTTGCCGATGCCGCATTGCTGGATGCCCGTGCCCCCGATCCCGGGATGTTGCAGCCCACCCTGTCGGCCTTGGCCGAGATGGCTTTCACGGGCGACTGACTTTTCGGGGAAATCGCGGGAAATAATGGAGTCGCGATGCGTGCTGGCGCAGGATTCGCGTGTTTTCAATGTGCTAGATGGAGAACAGAACACGAAACCTAGGTGCTTTCACGGACTGTGGTAGGGAATAAAAACAATATTAATCAATTGATTATCAGCTTATCCCGTGAATTCCCGCGTTTTTCCCTTTAATCCCGGAAGGGACCGGGTTATGAAATAATTCCATCGGACATGGTTCCATGCCGCATTCCGCTTTGGCGGGGTGAACCGGTGCGCAATGTGCGCCGGGCGGAGAGGGGATTCGTGCCGATTGGATCGGTCCAGGCGGGGGGCTTTCTAGGGTGTCGGCGCGGTCATTCAGCTACAGCGGCCAGGGCTTCTCGCAGCGTGGCGAGAAGAGCCGCTTCGTGCTGCCTCCCGCATTCCGCAAGGTCGTCAAGGAATCCAGCGAATCCCGCATTCTCTGCCTCGCCAAGCATGAGCGCTGGAATTGCCTCACCGGCTTCGGTCTTTCCCGCAAGGACGAACTGGAAGCGCAGATCGATCGGGAGGAGGAACAGGCCATCCGTCGCGGGCAGGATTTCGACCGCGATCTGCGCGCGATGCAGCTCTTCGGATTTGTCGAAGTGCCCTTCGATGACAGCGGCCGTTTCGTGATGCCCGATCATCTCGCCGAACTGGGCCGATTGAACGGTGGTGTGTATTTCCAAGGGGCGGGGAGCTTCTTTACTCTCTGGAACCCGGCTGAACTCTACCTGATGGGAGCGGGCTGGGAAGGTGCGCAAGCGGCGTGCCGCATGCTGGAAGGCGATGCCGACGCGAAAGGGCGCAGGGCATGACCGGCCCCGGCGCCAGGGCGCATATCCCGGTGTTGCTGGACGAGGTCGTGGCCGCGCTCGATCCGCGCCCTGGCGATGTCATCGTCGATGCGACTTTCGGGGCTGGCGGGTATACCCGCCGCCTGCTCGATGCCGGTGCCGTGGTGCATGCCTTCGATCGCGATCCGGATGCCATCGCCGCGGCCGGAACATGGCCGGAAACCGCGGAAAACCCGCCCCGGCTTGTCCTCCATCCCCGGCGCTTCTCCGAAATGGTCGCGGCCCTGGCGGAAGAGGGCGTCGCCGCTGTCGATGGGCTGGTCATGGATATCGGCGTTTCATCGATGCAGCTCGACCAGCCCGGGCGAGGTTTCGCCTTTTCCGTGGATGGCCCGCTGGACATGCGGATGAGCCAGGATGGCGAAAGCGCCGCCGATTTCGTGAATACGGCGGATGAGGGCGCGATCGCCGACATTCTGTTCCAGTATGCGGAAGAACGCCAGTCTCGCCGCGTCGCTCGCGCTATTGTCGCGGCGCGACCGCTGTCGACCACCGGCCAGCTGGCCCAGGTGGTGCGCAAGGCGCTGGGCTATCGTCCGGGCGCGCCCAAGGATCCCGCCACGCGCAGCTTTCAGGCCATCCGCATCCACGTGAATGCCGAGCTCGATGAATTGCTGGCCGGGTTGCACGCCGCCGAAAGGCTGTTGCGCGAGGGCGGCAGGCTTGCGGTCGTCACCTTCCATAGCCTCGAGGATCGCATCGTGAAGCGTTTCCTGCGCGATGCGTCGGGTGCTTCCGCGGGAGTGTCCCGCCATCTGCCAGCTGGCCAGGGGGAAAGCTCCGCAGCCGCCGTCTTTACGCGGGTAAGCAAGCCGGTCCGACCGACGGAGGCGGAAATCCAGCGCAATCCGCGTGCGCGCTCCGCAACCCTTCGCAGCGCAGTCCGCACGGCCTCTCCTGAACGGAAGGAGGCGGCGTGATGGTGCCCGGCAGCCGGTTACGTTCCATTGGATGGGCGGTGGTTCTGGCGGCCAGCCTGATCCTGTTCGCGGCGCTGACCTTCCAGGTGAATGCCGTGAAAAGCCAGGTGCGATTGGCCGAACGCAAGATCGTGGCGCTCGAGCAGGAAAAATCCATGCTTGAAACCGAATTTCAGGCACGCGCCAGCCAGCAGCAGCTGGCCAACTGGAACGAGGTCGATTTCGGTTACAAGGCCCCGGTAGCCGGCCAGTTCCTGGAAGGCGAACGGCAGCTTGCGATGTTCGGCACTCCGCGCGCGGCAGGCGCGCCCGAACCGATCCGCGTCGCGTCCGCTCCATCGGATGACGAGGTGCTCGGCACGTCATCCGAGGGGATTGTCGCGATGGTTTCCCCGATCACGGGCCGGGCCTTTGCGGCAGAACTTCCCAGGGAGCCTGAGGGAAGCGCCGCAACTATAGAGAATCTTTCGAGCCGCCTGAATCTCAAGGCGACCCGGATCGTCTTGCCGTCGGTGCAGGAGGGCGCCGAATGACCGCGATCAGCGTGAGCACGGCGATCAATTCCGGCCGTGTCCAGCTGGTCGACATCCGTCAGCGCTTGCTGCTGACGGCCCATTTGCGCCTCCTCTGGGTATTGGGCCTGTTCACGCTGGTGACGATCGCCGCACTTATTCGTGTGGTCCAGCTCGGCTTGTTCGAGAATGCGCTGGAACATCATTCCCTGCGCGAAACGCTGCTTCCGCCTCGCGGCGAGATCGCCGATCGCAATGGAGTGCCGCTGGCTCGCGCCTTTCCCGCCTATGCGCTGTGGTATAATCCGCAGGTCTTCGACGATGGCGGCTCGCCCTTGATCAAACCCCCCCGCCAGGTGGCGCGGGAACTGGCCGCGATCTTTCCCGACATGGATGAAGCGCAAACCGCAGCCCGGCTGGCCAGCGGGACACCGGGGTATCTGCGCCGGCGTATCCTGCCGGACGATGCGAACCGGGTGCAGCGGATCGGCGAACTGGCGCTCGAAATTCCGCAGGAAGGCGATCGCTTCTATCCGCAAGGGTCGATGGCGGCCCATGTTCTCGGCTACGTCGGGGCCGATGGCCATGGCCGGGTGGGAATGGAGCAGGTGCTGGACAAGCAGCTGCTCGATCCTGCCCAGCGCGGGAAACCGGCCCAGCTTTCCATCGACCTGAGGGTGCAGGGGGCGCTGGAAGACGAATTGCGCCGGGGAATGCTGGCGACCAATGCGGTCGGTGCGGCCGGCATCGTGCTGGATGTCGATACCGGCGAAGTGATGGCCCTGGCCTCGCTGCCCGAGTTCGATCCGAACAAGATCGACGCGCGCGGTGAAAAGCTGATGTTCAACCGTGTCACCAACCAGGTCTACGAGCTCGGTTCCACCTTCAAGCCGCTGACGGTGGCGGCCGCGATCGACGCGGGCGTGGTCACCGATCTCGCCAAGCGCTACCCGGCCAACCGTCCGCTGGAAATCGGCGGATTCAAGATCCGCGACAGCCACACGATCGGCGCTGCGATCAATGTGCCGGAAACATTGATCCATTCGTCCAACGTGGTCACCGCCCAGATCGCCGATGCCCTGGGCGGCAAGGCGCTCAAGCGCACCATGGCGGACCTGGGCATGAACGAACGGCCCTACATCGAGCTTCCGGCGCGGGGCTTCCCGATCTGGCCGAAGGGCGACTGGCCGCGTCTGCGCACGATGACCGTAAGCTACGGCCACGGCATCGCGGTCACTCCGCTTCATCTTGCCTCGGCCTATGCGGCGATGGTCAATGGCGGAATCTGGCGCCCGGCAACCTTGCACAAGCTGGCTCCGGGCGAAGTGCCCAAGGGGCGGCGGGTGTTCAAGGCATCGACCAGCGCGCGAATGAATCAGCTCCTGCGCATGATCGTGGCCTATGGTACGGGGCGCAAGGCGGATGCGCCCGGATTTCGTATCGGCGGCAAGACGGGCAGCGCCGAAAAGCCGGGCGCGGGCGGATACCGCCGCAGCAGCCTGATTTCCACCTTCGCCGCCGCTTTCCCGATGGATCGCCCGCGCTATGTCGTCATCGCCATGCTGGATGAGCCCAAGGGAACGGCGGCCAGTTCGTTCCAGCGCACGGCTGCCTGGAACGCGGCGCCGATCGTCGGTGCGGTCGTGCCGCGGATCGGCCCGCTGCTGGGCGTCATGCCGGACGACAACCGCGATATCGACCTCACCGATCTCAAGCCGCTGGTCGGCAAGGGCGGCGGTGAATGATGCTGGGGGCGCTCGCCGAAAAGGCCGGGCTGGCCGTTGCGTCCCATCGCGAGGGTAGCGTGACCGGCTTTGCGATCGATCATCGCAAGGTCGCGCCGGGCACGGTGTTCGGCGCGTTCCGGGGCGCCACTGTCAATGGCGAGGATTTCATCCCCGCTGCCGTCGCTGCGGGGGCGATCTGTGTCGTGGCGAGGCCCGAGGCGCATGTCGAAGGCGCCGCGCATATTGCCGATGCCGAGCCGCGGCGCGCTTTTGCGCGGATTGCCGCCCGGTTCTTCGCACCGTTTCCCAGGACCGTGGTTGCGGTGACCGGCACCAACGGCAAAACCTCCACCGTGGAGATGACGCGCCAGCTCTGGCGGATGGCGGGCAACAGCGCGGCCTCGATCGGCACTCTTGGCGTGACCACGCCCGATGGTTCGGTTTCGACTGGGCTGACCACTCCGGATATCGTGACCTTCCTTTCGAACATGAGCGGCCTTGCCCGGGAAGGCGTGAGCCATGTCGCTTACGAGGCGTCGAGCCATGGCCTCGCCCAGTTTCGCAGCGAGGGCCCTGAAGTGGCCGCCGGCGCCTTCACCAATCTGAGCCGGGATCATCTCGACTATCACGGAACGATGGAGGCCTATTTCGCCGCCAAGATGCGGCTTTTCGACGAGGTGGTGGCCAGGGGCGGAACGGCGGTCGTGTGGATGGACGATCCCTTGTCGGAAAAAGTTTGTGAGCGTGCGCGTGGCGGGGGGCTGCGTGTGCTCACTGTGGGCGAGCAGGCGTCGGACGACCTGATGGGGGTCCGCCTGCTCGCCCGCATCCCCACGCAACTGGGGCAGGAAATCGAGATCGCGCATGATGGCCAGCGCCACCGAATCGTACTGCCGCTGATCGGCGCCTATCAGGCGGCCAATGCTCTGATAGCGGCCGGGCTGGTTCTTGCCACCGGCGGAGAACCAGCCGCGACCTTCGATGCGCTGGCGCGGTTGCAGCCGGTGCGGGGCCGGCTGGAGCGGGCGGCGATTGCGCGCAGCGGCGCGCCGATCTATGTGGATTACGCCCATACGCCCGATGCGCTGGAAGCGGCCATTGCGGCGCTTTCGCCGCATGTGAACGGCCGCCTGATCACCGTGGTGGGAGCAGGCGGGGACCGTGACCAGGGAAAGCGGGCTCCGATGGGCGAGGCCGCTGCCGCGGGGTCGGGCCTTGTGATCGTCACGGATGACAACCCGCGCGGGGAAGATCCGGCCAGCATTCGCGCCATGGTCATGCAAGGCGTGGCGCGTGCTGGCGGCAAAGCCCGCGAACTTGCTGATCGGCGAGAGGCGATCGCCGCGGCGATCGATGCCGCGAGAGCGGGCGATATCGTGCTGATAGCAGGAAAGGGGCACGAGGAAGGCCAGATCTTCGGCCGTGGACCCGATACGAAGGTTGTACCGTTCAACGATGTGAATGTTGCGCGGGAATGCGCCGGCATTTCCGCAGGAGAAATTGGATGAATGCCCATCCGGCTATGTTTGAGTGGCCTGCCGACGCCCGCGATCTGTTGCCTCTTGCCCTGTGGGATGCGGCGAGCGTCGCCGCAGCGACCGGCGGCATGGCGAGTTGCGACTTCCAATGTTCCGGCGTCGAGATAGATTCCCGCGATGTCAGGGAAGGCGATCTGTTCTTCGCTTTGAAGGGCGACAACACCGATGGCCATCGCTTCCTAGATGCAGCCTTTGCGAAGGGCGCGGTGGCGGCCGTCGTGGACCGTCCGATCGATCGCCCGCATGTGCTGGTCGACGATACGATGCGGGCGCTCGAGGCTTTGGGCGCAGCGGCGCGGAACCGGGCGGATGCGGTGGTGATCGGCGTGACGGGGTCGGTCGGCAAGACCGGGGTCAAGGAGGCCCTGTTCGCCGCGCTGGACCGGTCCAGCCGGGGATATGCCCATCGCTCGGTCAAGAGCTACAACAATCACGTCGGTGTTCCGCTCAGCCTTGCGCGGATGCCGGCGCGGACCATCTTCGGCATCTTCGAAATGGGGATGAACCATGCCGGGGAAATCGCGGCCCTCACCCGGCAGGTGCGGCCGAATGTGGCGGTGATCACCACCATTGCCCCGGCCCATATCGAGATGCTGGGCAGCGAGGAGGCGATCGTCGATGCGAAGGCCGAAATCTTCGAGGGGCTGGAAGCCGGCGGCACCGCCATCATCCCGGCGGATAGCCCGCATTTTGCGCGCCTGCGCGATGCTGCGCTGAAGTCCGGAGCCAAGGTGGTGTCGTTTGGACGGGCCGCCAATGCCGACGTGCGGCTGCTGGACATGGTGGGGGCCAGTTCAGGCGGTTCGCTCGTCACCGCCGATCTGGGCGATCGCAGGGTATGCTACACCGTTTCGGCGGCCGGCGATCATTGGGTTCTCAACTCTCTGGCGGTCATGGCGGCGGTTCGCGCGGCCGGCGGCGATCTCGGCGCGGCGGGCCTTGCGCTTGCGGAAATGGGCGGTCTCGCCGGGCGAGGAGAGCGGGTGGACATTCCGGCCGCGGATGGCGGCCGCGCGCTTCTGATCGATGAAAGCTACAATGCGAATCCCGCCTCCATGCGCGCGACGCTTGCGCAACTGGGCCAGACACCGGCGAAGCGGCGTATTGCGGTCTTGGGCGCAATGAAGGAACTGGGCGACTTTTCGCCAGCCTTTCATGCGGCTCTGGCGGAGCCGATTGCCGAGGCTGGAATCGATCACGCGCTTCTGGTGGGTGACGAGATGGCGGCGCTCGCCGGTGAACTGGGGAAAGCCGGAGGCGGAACGCTTGGCAAGGGCTTCACCTTTGCCCATTGCGGCGATTGTGATGAAGCGATTGCCGCCCTTTCAGCCTATGGCCTGAAGGATGGCGATGCGGTTCTCGTAAAAGGATCCAATTCTGTCGGGTTGGCCAGGCTGGTCGCCCGTCTTTCCGCCGAGGAGAGTTGATGCTCTATCTGATCGCGCAATGGGTGGAGTTTGAAGGCCTCGCAAATCTCGTGCGTTACCAGACCTTTCGGGCCGGGGCGACGCTGATCACTGCGCTGCTCATCGGTCTGCTGATCGGCCCGCGTTTCATCAACATGCTGCGCGTCCGCCAGGGCAAGGGCCAGCCGATCCGGGAAGATGGCCCGAAGACGCATCTCGTGAAGCGCGGAACTCCCACCATGGGCGGGCTGATGATCCTGACATCCCTGGTGCTGGCCATGCTGCTGTGGATGGATCTGAAGAGCCCCTTCGTCTGGGCCTGCCTCGCCGTCACCGCGGGTTTCGGCGTGATCGGGTTTCTCGACGATTATGACAAGGTCCGCAAATCGAGCCATCGTGGCGTGCCGGGCAGGGTGCGTCTTCTGGGCGAATTCGTGGTCGCCGGGATTGCCTCCTGGATCATCGTCAGCCAGATCAATACCGATCTTTACGTGCCCTTCTTCTCGAACTGGGTGATTCCGCTCGGTCCGTTCTATTATGTCTTCGCCGCTTTCGTGATCGTCGGCGCCGGCAATGCGGTCAACCTGACCGACGGGCTTGACGGGCTGGCGACGATGCCGGTGATCATCGCGGCGGGTACCTTCGCGCTGATCTGCTATCTTGTCGGACGGACCGACTATTCGAGCTATCTGGGTATTCCCTATGTGCCGGGGGCCGGCGAACTGGCGATCTTCTGTGCAGCGATCATGGGTGCGGGGCTTGCCTTCCTGTGGTTCAATGCCCCTCCGGCGGCAGTGTTCATGGGCGATACAGGCAGCCTGGCGCTTGGCGGCGCCCTGGGGGCCATCGCGGTCGCATCGCATCACGAGATCGTGCTGGCGATCGTCGGCGGCCTGTTCGTGCTCGAAGCGGTCTCGGTGATCATTCAGGTGTTCTTCTTCAAGCGAACCGGCAAGCGGATATTCCGCATGGCTCCGATCCATCATCATTTCGAACAGCTCGGCTGGGCGGAATCGACGGTGGTCATCCGCTTCTGGATTGTCTCGATCGTGCTTGCCCTTGCCGGCTTGGCGACGCTGAAGCTCCGATGATCATTTCATCCGCCTTTTCCGGAAAGCGCTACGTGGTGCTTGGCCTTGCGAGGTCGGGAATGGCGGTTGCCGAAAGCCTGCTGGCGAGCGGAGCGCATGTCACCGCGTGGGACAGGCAGGAAGAACCGCGTGCGGTGCTGGAAGGCCGGGCGGAGATTGCCGATCCGCTGGTCATGGATCTCTCCGGCTACGAGGCGATAGTGGTTTCTCCCGGGGTTCCCCTGAACACACATCCGATCGTGGAAGTGGCCAGCAATGCCGGCGTGCCGATCATCGGCGACATGGAACTGTTCGCCCAGGCGCGCAACACGCTGCCGAACAATCGGGTCATCGGCATCACCGGCACCAACGGCAAATCGACCACGACTGCTCTGGTCCACCATATCCTGCGCAGTGCGGCCATCCCGGCGCGCATGGGGGGGAATATCGGGCTGCCGATTTTTGCCCAGGCCCCGCTCGCGGCGGGCGGAATCTATATACTGGAGCTTTCCAGCTACCAGATCGATCTGACCCGGAGCCTTACCTGCGAGGCGGCCGGCCTTACCAACATCACGCCCGATCATCTGGACCGTTATGACGGCTTCGAAGCCTATGCCGCTTCGAAAGCGCGGCTGTTCGAAATGCAGGACCCTGGCCAGCTGGCGGCCTTCGGCTGCGCGGACGAGCCGACCTGCGCCATAGCGGACCGGGAGCGCGCGCGCCGGCCGGATGGGCGGGCGATCTGCATCGATCTGGAAGGTCTCGCTCCTTTCCAGCAGGAGTGGCCTTCGCTGCAAGGTCCGCACAATCTGCAGAACGCCGCCATGGCGGTTGCGCTGACGCAGGAAATGGGTGTCACCCCGGCCCAGTGGCGCCCGGCGCTTGTGAGCTTTCGCGGCCTTGCCCATCGCATGGAGCGGTTGGGAGAAGCGAACGGCGCCCTGTTCATCAATGACAGCAAGGCAACCAATCCGGCCTCCGCCGCGCCGGCGCTCGCTGCGTTTCCGCCCAATCCCGGCAAGCGTATCCACTGGATCCTGGGGGGGCTTCCCAAGGGCGACGATCTGGGTGAGTGCGAGGAATTCCTCGGAAATGTCGCCGCCGCCTATACGATCGGCGAAGCAGGCCCGCGCTTTGCCGAATTGCTGGAGCCGGTCCTGCCTGTCCGCCGCTGCGAATTGCTGGTGGAGGCATTGCGGCAGGCAATCGATGCCGCGCGGCCGGGTGATGTCGTGCTGTTTTCCCCTGCCTGCGCGAGTTTCGACCAGTTCCGCAATTACGAGATCCGTGGCGATACATTCCGCCAGCTCGTCGCGGCGCTCACCGGGCTGGATACCGTCTGCCAGGGTGAAGAGGGGCGCTCGGCGGCATGATGTCCAGCAGGCCATATATCCCCGGGTCGGCGCAGAATCTTCCCGCATTGACCCCGCCGCGGCGCAGCCTTCGCAGCGAATTGCGGATCTGGTGGCGCGAGATCGACCGTACGCTGCTGTTTCTCGTCATCCTGCTGATGGCGCTGGGCAGCGCGGCGGTCGCTGCGGCATCCCCGGCCAGCGCCCGGCGGCTTTCGAGTTCCGCCACGCAACTGCCGGACCTCTATTTCTACTGGCTGCATCTGCGCTGGCAGGCGCTAGGTCTGATCGCCCTGATCGGAGCGTCCTTGCTGCCGCAGGAACGGGCGCGGCGCTTCGCCATCCTCATGGGCGGGGCGATGATCGCGGCCCTGCTGCTGGTCCCCTTCATCGGCCAGGAAGTGAACGGCGCGCGGCGCTGGCTGCGGCTTGGCATCATTTTCCAGCCGTCGGAATTCCTCAAGCCGGCCTTCGCCATCGTGCTCGCCTGGATCCTTTCCTGGCGGATACGCGACCCCGACCTGCCCGTCATTCCGGTCACCTGCGTGATCATGGGGCTGGTGGCTGCCCTGCTGATGGCCCAGCCCAATTTCGGCGACACCATCCTGTTTGCCGGCGTCTGGTTTCTCATGGTGCTGCTGTCCGGCTTGCCGGTGCAGCGGATTGCCGCCATGGGCGGGGTGGGTGTCGCATTGCTGACGGCGACCTATTTCCTCTACGACAATGCGCGGCACCGCATCGATGCCTTCCTTGGCGGTGGCACGGCCTATGATCAGGTCGATCTCGCCAGCCGGACGCTGGTGGCAGGCGGCTGGACCGGCAGCGGCCTCTGGCTCGGCTTGCGCAAGCTTTCCCTGCCGGAAGCGCATACCGACTATATCTTCTCGGTGATCGGTGAAGAGTTCGGCCTGCTGGTCTGCATTCTGATCATCCTGATCTATCTTGCCATCGTCGCGCGGGTGTTCATCCGCCTGGTGGGGGAGGACAATCTCTTCACTGTCCTTGCGGCCGCAGGCCTCACGGCGCAGATCGGGGGGCAGGCCTTCATCAATATCCTGGTGAACCTGCAGCTTTTCCCATCCAAGGGCATGACATTGCCGCTGATCAGCTATGGCGGATCGTCTACCGTGGCGATGTGTCTTACAATCGGTTTCCTGCTGGCGATGACGCGCCGCAACCCGTATCTCAGCCGGGAGAAGTTCGACTGGCGAGAAGCGCTGGCCGGCACAGGAGATGTTCGATGAATGCGGTAAGCCGCCACTATGTCCTCGCTGCCGGCGGAACGGGTGGCCATCTTATCCCGGCGTTTGCCCTCGCGCAGGAACTGGAAGCGCGTGGGCACCATGTCGCATTGGTGACGGATGAACGGGGTGCGGCCATTCCCGGCAAGCCCGGGACACTGCCCGCGCATGTGCTGCCGGCGGGGCGTCTCGGCAAGAACCCGCTGGGCTGGATCAAGGGTTTGCGGGCGATCGTCGAAGGCCGGCAGATGGCGCTTCGCCTGTTCGAAAGCTTCGAGCCCAGCGCGGTGATCGGCTTCGGCGGCTATCCGGCCCTGCCAGCGCTGCTGGCGGCCATTTCGGCGAAGATCCCCACGGTCATTCACGAGCAGAATGCCGTGCTGGGCCGCGTCAACCGCCTGCTTGCCGGGCGGGTCGACGCGATCGCCACCGCTTATCCGGAAGTGGACCGGCTGAACGAGAAGCTCGCCGGGAAGACCTATCTGGTCGGCAATCCGGTGCGGGCCGAGGTGCTCGCCTTGCGCGATCAGCCTTATCCCGCCTTTACCGAAGACGGGCTGCTGCGCGTTCTGGTGACCGGCGGCAGCCAGGGTGCCCGCGTGCTCTCCGAAGTGGTGCCCGATGGCCTCGCCATGCTGCAGCCTGCCCTGCGGGCGCGTCTGCAAGTGATCCAGCAATGCCGCCCGGAAGATCTGAGCGGGGTGCGCGCGCGCTATGCCGGCCATGACATTCCGGCCGAACTCGGCACCTATTTCGAGGACATGGCGACGCGGCTGGCTGATGTCCATCTCTTCATCGGCCGGGCCGGAGCTTCCACCATCGCGGAGCTGACCGCGGTCGGTCGCCCGGCGATCCTGATCCCGCTGCCCATCGCCACCGACAATCACCAGGCCGCCAATGCCCGCGAAATGACGAAGGCCGGCGGCGCGCGCGCGATCCGGCAGGATCGCTTCACCGCCAAGGAACTGGCCAAGCAGATCCAGGCGATGGCGCAGGCGCCCGGCTCGCTCGGCAATGCGGCCCATGCCGCATGGAACTGCGGGCGGCCCAACGCGGCGAAGGATCTGGCCGACCTGATCGAGAGCTTCGGCGGCGAACCGCTGATGGATGTGATCCGCGTGGGCGGTGAGATGCGTATCGAGCAGCGCGAAGCGCTGGCGCGGGACAATGCGGCATGAGGGGGCCCCTGCGACAGGCTCGGGGTGAGCGGTTGTCCACGTCTTTCCATCCCACTCCGCGCGGGCTGGGCTCGTCAAAGCCAGCGCGCAGCACGAAGGCATGGCGATGAAAGGCGTCGGCACCGATATCGGTATCATTCATTTCGTCGGCATAGGCGGCATCGGCATGTCGGGCATCGCCGAGGTGATGCATAATCTCGGCTACAGCGTGCAGGGTTCGGACATCGCCGAAAGCGCTTCGGTGGAACGGCTGCGCGCGCGCGGCATCCGTATCTATATCGGCCATGCGGGCGAGAATGTCAGCGATGCGGCGGTGGTGGTGACTTCCACGGCGGTCAAGCGCGACAACCCCGAGGTTGCCGCCGCGCTTGAATCCCGCATTCCCGTGGTGCGCCGCGCCGAAATGCTGGCAGAGCTCATGCGGCTCAAGCACACGGTTGCCGTGGCCGGCACGCATGGCAAGACGACGACCACCTCGATGATCGCGGCGCTGCTGGATGCGGGCGGGATCGATCCCACCGTGATCAACGGCGGGGTTATCGAAAGCTACGGTTCCAACGCCCGGTTGGGCGACAGCGACTGGATGGTGGTCGAGGCGGACGAAAGCGACGGCAGCTTCCTGCGGCTGGACGGAACCATTGCCGTGGTCACCAATATCGATCCCGAACATCTCGACCATTACGGCGATTTCGAAGCGGTGAAGGAAGCGTTCTGCGAATTCATCGAGAATGTGCCGTTCTATGGCGCGGCCGTGCTGTGCATCGATCATCCGGAAGTTCAGGGCGTGATCAGCCGGGTGCGCGACCGGCGCGTGGTGACCTACGGCTTTTCGGCGCAGGCCGACGTTCGTGGGGAACGGATCGAAACGATCGAGGGCGGCAACCGCTTCGACGCGGTGATCCGCCAGCGCGATGGGAGCCAGCGCCGGATCGAGGATATCCGCCTGCCCATGCCGGGGCGGCACAATGTGCAGAATGCGCTGGCGGCAGTCGCCGTGGCGGTCGAAATGGGCTGCGGAGACGATGTGATCCGCACCGGCTTTTCCAAGTTCGGCGGCGTCAGGCGGCGTTTCACTCGGGTGGGCCAGGTCGCAGGCGCCACGGTGATCGATGATTATGCGCATCATCCCGTCGAGATCCGTGCGGTGCTGGCCGCTGCGCGCGAAGCGACCGGAAACCGGGTGATCGCGGTGGTGCAGCCGCATCGCTATACCCGGCTGGGTGATCTGATGGACGAATTCCAGGGCGCCTTCAACGATGCGGACGTGGTATTTGCCGCGCCGGTCTATCCCGCTGGCGAGCAACCGATCGAGGGGGTCGATTCCGGTGCCCTGGTGGAAGGTTTGAAGGCGCGCGGCCATCGTTCCGCGCTGGAGATTTCCGGGCCGCAGGAATTGGCCGACACTCTGGCCGAGATCATCGCGCCGGGTGACATGATCGTGTGCCTGGGCGCCGGCGACATCACCAGGTGGGCGGCGGGACTGGCCGATGCGATCCGTTCGAGGCGGGGGCTGGCCGCATGATGGCGATCCAGCCCGGCGATTATGTGATGGATACAGGCGAAGTGCCCGTCGTGGATATTTCGCCCGACATGGTGCGCGGCAAACTGACCAAGGATGCTCCGCTGGCGCCGCTCGTCTGGTTCAAGTCCGGCGGTTGCGCCGATTGGCTGTTCGAACCCGCGGACATCGAGGATCTGGGGGATTTCCTCAGCCGGCTGGGCGGCAACATGCCGGTAATGGCGCTGGGGCTAGGCTCCAACCTGATCATACGCGATGGCGGGGTGCCCGGAATCGTGGTGCGGCTCGGCAAGCCGTTCGCGCGGGTCGAGGTGGAAGATGAGACCACGCTGCGCTGCGGGGGCGGAGCGAGCGGCATACTCGTTGCGTCGAGCGCGCGCGACGCGAGCATCGCGGGGCTGGAATTCCTGCGAGGCATTCCCGGTACGGTGGGCGGCTTCGTCAAGATGAACGGTGGCGCCTATGGCCGCGAGGTGGCGGATATTCTGGTCGATTGCGATGTGGTGTTGCCCGATGGTGACTCCGTCACCCTGCCGATGGCGGACCTGCGCTACACCTATCGCCATTCCGCGCTTCCGGATGGTGCCATCGTCCTGTCCGCCCGGTTTCGCGGGCAGCCTGGCGACAAGGCCGTGATCGGTGCGGAGATGGACCGGATTGCCGCGGCGCGCGAGGAAAGCCAGCCATTGCGCAGCAAGACCGGCGGATCGACTTTCAAGAACCCGCCCGGAGACAAGGCCTGGCGGCTGGTCGATGCTGCCGGCTGCCGGGGGCTGAGGCTGGGCGGCGCGCAGGTGAGCGAGAAGCATACCAATTTCCTGATCAATACCGGAAATGCCACCAGCGCGGATATCGAAGGATTGGGCGAAGAAGTGCGCGGCCGCGTGCGCAAGAGCGAAGGTGTCGACCTCGAATGGGAAATTCAGCGGGTGGGGCGCCCATGAAAGAGTTTTCTGGCATGAGCGGCTTGCCCAAGCTCCATGTGGCCGTGCTGATGGGCGGCTGGTCCAGCGAACGCGCCGTTTCGCTGATGAGCGGGGAAGGCGTGGCAAAGGCGCTTGAAAGCCGCGGCCATGCCGTGACGCGGATCGACATGGACCGGCAGGTCGCCGCGCGCATCACGGAAGCCGCGCCCGATGTGGTGTTCAACGCGCTGCATGGCGTGCCGGGCGAGGATGGCACCGTGCAGGGCATGCTCGATCTGATGGGCATCCCCTATACCCATTCCGGCCTTGCGACCTCCGTGATCGCCATCGACAAGGAATTGACCAAGCAGACGCTGGTTCCGCATGGCATCCCCATGCCCGGCGGACGGATCGTGGAAAGCGCCGCCCTTTTCCAGGGCGATCCGCTGGTGCGGCCCTATGTGCTGAAGCCGGTCAATGAAGGATCGTCCGTCGGCGTCGCCATCGTGACCGACAATTGCAATTACGGAAGCCCGATCCGCCGCGATGTGGAAGGGCCCTGGCGCGAATTCGACCGCCTGCTGGCGGAGCCCTATATTCGGGGCCGGGAACTGACCGTAGCCGTGATTGGCGACCGGGCCCTGACCGTGACCGAGCTGGTCCCCAAGTCGGGCTTCTACGACTATGATTCCAAATATACCGACGGGATGACCGAGCATGTCTGCCCGGCCGAGATTCCCGATCACATCGCCGCGCTATGCAAGGATATCGCCTTGCGGGCGCATCGCCTGCTGGGTTGCAGGGGCACCAGCCGATCCGATTTCCGCTGGGATGACGAGCGCGGCGAAGAAGGCCTGTTCCTGCTCGAAGTCAACACCCAGCCCGGGATGACGCCGCTCAGCCTCGTGCCGGAACAAGGCAAGGCTTGCGGCATGGACTATGCCGATCTTGTCGAAGCGATCATTGCCGATGCGCTGCAGGGCCGGCTGGAAGCAGGGGGAATGGTGAAGGGGGCGCCATGAGCCAGAAGATCAAGCGCGGCGGCAAAGGGGTACGTCGCGCGGCGGCAGCGCGGGGTGCCGCGCGCAAGGTTGACAGGGCGCGGGCCACGACCGGCTCTGCGCTTGATGCGACGTTGCGTTGGCTGCCGTTTACCGAGGAGCAGGTCCATCGCGGTTTCATGGCCGTGATCCTGGGTGGCTGCGCTGCCCTGGCATGGTTCGTCGCGAGCCTCGCGGGCCTGCCCGCCCTGGCGGGCGCGCAATTGGCCGTGCTGGCCGCGGATGCGGGCTTTGAGGTGCGCCGCGTGGAAGTGCGCGGTGTCGAGCGCATGAATGAGCTCAAGGTTTATGAGCGGGCGCTGGGGGAGCGCGACCGGGCGATGCCTATGGTCGACATCGCTGCCTTGCGCCAGGAATTGCTCGATCTTTCCTGGGTGAAGGATGCGCGGGTTTCCCGGCAATTGCCCGATACGCTGGTGATCGACATCGTGGAGCGTGCCCCCCATGCGGTGCTGCGCAAGCCCGGCCGCCTGATGCTGATCGACGATGAAGGGCATGAGCTGGAGCCGATCTCCGCGGCCAATGCCAAGGGCAAGCTGATCATTTCCGGCCCCGGCTCGGCCATGCAGGTGCCTGCCCTCACGGGGCTGCTGGAAAGCGCGCCCGCGCTGCGCCCGCAAGTGCGCGAAGCGGAGTGGGTGGGCAATCGCCGGTGGAATCTCACCTTCAAGACCGGGCAGGTGCTGGCCTTGCCGCAAGGGGACGATCCCGCGACCACGGCCCTTGTATCCTTTGCCCGGCTGGATGGCGTGAATCGCCTGCTGGGCGGAAAGGTCGCGGCGTTCGACATGCGGGCGCCGGACCGGATCTACATGCGCATACCGGGGCGGTCCGAACAGGCCATGCTCGATGCCGCCAGCCGCAAGGAGAAGCGATGATGGCTTCCACGCCGCGCATTGCGCGCGTCTTCGGCGCGGTCAACATCGGCTCCTTCCGCATCTCCGCGATGGTGGCCGGTTTGTCTGAAACCGGGGAGATGGTGGTGCTGGGTTCGGGCCATCGCGCCTCGCAGGGCATCAAGCGCGGCTACGTCACGGACATGGCGGCCGCCACCTATGCCGTGCGTGATGCCATCGAGCGAGCGGAGAAGCTGGCTGGTACGAGCATTTCCAGCGTATGGATCGGCTGCTCCGGCGCAGGCCTGACCAGCCGTGTCGCCGAGGTGGAGATCGATATCGGCGGACGCCGGATCGAAGACGGCGACGTGGAGCACCTGCTGGTTGCGGCGCGGGATACGATCCAGCCGGATGGGCGGATGGTGCTGCACGCCCAGCCCGCGCATTACACGCTGGATGGCGCCCATGGCGTCCCCAATCCGCGCGGCCTGCATGCGGAGCGCCTGGGCGTGGATATCCATGTGATGCTGGCCGATGGCGCGCCAATCCGCAACATCACGGAAGCGGTCCAGAACGCGCATGTCGATGTGGAGGCGGTGGTGGCCGCGCCGGTCGCCGCCGGCTATGCCTGCCTTTCGCCGGAAGAGCGCGAACTCGGGGTTGCGCTGATCGAGATCGGCGGCGAGATGACCAATGTCTCGGTTCATGCGGGCGGGATGCTGCTGGGCCTGGCGGCGCTGCCCTATGGCTCCGCCGATATCACCGACGCGGTGGCTTCCCATTTCGGGATCCGCCGGTTCCAGGCCGAACGGCTCAAATGCGTGGCCGGCTCGGCTATCGCCAGCCCGACCGATCATCGCGAGATGGTCCCGGTGATGGGGCCAAGCGATGAAGGGGGCGGTCCGGTGGCGCGCCATGCCGACGACAAGAACCGCATTCCGCGCGCCGAATTGATCTCGGTAATCACCCGCGAACTCGACCGGCTGACCGGAGAGATCGGCGCGGCGCTGAAGGGGATGGGCTTTTCCGGCCAGCGCGGGCAGCAGGTGGTGCTGACGGGCGGCGGTTCCGAACTGGCGGGCCTTGCCGATTATGCCCAGGCCGCGCTGGGTCGCCCGGTGCGGATCGGGCGGCCTCCGGCCCTCAGGGGGCTGCCGGAAGCGCATGCGGTGCCCGGTTTCTCGACTCTGGCCGGCCTCGTGCTGTACGCGTCGGCCGATCCCGTGGATATTCGCTCCATCGGCCTCAGCTACCAGCCGGCCATGCGCTACAGCGGAGGGGCGCTGATCCAGCGGGTTTTCCGCGCGATGCGGGAATATTTCTGATGGCAATCAACGCATCGGCCCCCGCCCTGCCTCGCCTAGGCACCGGTTTGCCCGGTGCACGGCGCAGGCTCGCTGTGGATAAGGTTATTTACGCTTTGCACGGGCGATTCGCTTTGTGGCAGAAGCGCAGTCAAACGCACCGTCACGCACGACGCCTCCTGGAGGGAGCATAATGAGCATCAATATCGGCCCGCCATCTGTCGAGGAACTTCGTCCCCGGATCACTGTGATCGGTGTAGGGGGGGCTGGCGGAAACGCTATCGCCAATATGATCGCCGCCGAGATCGAAGGGGTCGATTTCATCGTCGCGAATACCGATGCGCAGGCGCTCAACAATTCGATCGTCGAACATCGCATCCAGCTCGGGCCTGACATCACGCAGGGCCTTGGCGCGGGCTCGCGGCCGGAAGTGGGCCGCGCTGCCGCCGAGGAGACGGTGGAAGAGCTCGAGCGCGCGCTGGACGGTGTGAACATGTGCTTCATCGCGGCCGGCATGGGCGGCGGCACCGGCACCGGCGCTGCCCCGGTGATCGCGGAAGCCGCGCGGCGCAAGGGTGTCCTGACGGTGGGCGTGGTGACCAAGCCGTTCCTGTTCGAAGGCACGCGGCGGATGCGGGCGGCGGATGCCGGCATCCAGGAACTGCAGAAGCATGTCGATACGCTGATCGTGATCCCCAACCAGAATCTGTTCCTGGTGGCCAAGGCGGAGACGACCTTCAAGGAAGCCTTCCAGCTTGCGGACGAAGTGCTGCAGCAGGGGGTGCGTTCGATCACCGACCTGATGGTCATGCCGGGCCTGATCAACCTGGACTTCGCCGACGTCCGTTCCGTCATGGGCGAGATGGGCAAGGCGATGATGGGCACCGGCGAAGGCGAGGGCGAGAACCGCGCGCTGGAAGCGGCGGAACGCGCGATCGCCAATCCGCTGCTCGACGGCGTTTCGATGCAGGGCGCCAAGGGCGTCATCATCTCCATCATCGGCGGCGACGACATGAAGCTGCTGGAAGTGGACGAAGCGGCCAATCATATCCGCGAGCTGGTCGATCAGGACGCCAACATCATCTGGGGCTCGGCGTTCAATCCCGATCTGCAAGGCAAGATCCGGGTGTCGGTCGTCGCCACCGGCATCGATCAGGATTCCAGTGGCATCGGCGCCATGGAATCCGATGCCCGCCCGCTCAATCTCGGGGCCGGCCGCGCTCCGAAGCGGCCGGTTCTGCCGCTGCCCACAGAGGCGGAACTCGCTTATGGTGAGGCATCTGCGGCCGAGGCGAGTATCACGGAAGCTGTCTCTCCGGCGGAGCCGCAGACTTTCGAGAATCCCTACGAAGCGCCTGCCGCGGTTGAGGTTTCGGGGAACGGCGAGTTTGGCGGCGATGATGCCGAACCGGCCGATGCGGCGCAGGGCGATGAACCATTCGAGCTGACGTTCGAACTGAGCGATGCGCGGGCCGCGAATGAGGAAGACGAAGCCGAGGATGAAAGCGTTTCCCCCGGCTATGCTTCCCTCGCGCCGGAAGACGATGGGCTGTTGCGCGATGCGGACCGTCTGGTTGCGGAGGATGCTCCGGTTTCCGGTGGCTTGCTGGGCCGCCGTCGCGGCTTGATCTCGGGCAGCGAGCCTGCCGATCCTTCGCCTGCTGCTTCCAAGCCCAATGCGGGCGGCGGAACAAGCGCCGGCACGACATTGTTCGAGCGGATGGCCAATCTGTCGCGCGGCACCCGCGATGAGCGTGACGAGGACGACGGCGATGAGGATGGCGGTGGTTCCGCCCTCAATATTCCGCGCTTTCTCGGCCGGCAGAACAACCAGTAACGGCTGACCGGCCGGGCAGGACTGCCCGCCGGCTGTTCGCGCAAGGTTCATATGGCCCATGCAATGGGCCTTGCCTGCTGGTCGTTGCGGCACAGCACAAAGGGTATGGCGATCAGGCACGAATCTTGTGACGGATAGACGCATGGCTGGCAGGGGTGTGGCCCCGGTATCGGGCGTCGCCCTGATGATTGCACTCGTCATGCCGGGTGCGCCCGCTCTTGCCCAGAGTGCGGGCGATATGGGATCTGTATCTCGCCCGGTCGTCCAGGCGCTTCCCTCGCCCGCCGTCGGCAATCTGGAATCCGCGCTCCAGCGCCTTGCCGGCAATCCCCGCGATATCACCGCGCTGGTCGACGCGGGGTCCGCTTCCATCGAACTGGGGGACACCGACGCGGCAATCGGCTTCTTCAGCCGGGCGGCCGATCTTTCTCCCAGTGATCCGCGCCCCAAGGTCGGCATGGGCGCCGCTCTGGTTCGCAGTGAAAATCCCTACGATGCCTTGATGATGTTTGAGGAAGCGGAACGTTATGGCGCTTCCTCCACGCTCCTGTCGGGAGACCGCGGCCTCGCCTGGGATCTGGTGGGCGACAACAGCCAGGCGCAGGCGTTTTACCGGCAGGCGCTGGCGAGCGGGCGGAACGACGAGGTTACGCGCCGGCTCGCCTTGAGCCTCGCCATATCCGGCGATCGTCGCGAAGCGGAAAAGGTTCTGCAGCCCCTGCTTGACCGGAATGATCCTGCCGCTCGTAGGACAAGGGCCTTCATTCTTGCCATTTCGGGGGATGCGAAGACGGCGACCGATATCGCGCAGCAATCCATGCCGCGCGACCTTGCGGAACGCATTTCCCCCTATCTGCGCTATATGCCGCGCCTGACCCCGGCCCAGCAGGCCGCCGCCGCCAATTTCGGGCATTTCCCCAATACCGCCGATATCGGCAAGGATGATCCGCGGGTGGCGAAATACAACAAGGAAGGCAGCGGCAAACGGGCCACGCAGAGCGCCGATACCGCGCTGGTGCCGAAGGGCGAGCCATTGGGCGGAGCCAAGCAGCTCTCGCGGCGCGAACAGCGCGAGTTGGAACGTCGCCAGGCGCTGGCAGCGGCTGAACAGAAGAAAGCTCAGGCGGAAGCGCTGGCCGCAAGCAAGCAGGCTGAGCTTGCCCGTGTCGAAGCACAGCGCAAGGCGGCGGTAGAGGCGCAAGCCAGGGCTGCCGCCGAAGCGCAAGCCCGCGCGGCGAGCGAAGTTAGGGCGCGAGAAGCTGCAGCCGCTCAGGCCCGGGCTGCTGCGGAAGCCGAGGCTCGCGCAGCGGCAATCCCGCCTGCGCCCAGCCCGGCTCTCGCCGTCGCCGCGCCTGTTCCGGCGCCCTCGTCAGCCCCAACGGCCTCGGTGGCCGCAATTCCCGCCGCCGCAGTCGGAACCGTGCCTGCGAGCGTCTCCACTTCCGCATTGCCCGCGCCCCTGCCGGGCACCCAGGGCGGAGCCATGCCGGCAAGCGCATCGGCTGCGGCCGAAGCACCGCGTCCTTCGATCTCGCTGGCTGAATCCGCGCCATCGGCAGGTCCCGCCACATCTTCGCCGCCTGCGTCATGGTCGCTTTCTCTACAGGCCTCGGTGGATCGGACGGGCGCTGCCCAGATTGCGAGCTTTGATACGCCAGCGGCGGCTTCCGCGCCCGGCGCCTCGGGGGAATTGCCGTCAGTCGCAGCCGGCCAGCCTTCGGCTTCGGCGGGCGTCTCGCCAGCGGGCCTTGCGCCGATGACGGCGCCGGTCGCCACGCCTGCTCCGGCCAGCGCCGCCGTGCAGGCCGCTCCGGCGCGGGCGCCGCTGCGCGTTGCGGACGCTTTTGCTGATCTGGCGGTCGCGAGCAGTCAGGCAACGGTCGCAGCGGGCGCGGTGGACATCACCAAGATCAAGCCGCGGCGGGAAGAGCCGCCCAAGCCGAAGGTGGAAGCCACCCCGGCGGCCAAGCCCACTCCGCCGCCCAAGCCTGTCCATCCCAGCAGGTCATGGGTTCAGGTGGCCACCGGACGGGACGAGCAGGCGCTTGGGTTTGATTGGCGGCGGCTTAATCGCACTAAGCCTGAGCTGTTCAAGGGGCGCAAGGCCTACGTCGCCAAGTGGGGGCAGACCAAGCGAATGGTCACGGGGCCGTTTGATTCCGCGAAGGCCGCGCAGGATTTTGTCGCCAAGCTCAAGACCGCCGGCATTGATTCCTTCACATTCACCAGTGATGAAGGCGAAGCGGTGGAACCGCTGGGCAATTGAGCGCGTGCGGTTCGGCCCTGGCCTGTTTCCAGCGCTTTTGCACAGCTTTTGAACAGGCTTGTCGAGTTTTGCCCAACGCTGCGTTTACCTTGCATTGCGGCCACGGCTGCGCTCGTCGCATGCAGCATCCGGTTCGGAAGGAATGGATTGCACATGATGGGCACCAGAGGTGAGGATATCGGGCGCGATGATGACGCCGCGCCCGTAGACATGCTCGCCTCTCTCTTCGAAGCGCGGGGCTGGCCTTGCGAATTCGTGAGCGATGACGAGATTTCCGGAGAGATCCAGGGAAGCTGGGCCAATTATCAGCTGCGTGGCATCTGGCGCGAGGAGGATCGCGTCCTGCAATTGCTGTGCCTGCCTGATGTGCGCGTGCCCAGTGGCAAGCGGGCCGTGGTGTTCGAATTGCTGGCGATGGTGAACGAACAGCTCTGGCTGGGTCATTTCGACATCTGGTCGAATGGTGGGGTGCTGCTGTATCGCCATGGCATGATGCTGGGGGATGATGGTCTGCTCAGTCTCAGCCAGGCGCAGGCCGTGGTCGAAACGGCGGTCGAGGAATGCGATCGTTTCTATCCCGCCTTCCAGTTCGTGCTGTGGGGCGACAAGACCCCCGCCGATGCGCTGGATAGCGCGCTGGTGGACGCTGCAGGCGAGGCCTGACACGCCCGGCCCATTTTATCGGCTGGACATTCCGGCCGCTCGCCTTAGCGAAACCATGCATGTTGTATGACACGCATATATCGAGCGGACAGGGCTGATGGACGATCGCAAGATCCTGATTGTGGGCTGTGGCAACATGGGCGGGGCGCTGCTCACCGGCTGGCTCGCTGGCGGCCTACCGCCGCAGAGCTTCACGGTGGTCGATCCCGTGCTGGAATCCGTGCCTGCCGGGGTGACCCTGCTGCGCGACCCTCCGGCAGGGCCATTCGACCTGCTGGTGCTGGGCATCAAGCCGCAAATGCTGAACACGGTCACGCCTGCGCTCAATTCGCTGGCCGGACCGGAGACCATGCTGCTCTCGATTCTCGCGGGGGTCGAACTGGACAGCCTCGCTCGACATTTCCCGAATGCGGGCGCAATCGTGCGGCTTATGCCAAACCTGTCCGCCGCGCTGGGCAAATCGCCGCTTGCGCTTGCCGCGACGCGGATCGATGGGGCGGGCAAGGCGGCACTGGAAGAGGTGCTTGCTCCGCTCGGTGGCGCCGAATGGCTCGATGAGGTGCAGTTCGATCTGGTGACTGCGCTGGCCGGGTCCGGCCCGGCCTTTGTCTATCGCTTCATCGATGCGCTGGCGACTGGCGCCGAATCTCTGGGAATGCCGCGCGAGCAGGCCGAGCGAATGGCCCTTGCCACCGTGGAGGGAGCGGTTGCATTGGCCGCAGCTGCCGACGTTTCCCCGGGTGAGCTGGCCCGAAAGGTGGCCAGTCCGGGTGGCACCACCGAGGCGGGACTGCGGGTGCTGGACCAAGATGGCGCGCTCACGCGCCTGATTGAAAGCACCCTGCGTGCCGCGCGGGATCGGGGTGCGGAAATGGGCGCGCAAAGCCGGGATGGCGGCAAACGGTAATAATTCGGGAAGATTTTGCCGCCAATCTGCGGCTGGCTTGGGTCGCAGGACGGATTTTTGCCGGTTTTCCTTGAAAAAGCGGCAAACAAGGGCGATATTTCCGAGAGACCGGCCCGTTCGGGAGGCCGGCAAAGGAGTTAGGATTACCATGGCAGACTGGAATGACCCCCGGACGACCCAGAGCGGCTTCGGAGCGTCTCCGAGCCTCAATGGTGAAGCCGTTGCCCGTGCTGGCTACGATATGGGCCTGCGCCGGCACATGCTCTCTATTTACAATTACATGGCGTCGGGCGTGCTGCTTTCCGGCATCGTCGCGCTGTTGATGGATCGTCTGGGATATGTTCAGACGATGGTCGGCTCGCCGCTGATGTGGCTGGTGATGCTGTCGCCGCTGGCGATCGTCTTCGCGATGAGCTTCGGCCAGAATCGCTTCAGCACTGCCACGCTTCAGGCGATGTTCTGGGGCTTCGCGGTGCTGATGGGCATGTCGCTCTCCACCATCTTCCTCGTCTATACCGACGCATCGATCGCCGCGACCTTCTTCGCGACCGCAGGCGCCTTTGCTGGTCTCAGCCTGTTCGGCTACACCACCAAGAAGGACCTGTCCGGATTCGGCACGTTCCTGATCATGGGCGTGGTGGGGCTGCTGATCGCGATGATCGTCA
The DNA here is from genome assembly GCA_964468045.1 of uncultured Caenibius sp. Classification (GTDB taxonomy): domain Bacteria; phylum Pseudomonadota; class Alphaproteobacteria; order Sphingomonadales; family Sphingomonadaceae; genus JAWKXU01. The sequence goes on along the minus strand of CAYXTO010000004.1, from coordinate 201,502 downwards.
ACATGTTCATGCAGTCGAGCGCGCTGCAACTGGCGATCAGCTTCATCGGCGTGCTGATCTTCGCCGGGCTGACGGCGTATGACACCCAGCGCCTGAAGATGATGTATTATCAGGTCGCCGGCACCGATTTCGCGGGCAAGGCGATCGTTCTCGGCGCGCTGAGCCTGTATCTGGATTTCATCAACATGTTCCAGTTCCTGCTCAGCTTCATGGGCAGCCGCGAATAATCGTACGCCAGATTCGCCTTGTCGTGCCCGGGAGGAATTTTTTCCTCCCGGGCATTTTATTTGTGCGGGCAAGGGGCTAGGGCAGGCGCTTAATCCTGGCGAAAGGCTCGGCGTGGAATGATTTCCGGCGCCGGGAAATGGAGGGGCCGCGCCACTATGATAAGTGTGACTTTTACGAAATTCCGCACCCTTGCCGTAGCGGCGGGACTTTCCGCGCTCGCCGGTTGCGCGACACCGCCTCCGCCTCCCCCGCCGCCTCCGCCGCCGCCTGTCGCCATACCCGCGCGTCCGGTCCCGCCCAATGGCGCATCGCCCACCATGTATATTCCGCCCGCCAACGCGTTCGGGGTGCGGCAGACGGTCAATGCAGATATCAGCGCGGCACAGCGCATCTGGAACCTGCGTTCGGCCTATGTGGTCGCATCCCTGAACTGCATGGATCCGATTTACGCATCGATCCTGGATGGCTACAAACGGTTCCTCGTCACTCACAAGAAGGAACTCGCCCGGACCAACGAGGTGGTGGAGAAGGAGTGGCGGACCAAGCATGGCAGCGGCTATCAGCGCGCTCGCGACAGCTACACGACGCAGGTCTACAATTATTTCGCCCTTCCGCCGACGATCCATGAATTCTGCAATGCTGCGCTGCAGATGAGCAACAATTCCCTGTCGATTGCGCCGGGCCAGCTCGATGCTTTCGCGTTCCAGGAATTGCCGAGGCTGGAAGCCGTCTTCAACGGCTTCTTCCGTTCTTTCGAGCAATACAAGGTCGATATTGCGCTTTGGGATGCGCAATATGGGGCACTTTATGGACAGCCGCAGGCGGTGCGGCTGTCCGCCGATTACCAGCCTGCTGCGACGGGACAGGCGGCGGTCCAGCCGGCCGCTGCCCCGGCAGTTACGGGCTCGGCGACCCCCGCTCAGCCGGTCGGTGTGAGCGTCCCGCAGCCGGCTCCTTCGCCCGTTCCGGTGCCGCCATCGGTCCCCTCGACCGGCGCATCGGGCTGGTAAGCGGTATCGCCGCGCCGCATGGCGTAATTTTGCACTTTCACGGGCGGGTACTCTTCGCTAAGAGGCCCGCTCTCGCGGGCGTATTGCCTGCGTTTGCACTGGAACGGGGCCGTAGCTCAGTTGGGAGAGCGCGTCGTTCGCAATGACGAGGTCAGGGGTTCGATTCCCCTCGGCTCCACCAGTCCTATGATCAACCGGGCATGGCATTAGACAGCCTTACCCCGAACGGGTTACGGTTATTCCATGCATTTTCTCGACCAGGCCAAGATATATGTCCGCTCCGGCGCGGGCGGGCCCGGCGCGGTCGGCTTTCGCCGGGAGAAATATATCGAGTATGGCGGCCCTGACGGCGGTGACGGGGGACGTGGGGGCGATATCGTGTTCGAGGCGGTATCCGGTCTCAATACGCTGATCGATTTCCGCTATACTCAGCATTTCAAGGCCGCGCGCGGCGGCCACGGCATGGGCAAGAACCGCACCGGGGCCAGCGCCAAGGAACTCGTCATCAGGGTGCCGGTGGGCACGCAGATCCTTTCCGACGATGATCGCGAAACAATCCTCGCCGACCTGACCGAACCCGGCCAGCGGGTCACCTTGCTGGAAGGCGGATTGGGGGGCAGGGGAAACGCCAGCTACAAGACCAGCACCAATCGCGCTCCGCGCCAGCACCAGCCGGGCGAGCCGGCACAGGAAATGTGGGTATGGTTGCGGCTCAAGCTGCTTGCCGACGTCGGGCTGGTCGGTCTGCCGAACGCGGGCAAATCGACCTTCATCAACCAGATATCCAACACCCGCGCGAAAGTGGGCGATTATGCCTTCACCACTCTTGTGCCGAAGCTCGGGGTGGTGCGCCATCGGGACCGGGAATTCGTCCTGGCCGATATTCCGGGCCTGATCGAAGGCGCGGCGGAGGGGGCGGGCATCGGCGACCGCTTCCTTGGCCACATCGAGCGTTGCCGGGTCCTGATCCATCTGATCGACATCGCGGGGCCTGATCCGGTCGAGGCGTTTCATGTCGTGGAAGGCGAGCTTGCGGCCTATGGCGCGGGTCTGGAAGAAAAACCCCGGCTGATCGTCCTCAACAAGATCGATCTTGCCGATGCCGAGCTGGCGGAGGCCTTTGCCGAGGAGCTGAGGCAGGCTGGCGCCGGGGCCGTCTACGCCGTTTCCGGTGCCACCGGCCAGGGGATGGACCGTCTGCTCGATGAAGTGCTGAATTATCTGCCGGCCGCGACCGCAACCGAACGTCCTGGCGGTGAAGTGGAAGATGAGGAAGACGAGCAGCCCTGGTCCCCGCTCTGACAGCGCTTCTCAAGCGCTGCTTCACCCGCTAAGTCCCGCCGCCATGACGATCTTCTGCCTTTCCGACTTGCTGGATCCCAAGGCGTGCAAGCGCCTGGTGGTGAAGGTCGGCTCCGCCCTGCTGGTCGGCCCGGGCGGCGCGCCGCGACGGCAATGGCTGGAAGGCCTGGTCGCGGAAATCGCGGCGGCACATCGGCGCGGGCAGGATGTCGTCATTGTCAGCTCCGGGGCGATTGCGCTGGGCGCCGCGCGGCTTGACCTGCCGAAGGGTGGCCGGGCCAATCTGGCCGATGCGCAGGCCTCGGCGGCGGTCGGGCAGATCGCCCTGGCCGAACTGTGGTCGGAATTGCTCGCGGCGCAGGATCTGGTCGCGGCCCAGCTACTGCTGACGCTGGAAGATCTTGAGGATCGCAGGCGTTACCTCAATGCCTCGGCGACCCTGGGCCGCTTGCTGAAGGCGCGGGCGGTGCCCGTGGTGAACGAGAATGACAGCGTCGCCACCCAGGAAATCCGGTTTGGCGACAATGACCGGCTGGCGGCCCGGGTTGCGCAGGCCGCGCATGCGAACGCGGTGATGCTGCTGTCCGATGTCGATGGCCTGTATGATCGCAACCCCGCCGATCCGGAGGCACAATTGATGCCTTTCGTGCGGGGAGTGACACCGGAGATCCATGCCATGGCAACCGGCGCGTCCGGCTCGGGCCTGGGATCGGGCGGAATGACGTCCAAGCTTCAGGCGGCCGAGATCGCGGAGCGTGCAGGGATCGTGCTGGCCATTCTCAATGGCACTCATGATTATCCTATCGGCCGGGCGACGGATGAAGATATCGGCACATTGTTCCTGCCGCGCCGGAAGGATGGCGCACGCAAGGCGTGGCTTGGCGGGCGGCTGCGGCTGAAAGGGGCGCTCAAGGTCGATGCCGGGGCAGCCAAGGCCCTGGCCAAGGGCGGCAGCCTGCTCGCGGCCGGCATCACCGCCGTGGATGGCGAATTCCATCGCGGCGATCCCGTCGCGATCTGTGATGGCGCCGGTCGCCCGCTGGCCCAGGGGCTGGTCGAATATGATGCTGCGGAATGTTCCCGGCTGATGGGCCGCAATTCTTCCGATCATGCGGAGATTCTCGGCTATTCGCCGCGCTCGGCGGTGGTGCACAGAGACCAGCTGGTGTTGCTGTGACCATTGCGATTACCGGTGGAACCGGGTTTGTCGGTCAGGCATTCATTGAGCTCGCGCTGGAACGGGGGCTGGAATTGCGTGCCCTGGCCCGGCGCCCCCAGGAGCCGCGCGAGAACATCGACTGGGTGCGCGGCGATCTCGCCAATGCATCGGCCCTGAAGGAGCTGTGCGCCGGCGCTGAAGCGGTCGTCCACATTGCCGGGGTGGTCAGTGCGCCCGACCAGTCCGGGTTCGAGGAAGGCAATGTCGCGGGAACGCTCAATGTCGTGGAAGCGGCGGTGGCGGCGCGTGTGCCGCGCTTCATATTCATCTCGTCGCTGGCGGCGCGGCAGCCGAACCTATCCGCTTATGGCGCTTCCAAGGCCCGCGCGGAAAAGATCGTGGCTGCCAGCGGGCTCGATTGGACGATCGTTCGCCCCCCGGCTGTATACGGCCCGCGCGACCGGGAAATGTTCGAGCTGTTCCGCGCCGCGAAATGGGGCGTGGTTCCCCTGCCGCCGCCCGGGCGCGTATCGGTGATCCATGTGGCGGATCTCGCCATGCTCTTGCTGGCCTTGCTGCCGAGCAGCGAGGATGTCACCCGACAGATATTTGAGCCTGACGACGGCAAGAAGGACGGATGGAACAATCGGGAACTGGTGCGGGAAATCGGATTGGCCCTTGGCCGGCGCCCCTGGTCTCCGCATCTCTCCCGCAACACCCTGCTCCACGCGGCACGGGTCGATGGCTGGCTGCGGCGCGGAAAAGCCAAGCTGACCTCGGACCGTGTGAATTACATGAGCCATCCCGACTGGGTGGTCAGCAAGCGCAAGGCGGTTCCGCCGGTGCTGTGGACCCCCCGGATCAGGACTACGGAAGGACTTGCGGCAACCGCGGCATGGTACAGGTTGCGGGGCTGGCTATGAAATCGGAAGGGCCGGAGCGAAACTGACCGGGGAAGGGGGTGCAAGCGTTCCGGCCTGCGCGGGTTACGGCAAATGGATGTGGCAAGTCCGCTCCGGCAACGAGTTCAATGTATTGGACAGGGCACTTACCGGTTGCGATCGGTATTCTTCTCGCGGCTCGGATTCTCACCTTGCTGGCGACGATTGGCTTGGTCCTGCTGCTCTTGCTGGCGCTGACGTTCGGTCGCTTCGCCCGGCTGCTGGTTGCGCTGTGGATTCTGGTTCTGATTGGGCATCGTTCATCTCCTTGCTGACCCGTCAGACCTTGCAAAGCGCCCGGAACGAGAACGTTTCGGCCATTGCGCCGGATGATGGCTGGAATGCGATCGCCTGCGTGAAGCCCTTGATTGTCGCGAGAAATCACAAACGCCACCCGGCTGGAGGGTTTCCCGGGAGAGAGGCGAGCAAGGATTGGCAAATCTTGCCGGAACCATGGATAAAGCCTTGATCGATGTTCAGGTCTAGAAGCCGCACGGCGAAGCGCGGCTCATCTGATAGAAGGGATATTCGGGAAAATGACCGAGGATGCATCATCAAGCAGCCGGAGCGGGGGCTGCCTGTGCGGCGCGATCCGCTATCGCTACAGCGGTGATCCGCTGATCACGGCGGTCTGCCACTGCCGCCATTGCCAGCGTCAGGGGGGCAGCGCCTTCTCCGTGGTGCTTGCGATACCGTCAGCGAACTATACGCAGACCGGAACGACGAAGGTGTTCGAAGACCGGGGCGAAAGCGGGCAGCCGGTCCATCGCCATTTCTGCGGCGATTGCGGCTCTCCGATCGTTTCGATCGCGGATGCGATACCTGGCCTCACCATCATCAAGGCCGGGACGCTGGACGATCCGGGTGCTGTCCAGCCCACCCAGGAAGCCTATTGCAGCCAGGCGTGGCCGGCTGTTCCGGCCTTTCCCGGCACCGAGCGGTTTCCCGCCTCCAACGTGTGAACCGGCGGCGGCGCCAGGCGCGTCACCCGCGCTAGAATACCGGCTCGTATCCGGGGGGAAGGTCGTCGTCCTTGTCTGCCGGATTGTTCGGGCTGTGGATGCCGCACTCGGTCTTGTCCCAGCCTTTCCAGCGGCCCGAACGCGGATCCTCGCCCGGTTCGACCTTGCTGGTGCAGGGCGAGCAACCGATCGACGGATAACCCTGGGCCACCAGCGGATGGGGGGGCAGGTCATGCTCCACGAAATAGGCGGCAAGATCTTCGGCCGACCAGTCGATCAGCGGATTGACCTTGAGCCGGCCCTGCGCGTCCGATGTATCGATTTCGAAGCGCGGCAACCCGGCCCGAGTGGTCGACTGGAACGACTTGCGCCCGGTGATGGATGCATCAAACCCGGCCAGCGCATTGGCCAGCGGGACGACCTTGCGGATTTCGCAGCAGCCGTCCGGATCCCATGACCAGCGCAGGCCATTGTCGTCCTTTGCGGCAAGAACCGCCGCATCGGGGGTGAGGATACGCAGATCCTTGAGGCCGATCCGCTCCACCAGTTCATCGCGATAGGCGAGGGTTTCCGGGAAATGCTTGCCCGTATCCAGGAACAGCACCGGGACGGAAGGATCGGCCTGGGCCACCAGGTGGAGAAGGACCGCGCTTTCCGCGCCGAAGCTGGATACCACAGCCAGGTCGCCCGCGAGCCCTTCGCGGATCACGCCCGCCAGCATTTCACGCGTGTCGCTGCCCCGGAACATGTGATTGAGCCGGATCGCATCCGCATTGGTGAAACGAGGACCTGTGTCGATACGGTCGATCTTCCGGGTAGCCATGCTCAGGTCAGCCATGTCTCTTGGCCCAGATCGGACTGCGCCTGTCAGTCGTCGCCTGATAGACTTCGGGCCAGCGGTTGAATGCATTTTCCGCATCGGCGGGATCGAGCGGATGATCGGGTGCAAAGCTGTCGAAGCCGCAGCGGCGCAGATGCGAAAGCTGGTCGACGAAAACAGCGCCGATCGCTCGCAGTTCGCCCTCGTAGCCGGCTTCGCGCAGGATGCGGGCCGAAGAATAGCCGCGGCCATCGCCAAATGACGGGAAGTTTACTTCCACCAGCCGCAGCCGGTCGAGATAGGGCAACAGCGCGCGCGCGTCATCGCCCGGCTCGATGCGGACGGCGGCGGCATTGGTCTGCTCGCCGAAGGCATCCACGGTCACGGCAGGATCAGCGACCGGTTCGTCATCCCGGAAGCGGAACTGGGTCTCAACCATAGAGCGCCTCCTTGAACGGGGCCATGCCGATCCGGCGATAGGTATCGAGGAAGCGCTCCCCGCCCTGCTTGTTGGCCAGATAGACATCGGTCGCCTTCTCGACCGCGTCGACTATGCCGTCCTCGCTGAAACCCGGGCCGGTGATCTGGCCGAGCGAGGTGTCCGCGCCTTCGCAGCCGCCGAGCAGGAGCTGGTAGTTCTCCACCCCTTTCCGGTCGACGCCCAGGATGCCGATATGGCCGGCATGATGGTGGCCGCAGGCATTGATGCAGCCCGAGATCTTGAGCTTCAGCTCGCCGATCACGTCCGCCTTGCCGCTGTTCGCAAAGCGTTCCGAAATCTTCTGCGCGACCGGGATCGACCGCGCATTGGCGAGGCTGCAATAGTCTAGGCCGGGGCAGGCGATGATGTCGTCGATCTGGTCGAGATTGGCGGTGGAAAGGTCGGCGGCGTCCAGCTTCTGCCACAATGCGTAGAGATCGGCCTTCCTGACATGCGGGAAGACGATGTTCTGGGCATGGGTGACGCGCAGCTCGTCGAAGGAATATTCCCTGGCGAGATCGGCCATCAACCGGATCTGGTCCGCGCTGGCGTCGCCGGGAATGCCGCCGATCGGCTTCAGGCTGACCGTGGCGATGATGTAGCCCGGCTGCTTGTGCGCGTCGCAGTTGCGGTCCACCCACAGGGCAAAGTCCGGGTCCGAACGGTCGAGCATATCGGGCGCGCTCGTATCGAACGGCGGATCGGTGAAATAGGTCTTGATCCGCTCCAGCTCGGCCAGCGGCGGCTCGATGTCCTGCGTCAGCAGATGGGCGAACTCCTCCTCGACCTGGCGGGTATATTCGTCCTTGCCCAACTCGTGGACCAGGATCTTGATCCGCGCCTTGTACTTGTTGTCGCGGCGGCCGTAGCGGTTGTAGACGCGCAGGCAGGCTTCCGAGTAGGTGATCAACTGGTCCAGCGGCACGAAATCGCGGATTAGCGGCGCGATCATCGGGGTGCGGCCCATGCCGCCGCCGACATAGAACGCCGCGCCGATCTCGCCCTTGTCGTTCTGCACGATCTGGATGCCGATGTCGTGCAGCCGCATCGCCGCGCGGTCGGTATCCGAAGCGATCACCGCGATCTTGAACTTGCGCGGCAGTGTCAGGAATTCGGGGTGGAAGCTCGACCACTGGCGGAGCAGCTCGGCATAGGGGCGCGGGTCGACCAGCTCGTCGGCGGCGGCGCCGGCGTACTGGTCCGAGCTGATGTTGCGGATGCAATTGCCGCTGGTCTGGATGGCGTGCATCTCCACCGTGGCGAGGTCGGCCAGGATATCGGGCGCGTCTTCCAGCTTGATCCAGTTGTACTGGATGTTCTGCCGGGTGGTGAAGTGGCCATAGCCACGGTCATATTTGTCGGCGATATCGCCCAGCATCCGCATCTGGCGCGAATTCAGCGTGCCATAGGGCACCGCGACGCGCAGCATATAGGCGTGGAGCTGCAGATAGAGCCCGTTCTGCAGGCGCAGCGGACGGAAGTTCTCCTCGGCCAGCGTGCCTTCGAGGCGGCGGCGGGTCTGATCGCGGAATTCCTCGACGCGGGTATCGACCATCGCCTGGTCGTATTGGTCATACTTGTACATGTCAGATTACCCAGTTTCCGGCGTTGGGATCGGCCGGCTTCAGCGTCAGGTCGGGGCGAACCGTGGGGCCCAGGGCGCGAATGCGCTCCCGGATATGTGCGGGACGTATGCCTTCGGCGGTCTTCTCGGCATCGATCACATTGGCATCGACCACGCGGCGGGCGGCGGATTCCGCCGCGGCGACGGCGTCGCCGTGGTCGCCCACGTCCGCCGCGTCATCGACATGGCGCGACCAGTCGGTGCCGGTCCACCATATCACGGCCCCGGTCTTGAGGTCGTTTCCGGTCAGGATCTTCATTCAACTGTCTCCCTGGCGAGAATCGCCAGCGCTGCGTCTTCGCGCGCGGTGACTTCGCCGATAATGATCAGCGCGGGGCTTTTCACCCGCTCGCGGATAACCAGTTCGGGCAATCCCGCCAGCGGACCGCGCAGCACGCGCATAGCGGCTCGCGCGGCATTTTCCACCACCGCGACGGGCACATCGGGGGAAAGGCCGTCGGCCATCAGCTTTTCGGCGATCTGCGGCGCGGTCTTGACGCCCATATAGATCACCAGGGTGCGGCCCTTGCCGGCAAGGCCCGCCCAGTTCTGTTCCGTCAGTTCCTTGCACTGGCCCGCGACGAAGCTGACGATGCTGGCGGCATCGCGGTGCGTCAGGGGAATGCCGGTCGCGGCAGCGGCGCCATTGGCGGCGCTGATGCCGGGCACGACCTGGACCGGAACGCCCGCCGCGCGGCAGGCTTCCGCTTCCTCGCCGCCGCGCCCGAAAATGAACGGATCGCCGCCCTTGAGGCGCACGACATCGTTCCCGGCCAGCGCCTCGCGGACCAGCAGGGCGCAGATCTCATCCTGCGGCAGGGTGTGGCGGGCGCGCTGCTTCGCCACGGAAATCAGGCGCGCGCCGGGCCTTGCCAGCGCCAGCACATCGGGATCGACCAGCCCATCGTGAACGATCAGGGACGCATTCATCACCAGCCGCGCAGCGCGCAGCGTCAGCAGGTCCGGATCGCCCGGACCGGCGCCAACCAGATATACGGTGCCTGACTTGCCATTAATTGCCATGGCCGGAACATGGCCTTTCGCGCCTGCGCGCGCCAGCGAGAATGGTTTTGCAGGTGCTAAGGTGAACTTTATCGCCGGTGTCCGGCCCTAGCGGCCGTGGGGTTCATCCGCGTTCTGCCGGCCGATTGCGGCGATAAGCCGTTCCAGCTGTTCGGTATTGCGCAGGTTGATGTCGCGCTGGGGATAGGGGATCTCGATCCCGTTCTCCTTGAACAGGTGCCATGCCCGCTTCAGCACTTCGGAACGGACCCCGCCGATCCCTTCCTCGGGATCCCTGATCCAGAAACGTATCTCGAACTGGATCGAGCCTTCGCCCAGCCCGATCATCAGCACCTTGGGCTCAGGCTGCTCCAGCACGCGGGGCGCGTCCACGGTGGCCTGCATCATCAGCGTTTCGACCAACTCGACATTGCTGTCATAGGCCACGGCGATCGGCACCTTCACCCGCACGTCGCGCGTGCTGTAGGACCAGTTTTCCACCTGATTGATCATCAGGTTCTCGTTCGGAATAAGATATTCCTTCATGTCGCGCGTGGTCACCGAAATCGCGCGAATGCCGATCTTGCGAATCTGGCCGAAGCTTTCCCGCCCGCTCATGTCGCTCACCGCGATCACGTCCCCCGGCTTGATCGAGCGGTCCATCAGCAGGATGATCCCGGCGATCAGATTGCCGAAGGTCTTCTGCAGGCCGAAGCCGATGGCGAGGCCGAACGCGCCGGAAAACACGGCGAGCGCGGTGAGGTCGATGCCCAGGAAGTCGATCCCGATCAGGATCGCGATCGCCCATACGGCGATGGAGGCGAGCTTGTCCGTCAGCAGCTTCTGCGTCTCGTCGAGGCGCGTGATCCGCGTGAGCGTGAAATGGGCCAGTCGGCTGAACAGCTGGGCGAACAGGATGATGCCGCCGATCACCAGCAGGATGACAAGGGCATCCCACAGTGAAAATCGCGAATGGCCGATCTGGAACGCCAGGCTGTCCAGGGTCTGCACGAGATCCCCGGCAGTGTTGCTGCGCGCGGCGACCACATCCTTGATGCCTTCCGCGCCCCTGACGCCTTCCTCCTCCGGCTTCGTGGCGGGAGCGGCGGCCGCCAGCAGCGCGAAGCTCACCGGCCCCGCTCCATCGCGCGCAATCCCCGCTCGAGGTCGCGGATGAGATCATCGGGATCCTCCAGCCCGATCGAAAGCCGGATACCCAGCCGGTCCTCGGCGTCCCAATCCGGCGGCGGCCAGGGCGTGACGCTGCGCAGGCCCGCCGGATCGACCGGAATGACCAGGCTTTCAAAGCCGCCCCAACTGTAGCCGATGCCGAACAATTGCAGGGCGTCGATAAAGCGCGCGCGCGCCGGGTCGTCCCGGCCCTTGAAGACGATGCTGAACAACCCGCAGCCGCCGGTGAAGTCGCGCTTCCACAAAGTGTGGCCGGGCGCGCCGGGCAGCATGGGACACAGCACATGCGCGATTTCCGGCCGGGCGGAGAGCCATTGCGCGATCTTGAGAGCGCTGGCGGTCTCCCGCTCCAGCCTGACGCCGAGGGTCCGCAGCCCGCGCAGGGCAAGGGCTGCGTCGTCGGGGGAGACGACTTGGCCGAGGCTCTGCGAGGTAAGCCGCAAGCTGCGGTAGAATTCCTCGGTCGCGCTGACGCTGCCCATCATCAGGTCGGAATGGCCGCCGACATGCTTGGTCAGGGCCATGATGGATATGTCGCACCCCCGCTCCAGCGCGGGAAAGCCAAGCGCGCTGGCCCAGGTATTGTCGATCAGGTTCACCACTCCGCGCTGTCGGGCAATGGTGGCAAGCGCGGGAATATCGCACACTTCCATCGTCTGGCTGCCGGGGTTTTCGAACAGCACGGCCTTGGTGCGATTACAGAACAGCGTCGGAAAACCCTCGATGTCGAGCGGGTCGAAGTAACGCGTCACCACGCCCAGGCGCTTCAGAAGGCCGTCGGCCATCGCGCGGCTCGGATGATAGGTATTGTCGGTGATCAGCAGGACATCGCCTGCCCGCAGCACGCTGAGGAATGTCCCGGCTATGGCCGCCACCCCGCTCGGATAGAGGACGGTGCCTGCCGCGCCGGGTTCCAGTTCGGTCAGGGCTTCGGCCAGGGCCCATTGGGTCGGCGCACCGCGCCGCCCGTAATAGAACTCGCCATCGGCATTGAGCCTGCCTTCCGCGAGGTCCGCCGAATCCTCATACAGATGGGTGCTGGCGCGCCAGACCGGCGGATTGACCACCGCCCCGGTCCATTCGCTCCGGCGCCCGGCCAATATGAGCCGCGTGGCCGGCTCTGCCTTGTCTGGTTTCCTGTTCACGGTCCCGGACTAACCCGAGCCGCGTCCGGCGTCGAGAGGGCTTCAGCCCTGCGCCGAAAGCAGGCGGTGCCCGATCTCGCCATAGACCCGGGGGCCGAGATCGAGCCGGAACGGACGAAGGCCCGCGCCCGGGCCGGCGGGCTTTTGCCCGATCACCACGGTTTGCAGGACAATCCGGTCCAGATCCTGGGCATCGATGCGCAGGCGCAGCAGGGGAACGAACATCACCGCGTTCGCCCTGCGCAAGGGATGGATGGCAGGGATCGGCAGGCGCAATTCGCCGCTCAACTGGGTGTTCTGGCCGGGCAGCAGCAAGGGCAGGCTGTGCTGGGGCTGCAGCACCTGCTCCGCTGCGGCCATCTGTTGGTTCATCGGCAGGGAAGCATGGGCCGTGACCAGATCGCTGCCGACGGTAATGTCGCGAATGATGCCGCCGGAAAGATTGTGCAGCGTCAGGCGATAGGACAGCGTCACATTCAGCAGGCTGAGGCTGAGCCGCGTGGCTTCCAGCGTGCAGCGCAGGGGTGAAGTTCCGCTGGCCGCGAGCTCGGCCAGGTCTTCCTCTGCCGGTTCGGGATCGGCGGGCACCGGCGAAGGCTCGGCGCCGGCAGCAGCGCGTGGGCGCGGGCGTTCGATAGGCGGCGCAAGCAGGCGCCCCCCGGTTTCATGTCGTTGCCGCCACAGCCAGGCCACGCCGGCAATGAGCCAGGCCAGGATGAAGCCGCCCAGCAGCCAGAGCCAGTTGTCGCTCCCGCTGTCGGCGGCAGCCGCCGAGGGTGGCAGCGCGGGAAGCTGCGCCGTTGCCGGAACGGGCGTGCCCGCTGTCGTTTCCTGGGGCGCGACGGTGCGTTCGGTCTGGGTTGGGGCAGACTGATCCCCGTCATCTATGCGCGGCGATGCGGATCGCGAAGCCGTGCCGCTTCCCGATTCAGTGCTGGCCGATTCGGTGCTGGCGGTGCGCGTAGCCGAGGGCGCCGGAGAACGCGTCGTTGCGCTCCCGGTCGCGCTCGCGGCTGGGGCTGCGGGGCCGGGCTGCGCCGCCGGTGCTTCAGGCTCCGCCGGCGATGGGGCGGGAGAGGGCGGAACGATCGTCGGTGCCGCTGCCGTTGGTGTCGAGGTCGGGCGCGGCGCCCTGGGAACCGGAACGCCTTCGACCACCGGGCCCTGGACTTGCGGCGTATCCGACGGGGCCGGGGGCAGCCTGAAGCCCGTCACCGAATCGGGTTGGCCCTGCGCAAGCACGGCCCCGGGGGCCGCCAGCAGGGCAGCGATCACAACACCGGCAAGGGCAGGGGCAAAGCGTTTCATCTTGTTCGTCTTGTCGCCGTCGAAAGGGCAGGGCGCGCTGAATAGCGGCTGAACCGCGAACGTCAAACGGATGACTTGTGCGGAAGTGTCGATCACGGCATCACCGCGCCATGAACGACACATCGCTTCCGCTCCATCTCGGGCAGCAAAGCGCCCTGCCGGCATCGCCGGACGAGGCCATTCTCGACTATGTGCCCAATCCCCGCGCGGGTGCGCTTTACATGGTGCGCTTTGCCGTGCCCGAATTCACATCGCTTTGCCCGGTGACCGGGCAACCGGATTTCGCCCATCTCATGATCGATTACGCGCCCGGCGAAACCATCGTCGAATCGAAGAGCCTGAAACTGTTCCTCGGCTCGTTCCGCAATCATGCCGGGTTCCATGAGGATGTGACCGTGGGGATCGGCCAGCGCCTGTTCGCGGAAATGAGCCCGCGATGGCTGCGCATCGGCGGTTACTGGTATCCGCGCGGGGGCATCCCGATCGATGTGTTCTGGCAGTCCGGTCCGGCGCCGGAGGGGCTGTGGGTGCCTGACCAGGGGGTGGCATCCTATCGCGGCAGAGGGTGAACTATTCTTCCTGGAAGGGCAAAGAGTTGATCTGGAGGAAATAGCATCCTATCCAGACCGGGGCCCGCAGGACCGGACCGACATGGAGGAATTTTCCGCATTACCGGCAAGATCGACATGGCAGAGGAGGAAGGGGAGTTCGGCACGGGATCGTCTGCGCCGGCCGTGGCCGAACGGGAACTGGAGCGCGCGCTCGGCAACCAGATCCGCACGCTGCGGCGGCATCAGGATCTGTCCATCTCCGATCTGGCCAGCGCCGCCGGCATCTCCAACGGGATGCTCTCCAAGATCGAGAATGGCGCGATCTCTCCATCCCTGACCACGCTGCAGGCGATCTCCTCCGCCCTTCAGGTTTCCCTGTCCTCGCTGTTCGCTTCGTTCGAGGATCGGCAGGATTGCTCCTATGTCCCGGCCGGGCAGGGGGTCACGATCGACCGACGCGGGACCAAGGTGGGACATATCTACCAACTGCTCGGCGCGGTGCTGCGTGGCGACGTGGTGGTCGAGCCCTATCTCATCACCTTGCGCGAAGATGCGGTCGCCTTCACCGGCTTTCGCCATAGCGGGGTGGAGTTCCTCTACATGCTGGAAGGCGAAGTGCACTATCGCCATGGAACCCGGACCTATCACCTGCAGCCTGGCGATTCCCTCCTGTTCGACAGCAGTGCCCTGCATGGGCCGGAGCAATTGAGCGGGGCGGTGGCGCGCTATCTCTCGGTGATCGTCTATCCCAGAGGCTAGCTTACTTCTATATTCCTATCAGGAAAAACTGTTTCTTGTAAATTGACAGATGCTGCCGAGTGGCTTACCTCGGCGGCACGGGTCGTATTTGGAGAATCAGTGGCGGATGTGCGGCATTGTCGGTCTTTTCCTGAAGTCCCCGGCTCTGGAGCCCCGGCTTGGCGCCATGCTGGCGGATATGCTGGAAGTGATGACCGGGCGCGGGCCGGATAGCGCCGGTTTCGCGGTTTACGGCGCGGGTGATCCGGGCCGGTTGAAGCTCACCCTGCGCGGCAGCGACCTGCCGACGATCGCGCAGGCGCTGGGCGATGCGGCCACTGCTGAAGTACGTGATACCCATATGGTGCTGTCTGTGGCCCGGCAGGACGAGGGCCAAGTGCGGGCGTGGCTGGCGGCGAACCATCCGGATGTGGTGGTGACCGGCGCCGGCCAGCGGATCGAGCTCTACAAGGAAGTGGGCCTGCCAGCACAGGTGGCGCGGCGCTTCGGGCTGGAGGGCATGGCCGGCACCCATGCCATCGGCCACACCAGAATGGCCACGGAAAGCGCGGTGACGACGGATGGCGCGCATCCCTTCTCGACCGGGCAGGATCAATGCCTCGTGCATAATGGCTCGCTCTCCAACCATCGCAGCCTGCGCCGCATGCTGGAACCGCAGGGCATTCGCTTCGCGACCGACAACGACAGCGAAGTGGCGGCGGGCTATCTCACCTGGAAGATGCGCGAAGGGGCCAGTCTGGCCCAGGCGCTGGAAGCCAGCCTCGACGATCTGGACGGCTTCTTCACCTTCGTGGTCGGCACGGAAAGCGGCTTCGCGGTGCTGCGCGATCCCATATCCTGCAAGCCGGCGGTGATGGCCGAGACCGATGACTACGTGGCGTTCGGCTCCGAATATCGCGCCCTGGCGGGATTGCCGGGCATTGAAACCGCCCGGGTGTTCGAGCCGGAACCCGCCCGGGTCTATGCGTGGGAGCGCCATTGATGGCGGTGGTGGATCTTGCGAGAACCTCGCGGCGCGAACTGAACCAGGCGCTCCATGATCTGCCCGCCGACACCAACGAAACCTTGTGGCGAGTGGAGAATCCCGCAGGCCAGCATGCCCTTGCCGCCGGGCTCAATGCCCCGGTCACGGTCGAGATCGCAGGCCACGCCGGATATTACTGCGGCGGCATGAACCAGTGCGCGACGATTGTGGTCGAAGGCAATGCCGGGGTCGGTGTCGCCGAGAACATGATGTCCGGCAAGGTCCATGTGCGCGGCGACGCCAGCCAGTCCGCCGGGGCGACCGCGCATGGCGGATTGCTGGTGATCGACGGCAATGCCTCGGCCCGTTGCGGCATCTCCATGAAGGGCGTCGATATCGTGGTGAAAGGCTCGATCGGCCCGATGAGCGCCTTCATGGCCCAGTCCGGCAAGCTGGTGGTGCTGGGCGATGCGGGCGATGCGCTGGGGGATTCCATCTATGAAGCGCGGCTCTATGTGCGCGGCGCAGTGAAGAGCCTGGGCGCGGATTGCATCGAGAAGGAGTTGCGCGACGAGCACCGGGCGGAACTGCGCGGCTTGCTCGATGCAGCCGGGGTCGGCGGCGAAGTCTCGGTCGAGGAATTCCGGCGCTACGGCTCGGCCCGCACGCTCTATAATTTCCACGTCGACAACGCGGCGGCATATTGAGGAGCCGGAAGATGGATATCGGCAATATTCCGCAGACTCTTCCGCGCTATTCGGCGACTTTCGATCCGCATACGCTGGCGGAGATCCGCCGCGCGGCCGCTACCGGCATCTACGACATTCGCGGCGGCGGAGCGAAGCGCAAGCTCCCGCATTTCGACGATCTGCTGTTCCTCGGCGCGTCGGTTTCCCGCTACCCGCTCGAAGGCTATCGCGAGAAATGCGCCACCGATGTCTGGCTCGGCACGCGCTATGCGAAGAAACCCCTCCATCTCGATATTCCGATCACCATCGCCGGGATGAGCTTCGGCTCGCTGTCGGCGCAGGCCAAGGAAGCGCTGGGGCGGGGGGCGAGCATCGCGGGCACTTCCACCACCACCGGCGACGGCGGCATGACGCCGGAGGAGCGCGGCCAGTCCAGGACATTGGTCTATCAATATCTTCCCTCGCGCTACGGCATGAATCCCGACGATCTGCGCAAGGCGGATGCGATCGAGGTGGTGATCGGCCAGGGCGCCAAGCCCGGCGGCGGCGGGATGCTGCTGGGGCAGAAGATCTCCGATCGCGTCGCCCAGATGCGCAACCTGCCGATGGGGATCGACCAGCGTTCGGCCTGTCGTCACCCTGACTGGACCGGCCCGGATGATCTCGAGATCAAGATCGAGGAACTGCGCGAGATCACCGACTGGGAAAAGCCGATCTATGTGAAGGTCGGCGCGACCCGGCCCTATTACGACGTGGCGCTGGCAGTGAAGTCCGGCGCGGATGTGGTGGTGCTGGACGGGATGCAGGGCGGCACCGCCGCCACGCAGGACGTGTTCATCGAGCATGTCGGCATTCCGACCCTGGCGGCGATCCGCCCGGCGGTGCAGGCGCTGCAGGATCTGGGGATGTATCGTAAGGTGCAGCTCGTCGTCTCGGGCGGCATCAGGAATGGCGCGGATGTGGCGAAGGCGCTGGCGCTGGGCGCGGACGCGGTTTCGATCGGCACCGCCGCGCTGGTGGCGCTGGGGGACAACGATCCGGCGCTGGAAGCGGAATACAACGCGCTGGGCACCACGGCCGGCGCCTATGACGATTGGCAGGAAGGC
The DNA here is from genome assembly GCA_964468045.1 of uncultured Caenibius sp. Taxonomy (GTDB): domain Bacteria; phylum Pseudomonadota; class Alphaproteobacteria; order Sphingomonadales; family Sphingomonadaceae; genus JAWKXU01. Next base: position 184,260 of record CAYXTO010000004.1, on the reverse strand, counting down.
CGCGATCCGGCCGGCATCACCACGCAGGACCCGGAACTGGCCGCGCGGCTCGATCCGGTGGCGGCGGGGCGCAGGCTGGCCAATTATCTGGCCGTGATGGTGCTGGAGGCGCAGACCATCGCGCGCGCTTGCGGCAAGAGCCATCTGCTCAATCTGGAGCCGGAGGATCTGGTCGCGCTGACCATGGAGGCGGCGGCCATGGCGCGGGTGCCGCTGGCCGGGACGGACTGGATACCGGGCGGCGGTGGATTTTAAGGTAACACATTGAAATAAAATAAAATAATAATTCGCAGGCAGGAAGAGTCGTCAACGCGGCATGGGCAAGCCCGTGTCCGATTGAAGGGGTTTGCGCCATGACACTCGATCTTGCCGATGCCGCCGAGGCCAAGGGCATCAAATATTTCCTGATTTCCTATACCGATCTGTTCGGCAGCCAGCGCGCGAAGCTGGTCCCGGCGGCGGCCATCGGCGGGATGCAGAAGACCGGCGCGGGCTTCGCCGGTTTCGCAAGCTGGCTGGACATGACCCCGGCGGACCCGGACATCTTCGCCAGGCCCGACCCGGACAGCCTGATCCAACTGCCCTGGAAGCCGGAAGTGGGCTGGCTCGCTGCCGATATCTGGATGGATGGCGAGCCCGTCATGGCCAGCTCGCGCAATGCGTTGAAGGCGCAGATCGCCCGCACTTCGGCTAGGGGGCTGACCATGAAGACCGGGGTGGAATGCGAGTTCTTCCTGATCACACCGGACGGCTCCGCGATCTCCGACGGGGCGGATACCCAGGCCAAGCCCTGCTATGACCAGCAGGCGCTGATGCGGCGCTACGACGTGATCACCGAGATCTGCGATTCCATGCTGGCGCTGGGCTGGCAGCCGTATCAGAACGACCATGAGGACGCGAATGGTCAGTTCGAGATGAACTGGCTCTATGACGAGGTGCTGGTCACGGCGGACCGCCATGCCTTCTTCAAGTTCATGGCCAAGTCCATTGCGGAAAAGCACGGGTTGCGGGCCACCTTCATGCCCAAGCCGTTCGGCCATCTCACCGGCAATGGCTGCCACATGCACGTCTCGCTGTGGAAGGGCGCGGCCAATATCTTCGAGGATGCCTCGAGCGCGGTGGGACTATCCACCGATGGGCTGGCCTTCATCGGCGGGCTGATCCATTCGGCCGATGCGCTGGCCGCCTTCTGCAATCCCACGGTCAACAGCTACAAGCGGATCAACGCGCCGCGCACGCTGTCTGGCGCGACCTGGTCGCCCAATTCCGTGACCTGGACCGGCAACAACCGCACCCATATGATCCGTGTGTCGGAAGGTGACCGGTTCGAGCTGCGGCTGGCCGATGGCGCGGCCAATCCCTATCTGATGCCGGCCGCCGTGCTGGCGGCGGGGCTGGACGGGATGGAGGCGGGCCGCGACCCCGGGCCACGGCTCGACATCAACATGTACACCGACGGGCACACGCTGGGCGATGTGAAGAAGCTGCCGCTCAACCTGCTGGATGCGCTGCGCGCGCTGGAAGGATCCGAAGTGCTGGGCAGTGCGCTCGGCGTGCTGGTGCCAGCCTATCTCAAGCTCAAGCATGCCGAGTGGAACGACTATGCACGCCACCTGACGGAGTGGGAGCGGTCCGCCACGCTGGATTGTTGAGCGCTTCGGTTCAGACCGTGGCGGCCACGCTATCGAGCCAGTCCCGAAAGCTTCCGGCATAGCTGCGGAACACCGCGACATCATAGCCTGCCTCGTCGCGATGGATGATCGCGCCGATATGGGCGATTGCCGTCGTGGCGACGCTTCCGGGATGGAAGACCTGCGGGTCGAGATCCACCGCCGCCCCGCGTTGCAGCAGGGTCCGCGCGCCGTTGCCGGAAAGGCGGAACAGGACATAGCTGCCGGTTTGGTCGGAGATAGACGCCAACCGGCCCGCGATCTGTTCCAGCCGCTGGGGCCAGTCCGGATCGAACCGGTCCGCAATCGCCAGCCATGTGCCGGGGGCGGTTCCCCAGAAGGACAGGCTGTCGATCCGCGCGGATCGAGGCCCCTCCGGCAAGTCGGGCAGGCCGAATGCCTTGCCCAGATCCCGCGTGCTTGCCCCCTTGCGGGCCTTCACGCTGGCAAGGGCGAGGCCGGTCCTTTGCTCGATCAGCAGGGTTTCAGCCACGCACGCGTTCTCCTTCGGGGTCGACGAACACCGGGGCGCATACTTCCGCTTCCACATCGCCTCCGCGCACGGGATCGTGCAGGATTATCCGTTGGCCATGGCGCTCCCTTCCATTGGCTAGCAGGCCCAGCGCGATGGAGTGGCCCAGGGTGGGGGACCAGGCGGCGGAAGTGACATGGCCTTGGTCATTGGCCGCCACTGGCGCCGCTCCCGGCGCAAGCAGATGCGCGCCCGCCCGCAGGCGATGGGATTTGTCCACCGGCTTGAGGCCGACCAGCGCGGGCCGGGCGGGATCGGCAAGGCCGGGCCGTTGCGCCATGATCCTACCGATGAAGTCCTTCTTTTTCGACATCATCCGGCCCATGCCGAGATCGGCGGCGGTGGTCTGGCCGTTGAGTTCGTTCCCGGCGGGGTGGCCCTTCTCGATCCGCATTACTCCCAGCGCCTCGGTGCCATAGGGGACGACGCCCAACGCCCGGCCCGCCGCGAACAGATGGCGCACCAGCCTCTCGCCCTGATCGGCCGGGACGCTGACCTCATAGGCCAGCTCGCCCGAGAAGGAGAGGCGGAAGATTCGCGCCGCGCTGGCGCCCCAGCGGTATTCGGCCGCGCCCATATAGGGCAGGCTCTCGTTCGCCAGATCGAGACCGGGGAAGGCGTCTTGTAGCAGCGCGCGCGATTGCGGCCCGGCGACGGCACAAGTCGCCCATTGCTCGGTCACGGACACGGCCTGCACGTCCAGTTCCGGCCACAGCACTTGCCGCGCGAAATCCACATGCTGCATCACCCGGGCCGCATTGGCGGTGGTGGTGGTCATGAAGAAACGATCCTCGGCGAAGCGGGTGGTAGTGCCGTCGTCCATCACGAAGCCGTCCTCGCGCAGCATCACGCCATAGCGGGCCTTGCCCACGGAAAGAGTGGAGAAGCTGTTGATATAGAGCCGGTCCAGCAGGACGCCCGCGTCCGGCCCGTGAATGTCGATCTTGCCCAGCGTGGAGACATCGCAAATGCCGACGCCGTTGCGGGTCGCCGTCACTTCGCGATTGACGCTTTCCAGCCAGCCGGATTCCCCGGGGCGGGGGAAATATTGCGCCCGCTTCCACAAGCCGGCGTCGGTGAAGACTGCGCCTATTTCCACGGCCCAGTCATGGCTGGCGGTGCGGCGTTCGGGCCGGAAATGCGCGCCGCGATGGTGCCCGGCCATCGCCCCGATGGCGACGGGATGGTGCGGCGGGCGCGGGCGGATCGTGCCGGTTTCGGCCAGGGTCCTGCCGGCGGCGGCCGCCAGCAGCGCCTGCCCGTTGAGCTGGCCGGTCTTGCCCTGATCGGTCGCCATGCCCAGCGTGGTGTAGCGCTTGAGATGCTCGACCGAGACGAAGCCTTCCCGCGCGGCCAACGCGACATCACTGTCGGTCACGTCGTTCTGGAAATCGACGAAGGCCTTGCCCTTGTGCGCGCCGACTTGCCACAGCGGGGCCAGATCGGCGGTGTCCTCGCTCGTCCGCCATGCCGGGGCTTGGACGGTGCGGCCCAGCGCTTCGGCAATCGCCTGCGCTTTCCGCGTGCCATCGGCCAGTACTTGCTCGAGCGGGAACAGTCCGGCGGCGGAACCGGCAGCGATCAGGCCCGGCGGCGCGCTATCCAGCACGAAGGAATGGATGGCGTCGGACCAGACCGGCTTGGCTCCCAGATGCGTGCCGATCCCGATATCCGGGTTCCAGCCGCCGCTCATCGCCACCAGATCGCAGGCCAGGGTGTGGCGCTTTCCTGCGCGATCCACGATATCGACCGCCCTGGCAATCCGCCCGCGCATATCGGTAACGGCGGATGCCGTGTGGATCTTCACCCCGCGCGCGCGCAGATCGCTGGCGAAGGCCGGGCCATGCGGGCGCGCTTCGACAATGGCGGCTACCTGCACGCCCGCGTCCAGCAGATCGCGCGCGGCCTGCCAGCCGCTGTCGGTGGTGGTGAAGACGACCGCGCGCTGGCCGGGCAGGGCGGCGAAGCGGTTGACATAGGCGGAGACGGCCGATGCCATCATCACGCCGGGCCGGTCATTGCCGCCGAACACCAGCGGGCGCTCGATCGCGCCGCTGGCCAGGATCGCGTGGCGGGCCACAATCTTCCACAGCCGCTGCCGGGGCTGGCCTTCCGGCAAGGCGGGCAGATGGTCGCCCAGCCGCTCGATAGCGCCATATTCATTGCCGTCATAGGCTCCGAACAACGATGTGCGGGTCAGGAGGCGGACATTGGGAAGGGCGGCCAGTTCCGCCGCGATTGCCTCGGCCCACGCCGCGCCGGACATGCCGCCGATTTCATGCCGCTCCGCCAGCAGCCGTCCGCCGGGGCGCATGTCCTGCTCGGCCAGGATCACGCGCAGCCCGGCCCGGCCCGCCGTGAGCGCGGCGGCAAGCCCGGCGGGGCCACCGCCGATCACCAGCAGGTCGCAAAAGCCGTGTTCCCGGTCATAGCTGTCCGGATCGGGCAGTATGGACAGCTTGCCCAGCCCCGCCGCGCGGCGGATCAGCGGCTCGTACAGCTTCTCCCAGAAGCGGGCTGGCCACATGAAGGTCTTGTAGTAGAAGCCCGCGACGAAGAGCGGCGATGTGAGCTGGTTGATCGCGAGGAGATCGAGCTTGAGACTGGGCCAGCGGTTCTGGCTGCTGGCTTGCAGCCCCTCGAACAGTTCTATGGTGGTTGTGCGGCTATTAGGTTCCGTTCTGGCGCCGCTGTGTAGCGTGACGAGCGCGTTCGGTTCTTCCGGGCCTGCGGTCAGGATGCCGCGCGGGCGGTGATATTTGAACGAGCGGCCGACCAGCTTCACGCCGTTGGCGATCAGCGCGGAAGCGAGGGTGTCGCCCGCAAGTCCGCCATAGTTGCGCCCGTCGAACGTGAAGCTCAGCGCGCGGGAGCGGTCGATCAGCCCGCCCTGGGCCAGCCTGCTCATCGCCGCGCCTCCCGCGCCGGCCCCCCGCCGCTGATGACATGGGTGCGCGTGTCCCGCGTCACTTCGATCCAGTTGCGGCAGCCTTGCGCGTGATACCAGTGCTCGCGCAACGGCCCCGCCGGATTCTCGCGCAGATAGACATAGTCGAACAGGCCTTCTGCCCCCTCGGGCCGCATCGGCGCGGCATCGCCGCGATAGACGAATTCCCCGGAGCTCCGTTCGCCGCAATAGGGGCAGGGAATGCGCATCTCGAAGTTCTCCTCAATGCAGGTTGGGTTGGGCGCCGACGCCCTTTTCGTCGATCAGATACCCGCTGGCGAAGCGGTCCAGCCGGAAGGCGGCGGCGGTTTCATGCGGCTTTCCGGTCGCTAGCAAATGGGCGAAGCACCAGCCCGATGCGGGGGTTGCCTTGAACCCGCCGTAGCACCAGCCGGCGTTGAGATAGAGCCCTTCCACCGGCGAACGGTCGATGATGGGGGAGCCGTCCATCGTCATATCGACGATCCCGCCCCAGGAGCGCAGGATGCGCGCCCGCCCGATCATCGGCATCAAGGCCGTGCCGCCCTCGCAGACATCCTCCACCACCGGCAGATTGCCGCGCTGGGCATAGGAATTGTAGCCGTCGATATCGCCACCGAACACCAGCCCGCCCTTGTCGGACTGGCTGACGTAGAAATGGCCCGCCCCGAAGGTGATCACGCCGGGAATCGCTGGCTTCAGCCCTTCGCTGACGAAGGCCTGCAGCACATGGCTCTCGATCGGCAGGCGGATGTCCGCCAGGGCGGCGACATGGGAGGAATGGCCCGCCACCGCCAGCCCGACCTTGCCCGCGCGGATCGGGCCGCGCGTGGTCTCGACGCCGGTCACCGCGCCGCTGGCGTCGCGCAGGAAGCCTGTGACTTCGCAATTCTGGATGATGTCCACCCCGCGCGCCGACGCTGCGCGGGCATAGCCCCACACCACGGCATCGTGCCGCGCGGTGCCGGCGCGAGGCTGCAGCAGCCCGCCCATGATCGGGAAGCGCGCATTGTCGAAATCGAGGAAGGGCGCCATGCGGCGAACCGCATCGCGGTCCAGCAGCTCGGCATCCGCGCCATGCAGGATCATGGCGTTGCCGCGCCTTGCATAGGCATCGCGTTGGGCATCGGAGTGGTAGAAATTGACGATGCCGCGCTGGCTGACCATCGCGTTGTAGTTCAGGTCCTGCTCCAGCCCTTCCCACAGCTTCATCGACCATTCGTAGAAGGCCTCGTTGCCGGGCAGGCCGTAGTTCGAGCGGATGATGGTGGTGTTACGCCCGGCATTGCCGCCGCCGATCCAGCCTTTCTCCACCACCGCCACGCGGGCGATGCCGTGGTTGCGGGCGAGATAATGGGCCGTCGCCAGGCCGTGCCCGCCGCCGCCCACGATCACGATGTCATAGGCCTCGGCGGGTTCGGCGTCGTGCCAGACGGGGCGCCAGCCCTTGTGGCCGGATAGCGCCTGGCGGGCGAGGGTGAAGAGGGAATAGCGCATGGATAGAGCCGCCGCCGGAACAAGTGCTTGGCGGCGATACTATCCTTGGCTGCCCTGCCAGGCTTATCTCAGAGCGACGCAAACATGCCTATCTGCGACACTAGCTGTACCGTGATCTATTTGCTCAGCGTGCAGGCCAGCGCCTGCTTCATGAATTCCGGCGTCAGATCGAGGTCGATGATCCCATAGCGAATGTCGCTGTTCACGCCGTCCTGCAGATTTTTCACGCCTTTGTTGAAGATCACGCACAGGCGCATGGCGGCAAAGGCCATGTAGAAATCCATCGCGCCGCGATCTATCTTGCGCCCGCCCGAGGCTTCGTAATGGTCGATGAAGCGGTCCCAGTCGATATGCTGGGAAATGATCGGGCGGATATAGGCGAGGTCCTGTTCCGGCGCGCCGATGTTCGAGCATTCCCAGTCGAGCACCCCGGTGATCCTGCCATTGTCCACCAGCACGTTGTGGACATTGAAATCGCCATGCACCAGCACGGGTTTTGCGTGGTTTGCGGGAACGTTGCGGGCCAGCCAGTCCAGCAGATAGACCACGAAGGGCGAAGGCAGATGATTGTTCTGCTCGTAATAGTCCTTCCATTCGGCGATCAGGCGGCGATAGCAGCCTTCGATGGTATCATTCAGCACCGCGGGATTGTCATAGGCGGCCAGATAGTCCGACAGGTGCGACAGTTCCATCTGGTGAAGCCTGGCCATCTTTTCCGCCATGTCGAGAATGATCTCTTCCGGAATGGTGGCCGAGGCCGCCCCCAGGAAAGAACTGGGCACCGCGCCCGGCAGGGCGGACATCACGTAGAAATCCGCGTCCACGCCGGGGAAGTCCTTCGCCAGCCAGAGCGGCTCGGCCATCGGCAGGATACCGGCCTTGTAGACATCGCGCAGCAGGTGAAACTCATAGTCGACCAGGAATGCGCCCTTGCGCGCCATCGGGGTCGGATCGGACTTGCGGATGATCACGAGATACTCGGTGCCTGATCCGTCCCTGTAGGTCGCGCGTGAGGTCTGCTTGCCGAAGCCGCCCGGGATGGGCTTGAATTCCACGACTTCAAGCTTGTCTCCATCGGGATGAACCGTTTGCAGGAAGGCCTGGAGCAAGTCCTGCGTCAGTGGCCCGCCTGGCAACGGCGGTGCTTCCGGCGCCGCAGGCAGAGCGATGGTCCGCTGGGCCGAGGGAAAGGCCTCATCCCATTGCCCGACCTCGAGCAGCAGTGCGCTCAGCCTGTCCTGCGCGGCCTCGTCCTTGAGCTTTTCCCGGTCATTGGCGAGGGCCGACGAGATCACTTCGATTTCTTCCGTGAGCGCTGCATGCTGCCGCGCCAGTGAGGAGAAATCGCTTGCTTCGTCTGTCCGCGCGGAAACTGGCGGCACGGCGATGCCGCTATCCGCAGCCAGCGCGCGGAGCTTTTCGGCGAGTTGTCGTGCCACCGCCACGCTGGCAGCAAGGGACGGTGCGGAGACCTCCTCGCGGCGGCGCAATTCCGCCAGCACGCGGCCCAGTATCGCAGCCGCCGCCTGGCCGTCGCTGGAGGTCATCTCCGGCGCGATCTTGGTTTCGAGCGTGTGCTGCGCAACCCGCAGATAATCGGCGGTATTCGTGATCTTCATGTCAGTTCCTGCTGCTGGGCGGAGCGACCTTGCCGGTCGCCATATCCTCGATCGAACAAAGCTCTGCCGGATAGGGATCGAACCCGAGATCGGCCGACCAGACCCGGTCCCGCCAGATCTGTCGATCCGCCAGTCCCAGCATGATGGCATCGGCCCGTGCCCGGTAGCTCGCATCGCCATCCTGCCCGATGGCGGCAATCAGGGCATCCACCGCATTGCCGACCCGATTGTAATCGTCCCGGGGATTGTCAGCCGGTGTCGCCAGCATTTCCTTCAGGGTTTCGCATGCAGCCATGGTCGCTGCGCCGCCTGTTGCACCGGCCAGCATGCGTTGGGCGCACTGCCGCATGTCGTCGCGGCAAAGCGAATGATACCGGTCCATCAAGGGAAGCTGCTTCAGGATGAGCTCGAGCTGGGCAATGATCATGCCCTTTTGCTCGGCAGCCAGGGATTCCTTGGGATCGACGGCCGGGAAGATCACGTCGTTCAACCCGTTGATGATGCTTTGGATACGGATGTCGATGCCCGGCGTCATTTGATTTCTCCGGTCAGCAGCTTGGCCAGCGATGCGGCGATTGCGGTGCCGCTTGCGGACAGAAATGCCAGGAAGGCGCATTGATGATTGGTGCCGTCCCGCGCGGCGCGAATGCCGGAGGAAAGGTTCATCACGGCCAGCTTGTAGCTGTTCAGGACTCGATACCAATGCAGCGTGGCGGGATCGATGACGTTGCCGGACAGCTCCGTGTAGAGATGGAGGAAGCGGTCCACGCTCATCATCGACGAGATCAGGCAATTGCCTTCCGCATCCTTCGAGCAGAACAAGGGCTCCAGCGAATAGGAAACATCCTCGTGGTAATCCCCGATATGGGAAAGCTCCCAGTCGAGGATGGCCGTCATCTGCAAGCTGTCTTCGTCATACATGAAGTTGCCCAGGCGGTAGTCGCCATGCAGCAGCACCGGCCTTTCGCAAACCGGCAGGTTCTGCCTCAGCCAATATTGCGCATAATTGAGGATCGGAGAGGCGTCGATGCCGTCGTCCGCCAGCACGCGCGACCAGTAATTGAGCTGCCAGAGCGCCGTCTCCGTGCCGGGCCTGGGCATATCGAACCGGGGCAAGTCGAGGTTGGCAAGATCCAGCGCATGGACTGCGGCCAGATTGCCGACATATTGCGGAGTCAGCGCTTCGCCGACTTCGCTGTCGAACCGGATGCCCAGCCCTGAGGGCCCGCCGCTGCCCTTGGTCGGCTTGGTCACGCCCCCGATGAAATGCGCGATCATTGCTGGCTGACCCATATAAGCGCCCTCCGGATCGACCCATGCTATGCGGGGCGCCGGGACAGTTCCCTGTATGGCATCAAGCACTTCCGCTTCGCGCGCGCGGGAAGTTTCGACGATGCCTTCCAGCGGATCCATCCGCAAGACCATCAGGTCCGAGGAACCGTCGGCGCTTTCCAGGTCGAAGCAGAACTGTTCCTTCGAGGCGCCGCCGCCCATGCGCCGCACATTGCGGGTCCGTCGGGTTTCACCCTGCGCCTGGAGGAACGCGTCGAGCCGCTCCGCGACTTCTGCCGCATTGCGGGGCATATAACGGCGCTTGCCTTGGCGGGCGTATTTCCGATCCAGCAGCTCGACCAGAAACGGTTCGAATTGATGCCGCCAGGGCTGGTCCAGGGCGGGATGGGCGGCTGACAGGGTGGTCATTGGCGGTTACTCAGGCATCCGAATTATCATTATCCCCCATGGGGTGGCGAAGCGCGCGACAATTCTATTTTTCTCGGTCCGGAGCAAGATGGATTGGGTTCCTCCCGGCAATTTTACCCGGGAAAGACCATCGCAAGGCAATATCCTCTCAATCGATCGTCGCGCCCTCGCTCTGGAACAGGCGCGGAATGAGCATCAACTCGTCCACCGTTGACGTCGGATCGAGGAAATCTCCCAGGGTCCGGATGCGTTCCACATTATCCCGCAGGTCTTCCGGCGTGTGGTCGGGATTGAAATAGCCTTCGCCCACCACGAAGGCGACCCGCGCGACCTTGCCGGACGAGGTGCTGTATATTTCACCGTTGATATCGGTGGAGCGGTGCGCCAGCCACAACACGGCGGGCGAAATGATCGAGGCAGGGCCCATCGGCAGCTTGCCCGCGCGGATATCCTCGCGCCAGTCGCTGTCCCCTTCCGCTTCGGCGCCTCCGAAGAATGCATCCCGGTTCATCCGCGTGACCGCCATGGGCGCGATCGCGTTGACCCTGATGCCGGTGTCCACCGCTTCACGCGCCAAAGCGCGGGTGAAGCCCGCCACGCCCAGCTTGGCGGCCGCATAATGGGTCAGGGTTTCGTTGCCGGCAAAGCCTGCGTTCGAGGTCGTACTGACTATGCGCCCATAATTGGCGGCCTTGAAATGCGGCCAGACGGCACGGGACATCAGGAAAGTGCCGTCCAACGTGATCGAGAGCATACGCTTCCAGTTTTCGATGCTGATATCGGCCAGCTCCGCGAACTGGATCGTGCCCGCATTGTTCACCAGCACGGTGGGCGTGCCGAAATTGTCCAGCGCGGTCTGGACAATGGCTACCGCCCCTTCCTCCGTGGCCACGGAGTTCATATCCGCCACCGCGCGGCCGCCCGCGGCAACGATCTCGTTCACGACGGTCTGCGCGACGCTTTCCCCGCCGCCGGTGCCGTCCATGCTCACGCCCGGATCGTTGACCACGACCGCGGCGCCGCGTTGGGCGAAAGCAAGCGCATGCTCACGGCCCAGTCCGCGCCCGGCGCCGGTTACAATGACCACATCATTTTCGAACGTCATCGGCGGCATGCTGCAATCCTCTCCGGCTGTTGGATGTCTGGGCTGTCTTTATCAGCCGTATTTGAACGAGGACGGAACGGAAGTGCAATACGCCGGATGAAGTTTCGTGCTCAGCCTTCCTTGGCTTCGCTGGAGAAATGAAAGCCGGAATATCCTTCCCTTGCCACTTCATCGCAGGCCTGAATGTAGTTATGCAGCCCGCCCGCGTAAGCCAGAATGCCCTGAGCCTTGCCCGGCACATTGGCGCCGACATACCAGCTCCTGGATTTTTCGAGCACGGTGCCCTTGATCACGTTGCGGACTTTCTGGCCCCAGCGCTTTTGCGCTTCCGGATCGACGTCCACACGATCGAGACCGTTCTTGCGCATGTATTGCAGCAGATCGGAAATCCATTCGACCTGATATTCGTTGCAGACCACCACATTGACCAGCACCGAAGGGCTGCCGGGCCCACCGATGATCAGCAGGTTGGGAAAGCCCGCGACGCCCAGGCCCAGATAGGTGTCGCAATTGTCGTGCCACGTATCCTTGATCGTCTGGCCGCCTTCACCCTGGATATCGATCACGGTCAGCGCGCCGGTAACGGCATCGAAGCCGGACGCGCAGATGATGGCGTCGAATGCCATTTCCTCGCCGCCGATCACCAGGCCCTTCTCGGTAAACCGTTCGATCGGCGTGGCCTTGACGTCGATGGCCTCGACATTGTCCCTGTTGTAGGTTTCGTAGTAGTCGGTCCCCACCGTGATGCGTTTCGTGCCATAGGCTACATCGGCGGGCGTCAGGATGGCGGCGGTTTCCGGATCGTTTACGGCTTGCGTAACCTGCTCCCGGATGAATTCGCTGATCTGGTCGTTCACCTCATGATTGGTGACGACATCGGTAAAGGCGCGGGGCACGGTTGCCCCGCCATGCTCCATGCGGCGTTCCAGAATCTCGCGGCGTTGTTCCGGAGTGAAGTCGGCACCCGCGCGGTTCCGGATCTGGATGAGTTCCTCTTCCATGAAGAGATCGCCCGAACCCACGATCTCGAACGTGCGCATACGCCGGCGCACGTTGTCGCGCACCTTTTCCCAACGCTCATAATCCTCGTCGGTAAGCGGGCGGTTCTTGGCGGGCATGTACAGATTGGGTGTGCGGACCATCACAGTAAGCTTCGCCGCCTGCTTTGCCACGAGCGGGATGATCTGGGTTCCGGACGAACCTGTGCCGATCACCGCCACGCGCTTGCCGGTGAAATCCGGCTCCTCGTCCCTGGGCCAAAGCGCACTGTGATAGAGTTCGCCCTGAAACTTGTCCCTTCCGGGAATGTCGGGCCAGATGGGCGCCGAGATCGGGCCTGCGGAGGAAATGAAGAAATGCGCCTTGTAGGTGTCGCCGTTCTCGGTCTCGAGGGTCCAGATATTGGTCGTCTCGTCGAACGCCGCCTTTACGAGCCGCGAGTTGAAACGAATGTCTTTCCTCAGATCGAGCCGATCGCACACGAAGCGCATGTAGCGCCGGATCTCCGGCTGGGCGGAATAGCGTTCCGACCATTTCCATTCGGCATCGATGATCGGCGAGAAGGAGTAGCAATAAACCAGGCTTTCCACGTCGCAGCGCGCACCGGGATAGCGGTTCCAGTACCAAGCACCGCCAACGTCGCTGCCGGCCTCCAGCGCAATCGCCTTGAAACCGAGCTCCCGCAGTTGATAGAGCATGTGCATCCCGCCGAAACCGCCGCCGAGGACGATTGCGTCGAGCACGTCGACGTTCGATGAATTTTCCGAAGCTTCCACCAATCCCATCCTTTTGTCAGATCAACTGCCCGCCTCGTCTCTCGAACAGCGGACAAGGGTATTGGCTTGGAAGTGAAATTCTCTGACCGTCCCGGCATTGATGCAAGTCAATTTCCTCGATCCCCCCCCTTTTTATGCATAGCAGGCGGCCTCGGGTTCGTGGGCCAAAAAAACACCCCCCGAAAACGGGGGGTGTAGGGCCTCTCGCACATCCCTCATTGAGCTTGAGAGGCCCCTGGCCATCAGGCAGGATGTCCCTTGCCTGAAGGTTCCCTTCATCCAGGTCATGCTCCGCTCACTCCCTGACGGAAGCGAGCGGAAGCAAGACATCAGAAGCGGAACGATACTGCAGCGCCGTATGTCGCCGGCATTGCAGTAAGGCGATAGATGGAGTCGAACGACTGGGTCGCATTGTTCCAGTAGTAGGTGTTGAAGATGTTCTTGCCCCAGATCCACGCTCTCCACTGGCCGTCTTCCGCAGCGACACCGAGCTGGGCATCGACTGTGGTGTAAGCCTTCTTGTTGAACGCATCGCCGGGAACCTTCACGCCAGGGAACTGGGTGGGATCCAGATCGACCTGCGAAATTTCTTCCGGCCGCGCAAACAAACCGATGGTCTTGCTCTGATAGAGCATGCTGGCGCCCATGAAGATATTCAGCTTGTCGTTGATCGGCGTTTCGTAATCCGCGGAAGCGGTGAAGTTCCACTTCGGCGTGTGCGGGAAGGTGAGGTCCTTGTAGTTGATCAGGTTGCCCACCGGGTCATAGGCGAAGAAATCGCGCGTGACCTTGGTGTTCACATAAGTGCCGCCGAAATTCAGGTTGAGACCCTGGGTCGGGGCGATCTGCAGCGAGGCTTCCGCACCGTACACGCGAGACTTCGGAATATTGAGCAGCTTGTCCAGCACGCCGAAGAAGCCGAACGGATCCAGGATGCGGCCGCGAAGCTGCTTGTTGCGGTAATCATTATAGAAACCCGCGATGTTCAGCTGAACGCGACGGTCGAGCAGACCAGCCTTGATACCCGCTTCATAGGCAAGCACCGATTCCTGCTTCACCCCTTCGAGCTGCAGGTTGCTGGCGACGTTGACCGCCGGGAAGCTGCCCGACTTGTAGCCCTTCGACACGTTGGCATAGAGCATGGTGGTCGGCGTGACCTGGAAGTCCGCGCCGAGACGCCAGCTGATATTGTCTTCCTTCAGCTCGAAATGGGCCAGACCCGGCGAGAAATATTCGCCGTTGGGATTGGTCGGGCTTACATAGTCCGCCTTGGTGAGAACGTTGCTGGAGGTACATCCGCCGGGCTGGATGTTCGGCAACTCCTGTCCTGCAGGCACGCCCTTCGCTGCGTTCAGACCCGGAATGACGATATTGAAGGCATTCGCCTGAACGCCATCGCCATAGTCGAGCGTACAGCCGGTGTAGCTGCGCTTGTCTTCCGTGTAGCGAACACCGGCATGCAGCGTCAGGAGACCGATCGTGTAATCGACATTGGCGAATGCCGCGATGTCCCGGATCGGCTGCTTGAAGAACGCACCGGAGTCCGTGTTGTTGATGAAGCCGACATAGACCGACGATTCGTCCACATAATACCGGTTATATTGCTGCGTCTTGGACTTCATGTAGTTGGCGCCGATGATGAATTTCAGGTCATCATAGTCGCCCGCGATGCGCAGTTCCTGGTTGAAGGTACGGGCGCGGGCGCTGTCGCCGATGGCGAAGTTGCTGAGCGCCGTGCCATCGACGTCCATGCCGTAGTTCTGCTTGTAGCGGCTGTAGGACGAGATCGAAGTCAGGACGAGATTTTCAGTCAGGTTATAATCTATGCGCCCTGACGCCTGGATATAGCTGTCGTCGCGACGCAGCCTTTCCTGCTTCCCGACCGAGGCCGGCAGCCGGTTTGTGTTGATATACGGATCCCAGTCGGCCGAGCGCGCATTGCGCGGCGGGGTGGGGTAATAGCTGTACGGAATGTAGGGGAACGGAACCTGCAGCGGGAATGAATAGAGCAACTGCGCGGCCTGCGTATCAGACTTGTCGACCCAGCCATTGACGTTGAAGGTGATCTTCAGGTCGGTCGTGGGTTCCCATTCGGTGATCCAGCGTGCCGCAAAGCCGCGCTTTGCGCCCAGCTTGTTCTGGTAGTCACGGCCCAGCGTGACCGGAACGGTGCCGAGCGCCAGATTGGCACGATCGACATATTCAAGGCCTTGCTGGCCCCGCACCCAGTTGTTGGTCTGCCAGCCGGTGGACTTCTGGCCCATGACGGCGAGACGGGTCTTGAGGGTATCCGTCAGCGGTCCGCTCATGAAGCCGCTGGCCTGGATGTGGTTGAAGCGGCCGAAGCTGCCGTCGAAGCCCGCACGGAATTCATCCGTCGGCTTGGCGGCGATGAAGTTGATCGCGCCTGCGGTGGAGTTCTGCCCGAACAGAATTCCCTGCGGTCCCTTCAGCACTTCGACGCGTTCGAGGTCGAGCGTTGGGAAGCGGGCTTCCATCGGAAAGGAGATCGGAACTTCGTCTGTGTAGAGCGCCACGGTCGAGGCCGAACCCACGGTGGAATCGTCAAAGCCGATGCCGCGGATGGCGAAGACCGGTGAACCGCGCGGAGCTTCCGTAAAGGTGAAGCCTGGCACCACCTTCACGAGTTCGCCCGCGGTCACGATGTTCTGCTTGACCAACTGGTCGCCCGCGAGCGCGGTGATCGACATGCCGACCTTGTTCACGGATTCCTGACGCTTCTGCGCGGTGACGACGATTTCGCCGACGCCATAGCTGCTGGGCGCTTCCTCCTGCGCGATGGCCGCCTGCGTGCCGCAGGCCAAAGCCGTAACGGACGCAAAGCCCAATAGAGCATTATGGTATTTCATTAGATTACCTCCCTTGTTGCGATCGCCGCATCAATTGTCGGTCGATCGGTATTCGTAATTCACTACCCTGCCAGCAGCCCCCCATCGATCACGTGCTCCTCGCCCGAGATGTAAGACGCCTCGTCGGAGGCGAGGAACAGAACCAGATTGGAAACCTCGGACGGCTGAGCCATTCGCCCGAGGGGGATTGCACCAGCCATTTCTCCACCTTCCGGATCGAGAACTGCTGCCATCATCGGTGTCAGGATCACGCCCGGATGCACGGAGTTTACGCGGATCTTGTCCTTTCCGTGCACGACCGCCGCGTATTTCGTCATCCCTCTGACCGCGAACTTGGTGGCCACATAGGCTGCGTTCGATGATGCCCCCGGGCCGGTGATGCCGGCGATGGACGAGATGTTGACGATCGAGCCGCCACCATTCTTCTTCATGGTCGGAATGACGGCGCACATGCCCAGGAATACGCCGAGCTCGTTGACCTCGAAGACCTTCCGGAAATCCGCTTCCGGAAAGATGAACTCTTCATGGACCGGCCCGATGATGCCGGCATTGTTGACGAGCACATTGACCGGGCCAAAACGCTTTTCCGCTTCGGCCACGACTGCACTCCATTGGTTGGACTGGGCAACGTCATGCTGCATGAAATGGGCGGCATCGCCCAATTCGCCTGCAATACGTTCCCCGTCCGTTGCATTGATATCGGTCAGGACGACTTTCGCGCCTTCGCGAACGAAGGTGCGGGCATGGGATTCCCCCATGCCCTGGGCAGCGCCCGTTACGATCGCGACTTTCCCCGAAAGCCTTCCCATGAATTTTCGTCCCTCTTTTTTCTGTTCGATTCAGGGCAGTTTGGGCGCCACTTCCTGGGCAAGCAGGCGCATCGATTCTTCCCAGGGCCCGGGATTGTCGATGAAATCGTGGCTGTAGATCAGAAGGGTTCCGAAGGGGCCGCCAAGCTCGTCGAACCAGTTTTCGAACTTCTTGATCACGGTCGATGGCGAGCCGACGATCCAGACATGGTCCGCCAGATATTCGGAATCGACGTCAGCCGGATTGATCGATTTGTCGGGCATGAGCTCCGCCAGGATGCCGAACCGCTCATAGGTGGGCTTGAGATATTCCTTCCAGGCCCGGCCCAGGCCGCCTTCGATCGCCAGTTCGCGTGCTGCCTCATCGGTTTCCGCAACCACCACGTCGCGCACGACGCGATGAATCGAGCGATCGCGCTTGAAGCCGTTTTCCGCGCTGATCCGCGCGTAATCCTCGAAATGCGTGCGCAGGAACTTGTTGCCGGCATAGACCGAGGCCGGAATCCATCCGCGCTTGGCCGCGAAATTGATCGAGGGCGACGGCGAGCTCAGTCCGGTCATCGCCATCGGCATTTCACCGCCATAGGGGCGCGTATCGCGCATATGCGCGCCAGGCGAATTCGGATCGGGATAGCCCGCGTTCCAGTATTTCCCTTCGAAATCGAAGGGTACGGCTTTCCAGACCTTTTCCATGATCTCGATCGCTTCGAACATGCGATCGTGGTTGGTGGAAATATCCTTGAAGCCGGCGAGCGCGGCATCGGTCGGATATGCGCCCGCCGCCACGCCCAGCATGTAGCGTCCCTTCAGGATCTGGCTCAACCAGGCTGTCTGAATCGCGAGCGTGGAGGGGTGGTGATAGGGCAGAAGGTGGGCAAGAGGACCGAACTTGATGTTCTTGGTGACCCGGGCGGCGCCTGCAATCACTAGCTCGGGGCAGGGGATGCCTTCCCAATCCAGGGTCAGGTGCTCGCCAATCCACATTTCGGTGAAACCGACTTCGTCCGCGACCACCGATTGGCGGATAGCCCAATCGAAAACAGACGTTGCGTCGCGTTCGGGCCTCACGAACGGGGTCTGGAACATACCGACTTTCATGCTTGAAATCCTCTCCTTGCGATCGACCTGGAGAAATAGGAATGAGCCAGGTCGCGGATATTGATCAGTTTGATGAGAATGCCCCCGGAAGTGCCGTCGGAAGAACCGCCGCCCTTGCGGGGAACGCTGCGCTAGACATCCCACTCCAGTTCAAAAGGATCGACTGTAGCGACGATGCCGCTGGTGAAGGTCAGGCTGGTACCTTCCGCCAAACGAAATTCAGGAATGCGCGCGAGCCATTCGGTCAGGACCATCTTAAGCTCCAGCCGGGCGAGATACATGCCGGGACAGGTGTGATTGCCTCGACCGAACACCGAATGGCGGCGGGATTTGCGGTCGAACCGGAAATCAAGTGCATCGGCGTTGCTGGTTTCATTCATGGCGATTGCGATGGTCGATGCCATGACCATGTCGCGGGCCTTCATGGTGACGCCGCCGAATTCCACATCCTCGCGAACTTCGCGGGAATCCGACACGACCGGGAACCGGCGCAGGAACTCGTTCATGGATTCTTCGAGCTTGGAAGGGTCGGCGGCGAGCGTCCGCCGCAATTCGTCATTCACTGCCAGGTGCGAGAATACATAGGCAAGCAGGTTCACTACGGTATCGAGACCCCCGACCAGAGCCTGGATGCTGAGGTTCTCCGCTTCCAGGTCCGTCAGCGGGCGGCCGTTCACTTGCGCGTTCGCCATCTTGGTCAGCATGTCATCGCCGGATCCGCCGCGTCGTTCGCGCAGGATGGGGCCGATATAGTCCCTGAACTGCCGCTCGACTTCCGGAAATTCGATAGTGCCGTCAGGCCGGGTGAACTGATCGGCCAGATGCTTGAGCTTCGGCAAGTCCTCTTCCGGAAGGTTCACCAGCCGCATGAAGATGCGGACCGGAAGCTGCTCCGCGAAGTCATGCACGAAGTTGCAACGGCCCTTGGCCCGGAATCCCTCGATCAGTTCGACCGCGAGGCCGGACACTTCCTCCTTGAGGCGATTGACCTGCTTGGGGCCGAGATTGTCGTTAAGGATCTTGCGATAGGGAGCGTGTTCGGGCGGATCGAGCGAAAGGGGGATGAAGTTCGAATAGGTTTCACCCATCGGTTCACGGGGAACGATGACGACTCTGCTCGAGAAATGCTCTGAATCGGTCAGGACAGTTTCGCAAAGATCCGGCTCGATGACGATCCAGTGCCCGCCGTTGTGCGGCGTCCACATCACCGGCCGCGAGGCCTGGGAGATCAATTCCCGCCAGAATTCGTGCACGGACTTCCCATCAGGAATGGGC
This sequence comes from uncultured Caenibius sp., assembly GCA_964468045.1. Lineage (GTDB taxonomy): Bacteria > Pseudomonadota > Alphaproteobacteria > Sphingomonadales > Sphingomonadaceae > JAWKXU01. Next base: position 165,383 of record CAYXTO010000004.1, on the reverse strand, counting down.
TGGTGGACGTTGAAGTCGATCACGCACTCCGCCGGCACGTTTTCCGGTTTCCTGACCATATTGTCGAGGTTTTCCCCGGGGGCAGCCGTCTCCATGCCTTGCACTTCCCTTTCCTCCCGTCCAATCTCTCGATTGTTACCTCGGACTGAGTCAACATGCCGCCGAGTTTTTTAAAACAATTGCCTCATTCTAACCCGATCATGATTCGGATCAAGCGGTTTTCCGCATTCTTCCCCCTTTATGTAAGTCGCGTGTTCGATTTTTTGCTTGGTTCGGCCCCGCCGTCGGCTATCTAGCGAAGGAGCGAGTGTGAAAAATTGGAAGGATTTGCAATGGGAAGGCTGACGGGAAAGGTTGCCATCATCAGCGGTGCGGCCCAGGGAATGGGTGAAACCGATGCTCGAATATTCGTTGCGGAAGGCGCGAAGGTGGTGTTGGGCGATCTCGATGAGGCGCGAGGCCTGGCGCTTGCCGAAGAACTGGGCGATTCTGCGATTTTCCATCGCCTTGACGTTGCAAGTGAAGGTGATTGGCAGGCCATTGTCGCCGCCGGCGAGCAAGCGTTTGGGCCCGTCACGGCACTTGTGAACAATGCGGGCATCATTGGCCCTGTCCAGGCTTGCGCCGATCTTTCCGAAGCCGACTTCCTCAAGGTCTGTGCCGTCAACCTGACGGGCGCGTTTCTGGGTTCCAAGCATGTGATTCCCTCCATGCTTCGCGCCGGGGGCGGCTCCATCGTCAATGTGTCGTCGATTTCGGGAATCGTGGCGATCTACGGCACGCCGAATGTCGCTTATGCGGCCAGCAAGTTTGGAGTGCGCGGTTTGACCAAGCAGCTGGCGATCGAATATGGCGCCCGGAAAATCCGCGTGAATTCGATCCATCCCGGTTATATCCGGACCCGGATGATGACGGATTCGCTGGATGAAGAAGGGATAAAGGTCGCCAGCGGCTCCGTGCCGATCGGTCGTGTCGGCGAACCCGCCGATGTCGCACTTCTGGCGGTTTATCTCGCGTCCGATGAATCCGGCTTCGTCACCGGCAGCGAATATGTCATCGATGGGGGACTGACTGCCTTGTAGGATGAGGCTGCCGTTGTCCTGCCGCGATGCGGGCGCGTTCCGGCTCAGCTGTCTCCCGAGAAATCCCATGGCGGAACGGTGATGGCCACCGCCATCATTTCCAGCAGGGTTTCGAACAGGGAAGGGTAATGCACCACGGCGTGCAGGGCGGGTTCCTGGGGGCGCGCGGCATGCTGCATGATTGCGCCGAGAAACATGGAGCCGACCGCTTCCAGCCGCATCGCGAACTGCTGCTCGTTGAGGAAGTGCAGCTTCTGGCGCATGCAATGCATTGTCTCGCGCAGATAGACGCTGGATGGGGAATCATAGTCGATCGGGTGAAGCACGCCCCGCGGCCGCAGATTGGCGAGATACTGGAAATGCAACCGGATATACGGCAATCCGTTGTTCTGCATGAAGTGGCGGAATTCCGGGTAGAAGCAGGCACGCAGGAGAAAGCGTATATCCCCCAGCTGGCCGCGCTTCCGACCCTCGGTCACCAGCTTTTCGCGGATCGCGTCGAGTTCCGCTTCGCGATATTCGAAGATGGCACGCAGAAGGCCCAGACGGTCACCGAAGTGATACTGAACGCTGAAATTGTTACGCTGTCTTGCCGCCGCGGATATGGTGCGCAGGGAAACCGCCTCGATACCCTGTTCGCCGAACAGGCGTTCCGCGGCTTCGATTATCCTGACGCGCGTTTCCTCGGTCGAGGGGCGCAATTTGGCCTGCGGCTCGGCCGTCATCATCCATCCTCCCCCAGAATGCCTCCGGTTCCGGCCGTACCTGGTCCGGCAGGGCCCAGGTGCGAGAACGACGCACTCTCGCAAAGTAAGTCAGGCGACTGCAAGTCGAGCAACTTATCTGGGCCACTTCTGTTGCAAAAGTTTTTAAGACACGGATTGCATACTCGTGTCTTAGGCCGCGCCCGCGATGTCAACCGCCTTTTGGCCCAAGCATGTTTTCCGGACGAACCATCTGGTCATATTCTGCGGCGGTGACGGCCCCGCTCGCGATGGCCGCCTCGCGCAACGTAACCCCGGTTTCATGGGCTGCCTTGGCGATCGCGGCCGCCTTGTCATAGCCGATACGCGGCGCCAGCGCGGTGACCAGCATCAGCGACTGTTCCACGCCGGCCCTGATATTGTCGATCCGCGGCTCGAGCCCGGCAAGGAGATGGTCCGAGAAGCTCTGCGCCGCATCGCCCATCAGCCGGACGGACTGGAGGAAATTGTAGGCCATCAGCGGGCGATACACGTTCAGCTCGAACTGCCCCTGGCTGCAGGCAAAGGTCAGGGCTGCATGATTGCCGAATATTTGCCCGCATACCTGGGTCATGGCCTCGCATTGGGTGGGGTTGACCTTGCCGGGCATGATGGACGAGCCGGGCTCGTTCTCCGGCAGGGCGAGCTCCCCGAGGCCCGAGCGCGGGCCGGAGCCGAGCAGGCGGATGTCGTTGGCGATCTTGAACAGGCTGGCGGCGAGCGTGTTGATCGCGCCATGGCAGAAGAGCAGCGCATCCTGCGCTGCCAGCGCCTCGAACTTGTTCGGGGCGGAGATGAAAGGATATCCGGTCTCCTTGCCGATCTCCATTGCGACCGCTTCGCCGAAACCCGGCGGCGAGTTCAGTCCGGTGCCCACCGCGGTGCCGCCCTGGGCGAGTTCATAGAGGCCGGCCATCGCGATCTGCAGCCGTTCCAGCCCGGCTTCGACCTGCCGGGCATAGCCCGAGAATTCCTGCCCGAGCGTGAGGGGCGTCGCATCCTGCGTGTGGGTGCGGCCGATCTTGACGATGTGCGCCCACGCATGGGCCTTGCCCGCCAGCAATGCCTGCAGCTGTTCGAGCGCCGGAATCAGATGTCCGCGAAGTTCGGTGACGGATGCGATATGGATGGCGGAAGGAAAGGTGTCGTTCGAGGATTGTCCCATGTTCACGTGATCGTTGGGATGGACCGGGCTTTTCGAGCCTGGCTTCCCGCCCAGCAGCACATTGGCCCTGTTCGCGATCACTTCGTTGACGTTCATGTTGGTCTGGGTGCCGGATCCGGTCTGCCAGACCACCAGCGGAAAGTTCTCGTCCAGATCGCCCCGCACCACCTCGCCGGCGGCAGCGACGATCGCATCCGCAAGCTCGGGCGCAAGCTGCCCCAGTTCAGCGTTTATCCGCGCCGCGGATTTCTTGATGAGACCGAGCGCCCGGATGATCGGCCGGGGCATGACCTCGCCGCCTATGCGGAAATTCTCCAGCGAACGCTGGGTCTGTGCCCCCCACAAGCGATCGGCGGGAACGGCCACTTCTCCCATGGAGTCCTTCTCGATCCGGATTTGAGTCAATCTTGCCTCCTGCCGTGCGATCTGTCGTGATCGGGTCAATTCCTTCTTGTATCCTGCCGTTGCCGGCCTTGCCAAATCTTGACCGCGGCTTTTCCTTCCTTGAAGGAGATTGGGCACGGGGCCGGGGAACGCCCGGCATGACTGGGTGGGGACTGACACAAATGAAGACTGCCGAGACGCTGGCCGGAATGTTCGATCTGGCGGTGGGCCGCAACCCTGGCGGCACAGCCTATCGCTATTTCGATGGATCGCGCAGCTACCGCCAGCTTGACGAGGATACCGATGCGCTGGCCTGCTTCCTGCGGGAGCATGGCGTGGGCAAGGGCGACCGCGTGATGGCCTGCCTGCAGAATGTTCCCGCCATGCTGATCGTGCTCGTGGCCTGTGCGAAGATCGGCGCGATCACCGTCCTGGCCAATCCGATGTACAAGGCGCGCGAATTGTCCGGCCTGTTCGAGGATTGCCAGCCTTCCGCAATCGTGTGCCATGACAGCACGGTGGATGAAAGCCTGCACCTGCTGGCCGAGGAAGGAGATCCCCATCTGCCGGGCATCATCCTTGCCGTGTCTCCGCACGACTGGCAGACGCGCAATGACCCCTGGCTGGGCGATCCGCATCGCCATCGACCGCTGCGCGGCGCAAACCGGTTCGAGGATGCTCTTGCGGCGAAGGCCGGGGAGATTGCCGTACGGGCCGCTCTCGACGCCGATGACACGGCGATGCTGGTCTATACTTCCGGCACTACCGGACGGCCCAAGGGGGCGATGATCAGCCATGCGAACATGTTTTCGGCCGCGCGGTTTTATCGCGATTGGGTCGATCTGCGCGAGACCGATGCGGTGCTTGCGCTGGCGCCCCTGTTTCATGTGACCGGATTGTCCGGCCATATCTTCCTGGCAATCGACGCGGCGGCGACGGTGATATTGAACTATCGCTTCGAGCCCAGAGTGATGCTGGAGGCGGTCGTGGAGCACAGGCCGAGCTTCACTGTCGGCGCGATCACCGCCCTCAATGCCCTGACCGGATATTCCGGTTTCCGGAAGGAACAATTTTCGAGTTTCCGCGCCATTCTTTCCGGCGGTGCGCCGATTCCGCCCGCGGTGCGCCAGCAGTTCTTCGACCGGAGCGGCCTGTGGATCGGCAATGTCTACGGGCTGACCGAGACCAGCGGACCGATCACCGCCGCGCCGGTGGGCGCCGACATCCCGGTGGATCCGCAATCGGGCGCGCTTTCGACGGGGATTGCCGTCAATCGCACGCTGATCACCTTCCGGGATGGCGATGGGCGCGAAGTCTCGGTGGGCGAGGTGGGGGAACTTGTGGCGCAGGGGCCCGGGGTGGTTCCCGGCTACTGGAACAAGCCGCAGGAAACTGCGGAAGCCATGAGGGACTTCGGGTTCATGACCGGGGACATGGGCTTTCGCGACGAGCAAGGCTGGATCTATCTGGTCGACCGCAAGAAGGACATGATCATCGCCTCCGGCTACAAGGTCTGGCCGCGAGAGGTGGAGGATGTGATCTATCTCCATCCAGCGGTGCGGGAAGTGGCGGTCGTCGGCGTGCAGGACCAGTACCGGGGCGAAACGGTCAAGGCCGTGGTCAGTCTCAAGCCCGGAGCCACCGCCCAGCCCGAGGAGATCAAGGAGTTCTGCAAGCAGCGCCTTGCCGCCTATAAATACCCCCGGATCGTCGACATCGTCGAGGAATTGCCCAAGACCCTGACCGGCAAGATCATCCGGGCCGCCGTGCGGGACTGATTTTCGAGAGCAGGCTGGATGGCGGGTGCTTTACATCCATTCCTGATCAATAAGGGCGCATGAATGCGTGGGTTTTGCAAATCAGATGGCACCAGCCTGCTGAAGTAGAGCCGAACCGGATGTGTTGGGCGTTGGCCCTCCCGGGTGAAGCGGTATGCGGCCGCAATCAACCTGGGCCTGCAACCACCCGCACATCATGCGTCATAAAGAGCGGTTTCTATTATGCCGGCCCGCGGGCGGCTTTTACGATATGCTCTGCCAGATCGGCGCGTGCTGCGTCTATGCCGACAAGTGGAACAGGATCGTGCTGGTCGATACCAGCCATCCCACCACGGAATATTTTCGGGATCGCTTCTCGAACTATTTCGGAAGCCTGAGGCGCAACCTCGTACTCGATATTTCCGGAATCAGGCGCTTTTTGGCGAAGCTGCCGGTGCATCCCGCGGAACTGTCGGGCCGCCTGCATGAATATGTCGCGGTTGCGGGCAAGCCATGCGGGCCGATGGTCGATCAGGCCACCGGAATACCGCTGACCTTCGATTTCACCCGGGATCACGATCATCCCCTGCTGGTGCACCATACCTGGGGACGCAGCCGGTTTCCGCTGCAGGCTCTGGAAAGAATGCGGTTGCATCCTGCGCTCCGGCTCGAGGTGATCAGGCGCATGAAGGAGATCGGCGCGCCCTTTACCGGGCTTCATGTCAGGGCGACCGATTATCAGACCGATTACCGGGCCGGGATCGCCGACTTGAAAGGGAAGCTGGCGGGGCCGGTATTCGTGGCGACGGACAATCGGCAAGTGCTGGATTTCATCCGCGCGGAATGTCCCGATGCCGATGTATATTCCTTCTCCTCGTTACCGGAGGAAGGTCGCCCCTTGCACGATCTGAGCAGGCAGAAGGGCGATGTCTACGAGATCAACCGCGACGCGATCGTCGATGTGCTGATGCTTGCGCATGCGAAGACCCTCTATGCGTTTCGGTTGCAGCCCAATCCGCTCGGCGCCAACCTGTCGGGCTATTCGCGGCTGGCCTTCGATCTGCGCCGCAATCGCCAATTGCTGGACCGTTTGATGTCGCGATAATCCGGAGGATGCCTTCCGCGAAAGCGGTAGAGCATCAGCCTATCGGGCTTGTTACAGGGTAGCGCCGACATGCGCCGAGCCGCGCTCCATGGCCAGGCGCTCCTGCCGGAAGCGCTCGCGATAGCGCGCGCGTTGTTCCGCCGTCCGTTCCTCATGGCAGGCGGGGCAACTGACGCCTTCTTCATAGAGGTGCGAAGCGCGATCGTCGTCGCTGACCGGCCGCCGGCAGGCATGGCACAAGGCATAGCTGCCGGGCGCAAGCCCGTGGCCCACCGTCACGCGCTGATCGAACACGAAGCATTCCCCCTGCCAGAGGCTGTCTTGCGGGGGGATCGTCTCGAGATATTTCAGAATTCCGCCCTGGAGGTGATAGACCTCGTCCAGTCCTTCGGCCCTGAGGAAGGCGGTGGATTTCTCGCAGCGAATGCCGCCGGTGCAGAACATCGCGACCTTCGGGGGGATGCCGTCGCCCAGCAGCCTGTCGCGCTCTGCCCGGAACCATTCGGGAAAGTCGCGAAAGGTTCTGGTCTTGGGGTCTATGGCGCCCCGAAATGTGCCCACCGCGACTTCGTAGTCATTGCGCGTGTCGATCAGGATGGTGCCGGGTTCCGAGATCAGGCTGTTCCACTCTTCCGGCGCGACATAGTGCCCCACGCTCAGCAGCGGATCGATCTCGGGCTGGCCCATGGTCACGATCTCGCGCTTGATCCGCACCTTCATGCGATGGAACGGCTGGGCCTCCGCGCGCGAGAACTTCACTTCCAGATCCTCGCAGCCCGGCCACTGGCGGATATGCTCCAGCACTGTGCCGATTGCGTCGTCCGTGCCTGAAATGGTGCCGTTGATTCCTTCCGGGGCGACCAGCAGCGTGCCCTTGACGCCCTTTGCGCAGCACAGTTTCGCCAGTTCGCCGCGCGCCCTGCCGCAATCGCGGAGAGGGAAGAACTTGTAGAGCGCAGCGACGCAGATCGGCTGGCTGGGCGCGGTCATGTCGGGAATTTCCATTGGTTGTAATCGCATGTTCCCTTGGAAAAGATTCCAAGGCCAAATCGGGATGTCCTGTTCCTTTCGCCTTTGGCAGGATGTTCGCGACTTTCAAGGCCGGTTCCAACGGGCCGTAACCGCCAGCTTGCCGAGCTGTGCCCGAATTGAAAGGCCGTGATCCCACATCGCTGTCGCGTGAAGCGAACGAATTGTCGTCTGCACGAGCTTGAACTTGCGCCGGCAGGGCGGGAAACTCGGCTCTCCAGCAAGAGCAAGGCTATGCAGATGGCGACCTATTACTATGTGGTGCTGACCAGGGCTGTCCCCGGCATGATCGACGAATTCGACAAATGGTACGACGGTCAGCATCTTGGAGATTGCGTCAGGCTTCCCCAGATCAAATCCGCTCGCAGGTTCAAGCTGATCCGTGGAGTATTGAGCGGAAGCCTTGCCGCGAGCTCCGATGCCCAGGAAAGCCCTTGGGATTCCCTCGCCATATACGAGATCGAAAGCGACGATCCAATGGCTGTGACCGACGATCTCAGCCAGATGGCAGGATCGGACGCGATGCCCATGACGGATGCTTTCTCTCCTGACGGGACGGTGACGATGATTGCGATCCCGGCCGGTTCCGTAGGGTCTGAATAGACTTTGCGCGACATGCACCGTCGTTCCGCCCGAACAGGATATATCCGGAAACCCGGCACCAGACCTATGGCGACAACATCATCAGGTGTCGCGTATCGTCACGTCATCTGTCGTTAGGCGTCAAGACGCTCACGAGTGACGTCGATATCCTGAAAATAGAAGATGTAGATCAGTTAACCGACCGAGAAAATGTCAAGCCTGGAAAGTATATCTTTCAAGGGGGAGCAAGGGGGAGGAAGTAATGAAGTCAATCTTGAACAGTGCTGCTTCATTGACGGCAATATGCATATTTTTCCCGCAAGCGGCCTTGGCGCAAGATGCCGGTTCGGCAGCGGTGAGCGATAATTATGATGTCAATACTATCATAGTTACGGCACAGAAGCGGGCGCAAAGCATAAATGATGTGGGCCTTGCCATAACCGCCCTGAGCGGAGACATTCTCAGGGACAGGCAGATCAATTCCCTGTCGGATCTGTCGCAGATCGTTCCCGGTTTGCAGTTCACCACCAGCGGATCCAACACGCCGGTCTATACGCTGCGGGGTATCGGCTTCTACGAAACCACTCTGGGCGCCTATCCCAGCGTCAGCGTCTATCTGGACGAAGCGCCGCTGCCGTTTCCAGTTCTGTCGACCAACACGGCTTTCGATCTTGAGCGTGTCGAGGTCCTGAAGGGGCCGCAGGGCACCTTGTTTGGCAACAATTCGACCGGCGGCGCGGTCAACTACATCGCCGCAAAGCCGACGGACAGCCTGGAGGCGGGCGGAAGCATCGGCTATGGTCGGTTCGAAACCTTTCAGGGCGAAATGTTTGTCAGCGGACCTTTGTCGGACAAGGTCAAGGTCCGGCTGGCCGGCAAGGCGGTGCATTCGGGCGATTGGCAGCGCGGCTACACCATCCCCGATACGAACGGGAAGACGGAAGTATATGCCGGGCGCATGCTCATCGATTTCGAGCCGAGCGATCGCCTGAAATTCCAGTTCAATCTCAACGGCTGGGTCGACAAGAGCGATCCCCAGGCGCCGCAATATTCCGAGTTTCGCCGCAACTTCCCGGGAGCGCCGACTCCGGTGGAATTCTATCCGCTGGCGCCGAAGACGCCCCGGGCAGCCGATTTCACGACTGCGCTCGATCCCCATGCGGACAACAAGTTCTGGCAGGCGATTTTCCGCGGAGATCTGGAGCTTAGCGACAGCATCGCTCTGACTTCGCTGACCGCCTATTTCCGTTACAACCAGGATATGGCGTTCGACGGGGACGGTGTCGCGCTGGAGGATTTCGACATCGGCAATTTCGGGGGCAAGGCCAGGGGCTTTTCCCAGGAGCTGCGGCTTTCCAACTCCGCCGCCGATGCCGTGCGATGGACCATCGGCGCGAACTATTCGCGCGATACGGCCAGCGACGACTATACCTTGCTGTATCGGGATTCATCGATCCTCACCGGCTCTGGCGTGGGTGAGTCAGGCTTCCGCAGCTCCCAGAAAATGAAGAACTATGCGGCTTTCGCCAGCGTTGAAGCCGATGTGGGTGAATTCACATTCAAGGCCGGGGGCCGCTATACCGAGGCGAAGCGGTCTGCGAGCTCGTGCTTCTATGTCAATGCCGACAATCCTTTCCTTGCCAACTTCCAGGGAATCTACCAGTTCTTGAGCGACAGCCTCAGAGCCCAGAACGGGCTTCCGGCTGCGGGCCCAATTCCATCCGACGGCTGCTATACGATCAACACCACGGGCATATTGGGCAACCCGCCGGATTACCGCCCGGGCGAGTTCCTTGGCCGGCTGAACGAGAACAGCTTCTCTTTCAGGGCGGGTGTCGACTGGAAGCCCTCGCGAAACACGCTGGCCTATCTGAATGTCGCCAAGGGGTACAAGGCCGGCAGCTTCCCGTCGGCCGGTGCGGCGACCTTCGATCAGCTCAAAGGCGTGAAGCAGGAATCGCTGATGACCTATGAGGCGGGCGTGAAGGCGACTGCCCTTCGCGGAGCGCTTCAGGTGAATGCGTCCGCCTTCTACTACGACTACAAGGACAAGCAGCTTCGTTCCAAGCTGGTCGATCCGATCTTCGGATTGCTCGATGCGCTGGTGAATATTCCACGCTCCGAAGTGAAGGGTGCGGAGTTGGAGGTAACGGCCTATCCCACCGAAGGCCTCATGCTCTATGGCAACTTCGCCTATATCGACTCCAAGATCAAAAGGTTCGTCGGTTATAGCGGCGCGGGCGTGTTTGCCGATTTCCGCGGATCCGCCTTCCCCTATGCCCCCAAATATTCCCTCAATGGGGGCTTCCAGTATGATTTCCCCGCATCGGAGGGTCTGAAGATGTTCGTGGGAGGCGACGTCACGGTGCGGAGCGATACCACCGCCATCATCGGCGATGCTCCCGGCTATGAGATCGAGGATTACACGCTGCTGGATGTTCGAGCGGGCATCGAGGATGCGGACGAACGCTGGAAGCTCACGGTCTGGGGAAAGAACATAACCAACGAATATTACTGGAACAATGTGGCGAATTACTACGATACGCTGGCCCGGTTTACAGGTCGGCCTGCGACCTATGGTGTGACCCTGGCGTTCCGGCTCAGATAGCTTGGTGCGGGAATGGGGTCATCTTGAATGGCCACATTTCCTGCGCTGCACTGGCGCACCAATATTCAATGCAAGGCAAGGAAGAAGACAATGGATGTCGGCGTTCTCATGGTATTCCAGAACTACAAGGACCAGCTCAGCGACCAGGAGAGTTTCAAGCGCGATCTGGAGTTGGCCTGTGACACGGAAGCGCTGGGATTCGATTGGATCAGCGCCGTCGAGCACCATTTCTTCAACTATGCGATGATGCCTGACAACGTTCAGCTCCTGTCGTACATTGCCGCCAGGACCCAGCGTATCAAGCTCATGACGGGCGCGGTCATCCTTCCCTGGAACGATCCGCTGCGAGTGGTGGAGAAGATGATCATGCTCGATCATCTGTCCGAAGGCCGCGCTCTGTTCGGCATTGGACGGGGGCTCGCCAAGAAGGAATATGATCTCTTCAAGATCGACATGAACGAGGCGAAGGGACGGTTCGAGGAAGCTGCGGAGATCATTCTGCGCGGGTTGGAAACGGGCATCGTCTCCGGTGAAGGCCAGTATTACCAGTTCAAGCCCACGGAGGTCCGCCCGCGCCCCTATGCTTCCTTCAAGGGGCGTTTCAACTGCGTGTCGACCTCATCCGACACGATTTCGATCTGTACCAAACTCGGCGGCCGCATGATGAGCTTCGCTTCCAAGCCATGGGAGCAGCTTGTCCCGCATATCGAACAATATCGTAGTGAGTTCCTGCAAGTCCATGGCACGGACGCACCCAGACCGATGTGCATCGACAATATCATATGCGACGAAAATCCAGCGGTTGCGGAAGATCTGGCGCAAAAATATATCAGCAACTACTTCATCACCGTGATGGAAATCTATGATATGCTGGGAGATCATTTCCAGAATACGGAAGGTTATTCTGATTACGCGAACAATGCCGCGCTGATCAAGCAGGCTGGGCTGGAAATGGCGGCGGAAGGCTTCGTAAAGGCCAATGTCTGGGGCACGCCGGAGCAGATCCTGGCCAAGCTGGAGGAAAGGCGGCAATACTTTGGCGACTTCGATCTCATGATCAACATCAGCTTCGGCGGGTTGCCGGCGGATGACGCGCGTAGAAGTCTCGAGACCTTCGCCCGCAAAGTGCTTCCGGAATTGAAGAGCTGGTAAGGCCGCTGTCGATGCTGAACGACACGGCATCCCGAACGGACGAACGTCGGGAAATATACGGTTGGTCGATCCGCTGGAACCAGGAACGGGCGGAGGAGGCATATCGCGGCGGCTGGTGGCAGCGGCACGCGATGAGCGTCGATGCGGCCCGTCTCGCGGAGAAGGAGCCGGACCGTGTGTTGCTTGACGATGGCGTCGGCACACTGACGGCAGAAACCTTGTTCCGCGGTGCCTGCAAGCTTGCCGACCATTTTCATCATGCCGGCTTGAATCCCGGTGATCTGGTGGGGTTCATGCTACCAAACTGGCGGGAAGCAGCGATCATCTATCTCGCCGCAACGATGCGGGGCCTTGCGGTCTGCCCGATCATAATGGCCTATGGGGAGGGGGAACTGCGCCATATAATGGCTGACAGCGGATGCCGCACCCTGTTCGTGGCGGCCAGCTATCGCGATCGCGACTATATCGCGCTGGCGGCAAAGGCCATGGCCGGGCTGCCTTGCCCGCCCGAGCTGGTGTCGGTCCGATCAGGTGGCGGCAAGGGGGACATCGCTTGCCTGGAGGATCTGCTGGAAACGGATTATCCCTCCGCGCCGCCCTTCGAGGTCGATCCTGACAGCGTGAAGGTGGTGATCTACACATCCGGCACGACCGGCCGGCCCAAGGCCGTGATGCATTCCCATAACAGCTTGCATGCCACAGTCCGCCAAGTCCACGATTACTGGCAGGCCGGCCCCGACGATTGTTTTCTGGTACCATCGCCCATTGGCCATATCGGCGGCTCCATCTACAGTTTCGAATATCCGATCCTCTATCGCACCAAGGCGGTGTTACAGGATGTCTGGGATGTCGGAACGGCTATCGACCTGATCAATCGCCATGGCTGCACGCATATGGCCGGAGCGACTCCCTTTCTCGATCAGTTGCTCCAGGTGGCGCGGTCACGCGGCGATCGCCTGCCGAGCTTGCGGCTGTTTATCTGCGGAGGTGCATCGGTGCCTCCACCGCTGATCCGCGAAGCCGCGCAATTCTTCGCACAGTGCCATGCGACGCGCGTCTATGGCTCGAGCGAAGTGCCGCTGACCACGGTGGGATGGCTGGATCGCACGCATCCCGACGCGGCCGCGGACAGCGACGGCCAGATCGGCATCGCCACCGTGCAACTGGTTGAGGGGGAAATTCTGGCCAAGGGGCCGCAGATGTTGGTCGGTTACAAGGACAGAGCGGACGAGGAGCAGGCTTTTACGCCGAATGGTTATTTCCGGACGGGTGACCTGGGTGAATTGCTGCCCGGCAATGTCCTGAAGATCACTGGCCGGAAGAAGGATATCATCATCCGCAACGGTGAGAATATCAGCCCCCGGGAAGTCGAAGACATCCTTGTGAAACATCCGGGAGTCGCCGAGCTCTGCGTAGTCGGAATGCCCGATTCCAAGGTTGGGGAAAGGGTGGTCGCGGTGGCCGTGCAGGCCGATGCGGCGGCAATTGCGCCGCACCTTGGGGAACTGACCGATCTGCTCACGCAATCCGGTATCGCCCGGTTCAAATATCCGGAACAAGTGTTCTGGCTTTCCTATCTTCCGAGAAATGCGACGGGCAAGATCCTGAAACATGAAGTGAAGAGCCTCCTCGCCGATATGCAGGGGGAGGCTTGATCATGGAATTCGGTTGGACCCCGGAGCAGGCGGAGGCACGAGAACGGATCATCGCGTTCCTGGCGGAGCATCTGCCGCCCAATTGGGAGGAAATGGCGATCCATGGGCCAGGCAGCAGGCCGGTGATCGAATTTTCCAAACACTTCTGCCCGAAGCTCTCGGACGCCGGAATGCTGGTGCCGCATTGGCCTGCGCAGTGGGGTGGCCATGATGGCACTGCCTGGGAGCATTTCATCATCGGCGAGGAATTATGGGCAGCAGGTGAACCGCGCGGTGCGCAGTACATGAACGTGAACTGGCTCGGCCCCGTTCTGATGAAATATGCCGGGCCGAAACAGCTTGCCAGATATATGCCGCCGATCATCGGCGGCCAGGCCATCTGGTGCCAGGGCTTTTCGGAGCCTTCGGGCGGATCGGATCTGGCTGCCCTGAAAACCCAAGCCGTTCCAGTGGTGGGTGGATACCGAGTCAACGGGGCCAAGATCTGGACCTCCTACGCCGGGCTGGCCGACCATTGCTTCCTGCTGGCGCGAACATCGGCAGAACGGAAAAAGGGCATCCTCATCCTTCTGGTGGACATGAAAAGCGCCGGCATTTCCGTGCGTGAGATTCCGTCCTTGATCGGCCGGGGAGATATCCACGAAGTCTTCTTCGACGACGTATTCGTTCCCGATGAATGCCGGCTCGGGGAAGCAGGGCAAGCCTGGGAAATCATCAACTACGGCTTGCAGGCGGAGCGGATCGGCATTGCCCGCTACGCATTTTCCCGCCGTATTCTGGACTTGGCAGCGCAACGGCTCCGGTCCGAGGAACGCTTGCGCCAGCCTCATATCGAAGCCGCTCTGGGGCGGGCCGCGGCATATTGTGAAGCCGCGCGCATGATGGTCTATCGAGTGGTCAGCGAACGCGCGCATGGCCGGGATGCCGGAGCCTATGCCAATCTCGCCAGGCTTTCGGTCATCCGTGCCGACCGCCATGTGAATGATTTCCTGATGACCTATGCGCCGGAGGGCATGTTCTCGGAACGCTCGCTGCAACGTGCGCATCATCAGCGGGCGATTGCCGCCGGGATCGCCGCCGGGGCGGCCGAGGTCCACATGAATATAGCCGCCTATCAATATCTCAATCTACCGCGGGCCTGACGATGGATTATGACCTGGACGACCAGCAGACCGCGATCCTCAACGGACTGGAGCAATTGCTGCATGCGGTTGACACCCGCGATGCAGTGGATGCCGAATATTACCGGTGGTCGCCTGGCCTTGACGCTGCCCTGGAGAATGCGGGTTTCGTGACCAGCGATGCCCAACTGGCACCTCTGGAAGCCGCGCTGGTCATCGCGCGACTGGCGGAATTGCCATTAGTGGTCGAAGCTTCCAACAGTCTGCTGCTGGCGCCGCAGCTGATGGCCGGCCTGCCGCGCCCGATCGCGGTGACGATGCGCCCGTTTTCAGAGCCGATCAGATATCTGCCCATAGCCAGGACTCTGGTTACGGCGACGCCGGCGGGGGTGGTGGCCTATGCGCTGGACGATGGCGTGGTGGCTCCGGTCGAGACGCTGTTCGCCTATCCGTACGGACAACTTCGCGACCTGTCCGGGATTACGCAGATCGCGGCATTCGAGGATGCCTATCCCGCCTTGCTGCGCCGCTATCGCATCGCCATCGCTGCGGAAGCGGCGGGACTGATGTCCGCCGCGCGGGACTGCGTCCATGAATATGTTCTTTCCCGCCAGATATTCGGCAAACAATTGGCCAGCTATCAGGCTGTGCAGCATCGCCTTGTCAATGCGGCGGAGGTCAACGAAGCGACCCGCTGGCTGGCGCTTCGAGCGGCTTGGTCGGATGCCGAGGACGATGCGGCGACTGCTTGCACCTATGCCCAGGACCGGATCGCCGAGTTCACATACGACCTTCACCAGTTCTGTGGCGCGATGGGGCTGACGACCGAGTTTTCCCTTCATTTCTGGACCTACCGTCTGCGGGCGCTCATGGGAGAACTGGGCGGGTGTGACGAACAGGCGCGTTCACTCGCCCGGTTGAGCTGGAACTAGATCATGCATCGTCCACTCACCTCCGCTTCGTTCCGGGAGACCGCACGGCGCTGGCTCGCTGCCAATGTTTCTGCCGAGCTCTCTCCTCCCGACGGGCCTGCCGCGCGCGCCTATACGCTGGCCTGGCAGCAGAAGCTCGCCTCCGGCGGCTGGACCGGATTGACCTGGCCCAGGCAATATGGC
This sequence comes from uncultured Caenibius sp., assembly GCA_964468045.1. Lineage (GTDB taxonomy): Bacteria > Pseudomonadota > Alphaproteobacteria > Sphingomonadales > Sphingomonadaceae > JAWKXU01. Next base: position 149,885 of record CAYXTO010000004.1, on the reverse strand, counting down.
GGTCGCGAGTTGAGCGTGCAGGAACAGATCATATGGTTCGAGGAATATGCCGCCGCTCATGCCCCCAGCACGCATGATGCCGCCTTCGTCGGTGTGAACCATGCGGGGCCCACCATCATCGCCTGCGGCACGGCCGAGCAAAAGGCGAAATACCTGCCCCCGATCCTCGCCGGCCAGGTGATCTGGTCGCAGGGCTTCTCGGAACCTGATGCCGGGTCGGACCTTGCCAACCTGAAAAGCAGCGGCAGGGTCGATGGGGATCGCGTGATCGTCAACGGCCACAAGATCTGGTCGAGCTATGCCGATATATCCGATTATCAGGAACTGCTGATCCGAACCGGGCAAGGTGCGGCCAGGCATGCGGGACTGACCTGGATCATCTGTCCGATGGATCTGCCCGGAATAACCGTACGGCCGATAAAGACCATCTCCGGCCCCCGCAAATTCTGCGAGGTATTCTATGAGGATGTTTCGATCCCCCTCGAGAATGTCGTGGGCGGGCTCGATCGCGGCTGGCAGACGGCGATGTCCACTTTCGCTTTCGAACGCGGCACGGCCGCGCTCGGCATGCAAATCCACCTGCTTCAGGAAGTGCAACATCTGCTGGCTGCCTGCCCCCCGGAACGTCAGGCCCTGCGTCATGAGTTGGCGACCCTTGCCAGCGAAGCGATCGCGATGCGGGCGCTCAGCTATCGGGTGGCTCTGGAAAGCGAGCACCAGTTGCCTGGGGCGGACAGCTCCATTGTCCGGCTGTTCTTTGCCGAGCTTTCCCAGAAGATATATGCCGCCGCAGTCCAGCTGCACGGCTTGGCCGATCCTTCGGTGCTCGCCCCGTGGGGTTGGGGCTATATGTATTTCGATGCGTTTTCCGAAACCATAGCGGGCGGTACGTCGGAGATTCAGCGTGATCTGATCGCGGAACGGAAGCTGGATCTTCCCAGGGGAGGAAGTCGATGATGATGCTTCCCAGTACCGAGCAATTTGCCCTGGCCGACGAATTGAGCCGGGCCTTTCCTTCCTTGCTGCCGTTGTCCCGCCTGCATGCCCCCGATTACGACTGGAGCGCAGAGCTGCATTCGCTCATCGCATTGGGTTGCCTGGGGCTTTCGGCGGGACAGCAGGGGCAGGGCCTCGGCTTTGTCGAGGAGGCCCTGATCCATGCAAGACTGGGCGAATATTTGCTCGCTCCCAATGTCCTCGCAAGTTCCATCGCGATGCGCATTGCAATGGAGAACGGAGCCGATGCGCTGTTGGAGGCCCTGCTTGAAGGCAGGACGACCGTGATCATGGGCCAGTGCCATAGCGGCCACACAATATTGTATGGAGAGGCAACCCATGATCTGGCGCTGATCTTCGAAGGGTCCCGGCTCATTCTGACGGACATCGGGCAATGCGGGGGCATCAGCCGCGTGGATGATGGTTATTGGGGAGTGCCCCTTTCCCTATGCTCCCATCCTGGCGGCGGAATGGATGCCAGCATTGTCACCGGCCTGATGGCGATGCTGCTCATATCCGCGCATCTCACCGGGATTTCGCATCAGTCCATGGCGATGGCGGTCGAGCATGTGAAATTGCGCAAGCAGTTCGACAAGCCGCTCGGATATTTCCAGGCCGTCAAACATCATTGCGCGGATCTGGCGATCGCCGCGACGAGCTGTCGGGATGCCTTGAGCTTCGCGGCGGTTCAGTTGGGCCAGCAAGGAGAAGCCGCCGTGCTGACCTGCAATGCCACGGCTCTGAAAGCGATCAATGCGGCGCGCCATAATGCAGCGCTGAACATCCAGCTCCACGGCGGAATTGGCTTCAGCGATGAATTTTCAGCGCATCTGCTGGTGCGACGTGCGCATGTCTGGGAAGAACTGCTGGGAGGCCGCGAGATATTGCAAGGGCGGATCGCCGAGTTGATCGCAAGCGGCATGACAGCGTGAATGGAGAGAGCATGAAGATAGCCATCATCACCGGTGCGGGGAGTGGCATCGGCCTGGGCATCGCCTGCGCCCTGGCGGAACAAGGCATCGCCATTTGCGGTGTGGGCCGCGATCCAGATAAGCTTGCCGAATTGGTCGAAAAGCTGCCTGCGGGGCACAGTCAGTTGAGCCTTTCGCTGGATATCACCGAGGACGATGCGCCGCGTCGCATTGTGGAGCAGGCGATCGCCAAATGGGGGCGGATCGATTTTCTGATCAACAATGCGGGGGCAGGCCATCCCCGCCCGTTGCATGAAACCGACGATGCGATGCTGGATGGCTTTCTGGCGCTGATGCTGCGGGCGCCGTTTCGTCTGGCACGAGAAGCGGTGCCGGTGATGGAAGCGGGAGGAGCGGTAATCAATATCTCCTCCACCTTCGCGGTGGTTGGCGGTTTGCGGGGCGGCGCCTATTCGATGGCCAAGGCGGGCCTGTTCGGGCTGACCTCCCACATCGCCTGCCAGTATGGCGCGCAAGGGATCCGTTCTAATTGTGTCGCGCCCGGGATCGTGCTGACCGACATGATCCGGGACCGGTTGCAGGACGAGCGTTTTCGCCGGATGAATCTGGAAATGACTCCGCACCAGCGAATGGGCACTGTCGAGGATGTGGCGGCCACGGTCGCCTTCCTCTGTTCCGAGGGCGGCAGCTTCATCAATGGTCAGACAATCGTGGTCGATGGCGGGTGGAGCGCGACCAAATATCTGTCGGAATATGGCCTTACCTCCGAATGGGTGCGGGATGACAAGCAATAGTTCTGATGAAGAGGTGCTCTTCGCCGTCGAAGATCAGGTGGCGACGGTCACCCTGAACCGTCCGGCACAGGGCAATTCGCTTACCCCTGCCATGCTGGTCCGGCTGGAAACGTTGTGGAATCGCGTGAAGGCCGATGATGATATCCGCCTTGCGGTGATCACCGGCGCAGGCGACCGGCATTTTTGTACCGGCGCTGCGGTGGATTCCCTGCGGGATGAAGGCGACGACCGGTATTTGCGCAATGCTCCTTATCGGGAGGCGAACAGATTTTCCCCCCGCCAATGCGAAGTCTGGAAGCCTGTGATCTGCCTGGTGAACGGGCTGGCCGTAGGCGGCGGCCTGCATTTCGTGGTCGATTCCGATATCGTCATCGCGTGCGATGCTGCCGCTTTCATGGACACGCATTGCAATGTCGGGGCGGTGGGTGCGTTGGAGAATATCGGCCTCGCCCGGCGGATGACGCTCGGCGGGGCCCTGCTGTTGACCTTGGCCGGCAAGGCCCATCGCATGCCGGCAGCCCGGGCGCATCAATTGGGCCTGGTGGACCTGCTGGCTCCAACCTTACAGGACGCCCGGGATCTGGTGGCGGAGCTTGCGCAAGCGATCAAGGCCAACTCGCCCCAGGCAATGGCGCTTTCCAAGCGGGCCATCTGGGCCAGCGAGGAAATGGGCTATCATCAGGCCCTTGATTTGGGATGGGAACTGCTGAAATCCCATTGGACCCATCCCGATTTCAAGGAAGGCCCCAAGGCGTTTCTGGAAAGGCGGAGCCCCAACTGGAACCCCGACCCTGATGCCAAGGGCTGACGCGGTTAATTGCCGGGAACGCTGCTGTTGCTGATTTCGCGCATTCGAAGCCAGGCCAGAGACCGCAATTTTGCACCGCCATCCACTTCTATCGAAACCCCGTTGATATATTCGGCCGCAGGCGAGATCAGGAACAGGATGGTGTTCGCCACGTCCTGAGGCCGCGCGATGCGCCCCATGGGATTGATGTCCATCGTTTCCCCACCTGCCATGGCCACGAACTTGTCGGTGCGGGGCGTATGGACCCAATCGGGCAGCACTGCATTCGCCCTGATATTTCCTGGCCGCATTGCCGCCACCGATTTCATGAAACCTTCCACTGCGGATTTGGCAACCGTGTACCAGGCAATTCCGGCTCCATATCTCGGCCCCTGGACCGATGACATGTAAACGGCGTGGCGAAGTTCGTCGCCATCCTGCTTGAGCCATTCTTCGGTAGGGATGCGAACGCAGTCGATGGTCCGTTCCACCCCCTGATTGAAATCGGATGTGTTGAAGCTGGGAGGCCCGGCAACGGCTGCCAGATGATTGACCGGGCCATAAGCCGCCCAGGTTTGCGACCAGGCATCGGCGACTGCGGCGGGATCGGTAAGATCGAGCGCGATGGCCATCGCCCGACCTCCGTTGCGTTCAATCTCCGCAGCGGTTTCCTGGCCCGCTTGCGCGGATAGATCCCAGATGGAGACCGAAAGCCCCAGCTTTCCGGCAGTAATCGCGGTCGCGGCGCCGATGCCGCTGCCGCCGCCGGTCACGACGATCGGGGTGTTTTCGGCGAAACCGAGGAAGTTCATCGATTGATCTCCAATGGATTTAGATGGCTATGGTCTCGATGGCGGCGATGGCGAAGCCCCGGTGAAAATCTTCGAGCGTGGTTTCCGCCAGCGAGATGGCGAGCTTCTTTTCCGAACCGGCCATCGTGAGGGTCACCGCCCACCGTCCCTCGAAGGAAATCTCCCGGTCGATCACACCCTGCCAGTCGATATGTATGGCTTTCTGGGCAAAAGGGCAGGCTGCCCAGAGACCGGCGGCGTCTGCACACAAGCCATCGGGGCCGTATTCACCAAGATCGGCAAAGACGGTTTGTTCGGTCAGATCGCCGTCCCGGCCGATCCGAAAGCTGGAAATGCGATTTCCGAAAGTTTCCGCCACATACAACCGGTCCTCGGCTGGGGAGAGCGCCATGCCGTTCGGAAACAGCAGCCCTTCCGCCACTTGGCGGGCTTTCCCCCGCGAGTCCACATGCACCAGGGGTGCCGGCCGCATTTCCGAGGGCGGAGCATAGCCTGCATGATAGCCAAAGCCACCGACATAGCTGTTGCCCCGGCTATCGACCGCCATGTCGTTGATAGGACCGGAAAAGTGGGCCGATAGATCGGCATGCAAGGCCAGATGACCCCCTCCGCCCAAGATGAGGAGCAATCCATCATGCATCGATGTGATCACTGTATTGCCATCGGGCAGGAAGCCGATCCCGGACGGCTGGCCGGCCACGTAGGCGCGGGGGGTTAATTTGCCCAGGCCATCAAGGTCGAAAACGGTTCGGCTGCTGAAATCGGAGAACCACAATTTTTCCCGATGATAATGCAGGCCTTCAAAGTAGCCCGGGCGAGATGAAAGTTTAAAGCTTGGCACCCAAGGCTCCCAGGCAATCCGATAGTCTCGCCACGCGTTTTTGAGGTCGGCTGGCGGTGTGTATGAAAAGGATTTCATACCTCGCGAGTGAACGAGGCGATCTTATATCTCGTTGGATGCGCTGGATTGACCTCAGGCGACTTGCTCGATGCAGGGGGCGACAATAGTCGCAAGGGTCATTGCACCTGCATTGCCGCCTTTCCCATGACCGATCGATTGCGGACCTGGCTGGGCGACGCGGAAAACCAGCGGGAACAACTGCGGGTCAATACCGAGGCTTCCGCATATCCGAGCCGTTCTGCGACCTTGATCAACGGAATATCAGGATTGGAAAGGCAATTGAGCGCGATATCGCGCCTGACCTCGTCCTTTATCTTCTCGAATGATGTCCCTTCTGCCTTCAGCCGGCGCTGCAAGGTCCGGGGATGCATGCACAATTCGGCTGAAATGCGTTCGTTGGTGCAATCTTCTGCTTCCAGGAAACGCTCTATCAAGAGGCGGACACGGGCCCGGGTCGGCGGGCTCGCGATCGGATAACGGGTTTCCACGAAGGAAGTTGCCATCTCGTACAATTGTGGATCCGGCTCCGAGATGGGGCAAAGCAGATCCTGCTCGGTCAGGAGAAAACCATCCCTGCTCTGCTCGAACTTCACTTCGCAGCCGAACGCCATCTTGTAGACGTTGTAGGGGGAAAGCCGCTTGTGCCGGAAATGGACTTCACGGACCTGGGCATTGTCGCCCGTGATATCCATTATGTTGAGATTGGCGAGCATGACCCCATGCTCCACCACTTGCTGCCTTTGAGGCAGGCCATCCAGCATAATCTGGATTTCCAGAAAAAGCGTATGCCTAGCCCGGTCCGGAATGAAGCGGACCCGGGTTGCAAGGCAGTAGGCATGAATGTGCTTCTTGCAGTAACCAAGAGCTTGCCCCAGGGTTTCGCTATTCTTCATCACCACGCCGACCGGCCCCATTACCTTGCTGCCCTTCTGGTAACGGGCAAGAAGAATGCCGAAATCGGGGCGGTTGAGCTCGCGCGCAGCTATTTCAAGCAGATTGACGAACGCTCCATACTCGAGCGCTCCCGACCTGCTTTGCAGCAGATTAAGATCGATCCGCGCCATTTCCAGGATCCTGGATGAATCCCCACCGAGTTCTCCCACAAGTTCCGGGAAAAACCGCAAGGCGTCCGCATGGACGAGATCGAATCCAGGATCGTGCCTGCCCTCTTTGGCATGGGCGTCCGGTCCGCTTCTTTTAGCGACGTGCATCGCCTCTCTCCCAATGAGATGCTTGACCTTAGGCGACAATGCCCAACAGTTTCCGGAATTACAAGTTCATAGCAAAGGCGTCTGTTCGCGAGCTTTTGGCCGGATCAAGGCGGCAGGGCTGGAAATGCCGCGGTCTATTTGTCAAAGCGTCTGCGGATGACGAGATTTCGGATTTCGGACATATCCTCCATCGCAAATCGAACGCCTTCGCGGCCGAGGCCCGAGTCTTTCACCCCGCCATAGGGCATGTTGTCCACCCTGTAGGAGGGAACGTCGTTGATCACGATTCCGCCGACTTCGAGGCGATCCCATGCGTCGAGCACCTTGAAGATGTCCCGGGTGAAGATGCCGGCCTGCAGGCCGAACTTGCTGTCATTGACGATCCCCAACGCTTCTTCAAAGGAACCGAAGGGCGCCAGGAATGCAACAGGCCCGAATGCTTCCTCCACGTTGAGCTTCGTGTCGCGCCTCACGCCTTCCAGCAATGTCGGCTCCAGCATGGCACCGTCCCGATTTCCCCCGCAGAGAAGGCGAGCGCCCTTGGCGGTCGCTTCCGATATCCAGGCTTCGAGTCTCCTGGCTTCCTCCTGGTCGATCATGGGGCCGACAAAAGTGTTCTCGTTTCGCGGATCGCCGGTGATGAGGGCTTTGGTCCCCTCGACGAGCCGCCCGCGGAATTCCTCGTAGATATTCTCATGGACCAGGATGCGCTGCACTCCGATGCAACTCTGGCCCGACTGATAGAACGCGCCGAACAGGACGCGGTTCACCGCGTCGTCCAGGTCCGCATCCTGATCGATGATCACGGCGGCATTCCCGCCCAGTTCCAGCACCACTTTCTTCTTGCCTGCCTTCGCCTTGAGATCCCAGCCCACCTCCGGGGAGCCAGTGAACGAAAGCAGTTTCAGGCGTTCATCGGTGGTGAGCAATTCCGCACCGTCCCGGCTCGCGGGCAGGATCGAGAAGGCGCCTTCCGGCAGATCGGTCTCCGCCAGGATTTCGCCGATTATCAGCGCGCCAAGCGGGGTCCTGCTGGCCGGCTTGAGTACAAAGGGACAGCCGACTGCAATCGCAGGGGCTATCTTGTGAGCGGCCAGGTTGAGCGGAAAATTGAAGGGTGAAATGAAGGAGCAGGGGCCGATCGGAACTCTCTTCCAGATTCCCTGATATCCCCGTGCGCGAGGGCTGATGTCGAGAGGCTGGACTTCGCCGGTGATTCTGACGGCCTCCTCCGCCGCGATCTTGAAGGTGTCGATAAGCCGGCTCACCTCCCCACGGCTGTCCTTGATCGGCTTTCCGGCCTCGATGCACAGCACATGGGCCAGTTCCTCTTCTCGTTGCTTGAAGCGCGCGACGCAATGCTGCAGCACCTCCTGCCGCTCATAGCTCGCCATGCGGGCCATTGGTTCGGCGGCATCGTGCGCGGCTGCGATGCCATCCGCGATGGTGTCGGCATCCGCCAAGGCGACCCGAGTCACCACATCGCCTGTGTATTTATCCTTTACTTCAAGATCAGAGTTTGAATAAACTTCCTTGTTTGCCAGAAATAAAGGATATCGTTCTTTTATCATAAATTAATCAGCCGGCCTGAATGTTGATCATATGATTTTTTGTGATATGTTATCTTCTTTGAGATCTACAGGGTAGAACGCGGCGCGACAAGTTCTTGGCTTGCCGCGTCACAGGTGGGAGCCGGCGCATATTTTCAGTCGCGCCGGAATGCGCGCCATGGAAGAGCAATATGAAAATGGGTGCCGTCTATCCGAGATGGAGTTGCAGCGGGTATCATAAGAATGCCTTTCCAGTAGGCTATGCTGCGAACGGCAAACAGTGTATCGTGATCACGACTGGCGGTGGCGGGCCGACGGATGCCACATACAGTGCGTTTACTCCCGAGAATGAGCGCGCCGCCTCCGCCACGATCATGTTCGCATTTTGCGAAAGATAGAATTGGGTCCGGAGAGAGAATTTCATGAACAGTCCAATCGAGAGCAGCACTTTCGACATCGACCATCGGTTCACGCAACAGTCGGGTCTGTCGACTGGCCCGGTGCCGTTGGCGCCCTATCATTCGGAAGAGTTCTACCAGGCGGAGAAGGAGCAGGTCTTCAAGCGCGCCTGGCTGGTGATCGGGCGGGTGGAGGACATTCCGGAGCCGGGCGATTTCATGCGCCGCGATGTGACCATCGCCGGCGTTTCCGTGCTCATCACGCGCACCAAGGGCGGTGAGATCCGGGCTTTCCACAATACCTGCTCGCATCGCGGGACCGAGGTGGTGATGGCGCGGGAAGGCAAGGCATCGCGCTTTGTCTGTCCCTATCACAACTGGACTTACCGCAATGACGGTTCCCTGATGGGCGTCCCGGACGAGAAAGCGTTCTTCGGCGTCGACAAGAGCAAGTGCGGGCTGGAGCGGATCGCGGTGGCCACTTGGGAAGGTTATATCTTCATCAATCTCCAGAAGGTTCCCGAGGTGACGCTGGAGGAATTTCTGGGTCCCCTTGCGAATTATCTGGCAGGCGTGCCCTATACTTTCCCCGACAATGCCTTCGTCGTGCGGGCGGATGTGGGCGCGAACTGGAAGATCGTGTCCGATGCCTTCCTGGAAAGCTATCATATCCCGGCAATCCATCCCGAAACGATCGGGGCGACTTTTTCGTCCAACGAGAATCCGTTCGCGCGGCTGCTCGATGCCAAGCTGCTGGGCCAGCATGCCCATGTCTCGATGTACGGGAATCCGAACTTCGAATTGCAGGAAAAGCACAAGATCGACCGCGTCGCGCAGAAGCTGGAAGGTGCCGGCAGCGTCATTTCCGCCAACAAGCTGGACGACATGCAGCAATTCCTTGCGCATCCGGTCGTAAACCCGACAAAGACGAGCGGGTGGTCGATGGATTCCGTGCATATCTTCCCGCACACCCATATCAACTGGGGCCCCGGGGGCTTCTGGCTGCATCAGTTCTGGCCGTTGGCGGTCGACAAGACGCGGCACGAGGCGCGGTTCTTCATGGCCAAGCCCATGACGATGCGCCAGCGCCTACAGCAGGAGCTTTATGTCGCTCGCGTGCTGGAAGTCATTGCGGAAGACCTTTGCAACATGGAACGCACCCAGCGCGGCGTCAGCGCGGGGGCCAAGCAGTTCATGCAATTGCAGGACAATGAGATCGCCATCCGGCGCTCGATCGACAATGTCATGCGCTGGGCATCTGCCGCCACCGTGAAGGAGGCGCTTGCAGCATGAGCGATGCAAATATGCTGCCGCCCCAGTTCGCGGATCTGGAGCGGTTCGTCGCGCATTGGGCGAAGCCCACGGTGAATGAGCGGGTCGATGCCAGGTGTCGCAGCACCATGGCCGAGATCACGGAATTCTATGATGTGCTGATCGTACGGGCGAGCGATATCCTCGATTATCTCGACCAATTCCCGCTGCATGAGATGCCGGATGAAGCGGCACGCCTGGCGCAGTTGGTGCTTGCGCTGGTCCAGGCATCGGTCGCGGTGGAAATCCAGGGGCAGCCGTTGCCGCCCAAGACGGAATATCCGTTCCGCGTCGAACTGGTCGGAGGGGTGGCGCCGTTCGGAATTTGAGGCGCAACTGAAAGGATCGGCGCGCTCGCATTCATGAAAGGGAGAAGTTGATGTTCGCAGGTGCAAGTGCGTTCGTTCAGGCTGCGTGGTATGTAAGGGATCTGGATGCGGCCTTGGCGATCTGGATCGAGCGGGGGGCAGGGCCTTTTCGGGTCGCCCGGCACATGGTGATCGATACGGAATATCGCGGCCAGGCATCCCAGCTCGAACTCAGCGTCGCTTGGGGCCAATTCGACGGGATGCAGGTCGAATGCGTCCAGCAGCACAATGACGCTGCGTCTGCCTTCAAGGACAGCTATCCGGATGGCCCGCTGCCGGGGATCGGGGGGATTCATCACTTCGGCATGGTCAATCATGATTATGACAAGGCGCTCGCGGGGTGCCTCTCGCAAGGCTTCCAGCCTGCCACCTCGGGCAATTTCAATGGCACTCGCTTTGCCCATGTCGACACGCGGGAAGCCTATGGCTTCATGACCGAGCTCACCGAAGGCACGGACGCCATCCTGACCTTTTATCGCGACGTTGAGGAAAGCGCACGGAACTGGGACGGCAAGGATCCGATCAGACCCCTTTGAAACCGCCGGAGATATGCAGGATGGCTTCTGAGACCAGCCGGGGCCTTGCCCCTTCCCGCGAGTTGGATCTGGTGTTCTGGCCGGTTGGACATTCCGCGCTCAGTCTTCAGGAGCATCTGGAGATTGCGAAGGCTGGCCGGTTCATCAGCCTTGCGATCGCGCCGAACCGCGCCAAAGCTATGATGCAGCAAGGTCTGACGGCTGCGGACCTCGTGGAAATGGCTGCCGAGCACGGAGTGCGATATACGCAGCTCGACGGCATTGCGACCTGGGTGAAAGACTGGCGCGCAACGAAAGGCGATCCCGATCTCAACGCCTGGATCGAGGGGCTTTTCGATATCGACATGGTGGAGGCGCTGGAGATTGGCGCGGCACTGGGGGCGCAAGCCGCAGTTGCCGTTCCCTTCTTCGATGAAGGCAGCATTCCCCACGACCAGCTCGTCGAGGATTTTGCAAGGTTTTGCGACATATCCGCTGGATATGGCATTGAAATCCATATTGAGTTCATTCCATTCTGGGGTCTTCGCGATGTGCCGGCGGTGTGGGACATCGTATCGGCGGCCGATCGCGGAAATTCGGGGATCGTGGTGGACACCTGGCACCTGCAGAAAGGCTCGAGTGATTTTCGCCGTGATATGGAATTGCTGCGAACAATCCCCGGAAAGTTCCTGAAGCATGTGCAACTGGCGGATGCGGATCTGGCCGCCTATGCCGACACCCTGGCCGGAGACGTGATGTTCCGGAAATTTCCAGGCGAGGGTGAACTGGACATCGCGGAGATGCTTTCGATCATCATCGAGAAGGGATATCTGCGCAGCATTGGCCCGGAAGTCGTCAATGCCGACCTCGCGGACATGACCACGCTCGAAATCGGCGACCGTGCAGGAAAAACCACGAGGGAGATGTTGAGCCAGGTCGGGCTGAAAGAAGCCTGACCGCATATAGAAAAAAGAATCCGGATGTAGGGAAAGGGAGAGCAGGAATGTTTGATGGTGCCGGCAAGATTTTTCAGAACGCCTATATAGTGGACGATTTCGAGGCGGCGATCAGCCACTGGGTGAAGCTTGAGGGGGCCGGTCCATTCTTCGTGCATCGGCGGCTGCAACTCGAAATAGAACATCGCGGAAAACCTTCGCCCATCGATATTGATCTGGCCATCGGCCAGGCCGGCCCAATTCATATCGAGCTGATCAAGGTTCACTCGGAAAATCCCACAGTCTATACAGATACCGTTCCCAAAGGATCGGGGCCTCGATTCCATCATAACGGGTATCTGGCGAAGGATTTCGAGGCGGCAGTCGCAGCTTATAGAAATGCTGGCTATGAGATCGCCATGAGAGGCATTTTTGGTCAGACGCCGTTTGTCTATGTGGACACATTCGATGCGATTGGCTGCATGACCGAATTTCATGAAGACACGGCCGAAATCCGGGCGATGTTCAAATATATAGCCGATGCCTCCCGTGATTGGGACGGGACTCGACCGGAGCGTCCCATGGCCGAGTTGCTGGCATGGATGAGGGAGTGAATCCTCGGGAAGAAAGAGACCAGGCACCCGGCTGGAGGCTTCGAGCCCGCAAGCCGTGCATGTGCAGATTGGCGTAGGCTGTCGCAACCTCTGGCTGGCGATTGTCAGTTCCTGATCTCCCGCCGGGATCCCGCTCGAAAAACGCAAAATCGTCGAGAAGGCTCCGGCGAAACTGCCAGGCCAATATTAATAATGCGAAGCAATATTGCCCTGCTTGCATGCAGGCAGGGTTGCCGGTAGGCTTGGGGGGTAATGACACCTCGTGCGCGCAGATGGATAAGAGTGGGATTTGCCGGCCCTGGGGCGGTGATCGTCTCGCTCGTCGTCATGGCGGGAATGGCGCTGTGGTTGCCGCGCGGCGTTGCGGGGATCGACAATCTGGTTCTGCCTCTGGTTCTCGTCCCGCTGATCTGGGCATTGCTATTCTTCCATGCTTGTCTCGATTCCAGGCTGATAAGGATCGCCCTGGTGGCGATTGGTCTGTTCGCGCTGCACGCCGGGCTGGTGGCGCACAAGTTCATCGAACGGCCGGCAAGCCATCGTGAGGCGCAAAAATGATCCATCTTCCGAAGGAAGAGACCAAGCTGATGGTTGCGGTCCACGGCTGGTCGGGCGTGGTGCTGGGATTGTTGCTCTATGCGGTGGTGCTGACCGGGATGGCGGCTGTCTTCGCCGAGGAGATCGGCGCATGGTCCGCCGGCCACGTCGAAACGCGCTCGGCCTTCGAAAAGCCCTTCGATCATACGGTCCGGCAGCTTGCCGCCCGCACGCCGCAGAAGTTTCATGAGGATGTCGACGTGTTCGAGATCGGAGACCGCAATCTCGGCGTCTTCTTCCATCACCACGAAATCGCGCCGAATGGCGAGCCAATCGCCCGCGGCGTCTATTATCAGCTTGATCGCGACGGGCGCGTCGCCAGCGAGCAGCACGGCACGGGCGAAGAGATCTTCGGCCCGCGCAATGACGATGCGCTGAGCCACTTCCTGGTGGATACCCATGTGCGGCTGCATGTGCCTGATCCCTGGGGGCTACTGCTGACGGGAATCCTTGGCCTTGCCATGCTGGTGGCCGCGATCTCCGGCCTTCTCATTCACCGCCATATCTTCAAGGACATCTTCACGTTGCGTCGGAAAGCCCATCCGGTGCTCGTCGATCGGGACCGCCACAGCGTTGCCGGAACCTGGAGCCTGCCGTTCGCCTTCATACTGGCGTTCACCGGCAGCTTCTTCTCGTTCTTCGGTACGGTCGGCGTGCCGATCGTCGCCATGGCGGCGTTCGGGGGCGATCAGCAGGCGCTCAGCGACGCCGTGTTCGGTAATCCCGGCAAGCCTGACCCGCGGCCGCAAGCCATTGGCAACCTCGATCGCATCGCCGCCGACGCCATCATACGTTCCGGCGGATTACCCACCTTCATGACGATCGAACATTTTGGGCGGGCCGATGCCAACGTCACGACCTTCCATGCGCCGAAGGCCGGTGACATCGAGCCGGTCGCGCTCCTCTATCGTGGCGCCACTGCCGAATTCGATCGCGAGAAGCCCCTGATAGGCACGCAGCCCTCGGCCGGGGGCACCTTGGTCGCGATCATGGGGCCGCTGCATTTCGGCAATTTCGCCGGTATTATTTCAAAGGCCGTCTGGTTCGGGCTCGGCTTCGCGATGTGCTATGTCACCTTGACCGGGTTGAGGCTATGGCTTGCCCGACGGCGCGAGCGCCATCGTGCTCTCGACTGGCTGGAGCGCACCGTCACGGTGGTCGGGTTCGGCCTGCCGCTGGCATTGCTCGTCGCGGCCGCCGCATTCCTCGTTACCATGCCGCTAGGCTCCGCGGTTTTCTGGACGCCCGCCGCGTTCCTTGCCGCCTGCGCGGCCGTGATCCTGGCTGGCTTGCTGATCCCCGTGCATGCTGTTCTCGAACGTGGCCTGCAGATCGCCATCGCGACGCTTCTGATCGCCTTGCCGTTCATCCGGCTCGCCTTCGGAGGGCCGGGCTGGTCGATAGCGCTGGCGACTGATCAATTGAGCATCGTTGCTGTCGATCTTGCGCTTCTGCTCGGAGGGGCCTGGACCTTCTGGCACATTCGCGCCCGGCGTCGTATCTCGCCTGTCGAATCCACCTCGATCCTGCAGCCAGCCGAATGATCTATCCATCGCTTGCAGCCCTGGCTTTCTCGCTCGCCATGATCGCGGTTCTGTGGCGGGGTGATCCCAAGCGCCGCCGCATCGCCGGCCTGGCCAACGTGGGTGGAGGTCATGGGAAACGTCGGCTGATTGTCGCCGCGACGTTGCTGCCGGGGCTGATCCTTGCGATCAGTGGAGATAGCGCCGCGTTTCTCATCTGGTTCGGCGGTTGTGCAATAGGTGGATGGGGTCTCGCACAATGCCGGACGGAAAAGGGCAGGAAAGCATAAACGGTTGCGAAAGGCTGATCCAGTATCAACCTGACAACGCTGAGGACGGAAGCAGCGTGGATTGGCCCAGACCTGCCATGGGCATCAAGGTGGCCATTTCGATCTGGCCGAGTGTGTCCCACAGCCGTGTCTCGAACGTCTCCCCGCTCGCGGTGTCCGTCCTGTTGCCGCCATAGACCGACAGGAAGTGCAGGAACACTAGGCTGGAACTGACCAGCCGCCGTTGGGCGGCGGCATCGGAAAGATGCGTCATGCACGCACGCAACAACTCCAGTATTCGCACCAGATTGGGCGGCAGCGGCGTCCCGAAATCACCGAACCAGGTCGCCCGTTCGCGCAGGAGATACTGGCAGAGGAAAGTCGCGTAACTGTGGTTTCCGTCTCCGTCGACCAGCGCGACCTGGGGGAGGTAGATCATCTCGAGGATCGCGCGCGGCTCATGCAACCGCCCCTGCTCCTCTGCCGCTGCCAGCATGCGGCTGCGCATTTCTTCCAGCTGGCCCATACGGAAGGCGAAGACCGCGCGCATCAGGCCTTCGCGAGAGCCGAAGTGATACTGCGGGGCGAAGGGATTGCGTTGGTCCGCCAGCTTGGCGATCTCGCGCAGTGAAGCGCCATCGATCCCGTTCTCGGCGAACATCTTCTCCGCCGCGAGCAGAATGCGGATCTGGCTTTCGGAAAAGGTGCTTGTGGCTTCCCGGGACTGGCTCATGGCGCTGGGATCATGGCGCAGCGATCCCGCATTGGCCAGTCGGGTGGGCGCGATATACCCGGATGACCGCCTCGCGCTGCCCGCCAAGAAGAGGCGCGGAGCGATCACAGGCGCCGTCAATCTTCCAGCGAATCCGGCTGTAACCGGACGATAAGACCATCCAGTTCGTCCTTGCAGATCAGCTGGCAGCTGAGCCGGGACGCGGCAGGTTCGTAACTGTCGGAGGATTCGAGCAGATCCGTCTCATCCTCGGAAATCTCTGGCAGCGTACCGAAGAACGACAGGTCGACGTGGACATGGCATGATGCACAGGCGCAACCGCCGCCGCAACGCGCAGCGATGGGCAGCCCCGCATCACGCAACGCCTCCATGACCGTCCATCCCGGGCGTGCCTCGATCTCGACATCACCTTGGTCGGGAATGCCTATCCTGATTTTCATTCTGTGCGATCTCCTGTGGAGTAGGGTAGATATCCGTGGGCTGGGCAGTTACTTGACCGCCCAAACCAGCGGCAGATCCTCCACCGTACAGACGATGCCGGACTTGTGCTGGATCTTCGCACCCGGCGCGATCTCGAACTCGGGAATACGCTTCAGCCATTCCTCGATCGTCACCTGCGCTTCCTGACGGGCGAAGTGCTGGCCGGCGCAGATATGCGGGCCGTCACCGAACGTGACGTGCGAAGTGCCCTTGCGGTCGAAATCGACATGCATCGGGCACGGGTTCATCTGATCGTCGGTGCCGCCGAGCAGGGTCGGCACGCAGACCATGTCTCCGGCCTTCATCGTCACACCGTCAACCTCGGTATCGACCTTGACCATGCGGGCTTCGGCCACCACCGGGAACCGGCGGAACAGTTCCTCCACCGCGCGTTTGATCCTCCTGGGGTTTTCCACCAACTCGCGGCGATGTTCCACGCTGCGGGCGAGGAATTCCATGAAGAAGCTCAACGCGTTGACCACCGTGTCCAGACCCGCCACCAGCAGCAGCGAAACCAGCCCGCGCATCTCCGAACGGGTCATGGGGCGTCCGTCGATATCATTGTTGACGACGCGGCTGATCAGATCCTCGCCCGGATTGGCGATCCGTTCGTCGATGATAGGGTCGACGTAGCGGAAGAAGTTTTCCATTACCTCCTCCATCGACATGGAGCCATCCGGGCGGGTCATCTGGTCCACCCAGTTCTTCACGTCCGCCACATCTTCGTACGGAATGTCGAGCAGTTTCAGGAACACCTTGACCGGGAACTGCTTGGCGTAATCCTCGGTGAAATTACAGGAACCGCGCGGGGCCAGATCAGCGATGATCTCCACCGCGACCTCCCGGACGATCGGCTCTACCTCCCGGGTGACGGTAATGCCGATGGCGTTGTTCAGCACCTCGCGGAAGGGCGTGTGCTGTGGCGGATCCAGCCGGGTCGGGACCAGCCCGTATTGCAGACCCTCCGACTTCGGCAGCCAGATCACGTGGCTGGAGAAGTGTTCCGGGTCGCGATACATCGCCCGCACCCGCTTGCCGCGCAGCGCGATCCAGTGCCCTTCGTTGCGCGGGGTCCAGACGATTTCGTGCGGAGTCGACTGCTGCAGGCGCACCCAGGCCTCATGCAAACCCTGCTCATCGATCCCCGGCGGACTGAAGATATCGAAATCAACGATGCGATCGGCCGGCACATTGGCAGGGACCGGCGCAAGCGGCTTTGCCAGCACGGCAACATTGTCAGTCATGATCCACTCCCACAACGCAATTAAAACGCTTGTTAGAATTATGGCTCTAAAACATATGTTGTAAAAGTCAAGCCTGAATGGCGCGCGTGTGAATGCTGATCAGTGTGTGCGGGTCGCCCGACCGGGTATTGCTCAGCTCATACGGACTTTGGGGGCGACCTCGCTGGCGAGGCGTTGCAGGGATTCGAAGTAGGGTTGCGGGTTGTCGATGTTATCATGCGAGTTGACGACGATCATGCCCCACGGACCTACCTTTTCAGCCATGCGTTCCAGCTTGGTGACGGCCGTTTCGGGCGATCCGCAGACCCAGACATGCTCGATCAGGAAGTTCTCATCCACATCGCTGGGGTGGATGCCCGTGCCGCTGTCGTCGATGATGCCTTGCAACAGGTTGAACTTCTTGTAGATCGGGATGAGATATTCGCGCCAGGTATCGGCCAGGCCGCTGGCCAGCGCCCGCCGCCTCGCCTCGGCATCACTGTCGGCGATGAAGATGTCGCGACAGGTGCGGAAACGGCTCCATTCGGGCGTATGTCCCGCCTCGATCATCGCCTCCGACCAGGTATCCCAGTGGGATTTCATCTGCTCGAACCCGCCGAAGAAGGAGATCGGGCTGTAATTGCGGCTTCCGGCCCATTTAAGGGTCGGGGACGGCGCGGAAATGCCGGTCACGGCGACTTCGAGGTTTTCCTTGCCCTGCCACGGGGAATTGTCGGCATAGACGATGTCATAGCCGGGGAAATCCTCCGTGCCGGGATAGCCGGCGTTGAAGTATTCGCCCTTGTACTTGAACGGCTTGCGGTCCCAGACCTTTTCCATCAGTTCCAATGCTTCGGAGAACGGGCCGAACAGGTCGGCCACCCCGTCATAGCCATGTGTCATCGCATCGGTGTGGTGGCCGCCCGGCGCGAAGCCCGCGAAATACCGGCCTTCGAGGATCTGCGAGAGCCAGCCGACCTGGTTCGCCAGCCGGGTCGGGTGATGGTAGGGCAGCAGGTGCGCCATGGGGGCGAAGCGGATAGTCTTCGTCAGGTTGGCCGCCGCCGCAATCACCAGTTCGGGCGCGGGAATGTTTTCCCAGGCCAGCGTGTAGTGTTCGCCGATCATGAAATCGGCGAAACCGGCCTGATCGCAGACCTGCGCGAGATCGAGCGACCAGTCGAACACCTGCTTCGGTGTCCGCTTGGGCAGGATATAGGGGGTATGGAAAAATCCGCACTTCATGTTGGCATCCTCTTGTTTGTTCTTGATTGATCCGGCGGCCGGAGGAGCAGAGAGGCACCCCCGGCCGGATGGTCAGGCGAGTTCGAAGCCTTCGTAGTCGGTGTAGGCGACTTGTTCGCACCGCTTGCGGTATTCAGGGCCGCCGCCAACGTGGACCAGCGTGCGGCGCACTTGCGTTCCGTCGGGCCTGGTCGTGGTCCTGACCCACCAGGCGTTGGCTTCCGCCAGAAGGGTCCGGGCGAAGTCGGCGTAGACTTCTTCCGTCCACTGGTCCTCCGCCGCCTGCGTGGGCTCGGAATAGGTGAGCCCGCGATCCTTCATGTAGGAAATCATCCGCAGCACCCATTCCGCCTGCAACCCGCCGCAGACGCCGACGTTGCAGAAGGTCGAGCCGTTGTGCGGGCCGACAAGGGTGAAGAAATTGGGGAAGCCGCGCGCCTGCAGGCCAAGGTAGGTGGTTGGCCCTTCCGCCCAGGCGTCCTTCAGCGCCACGCCGTCCTTGCCCCGGATATCGATCCGGTCGAGCGAGCCGGTGACTGCATCAAACCCGGTGGCGAAGATGATCACGTCAAGATCGTAGAAATGGTCCGCCGTCTGGATACCTTCAGGCCTGAATTCTTGGATCGGCGCTTCGCGGATATCGACCAGGTGGACGTTATCGCGGTTGTAGGTTTCGTAGTAATTCGTTTCCATCGGCACGCGCTTGGCACCAAAGGGATGGTCGGTCGGGATCAGCTTTGCCGCGACGGCCGGATCCTTCACCCGCTGACGGATCTTCCGCGCCACGAAATCGGCCAGGAACTTGTTCGATTTCTTGCTCAGCAGCAGGTCGCGGAAACCGCTCAGCCAGATGCCATAGCCGGGCTGATCGTAGAGTTCCTCGAAGAACGCCTCGCGCTCCGCCTCGGTAACGTCGGTGCCCTTGCGGGGGTCGCGGTGATAGGGGAAGGACGTGTCGGTCGACTTCACGTATTCGAGGATGGTCGGATACCGCTTGCGAAGAAGGTCCATCTCCTTCTTGCCTAGCGGCGAGTTGCCGAGCGGCGTGCACCAGTTGGGCGTGCGCTGGAATACGTAAAGTTCCTGCGCGGTTTCCGCCGCGATCGGGATGATCTGGACACCGGTCGCGCCCGTGCCGATCACGCCCACCCGTTTGCCGGTGAAATCGATCCCCTTGGGGTTCCCCTCCGCGTCGGTCGGCCAGCGGGAAGAATGGAAGGACTCGCCCCTGAAGCTGTCGATCCCCTTGTAATCGGGCAAGCGGCTGGCGGAGAGGGGGCCGGTGGCGGAGATGAGGAACCGGCAGGTCACCACTTCCCCGTTGTCCAGCGTCACTTCCCAGATATTGCCTCCCTCCGCATAGCGGGCTGCGACAACCTTCGTGTTGAAGCGGTAATGCTTGCGCACGTCCATCGCATCGGCTGCGCGATTGGCATAGCGCAGCATTTCCGGCTGCGATGCGAAGTTTTCGCTCCAGTTCCAGTCGGGGATGATGCCCTTCAGCGCGAAATAGCCGTAGGCGTAGCTTTCCGTATCCAGCCGACAGCCGGGATAGCGGTTCCAATACCAAGTGCCGCCCACATCCTCGCCTGCTTCGATGCCCAGAACCTTCATCCCGGTTTGATCGAATAGGTAGGTTTGATAGATGCCGGTGATCCCTGCACCGATCACGACCGCATCGTAACCCGGGTCTCTCGCACTATTCACCATGAGCAAATCTTCCGACTTCAATGAAGTGAGTCAACGTCTATGTTGACTATGGTGATGAGAAGGGACCGTCTTTGATCGAAATCAAGAATGTTCACGACGGCGCTGTCAAAGCGACTGCTCGAAGGGGCGGCCTTTGCACTAGGCCACCTGCACAGGTAGGGTTGCGGCTGAAGTGTTGGCGAAGTCCGAGCGAAGACAAAATCGCGGCTGCAACTCTGAATGGGATATTGCCAAGGCTGCCGGCAATGATCGGGTTGGGGCGCAATCTGCTGTCGGGCTAAGCGCTAACCGTCACAGGGCCTGTTCCCCCATTGGTGCCCCGGTCGTGAGGCGGTCGCCTCAAATCTCACCTAAGTCATTGAAAAAATGGTGCCGGCTGCAGGATTCGAACCCGCGGCCCCCTGATTACAAATCAGGTGCTCTACCAACTGAGCTAAGCCGGCACGCATCGCCCCTCTGCTTCAAACCGCGCCAAAGGTCCAGCCCTCCGTTCGAGCGATTTCATCGGTCATGCCCCTGGGTGCCCAATGGCTGGGGCGATCCGCAATCATACGCAACCATGCGGCGGTGAGGAGCGCATCGGCGCTGTGATCGTCAATCGGGCCAGCGCCGGGCAGGGGCGGGCAGCCCAGGGTTTCCAGTGCGCAATTCAGGTCCTGCCGGTCCTTCATCTTGCTGCGGGAGGCGGTGCGCCCCCCGGCGATCGCGGCGAGCGCCGTGTAGATTTCCACGATGACCGAGCCGCGCGCGGGCAGGGGGTCGATCGGCCAGACCGGCAGCTGCCCCGTCAGCCGGTGCAGCATCCGCATTCCCGATAGGCTGGATTTGCCTACCTGCGCCGCGCCGACCAGGTTGAAATTGCTGTAGGGCTTGCAGCCCATCGCGGCCTGGGCCTGCTCGGTCACGCGGAAGCGGCCGCGCCGGTGGCCGGCAGCGGCATGGTGGAAGCGATCCCCCTCGCGCGCGCCGTGCCGCCGGAAGTAGCGGGACGCGACCGGGTGATCGACGAAGCTGCCCACGGTGAGATGCGGATCGTCCGCGCAGATTTCCTCCACCAGCGCCCACAGCCCATGCGCATTGGCCGGGCTGCGATCCCAGCCCGGGAAGAACGCGCCGCAGTCGGCAAAGGGCATGGACGTGCCGAGGTCGATCCCCACCAGCGTATCGCCGGGCAGTTCGCGCTGGAGATAATCCAGCACCCCTTCGCGCGACCACGTGTCGGTCGGACGAACCAGCCGCGGCGGCCCGCCACCCTGCCCGCAGATGGCGACTGCGATCCCTTTCTGCCGTTCGCCCGCCGCGCCGGACCAGTCAATCGCGGCAAAATGGCGGAACCGGCCTGGAGGCATCAGCCGCGCCGTTCGCGCCGCTTCTTGTCCCACCATTCCATCCGCTCGATCACCTGCCGCTCGAAACCCCGCTCGACCGGCTGGTAATAGGCTTGCGGCTCCATCTCCTCGGGCCAGTAGTCCGCGCCGGAAAAGCCCTCTTCGGTATCGTGGTCGTAGGCATAGCCCTTGCCATAGCCGATGTCCTTCATCAGTTTGGTCGGCGCGTTCAGGATATGCGCCGGCGGGCTGAGGGAGCCGGTTTCCTTCGCGCTGGCCCAGGCCGCTTTCTGCGCCTTGTAGGCGGCGTTCGACTTGGGCGCAGTGGCGCAATAGAGGCAGGCCTGCACGATCGCCAGCTCGCCTTCCGGGGAACCGAGGAATTCATAGGCATCCTTGGCGGCAAGGCATTGGGTCAGCGCCTGCGGGTCGGCCAGCCCGATATCCTCGCTGGCGAAGCGGGTCAGCCGCCGCAGCACATAGAGCGGCTCTTCCCCGGCCGTGAGCATGCGCGCGAGATAATACAACGCGGCCTGCGGATCGGACCCGCGCAGGCTCTTGTGAAGGGCGGAGATCAGATTGTAGTGCCCTTCGCGATCCTTGTCGTAAACCGCGACCCGGCGCTGGAGGAACTTGCCCAGGGCCCCCGGATCCAGCGGCTCCGCGATATCGGCGGAATAGAGCGTTTCGGCCTGATTGAGCAGGAAGCGCCCGTCGCCATCCGCCGAGGCCACCAGTGCCGCCCGCGCATCCGCCGTCAGGGGCAGGGGCCTGCCTTCCAGCGCTTCGGCCCGGTCGAGCAGGACGCCCAGCGCGGCAGCATCCAGACGGTGCAGGATCAGCACCTGCGCCCGGCTGAGCAGCGCGGCGTTCAAGGCGAAGCTCGGGTTCTCGGTAGTCGCCCCCACCAGCGTCACGGTCCCGCGTTCCACATAGGGCAGGAAGCCATCCTGCTGCGCCCGGTTGAAGCGGTGGATCTCATCCACGAACAGCAAGGTGCGCTGCCCGGCCCTGGCCGCCGTTTCCGCCTCCGCGAACGCCTTCTTGAGATCGGCGACGCCCGAGAACACCGCGCTGATGGCCGCAAATCGCATCCCCACCGCATCGGCCAGCAGGCGGGCGATGCTGGTCTTGCCGGTGCCGGGCGGCCCCCAGAGGATCATGGATGACAGCCGCCCCGCGGCCACCATCCGCCCGATCGCGCCTTCGGGGCCGGTCAGATGCTCCTGGCCGATGATGTCGGAAAGCTGGCGCGGCCGCAGGCGGTCAGCCAGCGGGGCGTCCGCGCGCGGCTGTTCGGGAAGGGCAGGGGGCGAAGGCTGCTGACCGAACAGATCGTCCATCGGCTCAGTTCCTGTCGATCGCCTGCCGCTGCCGCACGAGGCGCAGATAGGTTGCGGCGACGGCGTGGTTGATGCGGTCCCAATCGAAATCCTGGCTGCGCGCATGGCCCGCCTCGCCATGTGCGCGGCGCAAATCGGGCTGTTCGATATAGGCGCGCAAGGCTTCCGCGAACTGGCGGATCGCGCCGGGGCGGACCAGCCTTCCGGAAATGCCGTCATCCACCAGGCTCTCGCTGCCGGTGGCTGCCGCCGCGACCACGGGCAGGCCGCAGGCCATCGCCTCCAGCGTCACATTGCCGAACGTCTCGGTGATCGAGGGATTGAACAGCACGTCCATGCTGGCTACCGCACGCCCCAGATCGGCGCCCTGCTGGAAGCCGGCAAAGCTCGCATCCGGCAGCCGTGCCTCCAGCCAGCCGCGCGCGGGCCCATCTCCGACGATCAGCAGCTTGTGCGGCACCCGGTTGCGGCGAAGCTCGTCCACGGTGTCCGAGAACACGTCGAGCCCCTTTTCCATCACGAGCCGGCCCAGGAAGCCGATCGCAATCTCGTCGTCGCCGATGCCATGCGCGCGCCGCCAGGCGAGATCGCGCCGGTTCTGGTTGAAGGTGTCACGGTCCACCCCGCGCGACCAGAGCGAAATGTCGTAGCTCATCCGCTGGTCGCGCAGGACCTGCGCCATGCTTTCCGACGGGGCCACCAGCGCATCGCAGCGGCGGTAGAAGCGCCGCATGATCGCTTCCAGCATCGGTTCGGTAAAGGCGAGCCCATAGTAGCGCATGTAGGTCTCGAAACGCGTATGGACCGAGGCCAGCACCGGCAGGTGCCGATTGCGCGCCCAGCTGAGCGCGCGGTGGGCCGAAATGTCGGGCGAGGAGAGATGGACAACATTGGGCGCGAATTTCCTGAGGTCGCAGCGGACCTTGAGGGAAAGGCCCATCGGCATCCGGTATTCCTTGCGGCCCGGGATCGGGAAGGACGGCAGGCCGATCAGCGTGCCGGTCGCCTCGAAGGCGGGATTCGCCACCGTGGGCGCATAGACGCGGACCTGCGTGCCCTGCCGCAACAGATAGTCCACCAGCCGGTTCAGGGCCTGATTGGCGCCATCGCGGACATAATTGTAGTTGCCGCTGAACAGGGCGATGCGAAGTTCGGAAAGTTCCATTGCGGCCGCGCTTCTAGGGCCGATTGCGTGCGATGGCGAGCCTGAGGCAACGGAAAAGCTGCGGCCGGATCGTTTTTAACAGGGAAGATGGCGTTCTGCCCAGCCACGGCCGGTTGCCTGCTCCCGAAATAAGGCCCATCGGCGCAGGAAACCGGGAGGCGGCCTGTGCCGATGGGGCCATGCATCAGTTGTGCAGCCGGGACTTGCCCGGCGAAATCATTTTAGCGGCGATAATACCGGCCGCGGTCGCCCCGCCAATTGCGCCGGTCATGGCGATCCCAGCGGTCACGATCCCGATAGCGGTAATCGCGCCGGTCGTAGCGGTAGTAATTCCGATAGTTCGGCCGGTCGTAATAATAGCCGCGATAACGTGGCCGGTCGTAATAGTAGCGGTCGCGATAATAGCCGCGATCGTTGTCCGACGCGATGGCCGCGCCGATGGCCAGCCCCACTATGCCCGCGCCGATCGCGATCGCCGCATCATCGCCTCCGCGATCGTAACGGCGAGCCTCGGCAGGGGTTGCGACCATTGCCGCCGCTGCGGCGAGCGCCGCGCCCAGCGCCGTCTTTCCAAAGATACTGAACATATCCTGCCTCCTTCGCCCGCTTCCAGCCGGAAGCAGCAGGGCGATCTTGTCATGACAGCATGAAAGCAGGAAAGGTGTGAACCCCGGCTTAACCTTCTGTAGCGCGGAAAAGGGCGCGAAGGTTGACGCAGAACGCGGAAAATGTGCATTGCGATTTTCCTTTCCGGCGCGCCGCAAACCCGCGAGGAGGCTGGCTTCCATGGCGAGCGGCGAGCGCTTTTCCGTGTGACCTTTCGCAGAGGCGCTTTTCCTGGAGTCGTCATCCCAGCCCTTCGGCTGCCGGCAGACCGCTGTGTCGCTCTTTGCCTCTGCCGTCATCCCAGCGAAGGCTGGGATCTTTATAGGTAATGCGCCACTAAGCCGCCTGAGATACCAGCTTTCGCTGGCATGACGAGGAATGGGCAAATGACGATCCGGGCTGGAAGCGGGCCGGCGGACGGTGCGGGATGCTCTGCGTGTCATCCGGCAAGGATAAGCCAGATTTGGCCGATGTAGGAAAGGGGAGGAGCTACTCCCGCGCACTCTCGTCATTCCCGCCCTTCGGCTACCCAAAGCCGTGTTGTGCTGGATCCCCGTTTGCACGGGGATGACGAAATGACGGTTTTTTCGTCAAGAGAGAAGGAGCTGTCTTTCGTCATGCCAGCGAAAGCTGGCATCTCTCTCGGCAACGTGCCACGCTACCCACAACGATCCCAGCCTTCGCTGGGATGACGATTAGCTTCTGCAATTAGGCCGAGAACGGTCGTTAAAGCGCTTCCGTTCGTCTGGAGCTTGTCGGGTCCGCAGGGCGCGCCCCTTGTGCCCCACACCGCTCCTCTTCCACCTCGCCGGTTCGGCGAAAGGCGTCAGGCCGCTTCTTTCTTGCGGCTTGCTTTCTTGCGCTCGTTGGGGTCCAGGATCGCCTTGCGCAGGCGGATCGATTTCGGCGTGACTTCGACCATTTCGTCATCGTCGATATAGGCGATGGCCTGTTCCAGCGTCATGACCCTGGGCGGCGTCAGGCGGATGGCGTCGTCCTTGCCGGTCGACCGGAAGTTAGTCAGCTGCTTCGACTTCATCGGATTGACTTCGAGATCCTCCGGCTTGGCGTTCTCGCCGATCAGCATCCCTTCATAGATCTTTTCCTGCGGCTTCACGAACAGGATGCCGCGATCTTCCAGGCTGTTAAGCGCATAGCCGACCGCTTCGCCGGTGCAGTTGGAGATCAGCACGCCATTCTGCCGGCCTTCGATCACGCCCTTGTAGGGGCCATACTTCTCGAACAGGCGATTCATGATGCCGGTGCCGCGCGTGTCGGACAGGAACTCGCCGTGATAGCCGATCAGGCCCCGGCTCGGCGCGGAGAAGGTGATGCGGGTCTTTCCGCCGCCGGATGGCCGCATGTCGGTCATCTCGGCCTTACGCTGATTCATTTTCTCGACCACCGTGCCGGAATGTTCGTCGTCCACATCGATCACGACCGTCTCGTAAGGCTCGGTACGCTTGCCGTTCTCATCCTCGCCGAACAGCACGCGCGGGCGACTGATGCCGAGTTCAAAGCCTTCGCGGCGCATCGTTTCGATCAGCACGCCGAGCTGGAGTTCGCCACGCCCGGCGACTTCGAAGCTGTCCTTGTCGGCTGATTCGGTTACCTTGATCGCCACATTGCTTTCCGCCTCGCGCATCAGGCGGTCGCGGATCATGCGGCTGGTCACCTTGTCGCCTTCACGCCCGGCCATCGGGCTGTCGTTGACCGCGAAGCGCATCGACAATGTCGGCGGATCGATCGGCTGCGCCTTGATCGGGGTGGAAACCGACGTGTCGGCGATGGTGTTGGCAACGGTAGCGACGGTGAGACCGGCAAGGCTGATGATATCCCCTGCCTTGGCTTCGTCCACCGGCACGCGTTCCAGCCCGCGGAATGCCATGATCTTGGACGCGCGGCCGGTCTCGATCACCTTGCCGTCGGCGTCCAGTGCATGGATGGCCTGGTTGGCCTTGACCGTTCCGGACTGGACCCGGCCGGTCAGCACGCGGCCGAGGAAATTGTCACGGTCGAGCAAGGTGACGAGGAAGCTGAACGGCGCGTCCCGGTCCAGCGACGGTGGCGGCACATGGTCCACGATCTTCTGGAACATCGGCTCGAGCGTGCCTGCGCGCAGGCTCGGGTCTTCGTTGGCGTAGCCGTTGCGGCCCGACGCATAGAGCACTGGAAAGTCGAGCTGTTCATCCGTCGCTTCGAGGGAGACGAACAGGTCGAACACCTCGTCCAGCACTTCCTGAATACGTTCGTCCGGGCGGTCGACCTTGTTGACCACCACGATCGGGCGCAGGCCCAGCGCCAGCGCCTTGCCGGTGACGAACTTGGTCTGCGGCATGGCGCCCTCGGAACTGTCGACCAGCAGGATCACCCCATCGACCATGGACAGGATCCGCTCCACCTCACCGCCGAAGTCGGCGTGGCCGGGCGTGTCGACGATGTTGATGCGCGTGCCGTTCCACTCGATCGAGGTAGGCTTCGCGAGGATGGTGATCCCGCGCTCCTTCTCCAGGTCGTTGGAATCCATCGCCCGCTCCTCTACCCGCTGGTTGTCGCGGAAGGTGCCGGACTGGCGGAAAAGCTGGTCGACCAGCGTGGTCTTGCCATGGTCGACGTGCGCGATGATGGCGATATTGCGCAGGGCTTCGGGAGCGGACATTCGCGTAAGGGGCTTTCAACGGAGGAATGGGGTAAGGCGGCAGGGCCGCCCTTGAGCCCGCGCCCCGTAGCGGAACCTTGCGCAAACGGCAAGCGCCGCGTGCGTGGCCGGTTCGATGCATTCCCCTCGGAAAGCGATCGGTAAACGAGCTAACCGTGTGAAATAATCATTGTCCCGCAACTCCTCCAATTTTACTGTGTTTCAAGCTGATGCGGAGGCATCACTTTCCTCCGCTTTGCCAGCGGGGGAGGCATTGATGAGAAACAGCGTATCGGGCTATCGCCATTCGACCCTTGTGGTCGTCTTCACATGCCTCGGTTTTTCGGCCCATGGCCCGGCGTGGGCGCAGGACAGCGCAAGCGCTCCATCCTCGCCGCAGGTGCCCCCCGCGTTCGACGAGCCGGCCGACAACGAGATCGTCGTCACGGCGACCAAGCGCGAAGTGACGCTGCAGGATGTGCCGGTGGCGGTGACGGTGACCACCGCGGAAACGATCGAGCGCGCCCATATCCGGGACATTCAGGATTTGCAGACGGTCGTGCCCGCGCTGCGCGTCGTGCAGCTGCAGAGCGCGGCCAACACCAACTTCTTCATCCGCGGCTTCGGGAACGGCGCCAACAATGTCGGGATCGAACCGTCCGTCGGCGTTTTCGTGGATGGCGTGTTTCGTTCCCGAACAGCGTCGCAGATCAGCGATTTTCCGGATATCCGGCGGGTGGAGGTGCTGCGAGGCCCGCAATCGACGCTGTTCGGCAAGAACGCTTCGGCGGGGGTGATCTCGATCATAACGCAGGAGCCGCAATATCGCTTCGGCGGTTCGCTGGAAGCATCCTACGGCAATTACGACGCCGTGGTGGTGAAGGGCTATGTGACCGGCCCGCTGGCGGAGAACGTTGCGGTCAGCGTCGCCGCAGGGCTCAACCAGCGCGATGGGTTCGTGCGCGATCTGGGAACCGGCGGCAGGGCCAATGACCGCGACCGCTGGTTCGTGCGCGGACAATTGCTGTTCGAGCCGGGCGACAGCCTGAAAATCCGCCTGATCGGGGACTATGACAAGATCGACGAGGTTTGCTGCGCCGTCGTCAACCTGCGGAGCTCGCCGGCCACCGGCGCGATCCTGGCGCTGGGCGGGGAGGTGACCGATCCCGCGCATCCTTTCGCGGACCGGACCTACAGCAACTTCCCGTCATCGAACGATGTCGAGAATTACGGCTTTTCCGCCCAGCTGGATTACGAGGCGGGGCCGGTGAACGTCACTTCGATCACCGCCTTGCGCAAGACCAATTCCCTGACCGACCAGGATTCCGATTTTACCAGCGCCAGGCTGCTCGATCGCAATTTCCAGGATCAGTCGCTCCGGACCTTCACGCAGGAGCTCCGGCTTTCCGGCGATTTCGGCGACAAGCTCAGCGCCCTGCTCGGCGTGTTCTACATCAACGAGAAGTTCGACCAGGAAAACGACGTGCTCTTCGGCCCGGATTTCCGCGGCTATGCCGATCTTTCGATTCAGGGTGCAACCGGCGGAGCGCTGAGCGTGCCGGTGCTGGAAGGAACCTTCGGCGCGCTGGAAGGGGATCCCACCAGATATCTCGGCCGGTTCTTCGCAACCGGTTCCGGGCTGGACGAAGCCTACCGGCTCAAGAACGAATCGTTCTCGATCTTCGGGCAGGTCGATTTTGCGCTGACGGATCGCCTCACGCTGACCGCGGGCGGAAACTTCACCAGGGACAAGAAGAGGCTGCGCACGAATGTGATATCGACCGAGGCATTCTCCGCCATCGATCTCGACAATCCGCTATACGCCGCGTTCCGCCAGCAATTGCTGGTTGCGGGCGGACTGCGACAGGCCGGCGTCGATCCGACCGACCCGGCGGCGGTCCTGGCTTTCGCGACCAATCCGGCGACCATGCCCGCCTATCAGCAGATCGTGGGCTTCGCCAACGCCAACCAGAACAATCCGCAAGCCAATCCGCTGGGAGCGCTGCGGTCGTTCCAGCTCTTCCCGCCGTTTCTCAACCTGCCCAATGCCGTCGAGACCGGGAAGACCAGCGACAATGATTTCTCCTATACGCTGCGGCTCTCCTATGATGCGACCGACCGGGTCAATCTCTATGCGAGCTACGCGACCGGCTTCAAGGCAAGCTCCGTCAATCTCTCGCGCGACAGCCGCCCGCCGGCCGATGATGCGGCCGCCCTGGCCGGCGCGGGGCTGATCACGCCCAACCTGCGGTTCGGCA
This sequence comes from uncultured Caenibius sp., assembly GCA_964468045.1. GTDB lineage: Bacteria > Pseudomonadota > Alphaproteobacteria > Sphingomonadales > Sphingomonadaceae > JAWKXU01. Next base: position 120,643 of record CAYXTO010000004.1, on the reverse strand, counting down.
GCCGCTTCGCCGGGCCCGAGGAATCGCGGGTGATCGAATTCGGCGCAAAGGGGAACTGGGGCGCTTATTCCGCCAATCTTGCGGTATTCCATCAGGAGATCAAAGGCTTCCAGTCGAATATCTTCACCGGCACCGGCTTCGCCCTGGCCAATGCGGGCAAGCAGTCCACCTATGGGGTGGAATTCGAAGGCACGGCCAGGCCGGTCGATCCGCTGACGCTGGGCCTTTCGGTGGTGTGGCTCGATCCCAAGTACGACAGCTTCCCGGAATCCGCGGTCGGCGACCAGAGCGGGCGCAAGCCCGTCGAGATCCCGGAATGGTCGATCACGGTCAGCGGGCAATGGGAGCAGGAGATCGGGAACGGCGACCGGCTGATCGCCCGCGCGGCCTATCACTATGAATCGCCGGCCTGGGCGGTCGAAGGGCTGCCGGGCTTCATTGCCCGCGATGCCGCCGGCAATGTGGTCGATTACGCGCCCGCGATCGAGGCGGCCCGCCCCTTCAAGCGCCAGGTCGACGAGCTGGAAGCATCGCTCACCTATGCCATGGAGAACGGCTTCGAACTGTCGGCCTGGGGCCGCAATCTGCTCAATGACCGCTATCTCAACCGCATCTTCGATTCCGTGGCGCAGCCTCAGGCCATCTCGGGCTATCTGAATCTGCCCCGGACCTACGGCGTTTCCGCGCGGTTCAAATGGTAGGAAGCGGCGCCGACCCGCATGGCCGCGTGCCTGTTTTTGTTTGTATCGGCATCGTGTTTGTGTTTGCTGCCAACAAGCCGCCGAGTTGGAGAGGGGGAAACTATGGAATGGATGATCCTGCCTTATAAGCGCTATTTCGATTTTTCGGGGCGTTCGCGCCGGCTCGAATACTGGATGTTCGTGCTGTTCAGCATAATTGTGGCCTCCGTGCTGTTCGCGCTTATCCTGGCCGGGGGATTGAACCTTGCAGCCTTTTCCGATCCGCAGGCCATGGATATGTCGTTTGGGCCGCTCTTCTGGCTCGGGGGCCTGCTGCTGTCCCTGTTCTGGCTCGGCTCGCTGATTCCGGCGATTGCGGTGGTCGTGCGGCGACTGCATGATCGCGACATGTCGGGATGGTGGTATCTCGGGATAATCGTCGCCTCGATGATCCCGATCATCAACTTCATCGCCGGCATCGCCTTTCTGGTGCTGATGTTGCTGCCGGGCACGCCCGGCCCCAATCGCTTCGGGCCGGACCCGAAGGATCCCGCCAGCGCGGAGGTCTTTGCCTGAGCCGAAACCGGATCATCGGCGTTCCGGTGGCGGCGCTGGCCTTGCTGGCCGCCGCCTGCGGGGGTGACGCCCCATCCAATCCGGCCACGAACGCGCTGGGCCCGCCCGGCACGGAGAGGTTACCGGTGATGGGGCCGGAACGGTTGATCCTGCTGATCGAATCCCCTCCGATCGACGGGGCGGGTCTGGAGCCGGACGATAGCTATCCCGCCCGATTGGAGACGGCGTTGCGCGCGCGAGGCGTGAATGGCCGGCTGGTGACCATCCGGGCCGATGAGGGCAAGGCCGCGCTGAAGGCGCAAATCGCCCGATTGCAGGACAGGCCCGCGCTGGCGCTGATGTCCGGCAAGGCGGACGCGGAAGTGGTCTCCTCGGTTGCCGCCGCAATTCCTGTCCACCGGCTGGATCTGGAAACCCCCTTGCGAGGCAAGCCGGACCTGTTCGTAAGGGGCGGGAAGGGCCTGACCGTGCAGGGGGTGGAGGAACTGGTCGGCGCGACGGCCGATGGCATAGCGCAAGCGATGCCTCGGGAATAATCCAGCCCGCGCTAGCCGATTCTTTCCACGGCCCCTTCATGCACCCGCCAGATCGCGGCCTCCCCCTTGATCGCCTCGAAGGGCGCCAGCTCCGTTCCGGTCATCCAGACCTGTGCGTTCCCGCCGCGCAGGCGCTCGAACAAGGCCTCGCGCCGCAGCGGGTCCAGATGGGCCGCGACTTCGTCGAGCAGCAACAGGCTCGGTCTTCCATGCGCCGCCAGCGCGGCATGGGCAAGGATGATCGAGATCAGCATCGCCTTTTGCTCGCCGGTGGAACAATCGGCGGCAGGCATCGCCTTGCTGGCCATGGCGACGGCCAGTTCGTCGCGATGCGGGCCGGCGAGTGTCCGCCGTGCGGCTCGATCGCGCGCGCGATTGGCCCGCAGCTCCGCCAATAGCGCGTCAGGGTCGGCTGCGCTGCCCGCGAGATAGGTGAGAGCGGGACGGGCGAACGGTTCGTCCGGCAGGTTTCCCAGGGCGGCTTGCAGGTGCTCGACAAGCGCGCGCCTGCCGGCGGCGAGCGGCGCGCCTGCTTCGGCCAGTTGCACTTCCACCGCATCCAGCCAGCCTGCATCCGCCTCTTCCTCGCCGGACAGCAGGCGATTGCGTTCGCGCAAGGCGGCCTCGTAGCGGGCGGCATGGCGCGCATGTGCCGGATCGAGCGCCAGCGCAAGCCGGTCCATCAGTCGCCGGCGCCCGCCCGCGCTGTCCATGAACAGCCTGTCCATGGCGGGCGTGAGCCAACTCAGCGTCAGCCATTCGGCCAGGGTGATCGCGCTTGCCGGCGCGCCGTTCACCTGCACCATGCGGCGTCTGGGATGATCGGCCCGGGTTCCGGTGCCCAGCTTCACCCTTTCGGCGCCATCCGCGCAATCCAGCTCGGCGCTGATCGAAAATCCGCCGCCGCCGTCCTTGGCCGCCATTTCGGTCAGGGCGGCGCGGCGAAGCCCCCGGCCGGGCGCAAACAGGGACAGCGCCTCCAGGATGTTGGTTTTCCCCGCGCCGTTCTCGCCCACCAGCAGATTGAACCGCCGGGTTCCGTCCAGCGAACTGGCGGCGTGGTTGCGGAACCCACTCAAGGTCAGGCGGTCGACGGGCATTGCTGCTCAGCGGAATTTCGCGAAGGGGGAGAAGTCGGTATCGGTATCGAACACCTCCACTCCTTCCCGGCGCTTGAGCCAGTTCACCGTGGCATAGGTGAATGGAGTCAACAGCGCTTCCCAGGCGGTCTTGATCAGCCATTGCGAGACGACCACCTGGGCAAGCTGCTCGGGCGGCCAGCCGGCCAGGCCGTAAAAGGCAAGGGGGTAGAAGATCAGGCTGTCCAGCCCCTGGCCCACTACGGTGGAGCCGATCGTGCGTGTCCAGAGCAGCTTTCCGCGCGTCCAGAGCTTCATCCGGGCAAGAACGTAGGAATTGGCGAACTCACCCACCCAGAAGGCGGTGATCGATGCGAGAACGATCCGCCAGCTGTTGCCGAATACCGCCTCATAGGCGGCCTGATGCGGCCAGCCCTCGGCAGGCGGCAGCGCCACCACGACCCATGCCATGAAGGCCATGAAGATCAGCGCGGCAAAGCCCGTCCAGATCACGCGGCGAGCATGGGCATAGCCATAGACCTCCGTCAGCACATCCCCGATGATGTAGCTCAGCGGGAAGAACAGCACGCCCGCGCCGAACGACCATTCCCGCCCGCCCGGCAAGGTGACGAAGGAAGGCTTGGAAGCGCCGATGATGTTGGACAGCAGCAGAATGGCGACGAAGGCCGCCATGATCAGGTCGAAATAGCGAAAATGGGCTCGGCCGCCTGCCTGGCCTTCTATCCGTGTCGGCTGCTCGTTCATGTGCAATTGGCCCGTAGAGATTTGCCCCGTGCGATAAACACGCTATGCGGCATGGCATATGCACGTCATCGGCCGGGCTGGATAGTGGCCAGGGCCTTTGGTGAGAAGGCAAGGAGAAGAGTTCAGGTCAGGCATCGTCTTGCGATATGGGTACAGCAAGGCAGGTCAAATCGGGGCCCCGTAGCTCAGCTGGATAGAGCATTCGCCTTCTAAGCGAATGGTCGCAGGTTCGAGTCCTGCCGGGGTCGCCATTTTGCAATGCCAATGCCAGGCTTTCCGGGCCTGGACGTGCGAATTGTGATTTTTTGTAATTTATCGCGCGAGTGATTTGCAATTGCGAGTCGTTCTCGTTATTTGGCCGGGCGATGTTCAACAGCGGTCCCCATGGTTCAACGGCAAGTGCAAGGGCACCTGCAGCCAAGCGGAAAGTCAGTCCAAAGGCGTTCTGGCTGAAGCAGCTGCATACCTGGCATTGGGTGAGCTCGGCGATCAGCCTGATCGGCCTGCTGCTGTTCGCCTTTACCGGGATCACGCTCAACCATGCCGCCGATGTGGAAGGGAAGCCGGTCGTGACCGAGCGATCCGCCGATCTTCCGGCGAATCTCCTGGCTTTGCTCGCTCCGGCGGCAGCAGAGGCGGATGGAGCGCAGAAGCCGCTGCCGCCGCAGGTCGCCAGCTGGATCAGCAAGGAGCTGGGGCAATCCGACGTGGGGAATGCCGAATGGTCGGCCGATGAAGTCTATCTGGCGTTGCCCCGGCCGGGCGGAGACGGCTGGGTCGCCATCGACCGGCATAGCGGCGCCGTGACCAGCGAGGTAACCGATCGCGGCTGGATCAGCTACCTGAACGACCTGCACAAGGGGCGCAATTCCGGCACCGTGTGGAAATGGTTCATCGATATCTTCGCGGTGGCGTGCTTCCTGTTCGCACTCACCGGGCTCCTGCTGCTGAAGCTCCACGCGGCCAGAAGGCCGAGCACCTGGCCGCTGGTCGCGGCCGGCTTCGCGCTGCCCGCGTTGCTTGCTATTGTTTTCATTCATTAAGGAGAATGCCGCCGATGCAGATCAAACATCGCGTGTTGCTGGGAAGCGCCGCCGCCATGGGCGCCACCGGCACGATCGCAAGCCCCGCCCTGGCCCAGACGATGACTCTGGACGTGACCATTCCGCGCCTTTCCGTGGCCGAATATCACCGTCCTTATGTTGCGATCTGGCTGGAGAAGGAAGGTGCACCCGCTCGCACCCTCCAGGTCTGGTACGATTACGACATGAAGAACGGGGAAGGCACCAAATGGCTGCGCGATGTGCGCCAGTGGTGGCGTGCTTCCGGCCGTTCGATGCGTTTTCCGGCGGATGGCGTGACCGGGGCGACCAGGGCGCCCGGCAAGCACCAGTTGAAGTTCACCGCCGGGAAGGGCCCGCTCGGCGCGGTTGCTCCCGGTCAGTACACGCTGGTCATCGAGGCCGCGCGCGAGGTGGGTGGGCGCGAATTGCTCCGCCTGCCGTTCACCTGGCCGGCCAAGCCCGGCGCGACCGTGCGTGCATCGGGCCAGAGCGAATTGGGGCCGATCACCCTGACTTTCGGTAAATGAGGGAAGGAAATTCGATGAAAGGCAAGTTTCTGCTCGCGGGCGCGATCGCCGCGCTCCTGCTCCCCGCCAGCGCCCAGGCGCACCGGCAGTGGATGCTGCCGTCGGCCACCGTGCTTTCCGGGGACGACAGCTGGGTCACGGTCGATGCGGCCGTTTCCAACGACCTGTTCTATTTCGAGCATGTGCCGATGCGGACCGACGGCATCAAGGCGACCGGGCCTGATGGCAGCGAAGTGGCAATCGAGAATGCCGCCACCGGCAAATATCGCTCCACCTTCGATGTCCATCTGACCAAGCAGGGCACTTATCGCATCGCCTCCGTTTCCAGCGGGGTGATGGGAAGCTACATGCTGAACGGCAAGCAGGAACGCCTGCCGCGCGGCACCACCAAGGATACGCTGGCCAAGGCCATTCCGGCCGGTGCGACCGATGTCCAGACCGCCGAGACCAGCAATCGCAATGAGATCTTCGTGACGCTCGGCGAACCGACCACGACCATCTTCACGCCGACCGGCGTCGGTATAGAGCTGGTTCCGGTCAGTCATCCGAACGATCTGGTCGCGGGCGAGGCGGCCAGCTTCCAGTTCCTGCTGGATGGGAAGCCGGCAAGCGGCCTGAAAGTCACCGTGGTCCCGGGCGGAATCCGCTATCGCGATTCGCTCGACCAGCTCGATCTCGTGACGGGCGAGGACGGCAAGCTGACCGTGACCTGGCCCACGCCGGGCATGTACTGGCTCAATGCCTCGGTCGGCAGCGGACGTGAAGGCGGGCCGGCTGCTCCTGGCGCCGCGGCCGAGGGAACTCCTCCGCCACCGCCTCCCGCTCCTGCAGGCCCGATGCCGCGCCGGGCGTCCTACGTCGCCACGCTGGAAGTGCTCGCCCCCTGAGCACCAGCCGCATTGCCATCCCGCCCGGCCTTTCACCCGCGAACTTTGTCGGGCGGGAGGCCGGAGCGAAGATCACCGATCTTTCCGGGCAGACCATGGGCACGTTCTGGTCCGCCCGGATCGCCGGCGCTCCGGCTGCCGCGCAAGGAGCCATCGAGGCGGTGCTCGACCGGGTGATCCGCCAGATGAGCAACTGGGAAGCGGATTCCGACATCAGCCGCTTCAATAGCGCCCCGCTTGGGCAATGGTGCGATTTGCCCGAGGAAATGATGGTGGTGCTCCGCGCCGGGCTGGAGGTGGCCCGGATCAGTTCGGGCGCGTTCGACCCGGCAATCGGACTGATGGTGGATTACTGGGGCTTCGGGCCGATCCAAGGCGCCAGGAGCGAGGCTAGATCCTGCTGGCAGGCGATCGAGCTCAAGGGAACGCGTGCGCGCCGGACGGGGGATGTGGCGCTCGACTTCTCCGGCATCGCGAAAGGCTATGCGGTGGACGCGGTTTGCCGGGCGCTGGAGGATCTGGGTTGCCGCCATTTCCTGGTGGAGATCGGCGGCGAGTTGCGCGGGCAGGGCGTCAAGCCGGACCTGCAGCCGTGGTGGGTCGATGTGGAGGGGCCGCCGGGCTTGCGTGTTCCCACGCTGCGCATCGCGCTGTGCGGCCTGTCGGTGGCGACCTCCGGCGATTACCGCCGGTTCCGCCAGAAAGACGGTGTACGGATATCGCACAGCATCGATCCGATACGGGGCGTCCCCATCGCCAATTCCGTCGCTTCCGTCACGGTGCTTCACCAAAACGCGATGTGGGCCGATGCCTTCGCCACGGCGATAACCGTGCTCGGCCCCGACAAGGGGATGGCGTTAGCAGAGGGGCAGGAGCTTGCGGTGCAGATGGTGGAGCGGGCCGGCGGCCAGGCCAGGGAGCATCTGTCGTCCGGTTTGCGGGCGATGCTGAATTGAACGGCTGAATTGAAGTGGGGCGAGTTGAGTCGGGGAAAGCGAACTGCTCCGCTCGCTCAGGTGTTCGCCCAGCGCCGCAGAAGATTGTGATAGACCCCGGTCAGCCGGATGATCTCCGCATTGTCGTGGCCCAGCTCGGCCGCGAGCGACTGGATGCTGCTGTCGAGGTCGAACAGGGTTTGCCGTGCGCTATCGTCCCGGATCATGGATTCGATCCAGAAGAAGCTGGCCACGCGCTGGCCGCGCGTCACCGGTTCCACCCGGTGCAGGGAAGAGGAAGGATAGAGCACCGCATGGCCGGCCGGCAGCTTGACCTGCTGGATGCCGAACAGGGTTTCGACGGTCAGTTCCCCGCCATCGTAATCTTCCGGGGCCGAAAGGAACACCGTCATCGAAAGATCGGAGCGAACGCGAAAGCCGGTCCCCTTCTGAATCCGGACCGCGTTGTCGATATGGGTGCCGAAGGCCTGACCGCCGCTGTAGCTGTTGAACAGCGGCGGATAGATGCGCAACGGCAGGGCGGCGGCGATAAACAGCGGATTGCGCCCGAGCGCGTCGAGGATCGCCTGCCCCGCCTCGCGTGCCTCCGCCCCTGCTTCGGGAAGCTGCAAATTGTTCTTCGCCAGCGCGGATTGATGGCCCGCGGTCACATTGCCGTCGACCCAGTCCGCGGCGTCGATGCGCGCCCGCAACGCCGTGACCTGTCCGGCATCCAGCAAGTCGGGGATGGCGATCAGCATCGGCGGCGGCGATCAGGTGAGAAGGACGAAGGGAATCTCGACAATTCCCTTGACCATGACGGGCTTGCCATCCCGTATGATCGGTGACCAGCGCCACTTGCGCACCGCCGAAAGGGCCGCGTCGTCCAGCCGGGAGAATCCGCTGCTCTGGGATACCGCAATGCCGGACACCTTGCCATCCACGCCCACGGTTACCGAAAGCACCACCGTGCCCTGCTCGCGGCGGCGGCGGCTCTCCGTCGGATAACGGGGCGGCGCGCCGGCCACCATCTTGGCGGCGAGGTTGCTGTCCTGCACGATGCTGGGCGCCGCGACCACCGGGACGGACACCGGGGGAGGGGAGTTGACGGCGGGCACCGGAGACGGCTGCTCGGGCACGGGATCGGGCGTGGTCGCAACGGGCGGCGGGTTGCGCGCGATACTTAGCGGGGGAATGGGCGCAACGATCTCAGGGCGCGGCGGCGGCGGGGTGGGATCGGCCGGAGGCGGCGGAGGGGGCGTGAGGTCCACGACGGTGAGCCTCGGCTCTTCCTTCTTCGCCACCACCTCATAGCCCACCAGCAGTGCCGAAGCGAATGCGGCTACGTGAAAACCCGCGGTGATGATGATCGCCGGAAGGCTGAGGCGCTGGCCCTCGCCATAGCGGCTGCGCGATTCCGCAATGCAGGATTCGGTGGCTGGAGCCGTCTTCTGGCGCATCCTGTTGATCTCCGGCTGCGTAGCGCACGGAAAAGGCAAGGGATCCGACGTCCCATGGTCCTGTTCTTCCGCAGTCCCGAACATAGCAATAAGCCCCTTCGCAATCCCCCTAGCCGACAACCTAATGCGAATCAATTGCATGCCGAACAAAGTGATTACCGGCAGGCGAGGGATCAGCAATGATGCATCATCCTTCGCCTGCCGCCCCTCATCCGGACATCCGCCTATTTGCTATCAAGTCGCATTGTAGGAATTGACTGCGGTCAAATAGGGGATTGCCCCGCCGGAAATGTGGCGGGGCAATCGGCATTCATCAGAACGTGTAATTCAGGCTGACCACCGCCGAGCGGGTCGGGGCCGGCTGCGCCCAGCTGCCGCCGAGCTGGTTGCGAACGGTCGTAACATACTTCTCGTTGGTGAAGTTCTGCACGTTCACCTGGGCCATCAGCCTGTCGGTGATCGGGTACGACGCCATGAAGCGGTGGATCGTGTAGCTGGGCACGTAATACCCGACATACTGGTCAGCCACGAGCTGTGCGAGCGTGGGCTGGTTGAGCAGGTACTTGCCTTGGTAGGTGATGCCGTAACCCAGTTCCAGGCCGAAGGGGAAGCGGTAGGTCGTGAACACGCTGCCCGAATGCTTGGGCGTGTTGGTCAACGCATAACCGCGGGTCGGATCGGGGAAGGCGGCGCTGTTGCCGCAGCCCGTGGTACCCGGATTGTCGACGCAGAAATCGGATACACCCTGCCGGATCTTGGACTTCAGATACATGTAGTTCGCGGAAATGGTCCAGTTCTCGGTGATGTTGCCCGAAGCGCCGAGCGAGATACCCTCGACCCGCTGCTTGCCGTCCAGCCTCTGGTCGGGCAGCGTCGGGTCGTTGGAGTTGATCCTGATGCTGTCGCGATCGTTGCGGAACCACGCAGCGCTGACGAGCAGCCTCTTGCCGAAGAGATCAGCCTTGGCGCCGACTTCGTAGTTCTTGGTCGTTTCCGGCTTGAGGTTGCAGTTCGCGGCCGAGCAGGCGCCGTCGACTGCCGCCTGCGACGGGTTCTTCGACGTGCCGGTCGCGATGTAGATGCTGGTGTCGGGCGTCGGCTTGAACACCGCGCCGATCCGGTAGGAGAACAGGTTGTCGCTGTTGCGGAACGGCCCGGTGATGGTGTTCACGTCGCCGAGGTTGGGAGCGCCGGCCGTGGTCACATAGCTGACCGTGCTGTTGTGGCCCTTGGCGTGCTCGTAGCGGATGCCGCCGTTGAGCTCGAACATCTCGCCGAACTTCATCGTGTCGAACAGATAGGCGGCGAAGGCCTTGCGCTCCCCCTGGTTATAGCTGGTGCGGATGAAGTTGATCGGGCCGGTATAGACGTTGCTGCCATAGGTGAAGCCCGTCGGGCCCTGCACGATCTCGCCCGGGTTGGCGATATTGACCAGTGGGAAAGCCGGCGTCGAGCCATCGGCATTGCGCGGGAGCGTGCCCTGGTTCTGGCTATAATCCTCCCACAGCGCCGAGGCGCCGATGACCAGCGAGTGGGCGATGCCGCCGGTGTCGAAATCGGCGCTGATGTCGAACTGGTTGTACAGCGTTTCGTTGGTGATGAAGCGCTGCACGCCGCGCCCGCCGGTGGGCAGATAGTAGCCGGCCGGGATGGTGGCCGGGCACGCGGCCTCGACCGGGGGAACGGCGAAGGTTCCCGGTTGCCGGCCGGTGGAGGCCAGGCAGAAGGTGCCGGTGGGCTGGCTGGTCACGGTGTTCTGCTTGATCTTCTCGTAGCGCGTCAGGTTGCGGATCCTGATGCTGTCGCTGAATTCATGGCTGAAGATCGCCTGCAGCGCGTTGGTCTTCGAGTTCTGCTGGTCGAGATTGGCGAAGCCGTAATAGCCGCTGCGGTCGAAATCGGACAGGTAACCGCCGAGGTTGGCATAGTAGCGCAGGCCGTATTGCGGCATGCCCTTGTCGTCGAGATGCTCGTACTGCAGCGTCAGATTGGTCGGGTTGTCGATGCCGATGGTGATCGCCGGCGCCACGCCCCAGCGCTCATAGAACTCGACGTCGCGGCCCGGGACGTCTTGGTTGTGATAGACGGCGTTGAGGCGAACCGCGATCAGCTCGTTGAGCCGCAGATTGGCGTCGACAGTGCCGCGATAGTAATCGTCGGTGCCGATGCCGGCGCTGATAGTGCTCTGGTCGTCGGCCAGCGGCTTCTTGGTGACGAGGTTGATCGTGCCCGCCACGGAACCGCCGCCGCTGTACACCGAGTTGGCGCCGTTGGTGACCTCGATCTGCTCGATATTGTAGGTCTCGTTGCGATTGAGGAATGCCGAGCTGCGCACGCCATCGATCGTGACGTCGTTCTTGGCGTCCTGGCCGCGCAGGATGATGCGATCGCCATAGCCGAAGCCGCCTTCGCCGGCGCCGAAGGTGATGCCCGGCACGGTCTGCAGCACGTCGCGCAGCGTCAGCAGGTTCTGCTGCTGGATGCTCTTGTTGGTAATGACGGTGATCGTCTGCGGTGTGTCGAGCAGCGGGGCGGTATACTTCGGCGATGCCGCGCGCTCGGCCTTCACCTCGGACTCGTCGATCGCGGTATCGGTGACGGTCACGCCGCCGAGCCGCTGCGCCTGGCCGGTGTCCTGGGCATGTGCGGTGCTGGTGAAAGCCATGGCGCTGACGCAGCCGAGCGCGAGGAAAGACGGAACCGATGCAGATTTTGCCACTGTGTTGCCCCCATGTTGCGGAATATTGCGGCCGGTTATTGCGAGTCGATTGCAATGTCAACGATATTGCGATTAATTATCGATAACATGCGACATTGAGAGGGGTGAAGCGCCGGAGGCGAGACGGCTCAAACCTGTGGCGCGTCAGAACATCTTGCGCAGGTCGATCCCGACGAACCGGCCGCGCGGATCGCGATAATCCGCCTGGTAGGTCAGCGGCACTTCGCCGCTTGGATCGGTAACCTTCTGGCGAGAATCGAAAATATTGTTGAATTCGAAGCTCAGGCGCATGCCTTTCATGAACGGCATTTTCTCGATCACGCTCGCCTGCTGGTCGAAATTGATGAAAAGCCTGGCATCGAGAATGAATATGCTGCCGAAGCGCAGGTCGGAGCTGGCTGGTGCGCCGCTGGATCGCACTCTCGTGGGGGCGGTCCAGCTTCCGGTCAGGCGCAGGCCGAAGCCCTTGTAGAATGTGCCCCCTTCCAGTTCCAGCGCGTGGCGGGCGACACCGCCCGAGCTCAGCGCATCGCCATCGAGCAGATCCAGTATCGGCCCGGTTTCGGCGACCACGACTTTCTCGGAAAAGCGCACCGTATGATACAGTGATATGTTCCAGCGACCCTGACCGCTGCCGCCTGGTCCGCCAAATCCGCCTAAACCTCGTGGTCCTGGGCCGCCTGGGCCGCCGGGGCTACCGGAGCCTCCAGGCTGCCCTCCGCCGGCACCTGGCCGGCCCGGGGGCGGGGCGCCCGCTCCGGGGGAGGGCGGACGATCGCCCAGGATGCGTGATTGCGCGGTGGGCTGCGGCTGCCCGATGGTGCCGGAAAGGTTGAACCCCCATCGCAGCCGTGAGCTTCTGGTTTCGCTGAATGTCACGGGCCGCTGATCGATCGATACCAGCCTGCCTTCCGTATCCCGCACGACCCGGCCAGGGAACGCGGTCTCGATCGCGGGTGTAAGCACGGGGAAGGACTGGGTGACGTCGTCCGATCGGTTGCGAAAATATTCGACGATTAGGTTGGAGTTCTTGAGAACGGGCAGTTCCCAGGTGGCCGCGAGCTTGATGTCGCGTTGCCTTTCCCGTTTGAGGTCCGGGTTGCCGCCGGTGATGATGGTTACGAGTGCGGTTTCCCCGCGCGTGAAATCATACACGGTCCGGTTGAACGTGAGGATTTCGGGATTGCCCAACTGGGCCAGGCTGGGCGCCGCTTCGTCGACGAAATAGCTGGCTTGCAGATTGAGCTTTTCCCAGGGCGACCAGGTGATCCCCGCGCTCCAGTCGACCAGCGTTCCGAAGTCCGACAGATGATTGACGCCAGCGCTGAGATTGAGGGAAATGTCGCCCGCGCCGGCCAGAACGTTTTCCTTGCGGCTGGTGATCGGGATAGCGAGATTGATTCCGCCGGAAAGATCGTCGCGCTTGAGGAGGGTGTGCATGCTGCCCGCCTGGTTGCCGCTGTTGTCGGAGCGCGTGTGACTCAGCCCGGCTTTCGCCGTCAGCGATACATTCCCGGCCGGCAGCAGGATCGGGTTCCCTGATAGCGTGGCGAGAGAGTTGAGCGCCAGATTCTTGCTTTCCGTCCGGTCGGAGCCGGCCGGTGAGGGCGCCGGAAGGGAACCGGTTATGTCGAGATTCCCGGCCAATGCGGCTGCCACGAGGGAGGAGGTGTCGGCTTCCCGATCCACCCTTGTGTCGAGGTCGCTGTGCGAAGCATCCACGGTGGCGGACAGTTGCCAGCGCCCGAGCGGCTTGTTCAGCGTGACGCCGCCCTGCAGGGAGGTGGTCTCCGTCTTGCGCACCAGTGCACCGGGCAGGCTGCGCAGGGCCTCGGCCCCGTCCGGCGCCACCAGTCGCACCATGTTCAGGCCCAGCAGATCTCGCGCGTCGGAGCGGACGAGCGTCGTATTGATGGCGAGCGAGCCGCCTTTCCCTTCGCCTCCAAGCCCGGTAGACCAGGTGCCGTTGAGCGTCAGGTCGCGGCTGTCGTCCACCAGGCTGCGGTAGGCGGCCGGATCGGGATCCGAGGCAATCGTTGGAATATTGCCGGAAGGCTGGAGGACATTGCGCTCCGCCTCCGTCAGCATCGAGGTGTCTTCCAGCTTGGCATTGATGTTGAACCGGCGCGATCCGTTGATGCTGACCAGCCCCGCTTCCAGTTCGCTTTCGACAAAGCCGCCTCGCGTGGGAACGTTGTATTCGCCGGCGACAGTCTTGCTAGTGTAATTGTCCTTGAGGATGAAGTTCACCACCCTCTGGTTGGCCGAATAGCCATAGCGCAGGGCCACTTCCTCCGGCAGGACTTCCATCCGGCGGATCGCTTCCGGCGGGATGTCCCGGATTTCCCGGAAGCTGGAGATGCGCTGGCCGTTCAGCAGGATGACCGGTCCGCCTTCTCCGCGACCCCGGCCGCTGCTCGTCTGGGGGCTGACAGCCTCGAGCAATTCGTTGAGCGATGCCGCGCCGTAAGAGGCGATATCGGCTTCATCGAGAGTCATGACAGGTGCTTGCGGAGTGTCGACCAGCCCATGCCAGGGAGTGGCAATCACCAGGATTTCGTCGTTATCCGGCAAGCTGTCATCGCTTCGCGAAACCGTTTCCGGCCCGGAAGCTCCCGACGATGGAAGGGGAGACTGCTCGGATATCGATGAAGTTGCCAGGGCGATCGGCAAGACGAGTATAGCGTGCAAATCAGTATCTCCAGAAGGGTAAGCCCTCTCCATCAGCCGACCTGAATCATTTTAGTAATTTTATCAAATATTTATACGTGATCGAGCAGGTTGCCGCGCTCCTAGACGGTAGCATCAGGCCTATCCCGTTGCCTCGGATCGCCCGGCCTATAATGATGAGCTTATTCCCCGTCCATAGTTTTGATAACGCGTCGCAATTACCTTTCATTCGGGTTTCTCGATCCGCGTCAGGAGTGCTTCAACCGGAAGCGCGGGCGATTTTCTCCTGCGCGACGACAGGCTCCGGATAGCCTAGGCTCAGCCCGCCATCCTCCTCGCTTATTCTCGGGCCAGGAACCGGTTTCGCTCGGGAATCAATCTGCCGCTTTGTGGGAACAGGCAGCGGTTCGGACGCACGACATAAGGGGCTCAGGCGCGGTCCGCGGTCTCGTAGGGTTCGGCGGTGATGGGATAGCCGCGATCTTCCGGAATGCACAGCAAGGTCGTCGGCCCGCTTCGATCGAGGAAGGGCACGATGATATCGGGCGGGATGGCGAGCGCGTGATCCTGCACTTCGGCAAAGCTTCGGAATTGCGCGAGCCGCTCCAGGTTGCGGCGAGTGGGATAGATCACTCTCATCTCGCCGCGATCCGCCTTGCCGAGCGCTTCCTGCGCGCTGATCCAGAACAGCCGTGTATTCTCGGTCGCGTCTATCGCGATATCCACCTCGCCCGTGCCGAGATTGGCCAGATAGAAGCGCGTATCGAAGGTTCGGGCATGTTTCATATTGGGCCGCCAGCGCGCGAACGGTGTCAGGCTTTCCGGCGCCAGCTTCCAGCCGAAATGGACGAGAACGGGGGCCAGCTCGCCTGTGTCCAGCAGCATGGCGCGGGCTTGCGCGGCGATGGCGGCATCCACGATCCCGTCGAGGCCGATGACCAGTCCGGTTTCTTCCAGGGTTTCGCGGATTGCCGCGATGCGGGCCGACAAATCGTCCTGATCCCCGCCCTGGCCGAGGCTGGCGGCCAGCTGGCGATCCGCATCATCGATTCGTCCGCCCGGAAACACCGCCGCGCCTCCGGCGAAGGCCATGGCCGTGGAGCGGGTCACCATCAGCAGCTCGGGAAGGCTGCCTGAGCGAGCATTGCGGAATATTACAACCGTGGCAGCGGGAATGGCAGTGGCGGGATCGACTTCCGGTTCGGTCATGCAGCCTTATTGCTGCGGCGGGCGGGAATGCCAAGCGCCAAAAAAGTGAGGCGGTGCGATCAGTGTCGGGATGTTTTACAGAATTTGCCGCGTTAACCCGATGGTTACCATCAAGGGCATAGGGAAACGGTTATCCGGCGAATTTGGCACGGTGTCTGCATAATATCGAGGTGACCCCGCAGAGGGGCACCCCAAGTCTTCGATCGAGGCGGGATCAAATCCCCAAGTCTCCGTGGTCCCGCCTCCCCGAAGTCCCTGCCAGGACGGCAATCAGCCAGAAAGAAACACGGGATGGCCGATCAGGCGGATGGCGCGATCTGCTTTTCCCGCATCAATTGCTGCAACTCGCCGGCCTCGTACATCTCCATCATGATGTCGCTGCCGCCGATGAATTCACCCTTCACATAGAGCTGGGGAATGGTCGGCCAGTCGGAATAACCCTTGATGCCCTGGCGAATCTCCATGTCCTGCAGGACATCGACGCTTTCGTAAGCCACTCCGCAATGATCCAGAATGGCCACGGCGCGGCTCGAGAAACCGCATTGGGGAAAGAGCGGGGTGCCCTTCATGAAAAGGACCACGTCGTTCTGCTGAACGATTTCGTCGATGCGGGCGTTGATGTCGGACATGGGATGCCTTTCGAAGCTTCCTGCTTCAGTTGGGTGCGGCAGTGGTCAGTTGCAAGGCGTGGAGCACGCCGCCCATCCGCCCGCCCAGCGCCGCATAGACGAGCTTGTGCTGCTGAATCCGGCTTTTGCCGGCGAAGGCGGAGGACACGACATGGGCGGCGTAATGATCCCCGTCTCCGGCAAGATCCGTTACGGTCACGTCCGCATCAGGCAGGGCGGACTTGATCAGGTTCTCGATCTCGGCAGCGGCCATTCCCATGTGTCGTGCTTCCTGCCTTACGCTTCGCCGATAAACTGGCGCCGTGCCTCGACGGACTTTTCAGCCAGCGCCGCACGAACCCCGGCCTCGTCGATCTCGACCCCGGCATTGGTCAGATCGCCGATCAGCTTGCGAACGACATCCTCGTCGCCTGCCTCCTCGAAGTCCGCCTGGACCACGGATTTGGCATAGGCCTCGGTTTCCGCTTCGTTCAGGCCCATCTTTTCCGCAGCCCATTGCCCGAGCAACCGGTTACGGCGCGCGGCAATGCGGAATGTATTTTCTTCGTCCAGCGCGAACTTGGCTTCTTCGGCGCGCTCACGATCCTTGAAATCGGTCATCGGATGCCTTTCGGTGAATGAATTGAAAATTAGTCGGCGTGAGCTCTGGCTTCAAGCGTCCATTCTCACGAGCAATTTGCCTACAGCCTTGCGATCCGCAAGGGCCGCGATGGCCTCTCCGGCACG
Organism: uncultured Caenibius sp.; assembly: GCA_964468045.1. GTDB lineage: Bacteria > Pseudomonadota > Alphaproteobacteria > Sphingomonadales > Sphingomonadaceae > JAWKXU01. The sequence goes on along the minus strand of CAYXTO010000004.1, from coordinate 104,181 downwards.
TTCCAGGGGGTAAGTGGCGCTGATCTTCGGCTTTATCCGGCCAGCCTTCCACAGATCGAACAATTCGCTGGTCATCGCGGTCGCCGCCGAGGATTGCCGGTCGAGGAACGCCCCCAGGAACACACCCCGCACATCGCAGCTTTTGAGAAGGGTGAGATTGAGCGGCAAGCGGGCGATTCCCGCCGGAAATCCCACCACCAGGAAGCGGCCTTCCCAGCCGATCGCGCGCAGCGCCGGTTCGGAATAGTCGCCGCCGACATTGTCGATGATCACTTGCGCGCCATCGGGGCCGCAGGCATCCTTGAACTGGGCGGCGAGCGCCCGGGAGCTGTCCTTGTCGAACGGACCGCGCGAATAGATCACCGTTTCGTCGGCGCCTGCCTCGCGCGCTGCCTGCGCCTTCTCCTCGCTGGAAACCGCCGCGACCACGCGCGCGCCGAGATATTTGCCGAGCTCGACCGCCGCGAGGCCGACACCGCCGGCTGCGCCCAGCACCAGCAGCGTATCTCCCGCCGCCAGCTCGCCCCGATTGCGCAGCGCATAAAGCGCGGTAACGTAGGTCATCGGCATGGCGGCGGCATTGGCAAGGTCGATGCCGTCCGGAACGGGGAACAGCCTTGAAGCGGCAATCGCCGTCTTTTCCCGCAATCCGCCGTGGATGGTGATGGCGGCCACCCGGTCCCCCGGCTTCCACCCTTCAACCCCTTCGCCGACCGCCTCGATCGTGCCGGACACTTCGCCGCCCGGGGCGAAGGGACGCTGCGGCTTGAACTGGTACATGTCGCGAATGATCAGGGCGTCCGGAAAATTGATCGCGCAGCCGGCAACCTTGACGACCACCTCGCCCGGCCCGGCAACAGGTTCTTCGATATCGCCGACGGCGAGGGTCTCCGGCCCGCCGGCTTCCGTGGAAAGGAGCGCCCTCATGCCTCGACGGCCGTGCCCTTGGCAAACCAGGGCATTTCCCGTTGGTGGCGGCTTTCATAGGCGGAGATCGCGGCATCCTGCGTCAAGGTCAGGCCGACTTCATCCAGCCCTTCCAGCAGGCAATGCTTGCGGAAGGGATCTATCTCGAATTCGAACCGATCCTGGAAAGGGGTGGTGACGCTCTGGGTTTCGAGATCGACCGTGATCGGATCGGTCCTCGCGACTTCGAGAAGCCGGTCAATCTGCTCCTGCGGCAGCGCGACCGTAAGTATGCCGTTCTTGAAGGCGTTGCCGGAAAAGATGTCGGAAAAGGACGGCGCGATCACCGAGGTGATTCCCATGTCCAGCAGCGCCCACGCGGCGTGCTCCCGGCTCGACCCGCAGCCGAAATTGTCGCCGGCGATGAGGATCGGCGCACCCTTGAACTCGGACTGGTCGAAGATATTGTCCGGATCTTCCCGAACGGTTTCGAAAGCGCCCACGCCCAATCCTTCGCGGCTGATGGTCTTCAACCAGCGCGCCGGGATGATGACGTCCGTATCGACATTCTTTCGGCCGAACGGAATCGCGCGGCCCTCGACCTTGCGAATGGGGTTCATCAATCGGTCTCCGGGGGTTCGCCTGACGGAGCTGTGGGCACAGGCTTCTTTTCGGTCTTTTCCTTACGGCGCGAGCCATAAAGCAATGCCGCCGCAATCGCCGCGGAGCCGATCGCGGCCCCGGCCAGGGCAGCGGGGCCTTTCCAGTTCTTGTCGCTCGATTTGCTCATGATCCCTCAATGAATGGCCGGGGCGCTGCTGGCAAGGCCTAGGCTGCCTCCGCTTCGCGCAACAGATCTCGCACGTCGGTCAGATGGCCGGTCACCGCCGCCGCGGCCGCCATCGCGGGCGAAACGAGATGCGTGCGCGCGCCCGGACCCTGCCGGCCGACGAAATTGCGATTGCTGGTGGAGGCGCAGCGCTCGCCGGCGGGAACCTTGTCCGGATTCATGCCGAGACAGGCCGAACAGCCCGGTTCGCGCCATTCCAGCCCCGCCTCGATGAAGATCTTGTCGAGCCCTTCCGCTTCGGCCTGGGCCTTTACCAGGCCGGACCCGGGGACCACGATCGCCCATTTGACATTGTCCGCCTTGTGCCGGCCCTTGATCACGTCGGCGGCGGCGCGCAGATCCTCGATCCGGCTGTTGGTGCAACTGCCGATGAAGATGTTCTGCACTTCGACTTCGGACAGCTTCTGGCCCGGTTCCAGGCCCATATAGGCGAGGCTGGCGCGCGCCGCTTCCTGCTTGGATGCGTCGGAGAAGCTTTCCGGGGCCGGAACCACGCCGCCGATCGGCGCCACATCCTCGGGCGAGGTGCCCCAAGTAACGGTAGGCTCGATATCGGCTGCGTTGATCGTCACGCTCTTGTCGAAACGGGCGCCCTCGTCTGTCCGCAGGGTTTTCCACCAGGCGACGGCCTTTTCCCAATCCTCACCCTTCGGGGCCAGCGGGCGGCCCTTCAGATAGGCGAAGGTCTTCTCGTCAGGCGCGACCAGCCCGGCGCGGGCGCCGCCTTCGATCGACATGTTGCAGACGGTAAGGCGGGATTCGACGCTCATCTCCTCAAACACCTTGCCCCGGTATTCGATCACATAACCGGTGCCCCCGGCCGTGCCGATCACGCCGATGATGTGCAGGATGAGATCCTTGGAGGTGACGCCGGGGCCGAGTTCGCCCTCAACGCGCACTTCCATGTTCTTCGACTGCTTGAGCAGCAGGGTCTGGGTGGCCAGCACATGCTCCACCTCCGAAGTGCCAATGCCGAATGCCAACGCACCGACGCCGCCATGGGCCGCAGTGTGGCTGTCGCCGCAAACGATGGTGGCGCCGGGCAGGGAGAACCCCTGTTCCGGACCGACCACATGGACGATTCCCTGCTCAAGATCCGTTGCGCCGATATAGCGAATGCCGAATTCGGGCGCGTTCCGTTCCAGCGCGGCAAGCTGCTGGGCGCTTTCCTTGTCGGCAATGGGCAAGCGGTTGCCGGCCTGATCGAGTCGGGCCGTCGTGGGCAGATTGTGATCGGGCACCGCCAGAGTCAGGTCGGGGCGGCGGACCTTGCGCCCGGCAAGGCGAAGTGCCTCGAACGCCTGGGGGCTCGTGACTTCGTGAACGAGATGGCGATCGATGAAGATCATGCAGGTGCCGTCATCGCGGCATTCCACGACATGGGCGTCCCAGATCTTCTCATAGAGTGTGCGCGGTTTACTGGCCATGCGCGGCACTTAATCCGCATTGCGCGGAATGCAAGCGGGGCTGGCGATATCGAGGCACAAGGCGTAATGGAAAAATCATGAGCTGGGTGCTTCCTCTTGCCATTGTGCTGGCCACGATCGTTGCGATGGAATGGGTCGCCTGGGCGAGCCACAAATATATCATGCATGGCTTTGGCTGGGCATGGCATCGCGATCATCATGAGCCGCATGACCGGCTGCTGGAAAAGAACGATCTCTATGCTCTGGTCGGCGCAGCGATGAGCATTTCGATGTTCGCGCTCGGCAGCCCGCTGCTGATGGGTTCGGGCGCGTGGTGGCCCGGGACGTGGATCGGGCTCGGCATCCTGGACTACGGCATTATCTACACGCTGGTGCACGATGGGCTGGTCCATCAGCGCTATTTCCGCTGGGTGCCTCGGAAAGGATACGCCAAGCGCCTGGTCCAGGCCCACAAGCTGCACCATGCCACGATCGGCAAGAAAGGCGGGGTCAGCTTCGGCTTCGTGTTCGCTCGCGACCCGGCGGTGCTCAAGGCGGAGCTGCAGGCGCAGCGACTGGCGGGTATCGCGGTGTTACGGGAAGCGGAGTGAGCGGAGCGGTAGGCCCGTCCGAATAAGCCCATATCGTCATCCCAGCCCTTCGGCTGGCCGGCTAAGCCAGCCGCTCAGGATAAACTACCCTTCGGGCAGACTGGGATCTTTCGTGGAAGCGCGCAATTGCCTGAGATGCCAGCTTTCGCTGGCATGACGATTTAGGTGGCCAGTCTGGCCGCCGTTTCCCTGATAAGAGTGATCATGTTGGGCACCCCCTGGGTGCGATTGGAGCTGAGCTGCTTCTTCAGCTCGAACGGTTCCAGCGCGGCCATGATATCCATGTCCGCCACTTCCGTTGCCGGCTTGTCCTGAACCGCGGACAGGACCAGCGCGACAATCCCCTTGGTAATCGCGGCGTTGCTATCGGCGAGGAAATGCAGCTTTCCTCCATCCTGCGTGGGATAGATCCAGACCGCCGCCGAGCAGCCGCGAACCAGCGTCGCGTCCGTCTTCAGCGCGGCCGGCATGTCCTCCAGTTCGCGGCCGAGCTCGATCAACAGGCGATAGCGCTCATCGCCTTCGAGGAATTCGTATTCTTCGCGGATGTCATCGAGGCTGCGCATGGCGGGCCATGTAGTGGAAGCGTCGCGGCGCACAAGCCCCCGGGGTGTGCGGCCGCGTGTCCGCGCTGGATTCCATCGCCGCAGATGATATGAGCGATGATCGCATTCGCCACCCATTGTCACGGGAAATGTGGAATATTTAAGCCTGGTTCCGGTCGAATGCAGATCGTGGCGCGGATGTGCAGGGATATGCCTTGCCTTTTGCTGCAACCGCGCATATCCTAATGGCATCCCGACATTGTGAAGCAAGGTTCGGGCCGGCGCCGGAAGGGGCCGGCGCAAAACTGCTTTGCATGATGTCGGCTTCTGGAGTTGGCATGGCGAATATTGCGCGCATTACGGAGGTGATCGAGCCGGAGGTGAAAGCCCTTGGCCTCGAGCTCGTGCGCGTGAAGATGCTGGGTTCCGAAGCCGGGGACGAGCCGGCCCTCCAGATCATGGCGGAAGATCCGGCAACGGGGCAATTGCTGATCGATCAGTGCGCTGCGCTTTCGCACCGCATTTCCGACCGGATCGACGAGCTGGAGGAGCGGGGCGAGGTCCTGATCGAAGGCGCCTACCGCCTCGAAGTCTCCTCGCCGGGAATCGACCGGCCCTTGACCAGACTCAAGGATTTTGCCGATTGGGCAGGGCATGAGGCCAGGATCGAACTCGTGGAACTGCTCGATGGCCGCAAGCGCTTCCGCGGCGATCTGGCCGGAGTCAACGAGGCGGGCGAAATCGTCTCCATCACCGATGATGGAAATACCTATTCCGTGCCGTTCGGTGCGATTGCCAGCGCGAAGCTGGTGCTGACCGATCGGCTGATTGCCGCCACTCGCCCGCTGGATGCGAGCGGTGCCGATGAAATTCTCGAAGTAGAGGAAGGCTGAAGAACCGATGAGCAGTGCGATTTCCGCCAACAAGGCAGAACTGCTTGCGATCGCCAATGCGGTCGCCACCGAGAAGATGATCGACAAGGCGATCGTCATCGAGGCGATGGAGGAAGCGATCCAGAAATCGGCGCGCAGCCGGTATGGCGCGGAGAACGACATCCGCGCCAAGCTCGATCCGCGCACCGGCGATCTACGCCTGTGGCGCGTGGTCGAAGTGGTCGAGGCGGTCGAGGACTATTTCAAGCAGGTCGATCTCAAGCAGGCGCAAAAGCTGGATGCCAACGCCAAGCTGGGCGATTTCATCGTCGATCCGCTGCCGCCGGTCGATCTCGGGCGTATCGATGCGCAGTCCGCCAAGCAGGTGATCTTCCAGAAGGTCCGCGATGCGGAGCGCGAGCGGCAGTACGAGGAATTCAAGGATCGTTCGGGCGAGATCATCACCGGCGTGATCAAGTCGGTCGAATTCGGCCATGTGATCGTCAATCTCGGCCGGGCCGAGGGCGTCATCCGCCGCGATCAGCAGATCCCGCGCGAAGCCGCCCGCGTGGGCGAGCGGGTCCGCGCGCTGATCATGAAGGTGGAACGCAACAATCGCGGCCCGCAGATCTTCCTGTCGCGCGCCCATCCCGAATTCATGAAGAAGCTGTTCGCGCAGGAAGTGCCCGAGATCTACGATGGCATCATCGAGATCAAGGCGGCTGCGCGCGATCCGGGCAGCCGCGCCAAGATCGGCGTGATCAGTCATGACAGCTCGATCGACCCGGTCGGCGCCTGCGTCGGCATGAAGGGGTCCCGCGTCCAGGCGGTCGTGCAGGAACTGCAGGGCGAAAAGATCGATATCATTCCCTGGAGCGAGGATACCGCGACCTTTGTCGTCAATGCGCTCCAGCCCGCCACTGTCAGCCGCGTGGTGATCGACGAGGATGAAGGCCGGATCGAAGTCGTTGTTCCGGACGATCAGCTCAGCCTTGCCATCGGTCGTCGCGGCCAGAATGTTCGGCTGGCGTCGCAGCTTACCGGCAGCGCCATCGACATCATGACCGAGGCTGAATCGAGCGAGAAGCGTCAGAGGGAGTTCGCCGAACGTTCGAAGATGTTCGAGGAAGAGCTGGACGTCGATGAAACCCTTTCCCAGCTGCTGGTGGCCGAAGGCTTCGCCGAGCTGGAAGAGGTCGCCTATGTCCCGCTGGAGGAACTGGCTTCGATCGAAGGCTTCGACGAGGAGCTGGCCGAGGAACTGCAAAGCCGCGCCAACGAGGCGCTGGAACGCCGCGAGGAAGCTGCGCGGCAGGAACGCCGTGGCCTTGGCGTGGAAGATGCCCTGGCGGAGCTTCCCCACCTGACTGAGGCGATGCTCGTCACGCTCGGCAAGGCGGGAATCAAGACTCTCGACGACCTTGCCGATCTTGCGACCGACGAGCTCATCGCCCGCAAGCGGGCGGAACAGCGCCGCCGCGAGAATTCGCCCCCGCGCCGTTCTTCGCAGCGCGAGGACAACAAGGGCGGCGTGCTCGGCGAATATGGCCTGACCGAAGAGCAGGGCAACGAGATCATCATGGCGGCCCGCGCGCACTGGTTTGAAGATGAGGAACCGGCGAACGAGGCCGGGCCAGATAATGGGCCAGATAATGGGGAGGCCGCCAGTGCGGAATCCTCCCAATGAGCCGCTAAAGTCCGGCATTGCCGCATCGCGGCCGGTCCGCGATAGCGGGCCGGGGCGCTCCCCCGTATCCGGTCAGGTGAAAGACGGCCCGGAGCGGAAATGCGTGCTTACGGGAAAAGTGCGCGGCCGCGACGAGATGTTGCGGCTGGCCATATCCCCTGCCAGTCCGGACGGGAGCAGCCAGGTCCTGCCCGATGCGCTGGCGCGCGCGCCAGGCCGCGGCGCCTGGATCGGCGTGTCGCGAACCGAGCTGGAAGAGGCGCGGGCCAAGGGCAGGCTCAAGGCCGCGCTGGCTCGGGCATTCAAGGATGGGCGCTTCGATATTCCCGAGGATTTGGGGCAGCGCGCGGAAAATGCGCTCCAGCGGGCTTTTCTCGAGCGACTGGGGCTCGAAATGCGGGCAGGAAAGCTTATCTTGGGTTCCGACCGGATCGCCGAGCAGGCGCGAATGGGCCGGGTCGCCTGGCTGGGCCATGCGGCAGATGCCAGTGACGATGGCGCTCGCAAGCTGGATCAGGCATACCGCGTAGGCCTTGACGAAGAAGGTTCCGGAAAAGGCGGCTTGCGCTTGCCACTGGACCGTGCGGCGTTGTCTGTGGCATTGGGCCGCGACAATGTCGTCCATCTGGCGCTGGCCGATACGGAATCGGCCAAGCGGGTGACCGGCCCGCTTCGTCGCCTGCTGCATTTTACGGGTGCTGTGCCAGCGGCTGCAGATGCTTCGGAAGGTGGTTTTTCCATGGCCGCTGCACCGGGTGTTGCGACGGCAAATTGAGATTACGAAGGAAACGAACAGGCGTATGAGCGATAACGAAAACACACCAACGCGCACCCGTCGGCCGCTTGGGCTGAAGCGTTCGGTCGAGGCTGGCGAGGTCAAGCAGACTTTCAGCCACGGCCGTACCAACAAGGTGGTGGTCGAGGTGAAGCGCCGCAAGTTCGTGAAGCCCGGCTCAGCCGAGGCCGCGCCTGCTGCGCCGCCGCCTGCGCCCGCTCCGGCCCCGGTTGCCAAGGCACCCGAGCCGAAGGCTCCAGTGCGCCCCGCCAATGTGGCCCCGACCGGCGAAACCCGTCAGGAGATGCAGACTCGCCTGCTACGGGAGGCCGAGGAAGCCCGCCTGACCGCTTCGGAAGAAGCCAATCGCCGCGAAGAGGAAGCCCGCCTGCGCGCGATCGAGGAAGAGCGGCGCCGCACCGAAGAGAATCGCCGGCTTGAGGAACAGGCCGAACAGGAAACGAGAGCCGCGGAAGCCGGCAGGGATGCGCCTGAGCACGCCGCGCAAGTGCCGCCTGAAACGGGCGCGGGCGAACCCGAAGCGACCGCCCAGGATGGGCCGGAAGACAATCGGCGCGAGGGGCAGGCGAATGCGGCAGAACCTGCGCCTGCGCCGCGCAAATTCACTCCGGTGCAATCCCCCAAGCCCAAGCGCGTCGAGAAAGAGGCGCCCGGGAAGAAGGGGCCTGGCCGGGAGGCCAGGGATAACCGTGGCGACGATCGCCGTCGCGGCGGCAAGCTGACCGTCAACCGCGCCTTGAATGACGATGAAGGCGCGCGCGCCCGTTCGCTTGCGGCGCTCAAGCGCGCCCGTGAAAAGGAACGGCGGGCCCACTTCTCCGGACAGCAGCAGCAACGCGAGAAGCAGGTGCGTGACGTCGTCGTGCCCGAAGGCATCACGGTGCAGGAACTGGCCAACCGTATGGCCGAAAAGGGCGCCGACCTGGTGAAGGCGCTGTTCAACATGGGCATGATGGTCACCGTCAACCAGACGATCGACCAGGATACGGCGGAACTGCTGGTCGAGGAGTTCGGCCATCGGATCCAGCGCGTTTCCGAAAGCGACGTCGATATCGACACGTCGGAAGACGTCGATGCGGATGAAACGCTGAAGGCGCGTCCGCCGGTCGTCACGATCATGGGCCATGTCGACCATGGCAAGACCAGCCTGCTCGATGCCTTGCGCGGAACCGATGTGGTGCGCGGGGAAGCCGGCGGCATCACCCAGCATATGGGCGCCTACCAGATCAAGACGAAGTCCGGCGAAAAGATCACCTTCCTCGATACCCCGGGCCACGAGGCCTTTACCGAGATGCGCGCGCGCGGCGCCCACGTCACGGATATCGTGGTGCTGGTGGTCGCCGCGGATGACGGGATCATGCCGCAGACGATTGAGGCGATCAATCACACCAAGGCGGCCGGCGTGCCGATGATCGTGGCGATCAACAAGGTCGACAAGCCGGAGGCCAATCCCCAGAAGATCAGGGAACGCCTGCTTGAGCACGAGATCGTCGTGGAGGCGATGTCGGGTGAGGTGCAGGATGTCGAGGTCTCTGCCAAGACCGGTGCGGGCCTGGATAATCTGATCGAGAAGATCCTGCTCCAGGCGGAACTGATGGAGCTCAAGGCCAATCCGGATCGGGAGGCCGAGGCAATCGTGATCGAAGCCAAGCTCGACAAGGGCAAGGGGCCTCTGGCCACTATTCTCGTCACTCGCGGTACGCTGAAGCAGGGCGATGTCTTCGTTGTCGGCACGGAGAGCGGCCGTGTCCGCGCGATGATCGACGACAAGGGCAAGCAGGTGAAGGAAGCGCCGCCCTCCATGCCGGTAGAAGTGCTCGGCCTTGGCGGTGTTCCGATGGCCGGCGATACCATGACGGTGGTGGAGAACGAGCAGCGCGCTCGCGAAGTGGCCCTGTACCGCAAGGAAAAGGCGACCGAGAAGCGCACCGCAATTGCGCCGGCGAGCCTCGATGCGATGTTCTCGGCCCTGGCCGACAAGCAGAACGTCATCGAGTTCCCGCTGGTGGTCAAGGCGGACGTGCAAGGTTCCGTCGAAGCGATCAACACCGCGCTTCACAATCTGTCGAACGACGAGATCAAGGTCCGGGTGCTGCATTCGGGCGTCGGCGCGATCACCGAAAGCGACGTCACCCTGGCTTCGGCCAGCGGCGCGCCGATCATCGGCTTCCATGTCCGTCCCAATGCCAAGGCGCGCGAATTGGTCGAGCGCAACAAGGTGCGGATGATCTATCACGATGTGATCTATCATCTGACCGAGCAGATCGCGAAGGAAATGGCGGGCGAGCTGGGTCCGGAGCGGATCGAGCATGTGGTCGGCAGGGCCGAGGTCAAGGAGATCTTCCCGGCCGGGAAGAGAGACAAGGCCGCCGGTCTGCTGGTGCTCGAAGGTTTTATCCGCAAGGGCCTCAATGCGCGCCTTACCCGCGAGGATGTCATCGTGTCCAAGACGACGATCGCGTCCTTGCGCCGGTTCAAGGACGATGTGGACGAGGTCCGCGCCGGTCTCGAATGCGGTGTCGTGCTGGCCGATACGAACGACATCAAGCCGGGCGACCATCTCGAAGTGTTCGAAGTCGAGGAGCGTGAACGCACATTGTGATCCATTCCCCTGCCGCTTGCGGCAGGGGGGGAGGATTGAACCATGGCACGACAGCAATCGACCCCTGAAACCCGCAGTGTCCGCCTGCTGAAGGTCGGCGAGCAGGTGCGTCACGTCATCTCCGAATTGCTCACGCGCCAGCAGGTGCATGACGATGTGCTCACGGCCCATTCCGTGAGCGTCACCGAAGTGCGCATGTCGCCCGATTTGCGACTCGCCAAGGTCTATGTGAAGCCGCTGCTTGGTTCGGAGGAGGAGGAAGTGCTCCAGGCCTTGCGCCGGAACACCGCCTTCTTCCAGCGCGAGGTGGCGCAGCGGCTCAAGCTCAAATATGCCGCGAAGATCCAGTTCCGGGCGGATGAAAGTTTCGATGAGGCGGGCCGCATAGAGCGGCTGCTGTCCGATCCGCGTGTCGCTCGCGATCTGGACGGGGATGAGGACTGAGGCGCTGGTTTCCCTGGAAGGGAGCGTTTATCTGGATCGCGCCGGATTATATTGCATCGCTCATCCTGAGGAGCCGGCGAGCTTGTCGAAACGGCGTCTCGAAGGATGGTTCAAGACGGGCCTTCGCTTTCGCCCGATCCCTCTTCACCATGAGCGATTGATGGTTCATCTATGTTGGAAAGACCCTGAACGCCGGATATGAACGAAACGCTTTACACAGCCGCCGCGCTGATCATCCCGCTGATCATCGCCATTGTCTTCCATGAGGTTGCTCATGGCTGGGTGGCGCGTTCGCTGGGCGATCCGACGGCCGAGGAGCAGCGCCGGCTGAGCCTCAATCCCGTTCGCCATGTCGATCCGATCGGCACGGTGGTTCTTCCCGGGATGCTGGCGCTCATCAAGGCTCCGATTTTCGGTTGGGCCAAGCCGGTTCCCGTGAACAAGTGGCGGCTGCGCAATCCGCGTTTCGGGATGATGGCGGTGGCGGCCGCCGGACCGGGGACCAACTTTCTGCTGGCCGCGATCGGCGCGGTCCTGCTCGGCCTACTGGCGAGAGGAGGGGGGCAGCAGGAAGTCGGCCAACTGACGCTTTTCGTTGCGACGAGCCTCAATTATTTCATCACGATCAATATCTTCCTCGCCATGTTCAACCTGCTGCCGGTGCCGCCCTTCGATGGTTCGCATATCGTGGAAGGCTTGCTCCCGCCTCAGGCGGCGCGGCAATACAACCGGCTGCGGCCATTCGGGTTTCCGCTGCTTCTGTTGCTGCTGCTGGTCATCCCCTGGCTCTTTCCCGAACTGGGTATTGTCGAAAATGTCGTGCTGCCGCCCGTGATGTGGGCCGCGGAACATTACTACGCCCTGGTCCATGCCATCGCAGGTAGCTGATTTCATGGCGGGCGCGATGCCGCATGGCTGGATCATCCTCGACAAGCCGCTTGGCCTTGGCTCCACCCAGGCGGTGGCGGCGGTGAAGCGCAACTTGCGGCAGGCGGGATATGGCAAGGTGAAGGTGGGGCATGGCGGCACGCTCGATCCGCTGGCTTCGGGAGTGCTGCCGATTGCAGTGGGGGAGGCGACCAAGCTCGCCGGGCGCATGCTGGATGCCACGAAGGAATACGAGTTCGTCCTGCGCTTTGGCCAGGAGACCGACACCCTGGATACGGAAGGGCGAGTGGTGGCAACCAGTGAGGTCCGTCCGTCGCTTGCCGGGGTGGAAGGAATGCTTCCGCGCTTCACGGGGGCAATCGAACAGGTTCCGCCTGCCTTTTCCGCCCTCAAGGTCGAGGGCCGGCGGGCCTACGATCTGGCGCGCGCGGGTGAGGAGCTGCAATTGGAAGTGCGGAATGTCGAGATATTCTCTCTCTCCGTTCGGGCTAAGCCTACGGGCCACGTGGAGGAGGTGCTGTTCACCGCCCACGTCTCCAAGGGCACCTATATCCGCTCGCTCGCACGAGACATCGCGCATGCGCTCGGCACGGTGGGTCATGTGACCATGCTGCGCCGGGTGAGGGCGGGGCCGTTCGACCTCTCCCGGGCGATTTCGCTGGACAAATTGAACGAAGTCGGTCAGGGCGCGGCGCTTGAAGACGTAATCCTGCCGCTGGAGGCGGGGCTGGACGACATCCCGGCCCTGGACCTCGATCCGGAAGCGGCACGGGCGGTCCAACAGGGCCGGGTCCTTTCCGGATTGCCCCAGGGCGATGGGCTGTATTGGGCAAGGGCAGGCAAGGTGCCGCTCGCGCTGATGGAGCTTTCGGGCGGCGACGCCCGGGTTGTCAGGGGGTTCAACCTACCCGATGTCGCGGAGTGAATGATATGTCGGTTACCGCCGAGAAGAAGCAGGAAATCATCAAGGACAATGCCCGCCAGTCCAGTGACACGGGCAGCCCGGAAGTGCAGGTCGCGATCCTCACCGAGCGCATCCGCAACCTGACCGAACACTTCAAGGGCCACCACAAGGACAACCATTCCCGCCGTGGTCTGCTGATGATGGTCAACAAGCGGCGTTCCCTGCTCGCCTACCTCAAGAAGAAGGATGTCGAGCGGTACAACGCCCTGATCCAGAAGCTGGGTCTTCGTAAATAAAGAGATTGCGAAGCGGCCCCTGGCGGGCCGCTTCTTGCATGGGCCTGCCCGCAATCCGGCGGGCGCCCCGGGGCAGAAACAGGCCCCATACCGGACCGGGACGGTACACCCGGCAGCAAACCCCGCCGGCAATAGGGCCGCGGGACTGAGGAAAATCCAATGTTCGACGTTAAAACCGTATCGCTGGAGTGGGGCGGAAAGACCCTCACTCTGGAAACCGGCCGTATTGCCCGTCAGGCCGACGGCGCCGTGCTGGCCACTTATGGCGAAACCGTGGTGCTTTGCGCCGTGACGGCCGCCAAGTCGGTGAAGGAAGGCCAGGACTTCTTTCCGCTCACCGTGCATTATCAGGAAAAGTTTTCCGCCGCCGGGCGCATCCCGGGCGGCTTCTTCAAGCGCGAGCGGGGGGCGACCGAAAAGGAAACGCTGACCAGCCGCCTGATCGACCGCCCGGTGCGGCCGCTGTTCCCTGAGGGCTTCTATAACGAGATCAACGTCATTGCTCAGGTGATGAGCTACGATGGCGAGACCGAACCCGATATCGTTGCGATGATCGCGGCCTCTGCCGCGCTCACCATCTCCGGCGTGCCATTCATGGGGCCGATCGGTGCCGCTCGGGTCGGGTTCAAGGACGGTGAGTACCAGCTCAACCCCTCTCTGTCCGAAGTTGCCGAAGGCCGCCTCGACCTCGTCGTTGCCGCGACGCAAGAAGCGGTGATGATGGTCGAATCCGAAGCCAAGGAACTGAATGAGGACGAGATGCTCGGCGCGGTCATGTTTGCGCATGAGGAATCCCGCAAGGTCATCAAGGCGATCATCGATCTGGCCGAAAAGGCCGCCAAGGATCCCTGGGAGCTTGATCTTTCGGACAACACCGCCGACATGAAGGCGGAGATCAAGGGACTGATCGGCAAGGATATCGCCGCAGCCTACAAGCAGACCAACAAGTCCGTCCGTTCGGATGCGCTCAACGCCGCTCGCGACAAGGTGAAGGCCCACTTCGCCGGCGCGGACGGCCAGACGCTGATGACCGCGATCAAGCTCACCAAGAAGCTGGAAGCGGAAATCGTGCGGACCGCCATTCTGAAGGATGGCAAGCGTATCGATGGCCGCACCACCACCCAGGTCCGTCCGATCGAGGCGATGGTGGGCGTTCTTCCGCGCACCCATGGCTCCTCGCTGTTCACCCGTGGCGAAACGCAGGCGATCTGCACCACCACGCTCGGCACCAAGGACAGCGAGCAGATGATCGACGGCCTCAACGGCCTCTCCTATGAGAACTTCATGCTGCACTATAACTTCCCGCCCTATTCGGTTGGCGAAGTTGGGCGTTTTGGCGCACCTGGTCGTCGCGAAGTCGGTCATGGGAAGCTGGCCTGGCGCGCGCTGCACCCCGTGCTGCCGTCCAAGGACGAGTTCCCGTACACCATCCGCGTCCTGTCCGACATCACCGAATCCAATGGCTCATCCTCGATGGCCACGGTTTGCGGTGGCTGTCTTGCGATGATGGATGCGGGCGTTCCGATCGAGCGGCCGGTATCCGGCATCGCGATGGGCCTGATCCTGGAAGGCGACGAGTTCGCCGTACTCAGCGATATTCTCGGCGACGAGGATCACCTGGGCGACATGGACTTCAAGGTGGCCGGCACGGAAGCGGGCATCACCAGCCTGCAGATGGATATCAAGATCGCGGGCATCACCCGTGAGATCATGGCGCAGGCGCTGACCCAGGCGAAGGAAGGCCGCGCCCATATCCTCGGTGAGATGACCAAGGCTCTGGGCTCTGCCCGGACCGAGCTTTCCGCTCATGCCCCCCGCATCGAGACGATCCAGATCGACAAGTCCAAGATACGCGACGTTATCGGCACGGGCGGCAAGGTCATCCGCGAGATTGTCGCGGAAACCGGCGCCAAGGTCGATATCGACGACGAGGGCGTGATCAAGATCAGCTCGTCCGACCTTTCGCAGATCGAAGCCGCGAAGAAGTGGATCCTCGGCATCGTCGAGGAGGCGGAAGTCGGCAAGATCTATGACGGCAAGGTCGTCAATATCGTGGATTTTGGCGCATTCGTGAACTTCATGGGTGGCAAGGACGGCTTGGTCCATGTGTCCGAGATGCGTAACGAGCGTGTCGAGAAGCCGACCGATGTTGTGTCCGAAGGCCAGGAAGTGAAGGTCAAGGTGCTCGAGATCGACCAGCGCGGCAAGGTTCGCCTGTCCATGCGTGTCGTCGACCAGGAAACCGGCGCGGAACTGGAAGACACCCGTCCGCCGCGTGAGCCTCGCGAACCGCGCGGTGATCGCGGAGACCGGGGCGATCGTCGTCCTCGTCGCGATGGTGATCGCGGCGGTCGTGGCCGTGATCGCGATCGTGGTCCGCGCCGCGAACGGCCGGAGCGCGACGAAGGCGGCAATCCGGATCATATGCCGGCGTTCCTGAAGGACGATTGAGCCGGCCTTGATTGATTGAACGAGGGCCTGCGGCGACGTGGGCCCTTTTTCATGCATGCAAGAATCTGCATTGCGGCTGCTTGTTGAACCCGAAAATTTGTGGGATTAGGTTGGGGTCTCGAGACAAATGGGAGAGATCAGTGACACGCCTCAAGATGTTCGGCGCAATCCCGCGTAAGCCCGGTATCACCCAGCAATATTTCCACGATCATTACCGCCACCCGCATGGAACCATGGGGCGCCGGATCTCGACGATGATGGCCTATACCCAGAGCCATCATTTCCATTCCGATCTGCTGAGTGACGATCAGACCTATTTCGAAGCATGCGCCGAGGTCTGGCTGGACCGTCCGCAGGATGCGATCGATTTCGGCAAGGAGCCGAACTATGTCGAGCATGTCCTTGATGACGAGCCGCTTTTCGTCGACCTTGAGAAGCTCGAATTCCTCTTCTCGGAAGAGGAAGTGCTTCAGGGCGGCGTGGACTGGAACGATCCCGAGGCCACCTATGGGGACAAGCTGTTCCGGCTGGATACGCGCCCGATCAGCGTGAAACTGCTTCAATTCATCATATCCAACGGCGACAAGCCCTGGGACCAGGACAATGACCTTGAACTGGGGTGGAAGATCGGTGCGCTGCGTCATGTACGCTGCCGACCCAATGCGGTGGTGCATCCGGACGGCGCTTTCGCGATCGGGGTTCGCGAGCTCTACTGGCCGACCCAACTCGCCATGGAAGAAGGGATCGCGCAGGACAAGGCGGCCTGGGAAGAGTTGCTCCATCGTCCGGGCAAATCGATCCAGTTCTTCGCCACGGCCGAACGCTTTATGTGATCGTTCCGCGTGAATACGGGTAAAGGGCGCCTGGTGGCGCCCTTTTTCGTTGACGGGATGTCAGGCGGAAATGCGCATCGCGCCCAGATAATCGACCTTGCCGATCTTCAGGCCCTTCATGCGAAGAATGCCGTAAGCGGTTGTCGCATGGAAATAAAAGTTCGGCTGGGAAAAGCTGAGCAGGAAATTTTCCGCAGTGAACGCCCAGTCGATCCTTCCGGGGATGACGAAGTGCATTTCCCTGCCCAGCAAACCTTCCATCTCTTCCTTGCTGACCGCTTCCAGCGCCGAGACCGCAGTGGCGACGCGATGCTTGAGGCCCTCGAACGTGTTGGGCGGCTCGCTCATGTCCGGCGAGAATTGCCCCTCGCGCACGCCCTGGATCGCGCCTGCCGAATGAACCGCGCAGCTTTTCACCTGATAGGCAAAATGCAGCATGTCTTCGTGAAGACGTCCGCCGATCAGATCGCCAGGAGCGCACCCGCCACTGTTGCAATGGGCTTCCGCCTTGTCGATCAGTCCGCCGACAGAGCCCAGCAATTGCAGGCAGCTTGGAACGAATGCGTCATAAAGGCTTATCGGCATGGGCTGGTCCTCAGGAGTTGGCATTCGGCAGTCAGGTCTTCCAGGCAATGATGGGCTGAACGGGAGGGGAGAAGCTCCCGCCCGCCTTCAGCGAACCCGAGGACCGCCGAACGGCAATGGCGGCGGCGGGCGGCGCACGCCGCGCGGAAGCTGGGCCTGATAGGCGCGGCCGCAATGCTCGACGCAATAGGGGAAGCCGGGGTTCACCTTCTCGCCGCAGAAATGGAAATCCGGTTCGCCGGGATGACCAACCGGCCAGCGACATACGCGGTCGTTGAGATCGAGCAGGCTGGTCTTGTCCGCGATTTCCGGACTGGGCTTGGCAGGCACGAGGCGGCGCGGCGGCGCGGGCGGGATGGGGGCCTGCTGGTCGCCCGGGCCCTGGCGCAGGAAGCCGCCGGGGCCGACCGAAACGATTCTCGGGCTCGACTTCGGGCTTGGCAAGGGTTGGGACTGCGTATCGGATTCGATGTTCGGCGGGGGCGCACTGGGGGCGGTCGGCTTGGCCTCCGACGATACGGGCGCGGCGGGCGGTGCGGCCGGCTTGGATGGTTTCTTCGCCGATACCGCGGGCTTTGGCTTGGCCGCGGAACTCTCGTTGGGCTTGACCGGGGAGGGCCGCGATTTGAGGCCGAGACGATGGGCCTTGCCGATCACGGCATTGCGGCTCACCCCGCCCAGATGCTCGGCGATCTGGCTTGCCGTGGCGCCACCTTCCCACATCTTGGTCAGTGTCGCGATACGTTCTTCGGTCCAGCTCATTTCAGCTCCAAATCATAATGCCGCCATGGCATCGCCAAGGTCTGTACTTGCCACGTGCAACGCCTGCCGATAGTCGCCCGGTCATGGCCGATCAAGCGCAACCGACCCATTCGTCAGACCAATCCTCGTTCGATACGTCCGCGAAGGCCGGGCCGGATTTCGCACCCTGGGGTACGGTGGTGATTCCAGGTGTCAACCGTCGCGGATTGTGGACTCTCTATATTAAGGAGGTGCACCGCTTTCTCAAGGTCCACACCCAGACAATCTGGGCTCCGGCGGTCACGACTCTGCTTTTTCTGGTCATATTCACCGTCGCGCTGGGGCGGGGGGACAAGCAGGTGCTGGGCGTTCCCTTCGCCAGCTTCGTCGCGCCCGGCCTGATCATGATGGGAATGATGCAGAACGCATTTGCGAATTCCAGCTTTTCCCTGCTCGTCGGCAAGATCCAGGGCACCATAATAGATTATCTCATGCCGCCGCTTTCCGAAGGGGAACTCATGGCCGGCATCATCGGCGCGGCGGTTACGCGCGCGGTGCTGGTCGGGATCGCGGTTGCCGGGGCCATGGCGTTCTGGCCGGGGGTGGGGCTGTCGGCCGCGCATCCCTGGGCGATCGTCTGGTTCGGCCTGATGGGGGCGTTGCTGCTTTCCCTGCTTGGCCTCCTGACCTCCATGTGGGCGGAAAAATTCGACCATAGCGCCGCTGTCACCAATTTCGTGATTGGGCCGCTATCCCTGCTTTCCGGCACTTTCTATGTCATCCACAACCTGTCTCCGCTGTTCCAGGCGATTAGCCGGGCCAACCCGTTTTTCTACGTCATTTCCGGTTTCCGCTTTGGCTTTCTCGGCCGGAGCGACATCGGGTCCGATAATGGCAGCGTGGCCTGGGCCGCGATCGGGCTCGCCCTGTTGAACCTCGCTATCGGAGCAGCAAGCTATGCCCTGCTGCGTGCGGGCTGGAGGCTCAAGAGCTGAGGAAAGGCGTTCGGCCTGGAGGGATGATCAGTGGGTCAGGCCATCGCGCAGGCGATAGCGCCCGTCGACAAAGCCCTGGAACAGCTGGGAGAGGGAGGGATGGTCAACCGGGCCGCCTTCACTGTCCGCCACAAGATTCTGCTGGCTGACATAGGCGACATAGCTCGCTTCGCCATTCTCGGCGAGCAGGTGGTAAAAGGGCTGGTTGCGCCGGGGGCGCAACGTTTCCGGAATGGCTTCATACCATTCCTCGCTATTGGCGAATACAGGGTCGATATCGAACACGACCCCTCTGAAATCGAACAGGCGGTGGCGGACCACATCGCCGATGGCGAAGCACGCATCCGTCTGGCGAGGCGCGTCGATTACCCGGCCAGCCTGAGGGGAAAAGAAGGAAGCGCGATCCATACAGGCACGGATATAGGATGTTGCATGTGCGAAACAAGATGCTGTTTCCGAACATCCCCAGCCTTGTGCGATAGGGTCTTGGCAAGCCATCTGGCATCGGCTAACCGCGCCGTTCCAAACCGACCGTGCGCCTTGTCGCGCGCAGGCTGCACCCCTGCGGAGAGGTGGCTGAGTGGTCGAAAGCACCGCACTCGAAATGCGGCATACGGGCAACTGTATCGAGGGTTCGAATCCCTCCCTCTCCGCCACGCAGTCCCAGCACCGGTCTCCATAAGCAGCAGGCCTGCGCAAGCTGGCGGCGTGTGGGGCTTTGCGCGGGGTAATCCGTAACAGCGCAGTGTATTGGCGGTCGTCTCCGGGGAGATATCGGCGGGCGTGAGCGCGAAGTCTCCGCGCGGATCGGCATCGGTGCGGTTTGCCTGTTTTGGGTCGATTAACAGGGAAAAATACAAAAATGCAGGCCAGTTTCAGGCTGGATTCAGGGATTTTCACGGATGAGTGATGAGATTATCCGGTAATTACCGTGGCTTGAGTGGCAAAAAACCACTTTCCTGTTAATCGCGATAACAGGGTATTTTATGGGCCGTAACAGGCGATTTAACTGCGCGTAACAGGCTATTTTTCCTGATTAACAGGGAAAGCTATCCGCCGCCCAGCAGGCGGCGCTGGGCGTTCCAGTCGAGCGGGATTTCGCAGCTCATAAAGAATGCGAGATTGAAGCGCGGGTCCTGACGCCCGGCGAGGATGCGCTGCTGGATGTCGGGCGCGAGCAGGGCCAGGCGCATGACCTTGCGGGTGTAAGCGGAGACGGGAGCGGTCTCGAGCGAGGGCAGCGCGCCGGACCAGGTCAGCATGCGATGCGCCTTGCGCAGGGCGGCAATCAGCACCGGATCGGGCCGGGCCTCTCCGGGAGTGCCGGCCACGACCTGCGTGGTGCCGCCGCGCTGCGGCAGATGGACAGGGACGACGAGCGTGGCGGCCTCTTTGTCGCTCGCCAGCAGAGCCTCGCCTTCAGCCAGGCGGGGCTGGGCAAGGCGCGCGGTGGTGGCGGGCAAGGTCAGCCGCAATTGCTCACGGCCGACCTGAACGCGGCGCAACTCGCCCAGGGCATCGGGATGGTCCGGCAGCAGCCGTCCGAGCGCTGCAGTGACGATGCTTTCGGCGGTCCTTGCCGCTATGCGCCGCAACACGCCGTCCTTGTCGGCTTGCCTGCCCTGCTGCAGCGAGGCCGATACGTAGTAGCGATAGACCCGGCCGCCGCGACCATAAGAGAAGGCCGGCGACATCACCTCACCGGTAGCATCGACGATGCGTCCGGTCAGCAGGGCGCCGGCCACCTTGCGCTCACCAGTTGCCGGACGGCGCGCAGCCGCAAGCCTTGCCTGAACGGCATCGAACAGCGCAGGCTCGATGATGGCGGTATGCTCGCCGGGATAGCAGCGGTCCTTGTGCGGGATCTCGCCGAGGTAGAGCCGGTTCTTCAGCATGTGGAACAGCGCACCGCGGCTCAGAACCACGCCGCCGACCACCTTGCCCTGCGCGGTGGTGCGTCGCTTCGAGACGATCCCTGCTTCAGCCAGTTCCTGCTGCAGACGGTGGACTGAACCCAGATCGAGATAGCGGGTGAAGATGCGCCGGACCTGTGCGGCTTCAGCCTCGTTCACCTGCAGCGTCCGGCTGCCGGGCAACGGCAGATCGTAGCCAAGCGACGGAACGCCGCCCATCCACATACCTTTGGCCTTGGAGGCAGCGATCTTGTCGCGGATGCGCTCGCCGGTCACCTCGCGCTCGAACTGGGCGAAGGAGAGCAGCACGTTCAATGTCAGGCGGCCCATCGAAGAGGTGGTGTTGAATGCCTGGGTCACGCTGACGAAGCTGGTGGCGTGTGTGTCGAACGTCTCGACGATGCGGGCGAAGTCGGCCAGGCTGCGGGTGAGCCGGTCGATCTTGTAGACGATGATTACATCGATCTGCCCGGCATCGACATCGGCGAGCAGGCGCTGCAGTGCGGGGCGTTCCATCGTGCCGCCCGAATAGCCGCCATCATCGTAGCGGGTGGGAATCGCGCGCCATCCCTCGCTGGCCTGGCTCCTGATGTAGGCCTCGCCAGCCTCGCGCTGGGCATCGAGGCTGTTGAAGGCCTGGTCGAGACCCTCGTCCGAACTCTTGCGGGTGTAGATCGCGCAGCGCAGCCGGCGCCGGGGCGCAGCGTCCGTCATGTTGTATTACCCTTGCGCTCCCTGAGGCCGAAGAACCGCGGACCGTTCCACTTGCTGCCGGCAATGGCAGTGGCGGCGGCCGAGAGACTGGGATAGATCCGGTCCTCCCAGCGAAAGCCTCCTTCCGCGACGACGACCTCGACCTCGCGGCCCTGCCAGCGCCGGGTCAGGCGCGCGCCGATGCCCAGATCCAGCCCCTCGGCCCTGACCGGCCCATTACGCCCCAACATGCGGCGGGTCTCCTGGTCGAGGCCGCTGTGATGGTCGGCCTGCAGCCGCCAGGCGAGCAGCAGGCGCAGGATCGGCACCGAGCGCAGCGCAGGAGGCGCGCCGTAGTGGCGCGCCCAGAGATTGCGGAGACTCTCGAGGTCCATCGCTTCGATGTCCGTGACAGTGGCGGCAAGATCGCTGCTGTTCATACGCGCACCGCGCGGTAACGGCGCAGGCCGTCGGTCTTCCCGGACGTAATGACAAGGCCGCGCTTCTTCAGCACCCCGGCCATCGCGCCGCGTACCGAATGCTGCTGCCAGCCGGTTGCGGCCATCATGTCGGCGATGCTGGCGCCGGCGTCGCTGCACAGCAGGGCCTCAAGCTGGTCGAGCTTCGACGGGGCCTTCGCCGTGGGCGCAGGAGGGGCGACGGGGGCAGAGACGGTGGCCGCATCCTGCTTCGGACGGGCCATGCGGCGCTGGCGCGTGGCGGAGTTGATGTCTGTCGTCATGGTGGTTCTCCTTCGTGCGAGGCGAGGACAATCCTCGCGCCGCTACCACCTCGAGCCCGGCGTGCCGGGCAGGACACAGCAATGCTCGGCGTGCGGGCACAGTCCACTCCAATCTGGTCCGCTCCGCGTAATCCCCGGAAAAAGCAGGGAGGCTGTGTGGTCATAAGAAGAACATTCCTGTATTGTTCTCGCCATGGTCAGCCCTCCCGAGCTGGCAGCCGATGCTGCCGATCGCCCGCTGACGGTCGTGTATCGGCCGACCGCCAGCCTCGTCCCCGACCCGCGCAATGCGCGCACGCACCCGAAGAAGCAGGTCGCGCAGATCATCGCCTCGATCCGTGCCTTCGGGTTCACCAATCCGATCCTGGCTGATCCCGAGCGAAAGCTCATCGCCGGGCATGGCCGGCTGCTCGCAGCAAAGGAGCTGGGCCTGGCGCAAGTGCCGGTGATCGAGTTGGCCGGGCTCAGCGAGGCACAGAAGCGCGCGCTGCGGCTCGCCGACAACAAGATCGCGCTCAATGCCGGTTGGGATAGCGAGATCCTCAAGCTCGAACTCGGCGAGTTGTCGCTGCCGGATATCGACATCGATCTTGCGTTGACCGGCTTTGCCAGCGGCGAGATCGATGTGATCCTCCAGGACAGCCCCGATCCTGCGGACGAGGTCATTCCGGCGGTGCCGAAGACGCCGCGCACGCAACCTGGTGACATCTGGCAGTTGGGGGAGCATCGCATCGGCTGCGGTGATGGCCGGGACAGCGCGTTCCTGCGCAAGGTCGTAGGTGAAGGCGTGGCGATCGATGCCGCGTTCCTCGATCCGCCCTACAATGTGAAGATCAATGGCCACGTCAATGCCAGGGGGCGCCACCGCGAGTTCGCCATGGCTTCGGGCGAGATGACCACATCGGCCTTCCGCAGCTTCCTGGCCGATACTCTCGGCGCCTGCGCGCAGGTCTCGCGACCGGGTGCGGTGCACTTCGTGTGCATGGACTGGCGGCACATGGAGGATGTGAGTGCCGCGACCGGGCCGATCTATGACGAGTTGCTCAACATCTGCGTGTGGAACAAGAGCAATGCCGGCATGGGCTCGCTCTACCGCTCGAAGCACGAGATGGTGTTCGTCTACCGGGTGCCGGGGGCGTCCCATACCAACACGGTCGAGCTTGGCCGACATGGCCGCAATCGCACGAATGTGTGGGATTATGCCTCGGTCAACTCGTTGCAGGGCAGTCGCAGGCAGGATCTCGAGCTGCATCCGACGGTGAAGCCGGTTGGCATGGTGGCAGACGCTCTATGCGACGTGACGCGGCAGGGCGAGTTCGTGCTCGACATCTTCCTCGGCTCGGGCACCAGCCTGATCGCCGCCGAGCGCGTGGGCCGACGGTTCCGTGGGATCGACATAGATCCTGCCTATGTGGACGTTGCCATCGAGCGCTGGGAGAACCTCACTGGCAGGACAGCTCAGCTTGTGCATCGCGCGGGAGATGGCGACCAGTGAGCCGGGGTGGCGATACGAGGTTCCGCAAGGGCCAGTCGGGCAATCCGAAGGGGCGTCCCCGCAAGCAGCCGCCTCCGGTCTCGGCGTTCGACGTGATCTTCGAGAAGACGCTGAGCGTGACGCAGAACGGGGGCGAGCGCGAGTTGACGGTCGAGGAGGCGCTCCAGCTGCGCACTTACCAGGATGCGCTGGCAGGAAACCGCGCGGCCCGGCGCGAAGTACTCAAGATGATCGCCCGGCGCGAGACGTGGCTGGCCGCCAGGTCCCAGGCGAAGCCCGGGCTTGTGGAGATAAAGCGGGGTTATGAAGGACGGACAGCGGACGAGGCCTTGCTGTTGCTCGGCATAGCCAGCCAGGATGAACCGCCAATGGCACCCGAACTTGATGATCAGGTCAGGCTCGAGCTTGAGCCCTGGGTGATCCGGTTGGGCCTCAGGCGGGCGCGCAGGCGCGAGATCCCCGAGAGGGACATCGCCGAGATCCGCCGTCAGACCCGAAACCCGGACGAAGTGGAGTGGCCGTGAGCGGGACTGACAGGGTCGGGCGGGCACGTCCACCTGCCGCGACGCGGTTCCGCAAGGGCCAGTCGGGCAATCCGAAGGGGCGGCCCAAGGGCAGCAGGCGCATGGCGCCCTACGAGACTGTCCTGGGACAGAAGGTCACCGTGCGCGAGGACGGATCAAGCCGGCAAATGACTGCGGCCGAGGCCTTCCTGCTTCACGTTACGCGCCGGGGTCTTGAGGGCGACAGTGCTGCTGCACGTGCGGCAATGGTAGCGATCGGAGAGGCCCGCGCCCGCCGTAGCACCCCTGACAGCGAGGGGATCAGAACCATCGTGTTGCAACTGGTATCGGTCGGCTCGGTAAATACCGGGCTCAAGGCGCTGCGCGCCGCGGTGCTGCTCGACCCCTATCGCGAGACCGCGCGGCTCGCGCTTGAGCCATGGCTGGTCGAAGCCGCGCTCGAGCGGCTCGACCATCAACTGACCATCGCCGAACAAAAGATCGTGTGGAAATCTACCCGCACGCCGTGGAAGGTCAGGTGGCCCGAGTGGTGGGAGTACAAGGGATAGGTTGTGAAACCGACGAGGCGTTCGAACCTCTCCGCAACCCGCCGGACATGCGCTCGATGATCGGACAGTCCGGGCGGTCGTCGCCGTGACAGCGTTCGGCCAGCTCAAGCAGCGTCCGGCGCAAGGCCTGGAGTGCCTCTGCCTTACGGCCGAATTCTTCGGCGCGGGCAATGGCGAGGGCCTTTACTTCGGCGCTGGCGCGCCGGCTGTTGCTCCACAGACCGAGAAGGTCGCGGATATCCTCGATCGGAAAGCCGAGATCGCGGGCATTGGCGATGAAACGTAGGCGGTGGACATCGGCATCCCCGTAATCGCGATAACCGCTGTCCCGGCGCGGCGGCGCCGGGATCAGGCCGATTTTCTCATAATGGCGGATCATCCGCTGCGAGACGCCGCTCGCCTGCGAGGCTGCGCCGATATTCACAGCTTCACCCGGTTGAGACGCAGCGCATTGGCGACGACGCTCACCGACGACAAGGCCATCGCCGCCGCCGCGATCATCGGCGAAAGCAGGATACCGAAGACCGGATAGAGCAATCCGGCCGCGATCGGCACGCCCGCCGCGTTGTAGACGAAGGCGAAGAACAGGTTCTGCCGGATATTGGACATCGTCGCCTCACTGAGCTGGCGGGCGCGGACGATACCGTTGAGGTCGTCCTTGAGCAAAGTCACGCCCGCGCTTTCCATGGCGACGTCGGTGCCGTGCCCCATCGCGATGCCGACATCCGCCGCCGCCAGCGCCGGGGCATCGTTGACCCCGTCGCCCGCCATGGCGACGACGCGCCCTTCCTGCTTGAGTCGCGCGACGACCTCCGCCTTCTGGTCAGGCAGTACATCAGCTTCCACCGCATCGATGCCGAGCTGGCGCGCGACCGCTTCGGCCGTCGTGCGGTTGTCGCCGGTCAGCATCACCACCTTGATGCCGTCGGCGCGCAGCGCGGCCAGCGCCTCGGACGTCGTCGGCTTGATCGGATCGGCGATGGCGAAGATGCCTACTGCTCTGTCGTCCAATCCCATGAAGATCGCGGTCGCGCCATCGCCGCGAAGCGCGTTGGCTTCGGCGGCAAGCGGCGCGGTATCGATCCCCGCTTCCGCCAGGAAGCGCGCATTGCCGAGCGTGACGCGTCGGCCCTCGACCGTGCCCAGCGCGCCCTTGCCGGTGGGCGAATCGAAATCGCTCACAGACGGGATTTCGATGTTCCGTCCGGCCGCCGCGTCAACGATCGCCAGCGCCAGCGGATGCTCCGACGCGCGTTCGACCCCGGCAGCGATCCGCAGCAATTCGCTGTCCGCAAAGCCCTCCGCCGCGATGATCCGGGTGACGGCGGGCTTGCCTTCGGTCAGGGTGCCGGTCTTGTCGACAACCAGCGTGTCGACCTTCTCCATATGCTCCAGCGCTTCGGCATTCTTAATCAGCACGCCAAGCCCCGCGCCGCGCCCGACGCCGACCATGATCGACATCGGCGTCGCCAAGCCCAATGCGCAGGGACAGGCGATGATCAGCACCGATACCGCCGCGATCAGCCCATGGGCAAAGCGCGGCTCCGGTCCCCAGACGCCCCAGATTATGAAGGAAAAGACAGCAACCCCCATAACAACCGGCACGAACCAGCCGGCGACCTGATCGGCCATGCGCTGGATCGGCGCGCGCGAGCGCTGGGCTTCGGCGACCATCTGGACGATGCGCGCCAGCATGGTGTCGCGCCCGACCTTGTCGGCGCGGATGACCAGAGCGCCGCTCTGGTTCATCGTGCCACCAATCACCGTGTCGCCATCCGACTTGGTGACGGGCATGGATTCGCCCGTGACCATCGATTCATCGAGCGCGGATCGCCCTTCCTCGACCACGCCATCGACGGGCACCTTTTCGCCCGGCCGCACCCGCAGCCGGGCGCCCACCGCCACATCCTCCAGCGGGATTTCCGCTTCGCTGCCGTTGTCGGCGATGCGCCGCGCGGTTTTCGGGGCGAGATTGAGCAATGCCCTGATCGCACCCGACGTGCGTTCGCGGGCGCGTAGTTCCAGCACCTGCCCCAGCAGCACCAGCACGGTGATGACGGCCGCCGCCTCGAAATAAACGGCCACCGTCCCGTCGGCGGCACGGAAGGCATCGGGGAAGATGTCGGGCGCCAGCGTCGCGACGACGCTATAAGCCCATGCGACGCCGGTCCCCATCGCGATCAGCGTGAACATGTTGAGGTTGCGTGTTTTCAGCGATGCCCAGCCGCGCTCGAAAAAGGGCCAGCCCGCCCACAGCACGACCGGCGTCGCCAGCGCGAACTGGATCCAAATCGACACCTTCATGGGCACGAGATGATGCAGCGTCGGGAAGAGATGCCCGCCCATTTCAAGGATGAAGACCGGGAGAGCCAGCGCAAGGCCAATCCAGAAGCGCCGCGTCATGTCGAGCAGCTCGGCGCTGGGTCCGGTATCGGCGCTGACCATTTCCGGCTCAAGCCCCATGCCGCAGATCGGGCAGGCGCCGGGATGATCCTGTCGGATCTCGGGGTGCATCGGACAGGTCCAGATCGTGCCTTCCGGCGCATCAAGGGGTTCGACGGCGGACTTGTTGAGATGCGCATCCGGGTCCGCAATGAACTTCTCGCGGCAGCCGGCGCTGCAAAAATGATAGTCGTGACCAGCACAGGTCGCGTGATGCGCGGTTTTTTCGGGATCGACCGTCATGCCGCAAACCGGGTCGACCACCAGTCCGGCGGAATGCTCGCCATGGTCACCACAACAACTGTGGGCACCGGAATGAACGCCATGTTTCGACTCGGCCATCAACCGTCTCCTTCTATCGCAGGGCAAGATGGAGTTTGACACCATGTCAGAGTCAATGGGCACTTGACCTTATCATTGTGTCAAGGTGCATGAAGGGTTCGAAAAGGATTCGAATCGTTGTCACCCATGGCCCAACCACGCACAGAATTATGATGAAGTTGCTTTCGTCACTCCTGATTGCGCTTGCCATGCTCGTCTCGTCCGTATCGATGGCGAGCGGCACTGCAACGGCTATGCCGCATCAGGGTGCGATGGAGATGGCTTCGGTCGCGGGGCATTGCGCCGGGAGCGAATCTCCCTCCGATCGTAAATCACCCAAAGCCCCCATGCACTGCGCGGTTGCCTGCGCCGCGTTCCCGGCAATACCTCCCCTCATCGAACTGCGGGATCGGCCAACCAAGACCTTATATTCTGTTGTGGGACAGAAACATCTCGCCACGATCACGCTTGAGGGAGAAACGCCGCCGCCGCGGATAACTCCGAGGAATTGAGGTTCACCCACTTTCTTCCGGAGATTAGTCATGAAGTTGATAATTGCCGCGATCACGATGATGATCGCCATGCCAGCCTTCGCCCAAAACGCCGCACCGGCCGATGCGCACAGCCAACGCACCAGTCATGCCGGTCATGAAGGTCATGAAGGTCATGAAGGTCATGAAGGTCACGATATGTCCGACGGCTGCTGCGACAAGGATGCCGAGGGCAAGATGGGCCGCTGCGAGAAAATGAAGGCCAAAGGTAAGGCGACGCCTCCTTCGGAAGCGCCTGCCGCCGATCCGCATGCCGGACATGGCACGGATCAGCACTGATCGGACGCAAACCGGGAGGCGGCTTTCTCGCCTCTCGGCCCCTTCAGCACTTAGAGGGCTCCCCCGTGGAGCCGAGGATAAAATCATGACACAGACGATCGGTCGACGATCCCTACTGCGTGCCGGCGTGGTCGGTGCTGCGGGACTGGGCTTTTCCAGCCTGTTTCCAGCCTGGGCGCAAACCGGCTCGCTGGGGCTGGCGCCGCGGATGCCCACGCTTTCGGGCGAGGATATCCACCTCAAGATCGCCAACACACCTTTCACCGTTGGTGGGCGCAATGGTCATGCCGTCACGATGAACGGCGTGCTGCCGGCACCGTTGATTCGGCTGCGCGAGGGGCAGAATGTTCGCCTTCATGTCGAGAATACGCTCAAGGAAGACAGCTCGATCCATTGGCACGGGCTGATTGTCCCGTTTCAGATGGACGGCGTTCCTGGCGTCAGCTTTCCAGGCATCAAGCCGCACACCACCTTCGTTTACGAATTTCCGTTGCTGCAAAGCGGCACCTACTGGTATCACAGCCACTCCGGTCTCCAGGAACAGCAGGGCCATTACGGGCCGATCGTGATCGATCCCGCCGAGCCCGATCCGGTCGCCTATGATCGCGAACATGTGATCGTGCTCAGCGACTGGACCTTCCTGCATCCCCACCAGCTCGTCACCAAGCTCAAGGCGGAGGGCGGCTATTTCAATCGCCAGAGGCAGACGCTGTTCGGTATGCTGCGTGGTGGTCCCGAAGAGAGCATGTCCGCTTCCGACCGCGCCATGTGGGGAAAGATGCGGATGGACCCCACCGACATCGCCGATGTGACGGCCGCCACCTACACTTACCTTGTGAATGGTCATGGACCGCAGGAAAACTGGACCGGCCTCTTTCGCCCCGGCGAGCGGGTGCGGCTGCGCTTCATTAATGCTGCTACCATGACGATCTTCAATATCCGCATTCCGGGTCTGCCCATGACCGTGGTCAGCGCTGATGGGCTGAATGTCCGTCCGGTGACCGTGGACGAATTCCAGATCGGCAATGCCGAGACCTATGACGTCATTATCCAGCCAACCGAGGACAAGGCGTTCACGCTCGTCGCGGAATCGATCGATCGTTCCGGCATGGCGCGCGCCACACTCGCACCGCGCATGGGGATGACCGCGCCCATCCCGCCGCTGCGCCCGCGCCCGACGCTCACCATGAAGGACATGGGCATGGGCAGCATGGATGATGGTTCAATCGCTGGAATGGACCATGGCGCCATGGCTGGGATGGATCATGGCGCTATGGCCGCCGGGGCCAACGCGGCGGCGGCAGATCAGGGAGGTTCCCATTCGATGGGCAGCATGAACATGCGCGACAAGTCTTTGGTGCCCGACAGCGTCAAAGTCGGTGTTGGCGTGGACGCCATCGCCATGTCACCAGTCGATCGCACCGGCGATCCGGGCGTCGGGCTGGAGGATGTCGGCCACAAGGTGCTGACCTACCGTGACCTGATGTCGCTCACTCCCAACCCCGACACGCGCCCACCACAGCGCACGATCGAGGTCCATCTCACCGGCAACATGGAACGCTTCATGTGGTCGTTCGATGGCGAGAAGTTCAGCGAGGGCGTCGAACCGATCCGCTTCGAACGCAACGAACGCGCGCGTGTCGTGCTCATCAACGACACGATGATGACCCACCCGATCCACCTGCACGGCCATTTCTTCGATCTCGTGAACGGCCATACCGGCAGCTACCCGCGCAAACACACCGTCAACGTGCTGCCGGGCGGCAAGGTCAGCTTCGACCTGACGGCGGATGCGCCGGGGGACTGGGCATTCCATTGCCATCTGCTGCTGCACATGCACGCGGGCATGTTCCGCGTCGTCACCGTCCGCCCGCTGGAAGGAGAAGCAGCATGAACTATATCGCAGCCATCCTTCTCGCGGCGGTAGCAACGCCTGCGCTGGCACAGCACCAGCATCATGAGGCTCCAGTCGATCCTCACGCGCATCATGCGATGGAGGCGGAAGCGGACAATCCCCATGCCGGGCAGGAGCCGCCGCAGGCCCCCTCATCCGCCCCGGCGGATGAACATGCAGGCCACGCAATGCCGTCACAATCCGCCCATGAAGCGCACACGGCCCATGCCCACCACGCGCCCGGCATTCCCGATCCGCCGGTGGCGCCGCCATCCTCTGCGGCATTGACCGGTCCCGATCATGCGGCCGATGCCATTTACGGCGCTCCGGCAATGGCCCCGGCGCGCGAAATCGTCCGCAAGGAACATGGCGATATCAAAAGCGGCATGATCCTGATTGATCAGCTCGAAGCGGTCATCGGCAAGGGCAAGGACGGTTACGCTTGGGACGCGCAAGGCTGGTACGGCGGCGACATTGACAGGCTCTGGGTCAAGACCGAGGGTGAAAGCCGCTTCGGCGAGAGTCCGGAGCACGCCGAGGTACAGGCGCTCTGGAGCCGTGCGCTCGACCCGTGGTGGAACCTCCAGACCGGTATCCGGCAGGATCTTGGCGCCGGGCCGGATCGGACTTACGCCGTTGTCGGCGTCCAGGGCCTTGCCCCTTACTGGTTCGAGATGGGCGGGGCGCTGTTCCTCTCAAACAAAGGTGACGTCACCACGCGGATCGAGGCGGAATATGATCAGCGCCTGACCCAGAAGCTGATCCTTCAACCCGCGGCCGAACTCAACTTTTCGGCGCAAGATGTTCCTGAGCTTGGCATAGGCTCCGGCCTCTCCACCGCTGAGCTGGGGTTACGGCTGCGCTACCAGTTCGTGCCAGAGTTCGCGCCGTATGTTGGCGTGAAGTACGAACGCGCCTTTGGCGATACGGCGGATTTCCGGCGTGCCCGGGACGAGAAGGCAGGAGGATGGAATTTCCTGATCGGAATCCGTTCCTGGTTCTGAGGACCACAGTTCCCACGGCTTTGTCAGATTTGTGTGGCAGGTTGCCCTAGACGCTGGTGCTGGTAGCATCGGGCGATGCCATGAAAATCCCGCGCTCTGCCGCCAAGTCCGTTCCGGTGCTTCAACTCGTCGTCGGAAGTCATCCGTACAGCGGTATCTCGCCCATCTCGGCAACGTAGCAAATCTGGCCGAAGACAATGAAGAATGCGCCAGGGCGGATCTCTGCCTTCAGCTCGAAGGGGCGGGTTACGCGTGTGCCGCTCGCCAGTTCGTCTTTCACCTGCTTGAACAGTGGCTCGAACTTCGCGAAGTCGGCGCACTTGTCGCGCCGCGCGATCTCCTCCGCCGCCCGCTTTTCTTCGGCCGACCGGACATGGCGAAGCTGGGTGAGGCCTTGTCAACTTAACTCCCGTTGGTCGGGCATCGCTGACCTCCCATGGGCAGAGCAGCCTGCGGCGGTGTTTGGGCAATAGCCTGACTTCAATCTTGGCGGCCAACGTGACCAGCCGCTATGACGCTGGCATGCAATCGAAGTCCAAAATCCGAACCCCGAGCGAACAGGCAGTCCGCACTCTGCTGGATCGCTATGCCTGCCCGGTTTAGATACCAACGGCAAAACCCCGCGAAAGCTGGGGATTTTTGACCCGCTCAAGGGGTATCTCATTGATTCGCATTGAGATATTGGCGGTGGGTGAGAGTCTGCAAACGAACTCTCTCGTCGAAGGGCATCTGGGCGGGCCGTGAGCCTGCGAAAAGTTGCGGTCGGCAATTGCGGATAGGCAATCGCAACAGGAGCCTATGCGGCTTCCTTCTGGTGCACCCGCTGCTTTAGAACCGAGAGCCCAGACGGATCCCTGTCGAGCAGCAGCAGGGCACTCATCACCGCATGGCTGACTACCACGTCGCCGCTCTCGTACTTCTGGAATGCGTTGGGCCCGCCTCCGATCAGGCGGCCGGCATCCTTCTGGGTAAGGTGCAGGCGCTTCCTGATGCGGCGTACCGCTTCGGGATCGAGCAGGCCCTCCACCTGGGCCTTGAGCCGGTTCAGAGCGCGATCCGAAACCTTCATGTCGTCACCGGTGTGAATGCTCTCGTCGCTCGCATCACAATACCACCCGGGCATGTCGAAGGTGGCCTGATGGCCCTTGTAGGTGATGGTCATCGGCCGAACGTCGCGGAACATCGGCTGGCCCGTCTCCGGGCAGGTGGGGTTAGTCATCGCCCTTCTCCTTGAACGACAGAAGCAAAAACTCGGTCACGGCATCGGCCGTAAACTTGACGTACAAAGCCCCCTGTTCCGAGGGAACGTGGTAGACATCCTGCCAGACCCGATGATCGGCATAGGATGTCATGGACTTATAAAAATGGCGGCGCTCGATCGTCTGGATGGTTGCGACGATCTCGCTTCGGCCAAACCCAAGCGAAGCCGCTCCTTTCAGAGCGGAACCTGTGACATTGAGCTTCTCGACCGTCGAGAAAACGGCTTTGACCGCTTCAATGTCATAGGTCGGCTTTCGCTTCTCGGTCATTGCCCTTGATAACACCACAGTGGTGTTTTTTCAAGAGGGCCGATTCCGTCAGCCCGGAACCACATACGACCCGCTCCGATGCCGGCCCAGATAGCGCATCAACCCGCTATCCTTCAGGCTGGCAATGTCGCGTTTCGCGGTGCGGCTGCTGACCTGCCAACGCGAGACAATGTCTTCGAACGTGCATCGGTCACCTTGCGCGACTCGTGCCAACAGCCACTCCTGCCGCTCATTCAACGGCGGGTTATTGGTGACATGCATGTCACCAATAATGTCACCATTCGTGTCACCATTAGCGCCGACACCGCCCTCCGTCAGGGGAAGCGAAATGGCATTCTCCGGCATGGTGGGAATCGCCTGGATCGAGCCGTTGCCATGAGGTCCCGCGGATATGACTGGCTCTGCCAACAATTCCATCACCAGCGCCTGCACAGCCGCAGATTTCACACAAAGTCTCATGAGAAAATAACCGCTTGGTCCGGATGCGCCACTCAGCCAGTTCTTCACGCTGCGCTCGCTGGCACCGGTCCAGCGCATGGGCAACCGCGGCAAGCGCGAGTTTATCCAGGTTCTGCGACTGCTGGAGGCGCTGCCGCTGGATATCGTCACCGCCGCCGTGACCCAGGCGATCCACATCGGCGCGCCCGGCTTCGATGCGGTCAAGCTGATCGCGCTGGCGCGGGTCGAACGGCGGCCCGCCCGGCTCGACCTGACGGCTTATCCGCATCTGCCCAGGACCGCGGTAAAGACGACGTCGGCCGCCGACTATGCGGTGCTGGCGGCATGACCCGCGCCACCGATGACGCGATGCCCACCGGCACCATGAGCACCGCGCCGCAGGTTCTGCTCGCCCATCACCTCAAGCAGCTGAAGTTGCCGACGGTGCTGCGCGAGTATGACAAGGTCGCCCGCGAGTGCGCCCGCGACGGCGTCGATCACCCGCGCTACCTGCTGCGGCTGATCGAGCTCGAGCTGATCGACCGCGAACGACGCACGGTTGCCGCTGTCGGCCACCGGCGCTGAGCTGCTGTTCGAAGTCTTCTCCCAGCGGTACGAGCGTGGATCGACCATCGTCACTTCCAAACGCTCAATCCACGGGAAAGGGCGCTGATCGGCCGGTGAACAGAGTTCCTTAGGTCTAGGTCCACATCCATTTTGTTCACCAGATGAACATTGATAATTCCCCAGCATAGAGGCAGCTTCGAAAACGTCAATGTTTTCGCCAATTTTCACATGACTGATGAGAAAACGGCAACGAGCACATGTTCGCACAGCGAACTTATTGATCGGGTGACTTGTTGATGGCCGAGTTGGACCGCTACTCCTCGCACCTGAGAATATGCCGCATCCGTTGGATTGATGCGGTGCTGGAGTGAAATCCCAAATTCTAAATCCTGTGGATCGTGGGGGAGGACTAATATAATGACAAAAACTTTTCTGGCCTGTTGTACCATTTTGGAGGGGACTGTCAAAGGGATGGCCGGGCAGGGGGCCAGCTGCTAGCGGGATCGGATGAGCAAGGTCGAAAATCCGTTCCGGTACTTTCATTCATCGCCAGAAATTATCCGCATGGTGGTGATGCTTTACGTACGATATCCGCTCTCGTTGCGTAATGTCGAGGATCTGCTTTTCGAGCGTGGTTACGAGCTTTGTCATGAGACGGTCCGACTTTGGTGGAACCGGTTTGGGCCCATGTTCGCCGCGGAAATTCGGCGCCGGCGGGTTAGCCATATGCGTGGTTTCCGGCACTGGCGATGGCACCTCGATGAGATGTACGTCAAACTGAACGGGGAGATGGTCTATCTCTGGCGTGCCGTGGATCATGAAGGTGAAGTGCTGGAAAGCTACGTCACGAAGAAACGGGACAAATCCGCGGCTTTGACCTTCATCAAGAAGGCCCTCAAGCGCCATGGCAGGGTGGACAAGATCGTCACGGACGGGCTGAAATCCTATCCGGCTGCGATGCGCGAACTGGGCAATGAAGACCGTCGTGAAGTTGGCCGGCACCTGAATAACCGGGTCGAGAATTCCCATCTGCCTTTCCGACGAAGAGAACGTGCGATGCAGCGATTTCGGCGAATGAAATCGCTACAGAAATTCGCCTCGGTCTATGACTCCTTGCACAACCACTTCAACCAGGAACGCCATCTCGTTGACCGACAGACTTACAAAGATCGCCGCTCGGCCGCACTGGTCGAGTGGCAGAGCCTTATGGCCTGAGGTCACGCGCTTCCAGGAACGATTGCGTCAAGTGGAGACGAGTTCGCATCGGACTGACAGCACCGTGGAGACCGGTTAGCATTTGCCTGACAGCTCCGCCAGATCCCCATGCGCTAGTCTCTCGCCCCTGGTCGGGTGGTAGGCTCTTCTTTCCTACACGCTTGAAATCTGGCTTATCCTGCCGGATGAGACGCAGAGCATCCCGCACCTTTGCCCGCTGGCCCGCCTATCGGCGGGTTCCTTCCTTCACCCCGGTTCCCGTCCGCGCCCGGCGTGACGGCTGGACGCCCGAGCGGCAGGCCCGCTTCCTCGGCTGGCTGGCCCAGACCGGCTGCGTCGCGCAGGCCGCGGCGAAACTCGGCATGGCGCGCGAGACCGCCTATCGCCTGCGCCGCCGTGCTGGCGCGGGCAGCTTCGCCCATGCCTGGGATGCGGTGATGACGATCCGCAGCGGTGGAGAAGCGCCCCCACGGAAGGTCACACTGGATGAGCGCTGGGTGCTCGCCATGGCAGGCGGGTTCGTGGTGCGGATGCGGCGGGGCCGTTTCGTGCGGGCCTGGCGCAAGCCCAGCACTTCCGCGCTGCTCAGCCTGCTGGCTTCCTATGACCGGGCATTGCGGCAATGGGACCTGCGGGCGTGAGGAGGGGGAAATCGAAATCCACATTTCCGGCGTTCTGCGTCAACCGGCGCGAGCCGTTCCACATTCATCGCCATCCCCGTGAAAACGGGGATCCAGCCAGCTTCAACTCTGGCTCGCCTTGGGTTCCCGCTTTCGCGGGAATGACCAAGAGTGCTGTTTTTCGCCCTATTCGTCATGCCAGCGAAGGCTGGCATCTCTCTCGGCAACGTGCCGCGCCCTCCACAATGATCCCAGCCTTCGCTGGGATGACAGATGGGGTCTTATTGGTCTTACCAAAAAACTATTTGCGCATCATTCCATTTGATGATCTATTGAGGCTGGATCTCAAAAAGTGAGGCCTTTCCCGGTGGTGAGCGACCGCCGGCAAACTTTGGGAGGTGGTGATGAAAAGGAATGCAGCGAAAGTGTGCAGCTCCCTGCTGCTTGGCGTTTCGGCAATTCCGACAATCGCGCTGGCGCAAGGACAGCCGGCATCGAGCCCCGTCGGCGTCGGCGAGATCGTGGTTACCGCGCAGAAAAGAACAGAATCCATCAATGATGTCGGCATGACCATTGCTGCCTTTCGCGGCGAGGAATTGACCGAAAAGGGCATCACCGGCCCGGACCAGCTGATCAAAGTCGTGCCGGGCTTCACCTTCACCGAATCCGCCCGTGGCGCGCCCATCTATGCTATCCGTGGCGTAGGCTTCGATGATTCCACGCTGGGCTCAAGCTCGACCGTTGCTCTCTATGTCGATGAAGTTCCGTTATCTTTTCCGACCGAGGCACGCTTCGCGACCCTGGATCTCGAGCGGGTGGAGGTGCTTAAAGGGCCCCAGGGCATTCTTTTCGGCCAGAACTCCACCGCCGGCGCGATAAACTTCATCGCAGCCAAGCCAACGGACGAAATTGCCGCTGGTTTTGACGTCAGCTATGGCCGCTTCAACACCCTGGACGTGCGCGGGTTTCTCTCTGCTCCGGTGACGGAAAATCTTGGTGTGCGCATCAGCGCCATGGGAATACATTCCGGAGAATGGCAGAAGAGCTACACCAGAGATGACGAATTGGGCGCCAAGCGTCAGTTCGCCGCCCGTGCGCTGGTTCAGTGGCAGCCGACGGACGCGCTGAATGTTCTGCTCAGCGTGAACGGCTGGTCGGACAAGTCCGATACCCAGGCCGCACAATTGATGGAGGTCGTGCCGCTCATTCCTGCTGCGGTGGATCCAGAATACGATGCTTATCCGCGCTCGCCTCGCAATGCCCGCTCCGCGGATTGGGATGCGGACCGACCGTGGAAGCGGGATGATAATTTCCTGCAGGCATCGGCTCGTATCGATCTGGACCTTGGTTCGACCTTGAAACTCACTTCGATTTCCGCGTACTCCCGCTACAATCAGAACTACTCTCAAGACATCGATGGATCATCCTTGAACGTTTACTCCTTTGATCCGAACAAGGGCAGGGTGAGATCGTTCAACCAGGAGCTGCGGCTCGCCTATAGTGGCGACTCTATCAATGCGCTGGTCGGATTCAATTACTCGCGAGACAAGACATATGATGAAACCACATATGGCGGTATTCGCAACTCTGCCCATAATGCTCTTTTCAATCTGAACACTACAATCTCCTTTGCAGACCAGAAAATCCGCACCATCGCCGCTTTTGCAAACGTCGATTATGAAATCGGCCAGTTCACCTTCCACGCGGGCGCCCGTTATACGGAGGACAAGCGCGACTTTACGGGTTGCATCAGGGATGGCGGCAATGGGACCTCGGCTACGGCGTTCAATTTCATATTGGGCATCACGGACACCCCTCTCGCCATTCAGCCGGGAGAATGCTTCACTTCCAGCAACCGTGTGCCGGGTATCGTCGTCGACAAACTGAATGAAGACAATGTGAGCTGGCGATTTGGCGTCGATTTTGCGCCGTCCGACAATGCGCTTATCTACGCCAATGTGGCAAAGGGATATAAGTCCGGAAGCTTCCCGAATATGAATTCGGCCGACGCGAGCCAGGTTTTGCCGGCCAAGCAGGAGTCCGTGCTTGCATATGAAGGCGGTTTCAAGCTGGGCGCCTTTAACCGGGCCTTGCAGATTAACGGCGCGGCGTTCTATTACGATTACAGCGACAAACAGTTGAGAGGACGGCAACCGGACGTTCTCGGTATCTTCGGCATCCTCGAATTCCTGCTGAACGTGCCGAAATCTCGCGCATATGGCGCGGAATTGCAGATACAGGCCATGCCCGTCGAAGGCTTGAACCTCAATTTGGCAGGGACCTATGTCAATACGAAGGTAAAGAGCAACTTCGTGGCGGTGGATCCGGTAGGAAACACTCTCAACTATCGAGGCTTGCCTTTCCCGCAGACACCCAAATGGAACATCACGGGCGGAGCCGCCTATGAGCATCCGATCGGGGGGAGCCTCAAGGGCTTTGCTGGAGCTGATTTCGTCTATCACAGCAAGGCGACGGCCTTGTTCAGCAGGAGCGATATGGTCGGTTTGCTGCAGCCTTCTCCCGTGCTGCGGCCGGATGACTTCTTCGATCCCGATTCATTCAAGATCAAGGCCTTTACCACGGTCGATGCCCGCATCGGCGTTGGCCATCAGGACAACAAATGGCGCGCCTGGATCTGGGGCAAGAATATCTTCAACACCTACTATTGGTCCAACAGCACGACGAACCTCGAGGCGATTTATCGTCTGACGGCCATGCCGGCGACATATGGAGGATCGGTTTCGTTCCGCTTTTGATGAGGGGGAGGGAAGGCGGCTCTCGTCTTCCCTCTGCCACTCCCCGGGGCGTCAAGACCAGCGCTGAGCAGAGGTCTATCTCTGAGCAGCAACGGATAACGAAGTGGGGTGACAGAACTCATGGCCTGGTCGTTTCCACCCGGGAGACGATATCCGTCTACCGAAGACAATTCGGCATTCGAGATGGGATCGACTTCCAGCTGACTGATCGTCTGCCAGCACAATGTTGCTTATCTCTATTCTGACATGACGATTGACCTGGATTGAGCAAAAAGCCCTAGTTTGCTCAAATTTTCATTCTGTCCAAACGAGCCGTCAGGCTGTGCTTTACAATGCAGGATGTCTGGCAAGTCTCCATTGTTTTCGATGCATGAATCCACGCTGAGAAATGGCTGAATTCCGTAACTGCATCCACAACTATCGAGGGAGGGAGTAAGCTTCCCTTAATCGGATTTGCGGATTGTAAAGTAGAAATTGACGGGCTTTCAGTCAAACAAATCTTAACATCGTAATTTTGCAATGATATAATACTTATTGTATCTTAACTTCATGAAATTTAAGTAAAAATTTATCTGAATTATTTTTCTTAATCCATAAAAATAAATATTAGGGCAAGAATAATGAAATCATTATATCCAGTGTTAATGGGGTCTGCGTCGATTTTAATTTCCAGCGTGGCCGTCGCGCAGGATACTGGCGAAATCGTCGTTACGGCCAACAAGCGTGAGGAAAACCTCAACGATGTCGGTCTGACGATTACCGCGATAGGGGCGGAGGCCCTGCAAAATCGCCGCGTTGCATCACTGGAAGATGTGGCATCAATAGCGCCGGGCCTGGTTTATACGCCTTCGACCAATAATACTCCTATCTTCACCCTGCGCGGAATTGGCTTCAATGAAAGCTCTCTGGGTGTCTATCCGGCCGTCAGTGTCTATGTCGACCAAGTTCCGCTGCCGTTTCCGGTGCTGGCAGCTCACTCTGCCTATGACCTTCAACGTATCGAAGTCCTGAAGGGGCCGCAGGGCACCTTGTTCGGCCAGAATTCAACAGGCGGTGCCATCAACTACATCGCGGCGGGCCCGACCGAAACGCTCGAGGCGGGTGGCGATATCAGCTATGGGCGCTTCAATGCGATCGAGGGCAATGCCTATATCAGCGGGCCCCTGTCCGATACGGCCGGTTTTCGCCTGGCGGTGAATGGAAAAAACGCAGATGGGTGGCAGAAATCTTACACCCGCAATGATACCAACGGCAAGGAATCCTATATTGCCGGTCGCCTGACGCTGGATTTTCATCCCAGCGATGCCGTCTCGCTGCGTTTCACGGCAAATGGCTGGAAGGACAAGTCCGAACCACAGGCCCAGCACCTGATTGCGGTTCATGAGCAGATCGGCGCTGACGGCAGCAAGGCGCTCGATGCAGCTCCTCTGGTCGATCCCTTGCGCAATGCTTATTCTCCGCCGCCTCCGGGCTGCCCGTCAGCGCAGATCTGCTATCCATTTTCTCCTTTCAAACCGCGAGCGGCGGATTGGAGTACGTTTGAGCTCAATCCGAATACATCGCCAGCCGACGCTCTGGGTGTGAGTGATCCCGCTCTGGCTGGTCGGACGGCCTATGAACCGCGCGGCGATCGCGACTTCTGGCAACTTGCGCTTCGTGGAGATTTCGAACTGGGTTCGCTGACGCTGACGTCGCTGACTTCCTATGCCAAGTTCAAGCAAAATCTGACCATCGACGGCGATGGTATGCAACTGGTTGCGTTCGATGTCCAACCTGCGCTTGGGTCGATCGAGACGTTCAACCAGGAACTCCGTCTTGCCAATGATCCGGCGTCCCAGCTTCGCTGGATGATAGGCGGCAACTATGAAAAGAGCGATACCTACGAAAATCAGTATGTTCAGCCCACGGCGGCTTCGAACTATTACTCTGCCAATCTTTACATTGATGGATCCGGTGTGATCCTGGATCAGGATATAGAAAACTATGCCTTCTTTGGTAACGCGGAATTCGATGTCACTGAGCGGCTGACACTCAAGGCGGCAGGACGTTATACCAAATCCTCGATCAGGGCCTTTCTCGCCGCCTATACGCGTCCGAATGGCAACGTGGACAAGTTGTTCAATATTCTAGGTGGGTTGTCAGGTCTGCCCTTTGACCCACTTGAACCTGAAGACAGCTATACGCTCAATAATATTGGCGTTCCAATCCACCCCGATGTGACGGTCCTGTCACCTGTTCAGGCGGGTAATCTGGGGCTTGGTATCCCCGGGATACCGTTCGAGGCCAAACTGGCGCAAGAAAATTTCTCCTGGCGCCTCGGCGCTGATTTCCGGGCAGCCGATGATGTGCTGCTCTATGCCAACGTCTCGCGCGGCTACAAGGCGGGAAGCTTTCCCACCCTCTCGGCTGCTTCATACACGTCCGCTCTGCCGGTAACGCAGGAAAAGGTGACTGCCTATGAAGCGGGCTTCAAGGCCGGATTGGCGAATGGTGCAGTCCAGCTCAACGCTGCTGGTTTTTACATGGATTACCGCGACAAGCAGGTCAGAGGTAAGCTGTTTGATGCCGTCTTTGGAATTCTCGATGCGTTGGTCAACGTGCCGAAATCACGGATTTATGGCTTTGAAGCCGATCTGACGGTGCGACCTGCGACTGGACTGACGATCTCCGGCGCGATCACCTATCTCAACTCCAAGATCCAGGATTATGTCGGCTACGATATTTTCGGCGGCGTGGATAACGACATCGACTCGCGTCCGGGCAATTTCGATCCGACCGGTGCTACGCCGAATGTCGAGGATATGAGCGGAGTACGGCTGCCGAATACGCCGAAATGGTCGGGCAGCGTCAATGTCGATTATCGGCATGAACTGCCGAGTGGCGGCGCGCCGTTCCTTGGCTTCACCGTCAGCGCCCGTTCTAACCAGAGTGCGGCGATTGGCGGCGAGGATACCACCCTGCCTGTCACCGGGACCAATCGCTTCCGGATCGCTCCAGGAGCTGGCCCTTATCCTTATTTGATCGATGGCTATGCCACTGTCGATGCGCGGCTTGGTTACGAAGCGCCGGAAGGCCGCTGGAAGGTCATCGTCTGGGGCAAGAACATCTTCGATAAGTACTATTGGACCGCGGTCATTCCTTCGAGCGACACCTCGGCCCGGCTCGCGGGTCGTCCGGCAACCTATGGCGTGACGTTCGGTTTCAGGTTCAACTGAACGCAGTCCTGGAATTTCCTGGGGAACAAAAATGCAAAGGATTGAGAGCCTTGATGACCTGATCGATCGGATTGCGATCGAAGATACGGTCAACCGATATTTCCATTCGGTCGATAGGCACGACTGGGAGAGCTTTCGCGACACATTGGCTGATATGGTGGACGATGATCACTCCGATCTGGTCGACGCCGGCCCGGTAACAATATCGGGGGATGAATACGTCAAATGGGCATCGCAGGGCGTGCTAAGCTTCGTATCCACTCATCATATGACGGGGAATCCCATCATTTCGATCGAAGGCGACGTGGCGACATGTCTGACCAAGATGGTGGCAAGCCATTGGAGCGAGAGCAATTATCATACCGCGTTCGGATATTATGATCTGGGGCTTCGCAGGGAAGGGCAAGGGTGGAAGATCCATAAATTCCATCTTCGCGTTCAGGCCGAGCATGGTTCTCGCTCGGTCTTTCAAGTCATGTCTTGAAGGACTGAAGCAGCAGAGTGAAAAGCGCCGCCGTTAGTCAGAATACGTGCTGTTGCGCATAATTCGTTTGAGATTGACCGGGATTGCCGACATTCGCGGCATGGAATTGATCGGATCAACGTCATGATCCGTTGAGATCAGCATATTTGTCGAGGCGCCGTATTTTGCCGGATCACGATCTTCGCCGGGCAATCCTCCCCACGCCACAGCCATCGAGACCACCCCGCTCCGGACCGTTGGATCACACTCCGCGATGGCTTCGATGCTGGCATGATCGGAACTTATCAAAATCGTGTCATGATTGAGCAGGCGCGCCTGCTGACCATGAAGGCTGCCTGGATGATGGATACTGTCGGCAACAAGGTCGCCAGGGCCGAGATTGCAATGATCAAGGTGGCCGCACCGAGCGCCGCTTGCCGCATTGTGGATTGGGCGATCCAGATGTTTGGTGGCGGTGGCACCAACAATGATCATTTCCTGACCGCCGCTTATGCGACGGCTCGGTTGCTACGCCTCGCGGACGGCCCCGATGAGGTGCATCGCAATCAGATCGGCCGGATCGAGATCCAGCGCCATGCCCAGACCGATCCCGCGCGGACCGGCGGCTTTTCCGGCGTTGAGCCGCTGGAGGATGTCGAGCGCCGTTTCGCCCATCTGCGCCCGGGCGATGCAGATTATCTCTGGGCGTGATGCGCCCTATCAAGAGCTGGTCATGGACAAAGTGGAATTTGCGACATCCGAATGGTACGAAGCGTTGTTGCAGGAGTTTCGTTCTGCTCTCAGGGGTGGCAAGCCTGTCTTGGGCCTCGTCGAAGTGCTTAAAACAGAGATGACGATGAGGGCGTGACTTTCAATAAGAACTATGTCCGCAATGGGATGGTGGCGGAGGTTCAAGATTATTAATCAGGTAGAATGCCCAAGGATTCTTTGAGGAGAATTGCTGCATCGAGGTCGGGAATGCCCATCAGGCGCATCGCGACAAGGGTGATGATCAGCGCCGAGGATGTTAATTTTCACACTCCACCCGATGTGGCCCACGATTGGGGCGAGACGAACTTTCTCTCCGTGTATCTTCTAGAGCCCAATATCACGGCATGGATTTACACGGTGGCTCGCCCGGGAGTGGCGCATTCGTATGCGACATCGAGGTCATCAACAAGATCAGCCAAACCCCGACGGATGCCATCTATTTTGATTTCCAACAGCATCTGCCGATACCGCAAAAGCTCAATGGCTACTCTCTTTCGAATGGATTGACGGTCAGAACGGAAAACGAGCCTAGAGATTATCATTTCCATTATATAGGAACAGACGACACCGAATTTGACTGGCACATTCGGGGCCTGATGGATCCATTCGACATCCACGACCCTGATATGGATCCTCTCGCATCCACTGATGTCGCAAAGAGCGGCTTCGGTTCCGTCTATGCCAACCATTTCGATATGACAGCGCATTTCACCGGCATCGCCGAGATTAGAGGGCGATCATTTGACGTCGATTGCATCTCGATCATTAATCACAGTTGGGGACCACGTAATGAGCGTCTTCTCAAAGACATGGGATGGATCAATGCCCACTTCGGCCCTGATTATTCGGTCCACGTCATATTGACATTGGATATCGAAGCTTCGGGATGGGATGCATTTGGGCTTGCTCACGGCTATGCTCTCGTGGAAGGCCGCGTGCGGGGATTGAAAGCTGGCAAGGTCCGAGCGCTTCGCAACGGTTTCTTCCCGGTATCTTACGAAATGCGCCTGCTTGATGTGGATGATCACGAGCATCTGTTGATTGGCTCTCCAATGGCTCAGCATCCATGGGCCTGTTACAGCAATAGCTTCATTCCATTCTCCAGCATGAGATGGCACGCCGAAGGGCGCATCGGTCAAGGAATCGCCATGGAAAACTGGGCGCTGGATCGTTTGACTGGTCGAGACTTCAAGGCAGGCAGAGAGTAACTCGCTAGCATTGTTACTAGAGCCCACCTCGATATGTGCAGCTGAGAATGTCCGGAAAGTGGCAAGCGGACGTTTCTGACCGTATCCCCCAGAACACGGCGATCATGGACGAAGTGGACCGCACGCCTTACGGATTCGGGAGGGTTCAGAACACCATCAGCCGGGGTGGAATGCCCAGAGCCACCCGCCCTGCATCTTCCATCATCGCGCGTTGGAAAACCAGATGCCCACCGATTGCATTGACATCCCGTAATGCCGCTTCGAACGGAAGGGTCGCAAACAGGGCGGACCCACCCGTCGCGCGATAACACAGGTTTACCGCTTCCTGGCTCGATTCGGCCGCGTGGACACAAGCCCGGCGCAGCCGTGCGCGCGCTTCCATGCTTGGCGCTTTGCCGGCCAGGGCGCAGTCCCACAATTCCTGAAACGAGTAGCGCACATTGCAGCGCGCCGCGTCTATGAGCGCTTCCGCCTTGGCGACGGCATATTGGGAAAAGCCCACATCGCTGAGCTTGCCGCCGCCCGGTGTGGACTTGGATATGGCCAACTCGCGCAAGCCATCGACGGCCCGCCGCGCGACTCCCAGCGGAACGCCGGTCAGTGCGAAGCCGAAGAAGGTCATCGGCAGGCGGAACAGTGGACCTGGATGGCGGCTTTCCTTCCAGGGTATGCTGAATGTGCGTTCCTTCGGCACGAAGACATCCGCCAAGCTGAACTCGGTGCTGTTGGTCGCGACGAGGCCGCTGACATTCCAGCATTCATGAACCGTGGCGAATTCCTTGGGCGCAAACGCCAGCACCGTGGCGGGAGAGCCATCTTCCTTCATCACCGGCTTGCCGTCCTCGTGAACGAAGCAGCCGCCATATACCCATTGCGCCTGGTCTATTCCGCTGGCCCAGGCGAAGCGCCCTTCGATGCGATAGCCGCCGTCGACCTTATGCGCCTTCCCTTGGGGCGCACCCGACCCGGCCATCGCCGCGCCCGACTGCGTGAACAGCGCGCGCGCTTCGGAAGCTTCCAGGAAACCCGAGAATATTCCCAACCCCGATCCGACGGCAAAATTCCATCCGGCCGATGCGTCGTGGTAGGAAATGCGCTCCAC
Organism: uncultured Caenibius sp.; assembly: GCA_964468045.1. Classification (GTDB taxonomy): domain Bacteria; phylum Pseudomonadota; class Alphaproteobacteria; order Sphingomonadales; family Sphingomonadaceae; genus JAWKXU01. The sequence continues at coordinate 59,479 of CAYXTO010000004.1, read as the reverse complement.
GAAATCGAACTGGTCGATCGGGGTGATTTCCGCCCCTCCCAGATCTGCGGGAACAAGCAGACGATAGATATCGAGGTCAATGAAGGCTTGCGCAACCGCTTCCGGCAAGCGCCGTTGCCTTGCAATTTCCCCCCGTTGTTCTTCGACAATGCTGCTGAGCTTGTCGATACCTTGGGATAGCTCCGCCAGATGATGCTCTCGCGTTGCAGATATCCGTTCAGGTGTTGGGCCCATCTGTTCCTCTCTCCCGGGAAGTTCGATAAGCCGTATGATATTCGGAATCGGGCCGGCAAGGCAAACAATGTCCTCCACCCGTCACAGGATCGATATCCCCGGCATCTGCCGCCAGCACGGTCCCGACGGGATTGGTGACACGGGGCCAGGATCGGTTTCTCCGATTGGTAGCCCGATAATGCAGCACACCCCCTGACCCGGATGCCTTTGCAAGGCCTGGATCAGGGGATGGGCGCGAATGTTTCTTGAAGGGGCGTGGTAACCTTTCAGGCCGGGCCACCGGGACCCATTGCATTACGCAAAGGATGGATCTTCCCAAAAATGTTCGATTTCGATGGAATGGCCCAATTGTCTCAGAATTTCCACTTGATTGGAGTGAACCACCTCGCGAACGATCTTGCCGTCACGGAAAACATAGAAGCTCATTCCGTTAGTGCTCAACCGGCGGCCGTCAGGGTTGCTGAGTCCAAAGATCGAAGCGCAGTGATCGGCGGTCCACTGCCATTGCAGCAGGCCTGATTTCTCGTTGCCAATATACTCCAGCGCGTCGAAATGATGGATGCCCATTCCGTTGTCGGGATTCTTGTTGGCGAACGGAATGAATGCCCGCCTGAGCTTGGCCTTATCATTTGCAATCTTCTGCTCCAATGGATGATCGGTGAAATCACAATCGTCCGCATAGAACTCCAGGGCCAAGTCCACATCTTCGGAAAACCGCCGCATAAGCTCGCTAACATGCTCGATATTCATCACTCATCTCCTTAAGATTCTGGATTCTTAGATATTCTATCAATAAACCTTTCGCGAAATACTATGTAAAATGGATAGGCCATGGATACACCGACATAAGAAAGGAATACGAAAAAGACGCCCCACTTCAGGCCTGCGCCGATCCGTTGGGCATCGAAGATGACCCAGACCATGAACACGATCCAAGCTATGGCCATGTCCAGAGCGAGAAAGGCAGCGGTTCCTCCCGGGGCGATCGCATCTGAGAAAAATTGAACAGGATTCAAAATGTTTCCGCCGCCAGCCATCCAATCAAAGGCATATGGCCAAGTGGTAAAGAGGGCTATAATCCCGATTACAATAAAAAATCCGTGGCGCAAATTGGTGGGCATGGCGATAGCTCCACTATAAATAATCTATGATTATTAATTATTTAGAACGTAAAAGGAGTATCCTGCATGTGGACCTATATTTGCCTCACTGGAGGTTCCTGCGTATAAAGTATTATTTACCGTAACAAAGTTTCTGAAGCCATTGTTATCGATGTTATCGAGGCCCGAACGTGTGATTATGATGGGTTGTTCATTGGGGTGCTCGAAGACCAGGAGATCTCCGCCGGGCATAAAGCCTTGCTCCTTGGCTACCCGGTAATTCGCGTCAATCTGTTGATCGGAATGTGGGGGGGCATTCTCAACGTAGTCTACAAGCCCTCCGGAGTAATCCATGGTTCCTATGAATAATTTTCCATTATAAACTGTACTTTCCCAGGAATAATTGTTGGTTCCATACCCAAACCCTGCCTTTCCCAATTTTGGAGTCAGGTTGAGAAGGTTTTTCTTCAAAGACCAGGTGCCATCTTCCTTGTTCAGGGTGGGAAAATATTCGTTACCAAAAAGAAGTTCGATTTCCGGATGTTCGAGATTGCTCACCTTGATCTTGAACAAATGGGCGGCTCGCGAAAACATCGCGCGCGCAATATCGTCTCGCGAGGCCGGGGAGACGCCAACGCTTGGATTTGCAGCTGTAAACGCCCCGGTATAGGCCGTCCCTATCGTCATCGTACCCCAATAAATCTCCCCATTGTAGACGGAGAGCATGCCTCCTCCCCAAGTGGGGCCTATAATGGGATCGGGGTCAAATTGATCGAGCGTCAGCAGAGGGTGCAACGTGCCGGCGGATCGACCCGCATGCAGTCCATGGGCAGGGATAGGCCCGGTGATATACACTCCACCGGCGCGATTGACCGAAGGCCAGCTGCTCCATGCGGATACGACAAGCCGTGTCTCCCCATTGGGAGTTTTCAAGGATTGCACTTCGCCTATGAGGCCGTGTCCGCTGTTATCGATAACCTTTTCAAATCCTCGATATTCGGCGTTGCGCGCACCTGCTGGAAATGGATTCTTCGCATTCCCCGTCCATCGCATCAGGTACCCGGGCCCTCATCGGTTTGATGTGCCTGGGCGCCGCGCAGGCGAGCCTCGCCGAAACCGTCGAATATCTCAAAGGTCGCCAGTCATTCGGCAAGCCATTGTCCAAATACCAGGGCGTCACCTTTCCCTTGGCCGATTGGGCCGCAAAGATGGAAATGGCGCGCTGGCTTTGCTTCCGTACATTGTGGCTACGGGATCAGGGCCTGCCTCACACTTCGGAGGCGGCGATGTGCAAGATGCAATGCCCCGATATCGCCGTAGGCGCCATCCACGAATGCCTGCTGCTGCATGGGCATTACGGCTACACCACAGACTATCCTCAGGAGCAGCGCCTGCGGGACGTGATCGGCCAACAGATCGCGGACGGCACCACGCAAATCCAGAAGATGATCGTTGCGCGAGAGATCTTCGGGCGGGATCTCGTTTGAGCGGATATCCCCTGAAGTAATCCGCCTCATGGCGATGCTGGGTCCGATTTTTACCACAGCTATTGAAGGATGAGGATCTGCGCTCCAGGTGCGGTATATTCAGCGGTGTTGCATGCAAGGCAGCCATAAGCTTATGGGGGGCCAATGCAGATCGCTGCCGCCTCCCCAGCCGACAGAACCTCCTTGCATCGCATTTTGACCAACACCGCCTGGTTGTTGGGGGGCAAGGGTTTCGGCGCGCTTTGCGGCATAGCCTATCTGGCAATATTGACTCGAACGCTTGGCCTGAAGGATTTCGGCCACTTCTCGCTTATCTTCGGCACAGCCTTGGCCCTGCAGGGTATCACGGGGGTGCAAAGCTGGCGCACGGTTGTGCGCTACGGCACGGCGCATGTTCATGAAAAGGCGTGGGACAAGTTCGGCAGACTCAGCATGTTCTGCGGGATGCTCGACGTAATCGGGGCGATCGCGGGTTGCCTGATCGCTTTCGTCACGATCTACGGCTTTGGCGATATGCTGGATCTTAACCCGGCCTATGTCGACAAGGCGTTCTGGTTCTGTTGTGGGATGGTCTGGGCGCTGGTGTCAGCTCCCACTGGCATCGTCAGGGCATTGCATCGGTTCGATGCGGCTGTCTATGTGGAAGCGACCGTGCCGCTGGGACGGGTCGTCGCTGCGGTCCTTATCTGGTGGATGGGAGCTTCTGTCGGCCATTTTCTTATCGCATGGGTGGCGATCGATCTGCTGGAAGCCGCCTGTTATTGGATAATGGCGCGCAAGCTTTGCCCGGAAGCGGTCCGATTGCGCTACATCCGGGACTGGCGCCTTGCGCTGGACGAAAACCCGGGCCTGATACGCTTCTTTCTTTTCAGCCATGCCACGGTAACGCTGGATGCGGCTGTGCGCTTCGGACCACTGCTCGCGGTCGGTGGGCTGGTGGGAACCAAGGCTGCAGGACTCTATCGGCTTGCCAGTCAAGTCACGCAGGCGCTGGGCAAGTTGTCGATGCTGTTGACTAGGGCAGTATATGCCGAAGCGGCGCGTGCGCGGGTTGTGGTCGAGGAAGCCGAGTTTCGGAAGTTCGCCTTGCAGACCAGCCTGGTCGCAGCCATCGGCGGAGCCATTGTGATCGCTGTGGCTATGACTGCGGGTGGGCATTTACTCGGATGGCTGGGCGGAGCAGAATTCACGGGCGGCACGGGAATCCTGATTCCCCTCGCTATTGCTGCAAGCCTGGAACTGGCGAGCGTTGCCTTCGAGCCGGTATTGCATGCGACCAGCAGGGCCGGGCATGCGTTGCTGGCCCGGGGAGTCACGCTGGGCGTTCTGGGGGTCGCGATAATGGTGTCCTATGGAAGTGGCGCGACAGCGATCGCCTGGGCAGTCGCCCTCGCTTCTGCGGCAGGATACCTGATGACCGGGCTGCTTACATATCTTGCTCTGCACTCTGCTCCAAAATCCCCTCCACCGAGCGATAACGCGCTGTTCTGATTCGCGAGCAGGTGCTTCCTCGATGACCCGGGCCAGCCTGCCCCGGCAAGGCTTCGGATGTGAACATGCAACCCTATGAGGCACAGGCCCGAAACATGGGCAAAATCAAATAATTCGGAAATGTCAGTTTTAGAGAGCGCCCCTATCCGCCCCGCAATGTAATTTAGGGGTCGATATGTGCGGAATTGCGGGGTGGTATCGGAGATCGGATCGAACGGTAAGCCCTGACCAGTTGCGGAAGCAATGCGATACGATCGTGCATCGCGGGCCCGATGACGATGGTTATTTCAGCGATGGCGACTTCGGCTTCGGGATGCGCCGTCTCAGCATCATAGATATCGATGGCGGCGGACAGCCGATGGAAAGCGACGATGGGCGCTATGTTATTGTCTCAAATGGAGAAATTTACAACCATCTGGAGTTGCGTCGAGAGTTGGAGGCCGGGGGCGCGAGATTCAGAACGCGCAGCGACACCGAAACCCTGTTGGCCGGTTATGTCCATTGGGGCGACGATGTATGGGCCCGGCTTGAAGGTATGTATGCCACCGCGATCTGGGACCGTGCCGAACGCAGCCTGACGCTGGCCAGGGATCCGTTGGGGATCAAGCCGCTTTACGTCACTCAGCAGAACGGCGGCATAGCGTTTGCTTCGGAAATTCGCGCCCTTCGCCCGATTCCGGAACTTCAATTCGACATCGACGAACGCGCTGTCCACGATTTCTTCAAGTTCGGCCACGTCCAGCGGCCACGCTCCATTTACCGTCAGGTTCGCAGCCTGGATCCCGGCAATGTTCTGCGCATTGGCCGTGAGGGTGAGGCTTCGGTCAAGGAGTTCTGGGCTCCAACTTTCCATCCTGCCGTCGGTCTTTCAGAACATGAATGGATCGAGGAAACCCGCGAGCGGCTGCTGGAAACCGTGAAGCTTCATATGCTGTCGGACGTACCCCTTGGCATATTTCTGTCCGGCGGGGTCGATTCCAGCGCGGTGGCGGCGGCCATGACTCAATTGGGCGGGCCATCTTTCAAGGCGTTTACGATCGGGTTTCCTGGATCGGCGATCGATGAGACCAAAGCGGCCTCGCGGATAGCGAAACATCTAGGCTGCGAACACATAGTGTTGCCACTTGAGCCGGTAAGGACGGGCGAACTGTTACCGTCGGTTCAATCGGCCTTCGACGAGCCCTGTGCCGCCACATCTGCCGTGCCGCATTGGCACCTTTCGAAACTTGCCGCGGAACACGTCAAGGTCGTGCTTTGCGGAGAAGGATCGGATGAGATTTTCGCGGGTTACAAACGCCAGCGGACCGCTCTCTCTGCAGCGCGCTGGAGCCCTGTGATCAAAGCTCTTTCGCCAATTGCGGGGCTTTTCGAGACTTTGCCCACCACCTCCTCATCCCAGTTGAACTACCTCAAGCAGAATGCATTGAAATTTGTGGACGCGGCTCGCCTCGACAACAGCTTTCAGCGCTTTTTCGCCGGGACCCAGATGTCCACCCCTGAAACGCGTTCGAGGATTTACAGCCCCGATTTCCTGACACGCCATCAATCCGCCGATGCCTTTGCGCGATTGGAACAGGAATATTTTCCGTCGCCGCATTTGCGCGAGCTTGAGCCCTTGCAGCAATTCCAGCTTGCCGATCTCACGGTTCACATGCCGGGATCGCTACTGACGCGGCTTGACCGCCCGAGCATGGCCCATTCGCTCGAAGCGCGCGTGCCATTCCTCTCGCACAAATTCGTCGATTGGACCTTGTCGATGCCACTTTCGATGAAATTGCGTGGCAAAACAGGCAAGTATGCCCTCCGCAAAGCGGCCGAGCCATGGCTTCCCAAAGGCGCGCTGGATATGCGCAAGCTTGGTTTTCAACTCCCATTTGCGGAATGGTTCCGTGGCGATTTGAGCGAGTTCGCGCGGGAGACGTGGAACGATAGTGGCGCTTCGAAAAGCGGCTATCTGCAAACCGAGGCGGTGGAAGGCTTGTTTGCCGAGCATCGAGCCGGAGCGGCCAACCAGGGCCGTATGCTTTATGCGATTGCAATGTTCGGCTGCTGGTGGGAACAGAACATCGCCTGACGACGCTCGGGCAGTTCCATCGTCTGCGCTGAGAAAGAATTGCATGCTTATCGACCTGCACAAGTATCCCGAGGCTGAAATCGGGATCGGTGATGTTTGTATCATCGGCGCCGGCGCCGCAGGTATCACTCTGGCAAGAGGGCTCGCCCAAGAGGGGCATTCGGTCATCCTTCTCGAAAGTGGTGGCTTCGATTTTGAACAGGCCACGCAGGATCTTTATCGGGGCAGCAATATCGGGATGCCCTATTACGATCTGGATCAGGCGCGATTGCGCTTCTTTGGCGGCACCGTCTCGATCTGGGGGGGGCGCTGCGCGCAATTGGACGCCATAGATTTCGAGCGTCGGGATTGGGTGGAGCACAGTGGCTGGCCCATCCGCAAGTCCGATATCGAGCCTTACTATGCTCGTGCACACGCCTTTTTTGAGCTGGGCGAGTTCAACTATACGGATCGCATCTGGGATGCGCTGGGCGTCACCGAGCCGGGGTTCGATCCGGAAGCCATCGATGCCGTCCTCTGGCGTTTCGATGAAAAGACCGATCGGTTCGTCGCAAGCCACACCCGCGATGTGACGAATTCGCCGTCAATCCAAGTCGTGCTTCATGCCAATGCCGTCAACATCAAGTCTGGCCCCGATGCCCGCACCGTCGAGGGAGTGGAAGTGAAGACCCTCAACGGCACGGTGCGGCAGGTGAGGGCGAGACACTACATTCTCGCCTGTGGGGCGATCGAGAATTCGCGCCTTCTGCTGGCCTCGAATGATGTCGAAGCGAATGGGCTCGGCAATAGCCACGACTTGGTCGGTCGATATTTTATGGAGCATCCGACCGGGCGGATCGGGAAGATCGAAACCCAGACGCCATATGAGCTATGGGCCCTGTTCCAGAAACGTTTCATGCGTTCCGGCCCGCCGTTAGCACCGGCCCTCCGGCTGGGAGATGCGACCCAGCAGCGGGAACAGGCGCTCAACAGCATCATCACCTTCAAGCTCCAGCGAGATCCTCGCCATGGCGTGGCGTTGGGCAATAAGATCTACCACAACCTCAAGCATTCGATTTCACCGGATCGTCGCGGTCGTGCGCTTGATCATGCCTACCGGGCGGTTCGGGCATGGTTCCATCGCGAAATGCGCAATTGGGTGGAGAAGATGCGGGCCAAGGCGGGCATGACCGGGCTCTATCTGATCACTCGCGGTGAACAGGCCCCCAATCCCGATAGCCGGATCATCCTGTCTCGCGAACGCGACAGTCTTGGAAGTCAGCGGGCTGATCTCGATTGGCAGTTGAGCGACCTGGACAAGCATACCGCCAGAGTCATCGCCAAGACTTTCGATGCTGAGTTTCGCCGCTTGAAGATGGGCGCGATAAAGCCAGGCCAATGGCTCGATGATCCCAGCCCGCAATGGCCAGAAGATCTGACCGTCGGAAATCACCCCTTGGCCAACTATCATCAGGTTGGCGGCACGCGCATGAGCGATTCACCCAAGAGTGGCGTGGTGGATGCCAATTGCCAGGTGCATGGATACGAGAATCTATTCGTTGCCGGTAGCTCGGTGTTTCCCACCAGCGGCTGGGCAAATCCCACGCTGACGATCGTGGCGCTGGCCATGCGCTTATCGGATCACCTCAATTCCAAACTGAAAGCATGACGGGATATTGCTCAAGCCGGTGCTATGCAGGAGTGGTTGATGGGTGGGGCTCGGCGGACGAAGTTGTTACACAAATTGCTTCAGCTCATGCCAACATCCACAATCACTTTTCTTCCGAACGCCGTCTTGTCGATAGTGACGTGCTCCTGATTGTTACCACTCAGAGGACGGCTTCAGGTCAGAAAATGGAGCGCGGTGATGATAACGCCTCCGGCGATGATAAGTCCGCCGAAGATCATTCGCCAAGGGAGATTGGCCGTCGCCAGCTCCATGAAGTATCTTGCGATGAGATAGGCCTTGCCCACCGCTACCAGCATCACCGCGCCAAAGGCGATGCCCCCGGCCGTTTGAACCCCTGCGGCTCCATAGCTCGCCAATGTCGCGACGACCAGGATAACCCAAATGAGGGTGGCTTGGCGTGAGAATATACTATTCATCATACCCCCTGAAGATAGAGCATGGGAAAAAGGAATATCCACAGCAGATCAACCATGTGCCAATAAACTGCCGTAGAATTAAGCCAGTTCATATATTCCGGATCGGATGAAGTCTGTCGTTTTGTCTTTTGTATGACAATCCAGAGAAGGACCAATCCGATCAGGAGATGGAAGAGGTGAATCCCTGTAAGAACATAATAATAGTTGAAAAAATCATTGGTGTAAGCGGTAAGACCCTGCCCGATTTTAATGCCATATTCAAATACCTTGAGAACGGCAAAGCTCGCACCGATAATGGTGGCAAGGACTAGGCGGTTGGTTGCCTGGGCGAAATTGCCTGCCCGCGCGTCCCCCGCTGCCAACGCGACGAGCCAGCCGCTCGTCAACAGGATGAGCGTATTAGCCAGGCCGATATTGACATCGAGCATTGCCGCCGACTGGCTGAACAATTCCGGCTGATACAGCCGATCGATCATGAAGCATCCGAAAAAGGCGACAAAGCTTGCGATATCGAATGCGATAAAAGAGAGGATTGATGGATGTTCGAAATACGAACGTTCCCTTGAAGGCGTAGTGTCAGCCATTGGTCAAATTTTCCCGATGTTCGCGTTCAAGCCGATTAACTGCTCGTAATATGACAATGCACATCGCGGCCATGAGATAGAAGAATATGCTGAACTCCACCCAGTAGTTGACCCATCCGCTGCGGGAGAACGGCCCGCTGTGGAAGAACGGCATGGTCATCAGCACAAGGAACATCGCTCCGACCCAGATCGTGAACCAGCTCGCCCATTTGGGGATCAAGGGGACTTCCCGTCGATCGGAAAGGAAGCAGACGCCAAAAGAGATGAACTGCATCGAGGTGAGAGTGAAGGCGAGGTCGAATATGATCCAGGCTGTATCGTAGAGCGCGCGTATGATGTTCGGATCCGTATCGGGCCGAAATGCAGCGGAAAGCCAAAGTCCTGGGGGGATGACGATGATGATCGTGGTCAGCGTGGCGCCCAGCAGCTGAAGGCGGGAGAGGATATCGTTATCCCGCTCGACTTCCTCCATCACCTTGGTGATCGCCATGCCCCATATGGTATAGAGCACGCCGGCGGCCATGGTCACTATCATTCCCAGCCTGAGCGAGAAAGTATGAGTGCGAAATTCTCTTGCCAATTCCTCCGCGCTCAGCGCCGCTGAATATGGCGGAATGTTTCGCCCTAATATCCCCCAGAAAATGACCAGCGCAATCAGGACAACCGGGCCCATCCATGCGCAGAATCTCAGATATCTATATGGATTTGCCATCGCCTCACCCCTGCAATTCTAAATAATTGATATTATCATTGATAATTCAATTAAATTTGACTTATTATATTTTAAGGTAGAAAAGAGTTTCTCTTTATATGGCAAGTATTTGAAATCATAATTAACATGACACAAGCAAATTCCGGACATTCGCATTGGCTATATCAGATCCCTAAGTTGTCCGAACAAAAGCATCAATGGCTGATTTCCGCTAACGTTTGGTGCGGCCTCCCGAAGCCGGTGCGGTTGGCTAGGCCAATGACGCGGTCAGGTGGTGAGGCGCTGCCGGCCTCGCGCCAGAATGCCCCGCAATTTCCGCGGCATTATGCATTACCGCATGGACTTTGACCATGGCTTGGGCTTCATTGCTGCGTAGCGCAGCCGCTGCTGTGCAGGTGATAAGAACTGGATATGGAGTCCGCGCAATGCCCGATACCGCCGAAGCCAAATCCCGCCTTGAAGCGCAGCTTGTTGAACTCAAGGAACGGCGGGATCGAATTGTGGAGGCACTGGCCGAACCGCTCAATCCCGACTTCGCGGAGCAGGCGGTCGAGATGGAAGACGATGCTTCTCTGGAAGGGCAGGGTGCGTTGATCACGCGGGAAATCGCCTCGGTGCAGCGCGCGTTGACGCGCATTGAAAACGGCACCTATGGGGAATGCGTGCGGTGCGGTGCCGCGATTGCGCCCAAACGTCTCGAAGCCCGCCCGGAAGCGGCGCTGTGCATCGAGTGCGCAAGTCGGGAGCAATGACGAAGCCGGCCGGGACATGAGGATTATTCCGTCGGCTCTCCTGACCATCAGGCGATCGATCATTGCCTGCATCGTCGCGGCCATTCTCGGATTATTGAGCATGGGCGCCCTGGGTGGCGGCCTGTATTATGCCGCCTATCCTGTATTGGAGCCGTTTTTCGGCAATCCCGATGACTGGCGTGGCGATTGGGTGTGGCCCACCATGATCCTTGCCGGCATCCTCTGGTCGCTGAGCTTTCCGATTGCCGGGTATCTCGATCATCGCCTGGTTCTTCGCCGCCATACGCCCGGCTTCCGCCGCGCCGCCTATGCTCTCGTTCTGTGGTTGGGGGCGGCGGTGTGCTGGACGCTGCTGCTTGCGGGTCCGCTTCGCATTTCGTGAATTGTGGACAACGGGTTTCGTTCCCGGCGCGATCAGGCGGGTGGAGGAACGGATTTCGGCGATACCGGGTGGCTCTCCCCGGGGCAGGCTATTTCAGGGCGAGCAGGTAGTTGACCACTTCCCGTCGCCTTGCCGGGTCGGGAATGCCGGCAAACGGCATCTTGGTTCCGGGAAAAGCCTGCTGCGGCGAGGTGAGCCATCTGTCGAGGCTGGTCGCGCCCCAGATGATGCCCGAGTTTTTCAAGGCGTTGCTGTAGGCGAAACCCGGGAGGTTCCCGGCCTTGCGCCCGGCGATGCCGGCCAGGCTCGGCCCGACGCCATTCTTGCCGGGCTCGACCGAATGGCAGGCCGCACAAGTAGCGAATGCCGCCGGTTTCGCCGGGACTTGTTGTGCCGCCGTTTCCTTGGCGATCGCCGTTCCAGCACTCGCGCCCACCCAGGCCGCGACGATTGCGCCAGCGCCCATGGCCATCAGGAACTTTGGCGAAAATGGCATTTCGAACTCCGGCATCCAATCGAATTGTATATGCTTGCACGGGAAAGGGTGCTGGCGCCCGAACAGGTGTAAGGGAAAAACCTGTTTGGGCGCCAACTTCCGTCAGTACGGCCTACTGGCGGCCGAGGTTCATGACCTTGGTCCAGGCGCTGACGAAATCAGCCGTGAACTTCTGCCTGGCGTCGTCCGCCGCATAGACTTCGGACACGGCGCGCAATTCCGAATTGGAGCCGAACACGAGATCGACCGGCGTGGCTGTCCAGCGCATCTTGCCCGTCGCGCGATCGTGCCCTTCATAGAGCCCTTCGCCCGTCGTCGATTTCGACCACTTTGTGCCCATGTCCAGCAGGTTCACGAAGAAGTCGTTGCTGAGCGTGCCGGGACGATCGGTGAACACGCCGTTCGTGGAACCGCCGGTGTTGGCCCCCAGCGCCCGCATGCCGCCGATCAGAATGGTCATCTCCGGTACTGTCAGCGTCAGCAGGTTGGCGCGGTCGACCAGCATTTCCGCAGGGGAGAGGCGGCTGCTTGCGCTGTAGTAATTACGGAACCCGTCCGCGGCCGGTTCCAGGATGGCGAAGGAACTGACGTCGGTTTGCGCCTGGGTGGCGTCCATGCGACCCGGCGTGAAGGGCACCTGCACATCCTGGCCCGCAGCTCGCGCCGCCTGCTCGACAGCGGCATTGCCGCCCAGCACGATCAGATCGGCAAGCGAAATTTTCTTCGCCACCGTTTGCTGTGCGATTGAAATCCTTCTGGATCGCTTCGAGCCGCTTCAGAACCTTGGCCAGCTCGGCCGGATTGTTGACCCCCCAGTTGCGCTGCGGATCGAGGCGCAGACGCCCGCCATTGGCGCCTCCGCGCATGTCCGTGTCGCGATAGCTGGCGGCAGCCGCCCATGCAGTGCGAACCAGTTCCGAGGTGGTCAGTCCGGAAGCAAGGACGCGGGATTTCAATTGTGCGACGTCCTGTGCGTCAATCAGCGCGTGATCGACCACCGGGATCGGGTCCTGCCAGATCAGATCTTCCTTCGGAGCTTCCGCGCCGAGATAGCTTGAGCGCGGCCCCATGTCGCGGTGGGTCAGCTTGAACCAGGCGCGGGCGAAGGCGTCGGCATAGGCGTCAGGGTCATTGCGGAAGCGCTCGGAGATCTTGCGATAGGCCGGGTCCATCTTCAGCGACAGATCGGTCGTGAACATGATCGGCGTATGCATCTTGCCCTCGACATGGGCGTCGGGAACGAAGCGCGCCGCGTCGGCGTTCTTCGGCACCCACTGCACGGCGCCGGCCGGGCTGCGGGTCTGCACCCAGTCGAACGCGAACAGGTTGTCCAGATATTGGGTCGACCAGGCGATCGGATTGGCCGACCACGCGCCTTCGAGACCGCTGGTGATGGTGTCTTCCGAATGGCCCTTGCCACACTTGTTGGTCCAGCCGAGGCCCTGCTGCTCGACGCTGGCGCCCGCAGGATCCGCGTCCAGGCATTCGTCAGGCTTGTGCGCGCCATGCGCCTTGCCGAATGTATGGCCACCGGCGATGAGTGCCACGGTTTCCTCGTCATTCATGGCCATGCGGCCAAAGGTCTCGCGGATGTCGTGAGCGGCAGCGATCGGGTCCGGATTGCCGTTGGGGCCTTCCGGATTGACGTAGATCAGGCCCATCTGCACGGCGGCCAGCGGATTCTCCAGCTTGCGGTCGCCGCTGTAGCGGGCGTCTGCGAGCCACTTGTTCTCAGGACCCCAGTACACCATGTCCGCTTCCCAATCATCCATACGGCCACCGGCGAAGCCGAAGGTCTTGAAGCCCATGGATTCGAGCGCGACGTTGCCGGTCAGCACCATGAGGTCGGCCCAGGAGATGCTGCGGCCGTACTTCTGCTTGATCGGCCAGAGCAGGCGGCGTGCCTTGTCCAGGCTGACATTGTCGGGCCAGCTGTTGAGCGGTTCGAACCGCTGCTGGCCGCCACCAGCGCCGCCGCGCCCGTCGATGGTGCGATAGGTGCCGGCGCTGTGCCAGGCCATGCGGATGAAGAAGGGCCCGTAATGGCCGTAGTCCGCCGGCCACCAGTCCTGCGAGGTGGTCATCAGGGCCGCAATGTCCTTCTTGACCGCGGCTAGATCGAGCTTCTCGAATTCCTCGGCGTAGTTGAAGCTGTCGCCCAGCGGATTGGATTCCGCAGCATGCTGGCGAAGCGGGCGAAGATCGAGGCGTTCCGGCCACCAATCCTGGTTCGACATCGCCCTTGCCGGTGCCTGAGCCTGGGTCGGAGCTTCGGCGGGCTTGGCCACTGCCGCCGAAGACATGGCCACAGCGACAAGCGCCATTAAAGATACTGCATTTCTACGCATATATACCCTCCTGTTAGGTACTTGGCTGGATGATGATCCGGAATGACGCACTCTGTTTGGACACGAGGCGCCCCGGCCCGCCTCACGGCGCCGGATGTTTCAGGTAAGCGATGAAGGCGCGCCGCTCTTCCGCCTTGGCCAAGCCGGTAAAGGGCAAGCAGAGGCCGGGAATGTCGGCCTGTGGAGACGACAGCCATTTGTCGAGTTGCGCTTCATCCCAGGTGAAGTCCTGGGCGCGCAAGGCATCGGAGTAATTGAACCCTTCGACCGATGCCACCCTGCGGCCGACGATCCCTTCGAGATGAGGCCCGAGTTTTGGCGGGGCTTCGGCGGACATGGAGTGACAGGCAACGCAGCGAATGAAATGCTTCTTCCCTGCTTGCGCCAGGGGCGGTTGTTCCGCGAATGCAGCGGATGCAGCCAGCATTACGGTTGCGGCCAAGGCTGCCGCTGCGGCTGATAGATGGTGAAGCATTCCCCGCCTTCCCCTGGCTTGCTCCGAAGAGCCGAGCCGATGCTGTTCTGTCGCGGGCCAATATGGGCGAATGATAAATCGGAGAAATTGATTATTATCAAAACAGTGATCGTATGTGCCTATCAGGATGACCGATCATTCGATAACCCGTGTTCTCCTCCGGCAGGTCTTCCCGTTGATCGCCGACTTGTGACGCTCTGGGGCGCATCTTCACGCGCGACGAATTCTCGCGGGCATTCTTGATCTCAATCAATGCGGCTAGGGCGAATATAACTGACCTACTGGTCAGGTAATGGGAGCTCGTAGATGGACAAGCCAAACCTGAGGCTCGGCTATGCCGGGTTTCGCGGCGATGTCGCGGCCTGGGAAAGTTTTGGAACGGAGATATTCGGGCTGCAAGCGTGCCGACAGGAGGGCGAATTGCGCTTCCGGGCGGACGAACGCGCCTGGCGGATCGCGGTTCGCAAAAGCGAGGATCCGGGTTGCGATTACATAGGGCTTGAGGTGGACACGCTCGAAGCGCTGGATGGAATTGTCCAGCGGCTTCGCCAGCACGGATACAGCGCCGAGGAGGATCCGGCCTTGGCGAAGGCGCGCGAGGTCTATCGCCTTGTCAGGACCGAGGCGCCGGATGGAACCCGGGTGGAACTGTTCGTCGGTGGGCTTACGCTTTCGGAGCCCTTCGCTTCCCCCACGGGCGCGCGTTTCATTACCGGGGACGCGGGGCTGGGCCACGTGCTGATACTGGTCCCCGATCTGGCTGCGGCACTCACGTTCTTCGTTGACGTCATTGGCCTGAGGCGGACCGACTCCATAGAGGTCGTGCCGGGATCGGACGGCCATTTCCTCAATGGCGGGAAGCGCCATCATGTCGTTGCCCTGGCGCATATCCCGGGCGTTGCGGGTTTCGACCACATCTATCTGGAAGTTGACCGGATGAGCACGGTGGGCCGAGCCTGGGACAAGGTCATGGCTGGGGCTGCACCGGTAGGGCGCTCGCTCGGGCAGCATGCCAACGATCCGGCACTATCCTTCTACGCCGTTTCGCCGTCCGGATTCCTGTTCGAATATGGTTACGGATCGACGCTGATCGAAAACCCTGAAAGCTGGGTCGAGACCCGTTGGGAGTCCGCCTATCTCTGGGGCGGTTCCTTCGGCAGCCACGCCATCCGTTGAGCTGCTTTCCCACTCCTTCCTCCAATCGAGAGAACGCATATGCCCCAGCCGATCGAAGTTCCCGTGCTTATTGCTGGCGGAGGGCCGGTCGGCCTGACCATGGCGGTCGAACTTGCCCACTACGGAATTCGCTCGCTGCTGGTGGAACGCAATCCATCGACCACGCGCCATCCGAAAATGGACCTGACCAATGGCCGGGCCATGGACCTGTTCCGGCGTGTCGGCCTTGCGGAAAAGCTGCGCGAGGCAGGCGTCCCCTTCGACAGCAATTATGACATAATCTGGACGACGGACCTCAAGCCCGGCTCGCACGAATTGCACCGCTTTTGCTATCCGTCCAACCGCGTTGAATATTGGCGGCGCCGGAATCGAAACGACGGGACGCTCTCCCTGGAGCCGCCGCTGCGGGTCAGTCAGATCCTGATCGAGCCGATCATCCGTGAGGTTGCTGAAAGCAAGCCGGAAGCCGATATCCGCTTCTCCTGCCGGCTCGAAAGTTTCACCGAAGACGCGCAGGGTATCACTGCCATAATCGTCGACGAAACGACCGGCATGAAGCAGGAGGTGCGAGCGCGGTATCTTGCGGCCTGTGACGGAGGAAACAGCACAGTCCGCGCGCAATTGGGCATTGCCAGCGAAGGCAATCTTGGCGCCGCACATATGTATCTCGTCCATTTCCGCTCGCGCGATTACGAATTGCTGCATCAATTCGGGCAAGGCTGGCATTATCAGACTTGGTGGGGCCAGATTGTCGCGCAGGACGATATTCAGGAATGGACGCTCCATGCCCTGGTTCCGCCGGACGAAGGTTTCGAAGCCATTGATCCGCGCAAGCTTGTGGTGGACCTCATGGGGCGGGATTTCGACTTCGAGATCTCGGTCGCCAATCCGGTGACGCTCAATTATCAGGTGGCACATCAATACCGTGCAGGGCGCGCTTTTCTGGTTGGCGACGCGGCCCATCAATTCGTGCCGACAGGCGGCTACGGCATGAATACGGGTATCCCCGAAGTTGTCAATCTGTCGTGGAAGATCGCCGCTGCATTGCAGGGCTGGGGCGGCGAAGGGCTGCTGAATTCCTATCATGACGAACGCCACCCGATCGCCCGCATCTCCAAGGCCACGTCCGAGCGGCATCTCGGCATCCGCGCCGCAATATACCGGCTCTATCAGCACGCGGGCGAGCTTGGCGGGGATGATGCGCAATCGCGCGCGCGTCGGCTCTGGCTGGGGCGGGAGATCGCCAGGCTGGGCAATATCGAGAACGAGGCCTGGGGAACGGAGCAGGGCTATCGCTACGATGCTTCCCAGGTTGTCGTGGACGAAGCGGGCTATCCGCCCGCATTCGATATGCTGGCGGTCAAGCCTTCGACTTGGCCGGGCAGCATCCTGCCGCATATGTTCCTGGCCGACGGCACGGCGGTTTATGATCATTTGGGCAAGTGGTTCACGCTTCTGGTGCTGGAGGATTGCGAGACCGGGCCGATTGAAGCCGCAGCCAGCAAGATCGGGTTGCCGCTGGAGATAGTGCGCATCCACGACGCCGATATCCGGCAAGCCTATCAGAAGGCGCTGATCCTTGTCCGGCCGGACCAGCATGTGGCTTGGCGCGGAGATGTCCTTCCCTCTGGCGCGGAAGAAGGAGCGTGGCGGAAGGGCGAGGTGATCGATAGCTGCGAGGAGTTGCTCGACAAGGTTCTGGGGCGATCCGGATCGGACGAAGTTTAGGGGAAATTCCCGACGACGGGGCGGGGGAGTGGGAACGGGTCTCCGCCCTGTGGGCTATCGCATCGATCGAATGAAGACAGGGCAAGGGCGAAACCGAACAGGTCCCGCCCTGGCTCAGCCGTAGGGCGCGACCCCTGAGACGAGTTTGACCGGGAAGGGAT
This sequence comes from uncultured Caenibius sp., assembly GCA_964468045.1. Lineage (GTDB taxonomy): Bacteria > Pseudomonadota > Alphaproteobacteria > Sphingomonadales > Sphingomonadaceae > JAWKXU01. The sequence continues at coordinate 42,194 of CAYXTO010000004.1, read as the reverse complement.
AGTCGGTTTTGGGCGGGAGAGGCTGGCCCTGGATTTCGACCGCTACCGAGGCCTGCACCAGCGCCATCAGCAACTGCATCAGCCGTCCGGCGTCCTCCGGCATATCATGCAAGGAAAACTGCTCGAGATATTCGAGCATCTCGCTGGCCCGCTCGATCGCTGCGCCATAGAACTCCTGGATTTCCGGCATGGTCAGACTGCACCGGGCATCCACGCGTTCATTCACGGTCGGCTTGGCCCACACCGGGACGAACCGTTCAAGTTCGGCGAATTGGTCAGGAAGCGTAACGGTCCTGGTCATGCTGAGAGAGCCTCCCTTACGGTAGAAGCCGATGCCCATCTCATGACATTGTCGACAGAGCGCCGGATCGCAATCTCATTGTCCTGCAACAGCATGAAGCGCTTGGCTCCGGAACTCACTCCGCGCTGGGTCCGCTCCATGTTGCAGACGTCTTCCGCAATCACTTCCAGCACGCGTGCCACATATAGTTCCTGCTGGAGGCGCTGCTGGACCGTGGCGGGTTTCGCCATGAAAAAGCGGGTTTCGTGCCGTGTCTTGTCGACGGACAGAGGCCAGTACTGGTGAACCCAGAATCCGCCCGGCCCCCAGTTGATATGCGTGTGCGGGAAAATGTGGATCGAATCCATCGCCCAGCCGTCCGACTTGGTGGGATTGACCACCGGATGGCTCAGGAATTTTTCCATCGCCTCCAGCTTGTTCGCGGAAATGATGCTGCCCGCCCCTTCGAGCTTCTGCGCGATCCGGTCGATCCTGTGCTTCTCCTGAAGCTGGAAATTCGGGTTTCCATACATGGAGACATGGGCGTGCTGCCCCAGCACTCGCACATCCAGCAGGCGGGCGAAGGGATTGTCCCGCGACGAGAAGGTCGCGCCGATCGTTTCCGGATGGATTGCGGGAATATGATAGGTTTCGAGGAACGCGTCCGAGACGATCTTCCAGTTGGCGTTGACCTCCGCCCTCACCATGAAGGCGTTGTCGGCGAAGGTGTAGGGCACGCCCTTCAGATATTCCGCCAGCGGGCCGAGGAATTCCTCCAGAGAAACCTCCGGCTCGGGCTGGAGATTGATGAAGATATAGCCTTCCCACGTATCTACGGCGACTTTTTCGAGGCCGCATTTGCTCTTGTCGAGGCCAAAGAATGCCCGTTCATCCGGAACGCCGATCAGGGAACCGTCGTTGCGGAACGTCCAGAGGTGATAGGGGCAGACGAAGCGGGAAGCCTTGCCCGCGCGGGCGACCACCACTTCGGTGCCGCGATGCGGGCAGGTGTTGTGGAAGGCGCGGATGTCGCCGTTCTTGGTGCGGGTGATGATAATGGAGGCGCGCGCGATCTCGATATCCCGGCGAATGAAATCGCCGGGTGCGGGAATATCCTCCACGCGGCCCATCATCAACCAGGCCCGCTTGAAGATGTTCTCCTGCTCGGCGCGGTGGAACTCTTCCGAAAAATAGGGTTCCAGCGGCACCGGATCGCCCGAAAGGCCTGCTTGAAGGGTGAACCGGTGATCCAGGTCAAAAGATTTCTTGTCGATCGGACTGTTCATGGCATCTTCCCAGAGGGCAGCCGACAATGTTGCCCTTCTTATCGGATGCTTCCCTAAAGCAGCCGGGCGATCTCTCCTTGATTTGGATCAAATGGACAGGCGAACAATGCCTGGACTGGCTTGGTGGCGTTCTGTCAGAGCAAATGCACCAATGAGTGAAGTGAGACTTGCAAATAGAGCGAGACGCGGCTCGCCCTGCTGCAAGCGGAGGGCCCAAGGCAATGTGAACAATATTCGCATTACGGCCTTGCCCTGTCCGACCCAAGTCAACCATAAGGGTTGAAATCACCACCAACACGCAAGAAGGATACTCGACAGCCGATGGCCGATACATGGATGCTGTTGGTTGTTCTGGTCCTTCCTTTCCTGGGAAGTTTGCTTGCCGCCCTTCTGCCCACAATGGGCCGGAATCGTGCGGCCGGGCTTTCTGGACTGACCGCGGTCGCCGCGGCGGCCCTCATCGCCGGGTTCTATCCTTCCGTGTCGGCTGGCGAGGTCCTGCGTCTCGAGCTTCCCTGGCTGGCCTCGCTGGGATTGAACCTCACTCTGCGCCTCGACGGTTTCTCCTGGCTGTTCTCGTTCCTGATCCTCGCCATCGGCGCGCTGGTCTCGCTCTATGCGCGCTATTACATGTCCTCCGGGGATCCGGTTCCCCGCTTTTTCTCGTTCCTGCTGGCCTTCATGGGCTCGATGCTGGGCATGGTTCTTTCCGGCAATCTCATTCAGATTGCCTTCTTCTGGGAGCTGACCAGCCTCTTTTCCTTTCTGCTGATCGGCTACTGGCATCACAACCAGAGCGCCCGCGACGGCGCGCGGGTTGCGCTGATCACCACCGCTGCGGGCGGCGTCTGCCTGCTGATTGGTTTCCTGCTTCTCGGCCGGATCGTGGGAAGCTACGATGTGGATCAGGTCCTGGCCTCCGGAGACGCGATCCGCAGCGATCCGCTCTATGTGCTCACGCTGATCCTGATCTTGCTCGGGGCCTTCACCAAGAGCGCGCAGTTCCCGTTCCACTTCTGGCTGCCGCATGCGATGGCCGCGCCCACGCCGGTATCCGCCTATCTCCATTCGGCCACCATGGTGAAGGCGGGCATCTATGTGCTCATCCTGCTGTGGCCGGTGCTTGCCGGAACCGAGACCTGGTATCTGATCGTCACGACCACCGGCCTCGCCACCTTGCTGGTCGGCGCGTGGTCGGCGATCTTCCAGCAGGACCTCAAGGGGTTGCTGGCCTATTCCACGATCAGCCATCTGGGGCTCATCACCCTGCTGCTGGGACTGGGCAGCCCTCTGGCTGCAGTGGCGGCGATCTTCCACACGATCAATCATGCGACTTTCAAGGCCTCGCTGTTCATGGCGGCCGGGATCATCGACCACGAAACCGGTACGCGCGACCTGCGCAAGCTGAGCGGACTCGCCCGCTTCATGCCGATCACCGCCACATTGGCGATGGTCGCGGCCGCGGCGATGGCGGGCGTTCCCCTGCTCAACGGCTTCCTCTCGAAGGAAATGTTCCTGGCCGAAGCGCTGGAAGCGCACAGCAACACCGTGCTCGATCAGCTGCTCCCCTATCTGGCGACGCTCGCAAGCGCATTCAGCGTGCTCTACTCGCTGCGCTTCATTCACCAGGCCTTCTTCGGCCCGGCGCCCGTCGATCTCCCTCACCAGCCGGAAGAGGCTCCGCCATGGATGCGCCTGCCGATCGAGATTCTGGTGCTTGCCTGCCTGCTGGTCGGGATCATTCCGGCGCTGACGATCGGTCCGTTCCTGGCAACGGCGGTCGATGCCGTGCTGGGAGACCGGACCCCAAGCTACAGCCTTGCCGTCTGGCACGGTTTCAGCTTGCCCTTGCTCATGAGCGCGACCGCGCTGGTCGGCGGCTGCCTGCTCTACCTGCTGTTCGGGCCGCGATTGAACACCATCGAGCGTTCCCCGCTCATCGGACATATCAAGGGGCGGCGGACATTCGAGACCGTATTGGCGGCGATCGTAAATTACGCGCGGATTCTGCAGAAGCTCCTCGGCACCAGGCGACTGCAGGTCCAGCTGCGGCTGCTGGTCGGCACGGCGCTGATCGTCGGTGCGCTCCCGTTCCTTTACCTCGGATTTGACCGGGTTCGTTCACCCGTTACGCTGGTCGATCCGGTATTCGCCGTCGTCTGGATATTGGGCGGCGCCAGCGCCATCGGTGCGGCATGGCAAGCGAAATTCCACAGGCTCGTCGCGCTTGTGCTGGTGGGCGTCGCCGGCCTGGCGACCTGCATCAGCTTCATCTGGCTATCGGCGCCTGATCTCGGGCTCACCCAGCTACTCGTCGAGATCGTGACTCTCGTCCTGCTCCTGCTGGGCCTGCGCTGGCTGCCGCAGCGTCTGCCGGACTTCTGGCCGGAAGATCGCACGCCCTTTCCCGTTCTGTTTCGACGCGGCGGAGACCTGCTGCTCGCAACGCTGGGCGGGCTGGGCGCCGCGACCATAAGCTATGCGATGATGACGCGGCCCGTGCCGGACAGCATCTCGCGCTATTTCATCGAGCGGGCCTATCCGGAAGGCGGGGGAACCAATGTCGTCAACGTCATCCTGGTGGATTTCAGGGGCTTCGATACGCTGGGCGAAATCACGGTGCTCTGCATCGTTGCGCTGACAGTCTTCACGCTGCTCCGCAGGTTCCGTCCCGCCCCCGAGAGTATCAAGCTGCCGCACCAGCAACGACGGCAGAACGCCTTCGACGATGCGCGCGAGGATCGACAGCGCGGCGACACGGTCAGGCATTACCTGCTCGTCCCGCGTGTGATCATGGAATGGCTTTTTCCCGTGATCCTGACATTCGCGCTCTACCTTCTGGTCCGGGGGCACGATCTTCCCGGCGGCGGCTTCGCCGGTGGCGTGGCGGCCTCGATCGCCATTCTCGTCCTCTATATGGCGAGTGGCACGCGTTCGGTGGAAAGCCGCCTTCATGTGCAGCCGGTGCGCTGGATCAGCGCCGGTCTGCTCTGCGCCGCCGCAACGGGAGCCGCATCGTGGCTCTTTGGCTATCCCTTCCTGTCGTCATATGCGCACTATCTCGATCTGCCGCTCATCGGCGCAATTCCCCTGGCAAGCGCCCTCCTGTTCGATATCGGAATTTTCGCGGTGGTCATCGGCTCAACCGTTCTCATCCTGATCGCGCTTGCTCATCAGTCGATCCGTTCGCCAAGAGGGAAAAGGCCACCCGGGGAACCCCTCCCGAATTCCGTCGGCATCGAGGAGGACGGCTGATGGAGATTGTGCTTTCGCTCGCCATCGGCATCCTGACGGCTTCCGGACTTTGGCTCCTGTTCCGGCCTCGTACCTTTCAGGTCATCCTGGGGCTTTCGCTGCTGTCCTATGCCGTCAATCTCTTCATCGTCGCCGCTGGTCGGCTACGCACCGACGCACCGCCGATCGTCGGCAAGGATGCGCCCGCTGATCCCGCAATGTATGCTGATCCTCTTCCGCAGGCACTGGTGCTGACAGCCATCGTCATCTCCTTTGCGACCACGGCGCTGCTGCTGGTCGTGCTGCTGGCATCGCGCGGCCTGACCGGCACCGACCATGTCGATGGAGAGGAAGACGATTCATGACCGGCTGGATCCAGCACCTGATCGTCGCGCCCATCGTGCTGCCGCTGATCGTCGTGGCGATGATGCTCGCCTTCGACGAACGGCGGCGGGAACTGAAGCGCGTGCTCAGCCTGTCCACCACCGTGGTCCTGATTGCCATATCCGCGCTGCTGTTATGGCTGGTGGCCGGTCATCCCGAAGCGGGAATCGAGCCGGGCCCCCATGTCTATCTGCTTGGCGACTGGCCTGCGCCGTTCGGGATCGTGCTGGTGGTCGACCGGCTGTCGGCGATGATGCTGCTCCTCGCCAATGTACTGGGTTTCACCTCGCTGTTCTATGCGCTGGCGCGCTGGGATCGCTCCGGTCCACGCTTCCACGCCCTGTTCCTGCTGCTGCTGATGGGCGTCAACGGCGCTTTCCTGACGGGCGACATCTTCAACCTGTTCGTCTTCTTCGAGGTGCTGCTGGCGGCTTCCTACGGGCTTATTCTCCATGGCTCGGGAACCATGCGCACGAGCGCGAGCCTGCATTATATCGCGATCAATATCGCGACTTCCCTGCTGTTCCTGATCGGGGTCGCGATGATCTACGCCGTGACCGGCACGCTCAACATGGCGGATCTGGCGGGCCGGATCGCGGCGGTTCCCCGGGAGGATCTGGTGCTGCTTGAAAGCGGTGCCGCTATCCTGGGCGTTGCGTTTCTCGTCAAGGCCGGCATCTGGCCGTTGAGCTTCTGGCTGCCGAGAACCTATGCGGCGGCCGCCCCGCCGGTTGCCGCGCTGTTCGCAATCATGAGCAAGGTTGGCATCTACATCATCCTGCGCCTGTCCTCACTGCTGTTCGGTGAGGAATCGGGCGGCGCCGCGGGCTTTGCCGATCAATGGCTCATCTATGCCGGGCTGGCGACGATCCTGTTCGGCACGATCGGGATATTGTCGGCCAGGTCGCTCACCCAGGTTGCGGGCCATTACGTGCTGGTCTCCTCCGGTACCCTGCTGGCGGCGATCGGCATCGGCGGCCAGGCGCTGTTGGCGGCGCTGCTCTTCTATCTTGTGAGCTCGACGCTGGCCGTGAGCGCGCTCTACCTCATCATCGAACCGGTCGAACGCAACGCAGAAGAAGAGGACATGATCGCCGGCATAGCCGAGCCGGTGTTCGACGATGAATATACGGGCGCGCTTGAGGAGGACGAAAGCGAGATAGGCGTGGTCATTCCCGGAACGATCGCGATTTTGGGGGGCGGCTTCATCTTCTGCGCGCTCCTGCTCGCCGGTCTGCCGCCCCTGTCCGGCTTCATCGCCAAATTCGCCATCATCGATGCCTTGTTCCAGGCGCCTGCCATTGCGCCGACCAGTTGGATGCTGATCATTGTCGTCGTCTGCTCGGGGTTGGCGACCCTGATCGCAATGACCCGTGCGGGGATCGACCTGCTGTGGACACCCGCCGATGACGCGCCGGCGCAGTTGAGCCTTATCGAGGTGGCGCCGATCGGATTCCTGCTGTCGGTCTGCCTGGCCCTGATGGTCGGAGCCGGTCCGATGATGGCGTATATGGAAGGGACGGCTGCCACTTTGCGTGATCCGGCCAGCTATATCGACGCCGTTGGGCAGGCCCCTCGTTTCGGCGAGATCGCGCCATGACCCGCCTGCTGCCCTATCCTCTGCTGTCGCTTGCGCTGCTCGTCATGTGGCTGCTGCTGACGGGCTTTTCGGCCGGCCATTTCCTCCTCGGCGCCGGGATCGCCCTGATCGTTTCGCGCACCATGCTCGCGCTCAAGCCGGAAAAGCCGCGTATCCGGTTTGGCCCGGCAATGGTGAAGCTTGCCGCGCTCGTGCTGGCGGATATCGTGCGGTCCAACATCGCCGTCGGGCGGATCGTGCTTTTTCGTCCATCCCGGCGCCGCTCCGGCTTCATTGACCTGCCGCTAGAGATGCGCAGCCCCTATGGGCTGGCCGTGCTTGCGATTATCATTACGGCCACACCAGGGACGCTCTGGCTGCAACACGACATTCAGCGCAACGTCGTCCTAATTCACGTTCTCGATCTGGTCGATGATGAGGAATGGATCAGGCTGATCAAGCATCGTTATGAGCAGCTGCTTATGGAAATCTTCGAATGAGCATGCTCATCCTCGCTTTCGTTATCACCGTTTCGCAGGTGCTGCTCGGCATCGCCATGGGCTGCGCGACCTTCCGCGTCCTGCGCGGCCCGCGCGCGCATGACCGGGTGCTTGGTCTGGACACCCTTTATGTCAATGCAATGCTCCTTCTCATGACCTACGGAATCCAGACCGGGCGCACGCTTTATTTCGAGGCGGCGCTGGCGATCGGATTGCTGGGCTTTGCCGGAACCGTCGCACTTGCCAAGTTTCTCATGCGGGGAGAGCTGATCGAATGATCCAGGCCCCCGATCTTCCGCTCTGGGCCGCGATCGCCGTCGGCATGATGGTCCTGCTCGGCGCGACCATTGCCCTCATTGGCTCGATCGGGCTGATCCAGCTCAAGAGCTTCTATGACCGGGTCCATGCGCCCACCCTGGGCGCCACACTCGGCACGGGCGCCATCCTCGTCGCCTCGATCATCTGCTTTTCGGTGCTGCGCAGCCGGCCGGTGGTGCACGAGATCCTGATTGCGGTCTTCGTTACCTTGACGACACCGGTCACGCTGATGCTGCTGGCGCGGGCGGCGCTCTATCGTGATCGCAGCGAGGGGGCGACGCATGTGCCGACGGACGGCGGCGAGGCCGACGACGACCGGGGCTGATGCCGTGGCGGATGGCCAGAGCGCGCCGAAGGCGGTATTGAAGCGCATGGTCAGGGATGTCGCCGCCGAATATCGCTCCAGGCTCGTCTCCGCCGAGGTTGCGGTCGAAGGCATCGCATCGGGCGCGCAGGTGGCGATGGGCATGGCGATCGGGCAGCCGCCAGCCTTGCTTGCGGCGCTGGCGGCCCGTGTGGAGGCCGGCTCCCTGTCGGATCTCCATTTGTGGTATTTCCACTCCATGGCGCATGCCGGGGAAACGATCCTGCGCCACGATCTGCTCGATCGCGTGCGGCCGCATTGCATGTTCATGACCGAGGTCGAGCGGGCCCTTATCAAACACGCCACTGCCGACGGATGCGACGTGATCGACTTCATGCCTTGCGCCTTCAGCGAATCCGCGCGCCTGCTCTCGCAGAGGGTCGAGCTCGACGCCTTCGTCGCCACCGTGTCGCCGATGGATCGCCACGGCTGGTTCACCTTCGGCACCAACAACGATTATGCGACGACCGCCGCGCGCAGCGCGAAACGTCTGGTAGTCGAAGTCAATCCGAACATGCCGCGAGTGTTCGGCGAATCCCTTCTCCATGTCTCCGAGGTGGACGCCATCGTCGAGAACGACGTACCACTGGCGGAGCATGTTCCCCGTCTTGCCTCCCCCGAGGATGAAGTGATTGCGGGAACGATCGCGAGTTTGATCGATGATGGCGCCTGCCTGCAGATGGGGATCGGATCATTGCCCAATGCGGTCTGCGCCAAGCTTTCCGGGCACAGGCACCTCGGCATCCATACGGAGCTCATGACGCCGGGGCTCGCCGCCCTTATCGACTGCGGGGCCGTGACCAACCAGCGCAAGACGACCTATCGCGGCCGCAGCGTCTTCACCTTCGCGATGGGAGACCGCGCCTTCTACGATCTCCTCCACGACAATCCCTCGATGCACAGTGCGCCGGTCCATATCGTCAACGACCCGCGCCATATCGCCAAGAACGACAATGTCGTGTCGGTCAATGCGACGATCCAGGTTGATCTTGGCGGCGCCTGCAATTCGGAGCATCTGCTGGGGCGACAGTACAGCGGTTCCGGGGGGCAATTGGACTTCGTACGCGGTGCGGCGGGATCGAAGGGGGGCAAGTCGATCATCGCCTGCCATTCGACTGCGAAGGGAGGGGCCGTGTCCCGCATCGTGCCCGTGCTGGAAGGGCCGGTCACGACGCCGCGCAACGACACCCATATCATTGTTACCGAATATGGCGCGGTGGACCTCAAGGGCAAGTCGCTGCGCCAGCGCGCCAAAGCTCTGATCGGCATCGCCCATCCGAAATTCAGGGACGATCTCGCCAGGGCGATTGGCTGAACATCGGGCTCGGCTTTCAGCCGCCAGCGGGTTGCGCCTTCCCGCCTTTGCCGTAACAATGGCGGTGCAAGCAGACATGGGGGAAGCCTGAACTCAAGCAGAGCCTGCTTTCCATCAATTACGCCGCGCGAAAAGGAGAAGACGCGTTTCTATCGATACCGTGAATATTCCATCCGCCACCACCTGGCACGCCGAGCCCGAGGAGCGATTGCTGGCGATGCTGGGGACCGCCCGAGCGGGCCTCGAGCCCGAAGATGTTGCCCGGCGGCTTGGCGAGCATGGCCCCAACGTGCTGCCCGGGGCCAAGCCCCTTCACCCGCTTTTTCGCTTTCTCAAGCAGTTCCGCAGCGCGCTCATCTATTTTCTGCTTGCCGGTGCGGTGGCGGCGATGCTGCTCGGCCATGCGATCGACGCCACCGTCATTCTCGTCGTCGTCCTGGTCAATGCGATTGTCGGCTTTGCCCAGGAAGGGAAGGCGGAGCAGGCGCTGAATGCCATCAGGAGCATGATTGCGCCGCATGCCGTCGCGTTGCGCGCCGGCGCGCGCACCCGGGTAGCGGTCCCGGACCTCGTGCCCGGCGACATCGTGATGCTGGAGGCGGGCGATCGCGTGCCCGCTGACCTCAGGCTGCTGCGCGCCCGCGGCCTGCTGATCGACGAGGCGGCGCTGACTGGCGAATCCGTCGCTGCCGAAAAGGAGGAAGGCGTCATACCCGTCGAGGCGCCTCTCGCAGAGCGCACGAACATGGCCTTCTCCGGCACGTTGGTGGCGGCGGGGCAGGCAACCGGTGTTGTCGTCGCAACCGGCACCGGGACCGAGATCGGCCGGATCAGTGCTCTGATCCAGTCCGTCGAGACCCTGACGACACCGCTGCTGCGCCAGATCGAACGTTTCGCCCATCGTTTCACCGCTATCGTTTTCGCGGGCGCGGCGCTGCTCTTCGCCTTCGCGGTGATCGTCCGCTCCTTCGCCTGGGACGATGCGCTGATCGCGGTGGTCGCGCTCGCGGTGGGCGTGATTCCCGAGGGGCTGCCGGCCGTCATCACCATCACCCTGGCGATCGGCGTCAGGCGCATGGCCGGTCGCAATGCGGTGATCCGCAAGCTCCCCGCCGTGGAGACGCTGGGTGCGACCTCCGTCATCTGCTCGGACAAGACCGGCACGCTCACTCGCAACGAGATGACCGCGAGGCGGGTCGTGATGCCCGCGCACCGCCTCCTTGTCGGTGGCTCGGGCTACGCCCCCAAGGGCGAAATCGTCGCGCAGGATGCGGATGACGATGCCGAAGCGCTTGCCGCAGCGCTGCCCGTGCTTCGCTGCGGCCTGCTGTGCAACGATGCGCAGTTGCGGGAGTCCGCCGGGCAGTGGGCGGTGGACGGCGATCCCATGGAAGGCGCGCTGGTCGCGTTGGGAATGAAAGCAGGGCTCGATCCCGCCCATGTCCGTGGCGAATGGCTCCGCCTCGACGAAATTCCCTTCGACGCCGCCCACCGCTTCATGGCTTCGCTGCATCGGGCGCCGACGGGCGAAGTGGTCGCCTTCGTCAAGGGAGCGCCCGAGGCGCTGTTCGCCATGACCGCGCCCCCGCTCGATCTCCAATTCTGGAATGCCCGTATCGCGGAGGCAGCCAACGAGGGCGAGCGGGTGCTTGCGTTCGGCATGAAGACCCTGCCTGCCGGCACCACCCGGCTGGGCTTCGACGACGTGGCCGATATCGATCTGCTCGGCATCATCGGCTTCATCGATCCGCCCCGCCCGGAGGCGATGGCGGCGATCGCCGAATGCCGGTCCGCCGGGATCGAAGTGAAGATGATCACCGGCGATCACGCCGCCACCGCGCTTGCCATCTCCCGCCAACTCGGCTTGGCCGATGATCCCCAGGCAGTCACCGGGGCGGAGCTGGATGGTCTCGACGATGCTGCGCTGGCAGAGCTTGTCCGGCGCGTCTCGGTGTTCGCGCGCACCAGCCCGGAGCACAAGCTGCGGATCGTGCGCGCGCTCCAGGCCGATGGCGCGATCGTGGCGATGACCGGTGACGGCGTCAACGACGCGCCCTCGCTCAAGCAGGCCGATGTCGGCACCGCGATGGGACTGAAAGGCACCGAGGCGGCCAAGGAAGCCGCTGAGATGGTGCTGCTCGACGACAATTTCGCCTCGATCGTCAACGCCGTGCACGAAGGCCGCACCGTTTACGACAACATCCGCAAGGTCACGGCCTGGACGATTCCGACCAACGGCGGCGAGACGCTGGTCGTGGTGTTCGCGATTCTGGTCGGCTTTGCGCTGCCGATGACGGCGACGCAGATCCTGTGGGTCAACCTCATCCTGGAGGCGACGCTGGGCCTCGCGCTGGCCTTCGAGCCTTCCGAGCCCGGGGTGATGCGTCGTCCGCCTCGTCGGCCGGATGCGCCTTTGCTCTCGCCTTTCCTGCTATGGCGGGTGCTGGTCGTCTCGGTGCTTCTCGCCGGCATATCGCTCGGCATCTTCTTTCATGTGCTGGGGCAAGGACGCGATATCGAGACCGCACGGACCATGGTCGTCAACATGCTGATCGTGGGCGAGATATTCTACCTGTTCAACGTGCGGTATCTGCATAGGAGATCGATCAGTTGGCGCGGCGCGCTCGGCACGCCCGCCGTACTGGTTGCGATTGTGGCTGTCGTGATCGGCCAGCTCGCCTTCACCTATCTGCCGTTCATGAACGACATCTTCCAAAGCCGTCCGCTCACCCTGGCCGACGGCCTGCTGATCGTCGCGATCGGCGCAGGGCTGATGGTGCTGCTCGAAGGCGAGAAGCTGCTGATGCGAAAACTCGGATGGTTCGAGGAGCTTCGGGAATGATACGTGCAAAGCAAGGAGAAGGACAATGACCGAGCCGGGATGGATGAACGGACCGCCCGCCACGATCCTGATCGCCACCGACCTCAGCGCGCGCTGTGACCGCGCGCTCGACCGTGCGGTCCAGCTTGCGAAACAATGGAATGCCCGAATCCTGGCGGTGCATGCGGTCGAAACGGAAGAGCATCCCGATCTCTCGCGAATCTGGGAAACGCCGTCATGGCGGCGTCCGCCCGACCCTGAGCAGCGCGCCCGCGACCAGCTGCTGGCCGAGCTCGCTGAGCTGCCTGTCGCAATCGACGTCCATGTCGAGGCGGGCAAGCCGGCGGATATCGTCCTCGCCGCCGCGGCTCGCGAAAACGCGGGGTTGATCGTCACTGGCGTCGCGCGCGATGAACCGCTGAATCGTTCTCTGCTGGGCGACACCGTTCAGCGGCTGATGCGCAACTCGCCGGCTCCGTTGCTGATTACCCGGAACAAGGCGCGCGCTCCCTATCGCAGGGTGGTGATTGCAACGGACTTCGCCGCGTCCTCGCGGCATGCGCTGGAAGCCGCGACCCGCTTTTTTCCCGAGGCGGACTTTACTCTGTTCAACGGCTATGACGTGCCCTTCGCAAGTTATCTCACGAAAGAGGAGGTCAAGGTCGGCTTCCGCGCCATGGAGGAGGAAGCCGCCAATCGCTTCCTGGCCGAAGCCAATATTGCCGGGGAGGTGCGGCACCGCATCGGCCATCTGATCGAGCATGGTGTGCCGGAAGCGTTGCTGCGCGACTATGTGCGCGGCCATCAGGTCGATCTCACCGTCGTCGGCAGCCATGGCGGCGGAGCGATCTACGAGCTGGTCATTGGCAGCACCGCGCGGCGGATCATTGACACGGTGCCGGGCGATGTCCTGCTCGTGCGGGATCCGGGCGCCTGAGATGACGGCATCGTTGCGATAATGGCGCTTGTCTGGTGCGTGGCCGGGCTTGCCCTGCTGATCCTGGGAGCCGAGCTTGTGGTGCGGGGCGGCACGCATGTCGCCGCGCGGCTGGGCGTGCCGCCGCTGGTGATCGGGTTGACGATCGTCGCCGTGGGAACCAGCACGCCGGAACTTGCGGTCGGGATCGACGCCGCGCTACGCGGCGAGGGGGAGCTTGCGGTCGGCAACATCGCGGGCACGAACATCGTCAATATCCTGCTGATCCTGGGATTGAGCGCGTTGATCCAGCCGCTGGCCATCCGCATGCAGACCATCCGGCTCGACCTGCCAATCATGGTCATTGCCTCGCTGATGCTGGTTGCCCTGGCCTGGGACGGCAATCTTTCGCGGACCGACGGCATCATCCTGACGATATCCGCGCTTGCCTATACGGTGGCGATCATCCACATCGCGCGCCGCGAGAGCCTAACGGTCAAGGCGGCCTTCGGCAGGGAATTTGCGGCCGAGCCTGACACCACTCCCACACCGGAAAACCTGCTGAGCCTTGGTGCGCTCGCAGCCGGGCTCGTCATAATTGTAATCGGCGCGGACCTGCTGGTGGATGGCGCGGTGGCGCTGGCAAGGCAATGGGGCGTCTCCGACGCCTTCATCGGCCTCACCATCGTTGCAATCGGGACCTCATCGCCGGAACTGGTGACGACCGTGGTCTCCACGATCCGCAAGGCGCGGGACATTGCCATCGGCAATCTGCTGGGCAGCAGCATCTACAATATTCTCTTCATCCTCGGCATTACCTGCATCGTGCCGGATACGGGGGTTCAGGTGGGGCAGGCCCTGATCCGCATCGATATTCCGCTGACGGCGGCGGTGGCATTGCTATGCATACCGGTCTTCATCAGCGGCCGCAGCGTTACCCGCCTCGAGGGCGGGTTGTTCGTCCTCGCTTATGCCGGCTACCTGACCTATCTGATCGTGGCCCGGACATGAAGGCTGCGGAACAGAGCCAGCCAAGTCCTGACCCTAGCCAATCCAGCCCTGCCCGCGGATCGCCCCGGCCAGGGTTTCCGCAATGGATATCTCCGCCACGGAACCCGGAACGGTATCGCTCGTCCTGATCCTGTCGATGCCGTTCGCTGTCAGGTGCGCAAGGTCGGCGGCGCTGGCAAGGCAGTGGGTGGCGATGGCCTCGACGCTGGTTGCCCCGGCGTCCCTCAGCAGGCCGGCGCAGGCAAGCAGCGTGGTTCCGCTTGATATGATGTCATCGACGAGGATGGCGGGCCGGCCCCGCGCCCTCCCGGCGTGCGGCAGCACAAGGCGGACCTGCCGGTCCCCGAACCGCTGCTTTTCGCCGACCAGCACCTCCAGGCCCAGCGGCTTGGCGATGCTTTCCACCCAGGGGCGGGATTCGATGTCCGGGCCTACGAGGATGGTATCTTCCCGCAGGCCCTGTTCGATCGCTTTTGCCAGCGCAGGCGCGGCCGACAGGCTCAGGACATCAATGCCCCTGATCACTTCGCCGAGATCGGCGATGCGGTGAAGGTGGGGATCGACCGTCACCAGCCCGTCGAAATGGGCGGCGATGAGGTTGCCGATCACCCGTTGGCTTACCGCCTCGCCGGGATGGAAGGCCATGTCCTGCCGCATATAGGCCAGATAGGGCGCGACCAGCATGACTCGTTCGGCGCCCCCGTCACGCAAGGCCGATGCGGCGAGGAGGATTTCCACCAGCTTGGCGTTGGGGTGATCCAGGGAGCGGAAGAGCAGGGCGGTCCGTGCTGCCGAGGGAACCCGGACGAGGCTCTCGCCATCGGGAAACGAGCGCACGCAAACGTCATGCGAGGCAATGTCCAGGCATGCGGCCAGCGCTCTTGCCTGCGCCTGCGTTTCCTCGAAGGCGAAGACGGCGGCGTTCATGCCGCCACCATGTAGCCGGTCGATTCTTCCGCGAGTTCGCGGGCGAAGGACAGTCCCGTCTCGGAATGTGCGTAGATCCTGTAGAGTGTTTCGCCCTTGCGCACAGGATCCCCGATCTTGCGCAGCAGGTCGATCCCGGCTCCCTTGTCCATCGGCGCTCCGGCAAGCCGGGCGATGCGGGCGATGAGGTGACAGTCGATCGCCGAGATCACTCCCGCGCGGTCGGCGCGGACCTCATGCCGGCAGGAGCCCAGCTCCGGCGGAACCTGCCGCCTGCCTTGCGCCGCGATAAGCCGCTCCATGGCCGCAAGCGCCTGCCCCGACCCCAGAAGCTCCACCGCCCGCGCATAACCGCGCCCGCCCCGCAGCGTGGGATCGAATTCCAGGACCCGGCCCGCAAGCATCAGCGAGCGTTCGCGCAGGTCGGCGGGGGCATCGTCGTCGTTGCGCAGCACGGCCATGACGTCGCGCGCCTCCAGCACCGGCCCGACGCCGCGGCCGATCGGCTGCGAGCCGTCGGTCAGCACCACATCGAGCATCAGCCCCAGCTTGTGCGCGACATACTCGAAAAGCTTGCGCAGGCGGATGGCTTCCCTTTGCGAGCGGACCTTGGCGCTCGGCCCCACGGGGATATCGATCAGGAGATGGGTCGAACCGGCTGCGAGCTTCTTCGAGAGGATGGAGGCCACCATCTGCTCGAACGTGTCGATGCGCAGCGGCCGCTCCACCGTTATCAGCACGTCGTCCGCCGGCGAGAGATTTACGCGGCCGCCCCAGGCCAGGACGGCGTTCTCGCTGGCGACGACAGCCTGCAGCTCCTGTTCGGAAAGGTCGACGTTTGCCAGCACTTCCATCGTGTCGGCGGTGCCGGAGGGAGAGGTGATCGCGCGCGAGGAGGTCTTGGGCATGATGAGACCATGGGCGGCGATGATGGGAACCACGATCATTGACGTGCGGTTTCCCGGAACGCCGCCGATACAGTGCTTGTCGACCACGATCTCGGAAGACCAGCGCAGCCGGGTTCCCGCATCGGCCATGGCTCGCGTCAGGGCCAGCGTTTCCGACGTGCTCATGAAGCCCGCACAAGCGACTAGGAATGCCGCGATCTCCATCGGCGAATAGCGATAGGCCGCCACGTCTTGGATGATCGCGTGAATTTCGGCTTCATCCAGCGTATCGCCGTCGATCTTGCGCCGGACATATTCCAGGCTGAGCGGCGGCCGCGCCTGCTTGATCGAGACATCCCTCCCTTCCGGCAGGCCAAGACGGCGGAAGGCCTGCTCCCCCAGGCCGATTTCCCCGCCCGCCAATATCCGGGGGTCGTCAACAATCGCAAGCGTGGCGAGGATCGAGCAGCATCCATCGCCGACCTCGATCTCGCGCAGGGCGCGAAATTGCTCGGCCGAATAGCCATTGTCCTTGCGCAGGAGAAAGGCGGTATTCTCCGGATGCGTGTCGATGGCGATCCGGCGTATTCTCATTCCTCCCCCTTTTGGTTCTTCGCGTACCGCCGGCCGGGCGACGGCAGTATGATCGATCGCCCGCCAGCAAGACTTCTGCATTGACCGGAGTCAAGGCGGTATGGCGGCCAAAAAAACCACTGTCGTGCCTTGACGCCACCTGTCAATCTGAGACGATCCGGCATCATGATGAACATCGCCACGCTTACGCTCAACCCGACGATCGACGTTGCCTATGAAGTGGACAGGATGTTCCACACCCACAAGATGCGCACGCGCAAGGAACATTATGACCCGGGCGGCGGGGGCATCAACGTGGCCCGGGTCTTCGTGCGGCTGGGCGGCAATGCGCGCTGCTATTACCTGTCGGGCGGCGCCACGGGCCATGCGCTCGACGGTTTGCTGGATGTCCATCAGCTCGTCCGCGAACGGATCGCGATCAAGGGGCATACCCGGGTCGGCACCGCCGTGCTCGAACTGGAGAGCGGGAAGGAATACCGCTTCATTCCGCCCGGTCCGGTCGTGGCTCCGGAGGAATGGCGAGAGTGTCTTGACCGGATCGCCGATGCCCGCTGCGATTACCTTGTCGCCAGCGGTTCGCTGCCTCCCGGAGTGCCGGAGGATTTCTATGCCCGTGTCACGGCGCTCGCCGTTCCGCGCGGTATCAGGATGGTGCTCGACAGCTCGGGCGCGGGCCTGCGCGAAGGGCTTGCCGGCGGCAATGTCTTCCTGGTCAAGCCGAGCATCGGGGAGCTGCGGCAGCTGACCGGCGAGGAGCTGGATGGGGTCGAGGCCGTGGCGGCGGCCGCCATGGACATCGTGCGCAAGGGGCAGGCGGAGCTGGTCGCGGTGACGCTGGGTCATGAAGGCGCTCTCCTCGCGCGCAAGGCCGGCACCCTTTTCCTTCCGGCCCTGGCCATCGAGGCGAAGAGCGCGGTCGGCGCGGGGGACAGTTTCCTGTCCGCGATGGTTTTCGCCCTGGCGAGCGGCCTGGATGAGGTGGAGGCGTTCCGCTTCGGCATTGCCGCCGGCGCCGCAGCCGTTCTGACGGCGGGCAACGATCTTTGCCAGCCTGACGACATCCAGCGACTTTATGCGCATGTCGTCGCGGCCTGATCGGACCGAAGATATGACCAGCCCGCCGACCCTCGCCTTCCACGGCGCCGCCCGCACCGTCACCGGCTCATGCATGGAGCTTTGCCTCGGTGAGCGGCGCATCCTGATCGACTGCGGACTTTTCCAGGGGTCGCGCTCCCTGGAAGCGCTGAATCGCGAACCGTTCTCCTTCGATGCGAGGGGGCTGGACGCGGTCATCCTCACGCATGCGCATATCGATCACAGCGGGCTGCTGCCGAAGCTCGTTGCCGATGGCTATGCGGGGCCGATCTGGTGCACCGCGCCTACGCGCGACCTGCTCCACTACATGCTGCCCGACGCCGGACGCATCCAAGAATATGAGGCGGAGCGGCGCAATCGCCGCGCGGATCGGGCCGGCGAGGAACCGTTCGTTCCGGTCTATACCGAGGCCGATGCGCAGGCTGCGGTCGCGCAAGCCCGGCCGGTGGCCCTGAAGGCATGGTTCGAGCCGGCGCCAGGCGTTCGTGCGCGGTTCTGGAATGCTGGCCATATCCTGGGCTCGGCGTCGGTCGAGGTCGAGGCGGGCGGTTCGCGCCTGCTCTTCTCCGGCGACATCGGGCCGGAGCACAAGGCCTTCCATCCCGATCCCGAGGCGCCGGCCGGCTTCGATCATGTCGTCTGCGAGAGCACCTATGGCGACCGGGTGCGCGAGGAAGTGACGATCGAGCAACGGCGCACGCTGCTGGAGGCGGAAATCAGGGGTGCGCTGACCCGGGGCGGCAATCTGGTTATCCCGGTCTTTGCGCTGGAGCGCACGCAGGAATTGCTGCTCGACGTCGCCAGCCTGATCAATGCCGGGCGTCTCCCGCATGTGCACCTGTTCGTCGATTCACCGCTCGCCAGCCATGCGACCGATGTCTTCGCGAAACACAAGGAAGCGCTGGAGGATCTGGGCTCGGGCGAGATATTCCGTCATCCCTCCTTTCATTTCGTCGAAGATACCAGCCAGTCGATGCGTCTCAACAGCATGTCGGGCACGATCATCATGGCGGCTTCGGGCATGTGCGAAGCGGGTCGCATCCGGCACCATCTGCGCCACAATCTGCCGCGCCGGGAGTCGACGGTCCTGTTCGTCGGCTTTCAGGCGGCGGGAACCCTGGGCCGGGCGATCCTCGACGGTGCGCAGCGGGTGCGCATCTCCGGCCGCGATGTGACGGTGCGGGCTCAGATCCGGCGTATCGACAGCTATTCCGCCCATGCCGACCGCGACGACATCCATGCCTGGGTTGCCACGCGTGCGCCCATCGCCGGCAGCCTGTTTCTCACTCACGGCGAGTCCGAGGCTATCGAGACATTGCGGCGCGACCTTCAATCCCAGGGCGCGGCGAACGCCATCGTCACGCCCGAAATCGGCGAGCGCTATACGCTGGCCATCGGCGCGCCGGCGAAACGGATCGCGACCGGCCGGGTCGACCTGCGCGACGCGCTCGGTCAGGACTGGCAGAATGACTATGCCCGCTTCGCGACCAGCCTGAAGCAGGAACTCGCCAGGATCGAGAGCGCGTCGGCACGGCGTGAAGCCTTGGCGCGGATGCGCGCCATTCTGGACTCGTTCAAGGAGCATCGGGACAAGCGGCAGGATCGCCGCCGTTGATAGGCGGGCTAATCGGGCACCCTCATTGTATTTTCATGCCCGAGGGAATAAATGTATATGAAATGCATAATTTGGAGTCGCGGCGATGGCGCGGTTACAGATCGACGAAGGCGGACTGAAGGAACTCGTTGAAGCCTTCTATGCGCGCGTTCGCGCGGATGACGCGCTTGGCCCCATTTTCAACGATGCGATCGAGGACTGGCCGGAACATCTCGGGAAGCTGACCGCTTTCTGGTCTTCCGTGATGTTGACCAGCGGGCGCTACAAGGGGCAACCTGTGACGGCGCATGTGAAGCACCGCGACCGCATAACGCCGGCCTTGTTCGATCGCTGGCTGGCGCTTTGGGAACAGACGACCAACGAATTGATGACGCCGCAAGCGGCCGATGCGCTGCAGGATAAAGCGCGCCGCATCGCCGAAAGCCTGAAACTCGCCATGTTTTTCCGATTGGACGGCCCGCGGGTTTCCGAGCATGCGCGGCATGGCTCGAATACCGGCATGACCGCCTCGCAATGACGGACGAGGATCTCCAGTCTGCCGTTAGCGCACCAAGACGCCCGTAATGGAAGATTTCATCATTGCACGCGTCCTGCATATCGTTGCCATCCTGTTCTGGATCGGCGGGGTGGCGTTCGTGACGCTGGTGGTGATTCCGTCCGTACGGAGCCAGCATGCGCCGGACGAGAGGCTTCAGGCCTTTCACAAGCTGGAGGGCCGCTTCGCCCCGCAGGCGCGCCTCTGGGTCCTGCTTGCAGGCGCGAGCGGCTTCTGGATGACCTGGCGGGCCGAGATGTGGGATCGCTTTTACGACCCCCATTTCTGGTGGATGCATGCGATGGTGGCGCTCTGGCTGGTCTTCGCGGCGATGCTGTTCGTCATCGAGCCGCTTTTCCTCCATCGGCGGATGGCCTCATCGAGCGATCCCGCGCGGGATTTTGCGCGCATGGACCGCATGCATCGTGTGCTTCTGACGGCCTCCATCGTCACCGTGATCGGCGCCGTGGGCGGAAGCCACGGGTTGTTCTGACCACCTATCCGTTGTTTTATGGCTTTGCCGAAAACAGCGGCTCCCGCTCCTCGCTTTCCGGCGCCGGATATCGCCACGGCTCGCCATGGCCAAGCGCCGCGCCATATTGCCGTTCAGCGAAACGCCAGTGCGCCAGCCTGTCCCACCATGCGGACAGCCAGCCGGCCCGGTCCTGCCGGTAATCGATATAATAGGCATGCTCCCAGACATCGCAGGCGAGCAGTGGGGTGATACCCTCTTCGAGGATCGGAACGCCGGCGTCGTGCGTCGAAAGCACTTCCAGCTCGTTCCCGCGCGCGACAAGCCAGACCCACCCCGATCCGAAATGACCGGTGCCTTCCGCGATGAAACGCTGCCCCAGCGCCTCCACGCTTCCGAAGGCGGAAGAGATCGCGTCGGCCAGCAGGCCGGATGGTCGTGAAATTCCGGAACTCATGCTTTCCCAGAAGAAGCTGTGGTTCCATGCTTGCGCGGCGTTGTTGAACAGCCCTCGCGCGCCCGACCCATGCGCAATGCGTATGATCTCCTCCAGCGTGCTTGCGGAGAAGTTCTGTTCCGTCAGCAGCCGGTTGAGCGTCTCGACATAGCGTGCGTGGTGCTTGCCATGGTGGATCCGCAACGTTTCCGCCGACAGGATCGGTTTCAGATCCTCAACGCCATAGGGTAGCGGCGGAAGCACGAATAGGAACGCACATGTGTCGGTCCGGGGCAGGATATCGCTCGTGCTGCAGTCAGCCATGCTGGGTTTCCTTGAAAGCAGGCCGATGATTAGCCTGGTCCGGTCGCAAGGTGAGTGCGCGTGCATCGCGCCATGCCGGCCGACCTCTCCGCATGAAATCGCGTGCCATAGGCGCGTTCACGGTATCACCGTGCGGCTGCTCGCAGGCCGGATCGGAGCGCGGGCGTTGCTGACGGGATCGCAAACCGTTTGAAGGAGGCCGTCACCGATAGCATAGACCCATCCGTGAAGCGTGAGGGGTGCCTGTCGTTGCCAAGCGGCGCGGATGACGGGATTGATGGCGAGTGCTTCGACCTGCGCAAGGACATTGCGTTCACATAAGGCGTTTGAATCGTCGGCATGCGCGACCTTGCAAGGGCCAGGACGATGCAAGGCGCGGACCGGAGCCAGCCACCGCCCGATCGGATCATCCGTTTCCTCCGTCATCGCGGCCTGGATGCCCCCGCAGCCATAATGGCCCACGACGATGACGTGCCGGACCTCCAGAACCTCGACGGCAAATTGCAAGGCGGCCGAGAAATTGGGATCTAAAGCGATTGCCAAATTCGCCACATTCCGGTGGACGAACATTTCTCCGGGTTCAAGATCGACGATCTCGGTTGCCGGTACGCGGCTGTCGGAACATCCTATCCAGAAATAGCGGGGCCGCTGCTGGCCAAGCAGGCGCTGGAAGAAACCCGGGTCGCTACCTGTCTTGGCGCCTGCCCAGGCCCGGTTGCGGGCGAACAGGGAAGACAGAGGGCTGCCGTCTTGACCAATGTCGGCCGTTTCCTCCTCTGTACCTTCCCGTTCGAACCTCATTGTCCGGATGTCTGCAAATCGACGATCCGCAAATAAGGTTTCAACGTCTTGTATCCTTGCGGAAACTGGCGAGTGGCCTCTTCGTCCGACAGTTTGGGTGAGATCACCACCGGTTCGCCCTGCTTCCAGTTGACCGGCGTGGCGATGCTGCGCGCATCCGTCAGTTGCAGGCTGTCGATCGCACGCAGGATTTCGGAGAAATTGCGCCCCGTGGAGGGGGGATAAGTCAGGATGAGCCGGATCTTGCGGGCCGGATCGATCACGAACACCGAGCGCACGGTAACCGTCGGATCGCTTTCGGGATGAATCATGTCATAAAGCGTGGAAACCCGCGCATCGGGATCAGCGATCATCGGAAAATCGAGCTTGGCGCCTTGCGTCTCCTCGATGTCGGATTCCCATTTGTAATGGGCTTCGACCGGATCGACCGAGAGCCCGATCGGCTTCACGTTCCGCTTGTCCCATTCGGGGCGAAGCTTCGCCACTTCGCCCAGCTCCGTGGTGCAGACAGGGGTGAAATTCTTGGGATGGCTGAACAGCACGCCCCAGCTCGATCCGAGCCAGTCGTGAAAACGGATCCGGCCGTGCGTGGTGTCCTGTTCGAAGTCGGGGGCGATTTGCCCAAGCTGGATAGTCATGAAGGCTCCTCATGCAGGTGCCGGCATTGTGGAGCAGCCTAGTTCAGCAAACAAATGAATGTTATTTATAATTATATGCAAAAATATTTTAGTATCCACTTTTACACATGGATTGGCACCTTCCCTTGCAGGGATAGCAGCAATCCGCTACTATCCACCAAGAAAATAAATATGATTATACCTTGAACACAAGGAACTTTCTGGAATGGATATCAGCGTTGCCCGCACATTCTTGGAAGTGGTGAAGACCGGCAGCTTCGTCGGTGCGGCAGCGAATCTCAATCTCACCCAGACGGCGGTGAGCGCGCGTATCCGGGTCCTGGAGGACCAGCTCGATCGCCCGGTGTTCATCCGGAACAAGGCCGGGGCAAAACTGACACCGGCGGGCGAACAGTTCCTCCGCTTCGCGACGACGCTCGTCCAGGTCTGGGATCGGGCAAGACATGCCGTTGCTCTTCCGCCCGGCCGGGAAACGGTGGTGACGATCGGCGCGCAGCTCAGCCTGTGGAGCCCTCTGCTGCGGCATTTGCTGCTATGGATGCGCCGCGAATGCCCCGAGATCGCGGTGAGCACGCAGATCGATACGTCGGAACGCCTCATGGAGCAGGTTCAGGATGGTTCGCTCGATGTTGCCGTGCTCTATGCCGCACCCAGTCGTCCGGGCGTGATAGCCGAGCTTCTCTTCGAGGAGAAACTGGTGCTGGTGCGAACGACGCCGACGAGTTCCCCGCTCGCGCTCGAGGATCATGTGCAGATCGATTGGGGGGAGGAATTTGCGGCAAGCTATCAGGCGGCATTCCCGGACCAACCCAATGCGGTGGTATCGATCAGCTATGGACCGCTCGCGCTGGAGTACATATTGGCGACAGGCGGAAGCGGCTATTTTCGCAAGGGTTTCATTCGCTCCTATCTCGAGGAGGGGCGGCTGACGCTGGTGCCTGACAGCCCCGAGTTTTCCTATTCCGCCTATGTCGTTCATTCGACCAAGGCCGATCGGGGCGTGATGGACCGGATTCGCGCGGGCTTGCGGGCCTCGGCGGCGATTGCGTCATGACGGGTGAGCCGTCCTCACCCGTCTGCTACGCAGCCGACGCCGATGAGCTCTACATGGGATATGCCGGACGAGACGAAATCATCGCATCGCTCAATGAACTGCTCGAGGCCGAACGGGCCGGAGCCCGCGTTGCGCTCGCCAGCAGAAAGGCGTCGCCGGACGCGCCCTATGCCAATCTGATGCGGGCGGTATGGGCCGATGAAGCGCGCTGGTGCGCGATGCTGTCGCGTCAGATAAAGCGCCTCGGCGGCGTGCCGTCGCGAAAGACCGGAGCCTTCCGAGGCAAGGCCATGGCCATCGCGGACCCCATGGAGCGGCTGGCTTTCCTCAATCGCGGGCAATCATGGGTCGTGAGGAAGCTCGAAGCCCTCACGCCGCGGGTGCGGGACGAGAATCTGCATGCGGATCTGCGGGTGATGCTGGAAAGCCATCGCGAGAATATCGACCGTGCCGATGTGGTGCTTCGGCCGGCCGAAACCGGGGCGTGAGCGATTCACTATCGATTGAAACGCTGACTTAGTGGAGAGCGATACCGAGCGGAGATTGGCGGTTCATCAACCGGCGCATGGCATCCCGGTCGGTGATGAGATCCGCGACCGTGTAGGAATCGAACACCGCCATCATGGCCTGCATGCCTTCGGCCAGAACGCCGGTAAGCCCGCAGGCTGGAGACAATGCGCAGCCGGAACATTCGGCAAGTTCAAATCCTTCCTCCGTGTGGCGGACGACCTCGCCAATGCCGATCGTATTGGCAGGGCGGGCCAG
Organism: uncultured Caenibius sp.; assembly: GCA_964468045.1. Lineage (GTDB taxonomy): Bacteria > Pseudomonadota > Alphaproteobacteria > Sphingomonadales > Sphingomonadaceae > JAWKXU01. Next base: position 18,043 of record CAYXTO010000004.1, on the reverse strand, counting down.
ACGCATGCCTCCGGCACGACCTCGAACCGTCTCGACAAAGCCTTCGCGCGCCAATGCGTTCACGACCTTCATCAGATGGTTGTGCGAGACCTCGTAGGTTCGCGAAATCTCCCCGATCGAGCACAGCCGTTCGTCGTGTAATGCAAGATGGATCAACACCCGGAGCGAATAGTCGGTGTATCGCGTGAGCCGCACACACTTCTCCTGAGGAATATTTCAAGTCATTATACTTGTATAATGACTGCATGTTAAGGGCTTCCCGCCAATTCGGCGCGTCATCCCTGAATTTCGCCACGGGACGTCCCTGTAAAGCTAGCCAGGCTTGCCATCCGCCCGCGGCAGCACATAGATACGAGCGGCCCAGATGACCCAAGGCAGAAAGGCCAGCAGCCAGCCAGATGCCGCATAGGCTTGCCAGGCGAGCCAATCGTCCACCAGTTCGGCGGTGATGCGGGCGATGCAAACCGCCTGCACGGCGAGAAACGTATAGGTCGCGATTGGCGGCAGGATCAGGGGTCGCCCCGAATGGCCCTGGGTGACGCGGGTGACCATGGCCACGAGGATACTGCCGAAGAAGCCCACGAACAGCGCGTGGGCCGGAGCCTTGCCGAGAATGATCTGTCCCCAAAGAGCGAACGCGATGTCCTGCGCGGTGTAGAGCGCGAAGGCGAACGGCAGCCAGGCGAGCCCCACGAATAGCACCGCCAGCAGGGGCGGCATTCTGCGATACGGAAACCAGCGGAGCAGCATCAGCATGGTCAGCAGGAACAGCGGCAGGTCCGACAGCCACAGCCAGGCGGGAGGCAGCACGATGTGCAGGGCCATGAGAGCCCAGCCTGCGACCAGTATCCAGCGGGGCCGCCAGGGTTCGTAGCCCGGCAAAGCGCCGGCCGCGAAGAAAGGGATCATCCGATGTGCGACAGTGAAATAGACCGGCAGAAGAAGCCCGAATGTCCCCAGCTTGATGGCGGCATCGCCCAGGGCCGGGTCATCCAGGAACAGAAAGGCCAGCCATAGCCCCAGGCCTGCCGCGCCGAGGCAAAGGGCGATGAAGCAGCTCAATGCATGCCATGTCCTGCCGGCATCGCGATAGGCCAGGCGGCCAAGCGGAAGAAGGCCTGCGATCCAGCCGGCAAGCGTTGCGATGGCGCCTAGAACGACGCCCGTCTGCCATCCGAGCGCTCCGATCAGCGTGAGCAGTTGCCCGCCCAGGAGACCGGCTCCAACGGGCCAGGCTTTCCGTCGATCGAGATCCGGCTCGCCTATCCAGCGCGGGAAAACGGTAAGCAGGAAACCGAAGAAGAAGCTCGGCAGGATCTGATACTGCATCAGGAAGGCATGCAGCCGGCCTGCATAGAGCTCTGGCTGCGGCATCAGCAGGAACGACCACCTCGCGGTGGCCAGCCAGAATGCCCACCAGGCCATGGCCAGCAGCAGGTTCAAAGCGCCAATGAAGAACATCAGTCGGTGAGGCGCTTTGCCAAGGTTCGCGACGGACAGCGATGATGGCATGTTCCGGTCTTCTCCCTTCGGCTCCGCGTTTCACACCTGACCGGCGCGATGCGTCAGAGCGGCCGATCCTCGTCGCTCAGGATGCGTTCCGCCGCGCCGGCGACATCCTCGTACTGGCCGCTCCGCAGCGCCCAGAAGAACACGGCGAGCCCAAGGGCGCCAAGCCCGAGCGAGATCGGGATCAGATACCAGAGGACATTCATACGGCGCTTTCCCTCAGCGGCTGCAGCGCCGGTTCCGGCATCCTTCGCTGGCGCCTGGGGCCTTCGATGGGACGTGGCCGGAGCCGCAATGCGTTTCCTATGACGAGGAGTGATGATCCGGACATGGCCAGCGCCGCGATGAGCGGCGTGACCAGGCCAGCGATCGCGAGGGGGAGGGCAAGCATATTATAGAAAGCGGCGAACGCGAAATTCTGCCGGATCAGCCTGTCGGCTGCCAGCGACGTGCGGATCGCGAAGGGGACCGCTTCGAGGTCTGGCCGCAGGAACACGAAGTCGGCTGCCTGGCGGCCGACGTCCGCCGCGCTTCCGGGCGCGATGGAAACATGGGCGGCCGTGAGTGCCGGCGCATCGTTGAGGCCGTCGCCCACCATAAGCACTTTTCGGCCCAGTTTGCCGAGCGCAGCCACATGCGCGGTCTTTTCAGCCGGCAGGAGTCCGCCCCGGGCATTTTCTATATCGAGATCCCGGGCCACGCCGGCTACGATCTCGGAGGTATCGCCAGACATGATCTCGAGCGCAAACCCGCAGGCGCGCAGATCGGCGAGTGCCCCTATGGCGCCTGCGCGTAGTTCGTCCGCGAAGGTGAAGGACTGCACCAGTTGTCCATTGCGCGCCAGCACCGTGCCGCTTGCCTGTGATGCGTTCTCTCCTTCGAGCGCCCATTCGCTGCGGCCGAGACGCCAACTGTCTTGGCCGATCCGGGCTTCCAATCCTTGCCCCGCCAGTTCCACGATGTTGTCGAAGGCGAGATCCGCACGCTGTTCGGTCTGCGCCAGTGCCCGCGCGTAGGGGTGGACGGAATTGGCGGCGATCGTCGCGGCGATTGCGAGATGAGCCTGGTCCATCGGCACAGCGCGCCGCAGCATGGGCCTTCCCGAAGTCAATGTTCCGGTCTTGTCGAAGATAATCGTATCGATCTCCGCAAGGCGTTCCATCGCGGAACCATCCTTCACCATGATGCCGTGCTCATAGAGGCGTCGAGCCGCCACGGTTTGAACCATCGGGACTGCGAGACCGAGGGCGCAGGGGCAGGTGATGATGAGGACGGCGACGGCGATGGTGATGGCGCGGTGGAGGTCGCCGGTCGCCAGCATCCAGCCCAGGAAACCCAGGAACGCCGCGCTGTGAACCACCGGCGTGTAGAGCCGTGCGGCGCGATCGGCCAGGCGGCGATAGTGCGAGCGTCCGCCTTCGGCCACTTCCATCAGCCGCATCATCTCGGCAAGAAAGCTGTCCTTGGCCGCGGCGGTGACCTTGACCGTGAGCGGCCCGGTGAGGTTGAGCGTTCCCGCACGCAGCGGGCCGCCCGGAACGACGGCTTCGGGCGTGCTTTCGCCGGTCGCCAATGAGGCGTCGATGTCGGAGCGGCCGTCCAGCACGACAGCATCGACCGGCACCCGCTCGCCGGCCGGGACCAGGATCGTCATGCCCGGAACGATCTCGGCCGTCGGCATATAGGTTCGCGTGCCATCCGGAGCGATCACCGTGGCCCCATAGGCAGCGAGGCGCTCCAGCCCCTTGACCGCCGTCCGGGCGCGCTCGCGCATCAAATGATCGAGCGTCCGCCCGATGAGGAGGAAGAAGAGAAGGGAGACCGCCGCGTCGAAATAGGCATGGGGCTGGCTGTGGATGGTGTCGTAAAGGCTCATGCCGAACGCCAGCAGCACGCCGATGGAGATCGGCACGTCCATGTTGGTCCGGCCATGCCGCAGCGCCCGCCAGGCCGACTGGAAGAATACCCGCCCCGAATAGGCCAGCGCGGGCAGCGCGATGGCGGCCGAGAGCCAATGGAACAGGTCGCGCGTGTCGCCGGCCGCGCCCGACCAGACCGATACCGACAGGCCCATGACATTCATGGAGGCGAAGCCGGCAACCGCCAGGGCGCGGATCAGCCGGGCAAGCTCCGGGTCTTTGCCATCCTGCTGCGGCTCGGGAAGAAAGGCTTCGAACCCCAATTCCGACAGGGTTTCGCCCAGCGGAGGCGGACCGTCTTCGCTTTCGCGCCAGTCTACCGTGACGCGCCTGGTCGAGAGGTTCACACGGGCCCGCTCCACGCCGGGAAGCGCACCGAGGGCCTGCTCGATCCGGCGGATGCAATTGCCGCAGTGAATGCCGGGAACCGACAGATCGTTCTGCCTCGATCCCGTGCCGATAGCGCGGCTCGCAAGCCTTACTTCATCCGCCGAAAGCCTGTATCCCGCGGCGCTCGGCATGGCCTATCGCACGGCGCAATAGGCATGCCATGTCGCATGGCCCAGCAGGGGAAACACCACGATCAGGCCCAGCAGGCCGGTTGCCAGCGACAGCAGGAACAGGGCCAGCACGATCGCGCCCCATACCAGCATGGCAGGCAGGTTGTTCCATACCAGCGCCCAGCTCGTGCCCATGGCGGTCAGCGCGTCGAGGCGCTTGTCGAGCAGGAGCGGGATGGAGAAGGCGGAGATGGCGAAGGAGAAAGCCGCGAACAACCCGCCGACCAGCGTGCCGACGGCCAGCATGATGAGGCCAGTCGGCGTCGTGAACAGCATCGGCACGATATGATCCATGCCGGGAAAGGCCCGCACACCGAAAAATAGCGCATAGATGATGACCGCCGCTCGCATCCACAGCAGCATCAATCCGCAAAGCATGGCGCCGATAAAGAATATCTGCGCGCCCGACTGCGCGCGCGGCATGATCATTTGACTGAGCGTCACCGGTTCGTCGCGCTCGATCCTGCGGCTCTTCACGTAAAGGCCGATGGCGAGGGTGGGGGCAAAGACGAGGAAACCGGCAAGCGCCGGAAACAGGACATAATCCCATTCCAGCAAGGCCAGTCCCAGGACCGTTGCCAATGACAGCAGGAACACGAGGACGCCATAGGCAAGGCTGGGCAGGGGATCGGTCGTCAGATCCTGCCAGCCTGCCCGCAGCCAGGTGAACGCGCTTCCCGGGGGCAGATCGCGGGCATAGCGTCTTTCCGACGGGAGCGGTGGCACCACGGGTGGGATTGTCGCCATTATGCTCTCCTGGTCAGCATGACGAACGGGCTGCGCGGAAAGTTCCGGGAGGCGATGCTTCGCTTCCCGCCTTGACATGCGCCACGCATCGAGGCTGCGAGTTCGTGGCGACAAGGACAAGATGCGCGTTTGCAAGCAATACGACGACCAGCGCCCCGATCGCGATGCAGATGAAGAACATTCGTGAGCGCGGAAGCATCATCGCCGATCTCCCTTGTCGAGGAGATAGATCGCGAGCAGCTTCATTTCAACCGGGCTCAGGCGGTGCCCCCAGGCCGGCATCTCGCCTTGCCGGCCGTCATAAATGACATCCTGGATCGCTCCGATGTCGGCTCCGTGGATCCAGGCCGTGTCCGTCAGATTGGGGACGCCCAGCGCCTGATTGCCGTGACCTTCCGACCCATGGCAGACGACACAATTCTCGGCGAACACCGTGTGTCCTTTCGCGACCGTCCTGGCCCGACCTTTGGCCCATGAAGAGTCCGAGAGCGACTTCACATAGTCGGCGACGGCAAGCACGGAATCATCGTCCAGAATGCCGTCCCGGCCGAAGGCCATCATCTGGCTGACACGGGTTTCCGGGTGTTGGGCGCTGTTCACCCCCACGCGAATGGTCTGCGCGATGGTGTCCGGATCACCACCCCATAGCCAGTCGTTATCCGTCAGGTTGGGAAAGCCTTTGCCGCCTTTCGCATCCATGCCATGGCAGGCTGCGCAATTGTCGCCGAACAGGCGCTGGCCATGTTCCCGCACGATCATCATCAATTCGCCGTCGGCGCGGATCTTGCCGTAATCCATGGCTGCTATACGCTGCGCCCAGGCCGAACGGGCAAGTTCAGCCCCCTCGACCTTCCCGCTGACTATCTCCTTGTCATCGTGGCCGAGAAGCCCGCGCGTATAGGTCTTTCCCGTCGGCCAGGCCGGCATGAGGACCCAGTAACCGAGCGAGAACAGCACGGTCACGATCAGAAAGAACCAGACGGCACGCGGGACCGGAGTGTTCAGTTCCTTGATCCCGTTCCATTCATGGCCGGTCGTCATGTGCCCGCTATGGGGATCGCGTTCGCCTACCGCCACGGCTTGTCCTCGTCATCGATGATATCACGTGCCGCCTTGTCGAACCGTCCCTTGTTCGAGGGCCAGCAGGCATAGATGAGGGCGACCGCCGCCATCGCGAGCAGGTAGAAGAGCCCGAACGACTTGGCGAAACCGACCAGCATGTGGTGATCGATGTTCATGGCGCCTGCTTCCCGCCCGGCGGCGGCGCTTGCGCTGCATCGCTGAGCTTGCCCAGAACCTGGAGATAGGCCACCAGCGCATCCATTTCCGAGACGCTCCCTCTATCGCCGTCGAAGTATCGGATTTGCGTTGCTTCACCATAGCGCTTGGCCAGCCCGGACGTATCGTCGTCGGGCGAAGCCTGCGCCACCGCGTCGGCCGGTGCATTGTCGATCATGTCGTTGGTGTAGGGGACGCCGACCTTGCGCAACGCCTGCAGATCTTCGCCCAGATGAGCCGTCCGCAGTTCGGTCTCGCTCAGCCAGTGATAGCGGGGCATGATCGACTCCGGCACGACATCGCGCGGATTATTGAGATGCGCCGTATGCCATTGATCGGAATATTTCCCGCCGATGCGGGCAAGGTCGGGGCCGGTCCGCTTGGATCCCCACAGCATCGGATGATCGTATTTGGATTCGACGGCGAGAGAGTAATGTCCGTAGCGCTCCACCTCGTCCTGCAATGTGCGAATCATCTGAGAATGGCAGGTGTAGCAACCTTCGCGGATGTAGATGTTGCGACCGGCCAGTTCGAGCGGCGTATAGACCCGCATGTCGGGATCGGTTTCGACGGTCTCGTCGATCGTGAACAGGGGCGCGATCTCGATCAACCCGCCAATGCTGGCCACGACCATGATCGCAACGGCCAGGACGACCGACTTGCGTTCGATCCGGTAATGGGTTCCGAACATCGGCGCTTATTCCGCAGGCTGGAGGTTGATGGAAAGGGGAGTGTCGCTCGAAGGCGCCGGGGAAGCCGAGGGCCGGCGGATCGTCATCCAGATATTGTAGCAGCCCACGATTGCCCCGATCAGGAACAGCAGGCCCCCGATTGCGCGAGCCACGTAATAGGGATGCATCGCGATCATGGAATCCAGGAAGGAATAGGTAAGCGTTCCGCTGTCGTTGTAGGTGCGCCACATCAGGCCCTGGATGATGCCTGAGTTCCACATTGCGAAGACGTAGATCAGCGTGCCCGCGAGTGCGAGCCAGAAGTGGACCTCGACCAGAGCTGGCGAATGGATCCGCTCGCGTTTCCACAGCCATGGCACCACCGCATAGATGGACCCGAAGGTGATGAGGGCGACCCAGCCCATCGCGCCCGCATGGACATGGCCGATCGTCCAGTCGGTGTAGTGGGACAGTGAGTTCACCGAGCGGATCGCCATGAAGGAACCCTCGAAGGTCGAGAGGCCATAGAACACGGCGGCCATCATCATGAAGCGCAGCGTGGCGTCATCGCGCACCTTGTGCCACGCCCCGTTGAGCGTCATTAGCGCATTGGCCGCCGCGATCCATGACGGCACGAGCAGCATGACGGAGAAGGTCATGCCCAGCGTCTGCACCCATTGCGGCAGCGCCGTGTAATGGAGGTGATGCGATCCCGCCCACATATAGAAGAAGGTAATCCCCCAGAAGCCGATGATCGACATGCGGTAGGAATAGATCGGCCGTTCCGCCCGCGTGGGCAGATAGTAGTAGAGCATGCCAAGAAAGCCGGCCGTCAGGAAGAAGGCGACGGCGTTATGGCCGTACCACCATTGCGTCATCGCATCCTGCACGCCGGAAAAGAGCGAATAGCTCTTGGCGCCGGCGAAGGAGGCCGGAACCGCGAGATTGTTGACGATGTGCAGGATCGCGACGACCAGGATGAACGCCATATAATACCAGTTGGCGACATAGATATGCGGCTCCTTGCGCCGCGCGAGCGTACGCAGATAGAGCAGCAGATACGTCACCCAGACGATAACCAGCCAGATGTCCGCATACCATTCCGGCTCGGCATATTCCTTCGACTGGGTGATCCCCATGAAATAGCCGGTCACCGCCAGGATGCAGAAGAGATTGTAGCCGATCAGCACGAACCAGGGGCTGAACTGGTCAGCCAGGCGCGCGCGCGACGTGCGCTGCATCACGTGGAACGAGGTGGCGATCAGCGCATTGCCGCCAAAGCCGAAAATCACGCCGGTGGTATGGGCGGGGCGCAGCCGTCCGAAGCTCGACCAGGCGGCATCGAACGTCAGATCCGGAAAGGCGAGCAGCCACGCCACCCAGTCGCCGATGAACATGCCGAACACGGCCCAGACCATGGCAAGGACGATGCCGACCTTGCTCGGATCGTCATAATAGCTCTCGAAACGCTTTTCGGACGGCTCCGGGGCGGAATATCCCTTGAGCAATATGCACAGGGTGCCGAGGCTGAACAGCAGCACGATGAACCCGTGCGCCTGCATCGGATCCGCCCGGACGGCGCCCGCCGCAGCCATGGCCAACCCGATGAATGCAAGGGCAACGAGTATCGCCATGCCCAATTGGCGCTCGCTGACAGTGAGGCCTGAAATCACGTTTCGAATTCCCTCGCCGGTTCGATCCGGTCGCCTTACCATCAAAAAGGTATTTTTAATACCTCTATTCAGCGCCCGGCTCGTCGTTGGCTAAACGCCTGAAGATCGGCGGATTTCCCAATTTCGGGCTCGTCCGCTTGCCAAGGTAGCCGGCTCCGAGGCGGAGCTTGGTGGTTGTCATGCGGGTCCTGTGATTCCTCGGGTTCCAAGAACCTGAGGCGAGGCCGGCGAAGGCCCGGCCAGAAGATGGAACGTATTATCCCGCCAGCATTCGATGCAGCCCGTTCGCTACGCATTGCGTCGGCTGCTCGGCGATTTCGACCTGCAAACCCGTGGCTGCGGCAATCATTCCGCTCATCAGCGGCATCAATGCGCCGCCGCCGGTCAGGACAACGCCACGATCATGGATGTCCTGGCTGATCTCGGGCGCCGTACGTCCGAGCACGTCCCGCACCACACTGACGATCTGCTGGATATGCTTCTTCACGACCATGTCGAGCTCCGACAATTCGACTTCGATCGACATCGGCAATCCAGCCCGCAAGCACCGCCCCCTGACGGATATGACGTCTGCCTCGCTGCAATACGGCGCACGCCGCCTGCCGACATAATCGAGCTTGAGCTGTTCGGCGGTAAGGTCGCCGATCAGGAACTTGTGACGCAAATGCAGTTGATCGGCGATGGCCCGATTGAGCGTGGCTCCGCCGATGCGGACTGATCCTGTCACACACAGGCCGCCGAGCGAAAAAACCGCGACCTCCGTGGTGCCGGCTCCGCATTCGATGATCATGGAGCCGGCCGGATCATGGACCGGAAGCTGTGCGCCTATGGCTGCGGCAAGCGGCTCCGCCACAAGTGTCGTGGCCCCGAATCCGGCATCATCGGCCGCGGTCAGCAGGGCATTGCGTTCAGCCTGGGTGGCGTCTGCCGGCACGCCGAACAGGGCTCTGGGCGCGCGCATCCGCTTGCGTCCCCCCGCGCGCGACATCGCATAGCGCAGCAATTCCTTGGCCGCGTCGATATCCTGCAACACACCCCGGCAGAGCGGATGTTTCATCTGGAGGTGGGTCGGGGTGCGATCGACCATGGCGTGCGCCTCGGCCCCGGCCGCGACGAGGCCAGTCGTCCCATGCTGACGAGAGAAACAGCACAGGGATGGCTCATCGAACACGATGCCGTCGTCGCGTCGAATAACACGTACGTTCGCGGTGCCGAAATCGATCGCAATTTCGGGCCGCCGGGAGGGTAGGATTGAAGTCACGGAGTGCGCTTAACAAACCGCGCGGGCTTTGTCTCTTTCCATGAACGCCCATCCCCTTCATTCATCTTTCAGGCGCTACAGGCCGGCGTTTCGAAATAAAGGGCGGGAGGAATCGAAAGCATCCGTTCGAGCGCTATTGCCTCCTCACAAGCGGATCCCGGATGTCCGATTCATAGAAATATATTTTCTATAAAACAGCAATAATAGTCGTTTGTCTTATGGCAACGGATTGCGCAGGATCGGGGTCTGAGTGAAATATGCTTCATGACAACAGTGCCCGGAGAGGATCCTGACTGATCAGGCCGGAGCACGGGAAAGGGAGCCAGCGCCGAGGACTACCGCAGATGACTGCACCGGAACCGTCGGGGAATCCCCTGTCCCTGGAACAATGGCGACTGGTGGAGGAATTGACCCGGTCGCTGGCCCCGATGCAGGTGCGATGGCTCAGTGGCTATTTCGCCGGGCTGGATGCCGGCCTGCGGTTGCCCCTGCCGCAGTCGGTGTCCTCCGGTGCGACGGCCGCGCGCGGCCTCACCATTCTTTATGGAACGGAAACCGGCAATTCCGCCGAACTGGCGCACGCTCTGGAAGCGGCCGCGACAGGGAAGGGTCTTTCCTGCACCATGGTCGACATGGCGGATTACAAGGTCCGCCAGCTCGGCCAGGAACAGGATGTGCTTATCGTCGTCAGCACTTACGGCGAGGGTGATCCGCCGCAACCCGCGACGAGCTTTTTCGAATTCGTGGAAGGCCGCAGGGCGCCCAAGCTCGATGGGGTGCGCTTCGCCGTGCTGGCGCTGGGCGATTCCACCTATGAATACTATTGCCAGGCGGGCAAGCGGCTCGACCGGCGGTTGGAGGAACTCGGGGCCGCGCGGCTGGCCGAAAGGGTCGATTGCGACGTCGATTACGAGGACGCGGCGGCCGCGTGGATAGAGGCTATCGTGGGACAACTGTCGGCCGAAGCCGAAGCTGCGCCCGCCCATGCCGCCGTGGCTGCCCAGGTGACCGCGAGTCCGGACGCGTCCTCACTCTATGACAAGCGCAATCCTTTCCCTGCGGCGGTGATCGAGAATATCGCGATTGTCGGCAGGGATTCGAGCAAGGAGACCCGCCATATCGAGTTCTCGCTTGCCGGGTCAGGGCTGTCTTTCGAGCCGGGGGATGCCCTGGGCATCGCTGCCCCGAACGATCCTGCTGTGGTCGACGCACTGCTCGATGCGCTCGGGCATCCGGCCGAGACGGAAATCGAACTCAAGGGTCAGGCGCTCACGCTCGGCGAGGCCCTCACATATCGCTATGAGATCACCGCCGCCACGCCGCGCTTCCTCGATTATTGGGCCATGCTGTCCGAGGCGTCGGCGCTCCGACAATTGCAGCAGGAGGACCGTTCCGGGGAGCGCTCCGTTTTCCTGCGCACGCATCACATCGTCGATATCGTTCGCCGTTTCCCGGTAAGCGAGGTGATGCCGCAGGGCTTCGTATCGGCCCTGCGCCCGTTGCAGCCGCGCCTTTATTCGCTGGCGTCAAGTCTGGAAGCCGCGCCGGAGGAAGCGCATCTGACAGTCGCTCCCGTGCGTTATACGCTGCATGACGAGCCGCGCAGCGGAGTTGCATCCGGCCTACTGGCCGACCGTGCCGAGCCCGATACGGTGCTGCCTATCTATATCCAGAGTAATCCGCATTTCCGGCTGCCTGAGAGCGACGCGCCGATCATCATGATCGGTGCCGGAACCGGGGTCGCCCCCTATCGGGCCTTCCTGCAGCAGCGCGAGGCGGTCGGAGCGCAGGGCAAGAGCTGGCTGTTCTTCGGCGAACGCAATTTCCGCACGGATTTCCTGTACCAGACCGAATGGCAGGGCTGGCTGAAGGATGGCACGCTCGGCCGGATGGACGTTGCCTTCTCGCGCGACCGGGCGGAAAAGACCTATGTCCAGCATCGCATGAAGGAGCGCGCGCGCGATATCTTCGCCTGGCTGGAGGACGGCGCCCATGTCTATGTCTGCGGCGACGCGACCAATCTCGCACCCGATGTCCATCAAGCCCTGATCGACATCGTCGCAAGCGAGGCGCGCACCGGGCGCGAGGCGGCTGAGGATTATGTCCGCTCGCTCCAGGCGGATCACCGCTACCAGCGTGACGTTTACTGAGACACGATCATGACCACCACCATCGACCGAAGCCATGACCTTTCCCAGCCGCTCGACCGGTTGAGCGCCGATGAGCGCATGAAGGATGCCAGCGACTACCTGCGCGGGACCATCGCCGAGGGGTTGCTCGACCGGATTACCGGCGCCGTCCCATCGGCCGATGACGTGAAGATGATGAAGTTCCACGGCATCTATCAGCAGGACGACCGTGATCTGCGCGATGAGCGCCGCCGCCAGAAGCTGGAGCCGGCCTATCAGTTCATGATCCGTGTGCGCCTGCCCGGCGGGGTATGCACCCCGGCGCAGTGGCTCAAGCTCGATGAACTGGCCCGCGCCCATGGCGGTGAAACCCTGCGGATCACCACACGGCAGACGTTCCAGTTCCATTGGGTCCTGAAGGACAGCCTGCGCCCGATCATCCAGGGCCTGCACGAAACGCTGCTCGACACCATTGCCGCCTGCGGTGACGATAGCCGCGGCGTGATGTGCACGGTCGATCCGCAAAGCTCGCGCTTTCATGCGGAGGTCGCAGCGATGGCGAAGCGGGTCAGTGATCATGTGATCCCCAAGACCCGCGCCTATCATGAGATCTGGTATGGCGACCAGCGAGTGGCTTCGTCCGGGCCGGAGGAGCCGTTCTACGGCCGCACCTACATGCCCCGGAAGTTCAAGATCGGCTTCGCCCTGCCGCCCTCGAACGACATCGACGTCTATGCGCAGGACCTAGGCTTCATCGCCATTGACGGGCCGGGCGGGCTGGAAGGGTTCAATGTCGCCATTGGCGGCGGCATGGGGCGTACCGACCAGGCGCCGGAAACCTATCCGCGCCTCGCCAGCGTCATCGGTTTCGTGCCGGCGGATCAGATGATTGCCTGCGCCGATGCCGTGATGGCGGTTCAACGCGATTACGGCGATCGCAAGGACCGCCAGCGCGCCCGCTTCAAATACACCATCGATGACAAGGGTCTCGACTGGATCAAGGCCGAGATCGAGCGTTACATGGGCGCACTGTTCGAGGATGCGCGTCCCTTTGCCTTCACGTCCAATGGCGACAGCTATGGCTGGAACACGACGCCCGACGGCCGCCACCATCGCACGCTGTTCATCCAGAGCGGCCGGCTGGACCTGAAACTGCTCGATGCGCTGCGCGACGTGGCGGGTATCCATCGCGGCATGTTCCGCCTCACGCCTAACCAGAACCTCATCATCGCAGGCGTCAAATCCGATGACCGCGCCGCCATCGACGCGGTGCTGGCCGAACACGGGCTGGAGAGCGAAAGCGCATCCACCTTGCGCCGCAACGCCATTGCCTGCGTGGCCTTGCCGACCTGCGGCCTGGCCATGGCGGAGAGTGAGCGCTACATGCCGACGCTCCTTGATAAGATCGAGGCAATCCTTGCGGAGAATGGTCTTTCCGACGAACCGATCACTGTGCGCATGAGCGGTTGCCCCAATGGCTGCTCGCGTCCCTATATCGCTGAAATCGGACTTACCGGGCGTGCGCCGGGCAAGTATAACCTCTATCTCGGCGGTGGTTTTCATGGGGAACGGCTCAACCGGATGATCCGTGAAAACGTTGGCGAACCGGTAATTCTGGAGGTGCTGGCTGATGCGATCGGCCGCTATGCCCGCGAACGCGAGCCGGGCGAGCGTTTCGGGGATTTCACCATTCGGGCCGGCATCGTCCGCGAGGTAACGGAAGGGCGCTTCTTCAATGACTGATCAGGAGAATCCCCATCCGCGCCCTCAGACAATCGCAGCCGCTCATGGTGTAGCGACCGATTCCGCTTTCGGCGCCGTTGCGCCGCCGCTCTATATGTCCAGCACCTATGAGTTCGCGGGCTATGAGCAGCCGCGCACTTATGACTATGGCCGCGCCGGTAATCCGACCCGCGATCTTCTGGCGGCTGCATTGGGAAAGCTGGAAGGGGGCGCCGGCGCTGTCATCACATCGAGCGGCATGTCGGCGCTCGACCTTCTCATCGGGCGGCAACGGCCCGACGATCTCGTGCTTGCACCGCATGATTGCTATGGCGGCACGATGCGGCTGCTCAAGGCGCGTGCCGCGCGCGGCCATGTTTCGGTGCGCTTCGTGGATCAATCCGACGAAGCCGCCTTTGCCGCCGCGCTGGAAGAGGTGCCGGCGCTGGTCCTGATCGAGACGCCCAGCAATCCCCTGATGCGCGTGGTGGATATTGCTGCCCTATGCGCCAGGGCAAGGGAGGTTGGCGCCCTCGTCGCGGTCGATAATACTTTCCTTTCGCCCGCCATCCAGCAGCCGATCCGGCTCGGCGCCGATTATGTCGTTCATTCCACGACCAAATACCTCAACGGCCATTCGGACGTCATCGGCGGCGCCGTGATTGCGGCCGATCCTGTCCAGGCCGAGGAATTGCGCGATTGGGGCAACGTCGTGGGAAGCACGGGCGCGCCGTTTGATTCATGGCTTACGCTGCGGGGCCTGCGCACCCTGTTTGCGCGCATGGAACATCAACAGGTCAATGCCATGGCGGTCGCGCAGTATCTCGAACGCCATGCAGCCGTCAGCACGGTCCATTATCCCGGCCTTGCTGCTCATCCCGGCCATGCCATTGCCTTGCGCCAGCAGCGCGGCTTCGGCGCGATGCTGAGTTTCGAGCTTGCGGGCGGCGTCGCGGCAGTTCGCCAGTTCATTGAGGCCGTGAAATACTTCACCCTCGCGGAATCGCTCGGTGGGGTGGAGAGTCTCGTTGCCCATCCCGCTACGATGACTCATGCTGATATGGGCGAGGAGGCACGGGCTGCGGCGGGGATCAGCGACAGTCTGCTGAGACTGTCCGTGGGCCTCGAAGCTGAAGAGGATTTGATTGCGGGCCTGGAAGATGGGTTGACGGCATGTGGAAGCGAATGATCGCCATGCCGGTGAAGAACATATGAAAGGAAGGGTGCGATGTCCGCTCATGTGCTGATCGTCGTCTTCTTCGGAGCTGTTCTGGCGGTGATCGGATTCACCATGGCGTTCCGGCAGGCTTTCGTCCGGCGCCTCCTTGGTCGCCCGCGACGGTCGCCGTCGCAATTCGGCCAGGACAATAGCGATGAAGATCCGCTGACTTATATACTGCGCATTGCGGGGATCATGATCATGGTCTTCGGGATTGCGCTTGGCGGCATGATGACCCTGTTCCACACGGCATAGCCGCGCGCGGTCGCGGCGGAGGCAGAGATGGACCTATCCAGACCCAGGGCTGCACCAGGATGGCAAGTCAGCCAGTGGTTCAACACTGATCGACCTCTGGAATTGGCCGACTTTGCAGGGCGCGTGATCGCACTGCATGCCTTCCAGATGCTTTGTCCCGGTTGTGTCCAGCATGGCCTCCCGCAAGCCCAGCGGATCGCTCGCCTGTTCGACGCATCCCGCGTGGCCGTGGTCGGCCTGCATACGGTCTTCGAGCATCACGCGGCCATGACACCCGAAGCGCTTGCCGCCTTTATCCATGAATACCGGCTGACCTTCCCGATAGGCATTGATGCCCCGGCCGTCACCGGCCCGATCCCGCAGACAATGGGATCCTATGCCATGCAGGGAACGCCGACCTTGATCCTGATCGATCGTTGGGGCCGGTTGCGCAAGCAAAGTCTCGGGGTGGAGGATGACATGCGTGTCGGCGCGGACATCGCCTTTCTGCTGGCGGAACAGGAGCATTCCGATGACTCATGAATATGATGATCCGATCCGGCCAGAGCAGCTTGCCGAGACAGCGCGCTTCATCGCCGAGCGTCATCGCACGCAGGATCGCAATCTCGACAGCCTTGTCAGGGAAATCGTGGTTCAACGGTTCTGTTCCTGCGTCGCCGCTCCGGAACGCCCGGATGATACCTCGATCCTCGATGGCTTGATCGAGGAGATTTCCAGGCAGGCGAGGGCCTTGCTCGACGAGGGCCGATTGTTCGATGAGGTTGACGAGGCCTCGATCGAATCCTTCCCGGCAAGCGATCCTCCCGCCTGGATCGGGCACAAACCGCGGCGTGGCTGATGAAGGGAAAGATAGCGATCAAGCGGATCTACG
Organism: uncultured Caenibius sp.; assembly: GCA_964468045.1. GTDB lineage: Bacteria > Pseudomonadota > Alphaproteobacteria > Sphingomonadales > Sphingomonadaceae > JAWKXU01. The sequence goes on along the minus strand of CAYXTO010000004.1, from coordinate 2,229 downwards.
AGCCGCCTTCCAAGGATGACGGGTGTCGGGTCCTGGTCGATCGGCTCTGGCCCCGTGGCGTTGGTCGTGATGCGGCGGCGCTGGATCTGTGGCTGAAGGACATCGCGCCCTCGCCGGAACTTCGCGAATGGTTCGGCCATGACTCCGCTCGCTTCAAGGCTTTCCGGGATCGCTATCGGAAGGAACTGGAAGAAAAGGACGAAGCCGTCGCGGAGTTGCGCGGTTTGATCCGGAAAGGGAAGGTCACGCTCCTGTATGCTGCTCGGGACGAGTTGCATAATCATGCACGCGTGCTGGCCGACTATATCGGGAGGCAGCAGTGAAAGGCGCTTCAGTGGCTTTCAAAGAAAGTTGTTGGGGCTCTTGCCTGATCGAAATTGGGCTGGCGGATCGCCCTGGTACGAGGGATCATGAATGAGGCGCGATTCATCGCTCAAAGCCCCAAAACCGGTGCGGTCATCGCCGCTTCCGCCTGACGGAGGGAGTCCTGGATAAGGAATTCCTCGCTCACATCCTCAGCAGTTGTCGCGGTTTTGCCAATGCCGCGAAGATTGTTCAGAAAAAGCAGCGTGGCACTTGCTAATCGCCGATTGAAGAGAGTCTCCGGCATTTCGGAAAAGGACTTCCGGAATTCGGAAATCAGGGATGAAATTACACTGGGACTGCCTGATGAAGGTTGCATCACCCAGTCAAAGCCTCCCGGAAATCTCTCGGGCAGATATTGGCAAAGAAAAGTCGCGTAAGGGAATTCGCCCTTTCTGTTGCGCAATTTCAGATGAGGAATGCAGATAACCTCGATCGCCATTCGAGGCTCGATTTGATCGCCGGGTCGATATCCGAGATCATCCAGCATCGTTTGCCGATATGGCTCCATCTCCCCCATCCTGTATCGGAGAAGATGCTCGAACAGATTGTCGAGCGATCCAAAATGATATTGCACCGACGTGTTGTTCTTGAATTTGGCGGCTTCAGCGACGGCTCGTGCGGATACTCCCCGAAGGCCGTAACGGCCTACGAGCGCTTCAGCTGCCTGCATCAGCTCGAGCTGGCTTTTGGCAGATGATGAGTTCCGTCTGCTGGGGCGGGAATGAGGAATATTCTTGCTCGACATGTCTGGCGTTCACTTCCGGGAGCTTCTGTTAGCCCCTTAACCTAGCGGAAGCCTATAGGCGACACCGAGGTTCATCATATTGGCCAGCGATAATGGGCCAATATGAAAATGAGAGGCCTTCTGTCAGGCAGTAGAGCTCTGCCTATGCGCTGAAATAAGCCGAAAATCGCGAGTTTTAGAGGATTAGCCGGAGGGACATCCGTTCGTTTGTGCGGCCCATTTTCCCCATGGTAAAATTTAAGGCATTCGACATATTTAAGGCGATTGACACGAAATTAAACGTGGTATAAGTCAACATTAACGTTGATGATCTTTCCGGGTCGCATGATGTAGCCGCTTCGCCGATTCAAAACACGACCGCTGAGGCCGTCGACCTCTTTCGATTGACTGATAATCAGGCACTTGCAGAGCAGACGGATGATTGGATTGACAGCATTAAAAATTAATGCGAGTGATATAAACAATCATTTGTTTTAAGATTCGATAGAAAAAGGAAGCGAGCGCGCTTTGCCCATCTTGGCGGTGGCAAGCGCGGAAAAGGGAGAGTCAAATGGAGACTGCGAAGAATCCGGTCCGTTTGGTCGCGTGGATGCTGGCGGGAACTACGATGCCGATATCGTCCATGGCTTTCGCTCAGGAAGCGGCAGATCCTGCCTATGGGGACAACGTGGTCACCGCCACCAGGAGATCGGAAAACCTGATGGACATCCCCGTAGCTGTGTCAGCTTATACGAGTGAAAGTCTCGTCAAGGTCGGAATCACCGATTCACAATCGCTCTCGGTCGCGAATCCGGCCATCGTCTACAACAATACCGGGGCCTTGGCGCAGCCTTACATTCGCGGTGTCGGCAGCCGCCTGTTGCAAAATGGTCTTGATCCGAGTGTCGCGACCTATGTCGATAACCGCTATATCTCCCGTCAGTCCGCGATCGTGCTCGATTTTGTCGATGTAGAACGGGTCGAGGTCCTGAAGGGGCCTCAAGGAGTTCTGTTCGGGCGCAATGCTTCGGCTGGCGCGATCCGCATCATAACCAACGAGGTTTCTGACGAGCTCGAGGGCTATTGTTTCCCGTCAGCACCGATGGCACAGATTTGAGGTTGTGAAGTAAGGAGGATTG